>NZ_BDLU01000031.1 GCF_006538165.1 Komagataeibacter diospyri
GAGAACTTCTTCTGCAAGCTCAAGGAGTTCAAGCGCATCGCCATGCGCAGCGAAAAAACAGACAGATCATTCGAAGCCATGATCTATCTCGTTGGCGCAATCATCAATTCAAGATAATTCCCAACAGGCCCTGAAAAAGCTTCGAAAAACGCCGCCTGCCTGAAAAAAAAGAGGCACCCAAAAACGTCTTTATGATTCGCGGCCACGCCAGTTCCCCTATTCCGGGCGGGGCGGCCAGCGCAGGGTCGGTTCCGCACGGCTTCCACGCTCGGGCGGCCAGACCGATGCGCGCACCGGGCGCGCGCCACGACCGGCATCGTCATCGCGCGGGCCATTACGGCTCCAGTCGGACAGGGATGGCGTATCCTGACGCTCGCGCCGGCCATCCATACCGTCACGTTCGGGCGCACGGGACAGGTAGGGGCGCGGCCCCTTGCGCCCCGATGACAGCACGTCCCATTCATCCACAATGTCATGCCGCGCCGGTGGCGCGCGCACCGGTTCAGCGGGCCGGATCGGTTCGGCCCGGGGCTGCGGACGCACCGGGGCCACGGGACGGATGGGCGGTGCAGGCTGCACACGTGCGGCACGGCGTTCATAGGCGGGAATGTCGTTTTCATCCCCCACCCCGTCATAATCAGGGGCAGGCCGGACGGGGACATGCACGGGTTCAGGTTCCCATACGGGGGCCGGGGCCACGACGTCAGGCAGGACATCACCCGCAACCGATGCCGCGGCATTGGCCGCATGCTGCTGCCCCATCGCAATGACCCGCAGTTCCGCCTGCAGATCATCAAGCTGTATGGCAAGGTTATCCAGCCGCCCCTTCACGCCAAAGACCGCGAAAGGCACCAGCAGCCACACCAGCGCGAACAGGATGCCGCCCACCAGCAGCACCGCCTGTGCCCACGCGGGCATCCATTCGGGGAAAAGGGACGACAGCATGTATCGTGCCACCTGAACTGAAGTTACCCGGCAATGCGGGCGGATGTCATCCGCGCTGCCAGACCATTACATGCCCAGCGCACGGCGGTAGATGTCAAGCAGGGTTTCCTGTTCCTCGACCTCGGCCGGTTCCTGCTTGCGCAGGCGGATGATCTGACGGATCACCTTTACATCAAAACCGGCGGATTTTGCTTCGGTAAAAATATCCTTGATGTCGCCGGCAAGGGCCTTGCGCTCTTCTTCCAGGCGTTCAACGCGTTCGATAATGCTGCGCAGGCGGTCGGCTGCGATACCGCCGACGGCGGCAGACTTGTCTTCCGCCTCGAAATTGTCAGCATTCATGGCAGGTGTCTCCAGATATCGTGATTGTGCCGTTCCGCGCCCATCAGCACACATGAAGGGAATGTCATTAGGCGACGGGGTGGAACGGCGGGATTATCGCGCCGCCGCCCGATGGTCAATGCCAACTTGACAGCCCGGAGAGACGGGCCGTAATCGAAGCGGCACGCCAGTATGCCGCATTTGCGTCATGTCCCATATACCGCGCATGCCCACCAGACATGCCGGGCATCATATACAGGCAGGAGGCCGACTTCCATGGCACATCTTCCCCCCGTTGACACCTTTGACTACATCGTTTTCGGCGGGACGGGTGACCTGACCATGCGCAAGCTTCTGCCTGCGCTGTACCATCGTTACCGCGACGGGCAGATCCCTGATGATTCCCGCATTATCGGCACCGCGCGATCCCCCCTGTCGCGCGCCGACTACCAGCAGCGCGCACATGCGGCCCTGACCGAGCATGTCCAGCCCGACGCGCTGGATGACGCCACCGTGCAGCGTTTCCTGAACATGGTGCATTATGTCAGCCTGAACGGAGCGGAAGCGGGCAGCGACTGGCCCGCACTGAAGGCCCTGCTGGATGGCGTGCCCGCCACCCGCATCCGGGTCTATTACCTGGCCACCTCGCCCGCGCTGTATGGGCAGATCTGTGAAAACCTGAACACGCAGGGGCTTGTCACCGGACAGTCGCGTGTGGTGCTGGAAAAGCCCATCGGCACTGATCTTGCCAGTGCCGAGGCGATCAACGACAGCGTGGGCCGTCACTTCCATGAAAACCAGATTTTCCGCATCGACCACTACCTTGGCAAGGAAACGGTCCAGAACCTGATCGCGCTGCGCTTCGCCAACCCGGTATTCGAACGCCTGTGGTCCTGCGATGCGATCGAATACGTGCAGATCACGGCAGCCGAGACCGTGGGCGTGGAAGGACGCGGCGCGTATTATGACCGGTCCGGCGCATTGCGCGACATGATCCAGAACCACCTGCTGCAGGTGCTGTGCCTGGTGGCGATGGACCCTCCGGTCTCGCTGGACGCCGACAGCGTGCGCAATGAAAAGCTGAAGGTACTGCACGCACTCAGGCCCATCCCGGCCGATGACGTGGCAATCTACACCGCGCGCGGGCAGTACATGCGCGGCACCATTGGCGACAAAACGGTCGGCAGCTACCTTGAGGATCTGGGCGAAGGGGTGACGAGCGAGACGGAAACCTTTGTCGCGCTGAAGGTCAATATCTCGACATGGCGGTGGGGCAACGTGCCGTTCTACCTGCGCTCAGGCAAACGCATGGCGGAAAAATCCAGCGAGATCGTGATCCAGTTCAAGTCTGCGCCATGGTCGATCTTCGCCAACCGGCCCGAACCCAACCGCCTTATCATCCGCATCCAGCCCGATGAGGGCGTGATGCTGTCAGTGGCCACCAAGGACCCGACGCCGACCGACAGCCTCGCGCTGCGTCAGGCCGACATCAACATCGAATTCGAAAAAGCCTTCAACGTCCGCTATCCCGACGCCTATGAACGCCTGCTGCTGGATGTGGTGCGCGGAGACCCGATCCTGTTCATCCGCCGTGACGAAGTGGCCGCCGCATGGCGCTGGATCGACCCGATCGAGCAGGGCTGGCGCGAAAACAAGGCCCCGTTGGAACCCTACGCCGCAGGCACATGGGGACCGGAAGGCGCACGCAACCTGCTGTCGCAGTCAGGGCATCTGTGGCATGAAGACATGAAGAAATAATTCCTGCATGACCAAGGCCCCCACCCCCACACCGCCGCGCCTGACCCGCAGGCGCGCGCCCGTCACACTGAAACAGCGGATCGTACGCCGGGTGCTCATGATCGTGCCCATGGCGGCCCTTGTCTTTCTGGTCGGCCGCATGGGCTGGCTGGATCAGGCGGCGGACAAGCTGACATTTTCACGCACAAGCTGGTTCGACAACACCGCGCTGGTTGAACATTTCCGCACCGTCGTCACCCATAACGGCATGACATCCGATTCCAAGGACTGCCTGCTGTTCGTGCTCAACGGTAACGATCCGCCGGATGCAACCCGCATCGACGTCATGGAAAAACATTCCGGCAGATGCCCCGGTGACCGCAACACCCTGCCGCGCCTGTTTACGCTGCAGATCGATCGGGTTGGACAGACGGCACAGACGGACTGGCAGTCACCGGGGGTGTTTCACCCGCTGCCACGCTGACCGCGCGCCCGCCACGCAGGGCGCGCTTCAGCGCATGGGCGCCATAACGGATCGCCTCCCGCCCGGCGGGCAGGAAGGCGTAGAAATTCAGGAACCCGTGCACCGTACCCCGCCATGTGCGGGTTTCGGCGGCACTTCCGGCCTTCTGCATGGCGGCGGCATAACCCGTCCCTTCATCATGCAGCGGATCGCATTGCGCCAGCCCGATCACCACAGGCGCAAGTCCCGCCAGTGACGATGCATGGATCGGTGCCAGGCGCGGGTCACGCAGGTCGGCGGGCGTACGGATATACTGTTCGGCATACCATTCCATAAGCCTGGTCGACAGCATGTAGCCGCTGGCATAGGTCTGGCGCGACGGCACGTCGCGTTCGCCATACAGCGACGGGTAATACAATAGCTGCATGGCCAGTTCCGGCCCGCCCCGGTCGCGCGCCATCTGCGCCAGCACGGCCGCCAGCGTGCCACCCGCGCTGTCACCCGCCACCGCGATTGGACCACCCCACCGGTGCGCCTCCCCCGCCAGCCACTGCAGCGCCGCCCAGCAGTCATCCACCGCGACGGGAAAATGGTTTTCAGGGGCAAGGCTGTAGGCAATGGACAGCACTGCCGCCCCCGACTGCCGCGCCAGCCTGCAGCAGATGCCGTGATGGGAATTCAGCCCGCAATGCACATACCCGCCCCCATGCATGAACAGCACCACACCATGCACCCGGCCATAAGGTACGTACAGCCGCGCAGACAGCATGCCACGGCTGCCCGGCACGCGGCATTCAATGACACGCCGCACCTGCAATGATGACAGCGCCATGGGAAAACATGGGCGGTCCAGCTTTGCGCGCAAGTCCTCCAGCGTGTGGGGTTCGTGGGCGCGGCGGGCGGCACGCAGCTTCATGCCCCCCAGCAGCAGGCGGGTCAGCAGACCGGGACGGGACACGGCGGCGGAATCTGACATGGGGCATCTCCGGCGGGAAACGGGAACTGAAAAAGGGGGCAGGCACCCCGTCCCCATCATTTATCGCTTGACGCAGGGTGCATGCACCGCCAGTTTCCGCATGCCAGACGGTCGGACGGTCGCTGTCATGTGGTCATACACATGATGGAGGAAAGTCCGGGCTCCACGGAAAAACGGTGCCGGCTAACGGCCGGCGGGGGCGACCCCAGGGACAGTGCCACAGAAAACAGACCGCCCCCACGGCATGCCCGTAGCAATACGGGCCGTGTTGAGGGCAAGGGTGAAACGGTGCGGTAAGAGCGCACCGCATGCATGGTAACATGGATGGCAGGGCAAACCCCACCGGGAGCAAGACCGAATAGGAACGGCGGATGGGCCGCAAGGCGCCATCAGGGGTTTCCGCCCCGTCGTTCGGGTTGGTCGCGCAAGGTGTGCCGCAAGGTTCATCGCAGAGGAATGACCGTCCCGCCCCATGGGCGGACAGAACCCGGCTTACAGACCGTCTGGCATTTTTTCCTGTTTTACGCGTGAATCCAGGGAACGGGCGCCCTCTACCCGGAGTTGTTTACAAGTATTAATACTTAAGAACAAACCATAAACATATCACATTGCTGCCATATTGCCCCCGATTTTTCCCCTTTACCTGTGGGTGCGGATGGTTGTGCTGGAATAACTGCAGTTTTCAGCCATCTTTCCTACATCTTTAATTGACCGCCCATAAAATCCCATGTTATCCCATGACCACACCGGACAAAGGGTGGCGGCCAGATTCCGGCGCCGTCGCCTGGCGGTCAGTCAGTCATCCGGTTCCTGAAATTCATGCCAAGGGAGGGCATCGCGCAGCGTGAGTGTATTCCTGGGCACACACCAGAACCGGCTGGATGCAAAGGGACGGGTTTCCATTCCGTCAGCATTCCGCGCCGCGCTGCGTGCCCGGGCCAAATCGGGCGAGCCACTGGCCATCCTGCGCCCGTCCCATCTGCATCCCTGCCTTGAGGCATGGCCCGCTGATGCTTTTGCCGCACTGACCCGCCCGCTGGATGAAATGGACATTTTTTCCGAAGACCACGACGACCTCGCCACCGCGCTCTATGCCGATGCCTATCCGTTCGAGGCCGACAAGGAAGGGCGTATCCTGCTGCCGGAATCGCTACGGGCCTATGCGGGTCTTGCGGACCAGGTCACTTTCATGGGGCTGGGCCGCACCTTCCAGATCTGGGATCCGCAGGCGGCGCTGGCCCGCCGCGACGCCGCGCGCGAACGCGCCCGCCGCCTGACCGCGGGCCGCGGCACCCCCGGCATGGGCACGCCGTCATGAACGCAGCCTTCCCCCCGCACGATCCCGGGCATGTGCCCGTCATGCTGGCCGAGGTGATGGAATACCTCACTCCGCATGATGGTGGCCGTTACGTGGATGGCACGTTTGGCGGCGGCGGCTACGCGCGCGCCATCCTCGCTTCCGGCAACTGCCAGCTATGGGGCATCGACCGCGACCCCGCCGCGATTGCGCGCGGGCAGGCCCTTGCCCCTACTTTCCCCGACGGGCATGGCGCATCCCGGCTGCACCTGCTTCATGGCGGGTTTGCCGACATGGCCGGGCTGCTGGCAGATGAAGGCATCACGAAGGTCGATGGCATCGTGCTGGACCTTGGGGTTTCATCCTACCAGATCGATGAGGCCGAACGCGGCTTTTCCTTCCGCATGGACGGGCCGCTGGACATGCGCATGGCCGATACGGGACCGACCGCGGCCGACGTGGTCAACACGCTACCCGAAGATGAACTGGCGGACATCATCTATCATTATGGCGAGGAACGGCTGTCGCGCCGTGTCGCGCGTGCCATCGTGGCCGCCCGGGCCGAGGCCCCGCTGCGGCGCACCGCCCAGCTGGCGGATGTGGTACGTTCGGTCGTGCGCCCCGACCGGTCGGGCATCGACCCCGCCACCCGCACGTTCCAGGGCCTGCGCATTCACGTCAATGACGAACTGGGCCAGATCAGCCGTGTGCTGGAACAGGCCCCGCACCTGCTGGCGCCGGGCGGGCGGCTGGTTGTCGTATCGTTCCATTCGCTGGAAGACAGGCTGGTCAAGCAGGCGATGTCGCGGGCCGCGGGTCGCCTGCCCGCCCCCTCGCGCCATGACCCGCGCGCCATGACCGCACGTGCGCAGCCCACTGATTTCACGCTCCTGACCGGACGCCCCATCCGGCCGGGGGAAGAAGAAACCCGCCGTAATCCACGCGCACGCAGCGCAAGACTGCGGGCGATGGAATGCATTGCCCCCTCATCCATTCCAGCATCGGAAACTGCCGAATGAGTCGGTTTGTCACGTTATTCTTCGCCGTGGTGGCGGCGGTGTCCGGCCTGTTCCTGTATAACAAGAAGCAGCAGACAACCGCACTTGACCACCAGATCGCACAGATCGTGGAACAGACCGAACACGTACGTTCGCAGACGGCAATGCTGCGCGCCGAATGGGCCATGCTGAACCAGCCCGACCGGCTGGGCACGCTGGCCAGCCGGTACGACAAGGGACTGCAGCCCGTAACACCCACGCAGTTCGTGCAGATGTCGGCCCTTGCGTCCCACATGCCCGCACCTGGCAGCCCGCTGCACCATCCCGCCCCGGCCCCGCGCGCGACAATGGTTGCCACACTGGCGGCCGACCATGTCGTGATCCCGCCAGTGCGTGACGCGGCACCCGCCCCCCATGTGGCCCCGTCCATGCCAGCCGCCCCGGTGGTGCCGCATGCCGACCATGTGGCGACAGCGCCCCGCCATGCCGAACCCGCGGCACATGACGCCCTGGCCCGCGCCCTGGCGCAGAACGATGTCCACCCTGCCCCGCATGCCCCGCCCATGGAACGCGTGCATGTACCCGAACGTCCTGTGGCGGTGGCGGCAGCCGAACCCGCCCATGCGGCAGTCGCGCATGACACCGTCGTCCCCCCCACCCGCATGGGGGCCAGCTATCCCGCGCGCAACCAGAACATAGCCGAAGCCGCATGGCACCCGGCGGCGGCCGTGCATATGGGCGGCAGTTCCCTTGGCACGCCACATGTCAGCGCCCTGCCACCCCCGGTGCCTGTCAGCAACTGATCCCTGATCCATTTTTCACCCCGGCCCCCAGCCCGGAACGCGCATGAACAACCCGCCCCAAGACCAGCCAGCCAGAAGCGCGCAGGATACCATCCCCGTCGGTGGTAGCCTGCGCACGCTTATGGCGCAGGACCGGATGCATGCGCGGCTTGTGGTTGTGGCAGGGGTGTTCTGCGTCCTGTTTTCGGCCATCGGGCTGAAGCTGACCATGGCGACGATCATCCGCCCCATGCCGCCACAGCAGCAGCAGATCGCACCACAGGTGCCCCCCATTCCAAAAAGCGATCCCAAGGGCATGATCGCGGGGGATATCGCGCTGCCGCAGGTCCATCGCGCATCGATCATCGACCGCACGGGGCAGGTTTTGGCCATGTCGCTGCCGGTAGCCCAGGTCTATGCCAACCCGCAGGAAATGATCGATGCCACCGACGCGGCCCACAAGCTGAAGGCCGTCCTGCCCACCCTGAACGAGGAAGAAACGAAACGCCGCCTGTCGCTGAACAAGCAGTTCGTCTATCTGGCGCGCGACATTTCTCCGGCACAGGAACTGGCGATCAACAACCTTGGCATTCCCGGCATCTATTTCGAACCGGGTGAACGCCGCCGTTACCCCATGGGCCGTGTCGCAGCCCAGATACTGGGTGGCGTGGACATTGACGACCACGGGGTTGCGGGGGTCGAACGGTATTTTGACAAGCGTCTGGACAGTGACCGCGCGCCGCTGCGCCTGTCGGTGGACGTGCGCGTGCAGAACGTGGTGCATGACGAACTGCAGTCCGCCATGGATACGTTTCAGGCCATCGGGGCCTGCGCCATCGTGATGGACGTGCATACCGGCGAGATCATAACCATGGTCAGCCTGCCGGATTACGACGCCAATGATTTTGGCCGGGCATCACCTGATTCCCGCTTCAACCGCGCCGTGACCGGCATGTACGAACCCGGATCGACCTTCAAGCTGCAGACCGTCGCCATGGCCCTGCAGGAAGGGGTCGCCCATATATGGGACAGTTTTTCCAGCACGCCCATCAAGATCGGCCGGTTCACCATATCGGACATGAAAGCGGACCATTTCGCCCCGTGGCTGTCCCTGCCCGAAGTCATGGCCTATTCCTCCAACCCGGCGGCGGCGCATATCGCGCTTGATGCGGGGGCGACACGCCAGCAGGACTGGCTGCGCAACATGGGCTTCTTCTCCCGCGTGCCGGTGGAACTGCCCGAAGCGGGACGGCCGATCGTGCCGTCGGTCCATAACTGGGGCGTCTCCACCACCATGACGGTGGCGTTCGGCCACGGCGTGGCCGAACCTCCGCTGTCCATCATCCGGGGGACTGCGGCAACGGCCAACGGGGGCTTCCTGCTCAAGCCCACCCTGCTGGCGGCGGACAGCGCACATGAAACGGATGCGCCGGATGCAACAGATACGACACCTGGCGTCCCTGCCGGTGCCGAACGCCTGATTTCGGCGGCCAATTCGGATATCCTGCGCAAGATCCTGCGCCTCGACGTGGCAAAGGGCACCGGACAGAAGGCGGAATCTCCCGGTTATTACGTGGGTGGCAAGACAGGGACGGCAGAAAAAATCGGCCCGCATGGCGGCTACCTGAAACACGTCAATGTCTCCGCCTTTACCGGTATTTTCCCCATGAACGCGCCGCGTTACGCGATCTATGTCATGCTGGACAGTCCCAAACCCACGGCCCAGACCCATGGCTGGACCACGGCGGGATGGAACGCGGCCCCCACGGCGTCGCACATGATTACGCGCATTGCTCCCATGCTGGGTCTGTTCCCCGATACGCAGCATGCAGCGGCGATCGAGGCATCGCTGGCCATTCCCATGAAGCCGGCCGTGCCGCGCGGCTACCGTGCGCTGGGACCGGGTTACGATCCGGGTACTGCGCACCTGCATGAACATGAACGCGAAACCACGGGCCATGCCGCCCACGCCCATACCGCCCGCAGCGCCACCAGCACGGCACAGGTTCCCGCCCGCAACCTGCATGCCCGCAATACTGTGGACGGACCGGCCGCCCCACACCCGCGCGACAGGGGATGATATCAATGTACCTGCCTGAAGTCCTGCGCCGCGCAGGCGTGGACATGCCCGTACCCGCCGGGGCGGGTGATCTGGCCATTACCGGCATTACGGCAGACAGCCGCGCCGTCCGCCCTGGCATGATCTTTGCCGCCCTGCATGGCACGCACATGGACGGACGGGCCTATATCCCGCAGGCCATGACGAACGGGGCCGTGGCCGTGCTGGTCGATGCGGTCCCCGCCTGTGACCTGTCCCCCGGTATCATGCCGATACGCGTGTCGGACGCGCGGCATGCGCTGGCAGTTATCGCACGCGTGCTGACGCCGCATGTCCCCGGTTTCATTGCAGCGGTGACCGGCACGAACGGCAAGACCAGCACGGTGGAGTTCCTGCGCCAGATCTGGACCCTGATGGGGTTGCCTGCGGGCACCATCGGCACGCTGGGCGCGGTCGCCCCCTGCCCGCTGCCCGATTGCGGGCCGGTGCTGACCACGCCCGACAGCGTGGGGCTTATGCGCATGCTGGGGGCCATGGCAGAAAATGGCGTTGGTCACGTGGCGATCGAGGCATCATCGCACGGGCTGGAACAGCGCAGGCTGGATGGGCTTGCCCCGTATGCGGCCGGTTTCAGCAACCTGACCCGCGACCATCTGGATTACCACGGCACGACCGAACATTACCGGGCGGCGAAACTGCGGCTGTTTGACACCGTCCTGCCCGAAGGGGGCATTGCCGCCATAAATGCGGACATGGATGCGGCGACCTGCGCCGCCATTGCCGATATCGCCCGCCGCCGCAACCTTGTCCTGCGCAGCACTGGCGAACAGGGCACGACCCTGCGCCTGCTGGACGTACGGCCTACGCCCACGGGGCAGGTGCTGCGCATCTTAACCCCCGCCATGGTGCATGACGTTACGGTGCCGCTGGCGGGGCGTTTCCAGGTCGATAACATGCTGCTGGCCGCCGCCATGGCGGACCGGGATGCGGCGGGACCGGACCGGGCCGTGCCCCTGCTGGCGCACCTGCATGGCGTGCGCGGGCGGATGGAACGGGTGGCAGTGCTGCCAGGCGGGGCCGCGGCCTATGTTGATTACGCCCATACGCCCGATGCGCTGGAACGCCTGCTGCATTCGCTACGTCCGCATACGGCGGGCAGGCTGGTAGTGGTGATGGGGGCTGGCGGCGACCGTGACCGGGGCAAGCGACCCGTCATGGGGGCGACCGCAACCCGCCTTGCCGACCGGGTGATCGTGACCGATGACAACCCGCGCACGGAACAGCCCGACACCATCCGCGCGGCAATCATGGCGGCTGCCCCCGGTGCGGTGGAAATCGGGGACCGGCGGCGCGCGATCGCAGCCGGTCTGGACATGCTGGGTACTGGTGACGTGCTGGTGGTGGCAGGCAAGGGCCATGAACAGGGGCAGGTCGTAGGCCACGATGTCCTTCCATTTGATGATGCCACGGTCATCCGTGGCCTGACGGGGAATGAATGACACTGTTATGGAACCGCGCGGACCTGCTGGCCGCGACGTCGGGGCGTTTTCCGTCACCATCACACGACGATATCGCGGCCACCGGCGTTTCGATCGACACCCGCACGCTGCGTCCGGGCGATGTGTTCATCGCGCTGCAGGGCGAAAACAGTAACGGGCATGACCATGTCGCCACAGCACTGGATACGGGGGCGGCGGCTGTCATTGCGCATGAGCCAT
Organism: Komagataeibacter diospyri; assembly: GCF_006538165.1. GTDB lineage: Bacteria > Pseudomonadota > Alphaproteobacteria > Acetobacterales > Acetobacteraceae > Komagataeibacter > Komagataeibacter diospyri. The sequence goes on from NZ_BDLU01000031.1 coordinate 11,297, forward strand.
GCGGGGTTGACGACCCGCGTATCCTGATGGTCGGCAATACGCTTGTGGCGATGCAGGACATGGCACGTTTTGCACGCGCGCGCTTTGCCGGGCGCATGGTGGCGGTGACCGGCAGCGTGGGCAAGACATCGGTCAAGGACATGCTGCGCCATGCGCTGGCGGCCTGCGGTCCCACGCATTACGCCGTGGCGTCATACAATAACCACTGGGGCGTGCCGCTGACGCTGGCGCGCCTGCCCGCCTGCGCGGCCTATTGCGTGTGCGAAATCGGGATGAATCACCCAGGCGAGATCCGGCCCCTGGCCGACATGGTGCGGCCCGATGTCGCGGTGGTGACCACGGTTGCGTCCTCGCACCTGGGGCTTATGGGCAGCATCGACGCCATTGCGCGGGAAAAGGCGGAAATCCTGCTGGCGCTGCCCCAGGGTGGCACCGGCATCGTGCCCGCAGGCATTACCGGCACAGAATATTTCCGGCGCAATACCGCAGCCGTGGGAGCCACGCTGTGGTGGACGGGGGTCACGCCCGACTGCGCCGTGCAGGCAACCGATGTGACATCCGACGCACAGGGCAGCGGGTTCAACCTGTCCCTGCCCGGCTGGCAGGGACAGGCACGGGTCAACGCGCCGGGTCGGCACATGGCTGATAACGCCATGCTGGCGCTGGCTGCGGCCCACGCGCTGGGCGCGGATATGGGCCATGCAGTAACCGGACTGGCCACCTTCCACCCCGGCGCGGGACGCGGGGCGATAGCCAGGGTGATGCATGACAAAGTCATGCTGCTGGATGAAAGCTATAACGCATCACCCGCATCCGTACGGGCGGCCCTGGACCTGCTGGGGCTGGTTGCCACGGGGCGGCGTGTCGCCATCCTTGGAGACATGCTTGAACTGGGCACGTTTGCACGGCATGAGCATACCTCCCTTCTCCCTGCCGTCCGCGCGAACGCGGATATTGTCTTCTGTTGCGGCCCGAATATGAAAACACTCTTTGACACCCTGCCTTCTTCCATACAGGGGGGGTGGACGTCCGATTCCAGCCAGCTTGCCCCACTGGTTCGCGCGGCCCTGCGCGCGGGCGACACCGTGATGGTCAAGGGCAGCCTTGGCAGCCGGATGCGCCATGTCGTTACCGCCCTGCAGGCGGATGGCGCGCGGGTGGGACCGGCCTGATGCTGTATGACCTGTTCCAGCAGCATGCGGGGGCGCATACCTCCATGCTCAACCTGTTCCGCTACATCACCTTCCGTTCCGGAGCCGCATGCCTGACCGCGCTGGTCATCAGCCTGTGCCTTGGCAACCCGCTGATCGCGCAGCTGCGCCGTATCCAGCGCGGGGGCCAGCCCATCCGCAAGCTTGGTCCCGAACGCCACCTGATCGAAAAGGTCGGCACCCCCACCATGGGCGGCGTGCTGATCCTGATCTCCCTGTTCGGGTCCACCCTGCTGTGGGCGGACCTGACCAACGGGTTTGTCTGGGCCGTGATGCTGGTGACACTGGCCTTCGGCGCGGTGGGCTTTGCCGATGATTACCTGAAGCTGTCACGCCGCAATACCGATGGGGTTTCCAAACGCATGCGGCTGGGGTGTGAGTTTGGCGCGTCCCTGATCGGTGGCATCTGGCTGGAACACATGATGCCGCCCGACCTTGCCAACCACCTGGCCTTCCCGTTCGTAAAAGACCTGCTGCTACCGCTGGGCTATGCCTTCCCGCTGTTTGCGATGATCACCATTACGGGTTTCGGCAACGCCGTGAACTTTACCGACGGACTGGATGGCCTGGCCATCGTGCCGGTCATTATCGCGGCCCTTGTGTTCGCGCTGATTTCCTACCTTGTAGGCAACCATGTCTTTGCCGATTACCTGCAGCTTCATGCCGTGCCGGGCACCGGGGAGCTGGGGGTATTCTGTTCAGCACTTGTGGGCGCGGGGCTGGGGTTCCTGTGGTTCAATGCGCCGCCTGCCGCCGTGTTCATGGGGGATACGGGGTCGCTGGCGCTGGGTGGCGCGCTGGGGGCCGTGGCCGTTGCGGTCAAGCATGAACTGGTGCTGTGCATCGTGGGCGGCCTGTTCGTGGTGGAAACGTTTTCCGTCATCATCCAGGTGTTCTGGTACAAGCGCACCGGGCGGCGCGTGTTTCTGATGGCGCCGCTGCACCACCATTTTGAAAAGAAGGGCTGGGCGGAATCCAAGATCGTCATCCGCTTCTGGATCGTGTCCATCGTGCTGGGGCTGTGTGGTCTGGCCACGCTGAAGTTACGATGAGCACGTCCTTCCCCCCGTCCCTTCTGGCGGCCCACCATTACGGTGTGGCCGGACTGGGTCGCAATGGCGCGGCGGCCGTCACCGCCCTGCTGGCGATGGGGGCCAGCGTGCAGGCGTGGGACGACCGTGCAGAAGCCCGTGCGGCCCTGGCGCCACATGAACGGCTGAAGATCGCGCCGTTTGACAACATGCTGGGGCTGGCGGGACTGGTCCTGTCGCCGGGCATTCCGCACAACCTGCCCACGCCCCATCCGCTGGCGCGCATGGCAGTGGATGCCTTCGTACCGATTTTGTCGGATGCGGAACTGCTGTACCGCGCCGTGCGTACGGCGGGCAGCCGCGCGCGGTTCGCGGGCATTACCGGCACCAATGGCAAATCAACCACCACGGTGCTGCTGGCCCATATGCTGGCCGGTTGCGGCATGCCGGTTGCCGTCGGTGGCAACCTTGGGCCTGCGGCGCTTTCCCTGCCGCTGCTGCCCGATGACGGGGTGTACGTTCTGGAAATGTCGTCCTACATGCTGGAGCGGCTGGAACAGATGCATTTCAATGTCGCCTGCCTCCTCAACCTGACGCCAGACCATCTGGATCGGCATGGCGACATGGCGGGGTATGTCACCGCCAAGCTGCATGTATTCGACCACCAGCATGTGGGCGACCTTGCGGTACTGGGCGAAACCCTGCCCGATTACAGCATGATACGCCGACGTCTTGCCGTAACCCGTACCACCATTGCCTGCGTCAGTGGTGACGACATGCCGCAATGCGACCTGTACTGCACGCCCGACACGCTATGTGACCATGAAGGCGTCATTGCCGACCTGCGCGCAGCCCGTGACCTGCCGGGCACCCATAACCGCGAAAACGCGGCTGCCGCCACCGCCATGGCCCTGCATCTGGGCATGCCGAGATCTGCGGTGGAACCCGCCCTTGCGTCCTTTGTCGCACTGGATCACCGCCAGAAAACCGTGGGAAGCATCGACGGCATCCGCTTCATCAACGACAGCAAGGCCACCAATGCGGACGCGACCGCGCGCGCACTGGCCTGCCATGACCGGATGGTATGGATTGCGGGCGGCACGGCCAAGGCAGGCGGGATCGAGGAACTGGCCCCGCTGTTCGACCGCATCGCCATGGCGCTGCTGATCGGACGGGATGCGCCGGAACTGGCGGCAACGCTGGCCCGCCACGGTATTCCCCACCGTATTGTCGCAACCCTTGACCGCGCCGTGCCCGAGGCGCTGGAATATGCACGCGAAGTGGGCGTCGATGTCGTGATGCTGTCGCCCGCCTGCGCCAGTTTCGACCAGTTCAGCGGGTTCGAGGCACGTGGCGCGCATTTCGCGGATCTGGTGCATGCCCTTGCCACCAACAGGGACGGAACCGCCCCTGCATGAGCGGCATATCGCGCATAAACACGTCATGGGCGGCACGATGGTGGCGCAGCATCGACCGGGTTACGCTGATCTGCGTGGGGATCCTGATCGGGTTCGGCTATATCCTGATGCTGGCCGCCAGCCCCGCCGTGGCCGTGCGTATCGGCGCATCGCGCGACATGTTCATTTTCAAGCAGGTGTGCTTCCTGATCCTGGCGGCGGTGATCGTCGTTTCCACGTCCATGATGTCGCTGCGTTCGGTACGGCTGGCGGGATGGATCGGGTTCGTGCTGGCGCTGGCTGCGACATTCATGACGCTGGTGCACGGGATCGAGATCAAGGGGGCGCGACGGTGGATCGCGCTGCCGATGATGTCGGTGCAGCCGTCGGAATTCCTCAAGCCGTTCTTTGCCGTGGTCACGGCGTGGCTGCTGACCGAGCGCCAGAGGCGACGGTATTTCCCCGGCATGCTGGTGGCCATCGGACTGTTCGCGCTGGTGCTTCTGTTACTGAAATCACAACCCGATATCGGGATGCTCAGCGTCATCACCACGGTTTTCCTGACCCAGCTTTTCATTGACGGGCTAAGCCTGTTTCTGGTTGGCGCGGGGGTCGCGGCCATGGTCGCGGCCTTTGTCGGCGCGTATATGGTGTTCCCGCACGTGCGGTCGCGCGTGGAACGCTTCCTGCACCCCGCCGTGGGCGACCATTACCAGATCGACACGGCCCTGCGGGCCTTTGGCAATGGTGGCCTGCTGGGCCGTGGCCCCGGTGAAGGCCGGGTAAAGGATCTGCTGCCCGATGCACATGCCGATTTCGTCTTCGCCGTGGCGGGGGAAGAATTCGGCATGCTGGTCTGCCTGTTCATCGTGGGCGTTTTCGCCACCATCGTCATCCGCACGCTGCTAAAGCTGCTGCATGAAAACGACCCGTTCATCACGGTGGCGACAGCGGGGCTGGTGACGGGCTTCGGGCTTCAGGCCTTTGTCAACATGGGGTCCACGCTGCACCTGATCCCGACCAAGGGCATGACGCTGCCCTTTATCTCCTATGGTGGTTCCTCCGCCATGTCGGTTGCGCTTACAATCGGCCTGGTGCTGGCGCTGACCCGCAACCGGCCGGGGGAAGGCCGTTACGGGCAGTTCGGGCCACCGTCTTCTTCATCGCTGAAAGCACCGTCATGACCCGTCACTGCATTGCTGTCGCGGCCGGAGGCACCGGCGGCCATTTTTTCCCAGCCGAGGCACTGGCCTGTGAACTGGTACGCCGGGGACATGACATTGTCCTCATGACCGACCGGCGCGCGGGCCTGCGTGAAAACGGTGTCTTTGCCGGACGGCAGCAGTTTGTCCTGCCTGGCGCCGGGATCGCGGGGCGCGGCATCATCCGGGCCGCACGCGCCGCCGCCGCGCTGGGACGCGGGACGGTGCAGGCGCGCGGCATCCTGTCACGCATCCGGCCTTCGGCCATCATCGGGTTTGGCGGATATCCGTCCGTTCCGCCGCTGCTGGGCGGCAGCCTGCTGCCGCAAAAGAAGCGGCCGCTTCTGTTCATCCATGAAGGCAATGCCGTGCTGGGCAAGGCCAACGGCTTCCTTGCCGCGCGCATGGATGCGATCGCGACATCATTTCCCGTCGTGGCGGGCGTGCCCGATGGCGTGCCCACCACGCTGACCGGCATGCCGGTGCGTCCTGATATCGCGACCCTTGCGGGGGAAGGCTACGTGCCATCGAACGGGGTCATCAACCTGCTGGTATGGGGTGGATCGCTGGGCGCACGGGTGTTCAGCGACGTGGTGCCGCCCGCCCTTGCCGCCCTTGCCCCGGCATTGCGCGCACGCATTCAGGTGACACAGCAGGCCCGCGCGGAAGACGTGGACCGCGTGGCAGGCGCCTATCGCGCAGCCGGCATTCCCGCCACCATAGCCCCTTTTCTTGACAACGTGCCCGAGCGCCTGCGCGCGGCCCATCTGGTCATCGGGCGTGCTGGCGGATCATCAGTTGCGGAACTGACGGTTGCGGGCCGCCCGTCGCTGCTGGTGCCGCTGCCCATCGCGGCACGCGATGAGCAGGGCGCCAATGCACAGGCATTGTGTGACGCCCATGCCGCATGGATGATCCGCCAGCCCGATTTCACTGCCCCTGCCCTGACACAGCGTCTGACGGAACTGCTGGCCGACCGTGACCTGCTGGTCCGCACGGCGCAGGCAGCCAGCATCCTTGGACGCCCCGACGCCGCCGCCCGTCTGGCGGATATGATAGAAGCCCGCTTGCCCGACCTGCCCCGCACCGCTTAAGTCCGCCTGCGCGAATACGGAGACCTGATTACATGAGAGCCCTGCCCCTTTCCATTGGCACCATCCACTTCGTCGGCATTGGCGGAATTGGCATGTCCGGCATTGCCGAAGTGCTGCACATGCTTGGCTATGCGGTGCAGGGCTCCGACATTGCCGAAAGTGCGAATGTCGCGCGCCTGCGCGCCGCCGGCATTCCCGTGACCATCGGCCATGATGCCGCCAATCTGGGTGGTGCGCAGGTGGTTGTGACCTCCACCGCCGTCAAGCGTGACAACCCCGAGGTCGTGGCCGCGCGCGCGCGGTTGATCCCGGTTGTGCGGCGGGCGGAAATGCTGGCCGAACTCATGCGCCTGCGCTGGTCGGTGGCGGTGGGCGGCACGCATGGCAAGACCACCACCACCAGCCTTGTCGCCGCAGTCCTGGAAGCCGCCAGGCTGGACCCCACGGTCATCAATGGTGGCATTATCGAAGCCTACGGCACCAACACCCGCATGGGATCGGGCGACTGGATGGTGGTCGAGGCCGATGAAAGCGACGGGTCGTTCCTGCGTCTGCCCTCCGTCATTACGGTCGTGACCAACATGGATCCCGAGCATCTGGACCACTGGGGCACGGAAGAGGCCATGCAGGCGGCGTATGACCAGTTCGTCTCCAACATTCCGTTCTACGGCTTTGCCGTGCTGTGCATTGACCACCCCGCAGTCCAGCAGATGATCCCGCGCCTGTCGGACCACCGGATCATTACCTACGGTTTCTCGCCACAGGCGGACGTGCGCGCGGAAAAGGTGATTACCGACAAGCTGGGCGCCACGTTCGAGGTCGTGATCACCAACCGCAACCGCAACCGTTCGCGCCGGGCCGGTCCGTTCCGCCTGCCCATGCTGGGCCACCACAACGTGCAGAACGCGCTGGCGGCCATTGCGGTGGGCACCGAGATGGAAATAGACGACGCCACCATCCGCTCCGCCTTTGCCGCCTTCCGTGGGGTCAAGCGCCGTTTCACCCGCACGGGTGAAACCGGCGGCATCACCATCATTGACGACTATGGCCACCACCCGGTGGAAATCGCCGCCGTGCTGAAGGCCGCGCGACAGGCGGGCGCAGGCAACGTGATCGCGGTCATGCAGCCGCACCGGTATTCGCGGCTGAAGACCCTGTTCAACGAATTCTGCACCTGCATGAACGACGCGGGTACCGTCATCATCGCCGATGTGTATGCCGCGGGCGAACAGCCGATCGAGGGCATGGACCGCGATGCGCTGGTCGAGGGGCTGCGCGAACGCGGACACCGTTCGGTCGTGCCGCTGCCAGGGCCGGAACACCTTGCCGAAATGATCAACGCCATTGCCCGTCCGGGTGATTTTGTTGTCTGCCTGGGTGCGGGCAGCATCACCAACTGGGCGCAGGCGCTACCGGCCCAGCTTGCTGACCTGCAGGGCATCGCCCACGCCCCGGCACAGAAGGCGGACGCCCATTCATGACCTCTGCCCCCGCCACTACCCTGCCGCAATGGGCACAGGCCCTGGACACGGATGATTGCCGCCCGCGTGGTCGCCTGACACCGCAGGCCGCCCTTGGCCCGCGCACGTGGTTTCGCGTCGGCGGTCCTGCGGAACTGCTGTTCCAGCCCGCCAGCGCCGATGACCTGGCCCATGTCCTGCGCCACCTGCCGCTGGAGGTTCCCGTCATGCCGCTGGGCGCGTGTTCGAACGTAATCGTGCGCGATGGCGGGATCGACGGGCTGGTCATCCGCCTTGCACGCGGTTTTTCCACCATTGTGCGCGATGGGGACGGGCTGGTTGTGGGGGCCGCGTGCCTTGACATGACGGTTGCCGAACACGCGGCCGAAGCGGGGCTGTCGGGGCTGGAATTTCTTGCGGGCATTCCCGGCTCGATTGGTGGGGCCGTGGCCATGAATGCCGGGGCCTACGGGTCGGACATGTCGGCGGTGCTGGACTGGGTGGAAGTGGTGACGCGCGACGGCAGGCTGCTACGCCTGCCCGCCGCGTCGCTGGATTTCGGCTACCGCCATGCCACCCTGCCGCCACAGTCGGTCGTGGTCCGGGTGCGACTGAACGGCATGGTCGCTCCGCCTGCCATCATCCGTCAGCGAATTGATGAAATCCGTACGGCGCGCGAAGCCGCACAGCCGGTGCGCGCGCGGACGGGGGGATCGACCTTCCGCAATCCCGATCCCGACGAATCGCAGCGCAAGGCATGGGAACTGATTGATGCGGCGGGCTGTCGGGGGCTTACGGTCGGTGGTGCGCAGATCAGTGAAAAACACTGCAATTTCATGCTGAACACCGGCAACGCCACCGCGTCCGACCTGGAATTGCTTGGCGATACCGTACGCCAGCGCGTGCATGACCACACGGCGGTCACATTGCGCTGGGAAATCAAACGGATTGGCCGTCCGGCCATGCACATTACGGGAGAAAGCGCATGACGGCCCGCAGGGTTTCCGTCCTGATGGGCGGCATGTCCGCCGAACGCGAGGTCAGCCTGGCCAGTGCCCGCAGCGTGGCCGAGGCCCTGCGCGGACTTGGGCACGACGTCCGCTGCATTGACGCAGGCCCCGACCTGCTGGCCATCGTATCCGACCTGCAGGCCCACCGCCCGGACGTGGTGTTCAACGCCATGCACGGCAGATTTGGCGAGGACGGGTCGATCCAGGGCGTGCTGGACTGGATGGGCATCGCCTACACCCATTCCGGCGTGCGGGCATCCGCAACAGCCATGGACAAGGATGCGGCCCGGACCGTGTTCATGGCAGCTGGCCTGCCTGTCGCAGATGGACTGGTCATGACACCCGCGCAGCTGGAACCGGCGGACCCGATGCCCGCCCCCTATGTGGTCAAGCCGTTGAACGAGGGATCATCCGTGGGGGTGGAAATCATCCTGCCCGGCAGCAATCGCCGCTCCACGGTGGCATCGGAATGGACGTTTGGTGACCAGATGCTGGTGGAAGAATACATCCCCGGCCGGGAACTGACGGTTGGCGTGCTGGAAGACCGCGCCCTGACGGTGACCGACATCACGCCGATGGGCAGTGGCCCCAGCTTTTATGACTATCAGGCCAAATACGCATCCGGCGGTTCGCGACACGAACTGCCTGCAAACATCCATCCCGCCGCCTTTGAACAGGCACGCGCACTTGCACTGGCCGCCCACCGCGCGCTGGGCTGCCGCGGGGCCAGCCGCACGGATTTCCGTTATGACGACAGCGCGGGGCCGGATGCGCCCGGTCGCCTTGTCATTCTGGAAACCAATACCCAGCCGGGCATGACGCCGACCTCCCTGCTGCCTGAACAGGCGCAGACTGCCTGCGGCATGGACTACGCCACGTTGTGCCAGTGGATGATCGACCACGCGACCTGCCGTACATGAGGCGACCGACCGACAGCAGCGACCGCCCTTCCAGGCTTTCGATATTCCTGCGCCGCCAGAAACGCCTGCTGCGTCCGGTACTGCTGGTGGTGATACTGCTGGTGGTCGGGGCGGGCTGTGTCACGGCATTGCGGCATTTCGGGTCGGACCCGCATTTCGCGCCGCTGCGCGGGCGGATCATCAACATGCTGCCCCTGCGCATTACCGAAATTGACGTAACCGGCTGCGTGCTGACCAGCGAGGCCGCGCTGCAGCAGGCGCTGGGCGTGCGCACGGGGGACTTCATACTGGGCTTTTCCGTGGCTGGCGCGCGTGAACGCATCGACGCGCTGCCGTTTGTCGATCATTCCGTGGTCGAACGCCACCTGCCCGGCACCATCATCATCCACCTGTTTGAACGCCGCCCCTTTGCCGTATGGCAAAATCACGGACATTTCATGCTGATCGACCGGGACGGCAACCAGGTGCGTGACCAGGGCATGACCGGCAAGGATGCCGAGGCCTTCATGCAGTTGCCGCTGGTGGTCGGCCCCGACGCCAACACCGCAGCAGCCGCCCTGATTGATGAACTGTCCGCCCAGCCGGAGGTACGCAGCCATGTCGTGGCCGCATCCCGCGTGGGCCAGCGGCGGTGGAACCTGACCCTGCGCAACGGCACGACCATCCTGTTGCCCGAAGGGCAGGAAGTCGCGGCACTGAAGCGTCTTGCGCAATTGCAGGAAAACATAAAAATACTGGACAGGCCGGTAATCGCCATCGACATGCGCCTGCCTGACCGCCTGATCGTGCGTGAAAACCCCGTTGCCCCGAACGACAGTGACCGGGACCGGGACGACACACCGCCACAGGCTGCCCCCACCGGGGATCAGGCCCCTGTCGCACCATGGCTTTCTTCCCCCGATACCGGCCCAAGACGGAGGCGGGCATGAACTATCCAGTGCCGGGAGCGGTCAGAACGACCCTACCTGCAACAAAGACCACCACACCAGCCGCCCCGGTACCTGCCATCCGTGGCCCCGGGACACCGGCCCGCCTGCCCCGCCCGCGACCTGCGACATCGCTTGTCCCCGCGGGCGAGCGTATGCCCACGCGCAAGCTGCGCACGGGACCGTTCAGCGTGCTGGATATCGGATCCACCAAGATCGTATGCCTGATCGGGCGTGGCGAGCCTGACAATACCATCCGCATCCTTGGCCATGGGTGGCGACGCTCGCATGGCGTGCGGTCGGGCGGGATCGTGGACCTGCGCGAGGCGGAAAGTGCGATCCGCGCCGCCGTGGCGCAGGCGGAAGACATGGCGACGGAACGCCGGGATTCCATTTTCGTCAACCTGTCCTGCGGCCACCCCGAAAGCCGCCACATCAACGCGCGCTGGTCCGTAGGCGGGCGGGAAATCACGGATAACGACGTCAACCGGATCATAAGCGAGGGTCGGGTCCGCGCCGTGTCCGAAGGGCGGTCGGCCATCCATACCCTGCCGCTGGATTACGCGGTGGATGACACGCAGGAAGTGCTGGACCCGCGCGGGCACCTGTGTGACCTGCTGTCCGCGCGTCTGCATGTGATCGACGCCAACACGACCGCGCTGCGCAATCTGGAAGCCGTGCTGTCACGCGTGGAACTGAAGATCGAGGGGATGGTGTCTTCCCCCCTTGCCTCAGGGCTTGCGGTCATGAACGAGGACGAGCGCAACCTGGGCGCCACCGTGGTGGACATGGGCGGGGGCACTACCTCGATCGGAGTGTTTGGCGAAGGCCGGCTGCTGCATACCGCCACGATTCCCGTGGGCGGCCTGCACATCACGCGCGATATCGCCCATGGGCTTTCGACCTCCATCGACAATGCCGAGCGGCTGAAAACCATGCACGGATCGGCCGAACTGCTGGCCGGCGATGATCACGATCCCATTCTTGTGCAGCTGATTGGTGACAACGACCATCATTATGTCAGAATTCCACGCGCAAGGATTGTCTCGATCATACACCCGCGCGTGGAGGAAACCCTGGAGATGGTACGTGACAGGCTGGAAATGGCCGCTGTCGGCCCCGCGTCCGACGGGCGTGTGATCCTGACCGGCGGGGGGTCGCTGCTGGAGGGAATCGGGCCGATGGCAGCCCGGATCCTGAACCGTCAGGTGCGCCTGGGCCGCCCGCGCCGCATTGTCGGCCTGCCCGAAAACGCGGCGACGTGGCCGATGTTCTCCACATCCGCAGGGCTTCTGGCCTGGGCGGCGGGGGCCGCGGACGAAATGGGCGAGCCTGACACGCGTGATACGCGTCCCGGCAGCCTTGTCAGACGTTTCGTGGATTTCATACGTGACAGGGTATGATCTTGCATGAAAACCCTTTATTGTACTTTTGCCGTTAGTATGCCAGCACGCCTACCCCACTCCATCGGGAGCCAAGCATGACCCTCAACCTGACCATCCCGCAACAGAATCATTCCGATTTCACGCCCCGCATCACAGTAATCGGGGTTGGCGGTGGTGGTACGAATGCGGTGGACAACATGATCCATTCGCAGTTGCAGGGCGTGGAATTCGTTGTCGCCAACACCGATGCCCAGCAGCTGTCCCACAGCAGCGCCGACCGCCGCATCCAGCTCGGGCCCCACCTGACGCAGGGACTTGGCGCGGGTGCGAAGCCCGAAATCGGCCGCGCGGCTGCGGAAGAAGCGTGTGATGAACTGTCCCGCCATCTTGATGGCGCGCACATGGTGTTCATCACCGCGGGCATGGGCGGCGGCACCGGCACGGGGGCTGCCCCCGTCATTGCCCGCATGGCACGCGAACGCGGCATCCTGACCGTGGGCGTCGTCACCAAGCCGTTCACGTTCGAAGGCCACCGCCGCGCGAAATCAGCGGAAGCGGGCATTGCCGAACTGCAGCAGTTTGTCGATACGCTGATCATCATCCCCAACCAGAACCTGTTCCGTCTGGCCAATGAGCGCACAAGCTGGAAAGACGCGTTCAAGATGGCGGACAATGTCCTGTACATGGGCGTGCGTGGTGTCACCGACCTTATGATGGCGCCAGGGCTGGTCAACCTCGACTTCGCCGATATCCGCACCATCATGGCGGAAATGGGCAAAGCAATGATGGGCACGGGCGAGGCCGAGGGCGAAAACCGCGCCATCGCCGCCGCCGAGGACGCCATTTCCAACCCGCTGCTGGAAGACACCTCCATGTCCGGCGCGCAGGGCCTGCTCATTAACATCACGGGTGGCGAGGACCTGACCCTGTTCGAAGTGGATCAGGCTGCAAACCGCATCCGCGAAGAAGTGGCGGAAGACGCCAACATCATCTTCGGCTCCGCCATCGATACATCACTGAACGGACGCATTCGCGTCTCCGTCGTGGCGACGGGTATCGACAACCCGCCCGGTGGCCATCCCGCCGCACGTCCGGCAGCCCCGCAGGCCGAATCCGCCCCGGCACAGCCCGCCCCCGCCGAAGCATCACAGCAGGGCGCACCGGTTGCCGGCGCACCACAGCAGGGGACGCCTGCCGCACCGCAGCAGCCTGCCGCCCCCATGGGCCAGCCTGCGGCGACAGCCCCCCAGCCGCCGCGTCCTGCCGCACCGCAGGCGCCATCTCCCAACGCCGTGCCGCCGCATATCGCGCAGGCACAGCGCGCGGGATCGCCGCGTTCGCCGCTGTTTACCGAAAGCGCCAAGCCTCCCGCACCGGAGCCCCAGTCCGCGCCCCGCAGCCTGTTCGGTATCGTGACAGGTGCGCTGCGCCGTCATTCCACCCCGCCGCAGCCCGACCCCGCGCCCCGTACGGAACCCGCCATGCAGCCGCCGCAGACCCAGCAGCCTCAGCCGCAGGCCCAGCCCACGGGCGGCAACCCGACGCCGGATGACGGCGGACTGGACATCCCCGCCTTCCTGCGCCGCCGTTCGCCCTGATTGCAGTCAGATGCATGGCCCGTTTCCCCTGTGGGCAGGCCATGCCTTGCCCTTTCTGACAGGTAACAATAGGCAATAATCCTTGACTGTCATGGGGAGAGACAAGGCAGTAACATGATAGCATGCCAGTTACTGTGAGTTCTCCCACACTTCCGTCAAGGATACAGGCAATGAACGGCATGCTGCCGCAAGCATCCGGCCCCATCGGGTCTGCGTCCCGACATGAAGGACAGATGCAGCACACCATACGCCAGCCGATCAGCAGCATCGGCACCGGCCTGCATACCGGCAGGCGCATCAACCTGCAGCTGTCTCCCGCCCCGGAAAACACCGGGATTGTCTTTCGCCGCAATGACGTCGCCCTGCCGCCCCTTGCAGCACGGTATGACACGGTGGTGGATACGCGGCTGAGCACGGTACTGGGCTGCGATGCCGGGGACGGGCATGCCGAACGCATCGCCACCATCGAACACCTTATGGCCGCGCTGGCCGGATGTGGCGTCGATAACATCTTCATTGATGTAAATGGCCCGGAAATCCCGGTTTTCGATGGTTCTGCGGCGGAATTCGTGTTCCTAGTGGAATGTGCCGGCATCACGGCGCAGTCAGCCCCACGCCTGCATATCCACATGGACCGGACCGTGCGGGTGGAAGATGGCGATGCCTTTGCCGAACTGTCACCCGCAACACAGCCCGGCCTGACAATCGATATCTCCATTGATTTCCCGGCCGCCGCCATCGGCCAGCAGCGGTATGTGACACTGGTGGAACCGGGGGCGTTCCGCCAGCATCTCAGCACCGCGCGGACGTTCGTGCTGCAGCCCGAAATCGATTACCTGCATTCCGTGGGGCTGGCCCGTGGCGGATCGCTGGACAACGCCGTTGTCGTCAACGGTGACAGCGTGGTGAACCCGTCCGGACTGCGCCACCCGGATGAATTCGTGCGCCACAAGGTGCTGGATGCGATTGGCGACCTGTATCTGGCCGGTGGCATGATCAGCGGCCATTTCCGGGGACATAAATCAGGGCATACGCTGAACAACCGCCTGTTACGCAAGGTCTTTGCCGAACAGGCGAACTGGCGTCGCGCCCCGCTGGAGGCGTCCCTTTCCACCCCGCAGCCCAGAGCTGCCTGATGTGGGGATGCGAAATCCGCACGTGGAGACTTCACCCGCCCCCGGCACATGATATAAAGCTTCCATAACTGGAAGAGCCGGTATGTCCGTACGCACATCACACCATATTCCGCAACCCCTGCCCACCACGCGCCAGATGGCGCGCAGGCTGATGCTTCTGCCGCTTGCGGGCCTGCTGGCGGCATGTGGGCAGAGCGCCAGCAGCATCAGCGAACGCGCGCCGCGCGTCGGGTCAGCAGAGACGTTGTACAACAACGGCGTGGACGCCCTGCGTTCGGACCGGTACCTGCTGTCGGTCAACCAGTTCGACACATTGCAGCGCAACTATCCCTATTCCCAGTACACCGCCAATGCGCAGCTGATGGAAGGGTATGCGAACTACCTGCTGAACAAATATCCCGAAGCGGTGCAGCAGCTTGACCGCTTTCTGGAACTGCATCCCACCAGTACTGACGCAGCCTATGCCTTCTACCTGCGCGCCCTGTGTTATTACGAACAGGTAGCCGATGTGCAGCGTGACCAGCAGGGCACGATCGAGGCCATGGACGCCTTGGAAGAAGTCATCACCCGCTTTCCCCAAAGCCCGTATGCCCGTGATGCGCAGCTGAAGATCGATCTGTGCCGCGACCATCTGGCAGGCAAGGAAATGCTGGTGGGCCGGTGGTACCAGCAGCAGAACGACTATCTGGCCGCAGCCGGGCGCTACCAGCGCGTGGTGCAGGATTTCCAGACCACCAATCATGTGCCCGAGGCACTGGAACGGCTGGTGGAAGTGTATCTGGACATGGGCCTGCTGGAACAGGCGCGCAAGACCGGAACGGTGCTGGCATACAACTACCCCAGCAGCAAATGGTACACGGATGCGTATGATCACCTGCGCGCGCATCACCTGATAAAGGGCGTGGAAAGCAAGGACCACAAACAGGGACGAAACGTCTTTTCGCGGGCATGGCATTCGGTTTTCTGATTTCCGCCAACGATCATCTGTGCTGAACGGGAATCCTGCATGCTGACACAGCTCTCGATACGGGATGTGGTCCTGATCGAAAAACTGGATCTGGCCTTTCCCCCTGGCCTGACGGTGCTGACGGGGGAAACCGGGGCTGGCAAGTCCATCCTGCTGGACAGCCTGGGGCTGGCGCTGGGGGAACGGGCCAGCGCGTCGCTGGTACGGGCCGGATGTGAACAGGCCAGTGTCAGCGCGAGCTTCGAAATCGCGCCGGACCATCCCCTGCACCAGTTGTTCAGTGAACAGGGCATCGTGCTGGATGACGTGCGCGAACCCGTGCTGCTGCGCCGGGTCGTGACAACGGACGGGCGGTCGCGCGCCTATATCAATGACCAGCCCGTGGCTGTCAGCCTGCTGCGCCGGGCCGCGACCCTGCTGGTGGAAATACAGGGCCAGCATGAACAGATGGGGCTGGCGGACCAGTCAACGCATCTGGACCTGCTGGATGTGTTTGGCGTGCCCGGCCCCCTGCGCACCCGCACCGCTGGCGCCTACCGCAAATGGATCGAGGCCACGGCCGCACTGGCGGCGGCCCGCGCGGAAATGGAAAATGCCGCCCGTGAAGAAGACTGGCTGCGGCAGGCGGTGGAAGACCTGTCCACCCTCGCCCCGCAGGAAGATGAGGAAACGCAGCTGGCCGGCCTGCGCCAGGCCTTGCAGCAGGGCGAACGCCGGGCGGAAGCAATTGCGGCGGCCCTGGCCGACCTTGCCCCGCGCGACCGGCGCTCCCCCGGTCCGGCATCGGCGCTGCGCAATGCCAGCCGCGCATTGCAGCGTCTGCTGCCCGCCCCCACAGACCTGAACCCCGAAGCCGTCGGCGCCGCCGAGCAGGAAGCCGCACAGGAAGCGCTGAACGCGCTGGAACGCGCGGAAGAAGCGCTGGCGGAAGCAGAAAGCATGCTCTCGCGCCTTGCATCCGACGCGCAGGCCGACCCGCGCCTTCTGGAACAGACGGAAGAACGCCTGTTCGCGCTGCGTGCCGAAGCCCGTAAGCACGGCGTGTCGGTCCCCGAACTGCCGGGTCTGCTCACAGCCTTTACCGAGCGGCTGGCCGCACTTGATTCGGGCAATGCCCGGATCGAGGGACTGGAAGCAACCGTGGCCGAAAACCGTGCAAAGTTTGAAGAAGTCGCCCTTGACCTGACCGCCACGCGTGAAAAGGCGGCACGCAGGCTGGAACAGGCGGTGATGGCGGAACTGAAACCGCTGAAACTGGAACGCGCGCGCTTTATTGTCTCCCTCATCCCGCTGGAAGCGGAGGCATGGAACGCACGCGGCAAGGAACAGGCGTCATTCCTGATCGCCGCCAACCCCGGCCAGCCGCCGGGGCCGCTGGCCAAGGTCGCGTCGGGGGGAGAGCTCTCCCGCCTCATGCTGGCGCTGAAGGTCGTGCTGGCCGGTCGGTCGGCCATTCCCACGCTGGTGTTTGACGAAGTGGATTCCGGCGTAGGCGGGGCCACGGCTTCGGCCATCGGGGAACGGCTTTATACCGTAGGCCGCAGCGTGCAGGTGCTGGTTGTCACCCACAGTCCGCAGGTGGCGGCCAGGGGGGATGCGCACCTGCGCATAAGCAAGAGCGTGAACAGAGGCCGCACCGAAACCCACGCCGCCCCGCTGGATACGCAGGCACGGCGGGAGGAAATCGCCCGCATGCTGTCTGGTGACACCATTACGCCTGCTGCCCGCGCCGCAGCCGACAGCCTGCTGAAAGGGGTCTGACATGCCCCATGCTGCCCTATCCGAATCCGTGGCTGAACAGGCCCGCCGCCTGCTGGCGGATTACGCCACGATGGAACAGGACAAAACTCACGCAGAGACCACGCTGGCGCATCTTGCAGCACTGCTGCCCGCACTGGATGCCGCGTATCACCAGAATGACGCGCCGCTGGTTGATGATGCGACCTATGACAGCCTGCGCCGTCTGAATACCGAACTGGAAAAACGATTCCCTGACCTGCGCCGCGCCGACAGCCCTACGGAAAGGGTCGGTGCCCCGGCCAATGGTCCCTTTCACCGCCACCGGCACATGGTGCCCATGCTGTCGCTGGACAATGTATTTTCGCGGGATGAATTCGAGGGCTTCATCAGCCGCATCGCCCGCTTCCTGGGGCTGGGGGAAGATCAGGCGCGCGCCCTGTCCTTTGTCGCGGAACCCAAGATTGATGGCCTGTCCATAAGCCTGACCTACGAACATGGGCATTTCGTACGCGGCACCACGCGCGGCGACGGTACCGAAGGCGAGGACGTGACCGCCAATCTGCGCACGCTGAAGGACATTCCCGAACACCTGCCCGCCCCCTTCCCCGACATGATCGAAATCCGGGGCGAGGTCTTCCTGTCCAAGCAGGCATTCCTTGAACTGAACGCGGCACAAGAACGCGCGGGCGAAAAACCTTTCGCCAATCCGCGCAACGCCGCAGCCGGATCGCTGCGTCAGCTTGACCCGAAGGTAACAGCCCGCCGTCCGCTGTCGCTGTTCGCGTATGCCGCGGGCTTCTGCGACGCGCCGCTGGCTTCAACCCACCACGGCTACCTTGAACAGCTTGCGGCATGGGGATTTGTGGTCAATCCGCTCAGCACGCGGGTAAAGAACGCAGCCGAGGCCGAAGCCTTCATGGAGCGGCTGACGCTGGAACGCTCGGCGCTGGATTACGACATCGACGGCGTTGTGTACAAACTGGATGACCGTGCGCTGCAGGACCGCCTTGGCTTTGCGGGGCGTGCGCCGCGCTGGGCGGTAGCATGGAAATTCCCCGCCGAGCAGGCCATCACCCGCCTTGAAAAGATTGACATACAGGTAGGGCGCACCGGCGCGCTGACGCCGGTGGCGTTTCTGGAGGCGGTCAATGTGGGCGGTGTGATCGTCACCCGCGCCAGCCTGCATAATGAAGACGAAATCACGCGCAAGGACATACGCGAGGGCGACCTTGTGCATGTACAGCGCGCAGGCGACGTGATCCCGCAGGTGACCGGCGTGGTCCTGCCGCGTGACCATGACCGCCCGCCGTTTCACTTTCCCCATACCTGCCCGGTCTGCGGCGCGCATGCCGAACGGCCGGAGGGTGAGGTCGTATGGCGATGTTCCGGTGGGCTGACGTGTCCGGCGCAGGTGGTGGAACGGCTGATCCATTTCGTATCGCGTGACGCCTTCGACATTGACGGGCTGGGCGATCGCACGATCGTTGAATTCCACGAACTGGGCTGGCTGCGAACGCCTGCCGATATTTTCCGCCTGCCCGAACACGAAACCGAAATCGCCAGCCGCGACGGCTGGGGCAAGATATCGGCCCGCAATCTGGTCCGCGCCATCGAGGCACGGCACACGATTGAACTGTCGCGCCTGATCTACGCACTGGGCATCCGCCGCATCGGCATCAACAACGCCCGCCTGCTGGCCCGGCATTACGGGTCGATGGCCAACTGGCGGCAGCAGATGGAAAAGGCGGCGGTCATCGGATCGGACGAACGGCTGGAACTGGGATCAATCACCGGAATCGGTTCGGCCATTGCCGATGAACTGGTGTCGTTCTTTGCCGAATCCCATAACCGCGCGACACTGGACGACCTGACTTCCGTTCTGACGCGGGTCACGGATGAAGAAATGGTGGCCGAAGGCGCACTGTCGGGAAAGACCATCGTGTTTACCGGCACGCTGACCACCATGACCCGCCCCGAAGCCCGCGCCGTGGCCGAACGGCTGGGCGCGCGGGTATCCGACAGTGTTTCAAAAAAAACCGACCTTGTGGTGCTGGGCGAAAAGGCCGGGTCCAAGGCGCGCAAGGCTGCCGAGCTGGGTGTCGCCACCATGGATGAAGCAAGCTGGCGCACGCTGGCAGGCATGCCACCGGCGGGGGACCAGACCGCCTGACGCAACGGTCTGGAACATGGCCCGCGCGATGGCCTTGCATGTCCCCGCCGCGTAACGTTTACTGTATCCAACGCACCCATAACGCAGTCACAGGAGCATCCGAACGGGCCAGCACGCCATCTTGCCGCAATGGGATACGGCATGGATTTTCAGGGGGATAACATCTTATGACAGTTTCAGGGCCGCGGGGGCGGCTGCTGACAACGCGCCGGGCGCTGCTGGGCATGGCAGGGGCTGCGGGTTCTGGCCTGCTGCGCCCCGCCCGTGCGGCGACGACACCTGCATGGCGCAGGCCACTGCCGGAAGCTGATGCCGTAATCGGCTTTGGCCATACCGGACCGATTACTGATGGCGGGTGGTCCATGGTGCATGACCGGGGCGTGCAGGCCGTGCGCCGCGCGTTCCCGAAAATCCGCACAATCTATGTTGAAAGCGTGCCCTATTCCGCCGATGCCACGCGCATTTTCCGGCAGTTCGTGGCTGAAGGCGCGCAGATGGTCTTCGCGACCTCCGAATACGGTGACTTCATCAAGGACGTGTCGGACCGCGCGCCGGACGTGGCCTTCATGGAATGTGACGGCACCAACGTGACCGGCAATCTGGGCTGGTATTACGTGGCGCACTGGTACGCCAGTTACATCATCGGGATTGCGGCGGGTCTTATGACGCGCACGGGCAAGATCGGGTTTCTGGGCGCGTTTCCGATACCGTCGGTCTATGCTTCGGCCAATGCAACGCTGCTGGGCGCGCAGTCGGTCAACCCGTCGGTCACGTTGCAGAGCATCACCATCAATGCATGGTTCGACCCGCAGGCCGCGACACAGGCTGCAACCGCGCTGGCGGATAATGGATGTGACTTCCTGTGCGGGATCATGGATGAACCGGCCTATCTGCGCGTGGCGGTGCAGCGCGGGCTGAAGGCCGCAATGTGGAATACCGGCATGCTGGATTACGGGCCGGAAGCCTATGTCAGTTCGGTGGATCTGGATTTCAATGATTTCTATGTCTCGCAGGTACGCGACCTGCTGGCGGGGACATGGCAGCCACAGGGCCGTTTCCTGACACTGGGCCACGGCGTGGACCGTGATGCGTGGGGACCGGGCGTGCCGGTCGAGGTCGCACGTCAGGCCGACGCCATGCGCACGCGCCTGCTGGCGGGCTACAACCCGTTCCGTGGCCCGATCCATGACAACCATGGTCGCCTGCGCGTGCCCGCAGGTGTGACGCTGAGCGATCTGGAAATCTATCACAGCGACTGGGCTGTCGCGGGAGTATCCGGCCTTGAATAAGCAGTCCGCCCCCCCCGGTGTGGCGCCGGGCACGCCGCCGGTCCTGCAGTTGCGCGGGATTGGCAAATTCTTTCCCGGCGTGATTGCCAACAAGGACGTGGACCTTGATGTCTGGCCGGGTGAGATCCATGCCCTGCTGGGTGAAAACGGAGCCGGGAAATCCACGTTGATGAATGTCGTAACCGGCATTTACCAGCCGGAGGAAGGCGAGATCATCCTTGATGGCTACGGCCAGACCTTTACCTCTCCACAGGAAGCGATCCGCGCGGGCATCGGCATGGTGCACCAGCATTTCAAGCTGGTACAGGCCTTTACTGTGGCGGAAAACATCCACCTGGGCTGGGATGAAGCGCCGCGCCGCGCATCGCCCGCCGTGATGGAAGCCCGCACGCATGAAATTTCGGAACGCTTCGGCTTTCCTGTCCGGGCCGATGCGCGGGTATGCGACCTGTCGGCAGGTGAACAGCAGCGTGTCGAGATCCTGCGCGTGCTGGCGCGCAGGGCCCGGCTGCTGATCATGGACGAACCCACCGCCGTGCTGACACCGGAGGAAACAGGCGAACTGTTCCGCGCGCTGAGGGCATTCCGCGCGCAGGGCAACGCCGTCATCATCATCAGCCACAAGCTGGATGAGGTGATGGAAATTTCGGACCGCGTCAGCATCCTGCGCGGCGGATGCAAGGTCGGCACGTTCAACACGGCGGATTGCAACCCGTCCATGCTGGCGGCGACCATGGTGGGACGCGACATCGTCCGGCGCAACATGCGTGCCCGCCCCGAAGGGGCAGCGCCCATCGCAACCACCCCCGTCATGCAGTTGCGCAATGTCAGCGTGCGCGACGACCGTGGGGTGGATACGCTGCGCGATGTCAGCCTTGACCTGTATGGTGGCGAGATCCTTGGTATTGCCGGGGTCGCGGGCAACGGACAGCGGGAACTGACGCATGTGCTGACGGGGCTTATGGCCCGCACGTCAGGCGAAATCCTGCTGGACGGCAGCCTGGTGGCGCGTACGGACCCGGCCCTGTTCGTGCAGGCGGGTGTCGGGCACATCCCCGAGGACCGGCTGCGCAGCGCGCTGGCGCCATCGCTGTCAGTGACCGCCAACATGGCGCTGCGTGAATACCCCTACCCGCCCATCGGGACGCACGGGCTGTATGACGCGCAGGCGGCAGGCGCGCTGGCACAGGGCATTGCGGATCTGGCGCAGGTCAACATTCCCGATTTCGCCATGCCCATCCGCAACCTGTCGGGCGGCAACCAGCAACGGCTGGTGGCGCGGCGTGAAATCCGCATCGCCAGCCGGGTGCTGGTCGCCGCCTACCCCGCACGCGGGCTGGATATCGGGGCGATCGCCACCATGCTGGGGTATCTGACCGACCTGCGCGATCAGGGGGTGGCGGTCGTGTTCATATCCGAAGATCTGGAAGACCTGCTGAATGTATCGGACCGGATCGGGGTCATGTTCCATGGGCGGCTCATGTCCATAATCGATGCTGAAGCAGCCGACATGGCCACCATCGGCCTGCTGATGGGCGGCCGGGATGCCGCCGGTACCCAACCGGGAGCAACGCAGTAATGGCCGCACGTGCATTCCAGCGCCTGCCCAGCGCACCGGCAGGACGCATCCTTGTGCTGCGACTGGCG
Source organism: Komagataeibacter diospyri (assembly GCF_006538165.1). Taxonomy (GTDB): domain Bacteria; phylum Pseudomonadota; class Alphaproteobacteria; order Acetobacterales; family Acetobacteraceae; genus Komagataeibacter; species Komagataeibacter diospyri. The sequence continues at coordinate 33,480 of NZ_BDLU01000031.1, forward strand.
GCGATCGTGCTGTCGCTGTTCATCATCGCTGGTGTACTGGCGCTGTCGGGGCACAGTCCAGTCACGCTGGCGGAACTGATCCTGCGCTCCACCCTTGGCTCGCGCTTCGGGCTGGAGGATCTGGCCCTGTTCATGTGCCCGCTGCTGCTGACCGGGGCGGCGGTGACCGTATGCGGCACGATCGGGTTATGGAATATCGGTGCTGAAGGCCAGTTCTATGCCGGGGCCATTGCCGCGACCGGCGTCGCCCTTGGCATGCATGGCCCGGCACCTGCGGTGCTGCCGGTCATGACCATTGCCGGTATCCTTGGCGGCATGGCGTGGATTACGGTGCCGACGCTGGCGCGCGCCTATGCCGGGGTGAATGAAATCATCACCACGCTACTGCTCAACTTCATTGCCTCGCTGCTGACCTATTACCTGACCACCGGGCCATGGCGGGACCGGATCAGCGGGGCACAGGTTTCAACCCAGCGCCTGCCGGTCGCCATTCCCGAAATGTGGGGCATCGTGCACTGGGGCTTCCCCGTGGCCATCGTCATCGTCATCGGGCTGGCGCTGGTGCTGTCGCGCACGCGGTGGGGCTATGAAATACGCATTGGCGGAGCCAATCCCGAAGCCGCGCGCTACGCCGGAATTCCGGTGCGGCTGCGCATTATTTCGGTCATGCTGCTGTCGGGCGGACTTGCGGGCCTTGCAGGCATGTTTGAAGTCGCGGGCACGGTCCACCGGCTGCAGGGCGGCATGGCCAACAATTTCGGCTATCTTGGGATCGTAGTCGCCGTGCTGGCGCGCGGGTCTTGCCTGAATGTCATTCCCGCCGCCCTGCTTATGGCGCTGATCCTTGATTCGGGCATTGTCATGCAGACGCAGCAGCTTTCGGCGTCGGTTGTCCTCGCCATTACGGGGCTGATCCTGTTCATGATCGCCATTGGCGATGAACTGGCCCATTACCGGCCCGTGGCCAGTACCACGCCAAAGGGGAAAGCATCATGATCGCGCTACTGACGGGTATGCTGGCCACCGCCGTGCTGGCGGGTGGCGTGCTGGCACTGGCCGCCCTTGGTGAAGTGCTGGCCGAACGCGCTGGTGTTACCAACCTTGGCGTGGAGGGGCTTATGGCGCTGGGGGCGGTGACGGCGGTCATGACCGTGTCGTCCATTCCCTCGCCATGGATCGGGCTGCTGGTGGCAGGACTGGTGGGGGCTGCGGGCGGCATGGTGTTCGCCTTTGGCGCCGTGGTGATGCGGGCGAATCAGGTGCTGTGCGGGCTGGCCACAACCTTCATGGGGCTGGGGCTGTCCACGGCACTTGGCCATAACTATGCAGGCCAGCCGGTGGCGACGACGTTCGGCCATGTCACCGTACCGCTGCTGTCATCCATTCCGGTAATTGGCCCCGCGCTGTTCGGGCAGAATATCCTGATCGTGCCGATTTACGTGCTGCTGCCCGCGCTGGTGCATTTTGTCATGTTCCGCACCCGCCACGGGCTGAACATGCGTGCGGTGGGGGAAAACCCGGCAGCGGCGGATGCGGCAGGCATTCCGGTCATGGCCATGCGGTTCTGGTATGTGACCCTTGGCGGTGCGATGGCGGGTCTGGCGGGTGGATACCTGACGCTGACCTATGTGCCGGTATGGTCGGAAGGGATGGTGGCGGGCCGCGGGTGGATTGCTCTGGCACTGGTGATCTTTGCCGGGTACCGCCCGGTTATCGTCACCCTGTCCGCGCTGCTGTTCGGGCTGGTTACCGCCCTGTCCTTTGTCGGGCAGGCGCATAACTGGCCGATTGATCCCGCATTCCTGAACATGCTGCCGTATCTGGGCACCATGGCCTTCATCATCGTGCCGGTCGTGGTCTGGCACCGCATGCGCCGGGTCATGGCCGCCCCTGCGGCACTGGCCCTGCCCTATTACCGCGACGTGCGCTAGCTGGCGTGCGGGGGATCAGGGAATCCCCCCTACGTTGTTTTTTCCATGTTTTTACAGGGCGATATATGAACAGGGCGGCATGGGCCGAGCGATCGTCAGGGGAAGCGGATAAAGAACCGCCTCCCGGGTCGTGATGGCCATGCTGCTGGACACACGACGTCCCCCTGTTACCGCATAGATATTTCCGGCCATGCTCCACGAAATACAAGACGTTTCCGTTACAGTTTTTAGGTGCCGCCTTTTAAAAAAAGACGGTGTATTCTGAAGCATGTTGCAAAAGTTTTACCAGAAACGTCCTCATGATTGCAGGATGTTTCCGAGGCTGAAGGATGCCGCCTTCTTTAAATAAAAGACGGTATCAGCTTATGACACGCCTCAGCAGCCATTCAGTACCCGAATGCCGTGTATAAAATTTTGACTGTTGCGCATGGTTGCCGTCATGGATGCCTTATCCCTTGTAAAAACATGACTTTGTTGCGTAATGATAATTTACAAGAAACGTATCGGCATCTTCCTGTGCGATATCGATAAGACGTATGGGATCGGCCAGCCCCCCATAAAACCGGGTCAGGCTTGCGGGTCGGGAGCGTTTTTCGGGCACGATCATAACTGAATCATCTGCCTCCTGCCCGTCCCCCACGGGTAATCTGCATTGTGCATGCTTTGCGACGCGGTATCTGATCTCCCTTTTTCAGCAGGCGCCCCGCCATTGATGAAATCCGGATCCGAGAATGATCTGTTTATACTTTCATCCATCCAGCAGTTGCCAGAAGACCAAAAACGCAATCAAGCGTCGGCACTACGGCTGCTGGCATATCATCGGGTAACGGCCTGCGACCGGTACCGCGGTCAATCCAGATCGTGTGCAGCAACAAGATCAAGTTGCGGACTGGCACAAATATAAACGGTCTGCTGACGCTCAACACCCAATGTTTTCCATGCATACTGAAACAGTTGGGGCGCAGGCTTGTCGACCTGTGCCTGCTCAGCCATGATGACACGATCAATATAGCCCCCAAGCTGGGCAATATTCCCGGCAATGCCTGCATCATCAGTGTTCGAAATGATCGCGAGCCTGAAATCTGCTGCCCGTATTTTTCCCAATGTCGCAACCACTTCAGGAAAAGGAGGCATCCGTCCAATGGATGATGTCAGGATTCCCACATCATCACGGCTGCTTTCAAGGTCATATTACTCCAATGCAAGTTGCATGACCCGTGCCGAAATCGCACGAAAAGACCGGTGCAGAGACTGCTGTTCCAGCTGGTGTTCATACTGATCGTAAAGCTTGATGAATATATGGAGATCGATTGCACGTGCTTTATGCTTCAGGATCTGATCAACCGCAGCCATCAACCCTTCATCCCACTGAATTAACGTTCCGTAGCAGTTAAACGTCAGCCATTCCGGTTTCCTGCCCGGGTGCGGAAATCTTGATTCAATTTATGCGCAAACATCTGAAATATATTTCAAAATAAAAAAATTATACTAATTACTATGAAATAACTATAGTAATATTTAATTATTTTTTCATAAATTAATTTATATATCAATATATATGCACCATACCGAACTGGAATCATCAATTTTTACTTCGCAGTCCTAATTTAATTTCAGTTTTCCATGAAAACTGAAATGGCCTGATTGCCGATACTGAGCCGCGGACAGATGAAGGTTCTGCAGTCATTATTACCCTGTGCATGGTATGTACGGCATGTGAATGACTGCCGTGTCAGTAACGATCATTTATATGACCCATAATACCCTGCAGTGGAAAAATGCATCCATAATATGTGGATCATACAAAGCCTCTGCAACAACCTGATCTGCTTGAGCGCACGCAATGTTTCCGAGACGCTCCTCCCCCGTGCCATTTTAACCTGAGGCATGCCGGGCGCAGTGGAAAGGCGCGTTTACAACCGACCGGAATGTCCATGCGGACATGTTTTGATACATGTTGCAAATGATTCTCAGTTACTATACGACCCCATCTCCACACGGCGAAAAACGTCAAGAATGAGGTCGGACATGCATCGCAGCAGGGTTTTTTATGTGTTTCCCCTTTCACTTCTGGTGGCAGGGAATGCCCTTGCTGCGGAACCGGTTGAAAAATCGGACCATCCCCATCCTGCCGGGACGTCACGTGCGAAAAAGACAGCCACCCAGCCCGATGCGAATGCCGTACGGGCCGAAAAGCTGGAAGTCCATGCGCACAGGCCGGCGACTGTCGCGTCCTCGGCCACGAAATCCGATACGCCGCTGATTGAAACCGCCCAGTCGGTTACGGTTGTCAGCCGTAACGAAATGGACGTGCGCGGCGTGCTTAGCCTCAATCAGGCCGTGCGCTATACGGCGGGCATTACCCCGGACCTGCGCGGTGGTGGCGAAGGTACGCGCTATGACCAGTTCGCCCTGCGCGGCTTCACGGTTCCGACCTTCCTTGACGGCCTGAAACTGCAGGACAGCCCCACAGGCTATGCCACGGCGCAGACCGATACGTCACGGCTGGAACGGGTCGAGATCCTGAAGGGACCGGCATCCGCGCTGTATGGCCAGTCCAGCCCCGGTGGCCTTGTCGCCCTGTCCAGCAAGCTGCCGACCGACCAGAAATTCTATGGTGGTGTCAATACAACCGGCGGCATGTTCGATCTGTATCGCGTGGATGCCGATGTTGGCGGTTATGCGACAAAGGACGGCCTTGTCCGCTACCGTCTGTATGGCACCGTCAACGGCCAGCACAGCCAGATGAGCCGGACAGGAAGCCGACGCTTTTCCATCAGCCCGTCCTTCACATTCGGTGGTAACGGACCGACCACGCTGACCATTCTGGGCAACTATCAGTATGATCCCGAAAATGGCACCTATGGCGGCGAACCACTGGTGGGGTCACTCAGGCCCGCATCTTATGGATACCTGCCCCGGAATTTCTATGACGGTGACGAATCGTTCGAGAAATTCAACCGCCGGCAGGGCGGGATCACCTATATCTTCAACCACCGTTTCAACAATGACTGGAGCTTCAGCAGTCGCGGGCGATACGATGACATAAAGACCATCTATCGCAGTGTGTATGACAACGGTTATTACACCAGCAACGACATGCTCAGCCGCTCTGCCTTCGGCACGAACGAACATACGCACAATCTGGCGTTTGACAGCCAGTTCAAGGGCCATGTCCGCACCGGCCCCCTGCAGCATACGATGATGTTCGGTTTTGACTACATGCAGCAGAGCGCATCAGAAGAAGGGTTTTACGGCAGCGCGCCGGATCTGAATGTCCTGCATCCGGACTATCACATGGCTATTCCGGCCATGAGCCCGTACCTGCACTACCAGACGAATTCACACCAGATCGGCATGTACGCACAGGATGAAATGCGCTGGAAGGGTCTGATCGTGACCGGCAGCCTGCGTAATGACTGGTATCGTTCACAGCAGAACGAATACATCTACCATACGTCCACGCATGAAAGTCCCCGCCAGATCACATGGCGTGCTTCGGCCCTGTACCACTTCGATTTCGGTCTTTCGCCCTATATCAGCTACTCGACATCGTTCCAGCCGCAGTCGGGCACCGTGTCCAGTGATGGCGGCAAGACATTCCGCCAGGCCGATCCATCCCTAGGCAAGCAGCTTGAAGGTGGCCTGAAATACCAGCTTCCGGGCACGTCGCTGCTGTTTACGGCGGCAGGCTTCCATATTGAACAGACCAATGTGCTGGTGGCTGTTAACGGCCTGGGCTACAACACGCAGAGTGGGCTGGTGCATTCGGACGGCTTTGAATTCGAAGCCCATGCCGAGCCGTATAAAAACCTGATGATCACGGCTGCGGTCAGCGTGCAGAAAGTCCATGATGATTCAACGGGCAAGCCCCTGATGCAATCCGGGACGGGCAATGCATCCCTGTTTGCGTTCTACACCATGCCTTCAGGGCCGGTAAAAGGCCTCGGCTTTGGTGGTGGCATGCGTTATTCGAACAAATCCTATGGTGGCGAGGCCAGCTATGGCAGCGTCTGGGTGCCGCAATACGCCGTGTTCGATGCGTCAGTCCGCTATGACCTGTCGAATCTTTCCTCCTCGCTGCATGGATGGACGGTCGCAGCCAGTGCCCGCAATCTGTTTGACAAGAATTATGTCGCGAACTGTATGAGCTACGCATCCTATAATCAGGAATGGTGCTATTACGGCGAACGCCGGAACGCGCAGGCAAGCCTTGGCTTTAGCTGGTAAATCTTCCGTCCCTGACAACCGCACGCGCGTTTGTGGGGGGGGGGGGACCAAATTCCACATCTTTTTGGTGAAGCTTTTTTCAGGGCCTGTTGGGAATTATCTTGAATTGATGATTGCGCCAACGAGATAGATCATGGCTTCGAATGATCTGTCTGTTTTTTCGCTGCGCATGGCGATGCGCTTGAACTCCTTGAGCTTGCAGAAGAAGTTCTC
>NZ_BDLU01000032.1 GCF_006538165.1 Komagataeibacter diospyri
TCCGTCAGTATGAAGCGATCCATATGGTCTTTGAAACACATCATGGCCCTTTAGAAAACTCAATTCCCAACAGCCCCCAAAAGGCTGTAGAAAACGTCGCCTTTAAAAAAGGCGACACCCAAAACTTTTATTTATCAAAATGCTCATCCCGACTGTCCTGCACCATGACCTCCCCTTTGGCCATGATGCAGGATATCGGCTGAAATAGTGCGGGCGTAACCAGCCGAATCAAGGCTATCGGGAAAGACACCCAGCAGTTTAAGTTCATCCACATACCGCGCGATCTGTATTTTCAGGTCGTTGCCCACGGGACTGACCCCCAGCACTTCGTGGCGCATCATCTGCAGGATCGTGTCCTGATCCATGCCGTCCACACGTCCATCCAGCAGGGCGGCGGCTTCCGCCATATGTTTCGGCAGCCAGTGCGCGGCATGCGACAGCGCCAGCACAAGGGCCACGGCAGCACCCGGCGTCCGCGCCAGCAGGTCCGTTGATATGCCCAGCGCCAGGTTGGTGCGTTCCGCGTACAACCCCTTCACACTATTGACCAGTTCCACCAGATCCAGCGCCCGGCTGTTCAGCAGCTGCCACGCCAGCGGATCATGCAGGGCTACGGCATCCACCGTGCCTGCAGCCAGGGCGTCATCAATCTGGTCTGGCGGCATGATCACCCAGTCGGGCGCCGTATCCGGGTTCAGTCCCTTGCGGCGCAGGATGACGGAAAAGAACAGCCGGTCTGCCATATCCGCATTCAGCACGGCGATCCTGCGCCCCACCAGATCCTCGATCTTGGCAATCCGCAACCGCCGGCGCACCAGCAGGCGGAATGTCCCCGCCTGCAATCCCATGACCAGCCGCGCAGGCAGGGCCGCATCCGCCTGATATGCCTGCAGCCATGACAGGACGGGAGCCACGGCGGCCATGCTGCGTCCCGCCCGCAGGTCGGCAATGGCGTCACGTCCCGTTACCGCGCCGGACCGCAGATGCACATCCAGCCGAAACTGGGAAAAGAAGTCCTGCCGGAGTGCGACATTGTACAGGATCGATACCTGGGCAAAGGGCCAGGAAAGCGTCAGGTCATGCGGTTCCCCATCCAGCAGCGCATCATCATGCCGCACGATACGGGCCTGCTGCCGACTTTGCAGCCACTGTGCGCCCACCACGGCGCACCCTGCCCCGACCAGCAGCGGCATAACCGCACGGCGCAGCAGCCGTGGCGGCTGCCCTTCCCTGTTATCATCGACCATTGGTTAGCGTTTCTCCTGCTACACGAAGGGATTACCGCGCTTTTAGCCGGTCCAGGTTCCCTTTTTCCCCTTTTTGAAAAAAAGTTCAAAAGGGGGGTTTACGCCCCCCCACCAGTGTGGCTATAAGCTGCTCAACGCTGATCCCGAATAGCTCAGTTGGTAGAGCAAGCGACTGTTAATCGCTGGGTCGTAGGTTCGAGTCCTACTTCGGGAGCCACCTTTCCTTAAAAATTAGCGCCAGAAATCATATGGTTGAAGATTGCATGCAATCTGGCCTGCGATTGAAACCATAAAGGCAATGTCCTTTCCGGGAATGCGCAGATCTGTCCCCTCGGTTCAGTCCTGCCCTGCCGCTCCGGCGCGGGGCATCAGATGTTCCAGAACCCGGGCAAGCACCCTTACAGCCGGATCGATCTCATGGTCCGGCGTGCCTGCGTATCCCAGCAGGAAGCCATGCTGCCTGTCTGCCCCCCGATAACATCGAGACAGGGGCGAGACCCGCACGCCTGCGGTCGCCGCTGCAACCATGCCGATACCGTCATCGAATACCGGAGCCAGATCACTGGCAGGTCGGACAACCACATGCATGCCACCGGAATCCGGTATCACGGTCATCAGACCGGCAAGGTGACGATCGACTGCTTCCATCAGCGCCTGCTGTCGCCCGGCATAAAGCAGCCGCGTCCGGCGCAGGTGCGAGATCAGATGCCCCTCAGCAATGAAACGCGCCAGCGCCCCCTGCCCCAGAAGCGGAGCAGGCGTGGAAATTCGTGACATGACCGTCTCCGCCACCGGTATAAGGGAGGTAGGAAGAACGATATAGCTTAGACGCAGGGCCGGAAAAAGCAGTTTGGAAAAACTGCCCAGATAGGCGACCCGCCCTGCCCGGTCCAAGGCGCGCAGTGGGGCCAGAGGGCGACCGGTATAGCGATATTCGCCATCAAAATCATCTTCGATGATCCAGCCGCGCATCCGTTGCGCCCAGGCCAACAGGGCCAGCCGGCGCGGCAGTCCCTGCACCATACCGAACGGAAAGTGATGGGATGGCGTAACAATCGCCAGCCGGGCATCCGGTGCGGCCGCCAGTGCAGCCTCGAGCGCAAAACCCGATTCATCAACACGAACCGCAACGGGTTGTACCGCGGCGGCAAGGAGGGCTTCGGCTATGCCGGGATAGCCCGGCTCCTCGATCCAGACCCGATCCCCCGCTGCCAGCGCGATACGGGCAAATAACGATACACTATGGCGCACACCGGACGTGATGACGATGGCATCCGGTTCACAGCCGAAACCACGCGCAGTCCCAAGATAGGATGCGATGGCCTGCCTCAGACCCGGATGCCCGAAGGGATGGCATGCGCCTGCCCTGTCCCAGGCAGGCCTGCGCCAGTCACGTTCCAGGAATTTTGCCCATAACGGAAACGGAAATGAGTCCCGGTCCGGTTGCCCGATCGGAAATGCAACAGGCTGCACGCCGAACCCCGGCATATCCAGGTCGGTTGCCGGTCCGAGCATTGCCATGGTGCGATCCGGCAGCATCGGGGGACTGGGGCCCATGGCGGCCGGCGGCGCGTTCACCGGCATAGGGGCGAGCATTTCATCAGGCAGGTCCTGGGCCACAGACAGACCCGACGCCGCCCGCGCCACCAGATAGCCTTCCGCCACGAGTTGGTCGAGTGCTGCCATTACGGTGCCCCGGGAGCAGCCAAGTTCGGCTGCCATCAATCGTGAAGACGGCAGCCTTGCCCCACAGGCAAGCCGCCCCTGCAGGATCGCACTGCGAATCTGATCGCGGATCTGCTGGTACAGGGCATCCGGTCCGCTCCCGTCCAGCGTAATGCCCAGCGGCACCGCCGCGCGCGTCCGTCGCCCCATAACTGGTCCATTCTGTTTTTCGCTATCTGGCACTTTTTCCCAGACCATTCCAGCACGATCCTTGGGGGTGCAACCACATCCCGGAATCAGCAACAATGAATGTACGGACACCATTGCCCCAGGATCAGGCGACTGACGATTTTCCTGTAACCCCCGCCAACCGGGTCAGACGCGCATCAACCCGTGGCCGTTATGACAGGACCACGATCCACGCCATACTGGATGCCGCCCTGCTGTGCCATATCGCCTATACTATTGAGGGTCGGCCCTATTGCACGCCAACCAGCTTCTGGCGCGAGGGGGATTATCTGTACTGGCATGGCTCGTCAGCCAGCCGGATGATCCGCGCACAGGCGCAGGGCATCGCGCTATGCCTGACCGTAACCCATCTTGATGCACTGGTCATGGCACGCTCGGGCTTTCATCACTCGGTCAACTACCGCTCTGCAATGATATTCGGACAGGCGCATGCCGTCGAAGACCCGACGCAGAAACTCGCGCTGATGGAACGGCTGATTGACCGTATCTATCCCGGTCGCTCCGGGATCATCCGCCCGCCTAACACCGCCGAGTTCAAGGCGACCACCATGATGCGCATGGAGATCGAGACTGCCTCCGCCAAGATCCGGGATACGCATGTATCTGACGACGAGGAAGATTACGCCAATGTTCCGGCCTGGTCAGCACTCTACCCGGTTACCCAGATACTGGGCGAACCCTCCCTGTGCCCCCGCCAGGCTCCTGACTTACCCTATCCGAAAGAAATGGCCGATTTTCAACCAGGCGCGCGCCTTGATGATGTCATGGCCAAAACCTATCGCTGCACGTTCGGGACATAGTCGGAGCTGATCCATCACTGGCCGTATTCAGGCTACACCTGAAAACGTCTTCAATCTGGATCATTGACAAATAATAAAGACTGGACCTGACATAAATGAAAGGTTGTTTACAAACAAATCACTGACAAGAAAAACAAAACTTTTTAGGTACTGCCTTTCCTGGAAGATGGTGTCTTCAGAATTTTTCTTAAAATATCCACAAAAAACCTATTCATTATTAAAAATGTTTTAAAATTATATCAGAAATACCAAATAAAATTAAAAATAAACATTTATAATTATTTGTTATGGATAAATTTACTGAAAAAAAACACCCATTCCGGCAGCCCATCCAGCCATAAAAACATGAAACTGATATTTATATAAAATATCAATTCAGTTTATTTTATACAGATTATAATACCTTGCATTATTTCTGTTTGGATCTTTTCCCTTATACGCTTCATATACAGGGTGATAGTGATCCTTCACCCACGAACAGACCTGTGGGGCCACCGTATGGTTAATGCAGCCGGCATGGGGCATCAGAACAAAAGGCGGGCGCTGTCTCAGGTCATCCAGATAATGATCTGCAGCCTGCGGACCAAAATATATCTCGATCTGACCACAGAAGAGTATCGGATCAAATGTCTCCATGTCAGACAGATAGTACAAGGAATGATCCGAATTTATATTCAGCACCTTCTGATGACCTACAATCTGGGAAACCCGTGCGGGGTCAGTCAGTTGTGCACGCTTCATGTCATTTATATTTGAGACAATGCCGCTGACCATCAAAAACGCGGCATAAAGATATAAGGGCATCATGCGCCACGAAAGGGCACCCCCAGCATCACGGTGCACAAGCAGGCATATCAACATGCCGGGAATAAGAAACAATGAAAAATAGTGGTAGAACCCATGACCGGACAATATCGCGGCCACCACTGAAAAGACAAACCAGAGCGAAAGCAGGCGTTCGCGCAGGTTCCCCCAACAGACATCCCTTCTGCCAAACCACACGACAAGCATGGGACAAAGGGGAACGATATACAGCGCAACCAGCGCGAACGTATACATACGCTCGTCTGAAGCGCCTCCATAATGCTGGAGGAAATGATGCTGCATGTCGAAATACGCAGCCAGTTTCCCATGCCCCGCAATCAGGAATGGCAGGAAAATACCTGTCAGCCCAATCATTCCACCTGCGACGCAGGCCAGGAATTCCACTACGGTGCAGACCCGCCCCAGAAACAGGTAAAGAATGATGGGGGACAGGACACAACCCGCCAGATAATTTATGTTGACGGCGATTGCCGATACAATCCCCGCCAGAAAAAACAGGGGGATTTTATGCTCCTGCACGCCTTTGCACAGCATGAGAATGACGGAAAGTTCCAGAGGGATCTGTAATACTTCCGTATTACCCCCCAGATAGTCCCCGATAATGCCTCCGATAGACAGATAGAATAACGTCTGCCATTTGTCTGTTCGATATGCAGAACTGAACATAAACGCCACGGAAACCATACTGACCATTGCCAGGATGGCGAAACGCCCATTCAGGATGGGTTCAACCTGCGTCCATATGTAATAAAAAACGTAAACAAGGTATGGCTTGTGATCAAATATATAATCGTATGGTAGTATATGGTAACGGAATATCCCCTTCCCGATCAGTGGATAAAAAGTGGAATCCCAATCAGTAAAAGGCGAAAGAAAGAAAGTCAGGACATAAAAGAAAGACAATGCAAACATTAATAAAATAGAAAATTTTCTAATTAATAATTTACATTTAATCACTTTTTATGTCCTTGCATAAAATACAGCTTATATCTCAATCTTCCCTACCAAACCCATGCCATCATACAATTCAGCCCAGGTTTAAGGGGGGCGTTATGACATTTCCGGCAATCCGTAACAAGCACCATATCCTGCAATAACAGACCTATCATGCCTCTGGATGAAAACTATCGACGGGGTATGGACTTATAATCATACACCTTGCCATCTGAATGCAATACGCGGTCATTATCCTGAATTCTCTTTATATAATCTTGATCAATATCATATCCAAGCATATCCAGAATCAGGTATTTTGTCATTAATGCTGTATAGTATTTATCATTATTCCGCATTACTTCTGCCATATTACAGTAATGCTTATCTTTATCCAGTATGTATACCGGGACCTTGTACTGATCATACCCACCGTACTGGATCCCATGCCCCTCCCCCACTATTTCCCCATGGTCGGAAATATAAACCAGGGTGTAATCCCCCAGCTCCTTATCCGCCATGGTGATAATCTGCTGCAGGATACGGTCTGTGCGATGCAGGCTCTGGTCATACGGGTCTGCATTGGGAAGCGCCCTGATATCTTCTTCCGTGCGGTCGTCACTATAGCTTTCGTGACTGCCCATAAGGTGGATAACAAAGAACTTCTGTGAAACAGGATCTGCAAATTTTTCCTTTATGACAGGCAATAATGACTCATCACGCCAGTTCACATGGTTGGTCGCATTATTGTAATCCTGCCGCGTCACATAATCACTGAATTCGGACACATAACCAAAAGTACGGGAATATTCCCCCCGACCGGGCTGGGATGCGATCCAGAATGTCCTGTATCCATTGTCCCGCGCCAGTTCGACCAGGTTTTTTTCCGCATACAGCGCGCCCTGATGGTCAGGATCATAAAACGAAACCAGCATGGGCACTGCCGCCCGCGTCATGTTCGCGGAGGAATGGGCCTGCCGTATGATGCAGATACGCCCTTCATCCGCCATGGCCTTCATATCGGGGGTCGTGTTCTGGGCAGTATATCCATAGGTGGTGTGCCGGTCGGCAAACGCGGCCTCTCCTATGACCAGAATGATATTTTTGCGCTTTCCCTCCGCTTTCCCTGTAATGGCGGGATCGATCAGGGTATGGGGAATAGCGGGCCTGTTGTCATCGCTCATCCCCAGACCGGTCATGTACACGAAATCCCCCACCACGCCGGGCAGAAAAAAACGCAGGTTGGCCGCCATTTCCGCAACATTACTGTTCTGACGTTCCACGTTGCTGCCGTGGCTGTGCTTCCAGCCCGCATGCAACGCCACAGTGACCCCTGCGCCGGCAACCAACAGCACAACGGGGCGGAAACGTACGCATTTCCATGTGAACACCATCATACCGACAAGAACAAGCAGCAGGACAACCGGCATCAGAACGCTGACGGAACTGACCATTGAAATGGCCTGATGGGTATTGGTACCCATAATCGCCTGCAGCATCGACCGGGTAACAAGGCCGTATTTGTAGGCAAGATAGAAATCAAACAGCGCGAACAGCAGCAAGATCGGGACGAAGATGGGAGAAAGAAAACACCCGAGCGACGCCAGAAGCGGCATCAGGAGGGACAGCAGGAATTCCTTTGAAACAGAATTCATGACATCCGCATCATGTCGCGCAACGTAGAAATTAATAAAACCAAAAATGATCGAAACACAAATTATGAACAGAATTTTTTTATTTAAAATATTAGGCCATGCATTCCTGAACATTTTTTAAATATTTTTCCCTACATCCCATATCGAAATATCCCTTTACGGAAGCTATCCCGAATTCCCCTGCCACATAAGATATACCGTTTACTGGCCGGATTACTGTCGCATCCAGACCTGCACCGTTATATCATTCCAAATGGGAATTCCTAGAATCACCGGGCATAGAGTAGGGTGATTTTACATTTTGAATTATTTCAAAACATATACTGTCTGCGCCATGATTGCCGGGTTTTCCGTTACAATACCCGGAAATCCACCATATCATTGGTTCAGCCAGATTTTGGAAACCCGGCCGTGACGTCACGTCAGGACCGGGCCAGATCAGGTCAATTCAGGGATTACAGGCCAAGCGTACGCTTCAGTCCCGCGCAGTAAGCATCCATGAACCGGCGCGACAGTTCCGCGTTGGGCACGAACATGTCAAAGACATGGTACGCCCCCGGCACGACCACGACCTCGGTCGGGACCCCTGCGGCCATCAGGCGGCGGCTATAGTCCAGATCCTCGCACAGGAACAGGTCCATCGACCCCACCCCGATGAAAGTGGGCGGCAGGCCCGACAGGTCCTTTGCCCGCGCGGCTGCGGCATAGGCTGGCGTTTCATCCCCCCCTGCCGCAGCCCCCAGATAGGCTTCCCATGCGTATTTGTTGGCCGAACGGGTCCAGACATATTCGCCAAAATCAGGCGCAGGATCGACCCTGGTCGCCGTGCGGTCATCCAGCATGGGATAGATCAGCAACTGGTACGCCAGCTTGTATTCCTTACGGTCGCGCGCCATCAGCGCAAGTGCCGCACTCAGCCCGCCACCTGCACTTTCGCCAGCCACGGCGACCCTGTCACGGTCGATACCCAGTCCGGCCGCGTTGTCGTGCACCCATTTCAGGACAGCGTAACAGTCCTCGATCGCGCCGGGATATTTCACCTCTGGCGCCAGCCGGTAATCGACCGAGACAATGACAAACCCCATTTTACTGGCCAGTACCTGGCATTTCGGATCATCAACTTCCGGATGTCCCGAAACCAGCCCGCCGCCGTGGATATAGACGATAGCCGGGGCATTGGGCCGCCGCACGCGGGGGCGATAGATCAGCACGCGCACATCCGGCGCCCCGGCGGGGCCTGGCACGTATTCTTCCTGCGTTTCGACGTCCGGCAGGGGGCGCCCTTCGATCAGCCGCACCGACGTCATGAAGATCTCACGCACTTCCGGCAGTGAACGACCGGACAGGCCATCAAAGGACGGCATTTTTTCCAGAATCGGCAGGAACTCGGGATTTACGACATTTTTGGGCATGGTGCAGCAGGTCCTCTTCCATCAGAAGCCGCCCGTGGGGGCGCCTTCACTACCTGCAACCGTCACGCACGCAAGCGCGGCCGGCCATGACAGATATCAAATAATTTTCTCTATATATGTATATAAAATATAAAATTATGAGATTTTTTTATCTGTTATATTTGTAAATTAATTCATTTTATTGAATAATATGTTGCATTCAGCATGTGGATATAATATATACTTCTCATTTCGCAATGAAACCCTCACAACCCGCAACATGATGCCAACAAGGTGATGCATTCACCCCGCCGCATCATCAAACCCCTGGCTCATACCAGCGTTTCCGTACGTTTGTGTCGCATCACGGCGGATGCCTGACCGCTGCGCAAGAACTTCTGGATTTTTTATAGGCATAGTTGGACATCAGAACACAAAAAAGGGCTACCCGAACTGATGCGGCATATATTCCCAAACCTTACCAAAAATAAAAGTTCACATTTGAATTTTTTGTATATATCCTATTTCAATTCCAGATAAGAAAGGTTTGAGGTTGTCGAACATTACGGCACTTGTTCTTGATGCCGCCCTGTTTGTTATTTTCCCGTGGGCGGTATGGCGACTGGTACATAGGGCAATTCCCATTGTTGTCCTGCCGATCCTGCTCGGGATCATGCTGGCGGTCATGCATGTGCCTGTGCAGGACATCGGCATCCCGTCCATTTACGGCAACAATCTCGGCTGGCTGGCCGTGCTCGTGCTGGCCTTTACCGCCGGGCTGGAAATGTGGCAGCCGCCTGATGCCAATGCATCCGCCCACACCATTCCGCCGCCACCGCTGGGCCGCCTGCTGGGCGGGGCACTGGTGGCATTGGGCGGGCCGTTCGTTATCGGCTCCTTTCTGGTCTATTATTTTTTTCTGCCCCTGCATGGGTGGCATCCGCCGCATGTCGGCCGGCTGATCGGGTCACTGGCCATCGGGCTGTGCATCGCGGTCAGCGCCCTGCCGGTACTGATTGGCATTGTGCGTGAACTGCCCCCGCTGCAACGCTCGATCGGGCAGCTTGCGCTCAAGCTGGCGGTGGTGGATGACGCGGCATTATGGATCGGGCTGGTCATCCTGCAATTCGCGGCCCGCGGCCCTGCGGCCCTGCATGGCTGGACGGGGCTGGAGGGCGTGGCGGTCGGCCTGCTCGTCGCCCTGGCCATCACCAGCAACTGGGCGACCCGCAACATGCGCAACCCGCCGCAATTCGTCATCTGGGCGGCAGTACCGGTCTATCTGGCGGCGGGATCATGGGCCAGCATGCAGCTTGGCCTGCATGAACTGATCGGGGCGTATTTTGCCGGTGCGCTCATGCCGCCGCGCTGGGTCGCGCGCCTGCCGGTGGAAGATGTCGGACGGTTTTCCCTGATCTGGCTGGCGCCTATGTTCTTTGGCCATAGCGGGCTGCACATCAATGGCGATGCGCTGACGTGGCCTTCGGTCACCGCATCACTGTTACTGGTGGTGATTTCGGTTCTGGCCAAGATGGGGTCAGTCTATGTCTTCCCGCCCGCACCCGGGCTGACGCGACGGCAGGCGCTGGGAGTGGGTGCCCTGCTGCAATGCAAGGGACTGATGGAAATCGTGGCCGCCACCATTTTGCATGCACAGGGCATGCTGTCAGATTTCGCCTTTGCTTCCCTTATGGTGCTGGCGGTAATTTCAACCGCGCTGACCGGCCCGCTGTTCCGGCTGTTCGCCCCACGTACGGGAGAATAGCGCCCCCCTATTCCGGGGTAATGTCATCCAGCCGGTCCAGCCGCCACAGGCCGGGGAACATCCGTATCCACGCGATCGTAATGGCCAGCGTGCCGATCCCGCCCAGCGCGACCGAGCCAACCGGCCCGATCAGGCTGGCCACCATCCCGCTTTCGAATTCGCCCAGCTGGTTGGATGACCCGATGAACAGCATGTTCACCGCCGAAACCCGTCCCCGCATGCTGTCGGGCGTGCGCAACTGCACCAGCGCGCCACGCACCACCACACTGACCACGTCCGCCGCCCCCAGCACGGCCAGCGCGATGATGGACACCGCGATGGAACGCGACAGGGCGAACACCAAGGTCGCCACGCCAAATATTGCCACAGCCATGAACATGCGCGCGCCAGCCCGGCGGTTGAGCGGCCGCCACACCAGTATGACGGAACACACCACCGCGCCCATGGCGGGTGCGGCCCGCAACAGCCCCAGCCCCAGCGGCCCCGCATGCAGGATATCACTGGCAAAGACCGGCAGCATGGCGGTCGCCCCACCCAGCAGCACGGCAAACAGGTCCAGCGAGATCGCCCCCAGCATATCGGGCCGGGCGCGCATGAAATGTGCGACCTCCACAAACGTAGCCAGCGAAAGCGGCACCCGTGGCCGGGGTGTATAGACAAGCCGGATGCATAACGTCCCAACACACGCACAGGCGAAGCCGATGGCGCAGACAAGGTAACATACCCCCGCCCCCGCACCGTACAGTAGCCCCCCCACCGATGGCCCCGTTACCGCCGCCGCCTGGAACAGCGAGGACGAAACCGCCGCCGCACGCGGAAACACATGTACGGGTACAAGTGATGGCAGGAAGGTCTGCTGGCATGGCATCTCGAACGCGCGGGCGGCGCCAAACACCATGACCATGGCGTAGATCATCCACGGCGTCGTCCAGCCGCCCAATGCGCCAATGGCCATAAGCAGGGCCGACAGCGCCTCGATACACTGGCACGTCACCACGATCATGCGACGGTTAAAATGGTCCGCCGCATGCCCGGCCGGCAGCAAAAGCCCCGCCATGGGCAGGAACTGCGCCAGCCCCACCAGCGCCAGCGCCGTCGTACTGTGGGTCAGGGCATAGATCTGCCAGCCCACCGCGACAGCCTGCACGCAGGCGGAAAAGGACGAAGCCGTGCGGGCGACAAGGAAGGCGGGCAGCCCCGGATGGCGGTGCAGGGGCACGACAGCCGGCGGCGGTTCGCCCCCTGACGGGGCCGATGAAACGGGGATGGAAGGCATGATGCCGTCATCCTAACAGCACCGATGCATAATATCCTACGCCTTTGCCTTTAAAAATTACGTTCCCGTGTTTGCAAATCGCCCCCAACGCAGGCAAAAGCTGTTCCATGACAGACCCTGTAAAGCATGCAGCCGTGCCCGGCACGGAAGGGGACATGGCGACCCGCGACTGGCTTGATATCCGGGCCGGTACCGTCGTGGATGCGCACCCCGTGCGCGAAACGCCGCAGCACACCTTCCGGCTGACCATCGATTTCGGTCCCCATATCGGGATCCGGTCGTCGGTGGTGCAGGTCAATCACCGTTATGTCCCTGCCCGGCTGGTTGGCCGTCAGATCTGCGCGGTCATCAACGTACCACCCCGGCAGGTCGGTTCGCTGCGTAGTGAAGTGCTGACGCTGGGCATGCCCGACAGTAATGGAGAGGCCGTCCTGATCCGACCCGACGGCCGCGTCCCCGATGGAGGAAAACTTTTCTGATGGCCACAAACTACGCAACCGTAACATGGGACCAGCTGCACCGCGATGCCCGCCAACTGGCCAGCACGCTGATGGCCCGTGGTCCCTTCAGGGGAATCGTGGCCATCACGCGTGGCGGCATGATCCCTGCCGCGATCATCGCCCGTGAACTGGACTGTCGCCTGATCGACACCATTTCCGTCGTTACCTATGACGAAGAAAAGATGGGCGAACCCTCCGTCGTCAAGAACGCCGATGCCGCAGGCGATGGCGAGGGCTTCCTGATCATTGACGATCTGGTCGATTCTGGCGTCACGGCGCAGCTTGTACGCAAGATGCTGCCCAAGGCCGTGTTCGCCTGCCTGTACGCCAAGCCCGCAGGCCGCCCGATCACGGATATTTTCGTAGTCGAGGTCCCGCAGGATACATGGGTGCTGTTCCCGTGGGATACCGCGCCGCTGTTCATCCCGCCGCTGGCCAGCAAATCGGTCGAAAAGGCCTGACCGGGGCTTCCGCCGCCCCATTACACGCCTTGTTGTTCGCCGCGCCCGTCCACACTGCTTGCCGCAGGGACGATGGGCGCGGTATTTTTTTTGCAAGAATGTGCTTGCCAGATCAGCAGTTGCCACATAGGTTCCCGCTCGTGGTCGCGGGGCGTGGCGCAGCCTGGTAGCGCGCGTGTTTTGGGTACACGAGGCCCCCGGTTCGAGTCCGGGCGCCCCGACCATATCCAGGGAGTACGGATAGCAATGCGAGCCCGGATTTACAGGCAGTCAAAACCCTCCACCCAGTCAGGGCAGGCAGGCACCCATACATGGGTGCTGGATTACGGGCAGAACCGCCCCCGTCATATCGATACCCTGATGGGCTGGACCGGCAGTGCCGATACCCCGTCGCAACTGCGCCTGCAGTTTCCCGATCAGGACAGCGCTGTTGCTTACGCCACGCGCGAAGGGATCGCCTTCGATATCGAAATCCCCACCCCGCGCATCCGTCGTCCCAAGGCCTATGCGGATAATTTCCGTTATGACCGGATCCAGAACTGGACGCACTAGGCCCGATCTGGCACAACCACAGGCTCGCGCCCTTAGCTCAGTTGGATAGAGCAACAGCCTTCTAAGCTGTGGGTCGCTGGTTCGAATCCAGCAGGGCGCGCCACTTTTCAATGACTTAGCGGCTTTCATTTTTGCATCTTTTGCAGATCTTTTGCAGTGCACTATGGCTCATTGCGGTTTTGCCTTACCCCAGACGGCCCCGTGTAGCAGCGATGGAGACCACCTTGCTGGTCTCCCGCTCCTGATGCTGTTCCCACAATTGCATACCCGCAATCGCGACCTCAGTGCGACGCGGCAAGTATGTGTCGATGATCCGTTGGCAATAATCGATCCCGTGGCCGCTAATCGAAGCGATCTGGGGCGTCGTGGCCCCTGCTTCTGCCAGGCGGACGATACCCGTACGGCGCAGGTCACGGCGTTGCCTGTGATTTTCATCAAGCTGCTCCCTGACTTCTTCTTTCGAAAAGCCTTCACGAAAAAGCTTTCTGGCCGCTCCCTGTGCCATTCTGGCTATGACCTGATCCCATGCACGACTGAAATTGCGCCGCGCCCACTTCTTTCCTGTCGGGCTTGGTACCAGCAGCTTCGGACTTTGCTTGCCAATTCGGCCGACGACATTGCCCGATTGGGACGCCGTTTCCTGATCGATCTGACGCATGCGTTCACGCAAGAGTCCGGCCAGACGTTCATGCACGGGCACATCCAGCAGCGTCCCCGTCTTGGATTGTCGCAAGGCTATGAACAGACGCCCGTCCCGTTCGGAAATGAGGGACGCATCCATGCTCAGCACATCGCTGGGTCGTTGGACGGTGTAAAGCAGCAGCATATAGGCCAGTTGGAGCGAGGGGCGGGCGCGGGCAAGAAACTCGTCCTCCATTTCATAGCTCCAGATCTGGACGCGACTGGCGATGTGCAGCCGGCCAAAGCGCTCGGCAACATTTTCAGTCACGATCCCCTGCTCCTTTGCCCGCGCCAGCAGGATCTGCAGCAGGGACAGGATCTGATTGGCTTTGCGCGGCGTACTGCGCATGCGCTTTTTGATCGCCATGATTTCCTGACGCGTGATCGCTCTGGCAGGAATGTCACCCCAGTCGTCACGCATACGGTCCAGGTATCCGCGATAGAGCCTGCGGGTGCTCTCGCGCAGCCTGCCCTGCACGTCTTCATCCCCAAGATAATCCACGATCAGGGCGGCAATCGAGCCGGGCACGATGCCTGCTTCGGTCACTGGATCCTGAAAGCTGAGGCGGTCAAGGGCCGCCTCACGCGTGTGACCAAGGAATTTCTTGGTCACACGGTCGTAAAAATACTCAATTACCGAACCGTCGCTGCGCTTATAGCGCGTGACGTTCAGCCCGGTTCTGCGGGAGCGTGGCATTCATTCTCTCCACTAGAGATGGCTTCGTGACCAGGCTTTCTGCAGAAACGGGGGCACTGGTTGCAGCCGGTGCCCCCACCCCGATTCCAGAAGCCTGATCGGCGTATAGGTCCAGCAAGTTACGATCCCACGTCAACCTGCCGCCCCGACCGCCGCGCGGACGCGCTGGCGGCCACCACCCCAGTTTCACCTCATCATCGAAGGTCGAAATGCTGACGCCCAGATATAATGCCGCCAGTTCTTTGGTCAGATAACGTGGCCAGAATGGCAGTTGATCAACTGCTGGCATCGGTCCCCTTCCCTTCGGCCGACCACGCCTGCACGCCTCGCGCGCGGATCAGCTTCATATTCCCTTCCCTGACCAGAGGCCCCCGGAAAACGATCCGGCAGGGACTGCCGCTTTCGATCACCTGGCCAAGGTACTGACCGGTCCCGTCGCCATAGATCTCCACGTCGTAGATCTCCTGCCCGAACTGGAGACCGCGCAGGCACGGATGCGCCTGATCGTTCAGGGCATGTGGTTTCAGTCCTTTGGACGCGTACGCGGCCGCGATTAAGACATTGGCGGCAGCCCGGCGATAGTTCTGCCAGTTGGGCACCAGTGCGCCGCCACGGATGGTCTCGACCATGGCATCGGGGCCACGCGGGTCATTGTATGATTCGCACAGCGCACGCGCGCCGGCTTCCACGACTTCGCTGGGAATGGTGCTCATGCGATATCTCCCATATTCGACAGGACCAGATCATCCTCGGTGATCTTGTGTTCGCGCATGAGCTGCTGCGCGCGCGCCAGTGCGGCAGCGGCTTCGTGCGCGTTGCTGGACCTGGACAGCGCTATCAGCTTCTTGAGGCGCTCCATGACTGCTTTCTGGCTCATGGAACCTTCACCGTCATATCGACCAGGCCGGCCGCGATGATCTGACGGCAGGCAAACTGGATAGCCTCGAACTGGTATTTCTGTGCGTGGGTCCAGCTATAAACGCAGTCCACACTACCTTCGAAAATGCAGTCGAGGCCCCTGCTGCCGGGTTCGTCCAGTCGGCGTTGCAGTTCGTCCTTGATCCGCCAGCGCCCATCATGCGTGGCGACCATCGCGGGCGTGAAGACTGAGCTACGGGGATCCCAGTCGGATCCAAGGGTATCCATCCAAAGTCTCAGCCACCTCATCCAGCATTGGTTGAAATCATAGAAGTCGCTGAATACGGGATGGGCCATATCCAGCCATTCGGGCCTAGTCTCACGGCACGTGATCGGACGCGGATCCTCCACTTCCACATTATCCAAGAAATCATCCTGCATGCCTGCGGC
This sequence comes from Komagataeibacter diospyri, assembly GCF_006538165.1. Classification (GTDB taxonomy): domain Bacteria; phylum Pseudomonadota; class Alphaproteobacteria; order Acetobacterales; family Acetobacteraceae; genus Komagataeibacter; species Komagataeibacter diospyri. The sequence continues at coordinate 16,006 of NZ_BDLU01000032.1, forward strand.
AACGGCCCGGCGATATTCCTGATACAGGTGACGATAGCCGTCCCGGCGGGGCGTACGGACAGTGCGGTATTTCTTGCGGCCGTCCTCGACATACTGGACGTATCTCTCATCGACCCCGCCATTCAGGGCCTCGATCACCGGGGCGTTTGCCCACTGGATGATGGCCTGCAGGGTGGCATCTGCGTCATACTCTTCCCGCTGATCCGCCTTGCGCAGCAGGTAATCCATCTCCGATTCTGATGCCCACTTGATGGCCGCATCGAAAGACGAGCACGCCTGATGGTGGGTGAACGTCATGTCGCAGCCGTCGCCGGTCAGGATCAACTTTCCCCGGATCCACATCAGGTTGAACCAGTAGGCCGAGCTGTTGGGACGGCTGAAATGGAAGGACCGGCACGGCGCTTCGCTCACGACATGATCGGCCAGACGGGATGCGTTGCCGTAGCTCATGCCGCTTCTCCCTCTTTCAAGGCAGCCCGGATATTGTCGTCCCTATCCTGCAGCCAGTCCGCATCCTCGTCAGGGCTTTGTGCTTTGTCCTTGAACGGATACTCGCCGTTCCATCCTTCTGTGGCCGAGTTGAAGCCAAGCAGATAACCCTGCCGCATCGCATCTTCCCGGACTTTCGCAACCTGCACTTCCATGTCGGTGCGGCGGACAAGGGGAAGTATGTATTCTTCGCCGCTCTTGCTACAGACATCGCTATATACAGGAAGACGAGGGTCGCGCCCGTGTATTTCCAACGGCATGTCGTCTGCGGCGCCATAGCAAACCGTCTCTATATCCGCGCACGGCTGGATGACGGTACCGATGGTGGCGATAGCCTTTTCCAATGGCTGTGCGCAGTTTACCGCGTGGTAAAATCTATCGCGCTGCGTATAAGTCAGCCGCCCCGGCACAAGATACATCGGTGCTTCGGTATCCTTCTCGGTCATGACTGTCCTTCCTCCAGCGCGCGCAGCAGCTGGGACGTATGTGTGCGGTCGGCGTCGGGCCGGTTGGCAAAGCGGAAGGTCGCGCCTTTCTGGATCTGGCCGGTTGGCTCCAGGCACCACTGGGCATGGATGTCGGCGGCAGCGGCAGCGGCAGCGGCAGCGGCAGCGGCAGCGGCAGCGGACATGAGGATCAGGCGGCAAGGTTCGGTCCACATGGGGAATGGCGGCGTCATGTCGCGTCGGTCGATCCTGCCGTCACGCAAAAGCATGTCGCCCCGCGATCCCTCGCGCAGCTGCTCCACCACCACATGTGTCCACCAAAGCGAAACCTCGATGCGGATCTCGTGCGCCCTGAAATGCGCGACCAACCGTTCCCATGCCGCCGGCCGCTGTGGCAGCAGATCACGCGGATCTGTCGTCAGCGTAGGGGCGGCACTGCAGGGCATGCTGGCGAGAAAATCGACCAGATCAAGCTGCTGGGGCATCATGGGAGCGCCCCCATTTTCTGGGGCATGCCGTAGGTCGTGATGAACCGGCCATGGTCATCATATCCGAACCTGGCCAGCATGCCGCTGCGCACCAGGTCATTGAGGATCCGCGTGACGTGGCTCTGCCGTTTCAGGCCGGGCATGAAGCGGCGCACGGTCGTGGCCGGCACGGCAGGCGCGTGGGTGTAGCGGATGGCGTCGCGGTGGGCGTCCAGCACCTTCTGGCGCATGCCGATGTGGACTGTCTTCATGGCAGGCACTCCAGAACGATCAGCCCCAGAAATCCCCACACCACGCAGCACAGCAGCACATGGGCACCGACTTCCTGCGCCGTCGGCAGGTTATGACGGACATGTTCGGGCAGATGGATCATGCCTGATATCCCCCGCTGTCAGCCGTTTTCTCATCTTTGATGGCCAGAACATACGGCGTCAGATGCTCACTGATGTCGCCCTGCATATCGATACCCATGTCGAGCAGATCGACCGCTATACGTGCCGCATTTTTCCCTAGCAGCGGGAGCACGTCAGCCCCGCGCAGCTTGGCTATGCTGGATCCATAGCCAGAAGATGTGCCCAACGGGAAAAGGCATCTGGGTAATCTGGCGACCTCATCGAACGCCCTCACTGCATCCCGATATTGCTGACGCAGTTGCATCACAGTTTCCAAGTTACAAAGCCTCATGTCCGAACCTTCCCGGCCTTTCGTCGCGCGGCGATCATGGTGGCTTCGATCTCGCCACTGGCGTTGTCGATGGGGGCGGCACGCAGCAGCAGGCTTTCCATGTCCATCCAGCGGGCATCGGCCTGGCTGCTGGCATGGCGGAAGGCCTGCGCGATGCCTTCGGCCTTTGCCTGTTCGGCATCGATCATGAATCGGTTGTGCTGGTGCAGCAGGTTCATGGCGACGGACTGGTTGGTCAGGGTCGAGCGCGATGCCAGATCGCGCGGCGCCATGGGGCGGAAAATGTCGGTCATGCCGCAGCTTCCTTGTCGTTCGGTACGTGGCTGGCCACGCGGTGGCAGCCGATCTGGTGGGTAATGATGTCCTCGGCATCCATGGCGCGGGTGAGCAGCACAATGCACTGGCGGATGCGCCAGCGTTCAGCGTGGGTGAGGACAATGCCGGGAGCGGGGTTTGTGCACAGCACCAGGCGCAGCTGGCGTTCGCATTCCTGCCGACGCAGGACTGCGGTCTGCAGGTCACGCGCCTCGCTGGGGGCGATCGTGGGGAGCGGGATGGTCATTTCCCCTCCCCCATGCCTGCGATCTTCTCGGCAAGGATCGCGGCCAGCAATGTCTCCCATTTCCTATGGATATCGATGACAGCCCCGGCTTCCATATCCGATGCATGGGAAGGCTGGCCGCTGAGGGCGATAATCAGATCGAGCGTTTTTTCCCGCCGGGTGCTGCGGAGCACATGGATACGGAACGGCCTTTCATCGCGCAGGGCGGACCGTTCGGCTTCGGCAATCAAGGCGCGGGCACGGGTCTCATCCGCTGCGGTAAAGGCAAGGTAGGGTTCGAAGCGGGAGCCATCCAGACGCAGGGTGCGCAGCTCGATGACCTTTTCCGGCGGCTCGATGCGGCTCAGGTCGCCGTTCATGCGCCTGCCTCCAAGGACAAAACGTGGGGGATAGGCAACCGGGGAAGGCTGTTGTCAGCATTCCTCTCGCCTTCCATCATCGGACTTGTCACAGACTCGATGAAGGAAAAATTATGTCCGAAGATATTCCACCACAGATAGAAATGGCTCTTATTCAATCTGCCACTACTATTCTTGCGGAAAAAATTCGCGCCCGAACGAATTACTTCCTCAACTCGGCTGATATACCTGAGAAAGAATTCAAGGATAGACTTGATGCCATATTCATGAGGGACAGCGTTGCTGACGAAATGGCTTACTTGATGCAAGGTATGGAAGAAGGATACCGTATGTTTCTGGCACAACGAAAAGAATAACGTCCTAGCCATTTTGATTATCTTTCCGCTCTGAATTTGCGGAAACTCGACGTGCCCTCGCCTCTTCCACTGTCTCGCCAGGGCGAGGGCGACCTCCTTTACTTTGATCTGCCTTTAACTGGCTTGCCTCACTGACTTCATCGCCGTTTATGATCCCCTCGGCGACACAGGCGACCAGCAGCCGGTCGCGTGCGGCATCAATCTTCAGGATATCGGCAAGGGTGATGGTCTCCGCACCGATCATGAGCGCATCGAGCAGGTCCAGCAGGTCATAGGCCCGCTGCTGGCGGCAGTTGGAGGCAGCGGACCGGATGTCATCGTCAAGGACGCGACCCGCTTCCAACTGTATGCGCAGATTACGTGCGGACGACATCATGCCGATGCCGAAGTCAAGTTTCAGATGAGACGCCGGTCCTGAGCCTTTCCAAACGAAACGCTTCGGGGTGTCCGACGGGGATAAATTGGAATCGGTAGACATAAAAAACCTCCATCGCGGGTGGCGATGGAGGTAGTTAGCTTTAAGCGCTAAAATCTGTCCAGATATTTTTAGCGTAAAACGCTAATTCATTCTGACTGGACGTCCCGCCTCGATAAGTTTTTGCCCATTTCCAACCAAGCCTCTACAGCCTCGGGGCTTTTCTCACTAAACACTTCGTATGCGCGCTTCATCCATTCTGGCAAACGTGCATCCCCTGGCGCAAAAAAAAGTCGGTCTGCTGTTACGCCATAAACCTGCGCCAAAAGCTCAAGATCTTCTACCTTCACGGCGGTCTCACCACTTTCCCATTTTGCGATTGTGGCTTGGTCCATACCCGCCAGATCAAGGCGAATTTCTCCTATCCTGTTAGCAACAGCTTGGCGTGATAGCCCCTTACTCTCTCGCCATGCACGCAAGTGAGGCATGCGATAATGAACGGTTCGCTTACGTTTACTCATAGCCGCAGGATGTTCTGATTCACTGCTTACCTCCTATCGGGCTATTAGCGAAATTCGCTTGACCGCAATTTAGCTTTATGCGCTAAACGAAGCATGATGCTTAAAGATATCCGCAAAGAGCTCGGGTTGACGTTGGAGGAAGCCGCGACACGTTTGGGTGTCCATTTTTCGACTTGGCATAAGTGGGAAAAAGGGAACGTCCCTCCTCACCGGGCGATCCAGATTGAGGCTGTCTTTGGCATCTCCCGGGCAAGAATACGCCCGGATTTCTTTGATCCGACCGCAACTTGTCCCGTGATGCCAGAGCACAGGGGGGCAGCATGAGCGTGCAAACCCATGTTGCCCACTTTCCGATTACGCCGCACTCATGCGCAGAATCGCTGATAGCCACGGTATCGGATCGTTCATGCTGCTCTTTTCGGGCAATGCGTCGACCCGGAATTTCATCTTGGTCACGATCTCGCTTGGATAAGCAGGAAGGCTGGTCGCGTTCGCTTCCCGGATCACGACTACGGCCTTCACCACAAAATACCATTTCTGGTTCTGGTTATCGAACAGGCGTGTGTATTTCAGGGAATACACTTCACGGATTGCCATCTTTTACCTCTGTTTTGGGATGGTTAGCGGATACGATGCGACCAGAGCCATTCACCCAGACTGGGAATGGCGTTGCCGCTGGCGGGATCGGTCGCGGATGTGACCTGTCGGTATTTGATGACCTGCGTTTTCTGGTCAAAGGCGCGTCGGATATTGATATCGACCACCACGGTCACGCGCTGATTGACGACGTAGGTGAACGATTCAACAGTTCCGACGCACGTTTCCGGTCCGTTCTGATCCTCGTAATCCACCATGACATTACATGGAGAAATCGGGATCAGGATCGTGTCGCGGGATGGTTCCCGACGGCGACTGTTAGGCAGTTCGATGTCATCACCGGCATATTTGGGCTCACGCGGACACAGCGGGGCTTTTTCATCGAGATACGCGCGCAAGTCCTGTATTTCCTCCCCTGTTTCGGGATCGTACGCATCAAGGATGCGGTCGGCGCGAAACATGCGCTGCGCGTTCCGCAGATGGCAGAAGGCTGTCAGATACAGCGGTACGACCGCGCGTGTCGGCGTCCATCCCAACGTGTAGGACAGGACATCTATGTTGCGGTCCGTCGGTGTTCCGCTGCCGCCCAGATAGCTGATGTGCAGGGGAATGCGGATGCTGTCCCTGCCGTCAGCACCGATTTCGAGATTATCGACAAATCCATCTGTGTACCGCCCCAGCCGGGCGTGCTGGGGCAGTTGCTGAATACGGACCGCTGCACCCCGGGAATGGTCCTCAGCTACGCCGCTGATCCGGGCGGCTCTGCGTCGACCGAATATGCTGATGCACAGGCACACTGGCACGGTAGCGCAAAACGCAACCAGCAGAATCAACGACAAATTATCGCCACTCATCATCTTTCCGATGGTCGCGTGATAGGCGTCTTCTATCTTTCCCCATATCCATGTGCCGACCAACAGCACGATTATTATGCCAATCAGCGCGGGCATTGTCCTGCCCGCATAAGCGTGGGTTTTGGGTGCACGAGTTCCTCCATGGCGTGTGTTGCAACAACCATGGTGGACCAAGCGGGTCGGCCGGACAATCGGCCGGCCCGCAAGGGTGTGTTCCTGCGCATGATGACTGAGCACCGGGGGGACGCATGACCGGCATTCCCGACCGCATCGAAATCCTGAAACTGGCGGCATCGCTGCTGCCCAGTGATCCGCAGGCGACCGTTCGGTCGCGGATTGCGGATGCACTGAGCATTGCGGCCCTTCTGGAAGATGGACTGTTAGCTGGGCAGTCGCTTGACGCGCTCAGCAGCACGCTTGTCCCGCTCCTCAGCAGAAAGCCTTCGGACGGGACGCTTTCGCTGCTCTCTACGCCCGTCGACCGCCTCAGCGATCTCGGACAGCAGGTCGAGCATGGAATCCTTGTCAGAAGGGACGGTGTGCGCAAAGGCGTCGAACAGGCGGGCGATGAGGCCCTCGCGGGTAAGTTTCCTGTTGGGGTCGGTCGCCATGATGAATCCTCTCCTGTCTCTGGTGTGGAAGCCGACAGGCTAGAGGATGCGGGGGATGGCGTCATGTCATCCCCCGACATAGCTGCTGGTCCCGATGACTTCGCCGAAATGTCTGCTCAAAGGACAAACGAAACAGCTTGGCTGGTCAGCCCTTTCGAAGGATGGAAACCCAATCTGCTGCGACGCGGCTGGAATGTATTGTGGCGCTCTCGAGTTGCGGCGAGACCGTCGTGATACGGGGCGGCTGGTTTTCCATGAACCTAACATATTCAAGGGCTTTCTGGCGCATGGGGGCTGGAGCACCTTCAAGCAAAATTCCAACCAGACCGCGTAGATACCGCACCTCGGTTTCAAGCATCTGCAAATTATTGGCGACACGCTGCGGCGTGAGTTCAGCCATTTCCGAATCCTCCATGGATGACGTTGCAACAACCATGGTGGGCCAAGCGGGCCGGTCGAGCAATCGACCGGCCCGTAAGGGCGGTCATGCGCCTGCAGGCCAGACCTACGTACCGAGTGCTCCCGCTTACGCGGTCGAGCCGGTGCGTGACCCGTTTCCCTCAACTTTTGGAATAGGAAATTGCCCTCATGTCGAAGGGATTTAGCTTCTTGGGTGCTGTGCAGAACAGGCGCGCACAATGCTTGTCGATGGCCATCCAGCACACTGATGCCAACTGCATCAATGACGATGTGGATTCCGTGATCAAGACCGCGGCGGCGTTCGAGGATTATATCCTCCATGGCACAAAGCCCGCAGTCGATAACGGGCTGGACGCAGACGATGGTGCATCTCAGCCGGTTATCGGCCTCAACGCCGGTCTGGGCACGCTTGATAATGAACCGTTGCTGGTTATGGGGGTGGATAAGGCTGCTGACAAAGCCGATGCAAAGCCGACCGGGACCGCCCAGGACAAGGCAGCTTACGACATCGAGCGCGAAAAGCGGAATGCCGAAGTCGCGTTGGCTACGGCTGCCCGGTGTGGCCTGAACGTGAAGCGTATCGATGTGAAGAACGGTCGGCTGGTCGCTGACTGGAGCGTCCCCTTTCAGATCAGTCCGTTCCAGGCAATCGCCTGTGAAATTGCTTGTGATGCGATTACTCGCGGCCTGCAGGAAATTTACCGCCATGGGCAGATCTGCAGCATCCGTTATGACCGGAGTGGTTTTCCGTGCGTGTCGTGGTCGCCGACAGTAGGCGCCGCGGCCTGATGACCCGTCGTTCACCCACCGCCATGACCAGCGGCGCAACCTGCCAGTGGATTGAGGGGACCGTGCGCCATGGCGTGCGGCCCGCGTTCTGCGGCAGGCCTGCGTGCGTGCGACGTGTGTGGTGTGGTGAACATGCGGTGCGTGTGTTCGCGGCCCCAGTGGCTGCGGATCAGGACGCACCTGAACAGAATGAGGTGTCAGCATGACTGCCGCGTCAGGTCTGTTGTGGTGCGTGTCCCTTCCGTCACCCGCGATGGCTGGGACACGCGCCGTTTCCCGTAAACTCCTTTCCTTCCGATTCCTGATCTCATCTGCATCTGATCGAGATCATGGAGGATTCTGGTGGGAAAAGATCGGTCTTTTTGGGGAAACATGTTTCCCTCGGTAAGCGCCCCCAACCCAAAAGCGGCCATTCGTGAGCGACTGGCAGCAATCATCCGCAACACGTTCAGCATGCACCGCTTTGCTGCGGAAAAAGCTGCGCGTGCGTCCAGCAGCACGCCGCGCTGCACCAAGAACTGGCTGGCGGGGAAGAACGTGCCGGATGCACCAACGCTGATCGAACTCATGGCCTCATCTGACGCGCTTGCAGATGAGGTGATGGCTCTGGTCCATGAACGACGCCAAGCGCGAGAAGGTCGATAATGTCGTGGTTTAAGCTGAAATTCTGTCGATTTGGCGTTGGTCGTGATGATGGACCTCCCCCGTCATTCCGCATGGGCTGGATCCGCCTGTTCTGGTGGCCGCACGACTGGCTCGACCTGGTCAACGCTCTGGAAAACTCTCTGCGAAAGGCGAAGCAGGCGAACCAATGCGCCAAAGGTGTGCTGGAGGATGACCAGAAATGACAGGACAACTGCCAACAGTTGCCGATTTCGACGCCGGGGCCGTGCCGCCGTGGTCCATGATCCGCACCATGCCGGCCGAGGCGCGCGGCGTGGCACATTCCCTGATCGACACCCTCAAGGCCAACCGGATGATCGTGCTGCGCAGCGGCACGCACATGCTGACGGATGCCGAGGTTGCGACCTTCATAAGCGAAAGCCCGGACGTGCTGGCCCGCACGCTGCCCATGATCGAGCAATGGGGCTTTGCCGCGCGGGATGATGATGGCGCGCTGTACAGCCCCCATCTGCTGCAACGCGAGATCCGCCGGCAGGAGCGTGCGCGCCGGCGTGCCCAGCGGGACGAGGCCCTGCGCCAGTTCGAGGCCGCGCAGGCGGCCGGGTCCATTCCTGCGGACGATACGCTGCGCGGCTACAAGGCCCGGATCAATGGTGGCAATGGTGGCCGCCCGCGCAAAGGGGAAACACCGGAGCAGGCACGCGCCCGCCGCGCACAGGAAGCCGAGAATGCCGTCCGTCAGCGCCACATGCCGCTGATGGTATCTGTGCCGGCCACCCAACCAGCAGAAACCGAAAACCGAAACCAAAACACAAATCGGTTTTCGGTTTCCGGGGGCTCGGTTTCAAAACTGGGTTCTTCGGTTTCCGTAGATATAGATAAAGATAAGGATATTAATTCATCTATATCTGAATCTGTCGAAACCGATTTGCCCCAAACCGATGCCGTCATCGAACGCGGCGCCATCGATCGGACGGTCAAGGCGGTAATGGAGGCGGCAGGCTTCCCCAGCTACAGCACGCGCCGGCATGTCGGCATGGTCCGCAAATGGCTTCAACAGGGCATACCGGAAGCCGTGATTGTCCAGGCGGTGACCGATCACACGGCTGACATGCACGAAAACCGAGAAGTTCCCCAGCACGCAGGCTGTTTCGACAAGCCCGTGCAGGCAGCATGGTCCCAGCACCAGATTGCAGCTGACCTGCCAGAACCGCCGCCGTCACCGGTCATGCAGGAATGGGAAAAGCAGGCCCGTGAGGATCTGGCCGAGGACCGGCGCAAATGGTCTGACTTGATGCAGCAACTGGGCGACTACGGCCGCGCCAAGCAGGAATGGGCACAGACGGCCGCCAGCCTTGGCAGGCCACCTGAACTGACCCTTGAGGCCTATCTGGATGCCTACCGGCCGCAGGACGTGGCTGCATGAACATGAGGCGGCACAAGCATGTGCGCGAACTGATCGCGCGTGCTCGTGCCAAAGGCTGGCGCGGCAGCCTGACCAGCAAGGGGCATATCCGCCTGATGCATGACCGTGCGGCGCGGTTTGTCATCGCGCCTGGCACGCCATCGGATTACCGATCGTGGAAAAACACGCTGGCGCAGATGAACCGGCTGGTACCAGCCTAGCCTGCATGTGGATTATTTCGCGGTCTGTGGCAGTCCACACCCATTAAAACTGACGGAAAACAGGAATTGGCGACTCGGCTACTGACCTGTGTACAAAAGGGGCATATATTGTGGCCAATTCCTGGCCGCTGATCGATCCTGCCTGATGCCCAGATGCAGCAGGTTCCGCAAAGAGACGATGACGCCGGGAGTCCTGCTTACTGAAAGGCTTCGCGTGTCAGTCGCCGCCCTTTCCCGCCGTCGGGCACAGTCGCCCGCTCAGTCCGCCTACCGTCCCGATTTCCGTCCGTCGGAGACACGTATCGCCCACCATGACCTTGCGCTGGTGGATGTCGAGATCACCAAGAAATCTCGCCCTGTCGAGGTCTGGCGTCGGTGCGCCGGGCTGTATGGGCTGCTGCGTTCCAAGGCGATTACCGAAGGGCAGGTCCAGTCTGCCCAGTTCTGGGCAACCGATTACGAAATCAGTGCCTTGGGCGGAACCGATCCGGAAATGGAACACGGTGCAAAACGCGGTGACATTCATGACGCCATGATCGGGCGCATGGGATCCGCCGCGCGCCGTGACTACATCCGCCAGCGCATCGGCGCGCGCGGCGAGCAGCTGTTGGTGCTGCTGATGATCGATGGACTGTCGATTACGGCGATGGCAAAACGCCTGCACCGCGACGTGAAAAGCACCAGCGGCGCGGTATGTTTCCTGCTGGAGCAGTTGACCGAACATTATGACGGAATGCCCGGACCATTATGGAAAGGTTGACCGTGTCACGGTTTTAAGTCATTTATGGCAAACTATCGTTATGCGTGGGTCCAGAGAATGGACGCCACGCTTTTTTTATGCCCGCTCGGGTATTCCCAACATAGAGCCATCAGATGAAATCACAGCTGCCGACCCTGTCGCGCGGCGACATTGTCCTGCGCGGTAACCGGCACGGCATTGTCGTGACCCTGACAAAGCGGCGTCTGTTGGTCGTGCCGCTGGAATGGAACCCGTTCCCGCGCCATCGCGCGGATGTCGGGATCGGCACGCTGACCTCGCAGGTCTTGTTCCATGACGCGATTGCGCGGTGCGGGGATCGCCAGTGGGTCAGCCGGGAAGCCCAGCATTTTGCAGGCCGCGTGTCTCCCGTTGTCGTGACAGCGATCGTGAACGCCATCCGTCGGGAAGAAGTCGCCCGTCAGACTGAGCGGCTTCCCGCCGGCCTGGTCAAATCGACACTGGCCTTTGGTCCCATGATGGGCAGTCGCGGGCGGCGCGTTGGTGCGCCTTCACTGGGATAGCGACAAGCAAATGTCAGTTAATGGGTTGACCACTCTTTTCCATCATCGCCAGTGCTTTTTGGAGAGACTCAATCAATATTTTAGCAGTCGGGGCCGGCATTCTGAGATGTGCCACCGGGAAGGGGCGTAGTCCCTCCTGACTGGGCTTTCCGGCAGCTAAGGTCACAGCGATGACACTACCGGCATGGCCGAAATACGGAATGTGATCGGTAAACACAATCGGGGCTTCGCGACTGGCAATAAGAAATTCTTCAATTTGCTTGGCGTCAGCATCCGACATTTTCTCATTCCTTTCCTTAAAGCCCGTTAAAAAATCTACCTTGAGATCAATGGGTTGGTAAGGGGCTCAAATGAGACAAAACTGGCAGATATTATGCTGAATGTAACAAATGGCCCCCGTACTATGTGGACGGCTGAATGATCGATGTGATCCATGCGCTGAGCGCAATGCCGATCGCCCGGTTCTTCGATCTGCTCATTCTTGCGGGATGGATCGTGGCGCAGCCCATGCTGTGCATTGCCATCTGGCGCGCCCGATAGCCGCAAGGATAACTCAAAGTTATCTGGCAGCGCCGGATCGGGCATCCGCAAGATAACCCCACGCAGGGGCCTGATAGCCGCAAGATAACGTTAGTTATCTGGCGGATTTCAGGGGGGCTTAACCACCCCGTTTTATAATGAAATCATATGGTTAGCGGAGACCGCGCCATGCCGTCCACTGATGAGGCCCCAAAAGCCCCTCAGAACTCGGCCGACAATCTGCTGATCAAGACATGGCTTCACAACCGTGGTGCGAACACGCGCCGCGCGTATGAAAGCGATGTCCGCGCCTTCCTTGCGCATGTGGGCAAACCACTGGCGCAGGTGACGGCGGCCGACCTGCAAAGCTGGTACGACAGCCTGACGGGAGCGGACGCCACGCGACGGCGGAAGCTGATGGTCATCAAGTCGCTGCTGTCCTACGGCGCTGCCATGGAAATGCTGCCTCGCGATGTGGGGCCTGCCGTCCGTGTGCCGAAGATGCGCGACAGCCTGCATGAGCGGATCCTTACGCAGGAACAGGTGCGCGACCTCATTGATGGGGAAACGGACCCGCGCAGGCGCACCATGTTGCGCGTCCTGTATGCCACCGGCCTGCGCATCTCCGAGCTTTGCGCCGTCCGGTGGAAAGACCTCAAGCGCCGCCAGCAGGGCGGTGTCGCCCATGTGTTTGGCAAGGGCGGCAAGAACAGAACCGTCGAGATCCCCGCCAAGGTGTGGAAGGAGATCGTGACGCTGCGTGTTGATAGTCGGCCTGAAGCGCCGATGGTCCCCGGCCACGATGGCGGTCCGCTTAGCGTCGATGCGGTCCACCGCTCCGTTAAGCGGGCCGCGAAGCGCGCAGGCCTGCCATCGCAGGTTTCCGCGCACTGGCTGCGCCACGCGTACGCCAGCCACATGCAGGACAACGGCGCGCCGGCGCATGTAGTGCAGCAGCAGCTGGGCCACACATCGCTGGCGACCACGACACGATACAGTCACGCACGCGAAGGCGCGGGCGCTGGAAAGTTTCTGGACTTGTAGCGCCACGCGCGCCGGTCCCCTCACCTGTGAAGCAAGGAAGCCTCATGAAGCCGAGCCGCAAGCCGCGCCAGCCCGCAACGGATGTCACTGTCTGGGAGCGTGCCGCCGCGCATTATCGTCGTATTGCGGGCCGTGACCGTCGCCCTGGCGTGAAGATCTGGGCCAGCGACCGCGCGGCGGAATGCGCGGCCAACATGCGGCGTGCTCAGCGGGAGGCCGCATGATGGTGCCCGAAGGCTACATGCAGGATTCCGCCGGGCGCCTCGTGCCGCGCGACAAGGTGAAGCCCGAACACCTGATGGTGGATGAGCTGGTGCGCGAGCTGTTCGGCGGCGCGACCGATCTGCGCAAGGCCCTCAGCGGGTTTCGTTTAAAGGCGTTCGAGGAAATTCGCACCGTCCTGGCGCTCATTGCCGAGAAGTATGGCACCACATATGGCGGCCAGAAGGGCAACATCACGCTGACCAGCTACGATGGCCTGAAGAAGCTCACCATCGCGATGGGCGATTCCATTTCGTTTGGCCCGGAACTGCAGGCCGCGAAGTCTCTGATCGACAGCTGTCTGGGGCGTTGGTCCAAGGGCGCGGACGAGAACCTGCGCGTCATTGTGACGGATGCGTTCGAGGTCGGCAAAGAGGGCAAGATCCGCACGGACAAGATCCTCAGCCTGCGCCGCCTCAATATTGATGATGAGGAATGGCTGCGCGCGATGCAGGCCATTTCCGACAGCATCCGCATCGATGCAACCAAGGCTTACATCCGATTCCATGAGCGCAACCGGCCGGAAGATGATTTCCGGCAGGTGCCGCTGGATATCGCCCGGGCTTAAGAAGATTTAACAAGCAATATTTCAGTAAAGATCAGAACTTACATCATCATATTGCTTTTCTAATGTGTTGTACCAAACTTTCTGATCATCAGACAATTCTCCCCCAGAAACAAGCTCGTCCATTTTTTTGCATATGTTAAACAATCTTTTGTATTTAAATTCCGACTTAACTTCCTCTGATATGTAAATTGAAATGTAAGTTTTGTATTTTTCATGACTCACCTCTCCTTCAAAGATTTTATCCATTATCTGCCTTCCTTTTATAATAACAGTAACAGAAGAAGATAAAAGAAACTTCACCCTATCTCCATTTAATACTCTTTTTGAACCAGAATTAGACCCTATATCAGAGATGGCAGCTATGCTATTATTTGAGCTTTCAGCTATGCTTGTTATTATATTCAAGAAATGAGCATCTTTTGCAGTTTGATTATTAGTATAAGATGATTTCCATGCGAAAAATATGGATGCAGCAGCAAGTATAACAGTTGCCCACGTGCCGCACGATCCGTACATTGAAAGTCTGCTGTTAATGTCCAGAGAACGTGGGTACACATACGTAACCGCATAAAATGGGAAAACAACAACAAACAAAAATAAAGTGAATAATAGAATTAAAAATACTTTTTTATTTGTAAAATATTTCATATATATATCCAGTCTTATTAATTATACACAAACTCATAGAGAATATCATTAATGTCCCCCACACACCATGTGCATATCAGCGTGGGCTTCATGTTCGTGTGCCTACTGTTCATCGCCATCATCGTCGCCCTGTTTGTATGGCTGTCGTGGTCGAACCGGCGTGCCAAGCTGATCAAGATGCAGATCGAACAGCGGCATGAAGAACAGATGGAGCAGATCCGGCGCGGACATGATGACCAGATCGCCCGGCGCGTCATGGACAGTACGACCCGGGCGCCATCTGTACCGCGCATGTCAGCACAGCCTGCCTCCCCTTCGCTGCGGCCTGCCGCATCCAGTGGATACGGATCCGTAAATACGGGCTCAAACCCCGGCGCGCCGGTCATCGTACACACCGGTGCGTCACGCGGATCCGACAATGGTTTTCTGGAAGGTGCGCTACTGGGCGGCATTGCCGGATCAATGATGGGCGGTCGCGACCATGACACCATCATTGAACGCGATGTCAGTGCACCAGCAGCTCCCACGCCTGATCCATTCGCAGGCAGTGGTAACGACGCCGGATCCAGTGGTGGTGGTTTCGACTACAGTAGCGGTGGCGGCGGTAGCAGTGGTGGCTTCGACTGCGGCGGCAGCAGCGGCGGGTCCGATGGCGGTGGCTGCGACTTCTGACCATGGGTGATTTCAGCATCAAACTGGATACGTCACGTATCCAGCGTGAGCTGTCGGACATGCAGAAGCAGATCCCGTATGCCACATCCGTCGCCGTAAACAGCCTGGCCTTCGATGCCATGCGGCTGGAAAACAGCGCGATGTCGGAAATCTTCGATCATCCGCGCCCCTTCACCACACGCGCCACGCAGGTGGACAAGGCGACGAAAAGCAACCCGACGGCAGTCGTATCGCTACGGGACCAGCAAGCGAAATACCTGACCCCGTATGAAACCGGCGGCGACCACTGGGTCGGTGCCAGGGATGGCGCTGGTGACCTGCTGGTGCCGGTGGACGGCAGGACGGATGCATACGGGCAGATCCCACGTGGACTGATCAAGCGCCTACTCGCGCGGCCTGATGTGTTCGCCGGCACGATCCGTGGCGTTCGAGGGATCTGGCAACGCCCGTTACGCGGTGAACGTCGGAATGGCGATCGCGGCACAAAGGGGAAACTCAATGCTGTCGGCGAAAAGCGAACCGGACTGAAACTTCTCTACGTGTTTCGGCCCAACCGGGACGTGAACAAGCATCTGGACTTCGAGCAGCGCGCGGTGGAGCTGGTCCAGCGTGAAGGCCCGAAGGCGATCGAGGCGGCGATCCTGAAAACCATCAGCACCGCGCGCTGACAGAGATGCCCTACCCCCCCCTGCTTGGGTCCCTCCTGGGGGGTGCCGGCATCGCGGGTATTGCGCGAGCCCGTACGATCTCTAGCTGAGATAAAATTTTCAGGTTGCAGTTGCAGTTGCACTTTCCGTGAAAAAATCCTCGATCAGCCAGAGTGAAGCCGCGCGCCGCGCAGGCGTAAGCCGTGCGGCAATTCAAAAACATCTAGCGTCTGGCAGGATTGTTTCTGACGGCAAGCGCGTGGACGTCGCGTCGTTCGAGGAATGGCTTGCCGAGCGCACCGACCTGCAACCTGACCTGCAACCAGAGGTGCAACCCGGGTTGCAGGTTGCAGATGAGGTTGCACCCATCAATGAGCTGCGGCCGGACCTGATACCGGACGAAGCGTGTCAGCAGATCGAGAAAGGGCTGGCTCCCTACACGACGCAGGAAGCCAACCGGATTGAGAAAAACTACAAGGCGCTCATGCGCAAGCTGGAATACGACCTGAAAGCTGGAAAGGTCGTTGAAAGCTCGAAGGTGGTCGAGACCGTCGGCGAGGAATACGCCCGCGTGCGTACCAAGCTGCTCGCCATGGCTGCCGAGAAAGCCCCGTCCCTGCACCGCTGCAAGACCGTGGCCGAAGTGCAGGACCGCCTGACCACGCTCGTGACACGCGTCCTGGAAGAACTGACTGCGGATGGCGATCCTATCACCGGGCAGCAGCCTCTATGAGCGGGGGCTGCAGCTATTCCGGGCCGAACTGGCGCGAGTGCGCCGGGAGACACTCAGGCCGCCGCCGCGCCTGACCCTGAGCCAGTGGGCGGCGAAGTATGCCGTCCTCTCGCGGGAATCCAGCGCGGAGACGGGCCGTTTCGAGGCCTTCGCCTACCAGAACGGCATCATGGATGCCTTCACGGATCCGGCTATCGAGCGGATCTACGTCAAGAAATCCGCCCGTGTCGGCTACACCAAGATCCTCGATCACGCGATCGGCTATTACCTGCATCAGGATCCCTGCCCGATCCTCGTGGTCCAGCCACGGGAATCGGACGCCGAGGACTACAGCAAAAGCGAAATCGCTCCGATGCTGCGGGACACGCCTGTCCTGGCAGCCCTGACGGGCGATCCCAAATCCCGCACGTCTTCCCAGACGCTGCTCAAGAAAACCCTGCTGAACGGGTCCTCCCTGACCCTGGTCGGTGCCAACAGCCCGGGCGGCTTCCGACGGATTACAGCCCGCGTCGTCATGTTCGACGAGGTCGATGGCTATCCCGTCAATGGTGCCGGATCTGAAGGTGACCAGATCGCACTGGGCACCAAACGTACGGAGACATTCTGGAACCGCAAGATCGCGGCTGGCTCTACGCCTACCATCGCGGGCCTGAGCCGGATCGATGACCTTTACGAACTGGGGGACAAACGTCGCTACCATGTCCCCTGCCCGCATTGCGGCGAGAAACAGGTGCTGGAATGGGGCGGTCCCGACACGCCCCATGGCATCAAGTGGGACAAGGACAGCAACGGCAACCACCTGCCGGAGACCGCGCATTACGTATGCCGGCACAACGGCTGCATCATTGAGGAAGTCGACAAACCCGGCATGGTCGACGCCGGGGAATGGATAGCGGAAGCCCCCTTCAAGGGGATCGCATCCTTTCATATCTGGGCCGGTTACTCCCTGTTCCCCAATGCCAGCTGGTCCAAGCTGGTGGCGGAGTGGCTGGACGTAAAGAACGATCCGCGCAGGCGTCAGACCTTCATCAACCTGGTGCTTGGCGAAGCCTACGAAGATCGCGGAGACGGCGCCCTCAATGAAATGACGCTGGTCTCCCGGGTCGAGACGTGGCCCGGGGAAGTCCCGGACGGTGTGGCCATACTGACAGCCGGCGGCGACACCCAGGACGATCGTGTCGAGCTGGAGATCGTCGGATGGGGCCGCAATGAGGAACGCTGGTCCATTGCCCATATCGTCATTGAGGGCGATCCCGACGGGCCGGAATTATGGGAGAAGGTGGACGAAGCCCTGAAGCGCGAATGGTTCCGCGCCGATGGCCGACCTTTCACTGTCATGGCGGCCTGTATCGATTCAGGCGGCCATCATACGCAGAAGGTCTATGAGTTCTGCCGCGCACGCCTAGGCCGCAAGATCTGGGCAATCAGGGGCGAGTCAGCGCGCGGCGGAGCACGGTCGCCAGTCTGGCCCACCAAGCGCCCCACATCACGCAACAAGGCGTCATTCCGTCCGATCGTCATCGGCGTGAACGCTGCGAAGGACGTGATCCGCAGCCGGTTGCATCTCTCACAGCCCGAGCCGGGAGAGCCTGCACCGGGTTACATGCATTTCCCTGCAGACCGGGACATCAACTATTTTGCCCAGCTGGTGGCTGAGCGGTCTGTCCGGAAAAACAAGAATGGCCAGATCTACCGGGTCTGGGAACAGATCCCGGGCCGCGCAAACGAGGCGCTGGATCTCGCAGTCTACAGCTACGCTGCCCTGTGCGGGCTTATCTATCGCGGCCTGTCGCTGAACAAGCGCGCCGAGGTGATGGAGGAAGAAAAGGCCAGCGGCCGCATCCCATATGCATCCAGGCCAACACCATCGGCACCTGCCAGCCCCGCACTGGCACCGGCTGACGAGAAGCCCACGGCAGCGAGACCTGCCCGCAAGGCCAGAGCGCCTGAACCTGCCGAAGGTTCGACCACAGGCAACCGCCGTTCCCGCTGGAATTATTAATGGTGAAATCAGTCTTCCCCGTTCCACGGGGCACATGGGCCGGCATGACCGAAGCCCAGGTTACGGCCGCGCGCAATGCGGCCCAGCAGGCGCTGCTGTCCCTGCTCAACGGCACGCGCCCCATGTCCGCCGGATACAGCCAGGGCGATGGCGGCCGCAATGTCTCCTTCGCTGGCGCGTCCGAGGCCCAGCTACGCAACAACCTGCGAGAACTGAACGCCCTGCTGGGTGTCGGCACATCCCGCAGGGCAATGAGGATCCGCTACCGTTGAAAAAGCCCGGACTGCTACGTCGCGCCTGGAACAGCCTGAGCGGCACAGGGGCAGGTCAGGGTGCGCGCGCTTCCTTCCCCATGACGCTGCCGGGTAACTGGATGGGCGGCATCGGTGGCCTGTTCGCCTATGACGGTGCGGACATGATGGGCAACGAGAGTTCCGAATGGAACCCGTGGCTGCGTTCCCCCGATGCCGAGATCAATCTCGACCGCGACCGCATGGTCGCCCGTGCCCGTGATCTTTACCGGAACGACGGCTGGGCACGCGGCAGCATCAACCGGATCACCGACAACGTGGTCGGTGCCCAGTTCCGCCTTGTGGCCAAGCCTGACTACCGTGCCCTCGCATGGCGGTATGGCAGCCGTTT
Organism: Komagataeibacter diospyri; assembly: GCF_006538165.1. GTDB lineage: Bacteria > Pseudomonadota > Alphaproteobacteria > Acetobacterales > Acetobacteraceae > Komagataeibacter > Komagataeibacter diospyri. The sequence continues at coordinate 34,864 of NZ_BDLU01000032.1, forward strand.
CGATGCTGTGTGGCTGCGGGATTTCCGGCAGGCTGCCGAAGCAGAATGGCGGATGTGGTCCGAACACCCGCAACTGTTCTGTGACGCGGCCCAGAAGCTGACAGTAACCCAGCTTTTCCGGCTGGCCTTCATGCACCAGATGAAGGATGGCGAGGCCCTTGCCGCCCTGAGATGGTTCCCCGAACGCATCGAACAGGGGGCGGATTACGCCACGTCACTCCAGCTGATCCATCCTGACCGCCTGTCCAATCCCTACCAGCAGATGGACACGCACAATCTGCGCGGCGGCGTGGAGATCGACGACAATGGCGCCCATATTGCCTATCATATCCGTCAGGCGCACCAGTTCGATTATTTCGATGCCGCCGAAAGCATGATCTGGGACCGTCTGCCCCGCTTTACGCCATGGGGCAGGCCGATCGTCGTTCATTCATTTGACTTCGACGATGCCGGCCAGCATCGCGGGCTGAGCGTGTTCATTCCCATCCTGAACCGCTTCCGCATGCTTGGCCGCTACGATCAGGCGGAACTGCAGCAGGCCCTCGTCCAGACCATATTCGCCACCTTTGTTCAAAGTCCATACGACCCTGAAGACGTACGCGGGAGCATGGAAGACGGGGAGCTGACCGAATACCAGAACCTGCGGCAGACGTGGCACAAGGACAATCCGATCACCATTGGTGGTGTCCGTGTTCCCGTCATGCCCCCGGGCGAGGAAGTCAAGACAGTCGCATCCACCCGGCCGAATAGCGGGTTTGATGCATTCCAGAGCACATTCCTGCGCAATTTCGCGGCAGCGATCGGCACATCAGCCGAGCAGCTCAGCATGGATTACAGCAAGACGAACTATAGTTCCTCGCGTTCTTCCATGCTGGAAATGTGGAAAACCATGCACCGGCGCCGCAACGACTTCTCGGTCAGCTTCGCCAATCCGATCTATGGCGCGGTGCTGGAAGAAATGTTCGATCAGAACCGCCTGCCACTGCCGCGCAATGCCCCAGACTTCCTCGAGGCGCGCGGTGCCTATTCACGCTGCCAGTGGATCGGTCCGGGCCGTGGCTGGGTTGATCCCGTTTCCGAACGGCAGGGTGCGGTGCTGGGCCTTGATGCCGGCTTCGGCACGCTGGAACGCGAGTGCGCGGAGCAGGGTCTCGATTACGAGGAGGTCCTCGATCAGCGCCATACCGAGCGACAGATGATGAGAGAGCGTGGCCTGCCCTTCCCGCAGTGGGCGGTCGGCGCGCCCGTCAACCAGACCACACAGACACCGGATCCAGAATGAGCCGCCTTCCCCACCTGGCGCAGCGGATGTTCAATACACCGATTGCGATCCATCCCCAGAAAGCCGAAATCGTGGTCGCCGCTTTGGCGGACCGTCTCGGCATCGCGCACATGTTCCGCGATGGCAAGGCGGTTGCAATGGGGCCTGGCCTCATTGCCCTTGATGAGGAAGACCGCGCGCCGGACAAGGCATACGACGTGGTCGGTGGCGTGGCCGTCATCCCCGTGACCGGCACGCTGGTCCAGAAGCTGGGCTCGCTGCGGCCATTCTCGGGCATGACCGGCTATGACGGGATCCGCCTCAACTTTCTGGACGCCCTCAATGACAAGTCGGTCAAGGCCATCGTGCTGGACATCGACAGCCCGGGTGGCGAAGTCGCCGGCTGCTTCGACCTGGTCGACCTGATCTACCAGGCACGCGGCCAGAAGCCGATCCACGCGATCCTTGACGAAAGCGCCTACAGCGCGGCCTACGCGCTGGCATCTGCCGCCGATCGTATCACTGTCCCCCGCACGGGCGGCACCGGTTCGATCGGCGTCATTCTCATGCATGTCGACATGTCACAGTCCCTGTCCAAGGCGGGCGTGGTGGTCACCATGGTTCGATACGGTGCCTACAAGGCCGAAGGCTCGGAATACGAAAGCCTGTCGGAAGGCGCCCTGGCACGTATCCAGGCCGATATCGACCAGATGGGCACCCTGTTCTGTGACACCGTCGCCCGAAATCGCGGCCTGAAATCATCCGTGGTCCGGGGCTTCGAAGCCCGGACCTTCATGGGCAGCGCAGGTGTCGATGTCGGGCTTGCCGACAGCGTCTGTGCCCCGGATGCCGCGTTCGCGGACCTCGTCCGCTCTCTCTGACCTGCCTTATGGCAGTCTGCTCCAAGGAACTGACTTATGGCGAAATCCCGCCTGAGAAATGCCCTGTCCTTTTCCCATCTCATCGGCGGCGCATCTGCTGGCCGTGGCGGCCGCCGCGCGGCCGATGATGACGACGATCTTGACGATCAGGAAAACAATGCCCCGCCCGGCGCCGATGAAGGCGATCAGAACGACGATGACGGCAATGCCACACCGTCCGGTCGTCGCCGTGCACGCGGGGAAGATGACGACGACAATCCCGGCGATGACAATGACGGGGACAGCCCGTCCGGTCGTCGTGCGCAGGGCAACCAGAACGACGACGATGGCAATGCAACCCCGTCCGGCCGCCGTCGCGCCCGGGGGGATGATGGTGAAGATGATGAAGACGACGAAGAAGATCAGGACGATCCGCAGGCCAGCGCCGCCCGCTCCCGCGAGCGCGCCCGCTGTGCTGCGATCTTCGCAACCAAGGCCGCAGCCAGTCGTCCGGACCTTGCCGCTCACCTTGCCTTCAATACGTCACTGCCCCGTTCCCAGGCTATCGGTCTTCTGAGGACCGCAGCCGTTGGCTCGACGCGTCGTGGCGGGGCACTGGCGGATGCAATGGCCACATTCGGCCAGCAGCGCGTCAGTGCCGATGCGCCAACTCAGTCCAGCCGTTCCCGGATTGATGCCAGCTGGGATGCGGCTGCCCGCCGCGCCGGCGTCGTTCGCGGCTGATCTTCTTCCTCTCTGATACGGAAAGGCTACCAGAATGGTCAGTCCTGTTCTGAACGAACATTTTTATACCGGCGCCTTCCTCGTCCGCGAAGCCAACGGCTATCTCTCGCGTGACAAGGGAGAACTGGTGAACGAAACAACGGCCGACGTCTCTTATGAGGCAGGTCTGGTGCTGAGTGACGTCACCACCGCCGTCGCCGATTTCGTGGTCGGTGGCAGCAATACCGGCAATGGCACCATTGGTGCGATTACTGTTGCCGACGGCACCACGCCCACGAACTACGAGATCGTGTTCACCGATGCCACAGACTTCACCGTTTCCGGGCCGGACGGCTCGGAACTGGGCGCAGGCACGGCAGGGACGGCGCTGACGGTCGGTGGCCTGACCTTCACCGTCACGGCTGGCACCACGGCTTTCGTGGCCGGTGATTCCTTCACCATCGTCGTGGTGCCCGGTGGTCCCAAGCAGTACGTCCCCTACACCGGGGCAGCCGCAGCCGCAGCCATCCTGTTCGACCGCGTCTATGTGGAGGCCGACACGGCCAAGCATGTGGCGGTCGTAACCCGCATGGCCGAGGTCAACGGGCAGGAACTCTGCTGGGACCCTTCGGTCACGTCCGCCGCCAATGCCTCGACCCTGCAGTCCGAGGCCCTGAACCAGCTGGCGGCACTGGGGATCGTCGCGCGCTAACGGCGCGGACCGCCTGATCCCCCTCTTTCACTGATTTTCTGGCCCACCTGAAACCCGACTGCCGCAAGGCAGCCGGGTTTTTTGCGTGCGCCCTGGACTGGCATATGAGTGTTCTTAACGTCTTCCGGCAGGACCCGTTTACGTCCATCTCGCTCACGAGCTACGTGGACCGTGTTCCCTTCCTGCCCACCGGTATCGGTGACCTCGGTCTGTTCGAGGACCTGCCCATCCGGACCACGGCGCTGGCTGTCGAGCATCGTGACCAGCAGCTGATCGTCATTCCGACCAGTGAGCGTGGCGCGCCCCTCGTCGAACGTCGGACCGAAAAGCGCAAGATGCGCTACTTCGAAGCACCGCGTCTGGCCCATGGCGACACGGTTTACGCCACCGAGCTGCAGAACGTGCGCCAGTTCGGCACGGAATCTGTCCTCATGCAGGTCCAGACCGAAATCGCCCGCCGCCTGTCCGGTCCCACGGGCCTGACGGCCAACATGGAATATACCTGGGAGCTGCATCGGCTGGCAGCGGTCCAGGGCCTGCTGCTCGATGCCGATGGCTCCCTGCTGTTTGACTGGGCAAAGGAATTCGGGATCACACGGCCGAAGGAAATCGGGTTCAACCTCGACGCGGCAGATCCCGTCCTTGGCAGCCTGCGCCAGCAGTGCAACAAGATCGTGCGTTACATGGCGCGGCAGGCACAGGGCGCGTGGCTTCCTTCCACCCGCGTCATGGCCATGTGCGGCGACGATTTCTGGGATGCGCTGATCGCCCACAAGGACGTGCTGACCACCTACTTCAACTGGGAAGCCGCGCGTGAACTGCGCAAGGGCACCGCGTTCGAAGCCATGGATTTCGGCGGGATCAGCTGGTTCAACTACCGTGGTTCGAACGATAACTCCACCATTGCCGTGCCCACGGACAAGGTGAAGTTCTTCCCGCAGGGTGCCCCCGGCGTATTCCAGCGCGCACTGGCCCCGGGTGAAGCGGTGGAGTGGGTCAATACCCTTGGTCGGCCGATCTACATCATCCCGATCTTCGATCGTGACCGTAACTTCTGGTGGCGGATGGAAGCCTATTCCTACCCGCTGCACATCTGCACGCGTCCGGAAATCCTGATGTCCGGTCGCCTGGGCGCCTGATCGGTCATGTCGCTAGACTGGGCCGGGCTGGTTCTCGGCCCCAATCTCCGGATCTTCGGCGAGGATCCGGAGAAAGACGGTCCCGTAACATGGACGTCCCTCTCCAGCGGCATATCGCAGGATGTCCCGGCCATCTTTGACGAAGGGTACAAGCCCCTCGCTGTCATCGATGATGCTGACGGGTTGCTTCCCACGAACATTACCACGGGTATCCCGCATCTGGGGGTCTGCCTGGCTGACTTTCCTGTCGCCCCCCTGCAGGGCGACACGATGGTCGTGCGCGGCAAAACCTACGAAATCCGTGAAGTCCAGCCGGACAGTCACGGTGGTGCCGACATTTTCCTGAACCTTGTGAGCCTCACAGCATGACCCTCTATCGCGTGCAGCTGAAAAACGCTGCGTTGCAGGCCCTTATCGCGGCGAAGACACTGGCCGGGTCCAATGTCATGGTCGACCGCAGCCTGCCTGCCACGCCTGACAAGCTGCCGGCCATCCTGATGACTGCCCCACGTGACAGGGCTGTCAGCACCGGCCGGAACCAGCCCGGCTTCACACGGGTGACAACCCTCGCCATCCGCGCCCTGCTCTGTGGCGTAACGCCTGCGGAAGTATCCGCCAACCTCGACATCTTTGCCGAACAGATCGAGCGGGCGCTCATGCTCGATGTGGATCTGCAGGCGATGGTTACGCAGGTCACCAGTCTCGATACCGAACTGATGATCAACAGCGCCACCCGCGAACATACCGGCGAAGTCCGGATGCTGTTCGGTCTGGAATACATCGAATACTACCCCCCTGCGGGCACGCCGCTGACCGAGGTCACCGGACAGATGCAGGCGAACGGCAATCCCGATTTCGCCGACATGCAGGTGCCGCTTACCCTCAACTGAGGTTCCCCCGACATGTTTGTAAAACCCGCCCCGGGCCGCGCCGTGCGCTGGCCCGGCACGATGCGCTTGCTGAAAGCGCAGGGCGAGAACGTGCCCGAAAGCACCTTCTGGCTCCTGTGCGAGCGCAATGGCGATGTGGTCAAGGCCACGCCGCCCGCAGCGTCCGCCCCGGCCGTAGCTGCCAGCACGCCGCCCAAGACCTCGACTGACGGCGCTGCCGCGAAAATCGAGGTGCCGGCATGAGTGGCTCCATCACGGTCCCCAACTACCCCGACACGAACCGCGTGCCGGGGTTTTATTTTGCCCTGGACAATTCCAGGGCGAATACCGCGACCCAGGTGCGCCGTGTGCTGATCGTGGGCCAGATGCTGGCCACCGGCAGCGCCACGGCCGGCACGCCGTCCCTGTCCGCCGGTCCCTCTGACGCCATCGCCAAATACGGTGCAGGCTCCCAGTGCGCCCGCATGGTGCAGGCTTACCGGCAGGTGGACACGGTCAATGAGCTGTGGGTGCTGCCGCTGGCCGATGAGGCCGATGGTACTGCCGCCACCGGCAAGATCCTGCTAACAGGCACGGCCACGGAATCCGGCACGCTGTGGCTCTACGTTGGCGACAGCCTGGTCAGCACCGCCGTCACGGCAGGTGACACGGCCGCCACCATCGCGGAGAACGTGGTCACGGCTGCCGCCTCGGTCAGCAACCTGCCCGTGTCTCTAGCGGTGGACGCGACCACGGCAGGCCAGATCGATGTCACCGCACTGAACAAGGGCGAGGTTGGCAATACCTTCCTGCTGGGCCTCAACCTGCTGGGCACGGCCGGAGCGCAGGCCACGCCGGGCGGTATCACCGTCACGCTGACACAGATGACCGGCGGGGCGCAGAACCCCTCCACCCTGGCATCGGCACTGGCTGGCATTGGTGATCGCGTCTACGACCTGATGCCGCATCCCTTCATGGATGTGACCAGTCTGACCGCGTTCAAGACGAACCTGAACGATGTGGATGGGCGCTGGTGCCCGCTGGAGCAGCTCTACGGTCAGGCCATCACCGCCTATCGCGGCACGTATGGGGACGCCACGGGGCTGACCTACCTGCCCGACGACCAGCACCAGACCATCATGCCCATTTCGGACAGCCCGTCCGACGTATGCCAGTGGGCGGCCTGGATCGCGGCACGCACGGCGCTGTCCATGCTGTCGAACCCGGCGCTGCCGATCACCGGCCTGTCCATCCCGGCCATGCCACCGACCGACGCAGGCCGGTTCATCCGCGACCAGCGCAACAGCCTGCTTTACGACGGGCTGTCGACGTTTACGGTCAGCGACAGCGGCACGGTCATGATCGAACGCCTGACCACGACCTACCGCACGAACGCATCAGGACAGGCGGATAACAGCTACCTCGACATCGAGACACTGCTGACTGCCCAGGTCTGCCTGCAGGACCTGCGCAGCTATCTGGCCGCATGCGTGGGCGGATACATCCTCGTGGCCGACGGGTCCAAGATCCCGGCCGGTGCGCAGGCCACCACGGCGGCGCTGATCGGCAAGCTCGCAGCCGCCCGCTACCAGTGGCAATCGACCCAGATGTGGGTCCAGAACCCCGACGAATTCGCCGCCGCCGTCGTGGCGACCAACGAAGGCGGGGGCGGAGTCAAGCTGTTCCTGCCCTACCAGTTTGCGAACCAGCTCTGGGTCATCGCGGGCGACTGCCAGTTTACCAAGCCATAAGGGGGAACCGATGTCGGGAACCGTCTATCGCGGCCCCCTTGCGGGCCTTGCGACCCTGTCCATCAACGGCGACACATGGAACGTCGTTGGTGAGGCACAGTACCAGCCCTCGGGCAATGCAAACGAAACCCTCAAGGGGCAGTCGGCCGTCGAAGGCTTCTCCGCCATGCCCGGGCAGGGCTTCATCCAGGCCACCCTGCGTATGCGCCGCGACCGCAAGGTTGGATCCTTGCAGGGCGCATCCGGCCTGACCGTCGTGCTGACGCTGGCCAACGGCGTTGTCGTGACCTGCGTCAACGGCTGGCAGACCGAGGAACTGAACGTCAACACGCAGGAAGGCACGTTCGAACTGCATGTTGAGAGCGACACCGTGACCGAGGATATCGTCTCGTGAGCCATACCCCCCATCATCATCTGCGCGACGAAGAGGTGCTGGCCATCATGGCCGCACCGCAGGATGACATGGCCGACGGCGCGGACGATGATAGCCTGATCGTGCTGGATGAGCCGATTGTTCTCAAGGGCGGTCAGGAATTCATCGAACTGCAGCTGCGTGAGCCGAATGTCTACCACCTCCTGTCGGCCGCGCAGGTGATCGGCAAGCGGCCGACCACGGAATCGGTTTACGATTCCCAGATGCAGCTGGTGAAGCTGGTCAGCGGCTGGCCACTGCAGGCCGTACAGGACCTGCCTTCGTCTGCCCTGGACCGTGCCGTAGCCTATGTCACGTCCTTTCAGGATGCGGCGCGTCGGCCGGAAGGTGCCGATCCGGACCTGTCCCCGTCCATGACTTTAATTTTCGAGGACGGGATTGAGGCGGTCGGACGCAGCTTCTCCACCATGACCCTGCACGAACCCAAGGTGAAGGAACGCCGCACCGCCAAGGCCTTCGAGGCCCGTGGCACGGCGGAAGGTTTCCTGCGCGCCGAGATCAGCCTGGTCGAGAATGTCAGCGGCTGGCCGCAGGCCGCCATCCTCAAGATGCCGATCAGCAAGTTCGCGCGGGCTGCGGATTACCTGACCGGTTTTTTTATGAGTGGCCCGGAAACTGGGACGAACTAGGCGCGGACCTGTCCCAGTTCTTCCGGGGCTTCACCCTTCATGACTTGGAGGCCCTGACCGGCACGGAAATGCTGGGATGGGTGACCCGCGCGCATCGCATCAACGACGCGCGCAAACGGGAGGCTCAACGTGGCAAACGCGGGCGTTAAGTTCGTCATATCGGCGGCGGATCGTGCGAGCGCCACGCTGGAAAAGATCAATACCCGAATCGCCAGACTGCAGGCCCCCGTACGCCGTGTGCAGGCCGCCTTCGGGCGGTTCGCCAGCCTGTCCGGCCTCAACCGCCTGAAAAACGGTTTCGTCGGGCTGGGACGCGAGGCGCTGGGGGCGTTCCGCTATATCGGCCAGATCGTGCCGGTCATGGGCATGCTGACCAGTGCCGCCAGTCTGGCGGGCATGGCGCGGCTGGTCAGTACGTGGGGACAGCTGGGGACCAACCTGCGCGCTACGGCTGGCAGCATGGGCATGGCGCCGCAGCGCCTGCAGGCCATGCAGAACGCTGCAAAGCTGTCCGGCAGTTCCGCTGAGGCCATGACAGGCGCATTGAAAACCCTGTCCACCACCCGGTGGAATGCCCTGAACAACATGGACCCGCAGGCAGCTGCGCAGTTCAGTGCCATCGGTCTGGATCTGCGGAAGTTCCAGAACGAAGCCCCGGACAAGTTCTTCAACCGTGTGGCCCATGCCATCCGGGGGCTGCGGGATCCTGTCGCCCGAACGGTCGCGGCCACGACCCTGCTGGGCAGTTCTGCAGAACAGATGCAGTCGATCTGGCAGGAGACAGACGAGCAATGGCAGAAGGACCTGGAGACCGGCAGAAAACACGCCTACATGACGAAGGACATGGCCGATCGGGCGGACCTGTATCGTCGGTCTCAGGAAAGCCTGAACGAATCAGTCCACCACTTCGCCGACAGCGTTGCCGATGCGGCATCCCCTGCCCTGGTGGACCTCAACAATTTCCTTGAGGATCTGATCGACCGGAACCGCGACTGGATCGCGCAGGACATCGGTCGTTACGTCCAGCAGTTCTCCTACTGGTTCCGCAATGGCGGATGGGACCAGATCAAGGGGGGGATCAAGGGGGTCGAGGATACGGTCACCGGCGTGGTGGACAAGCTGGGCGGCTGGAAGTCCGCAGGACGCATTGCTCTGGGTGCCATTGCTGCCATCTATGCCATGCCGGTCATAAGCGGCCTGCTGATGCTGGCGGCGACCATCCTGTCCGTGGCGGGGGCATTCACAAAGATGGGGACTGCCGCGAAAGGGGCATCCCTTGCTTCCCGGTTCGCACCGGGTGCCCCCGGTGGCGCGCGCGGGCGTATGCCTTTCCGCGCTTCACCGACCGACATCCTCAGCGGACTCGGTATCGCCTATGACATGTATGAAGCCTACCAGCACGGCAACCTGATCTCCGGTGAAGGCGAAGGGGTGCTGGACAAGATCCCCGGATACACGCGATTCAATCGGTGGTGGAACCATAAATCCGGTGCGGACGTCGCCCCGCTGGCTCAGCCGGTGCAGGACGCCGCCCTTGCGGCGGCCAAGCAGTTCGGCCTTGACCCGAAGCATTACATCGCCCTGCTGCGCAAGGAACATGGCGGATACCGCAATGTCTCCGGCGCGGGGGCATTTGGCCCCAGCCAGCTCATGCCCGCCACGGCGCGCGGCCTTGGCCTGCCGGATTCGGTCAACGATCCCAATTATGACTGGCGGCAGAACCTGACGGGCGGGGCCTACTACTACCGCACCCTGCTCGACCGCTTCCATGGGAATTACGAGGCAGCCGACGCGGCCTACAACGCCGGACCGAACAGCAGACGGGTGAACGAATTCGCCCGGACGCATGACCTGTCCGTGCTGCCAGACGAGACGCAGGACTATGTCGCCGGCATCGCCAAACTGGCCCAGATGCCATCAGGTCCTGCGGCATCAATGCCGTCCGGCAGCGGAAACGATGGCGGCACCACCACCCATGAAATCAAGGTGGGGATGGACATGCAGCTGCCACCGGGTGCGAAAGCCCGGATCATCGATGCCCCACCGGGCACAACACTGACCCAGCGCACGCAGGTCCAGCGCGCCATGGACCCTGCCCTCAGCTCAACAGGAAACTGACATGTCCGGCACCCTGACGCGCCTTGCGGAAGAATACCTGCAGTGTTCTTTCCGGGGCGTGCCATTCGTGGTGGTCGGCAGCGGCGGCCAGAACGGGCGCAATACCTCCCTGCACCGTTATCCATACCTGCCCACGCCATGGGTGGAGGATCTCGGCCGCGCACCGCGTCCCTACCGGTTCCGGGGCTTCCTGTGCGGGGCGGAATGCTTCGCGCAGCGCCAGCTGCTCAGCATGGCGGCCGAGACCGCTGGCACCGGCCTGCTGATCCATCCCACCATCGGGGCGATACAGGCCAGCCTGCTGCGCTTCGACTGGTATGAACGCGACGGCGTGATGGGCGTCATCGATGTGGAACTGGAGTTCATTGAATCCAGTTCCTACCTCTCGACCACCATCATGCTGGCGCTGGACGCCGCCATCGGGATTGCCGCGACAGCGTTCAGCAGTGCTGCGTCATCGGATTACACTTCGGGCACCACCGCCTCGTATGATTACGGCACGTCCGTGGTGCATGCGGGGCGCACGGTCGCCTCCAGCTGGGCTACGGGCGCGCGCACGGCCATCCGCTCCCCCAGTACGTTCTCGGCCGCCATTGCAACACTGCCGGGCAATAACGGCCGATATGCCAGCGGCAATGCAACACAGGTCAATGAGGATGCAACGGTCAGTTCTGTCCTGTCCGATCTGACGGCAGGCGGCCAGACCATAGAGGCCGGCATCGCTGCCGTCTCTGCTTCCACGGACGGCCCGACACTGGCCGCCGCGATCCTCGCCCTGACGGAACTGCTGCGCAGCGCCATCACCGATCCCGGCACCCAGATTGCCCAGCTTGCGGCTCTGGCCGTGTACGAGATCGACACCCTTACCTCGGCAGCCCCGATCGGCGGAGCCATTTCCACCGTGCAGACGGCGACAGCCATGCTGTGCCGGCAGGCCGCCCTGATCTCGATCGCGCAGGCCTGCGCGGACTGGCAGCCCACCTCCTCGGCCGAGGCCGTCACCCTGCGGGAACAGGTCGGCCTGCTGCTTGATGACGAAGCCATTGCCTGTGCCGATGCCGGGAACGATGTCAGTTACCAGGCCATCCGCGCCCTGCGCGCGCAGGTGCTGCAGGACCTGTCCACCCGCGCGGCCCAGCTGCCCGACGTCATGACGGTTACGCGCAATGCGCCCCTGCCTGCTCTGGTCCTGGCGCAGCAGATCTACCGCAACGCCTCGCGCGCGCCTGACCTGATCCGGCGCGCGGATCCCATCCATCCGGCATTCATGCCCACCAGTTTCGAGGCCCTGACGTCATGAGCGGCGCGCTGACCACCCTGTCCGACTTCGTGGGGTGGAACACGGACCAGTCCGATCAGGTCTCCGTTGTCATCATGCGCGGCAGCAAGGCCTGGCAGATCACCACATGGACATCGGTGGTCATCCGCATGGGCGTGGAAATCATGCCCTGGACGGCAGCCCTGAGCATGACCACGCAGGGATCCAGCCCCCTGTCGAAAGTCAACATAAGCGAGGGCGACAGCTGCAGGCTGCTCATCGGGAAAACGCTGGTTTTCACCGGGTATGTACAGACCGTGGTGGAGGATATCGCCCCGGACCATCATACGTTCGAGGTGCAGCTGGCATCGAAAAGCGTCGACCTGGTCGAGTGTGCGGCCGAGTTCAGCACGTTCCAGATGAACAGTACCAACGCGCTGGATATCGCCCGGCGCGTCTGCCAGTTCGCTCAGATTGATGTGATCTCGGTCAATGGCGCGGGTGACACAGATATTCTCGCCTTCGCGGTCATCTTGTCGGAAACCGCCTATGAGGTGATCGAGCGCGTCAGCCGCCTCGCTGCCGTGATCTTCTATGACCGGCCCGATGGCAATATCTGCATGTCCGCCGTGGGCACGCGCCGCGCTGCCAGCGGGTTCACGCTGGGCAGCAACATCGAACGGCTGCAGCGGGTCCGCAGCATGGCGGGGCGGTATTCCACCGTGCAGGCCATCGTCATGGGTGAGGTCACACTGTTCACGTCGCCCGGTGCTGACAACGCCTACGATGAACAGATGCGCGTCCTGAGCGCGCCCGCAAATGCAAAGGCGACCGATCCCGGCGTCACCCGCACGCGCAACATGCTGGTGCCGATCGAAACCGGCGACCGCAACGGCATCATCGCAAAGAAGCGCGTCCAGTGGGAGGTCAACCGGCGTTATGGCCGCGCCTATCCCATCACCCTGACCTGCGACAGCTGGCGCGACAGGGCGGGCAATCTCTGGCTGCCCAACACGCTGGCCCGGGTGGACCTGGGTGATGGCAATCCGCAGGACCTGCTGATCGGGGAACTGACCCTGCGCCAGACGGTCGATGACGGCACGCATGCCGATGTGGTGCTGATGGACCCGCAGGCCTACTCGCCAGAGCCGATCATCAACCCGCTGTTCCAGAGCGCCTTCATGCAGGCGATCCAGTCCAACCAGTCCGCCGGGCAATCATCCGGCAATATTGTATCAATGTAGGAACGCGATGATCAGTTCGGCCATGCGCACCATGCGGCGTGTGATGATGATGGTCGGGATCGGCCGCCTGCTCGCGGATACGAACGAGACACCCGGCACCCCCACGGTGCAGGTTGCCCTTGCCGCAGGCGAGATACGCGGCGACGTGCCGCTCATGCAGCAGTACGGGCTGACCAGCCGCCCGGTGCCCGGGTCGGACGCCATCGTCATTTTCGTGGGTGGAGACCGCACGCGCGGCATCGCCATCGCCACTGGCGACCAGCGCGGCAGGCCGACCGACCTGCAGCCCGGGGAAGTCTGTCTCTACCATCCCCAGACCGGCAGCCGGATCTGGCTCAAGGCAGATGGCTCCATCGCCCTGGACCCGTCCAACGGAAAGACCGCGGTCACCGGCGATCTGACCGCCACCGGCACGATCACCGGCAACGAGGTCGAGGCGCAGGGCATCAAACTGTCCACCCATCCCCACAACGGCGTGCAGCCGGGCAGTGGTAATTCCGGGCCGCCCGTGGCCAGCTGACAGGGTTTTTCATGGATATCGCAATCGTCTGGAACGTCCGCGAGGCACGCGGCGACTGGCCCATCGTGTCCAGTGATCTGGGACTGGACAACCCGCTGCGCACGGCCGTCATGGTGTCGCTTTTCACAGACCGCGTGGCACCGGTGCAGCCAACAGCCAATGATGTGGCCGCTGGCGTCCAGTCCCCCGCCGGCGCACCTGGCACGGTCGATGCGGATCCGCGCGGCTGGTGGGGCGACGGGTTCAGCGACATCCCGATCGGCTCCCGCCTGTGGCAGCTCAGGCGCGCCATCAAGGTCGGCGCAAGGGCAGTCCCGCGCGAGATCGAGGCCATCTGCACCGAGGCCCTGCAATGGCTGGTCACCGATGGCGTGGCCCAGAAGGTGGACGTCTCCGCGTGGTGGAGCGCCAGCGTGCCCAACATGGCCGAGTTCACCGTCACCATCACCGAACCGGGCGGATCATCGCAGCAGTTCACCTTTTCATGGGCCTGGGAGGGCCTGACCTGAATGCCCTATGCACGGCCGACGCTTTCGGAACTGCGCCAGCAGGCCCAGCAGGACGTCATCAATGGCGGCATTCCGGGTGTGGTTGCCCTGCTGCGGTTCTCGGTCCTCAATGTGCTGGCCATGGTGCTGGCGGGCCTTGCGTGGCTGCATTACGGCTATATCGACTGGATTGCCCTGCAGGCCGTGCCGTGGACGGCCACGGGCGAATACCTGGCCGCATGGGGCGCACTGAAAGGCGTGACCCGCAAGGCGGCAGGCTATGCCTCGGGCACCGTGTCCTTCACCGTGACCGGCACGGCCGTCATTCCGGCCGGGACCGCCCTTGTCCTGACCGGCGGCGTGGGCGCCACGACCACGGCCGACAGTGTCACCACCAATGGCACGACGCTCGCCAGCTGGACCGCCACCACGGCAGGATCAGCGGGTAACGTCGCGGCCGGGTCCATCGCCACCCTGTCCAGCCCGGTCGCGGGCGTGCAGACCACCGGCACCGTGGTGGCCCTGACCACCAGTGGCGCGGATGTCGAAACCGACGACGCCCTGCGCACCCGGGTCATGGATGCGTACCAGCAGCCGGGGGAATGCGGGAACGAGGACAATTACGTGACCTGGGCGCTGGATGTCACCGGCGTTACGCGCGCCTGGTGCAATCCGCTGGGTTACGGTGCCGGCACGGTCGTCGTCTACATCATGCTCGATGACGCCAACGAGGCGACCGGCGGGTTCCCGAATGGCACGGATGGCAGTGCCACGGGCGACACCCGCTACAAAACGGCCACGGGCGACCAGCTGACGGTCGCCAATGCCATCCAGTCCGAACGGCCCGTCACCGCGCTGGTCATCGTCTGCGCGCCCATCGCGCAGCCCGTGGATTTCGTGATCACGGATCTGGGCACCGGCAACACCACGGCCAACCAGACCGCAATCACCGAAGCCCTGCAGGACATGTTCCTGCGGCTGTCCGCGCCCGGTGGCACCATCAATCCCAATGACTGGGAGGAAGCGATCGCGGCCATCGGGCTGGACAGCTTCGAGGTGCAGTCCCCGGCCGGCCCCGTAACCGGTGCCAATGCGGGCGCAATGCCCGTTTTGGGCACCATCAGCTTCGCGGCGTAATCCGATGGCCCTTCCCTCATTCTCCGCCGCCGATTTCCGCGCGGCCCTCCTGCGGCTGCTGCCGACCGGGCGCATATGGTCCCGCGAACCGGGCAGCATGCCCTATCAGCTGGCCACCGTGTGGGCACCGACATTCCAGCGCAGCAGCGCGCGCGGCGCGAACCTGATCACGGACGGGTTCCCCTCCACGACGGTCGAGCTGCTGACGGAATGGGAGGCAACACTTGGCCTGCCTGATCCCTGCGCCGGCACCAGCCCGACACTGGAACAGCGCCAGGCGCAGGTGGTCGCACGCCTGACGGACAGTGGCGGGGCGTCAAAATCCTATTTCATCGCCTTCGCCAAGGCGCTCGGCTTCGACATCACCATCACGGAATTCGTGCCATCGCGCTACGGCAAGACCTACGGGGGCACCTACGGTGGCGATGACTGGGCTTTCGCCTGGCAGGTCAGCATTCCCGCCTTCACGCTGCGCAACCGCCAGTATGGGGACGTGTACGGCGAACCCTACGCCACATGGGGCAGCACGGTCATCCAGTGCGAATTCAGTGCCCGCAAGCCCGCACACACCATCCTGCTGTTTGATTACAGCGCAGGCAATACGCCGGGCAGGCTGGGCAGTTTCATTCTCAACATCGATACCCTTGGGGAATAACCGATGCGCCTCTCCATGCTTCGCGTGGCATCCATTGCCGCCCTGCTCTGTGCCTCGGCTGGTGCATGCCATGCGCAGAACGTCGAGATTTCGTTTCAGGCCAATGCCGTGCTGGGGGCGGATGCCCTTAATGAGATCCAGAAAAACAAGGTCAGCGTAACGAACGGCACGGCCACGAACCTGACGGCCAGTGCCCCGACCATCACCGGGGGCAGCGCCAGCGGCACGGACCTGACCGCCGCCGTCGCCACGGCGTTTTCGGGTTCGGTGTCCCGCGCCCTGTCCGCCCATCTGGGCGACCGGGTCAACGTGCTGGATTTCGGCGCGAAGGGGGACGGTACGACCGATAACGGGACCGCGTTCACGAACGCCATCAACGCGGCGCAGGCCAACGATCAGGATGTGGATTTTCCGTATTCCTCCACCGGTTACGTGGTCAACACGGGCATTTTCCCCAACACCACCAAGGGCCGTTTCAACTTCAACGGCAACGTGTTTTCCGGCACGGCGCTGGGCACGCCCGGAACCGGGGCCGGCACCTTCAATTCGCTCTATACCAATCCCTGGCTGATCGTCACCGGGACCAAGGAAGAAATCGACCCGGCCGCGCTCTCCCTGCCATCCAGCGGCTCGGCGCTGATCGGGCGGGCGCTGGAATGCCTGCCAAACCGGCCCAACACGTCCGACACCGTCAAGACCGGACGGATGGTGGCCTGCCTGTATATCGGGGCCGATACCGGGACAGGGGGCGCATCGGGCACAACTTACAGCATGGAACTGCTCAACTCGGTCCTGAACCTCAGTTCCAGCTCGGGTGCTGCGCAGGAAATTGACGTCAATTTCAACGGCAAGGTGCTGGATGGGGGCGTTTCGCGTGGCCTGTTCATCACGGGCGGCGGCGCTGCAGGCAACACCACCAGCTCGGTGGCGATCGATATCCAGCACAGTGACTATTCCGGGGGCCTGCTGCCCTGGTCCACCGGGATTTCCATCCGGAATGCAACGGTCGGCCTTCGGACCTATGCGCGATCCGATGGCACCGGGTTCCTTTACCAGGGCTACAACGCATCGGGAACGCTCGTCAGCGAGATTGACAATAACGG
This sequence comes from Komagataeibacter diospyri, assembly GCF_006538165.1. Taxonomy (GTDB): domain Bacteria; phylum Pseudomonadota; class Alphaproteobacteria; order Acetobacterales; family Acetobacteraceae; genus Komagataeibacter; species Komagataeibacter diospyri. The sequence continues at coordinate 51,764 of NZ_BDLU01000032.1, forward strand.
ATATGGCACCTTCGCCAACATAACCGGCACCACCCTTGCCGGAACCGGGAACGCGTACGCCTGCATCAATTCGTCAGGGCAGCTCTACCGCAGTTCCACGGCCTGCGACTGACTTCCCTTCCCATCTTTCTATCAAGGAGCTACAGGAATGCAGCTTGCCATCGCATCGAATACGGTGAGCGAGGCCAGCCGTGACATCATGCCGACAAGCGGTACGCCGGGCTGGCTGACGGACGGCAATCCCGCCACCGGCGTGCCGGCCAGCGGGGACGCCGCCTGCAACATGAACATGATCATGGCCGAAATCATCCAGCCGATACTGGATGCTGGCCTGACGCTTGACGCGACCGACTGGGGCCAGCTGTCGGCCGCGATCAAGATCCTGATCCAGAAGGGCATCACGGCCGCCGACCTGGTCGCCCTGGACCAGATCGCCTGCCAGCAGGGCACGAACGGGTATCTCAAGATCCCGGTCAGCGCGACCCAGTCCATCCTGATCCAGTGGGGGACGTTTACCGGCGTCACGGATAACGGTCCGACCAACGGGATTTACGAATGCTCGGCCGGTATCGTTGTCTCATGGCCAATCGCCTTTTCCACGCTGTTCATTGCCCTGGCCGGCAACGCCACGGACGTGACGGGATACGGCCAGCAGGAACAGGCATGGATCTGGTCATCGAACGTGAGCGGCGGGAAATTCTCGGTCGCCTGCCGCACGCAGAACGCGACAATGACCGGCTCATACATCGCAATAGGGATGGCGTAAGACAGACATGACCGACAGCACGCAGACGGCGGCACAGACACCGCAGGCCAAATTCTCGCCCGCGACGGACGGCTTCTACCTGGTCGGGATCAGCAGCGTCATCCCGACCGATGCGATTGACGTCAGCGCCACCGACTATGCCGCCCTCATGGCGGCGCAGGCAAAGGGGGCGACGATCAGGGCCAATGCCAACGGGGCGCCCGAGGCCATCGCCGGCAATGGCGACGTCATTGACCTGACCACCGTGGCGACAGCCGCGACCTTCACGTATGCCCCGCCCATCACGCTGCAGCAGCAGGCCTCCACGGCGTTCTCCGCCGCGTCGGACCTGATGTGGGACGAATATGGCTGCCTGGGCGAGACGCCGCCCACGGAATGGACAACCTACCTCAAGGCGCTCAAGGCCATCGCCAGCGGGACGGATACGACCATCACCGCGCTGCCGGCGGCCCCCACGGACACCACGTCCGACGCCACCGCGTCGACCACGACCCAGACGGCTACGACCGCGACAACGCAGACGGCGGCCGCCGCCACTTGATGCGGGTCTCCGGCCCGTTCCGCGCCTGCCTGACCGCCCTGTGAGGCGGTTTTTTATTGCCTGGAAATCTGATGTTCATTCTGTGGAGACTGCTGGGGTTCGGTGAAGATCCCCAGCTGCGTGACCGGCTTGTCCGTGTCGAGACCAAGGTCGAATCAACCGAGACGGACCTGCGCGCCCTGCGCGTCGAGGTCCGCACCCTGTCGACCGAAATGCGCGAATGCATGGGCCAGCTGATCGGCGGCATGAAGGCGGTCAAGGCGATCGGTACGGCCATCGTGGGCCTGATCACCGTCATCGGCACCGTGGCGGCCGCCCTGTTCGCCTATCCGCCGTTCTGCGACTGGGTCACGCATCTCCTGCACGGTGGCCATCCATGACTGCGGGCAATGCCCCGAACAAGGAACATGACGACATGAGCGAAAGGCTCCCGCGCGGCATCCGCAACAACAACCCGGGCAACCTGGACTATGTCGGCCAGCCCGGCGCGCATCTTGAAACCGGCGTGCCCTGCCCGCGCTTTGCCGCCTTCCCCACCATGGCGGACGGCATCCGCGCGCTACGCGACCAGCTATTGCGCTATGGTGAGCGGGGCCTGACCACGGTGCGCGCCATCATCTCCGTGTACGCCCCCGCCAGCGAGAACCCCACCGGGGCCTATGTTTACGCCCTGTGCAGCCATATGGGCGTGCAGCCCGATACCGTGCTGGACCTGCGCGACCCTGCCATCCAGCGGTCGCTGATCGCGGGCATCACGACCATGGAGAACGGGCCGGGCCATCTCAGCCCGGACCAGATCGCCCAGGCGCTTCAGGCTACGCCTGCGGTGCCCCACCCCGTCAGCGAGGCCTGATATGGATCCTGTCTCTCTCCTGCAGGATGTCCTGTCGATGCTCCCCGCGCAGTATGCCGGCGACATCGTGGTCATCGTGTCGTTCCTGATCTCGACCTGCGCCCTGATCGCGCGGTTCTGGCGGCCGCCGGATCCAACATCGAAATGGGTGCTGGTCTGGACCATCGTCACCGCCATTGCCCAGGCGCGCGGCTGGAACCTGCCCGCCTACCAGCCGGGCAAAAAGGCCGCGATGGTGCCCGCAACGGTTCCGCGCAGGGAGGTCGAGCAGCGCCTTGACGTGCCGCCCGGTTCCACCCGGCCGGGCAAACCACCAGTGCGCGCTTCCCCGCCTGCCTGACTGCTACAGCCCCGGCCCCGTGGTTGGACGGCCGATAAAGGCCGGGACTGCGCGCGCAGGATACGCAACCGGAACACGCATTTGTGTAACAAACCACAACCCAAAGTAACCGCCCGCGAGGCGGTTTTTTTTATGGAGACGCCAGATATGGCTGACGATACCAGCACCGCCATCCCTGCGCTGGAAGGCCTGCTCGAAACCGCGCTGGGCAAGCGCGACACGGCCGCCACGCAGGCGGACATCCAGCTGGGCGGCACCGTGCTGCAGCTGCTGATCCCCGTGATTGTCGAACGCGCGGCCCCCAACCTCGACCTCGCCGGTGTCGATGCCGCCATCACGAAGATCGTGGGCGGGGTCGCGGACCTGAAAACCGCGATCGAGGCGAAGCCGGCAACAGTGGCCGCTACGGTTGCGCCCGCAAAGGTCGAGGCCCCGCACCCGGTCGTGCCCGGTCAGCCCGTTCGCTGACCTGTCAACCTGATCCGGCCGGTCTGTAAACCGACCGCCGGGCCTCCCGCATCCTGCCACCTGTAAACTGGTCCACCTGCATCACACGAAAAACGCCGGTTTCCTGCGGCGTTGTGGTGCGGGTGGACTATTTTCATATCAAGACTGGAAAACTGGTCCATGACCCAGCGTGTCAACTTCGTCGCCGTCGATGGCGGCCGCCGCCGTTTCCTTGGCATGGGGCTGCTGTCAGCGGCCGGCATCGCCGCCGCCGCGATGCTGCCCGGGTGTAAGAGCACCACCACCGGCAACGTCACCACCATCACAATCAACGTGGCCGAGATCAAGGATTACGGGCAGGCCGGCCTGAATGCCGTCACCACCGTCCTGAGCATCGCGGCCGTCGCCAGTGCGATCGGCACGCCTGCCGTGGGCATCATCGGTCTGGCGGATACGGCACTGTCCACCGCCCTGACCGACTTTTCCACGGCGGCCGGGTCCACGCTGACCATCACCTATGACGACACGGACTGGAAAACCCGGGTGGACAGCATCCTGTCCGCGCTGACCAAGGTGGAAAGCGACCTGAGCGCCGCGATCACCGGGGTCTCGACCAAGGTCCCCAGCACGGACCTGTCCGACGCCAACACGGCCCTGAACGCCCTGGGCACCATCGTGTCGGCCTTCAAGGCCCTGCTGGATAGCGTGGCTACGCGCCGGAATGTCGGGGCACGCCTGTCGGGTTCTGCTGCAGCCCCCTCCCAGGCACAGGTGCAGCAGGCGCTCCAGGTGCTGGGGGTGACGGCATGACGCGCACCGGCATCTTCGCTCTCTGGGCTGCCAGCACCATCGGTGGCGTGCTTGGGGGCTTTATCCTGCTGGCCTATCTGTCGAGCAATTCACGATGACGCCCTTCATGGAGGGCGTCATCTCCGGTGCGGGCGGCGTTGTCGTCCTCATTGGATTGCTGGTCACGATCCCGCTCAAACTGCATGCGTGGTATATGGCAGCACAGTTACGAGACCGCGGACTCCAATAAAGCAAGATTGGTTCAAATCGAGCATTCCATAAGATTCCAGATACCTGCAAGCCATCAAGAAACCTGAGGAAATAAAATTCATAGAATTCTAAAAAATCTAACGCGTGAAGTATTCTACAGCAGCAGATACCATTGAGTTGACCTTTCCATCTATTTTCTTAATATTTTCATCATATGGCCTTGGTTTACTTTCTCCATAATGAGTAAATTTGCTTGTCAGCCAGTTTTTGATTACAGGCGTAATGGCATCCCTTATTTCTCTTGAGTTTAAATTCCACATCCTTGATTTATCTCTAAGAGCATCAGCTCTCCCTTTATCTGAAGGATGCAATGCAAAATTCAGGTCGACCCGCGAATAACATCCGCATATACAGTCTTTTATTTCGTGCAGAGCGTCTTCTCGTGACATCTATATAGTTTCCTTTACTTTATGCGACTGCTAAAACCTCGACGGTAGCTCGCCGCCCTAATGCGTGAAGTGCAGATTCTACACGACCGATTTTACTCTCATGTAGCAGATCCCGCATGCGCCGCACGGACGATTCCGCCACACCCAACCGACGCGCTAGTTCCACGTTACTGACCTTGTTCTCGAGCATGGCCATATGCAGTGCCAGCTTGGCGGCTTCCAGCATAGGCACATAGACCAGCGGGCGACCATTGGCCGCAGGCGGCATGGGAACGGCAACACCATCATCCACATAGATGGACAGCGACGTAACCAGAAGGTCCCGGGCCTCGCGCAGGGCTTCCTCCCGGGTTGCGCCCTCGGTTGCCCCCGGCAGTCCCTCGAATGAAGCCGTGATGGTGCCGTCCGGATTGGTCTCCAGATCGACCGGGTAAGCGTAAAGCATCCTCATACCTCCAGATCGGTTTCGGTCAGCCCGAGATCCTTGAGGATCTTGCGGAACGTCCCGGTGGCAATGTCACCGCGATGGTTCGACACCACGGTCGGCTTGCCGTTCAGCCGCACCACGATGTGCGACCCCTTCCCCTTACGTTCGGTCATGTCCCAGCCATTTTTGTTGGCGAGGCGGCGGAGACGGGCGAGGAGGTCAGCGGCTTTCATGTCCACAATATCGCGCATATATGCGCGAATGTCAACGGAAATCGATCATAAATGAACGAGAAAAGCCCCCAGCTTGCGAACATGCGCAAGCTCGGTTGCCATCCTGCTCAAAGGCGCAAGGGCCAGCCCTTCCTATACGCCATGCGCGGGTTCATGGCCCGGCAGGCCCCTGTGCGGCTGGATCGCAGTGGTATCAATCCCGCACCGCTGATGCTGGGCAATGACGTACTGGGGGACTGCACCAGCGCAGGCATCGGCAATCACCTGCGCGCCACGGCTGCATTGGCAGGCTTCCAGATCACCGTCGCCACACCGGACGCCGTCCAGTTCTATTCCCGCTCTACCGGCTACGTGCCCGGCAATCCCGCCACGGACAATGGCGGTGTGGAGGTGGACGTACTGACGACGGCCCTGCGCAATGGCTATGCGCTGGCGGATCAGACGCTATTCCCGCTTTGGGGCAGCGCCGATCCCGGCGACCTGAACGGGATCCGCAACATCACTGCAGGCCTGTCCGCCGCCTATCTGGGCATACAGCTGGCCACGGCGGATATGTGGGAGGATCAGGACGGCAACCTGCCGCCCGTGTGGGACACGGACAGCCCGGCCGACCATGGCGATCCGACGCCGGGCAGCGCTGGCGGTCATTGCCTGCTGCTGTGGGATTATGCCGGCACGGCCGACACCGACCTGGTCACGCTGCTGACTTGGGGCAGCCTGCAGAAAGCGACATGGCGCTGGGTCCGGTCGCGGATCATGGAAGCGCATGGGCTGGCATGGCGTCAGCTTCATGAACCGGGCAGCCTGTACCCGGCCGGTGATGACTGGGCGGCGCTGGTCGCGGCCAATGACGCATATCTGCGCGGCGCGGCATGAGCCGGGCTGACCGGCTGACATTTCTGTTCGCCTGCATGGTGGCCGTATCCGGATTTTTTTATCATCCACCGACTCACCATGCCTTCACCTCCATGATGTCCTGCAGGCGCGTCGTGTAGGCGGGCGACAGCATCGCTTGGCGAGCGCGCCACGTCCGGTCCAGTCCGTTGGAAAGCGGCCTGACCGTGCCGCGCCCATAGCGGCCGTTCACCGCATCCAGTGCGTCCATAAGCCGGGATGACTTTACCGGGTCCCGTGTCTGGAACAGCCCGGTCTGCATGCCAGCCGGACACAGTCCATCCAGCATCACGCCCGCCTTGAAATACCGATACCCCGGCTTCCAGATCCTGCGCAGCAGCCGGAGCGCCTCGGTAATCAGGACAAGCGTGTCACTGGTCGGCTCAATGCCACAGGATTGCTGGTTGGCGTACCAGCTTGTGTCCTTCTGGTGCGGGTTGGTCTGGATGAACACGGTCATGAAAGAGGCTGTCATTCCCTCAGCCCGCAGCTTTTCCGCCGCCGTAGTCGCATAGTGAGAGACGGCCTCGCGCAGGTCCGTCCAGTTATCGACCAGCCGGCCAAAGGTGCGGGTGCAAGCCAGTCCCTGCCGTGGCGCCGCAACCTCAGACAACGGCAGGCAGGATTGACCCCGCAGTTCGGCCTGCACGCGGGCACCGACCACTGTCAGCATGCTCCGCGCAGCCCGGCTGTCCATGGCCACGAAATCGGCAATCGTCTGGATCCCGGCGCGCTGGAGCTTTTCAGCAGTGCGGCGGCCGATGCCCCATACTTCCCCGATGGACAGTTCGCGGAAATAGGCCTGGCGGTCTGCCTCCCTGCTCAGATCGCATACGCCATCCAGTTCGGGCCGGTCCTTCGCGATACCATTGGCCAGCTTTGCGATCGTCTTGGTTGGCCCCCAGCCGATGCAGGTGGGGATCTTCGCCACGGCACGCACTTCGTCACGCAACTCACGGCAGAAAGCCGGCAGGTCATAGGGCAGCCCGGACAGGTCGAGGAACATTTCATCGATCGAGTAAGGTTCGACGCGAGGCACCCGGCTTTCCAGCACCTGATACATCCGGCGGCTCATGTCGGCATACAGCGGGTAATTGCTGGAATACCACTGCACGCCCTTTAGATCCGGTCGCTGCCGGATGAGATGCCAGGCATCGCCCATCTTGATGCCCAGCTGCTTGGCCTCTTTCGTGCGGGCTATGGCGCAGCCGTCATTGTTGCTCAGCACCACAACCGGTGCCGTGCGGATCCGCGCCTCAAAGACCCGCTGGCATGAGCAGTAAAACGAATTCGCGTCGATCAGGCCATATATCGGCATGGCCTAGATCTTCATGCGCACCAGGGCGGCGACCACGGCCCACACTTCCGAATCATGTGCAGGGTCCAGCGGATGCATCTGGGCATCCTGCCCTTTGCCCGAGCGCAGCCACCATGCTCCGCGCTGCCGGGTGATCTCACATACGATGGTCTGGTCCTGCCAGCGGGCCACGACCACGCAGCCAGACTGCGGTCGGGCTGCGGTGTCCACGATCAGGATATCCCCGTGCAGGATCCCGCGCGCGGCCAGCGCGTCCCCCACCACACGGACGGGATAGCGGTTTGGTCGGTGCAGATCGAGGGCTTCGCTCAGATCGATCGGCCCCTCGGTACTGTCAGAAGCCGGGGAGGCAAAGCCCGTAGTCCTGTCTCCTGCGTAAGCCCCTGACATGATCAGCCCGTCCTCTCTCAAAGATGAAATGAACGTAACATGAACAAGCCAAACGGTGTCAAGTTTGTTCTCGTAATGTTTTGCTGCATGGTGCTGTCTGCCTGCGCAATCCATCCTGCGAGGATCTCCACCACCATCCCGCAGGCCATGGCCGGTATTCAGGCCAGTCTGGCGCAGGCCGGGGTGGTGTCGGTATCGCATGCGGGCGATTGGACAGAGAATCAGGATGCCCGGTTCACGCGCGCTGTGCGTGCCGCCCAGTGCAGCCAGAACGTGGCCGACCCGGTGGTGGGCACGATTGCGGGCGATGTGACACTGCAGCTGTCCGGGCAGTTCACGCAAGGCGGCCAGTTCAGCGTGGGGGCGATCACGACCGCGCCCACCTTTGGCATGCAGGCCGATGCCAGCCGGGTACGCGGGCAGACGGTCAGCTTGCCGGTGGCCTATGCGCCCCTGTCATCCATGCCTGACGTGGAGATGGGGCGGCAGCTCGGCTATGAGACGGAAATGCTGGCACAGAACGATGATGCCCGGCACGCCGAGGCAACCCGGCTGATCGCCGATCGGGAAAGGCTGCGTGGTAGGGTGCAGGCTATGATTGATACTTGGGCTGCCAGCGAATGCGTCAGACCCTCGCCTAGCGTCCCATTCGTCGGTCAGAAACGATAACTGCAAACGTCTCGACCCATACAAACGGATCGAGACGCCCGCAGGCATCGGTTTTGCAAAACATTCCCTTGTTTTTAAAGGAAATACCGGTGCCTTCTAAGCTGTGGGTCGCTGGTTCGAATCCAGCAGGGCGCGCCACTTTTCAATGACTTGGCGGCTAAAAAGTTTGCACGGTTTGCAGATGGTTTGCAGTGCACTATGGCTCATTGCGGTTTCGCCCTGCTCCAGAGCCTCCGTGCGGCAGCGATCGAGACCATCTTGCTGGTCTCCTGCCGCTGATACTGCTCCCACAACTGCATATCCGCGACATCAGTGCGGCGCGGCAGATATGTGTCGATAATCCGCTGGCAATAATCGATCCCATGGCCGCTGATCAAGGCGATCTGGGGCGTTGTGGCTATGACCTGATCCCATGCACGGCTGAAATTACGCCGCACCCACTTCTTTCCGGTCGGGCTGGGTACCAGCAGCTACGGACCTGGGTTTCCAACGCGGCCGACGACATTGCCCGACCGGACTGCCATTTCCTGATCGATCGGACGCACATTTGGTCACGTAACAGACCATGGGCACATCCAGCAGCGTCCCCGTCTTGGATTACCGCAAGACTATGCGCAGACGCCCGTCCCGTTCAGAAATGCGCGAAGCATCATGTCGCAACAACCATCCCGGTCAGGATCAGCTTGCCCCGTATCTCAGATGGAACCTGCAGGCTGGACTGCTGGACCTTCTGGAACGGAAGGACCGGCATGAAGCGTCCTGTCCGGAAAGCGGAAAGTGATGTCCAGATGCGGCGGATGCTGCATGCGCATCATCAAGAAAAGCTATGGAGATCTTTTCAAAGTTCCCCGATCGCAAGATAGCCTGTAACAGTTTGAAAATCACATATGCCCGCCCGGCTTCGGCTTTGGGGGAAATTGACGCCTGCAACACGGAACGCATGCGCATATGGAGCGGCGTGAAAACAGATAATTCTCAATGCAGCCTCAATGTCTGGCGTCATTTCATCAGGTAGGGCGCTTTCTTTCAGGCGCGTGATCTCCGCGTCTCTTTCCGCGCCCCTGCTCCCTCAGAATAACGCAATCATTCACCACGTTCCGATAATTACCCCTGTTTGCGTCCGGGGCCGGAACACCTGACGCGTCGGCATTTCGGGTCTGGTGTCTGGCAACCGGTCGAAGAAAGGGGCACCTTACCGCCCCCTGTAAGTTCTGGGAAATATTCTATTCCGGCATTAAGCCCGAACCACCCGTTATTCTTGTAATGATCCCGAACTTCGTGAATTCAAAGCAGGATTTGACCATATTCCATATCAGCCATTACAGTAATATATTGTAATTACAATTGACAGGATTTTTGTTTTTTATATCATACTCAATACGAAATCCGAATATGGAATGTATATATGTCCGAGGCAACAAATATAGAACTCGATCAGGATGAAGAAATATTTCTTGATCAATTTTCGGATTTTGTCCTGACCTCCCCTCTCAATCCTCGACCTGACGGACTAAAACAGGTCGGTTTTCTTGGGCGCAATATGGAAACAGGGCGACCGCCTGTCACCATTTATGGAAAAGATGGTCATTCCCCGGAACATCCTTTTAAAATCGTCTGTTATTATACCGAAGACAACATATACAAAGAATACGCGGAGCGCCTGCGGACAAGCGCAGCCCGTTTTGGCCTCGATTGCTATTTGAAGCCGATTCGGAGCAAAGGCATATGGGAACATAATTGCGCCTTGAAAGCAGAGTTCCTGCTTGAAGAATGGTCTACCTCCCCCGACCCGATCGTCTGGGTCGATGCCGATGCGACCATTGAAAACATGCCCTCCCTGTTTGCATGTATCAATGCTGATATCGCACTTCATAAATGGACATGGGATCATGCCCATGCCGATGATGGGTGGGAATTCTGTTCCGGCACGCTCTACCTAGGGAAATCTCCTTATACAAAGGCGCTGCTTGAACAATGGGTGCTGCGATGCCGGGCCGACCCGATGACATGGGATCAGGTTCATCTATGCAGTGCCTGGTGTGATATAAATAGCAAACTCCCGCTGAAGACGGCATGGTTGCCACGTGCTTATTTGCAGATCGAAGGCGCGCCGGAAACAGATGCCGATGTCATCAAGCACTGGCAGTGCTTCGCGCCAGCTTCGCGCCGAACGCAAGACATCTCATTCCACTGCCCTTAAGATTACCGATCAGGGCATGGTCGATCGTCAGTTGAATCGCCTCTGGCGCAAGCCGGAGGAACTCTTCTGGATCATGGAGGAAACCAGCGGTACGAATCAGGGAAACAATCTGAATTTCCCCGAGGGATTTGATGTTCAGGCTGCGTTGAAAAAATCTGTCGACGGACATTTTCCTGTGCTGGAAATAGGATGTGGCGTCGGTCGGATCGCGTCTCTGTTCAGGCCGGACGAATATATTGGCGTTGACATCAATCCAACCGCACTTTTACAGGCCAGGACGTTATTCCCCGACCATACGTTTCGTATTCATGATCAGGGTTACGAATATCCTGAAAGTCCAACAGCACTGTTTTATACTGTCCTTCTGCATGTTTCCGATCATGAGATCGAAAACATTCTCCAGCTTGCCACAAAGGACCGCGAACGTCTGATCATCGCAGAGATCATGGACCGGAGATGGCGCCGTTCTGGAAATCCACCAGTATTCAATCGTGACCCCGAGGAATACATACTGATCATGCAACGGATAGGATGGGGTCTGGCATCAGCTTTTAAATATGAATACGAACATTATGCGAGGCAGCCGTGGAATATAGGCCGTGACAGCCGCTTTACAATGCTGGCATTCGAACCAATACGGCCGGAATCGACTGCCCTGAATGACTGAACGGACTGCATGTCCGTTTGTAATGAGCAGGGTGTGCAGTCCGCCTTTTCTTGGTCGGGTCCCGGGCATGAAAGTTTCAACCGCTCATATGAAGGCTCTGGCATCAGGGACTGCATAGCTGCAGATGGCCATGACAGAGCGCTGTCATTCACGCTTTCGTCCGGTCAGGCACACGACTGCCATCTGCTTATCCCCTATGCAGTGATCTGCCGCGAAGGCACGGCGGCTCTATTTTCGCCCATTGGGCATCGGTCAGAATGACGCGATTCATATGGTCTTTGAATTATATTCAGAGGATTGAAAAAATCCTTACCAAAAACTTCGGGAGGCTCTTGTCTCCCGCCAATACCATCTGCACTGCATGCCGTTTTTTGTCATGTCTTACATTCGTATCCAGCCCGCAACCCGTCAGGCAGGAATGCGTTGCCTATCCATGGTTACGAACGCATTACAGCCAGAATATGGAAAGCTTTCATTAATAATGGTCACGACAGATCATTCATGTGACCATTTACTTTTTCATCATGCCGAAACCATAGCCTGATTATTCATTCCATTAATGCATACACAAACAATCCAGACGCAAAACCTTGTCCATGAATTCATATCTTTATTCAAGACAGTGAAACGACATTGATCACATGACAGGAAGACCATGAAAAAAACGATCCTGTGTCTGGGCGTGCTGGCCGTTACGGGGTGTGCCACCAGACCTGCCGAAATCAATGCGCAATATGTGAACCCCGAACCTTACATGCGGCAGAACTGCGCGCAGCTTGCCCAACTGGATGAAACGGACACACAGGCCCTTGCCTCGGCAGATGCAGGGCGCATGGCGCACACCCGATATATCCAGCCCGGCCAACTGAAGGGCGAACTGGACGCGGTCCATACGGCCGAACGCGGCAAGAATTGCGTGGGGCGCTACAACGCGTCAGATTATGACAGCACCGGCGCGGTCTATCCTGACAGGATACTGCCTGACCGTCCTGCCCCGGCGGTGACGACCATGCCCGCCCGCAGCAATATCCAGAGCGGCGTCAATCCGGGCACAGGCACAGGCAGCATTACGGCACATTCCTCTGTCGCCGAACAGCAATTGTCCAGCCCGACTTATGTCGCACCGACCAGTCGTGCCTCCAGCTATCCAACGCCGAGCATGCCGGTACCAGCCGCAGGCTATACGACGTCCCCGTCCTATACTGCCAGTCCATTCCAGTAACCTGGCACGTTGCCCGGCTTCCATCGGCGCACTGATAAATAAGAAACAGAAGTTTGCGAGTGTCGCCTTTTTTCAAAAAGGCGGCATTCTCCAAAGCTTTTTGAAGAACGCCTCACCAAAAACTTCCTTTATGATTTGCAGACTGGCTTTTCAGACAGTCATTTAAATATCCCGCCCCGCCTGGCCGTCCGTTCCCCTGTTGTGGAAAAACGGGCGCTCAGGCGGAAACATGACAGTCGCCACAATCGAGACGCTACCTTCAGATTGTGCTGAGCACCCCGCCATCGACACGCACAGACGCCCCGGTAGTGGCGGAAGCCTGTGGGGACGACAGATAAACCACCATGTTCGCCACTTCCTCCACCGTTGCCGCACGGCGGATGATGGATGTGGGCCGATGCGTCATGACGAATTCAGCCGCAACTTCCTCCAGTGGCCTGCCGGTCTTTTCCTGTTCGGGTTTCAGCATATCCGCCAGCCCTTCGGACAGCGTCGGCCCCGGCAGCACGGAATTCACCGTAACCCCCGTTCCCGCCATCCGTTCCGCCAGTCCACGCGCCACCGAAAGCTGCGCTGTCTTGCTGAAACCATAATGGATCATTTCGACCGGGATGTTCAGCGCGGATTCCGAGGACACAAAGACAATCCGCCCCCAGTTCCGTTCCTTCATGCCCGGCAGATAGGCACGCGACAGCCGCACGCCGGACATGACGTTGACCTCGAAAAACCGGCTCCAGTCCGCGTCTGGCGTATCAAAAAAATCCTTCGGTTCAAAAATCCCCAGATTGTTGATCAGGATATCACACGATGGGTACGCGGCCACCAGCGCCGCACACCCCGCTGCCGTGCCCAGATCGCCCGTGAACCCTTCGGCCTTTCCCGCGCCAAGGCCGGACAGGTCCCGCACCGCCCTGTCCACCGCAGGTGCCTTTCGCCCGTTCACCACCACCCGCGCCCCGCTGGTGACCAGTCCCTTTGCAATGGCCATCCCGATGCCGCCGGTTGATCCCGTTACAATGGCCGTGCGGCCCGTCAGGTCAATGTGCATGGTCCCTACCTCCTGCAATATCTGAAAACGGGGCACATCGTACACCAGACATTGCCCCGCACAACCGACCCGGAGGCCGTGATGGGACATGAACGGACCGGCAGCGCATCCCGCACCGCCAGCTGGCGTCCCGTATTGTTCAAACCCGCGTGATGATGACGCAGGCATCATATCCGTCACACTGCTTTTCCTCCTTGGCCATGCCCGGAAACCACGCAGTGAGTGTGCCCCTGCCCTGTTCCCGGCACGCATTGACAATATACCAATGGATATAGTCACGATGGGGAGAGCGTTCCCGCGACGGGTCGCGCCAGCCGGGATCATCCCATAGCCTAGCAACCCGTTTGTGCGTTCAGACAACGCAAACCTTCGTCCGTTATGGAAAACATGACCCACGAAGCAGCCACAAAGGACACTGACGACATGACCAGTCCCTATCGCACCATCAATCCGGCCACCGGAAAGACGGAAAAGGTCTTTGACCTTCATGACGACAAGACAATGCTGGCGAAACTGTCCACCGCCCACCAGTTCTGGGAAAGCGACTGGCGGCACCGTTCCATCGCACAGCGCAAGGCGATCATGCTCAAGGCTGCGGAAATCCTGCGCCGGGACAAGGAAAAGCATGGCCGCCTGATTTCCATGGAAATGGGCAAGATCCTGCCCGAAGCTATCGGGGAAATCGCACTTTCGGCCGATATCCTCACCTATTACGCGGAAAAGGCCGAAACCTTCCTTGCACCGCGCGAACTGCCGGTGTCGCAGGGCCATGCAACCGTCACCAGCGAACCGCTGGGCATCATCTATTGCGTGGAACCGTGGAACTTCCCCTATTACCAGCTCGCCCGCGTCGCGGCCCCCAACCTGATGGCGGGCAACGTCGTCATGGTCAAGCACGCGCCGAGCGTGCCACAATGCGCCGTGGCGTTTGAAGAGCTGTTCCGTGAAGCGGGCGCGCCCGAAGGTGCGTATACCAACCTGTTCATTACCAATGACCAGTCGGAAAAGCTGATCGAACGCCCCGAAGTGCGTGGTGTCGCCCTGACCGGCAGCGAACGCGCCGGCAGCGCCGTGGCGTCACAGGCCGGGCGTGCGCTGAAGAAAAGCACCATGGAACTGGGTGGGTCCGACGCCTTCATCGTGCTGGATGATGCCGATCTGGACAAGGCCGTGCCCATGGCCATTCGTGGGCGCATGTCCAATAACGGTCAGGTCTGCACTGCAGCCAAGCGGATGATCGTGCACAAGTCACTGGTCGATGAATTCACGTCGCGCCTGAAGGTGGCAGTGAATGAATTCCAGTACGGCGACCCGCTGGAACAGGGCGTCACCCACGGCCCGATGAGCAGCCAGGCCGCCATGGAACGGGCCGTGTCCCAGGTGGAAAAGGCCGTGTCCCACGGGGCGGAACTGGTTGCGGGAGGCAAGAAGATCGACCGCGAAGGCTTTTTCATGAAGGCCGCGATCCTGACCAGCGTCACCAAGGACAACCCCATTTTCTATGAGGAAATCTTTGGCCCCGTCGCCATCATCTATTCTGTCGGCAGCGATGACGAAGCCATTGCCATGGCCAATGATTCGCC
This sequence comes from Komagataeibacter diospyri, assembly GCF_006538165.1. Taxonomy (GTDB): domain Bacteria; phylum Pseudomonadota; class Alphaproteobacteria; order Acetobacterales; family Acetobacteraceae; genus Komagataeibacter; species Komagataeibacter diospyri. Next base: position 66,810 of record NZ_BDLU01000032.1, read on the forward strand.
ATACGGACTGGGTGGATCCATCCAGACCAGCGATGTGGAACGTGGCCGTCGCGTCGCGGCACGGATTGATACGGGCATGGTGTTCATCAACAACATTACCGGCTCGGCACCCGACCTGCCCTTTGGCGGGATCAAGAACTCCGGCTATGGTCGTGAACTTTCGGAATTCGGCATTGAGGAATTCCTGAACCGCAAACTGGTCCATACCCCCTGATCCAGCCCTGCCGGATTGCGCCCCCTGTCGTATGATGGGGGGCGTTTTTTATATGCAGCCCATTGGATCACGCCACGACGACGCATGCGCTCTGGCGCGGTATCATGCTCCGACTGGTCAGACCAAACCCGCAATGGATACCTTGCGAAGGGAAAGCATAGGAAACGGAATCTCCAGTTCATGTCATAAAAAAGACCAGAATATGTGCCACAGAAAATAAAGTATCTGTTTGTAACAAATATGCGTTTTTTTGTTTCAAATGAGACATAAAATGTGTCAGCGATTATAAACTGTATTAATTTTTTATTTTTGCGTGTCAAAATCATTTGCATGCGTATTGTCTATATCATCAACAGCCTGAATGGCGGAGGCGCCGAACGTCCGCTGCCCGATATCGTGGCGCAAATGCGCGCACGCGGCCACGATGTCCATGTCCTCGCTCTGGCGCGAAAGGCTGGCAATGCGGTTGCCTGGCTGAAAGACGCCGGGATTGTCCATGACATCCTCTCCCCACGTCCCGAAAAATTTGCCTCTTTGCGCACGACGCTTGCCGCCGTGCGTCGTCACGCACCCGACCTGATCTGGACATCCCTGACACGCGCGACCCTGTACGGGCAGATGGCGGGCATCGTGCTGCGCAGGCCCGTGGTAAGCTGGCAGCACAATGCCTATCTTCGTCCATGGAATCGACGCATCCTGCATGCCACGCACAGGCTGACGGATCTGTGGGTGGCGGATTCCCGCTTTGTCGCAAAATGCACGGCACGACAGCTGAATGTGCCGGAACGCGATGTAATTACATGGCCCCTGTTCACCGCACAGGCCCACATGCCACAGGCCGCGCCATGGGCCGGACCGGGTGACGGACGCGGGGTGTTCCGCCTGGGTACGCTGGGCCGACTGGAAGCCCAGAAAAATTACGGGCTGCTGATCCAGACCATGGCCTGTCTGCGTGATCATGCGCCGCACTGCCGCATCCACCTGGATATCGGTGGCGAAGGCTCCCTCGCCCCGCAGTTACAGGAGCAGATCACGACACTTGGGCTGGATAATATAACACTGTCGGGCTTTCAGGCCGACCCGTTCGCATATTGCGCCGGGCTGCATGGCTATGTGCAGCCATCGCTGTTCGAAGGGCTGTGCATCGCCCTGCATGAAGCGATGCAGGCGGGCGTGCCATCCATCGTCACGCCCGTGGGTGCCATGGCGGACGTTGTGACGGATGGGGAAACCGGTCTGTTCCTTGATCCTCCGACGCCGGAACGCCTCGCCAGCCTGCTGCTGCGGCTGTACGACAACCCCGCGCTGTGCGCCCGGATGGGGGCCGCTGCCCGGCAGCAGGTCCTGTCTTCGTATAACCTGAATGCGATAACGGCTCAGGCCCGGGCAGTCATGGAACGGGCGGAACAGCTGGTCGCCACGCAGGCTGGTGCCGTGCGGGCCGGTACCAGCCCCCTTACCCCCATCAGGTAATCAGGGTACCACATCCCCTTATCCCTTCAGGTGGAATACGACCGGCAGCGTAAGATGCGTGCCTTCCAGCGTGCCACCATCAGAAGTGCAATGAACATTGCGCGCGGCGGCAACGGCCGTGCTGTCCAGATCGTCGTAACCGGTACTGCTGCGCAGGTTCGCCTGCACCACCTGTCCCTGTCCGCCAATAACCAGATCCACCAGCGCGCTGCCTTCTTCATGCATATGCCGGGCCATGGGGGGATAACGCCATGCGGGTGGCGTACAATGCAATGCGGAGGCAGGCCGTGCAGCCGTTGCAGCCTGTTGCGCATGCCCGGATGCCGTCGTGGCGTGGGCGGTATCGGTCCGGGCCCCGGACGGGGGTGCAGGCGGCGCGACAGATTCTGCATGCGTGGCCGTTGCGTGGGCGGATGCCCGCGGCGGTGATACGGGCGTGCTGACGGGGGGATGCCGCATGACTGGCATTTCCTGCTTGCCCCCCACACGGGGTGTGGGCTGTGGCTGTGGCTGTGGCTGTGGCTGTGGCTGTGGCTGTGGCTGTGGCTGTGGCTGTGGCTGTGGCTGTGGCTGTGGCGTAGCCGGTCCGGGGGGCGTTGCAACCTCCGGCCGGTCAAAAAAGACCTGAATGGCATTTTTTTCGCTGGGTGATGCAGGCACGCCCTGGTGCCCCGGCAGCAGCCATGCCCCGATCACGCCGTGTCCCAGCACCGCCAGCAGCACCGCCCACCCGGCCGCCATGCGCGCCCAGCGCCCACGCGCCCGTGCACCGTCGGGGACAAGCAGCCGGGCTGCTGTTCTGTCTTGCTGTTGCGGCACGGTTCCATCCATTGTAGCCGGTACGGCGGCCTGCGTTCCATTTGACAAACAGGAACGCACCCACGAGAACATAAATCTGTTACCGCCTTATCTTACAACCACAAAGAGCCTGTTCAATCATGGGCCATGCCCGCCACCCCTTCCTGCATGACATGCCTGTGATCCGCTGGGTCATGGTGCTGTGCGCGTGCATGGGGCTGTGGGGACAGTTGCTGATTGAAAGCCGCAGCATGCCGGGGGAACTGCCCCGGACCACCATCATGCGGCTGACGGGGATCGATATCGCGCCCCCGGGACATACGGCCACCACGGTCCATAGGCCCGCCCATCATCATGCCATGATGGATGGCATGCCTGCCGGTCCGCACGACATGGCGGCCCATCCGGGCCATGACCATGCCGAAGGCTGCCCGCTGTGCCCGCTTCTGCACCTGCCCGCCCTTGCGCTGACACTCCTGCCCTTCCTGCCGCTGCCATCCCTGGCATGGCGGCAGGCCCGGCATGAGCCGCGACAGCCCCGCGCGCCCCCATCCTCTCCACTCGGCTTGCCGCCGTCACGGGGGCCACCTTCCGTTTCCTGAACCCATGCGCTGTCGCATGCCCGACCGGGTGTGCGCATTCCCGTTCCCTGTTCAGGACATGAAAAGTGACTTCCATAAAAAGAACGGCCGCGTCCATTGCCGCGGCTGCTGGCGGCTACATGCTGGCTGCCGGCCTGTACCCCGTCATGGCGCAGGCCGAAACCACCGTAACCCTACCCGGCCTGTCGATCGAGGACACGGCCGAAAACACCCCCATGGGTGACCGCCTGCTATCGGCCAGTTCCCCATCGCAGGCGTCCCGCACGGCAGCCAGCCTGAGCAGCCCTGATACCGCCAGCCTGTTTCGCAACCAGCCCGGCGTCAGCACCTATTCCGCAGGCGGGCTTGCGTCCCTGCCGGTCATCAACGGCATGGCCGATGACCGCGTGGCGACCGTGGTCGATGGCGTGCGCATTGCCTCAGGCTGCCCCAACCACATGAATCCCGCCCTGTCCTTCATCGACCCCGACAGCGTGGACACGGCCACCGCCATTGCCGGGATCACCCCCGTCAGCATGGGGGGCGACAGTACCGGCGGCACGATTGATGTGGAACGCAAGGACCCGCAATTCGCGCGCCATGGCAAAATACTGGTCACCGGGCATGTCACCGGCACCTATCGCAGCAATGGTGGCGGCTATGGCGCATCGGGCAGCCTGACGGTGGCCAATGACATGTTCAGCCTGCGCTACAACGCATCCTACAGCCAGGCAGGCGATTACAATGGCGGAGGGGATGCGGGCGTGGTCCGCTCCACCAGCTATCTGACCTACAACCATGCCGTGACCTTTGGCATGCACAAGGACAACCACCTGTTCACCCTGACATTCGGGCAGCAGGACACCCCGCATGAAGGGTTCGCCAACCAGTACATGGACATGACCAACAACCGCTCCACCTTCGTGAACGGCAAGTATGTCGGCACCTTTGACTGGGGCGAACTGGAGGCGCGCGGCTACTGGCAGCGCGAGGACCATGCCATGGACTTCCTGCCCGACCGCGACAAGACCACCCACATGCCCATGAACACCAACGCCCGCATGGCAGGCTACAGCATCAAGGCCACGATACCGCTGGCAGAAGGGCAGACCCTGCGGCTGGGCAGTTCGTTCGACCATTCCGGGCTGAATGACTGGTGGCCGCCTGTTGCCGGCAGCATGATGATGGGACCAGGCACCTATCACAGCATCAATGACGGCCATCGCGACCGACTGGGCCATTTTGTGGAATGGGAAGCGGCATGGACTCCGCGCGTGACCACGCTGCTGGGCTTCCGCAATGACCTGGTCATGATGAATACGGGGCCGGTATCCGGCTACTCATCAACCATGAACATGATGAACATGGCCAATATCAACGCGGCCAATGCGTTCAATGCCACCGACCGGGGCCGGACGGACGTGAACTTTGATGTCACGGCCATGGTCCGCTGGAAACCCCGCCGTGACCTTACGATCGAAGGCGGTTATGCGCGCAAGACCCGCTCGCCCAACCTGTACGAACGCTATGCCTGGGGGCGGTCGGCCATGGTCACCAGCATGATCAACTGGTTTGGTGACGGCAACGGCTATGTCGGCAATCCCGACCTGAAGCCTGAAGTCGCCAATACCGCCTCCATCACCGCCGACTGGCATGACCCGAACGGCGACAGGTGGGACCTGAAGGTCCAGCCTTACTACACCTATACCCACAATTACGTGAACGCACAGCGCCTGGCATCGGCCGGGCAGTTCTACACGCTGGGATTCGTCAACCATAATGCCCAGAGCTACGGCATAAACGGTTCGGGCAATTACCGCCTGTGGCAGAACACCCGTTTTGGTCGTGGGGAAATCGTGGCCAACATCAACTGGGTGCGCGGGCAGGACCTGACCAATGGCGCGGGGCTGTACCATCAGATGCCGACCAATGGCAGCGTATCGCTGAACGAACGGTGGAAGAACTGGAGCGGCCGGGTGGAAATGACCTTCGTGAAGGCCAAGGACAGCGTGGACTGGGTCCGCAACGAACCCCGCACGCCCGGCTATGCCCTGCTGGGACTGGGGGGACAGTACCACTGGCGCTACATGACGCTGGATGCCAGCATCGACAACGTGCTGAACCAGAAATACGAACTGCCGCTGGGTGGATGGTCGCTGGCCGATAACGCGGCAACCGGCGTGCTACGTGCGCTGCCGGGCATGGGCCGGTCATTCAATGTCAGCCTGACCGCCAACTTCTGACCAGATAAAAAAACAGAAAGTTTCCAGACGCCGCCTTTTTCTAAAAAAGGCGGCGTTCCCTGAAGCTTTTTGAAAAAAGATTCACCGAAAACCTCTTTAAATTTACAGGGGCTATGTTCCCTTTTCAGGCACCGGCGCCGGGGACGCATCTCCTGCCGCCGCTCCTGCCGGCCTGCGTCCCGGCGCCATACGGCGGAACCATGCCACGACCGGACGCAGGCAGACACCCAGCATGATAAGACCCGCCACGACGGCTGCTGCCGCCGCCCCTTCCAGATGCCACGCCATGGTCATGCCATAGACCAGCGGCAGGTAGGTCAGGGTGACGATGATCCGCCCTTTCAGCACCTGCGACACCTGCCCGATCACGGTCAGCAGCGGCTCCAGCGGCACGACCCCAAGCCCCAGTATCGCACTTCCCAGCATAAGCATGATCAGCGAACGCCCACCATGCCAGTGGACATGCAGCATCCATGTCAGCAGGATATTGCCCACCGCCATCGCCACCCCCATCAGCAGGATGGAAAACCCGCCGATCATCAGGAACAGCTTGATCGTCACGCGTTTGATGCCATACCAGTCCTGTTCTTCACGCAGGCGGATGAATTCGGGGTACAGCGCGGGCATCATAAGCTGTGCCGGCTTGGCGATCCCTTCGCCAATCTGGCGGGAGACGCGATAGACCGCCGCATCGGCCGGGCCAAGGATCCCCCCCACCAGCAACGTGCCGAACTGGTTGAAAACCGACCCCAGCAGATGGTTGCAACTGGTGGACAGGGTAAAGCGCCATATGCCCGGCGCATCACCCGCCTTCAGCGGGGCAAACAGGCTGAAACGCTGCGTGGCGCCCGTATGGCGCAGTTGCAGCCACCCCAGCATGGTGCTGCTTATGAACATGACCAGCTGTGTCACGCTCCATACCAGCAGATAGTAATCCAGCCCCATGTGATACATGAACCCGATGCCCGACCCCACGGTGCGCACCAGCGCGCCGGACAGGTCGGTCAGCATGGTCAGCCAGAAGGAATTGCACAGCCGGAACACCCCGGCCGACCAGCTGGTGTTCATGAATGCGATGGTCAGCATATAGGCAAAGGCCGCCCCCTGATCCGCCGCCGGCCACCCCATATAGGCACCGAACAGTGCGACCCCCAGCGTACCCACCAGCCACCCGACGCCGCCGCTTATGTAATCGGCACGGATGCAGAAAGCCAGCACACGCGAAAACTGTGCCTGGCGGCCATTGGTAAACGGTTCGGTGCCGTAATGCAGCAATGGCTGCCACGACAGCAGGTGCGTGGCCTGCGATACGGCGGCCCCGAACGTCGTAACCAGCATCAGCACACCGAACTGCGACAGCCCCAGCGCCCGCACCGCCCATGCGATATAGACAAAACTGCAGATCGCATTTGTCGCCCGCCCGGCAATCAGGAAACCGGTATTGCCGAAAATGCGCTTGAGTGCATCCCGTTCAGAAGTGGACATGGGTGATCACACGTACAAAAACCCGCGCACGGGATGGCCCCGGACACGTGCCCTCGGAACAACAGGCGAAAACGATAGCGCAGGCTCCCCTAACTGAATACGGACGAGGAAGGAGGCCGGCAGACTGGCCCCTGCCACCGTTCATCCGTGTATCCCACGGCGGGCACTGTAATGCGCCACGCCTGCCGGGGCTAGTCCCCGCCATGCACGTATTGCAACCGGGATGCAACTGGGGAGGCCGCCAACGCCCATCCCGCAATCATGCACAGCCATCCCGCCGTGGGCTGTGTCAGTAATGAGCTGGTGGACGCCATGGGCCAGAAAACCAGTGTCACGACAACCGCCAGCATCAGCCGCTGCGGGTCGCGTGTGGGGGCGACATCCTTCCATATGGTCACCAGCAGGCAGGCAACCAGTGCAATAAACAGCCCCATGGCAGGCAGTCCCCCCATGGTTCCCATCAGCAGGTAATAGTTGTGCGGATGCAGGTTGCAGCCGGTCGCACCGCCATGCGGCCCTTCCGCCACACCCAGCCACGGCAGGCCGTGAAAATACACCGGATCGGGACAGGCATGGCGAAACCCGTCAAACCCCAGCCCGAACCACGGGTGCTGCTGGATCATCACGCCCGCGCGGATGAACAGCATGCCATACGGGCTGTCGGCAAAGGCATGCATGTGCGCGATGAAGTTCACGACCAGCTTGTGATACGCCTGCGGCGCCAGCACCGGCGACAGCGCCACACTACCCGCCCCCAGCAGCCCCACGGCCACCAGTCCGCCCCGCAGGCGCGGCACCAGCACACCGACAATGCCCATTCCCCCCAGCATGAGGAACAGCGGCATGCGCTGCGCCACCAGCACCATGGTCAGCACCAGTCCCAGCAGCATGGCCGCCGCCATGACCCGCCCCCGCGCGCCTTCACGCTGCGACAGCCGTATGGCGGCGGGAAACAGTCCCGGCAACGCCGTCATGAACAGCCCCGATCCCGCGCGCGGCGCCCATAACGGCCCCAGCAGCGCGCCATCCGCCCACCGGCCGTAACCCCATATGTTGTGCCCCCATATGTATTGCTGCCAGCATCCCGCAACCAGCCATATGGCAACGCTCCCATACACCCGCGCCAGCACGGCACGTATGCGCGCAGCGGGCAGTATCCACACCTGCAGGGCGGCGATGAACAGGAAATATCGCCCGAAGCACACGGCCTGCGCGCGCCCATGACCATCCCCCATGACCATGGAGGAAAGGATGATCTGTCCCCATAGCAATCCCGCCACGATCACCCAGGGCTGCCGCAACCAGTTCCCGTGCCGGGTTACAATGCTATGGGCCCCGAACAGCACCGCCACCACCGTCACCACGATTTCAGCAGGTGCCAGCGCATACAGCAGCAGCACCGGCATGGGGACGACAAGGCCGGTTGCAATCCGCCACATCCACTGTTCAGTCTGCTGCTTCAACCTGTGTTCTCCCTGTTCACGCCCCTGCTGGCGGGATGTATCGCAAGATGGGTCGAAGGCAAAACCGTAGCGGGCCTTTCCCGACATGCCGTATCAACGGAATCCTGATAAAGCGCGGGCATATTGTATTTGTAAAACCGGAAAAAGATCCGCATCCTTGCCACCGGCATATCAAAACACGGGAGACGGCATATGGAAGACGAAGACGGCATCGTAACCGAACGGAAGGTTCTGGTGCACGAGATCCGCGCCGACCTCGAACGTCTGTCCGAAACAGTGGACAACGCACAGACGGTGACCGCTGACATCCGCGCCACCATCGCCATGGTGGCCGACAAGATGGATGCGCTGTCCGACCTGATGCGTTAGGGGCTGCCTGCATTCAACATAACCGGATCGTAGCGCACGAGATGGACAGACCCCATGAATGCAAGGAACGTTCTTTTACATCGCAAAGCAATCCTGAAGGCATATGCGGAAGACTGCATGCAACAGGCCTGAATTTGAAACTTCCTGTAAATTTCAAATACGTTTTGGATGAAGCTTTTTTCAGGAAGCTTCACCAGACGCCAGTTTTTTGAAAAAGCGGCCCCCATAAAACCTTTATTACTTTTCAGCAAAGTATCATTTTTAACACCCCCTTAAAAATTTCCTTATTCCCCTGATACAAAATGATATTTTCCAGACACGTATCTGATACGCATAACAGTTAAGAATTCCTCTCATCTGGAGGAAGACAGACATGATAAAGAAAATCGTCTTTCTGGCGCTGGCCATACCGGGTGCCGCAGTGGTCAGTTATCCGACAATCACCAATGCGCATCGGGTCGTTGGCCCAGCTTCCCTTTTCGATCAACCGGAATCCGTAAGATCGTATGGATTCGCGCCAGATGGGAACACCGCAGCATTACCAGAAACTGTCTGCAACAGGTCCTGCAACCCGTCACGATCGTCTGGAAAAAAATTCTTTCTGACAGGTAATAGGTTGAAAAAAAGGTAAAACGATCGCTGGTAGCGCCATATGCCGCAGATAAACATATTTTGAAATATATTCCGCCCCATATCGGCCTTTTATTCTTAACAAAAATTTCATAATCTTGACCTGAAATTATATAAAATATTCAGGCAGATATATTGTGGGAACCAGTAATACCTTTTTCAATACTTCATTAAACGCTTTTTTTATGTTGGTTGCGCCTGTCTCCCTCCCCACCATGGCAATGGCGACAACAATTTCAGGAAACGACAACTTTACCTTAACATCCGGAGAAAGTGTGGTTGCGGATGACGACAAGGGTATTTCCCTGAAAAAACCAGACAATCTGTCTGTCACGGTCGATCAGGGCGCGAGCATCACCTCCTCCGATGACGCAATCCATGCCGGAAGCGCCACTAAGGGAACGGTATCCATTACCAATAGCGGCACCATTGAAAGCACTACTGATGGACAGGCCATTGATCTGAACGACATTACGGGTACGTCCAACAGAACAACCATCACGAATACCGCAAGTGGCGTCATAAAAGCGGATAATGATGATGGCATCCGCCCGGGTACAAACGCCACGGTTGTCAATTCCGGGACCATCTATGCCGATGGGGCCGTCGGGGACAAGCATGACGGGATTGATTTTCAGGAAGCCCCCACCGGCACGGTCATCAATCAGAGTGGCGGCCTGATTTCCGGTGAACGCCATGGCATCACGACAGGTGGCTATGTCGATGTCTATAATGCTGCGGGCGCTACGATCATTGGGCGGAACGGGTCAGGCGTCGGGTCGGATGGCACCGGCAAGGTCGTAAATTATGGCACGATCATAGGCGGCTATAATGGATCCGGTACCGGAGATGGCGATGGGGTCGATATTGATGGTGCTGCGTATATTGACAACTGGGGCACCATCCGTGCTGAAGGCGCTGCCGGCGTAGATGCACAAAACCAGACAAACATATCCGAAGGCCTCGCCTTAACCGGTGGCGGCACGGTCATTAATGAAAAAGGCGCACTGATCACGTCCGTCCAGAGTGGGATAACCATGTGCTGCTCTGACAGTCCATTTACTTTCCATAACTATGGCACAGTCCACGGAGACAATATTGGGGTCGGTGTCAGCGGTCAAACTTCCATATATAATTATGGTGCCATAACGGGTGGATATGCCGCCCTGGCAAGCTGGATTATTGGGCCATCGACCACATCATTATATAATTACGGAACCATATCCGGCGGGACCGATGCCATCCTGAACTTTTCCGATTACAATACGTCCATTTACATGGCAAGCGGATCCCGGATTATTGGTGATATAGAAAATTATGGAAATATAAATTTCAGTGTTGATTCAACCTATAATATGGACAACCACATTATAGGCAATGGCGACATTATCAAATCAGGCAGCGGCGATCTGGTCCTGACGGCCAATAATGGCAGTTCCTTTACCGGCGCTACCGATATTCAGGCAGGCACCCTGACGGTTGATGGCTCCATCGCCTCTTCCACGGTAACGGCCCAGTCGAACACAATGCTGGATGGTAATGGCACGGTCGGAAGCGTAATAGTTAAGGACAACGCCACCCTGATGGCAGGTACCCCCGCCAAGGCAGGCACCCTCAAGGTAAATGGCAGCCTGCAGCAGCAGGCCGGGTCGTCCTATATCGTGAATGGCGGGCATGTATCCGTAAGCGGACAGGCACAGATCGGATCGAACACGCAGTTGGTCATGGCATCCACTGCGGGCATAGCCAATGGTTTCCGCAAATCAGATGAAGCCGGGATATACCGGGTCCTGACCGCGTCACAGGGACTGAGCGGGACTTATACCACACTGGTTGGCAATACGCAGATATCCGCTTTCGATGTCGTGACAGAAGGTTCGGACGCAAACGACGTATATCTGCGCCTGGAGCAGGTCCGTTCCTTTGCCGATGTTGCCCACACCCGTAACGAAAGTGCCGTGGCACATGCTCTGGACAGCATGACAGCGGGCGCGATGAAGGATGATGTCGGCCTTGTCGGAAATAGTGCTCAGGCCCGGCAGGCATTCAATGCGACATCTGGTGAAATCCATGCGTCCGCCCGCACGGAACTGATCCAGGACAGTTTTTATGTGCGCAATGCCGCCATTGACCGCCTGCGCGGGGCTGCATGCGATCCTGGTGCGGGCACCCAGTCCACCGCGACCATGAAAGGCCGCCGCACCGATGGCACCTGCCAGTCCGAAGGTGCGGCAATGTGGGGTGAAGCCTATGGTGGCTGGGGCCATAATGCGGGCGATGACAATGCCGGTTCCATGCACCACAGTGTCGGCGGCTTCGTGCTGGGGGCGGATACGTCCGTATTTAGCACATGGCGCATTGGTGGGCTGGTCAGTTATGGCCACTCCGGCTTTGAGGTCGGCAGTCGCTCATCTTCAGGCCACAGCAACAATGTGTCGGTTGGCGGCTATGCCGGGACGCATTGGGGACGCCTGGCCCTGCGACTGGGCGCAACATATTCATGGGATATGCTGGGCATCAACCGTCAGGTCATGTTCGCGGGTTATTCAGGGCGTGAAAACAGCAGCTATCTGGGGGGCACCGCCCAGGGTTTTGGTGACCTTGGCTACCGCTTCGACGTCGGGCATGTGGCATTGGAACCGTTTGGAAATGTTGCCTATGTCAACCTGCATACAGATGGCTTCAATGAACATGGTGGTAAAGCCGCGCTGGTCGGTCGGGGAATGGATACGGGCACGACCTATTCGACTTTTGGTTTACGCATGTCGTCCAATATACAAATGGGTTCCCTGCTTCTAATGCCGAATGCCAGCCTGGCTTACCGCCACACCTTTGGGCACCTGACACCAGCGACACAGGAATATTTCGCACGTGGCGATGGCCCGGCGTTTGATGTGGCAGGCGTTCACCTGTCGGAAAATACCGCCGTGCTGGACGCTGGTCTGAAGGCAAGAATGACCAACCGGGTCAATATTGGCGTGTCCTATATCGGTCAGTATGGTGAACGTTCCACCGATAGTGGTATTCGTGGAAAATTCGATCTGAAGTTCTGACTTCCCTGTATACGGACTGAGGCTGCCCTTATGTTGCCCTGCATGAGGTATGCAGGCGCAACAACCAGCCTCAACCTGCCCCATGACATGAAGACGGTTTATATTGAGTATCGTACAAACCCGCCATCCCTCGCGTCTGTTCCGGCGTGACGCATAACAGGAAATCAGCAGCCCGGAGACCTTAAGGACCGGGATGCATACCAACCTGTCCAGAACAGCCATCCATCCGACGGCCACAATTACAAAGAGTTATGTACGTGACTATTTAGAATTTCTTCTTCTTTTTCACACATGCATTACCGACAGGCGATCCGATCCGGGTGCGAAACAGCGGCGCAACGGATCAATTCCCATGAGTTCTGTATGACATCAGTCTTCATAGCTGACCCAAATCCGTCAAATCAGAAATACAATCCTATGTACCTTACCCCTCAGCCGGGAATTGACCAGAACGTGTAAACTTGGCGCGATGCAGGAAACGAACCTATATGGCACCATAACCCGCTTCAACAGCGCATGAACGGGGTCAGGTGCTGCTGCCAGCAAAAAAAGACGATACTGTAACCATACAAAATGCAGCATTTTTTGTGCACGGTCACATCTAGACGGCGGCGGTCTTGAAAATCTCCGCCACTCTCCGATAAATTTCCAAAATCGTTTATTATCAATACGATGGCGTGCGTTCATATTCCGCATGTAACGCCCTGCTCCTGCCTTCCCGAACATCAGGTCGGCACAAAAACCGGCACAGCCATCGACGCGGATCACCAGCCAGATCGCGGGTGATCGCCGGAGATCACCCGGTATGGTTTTTCATTGAATATGATACCATATTTCAGTATCATCCGTTTATGAAAGCCAAGCACCGCCGCACCCTCGAACTGATCTTCAGGCGGCCTGTCTCCGGCAACGTGCCGTGGGGCGACATTGAAGCCCTGTTCATCTCACTGGGCGCCGAAGTGTCGCGGGAAGGATCACGCATTGGCGTGGTCCTGTTCGGGGAAATCAGGGTCTTTCACCGCCCCCACCCCAAGCCGGATACGAACAAGGGTGCTGTGGCATCAGTGCGGAAATGGCTGGAGCAGAACGGAGTAACGCCATGAACAACGTGATGGAGATTGGCGGCCACCGGGCCGTCATCCAGTTTGATCCGGAAATCGGCATGTTCCGGGGCGAATTCCTTGGCCTGAATGGCGGGGCGGACTTCTACGCAGACAGTGTGGAAGGGCTGCGCAGGGAAGGCGAGACCTCGCTCCGCGTGTTTCTGGAAATGTGCGAGGAAAAGGGGATCGCCCCTACCAAACGCTACTCCGGCAAGTTTCAGGTCCGCCTGTCACCAGATGTTCATGCCCGTGCCGCTGAGATTGCGGCCGCCCGTGGCGTGAGCCTGAACCGGCTTGTTCAGGATGCGTTGGAGCTTGTTGAGCGGTAAGATTCACTTATCAATCAGATCGTGAATTACTGGTGCTGTTTTGTAAGGGAGGCGAATGGCAAGGCCTGAACGGGTTCCTGCCGTTTTTTCACCTGACACACATTATGTGTTTATCTTGTGCATAAGAGCTTTAATGCACACTACATATTGTGCTTTCCTCTTCCAATATTTTGAAGGTACGGCTATCCAGATTTCAGACAAAAAGAAAGGGGCTAGGATTCGTGGTCCTGCCCCTCTCTGCTCCGCAAGCGAATTGGCCGCCTGCGGAATGCTCTCTTGTGTAGCATGGGCCATATGGCCCGTACAAGATGCAGGGTCAAGGCGGCTTACATTAAAACTGTAGGTTACAAATTGACCAACTTCAGCAATGCTTCGCTATATGAGCAGGCAATCCGCTCCCAGCAGCGGCTATATGTTCGATATCATGGGTCAGATCGTATAATTGAACCGCATACCTTCGGCAGATGTCGTAACGGCAATGAATTGTTGCGCGCTTGGCAGGTCTCAGGTGGTAGCCGTTCTGGCATACCAACGGGCTGGAAGCTGTTCAACGTAGACGAAATAAATACTGCACAACCGACAGGTGAAACATTCCCCATTCCCCAGCCTGGGTATAAACGTGGTGATACAGCCATGCGCGTAATCTACGCGCAATTGTAAATCCACCACAGTTGCAACGGCCCGGTTCAAATGCCGGTCCGTTGTAGACTGCACAGTCAGACCAATGCTTCATTATGCTCTCTTTCTGATTCTCTTTCCTCAAAAGAAGATCCTATGCGGCCTCCACCAGATCACGGCGCGGAAGGCCCAAGATTATCGCGCACGTAACGCTGGTGGTCCCAACGCTCCACAAAATAGATCACCCACGCCAGCGCGGACTGTACCACGATGATGCCAAGAGCCGCCCAGATCATTCCATCCGTCCCTGCCGCCAGCAGTCGCGCGCGAACGCGATGAGCAGATAGCTCACCGCGCAGGCCGCCCCCAGCACGAAGCCGAGGGCCAATCCGGAATAGAAGTTCACGACGCCTGAATGGCCGCGTTATCGGCCTTGCACTTGGCGTAGATCGCTTCGATGTCGGCTGCGGTCGGGCCGGTGCTGCTCTTGGTCTGCTCGACCGCCTGCACGATGGTGGTCCATGCTTCGGGCCCGTATTTCTCGATCAGGCCGATGACGGTGGTGGCGCCGCTTACGATGGCGCTGATTTCCGCTGTATCCATATCAGTTGCTCCCCGTGGTCGTGGTCGCCTGCGCGTCGGCCAGCGCGGATTGCAGTCCGGCCAGCGCGCTTTCGGCAGTGGAAACGGTGGTGGTGGTCAGGCTGTCTCCCGCGGTGATGGCGTTATCCAGCGCGGTCAGCGGGGTCATGGCGGCGGCGGATGCCGTCTTGATCTCGGCCTTGACCGTGGCGTTCACATTGCCGCTGGCCAGATAGGCTTCGGCACCAGTGGCGGCCACGTGGTAGGCGCTCATGGTATCGTATGCAGCCTTCTGCAGGTTCACCTGCCTGTCGGATGCACAGGCCCCGAGGGTGGCCAGCGAGAGGACGGCGGCGCAGGCCGCCAGGCGGGATCGTTTGATCATGTCGGTTCCTTATGGCCAGATCACGGCTGGCGTGTAGGCGGACCACGTGTTCTCTGCCGTGCAGACGTAGATGCCGCCGGATGCGAAAATGATGGTGCCGGGCACCCCGGGCGCACTGTCGGACGCGGGCGCGGCCCCGATGGTGATGGTCAGGTTTCCCGCGCCATCAACTCCGGCTGCGCTTGTTTCGATCATGCGCTGCGCATCAAGGCGCGTCGGGTATTTGCCGGGATCGAAAGGTCGACTGCGCCTGATGGGGTTAGGCGTTCCCATTGGTCGCCTGCTCCGGCCGGCCTTTTTTGTTCAGGACCGGGATACCGGCCGAAGCCACGGCCTGCTTGGCGGCAGGCTTGTCCGCCACCGGCACGCGCACGCCCGATTGCCCCGGTTTGAAGTGGTTTTCCGCCCAGCCGATGTTCAGGCCGATGGTGGTGATGACCTGCCAGGCCACCGCCCACCGGCTGCCTGCGTGCGGCGGCGGCACCATCGCGGTGACTGCGCCACAGGCGATGATGAACAGGGCGACATAAAAGGCATACTGCTCCGGAACCTCGGTCAGCAGCAGCGCGATGACGGCCCCGAGACCGCCCAGTTTTGCAGTGGTGTTCATGCACCATCTCCATGCAGGCCGATCCGGTAGAAATCGTGATGGCCGATTGTCTTGATGAAAAACCGGGGCAGCGCCCACATCGGGACCGGGCTGCCGTGCCGGTAGTAGCTGTCCGCGCCGTCCGTCAGGTCCACCAGCGCTCCGGCCACCAGTTGCAGGGCCAGTTCGTGAGCCGTCCGGTATTGCGGGTCGGACTGGTTCAGGCTGGCTATCTTCCCGGCGTTGGGATCATCCGCATTCCAGCAGGAGAACTGCCACGGCGCGCGGCAGACGGATGTGATGTCGCGGCCCCACCAGCCGGGGTGCGCCGCCCGGTTGCCGATTACGTTCAGGACCGCCTGCATGCCGCACAGCCCTTCCCCCCTCGCCTCGCCCCATGCGGTGCGGGCTGCAGTGTCTATGGCGGTGGCGTCCAGCATCAGCCGAACACCCCGTGCCAGATGTGGCAGACGGCGCGCCATGCGGCGTCTCCGATCTGGCCCCAGCCCAGCAGCCCGGTAATCAGGACAGCCCAGAACATCATCCGCTTGTCGCGGGCCGCTTCCCGTTCCTCGATGCGTCCCAGCCGGGAGGACAGGTCGTTATCGCGATTGTCCTGCTTTTCCTGCAGGGCGCTGAAACGGTCGTTCATTTCACGGCGGGTCTCGGCGGCATTATCGTTGACCGCCTGCATCAGAAGCGCGTTCTGGTGCTTCATGTCATCGCGCAGATTGTCCTGCACGCCTTCGACGCGGGCGACACGTTCACGCACCACGGCGACTTCCTCGACCGTGGCATAACGGGGATCGGTCATCAGTGAGATACCGCCTCACCGGACACGCCCGTCCATGCGCTGCCGTTCCACAGCACCAGCACGCCAGCGCTTCCGCTGCCGATCCTGCAGTCAGAGCAGAAGGAAGGAATGCCAGTCTGCCCCGATGCGGGAAGTGCTGCATATGTGGTGGAAAGCGGGACGCCTATGCCCTGGGACCCCGGCGTCTGTGCGCCGAAGTCAAACAGGCCATGGTCCATGGGGGACGTGGGTGCTGCATGCGCCTGCACCGTGACAAGAAGGCTGGCGGCTGCCAGAAGGTGAGAGAAGCGCATGCCGTCCCCGAAAACTGAATGGTCAGGTTTTCGGGGTATGGGTGGTTTGTTAGTACGGTGTGGGATGGCAGGCGTTTTTATCCCTCACATACCGTGATCTCTCGGCACCGACGTAAAGCATAACTTGACACATTAAGCGTAAAGCAATACTTTACTCTCGATGGAAATCGAAAGCATCAGACACAAGGGATTGCACCGGTTTTTCGAGACAGGAAACCCGAAGGGAATCGTGGGAGATACTGCCCGCCTGCGCAAGATGCTGGCTTTTATCGATGCTGCGGCTTCGCTGGATGAACTTTCGGTTCCACCCAATTACGGCCTGCATGCCCTGTCAGGAGATCGGGCCGGCACATGGTCCATGACCATAACGCGCAACTGGCGGCTGACCTTCCGGGTCAATGACCAGGGCGCACTGGAAGATATGGATATGGAGGACTATCATGGCGCTTAAGATGCACCCGTCCCTCGCCGTAAACGTTGGGGACTGGATCAGAACTGAACTGGTTGAGCCCCACGGCCTGAAGATCAAGGAGCTGGCCGAACACTTCGGGGTATCACGGCAGGCGCTGAGCGCCCTGCTGAACGGTCGCGCCCACCTGTCCGCCGATATGGCGATCCGGTTTGAAAAGGCATTTGGCGTAAAGGCCGATACCCTGATGCGCATGCAGGTGGCATGGGACATGGCGCAGGCCCGCATCCATGAGGCGGACCTGCATGTGCGGTCTCTTGTCGCGGCGTAACAGTCCGGTCGCGTCCCCTCCCCGCACAGGCAAGGAAGGGAACATTCCACCTACCGGCCTAACTGTCGGGTTTGTTCCTGCTTGATCCGCTGCACGTCATTCCACATCTGCATGATGCCGTGCGCCGCAGCCCGCAGGCTACGTTCGCAGTTGTCGGCATTGGCCTTGTCCGGGTGGTGGTAGATGCGGGTGCAGACG
Source organism: Komagataeibacter diospyri (assembly GCF_006538165.1). GTDB lineage: Bacteria > Pseudomonadota > Alphaproteobacteria > Acetobacterales > Acetobacteraceae > Komagataeibacter > Komagataeibacter diospyri. Next base: position 84,770 of record NZ_BDLU01000032.1, read on the forward strand.
GCCAGCGCCTTGCCCAGTTCACCGGCGACTTCGGTGGCGGACAGGGGCTGCGCATCTTCAAAGAAGTCGGGCTTTTGCGGCGTGAGATCGACCGCCTGCCCCATGTCTTCTGTCCGTATATACCGCCCCAGCACCTTCACCGCGAACAGCACCCGCTCGCCCAACGGGTTGACGGTCCAGACCAGCCCGGTACGTGTCCGCGCCAGACGTTCCCATTCCGCCGTGGGTTCCAGGCGGGCCACCACGATATTGCCCTTCTCATTGACGATCACGGCCTCGGTGCCCGGCGCAAGGTGGCAGTCATTCGCATCGAACAGAATCAGCTTGCCATCAAGCTGTATGGCCCCGCTCATGTTGGGATTGCTCCCGAACGATGCGCGAAAGGGCGCGGGGTTGCCTTCTGGGCCAGTCCGGCCGCCAGCGTGGTGTCATCGTCCGGCACGTCACCGATGATCGTCCTGATCTTCGCCAGCCCCTTCTGCGTAATCATCGGCTGGCCCACGCCTTCGACATAGCCGGTACGCCTGACCTCGACGTTCTTGGACTCCATCAGCCCGGCCTTGATCTTGTCGGCATAGGCGCACTTGCGACCTGTGACGCTGTGGGTATAGAGCCAGCCGAGTTCGATCAGCCGGTTGACGAACTTCCGCTCCGGCCACCCGCACTGCTGGGCTGCGGAACGCAGGTTATGGACCCCTTCGAGTGATGCCAGTTTATCGAGGGCCGCCACTTTGGGTTCCAGTGCCCTCTTTTCCTCGACTAGCTTGTCACGCTCCTGTGCCAGGCGACCAGCTTCGAGAAGGGCTTCGGCGTAGGTCTTGGGGAGTGCCGGGGCCTGCTGGGCTTCCAGTTCCATCCATCGGCGGACCACCTTCAGGCGCAGGTCGGCGCGGTAGCCGAGGACGAGGTTGTAGGTCAGATCCTGCGGGAGGTTATAGCACTCACGCTCCTTGCCTTGAGCGTCTAGATAGGTCGATCCAAACTTGGATCGACCCTCTCCGACCTGTTCCAGCATAGCGCGAATGTCACGCATAACGTGCGCATGTTGCTTGGCCGTCAGTTCCGCGATCTCGCGGCTCGACATGGTGAGTGCGTTTCCTGTGGAAACTGCTATGGTCGGTATGCTAAAAGCCGTCATTCGTTGGGTTCCTTATTCAACGTGAGAAGCATCGGGGGATTGTTTGGCGACGTGCCCCGATGCTTTGTCTTCTTCCATTCGCAGTCTAATGAGAAAATTGATTTCTGCATTCATACTGCGCCGACTTTTAAAAGCTTGTGCCCTAATCCATTCATGAGATGGCGGATCAAGCCTTATCTGAAGAGGCTTTTTTTCTTCCGTACGAAACGAAGACACTTTCCTATCCTTAGTCATTCAACGGGGCTATTCCCGTTTCTGACTAATGCCATTTTGGGGTTATGGCGTCAATGCTTATTTGGCATTATGTTCCTTGATTGTGTCCTCTATCCGTGCGTAATGGACTTCACTGCGCCAACCATAAAGCAACTCTTCCCATTCAAATATTCTATGAATTGACACAATATCGTTTATATTTAAATTAAAAATATTCCAGTCTTCATTCATTCCATTACATCCAAATGAAATAACATCCTTATTTACTCCCAAAAACCTTCCACACATTGCATCAATATTACTTGTGAAAATAATCATTGGCCTTCTGAAAGATTTACACAAATCGCCGAAATATGGATCAATTAATAAATTAATGTCTTTCATGTAGTATAAAATGTCCCCAGACAGCCACCTCTCCGACAACGAGTCTGAAGGCATCAAGAAGGCTGTAACATTCTTCGGAACAGACAGATCCTCATCCAATAACCCTGGAGGACAAGAAACTTTCATTGAAGTATTATCCAAAATAACAAATGAATTCGTTTTTTGTGACTTTATGGTTGATTTTACATCAATAAGAATTTTATTTTTATTATTCGTCTCCTGCAGTATATTAATATCGTTCCCTGCCAATAAATCGTTTATACTGACATCAAGGGCTTTTGATATTTTTTCAATATACTCAACAGTTAACCTTCTTTGCCCTTTTTCGAGCCGATCTATTTGAGACTGAGAAACACCGAGAACATTCGCCAATTTAGCTTGAGACAAGCCGCGAATCTCTCTCATTTCACGTATATAATTTTTCTTTGCCATGACCCATTATGCCGTACTGGCATATCAGCCGTCCAACACCATATTGGCATTATAATTAAAACGTCTTTCTTCCTTTCCTGTCCCACACTACAGGCATTTTGTTCCCCCCTTGTTCGCTACCACGTTCCAGTTATCCATCCGACCCCTTCGCCACAATGCCTGCCTCATTTCCCGCTATAATGGCCTGACGACCGGGCTGCTTGAAGGAAGTTGAACGAATGATGCATCATACCCGATCGACGCAGAACGCCAGAAACATCACGATATAATTCGTGAGGTTGCAACCAATATGCCATCAAACCATATCTACCTTGAATGAGAATAAAGGAATAATTTCCTATTTTCTTGTTCATATTGGTTCTTAGATGTAAAATTCACACCTAGGGTGTATCCTCAGACGCATGAATGGCGTTGTATGCGAAAACAGTTTTGCACGGGTGCATTCATGCGCGACGGGCAAGACCGACAGAGCTTGGGTTTGGACGTGAGAGCGTATCCCGAGCTTTTCGTGTCGAAAGAGTTTTGTGGAGGCATTTAGTCAGGGAGGTCATGTGATGCCTAATCATAATGTTGCGGCGATCGCTAACGAGTTCCTCAAACGCGCACGCAGAGATGAGTGTGGACTGACAAATATGCAACTCCAGAAGCTTCCATATATTGCTCATGGATGGGGACTCGTGGCGTTAGATGCGCCGTTAATTGAACAGCAGCCACAAACTTGGCCATACGGTCCGGTTTATCCAGACCTGTATCAAGATTTGAAAAGATATGGTGCTGGCTCAGTGACTGCCCTAATTCGAGAAAACAACTCTTCTCCATTCAAGGAAGAACGAGGGGATGTGATTTCTGGGTGTTTGACACGAGCAGAGTCTAAACTCCTAGATACAGTATGGAAGAAATATGGAAGTTTATCTGGAAGCGCTTTATCTAGGATCACGCATCTTCCCGACACTCCGTGGTCTCAAGTAATGAAAACAGATGGCCCATTTTCGACAATAAATAACGAAGTTATAAAAAAACATTACAAATATTTAAAAAATAAAAATATAGAAAAAGAAAAGTCTTGATTCTTTATGTCCACAACTCAGGATCAACCTGACCTTTCTTTTATAGGCCCAGCAGCAGAATTATCAGAAGATAGCGAAACTGCCTCCCCTCCGGGAGGTAGTTCTGCGGGTGATGAAAAGAATCCTGATAAAGACAATGGCAATGTGGCCGATTTTGTTACTGCCTTTGCCAGACAATTAGAGGCCGAAGCTCGAGAGGCCGCAATTGCAGACAGCAAAGCAAAACGAGAAAGAGAAAAAGAGCGACTTCTTGATGAGTTGAAATCATCAAGACAAGACAGAAAAATAAAAAGAAAATTTAGTGATGATGTATTGAGTTATCTTTGGTGGTTTTCTTTCTGTTGCTTAGCAATAATTTTCCTTCAAGGTTTTTCTCCAAAAGTAGATCTTCATTATCATAGCGATCATTTTTGGAATATCGAGCTAAGATCGAGTGGTTTCCATATTGGAAATACGCCGCTGACAACATTGATCGGCAGTACGGCAGCAAGTGCTATTGGACTGGTTGCAATAGTCCTAACCGGCCTTTTCAAAGTTAAAAAAGATGAAGGAAAGAGAAAGGATAGCGACAAAAAAACCTGAAACCAAGATTGAGCAGACTGATAGAATAGCAGGACTGCACACCGCCCATATCCAGCACCCTCGAAGACGTAGAACGCCTGGCAAAAGCTCTTCAATCTGCATCACCTGCATAGGCCATGTAGTAGTCAGACGACTGCCACAAAGCGCCAGCCCGGTGTTGATTCCGTAATATCAGAAGATTACGCAATGCCCGCCGAGCAGGCGCATTTCCGGGCGTTGGCGCGGAAGCATCTGGAAAGGCTGCTCTAAAATTTAGCGGCAGGCGGCCTTCCGGATTTCACGCAAATTGTATCTACAATTAAATTGATCTTATGCTCTTTATCGTATATACAATCTGAATGAGATACGATTGGGACGAAGCCAAGCGCCAGAGCAATATCGAAAAGCATGGCGTGGACTTTGTTACCGCTGAGGATTTCGAATGGGATGTAGCACTGGTGTTTGCCAGTCGCAGTTCCAGCGAACCTCGGCTCTGTGCCGTCGCGCCAATCAATCTCCGCCTTCATGTGCTGGTGTTCAGCATTGAAACGCGTGTTGTCCGCATTATCAGCCTGCGCAAGGCAAACAAACGGGAGGCAACGCTCTATGCCGCGCAAACCTGAATTCATCATGCCGACCGATGAAGAAGATGCCCGGATCAACCGGGGCATTGCATCAGACCTCGATAGCCCCGAACTGACCGCGGCAGATTTCCACAATGCCCGGCCTGCCCGGTCTGCTGTGCCAGAACTGGCCTCTGTCAGCAGGGTACGTGGGCCACAGAAAGCACCGACCAAAAAGCTGGTTTCCATGCGTCTGGATCCGGACCTTGTAGAGCGCCTGAAAGCTGACGGTCCCGGATGGCAGCGGCGTGCGAATGACATGCTTCGGCAGGCTGTGGGGTTGTGAGTAATGGCAAGGATGACATTAAGTCGGCGGGAGTCGGATGGGGCAGCGGAGTAGCCACATCCCCCTTCTCCTGCACAACCAATGATGCCATCCTCATCATGACGCGCCGTGACACGGTGTAATTCTCCCAGCCGTAGGACGGTTTTCGGGCCGGATCGCCATGCAGGGTTCCCGGGAGGCCCTGCCGGTGCGTCACTCTCTCCTTAAAGATTTCCTTATCTGCCAGATACAAAATGAGATTATCCAGACACGCACCGGATACGTGCGCCAGTTAAGACTCCCTCTCATCTAAAGGGAGGCCAGCATGATAAAGAAAATAGTCTTTCTGGCGCTGGCACTGCTAACGGCGGCAGTGGTCAGCTATCCAACAATCACCAATGCACATCGGGCCGTTCAGCCAGCTTCCCTTTTTGACCAGCGGTGAGGTGCGTTGACCCGCCTCCTGCCGGTAATGAAGGATTAATCTCCATCATTAGAGATATAAGATGCCATTTTATAAATCGCTGCACCATTTCATACAGAACTCGCACAGGAATTTTGATATCACCACCGCACATGCACCGGGTCATGAAGCCCCGGATGCCGGTATTTACCGATGCACAGGGTGCGGACGCGAGATTGGTCTGGCAAAGGGTCACGCTTTACCACAGCAGAACCACCATCAGCACGCACTGCGGGATGGCCCTATCAGGTGGCAGCTTGTGGCAGCGGCGATTGAGAAGGGTTCTCCTTAGAATAATCAATGATCCGTCTGACTGACAGGGGCGGATCATAAAACCCGGCATTCGGAAAATGCCGCCACATGACCGGGGCGAGATCAGCAACGGCGCGCGCCACTATAACCAGTTTCCCGGACTCAATATTGCTTCCCATGAAGTCACAGACAGCTTTGACATCGGGGTCCATTTCGACAACCAGTTTATCCATAATGTCCTCCACGTGATTACTCTACCGCACAGTAGGGTATCTGTACAATAGGCTTACTGACCCGCCATTGCCTGATACGGGCTCCAGCTAGGCGACAGCCAGAACTTCTGGCCCTGGTTCTGCTGGATGCCCTGTTGGTAGCGCCTGAGGTATCCGGGGTTCATCATTTCCTGCAGGCGATAGAACACCAGATAATCGAGGGCGGCGCGGGTGTAGAACAGGTTGCCGAACGGCAGTTCCCGCCGGGCTTCCTGCAGCAGGTTCATCTCGAACGTCTTGCCCTTGGGCGCATCGGCGCTGCCCAGCGCCATGTCGCGGCTGTTGGCGAACATCTTGAACAGGCTGCTGGCGTCCGAGAAGGTCGGGCCTGCCAGCGTTTCGAGGAATGAGTTGCCCATGCGGCTCTGTTCGCCAAACAGGAAATCACCATAGATCCCTGCCCCGCCGCCCTGCTGCATGGCAGCCAGCACGGTGCGCCAGTCGGCCGGGTCGCGCGGTTCCTTGCCCACGGCCATCGCTTTCAGGCTCATGGCGGCGTAGCCCAGAACGGTTGTGGCCACGATCAGGTGCGCGATGCCCGCCACGTCCGCGCCGTCGCGCGTGACCTCCCTGCCCCACACGCGCCGGATATGCGTAAGCGGGAACGACTTGAACTGCATGAGCATCCGCATGGCCTGCCCCAGCACCGGGTTCACCCGGTCGGCGGCGGCGTAGCTGCCCTGCATGAAGGCCTGCGTGCGCGGGTCGATCTCGGTCATGCCCTCGCGCACCTGGTCGATAATGTAGGAGGACAGCTTTGATTGCAGTTCGTTGCGGGCTTCATCGTGGGTGATGTTGTCGCGCAGCAGGGGTTTCAGGTCGTCCTCGGTCAGGTGATCCAGTTCGGCTGGCAGGATGTGCATGTTGCCATCTGCCGCTTCCTTCGCCGTGCCGCGCAGCACGTTCCATTCGGCTTCATCAATGCCGTAGCGCGTGAGCGACTGGCGCAGTTTTGGGTGCAGGCCGCTGAAATCCTTTCCTGCATTGCGCCCAAGGTTGTGGGTCAGCATGGTGCCGAACCCTTCCTTCATGGCGTCGGTCCAGTATTGCAGGCCGTTCAGCCGATGGAAGAACTGCACGGTGCGACCCATCTTGCCCAGCGGGCCGTCCTCGCCATGGAAGCGGGTCATGATCGCGCCCAGCGTGCCGTCAATCCCCACGCCCATCATGTGCGCGATCTGGCGCCGGTTGCGCGTGCCCTTGCTGAGCGTGCCGGGAACCACGCTTTTCAGCGCGTTCATGTAGCTTTCCAGCAGCGGGATGCCGTTATGCCGCGCCACCGAAGCCGTGACCGCGATATCGGGCAGCGAGGACAGCACCACGCCACCCAACTTGGTGATGGCCTGATAGGAGCGCAGATAGGCCCCGATGGCGGCAATGGTCTTGTTCTGCGGCGCGGCCGCCCGGCCGGTCACGACATCGACCAGCGCGCCATCCTTCAGCGTGCGCAGCCTGTCCACCGTCTTGAAGTCGTTGCGGTCTTTGGCTGTGGCTATGGCCCGATCGGCCACATGGTCGAACATGGCGCGCGGGTTGGTGCCCAGCGTACGCATGACGGCGGCGTTGCGTGCGCCGCGCTCCATGCCCTGCATCACGCTGTCCAGTACGTTGCCCTGGCCAAACTGCTCGTTATAGGCCAGCCAGTCATCGGCCGATCTGAACATCAGGCTGCGTTCCTGACTGGCGCGTTTGGCGGCATTGGCCGGTCCCCTGAAGCCGGACAGCCAGTCCGATCCGTTGGCGCTTTCATGCACGCCCGATGCCAGCGCCTGCCATGTGGCGCGCAGGTAATGTTCCTCGCTGGTGTCGGCATCCAGCCGGTCAAAGGTGCGCGGGTCCAGCTTCGGCAGGATGCTGTCGCGCCATGCCCGGTAATCTTCCTCGCCGCCGTTGCCGCGGATCTTCCACATGTCATGGCTCTGGCGGGTGACGTAGTGTTCCTGTTTTCCGATCCATGCTCCGGCCTCGTTCTGCAGGGCGCGGACCTTTTCCTGATGGCGGTGCAGGATCTCGGCGGCCTGCCGGGCGTGTTCGTTACCCGTGGCCGCGCCCGATGCCGGGTCATCCAGCCGCCACATCTCACGCGCGATATCGCGGTCAAAGTCATGGTTGCGGCGGGTCACGGCCTTGAGCAGCCCGGCGCGGTCGAGGTCCGTCACCAGCGGGCCCATGACATCCGCAACCAGAGCGTGTGTCGTGGCCGCAACCGACAGGGCGGCCCCGCGCTGCGTGTTCTCGCGCCCGGCGATGATGCCTTCCAGCGCCTGCGCTTCCTCGCCTTCGGTCAGGCGGCCCATGATCTCGGACCGGCGGGCAAGGTTGATCTTCTGGTTGCGTTCCTCGATCAGGGAGGCGATGCGGCGTTCCATGCCAAGCTGCCGCCCGGCCTCGCGCGCGGCGTCCTGCGGCGACATGCCTTCGCTCATCAGGCGGTCCATGCGGCGCTGGGTGCTGGCGAACACCTCATGCAGTTCATCTTCGGACAGGGCGCGGCCCGCGGCGCGCGCGGCGGTCTCGAAACAGTGGCGATATGATCCGTCAGCCATTCTTCATATTCCCGATCATGCAGCCTGCGGCGGCTTCATACGCGCGGGCATCGCCTTCCGCGCGCTGTGTCTGTTCATGGATGTCGTCCAGCACCTTGCGGTCCTCGTCCGTCATGCCTTCGGGCATGGTCATCTTCCCTTCGCCATCCGTGGCCATGCCAAGGCGGCGGTTGGCGTCATCCACGGCGGCGCGGGCCTGCGCCAGTTCGTCATCTGCTGTGCCGCCCGTTACCTGCGGGGCAGCGGCTTCGGTCTGGTCCACCGATCGACGGGAGGATGTGATGTCCGACGTATCTTCAAGGATCTTGCGGCGGGATGCATCGGTCAGTATATTGGCTGCACTGCTCTGCATCCCGCCGCTACCCAACCCGGTCGAACCGGACGGAACCTGCGACTGGGCATAAGAGGGATGATCCCCGTCCGGACGGGGTGAGCCAGACTGGGCGGACTGGCTCCATAGCAGTTCTTTTTTCTTCAATGCCCGATATTTAAATGGTGATGCTGTAGCAACACGGTAATGCCCTTCCCCATCTTCGATCAGGTGAAGGACTGCCGCGTTATGTCGTGAATCAGAAACCGTTTTTCCTTCAATCCGGTTCACGAACAGCGCCATCTTTTTTACGCTGCCTGTGTCGCGTCGGATCTCACTCGCATTCCCTATCGTATCCCTCACGAATGATACCGCATCAGGATACCCCTGCGAACGGATGTCACGTCCATGCTGGGCTTCGATATGGAGACGACCGTAATTGTCTCCGGCTTTTTCCGCCCCTGAGCCGGGAAAGTAATGCTGACCTTCCGACAGGATGATGGGCAACGACGGCACGCCGTCTATTCCTTCCGGAATGTGCCCAACCCGAACCGGCGCATCAAGCGGTGTGCCCGGCACATCCTCGGGCCGCGTCGGCGGCCATGGCCGATCATCCATCCCCTGCGCCTGATCCTGCGCCTGCGTGGGGATTTCCTGCCCTGCCCCTTCGGGATCAATCGCATCCGTCAGTTCACCCACCACGTTGGGGCGGTCCTGCGCCAGGGCGGCGATGGCCTCATTCGTCGCGACGTTTCGCGCCTCGGGCGACAGGCTTTCCATCCGGTCGGATACCGGGTTGGCCATGTCATCCAGCGTGGGGGCCGTGTCCTTGGTCGGCTGGGCCTTTTCCAGTTCGCGCGCCGGGAACGCCATGTGCATGCCGCCGCCCAACAGGCCGCCAAACGCAACGTTGGTCAGCGCCTGTCCCATGGTCCAGTCGTTATGCTCGTCCTGCGAGATGCCATAGTTCAGCGGTTCCAGCGCAGCCTGTCCGGCCATGCCCTGCGTGGCCCCGGCCAGCCCGCGGGCTGCCAGACGGCTATCAACACCGAACCGGCCAAGAATGGAGGCCGCGCGGGCCTCCCCCATGCCCGGCACGAAGGCCGAGACGACATTCAGCGGATCAAGGAACTGTGGCAGCAGGCCGCCACCAATCCGGGCCGTCCCGCCCAGTATGCCGCCCGGCCCGCTGGCCATGGTGGCCTGCCGGACGGCCTGCGCATGTTTCTGCTGGTACAGGTCGTTGGCCAGCGCATCCGATACCGGCGCGCTGAACTTCAGGCCCGGCGTCTGATACCGGCTGTTGGCCTGATCGGCTGTCAGGATGTTGGGGTCCAGTGCCTGCGCGCGATGGCGCACCCAGTCGGCAATACCCATAACCGGCGTATCATGGATGCCTTCCGACACGGCCGCGCCAAGGGTCTGCCCCAGCGTGGACTGCATGTTGTCCGTGCCCTGCTGCTGGACGGATGCAGCCTCGATCGGGTCACCACTGATGAACGGCATCAGCCCAGCCCCCCTGACTGCACGGTGTTGAGGGAACCCGGATACGGCGCGGACCCGCCACCCTTGCCATACTGGCCGGAACGCATGCCATCGAACGTGACGGTCACCGGGCTGCCGTCCTTGCGGCGCATGACGTAAGGCGTGGCCCCGTTGCGTGGCGGGATGACCAGCACGAGGCCGCTTTCATCATTATTGGGCACCCACTGGCCGCCTGCGCGTGCGGCGCAGGCTCCGGCAGTGGAAAACGGAACTCGAGCGCGAGGCCGTAACCGGGGACAGTGACCAGCTTTTTGAGGAAGCGGTCATCCGCTGGATTACCGAAGTGCTGGAAACCTCGGTCAAGCCCCAGACCATGCGGCGCTACACCATCTCCATCCGCAGTCTGGAAGCCACATTCAAGGGCGTGCGGGTGTGCGACATCACCACCCGACTGATTTCCAATTTTGTATCCAGTCGGTCGGGGTACGTCACCAACGCCACCATCCGCCGGGACCTGACCGCCCTGTCCCGCCTGCTGTCGGCCTGCGTGGCGTGGGGTTGGATCACCAGCAACCCCGCCCTGTCCTTTGACCGCACGATCATCCGCGAACGACGCGATCCGATCACGCCGCCCTGCCCGGATTCGGTAGCGCGGGTCAAGGCTGCCTGCCCGCCCGGCATGGCGGCAATTCTCGACCTGCTGGAACAGACCGGCATGCGGGAAAACGAGGCCGTCAGTCTGACAGGCGACAACGTGGACCATGAACGCCAGCAGATCCGGCTGTTGCGCACCAAAACGAGTCGGCCGCGCACGATCGCATGGGTCACGCCGGGCGGAAATGCGACGGCATTGCTTGAGCAGGCACCCCATACCGGCTGTCTGTTCCCAAACCGGGATGGACATCCCTATCGCAACGCAGCTTCGAATTACGGACAGATCATGCGCCGGGTGATGGCGCGATGCGAAGCCAAGGGCATTCCCTTCACCCGCTTCCGCATCCATGACCTGCGCCACGCCTTCGCCATCCGATGGCTCAAGACAGGCGGGGATATCTACCGGCTGAGCCGCCATCTGGGGCACACCTCGGTCAAGACGACCGAGATCTACCTGTCCGCCCTGACAGCGGATGAACTGGACCGCGTGCTGCATGTCGGCACAAAAGACGGCACAGAGACCCCATAAATGTAGCGGTTTTTGTGCATGCTAACATCTAGACGGCGGCGGCAGACCTAGCTAAACAGACGATATGGAGAGGTGGCCGAGCGGTTGAAGGCAGCGGTCTTGAAAACCGCCGTGCGTGTGAGCGTACCGTGGGTTCGAATCCCACCCTCTCCGCCAAACCAGTATCCCAACCCATACCAATCTGTTTCAGAAGGCTGGTTTTCTGCCCTTCTGTCGGCATTCTCTGTGCGTATTGTTCCTATTTTGTTTCATGCTGCTCCGTCCTCTTGTGGGCACGCAGCGGGCATGAAAAAGCAGGGGAACGGGTAAGGGGAGAATCCACATACTGACCAACACGAAAATCCGTTCGGCCACGCCAGAGCCACAGCATACCGGCTTGCAGACGCCGGAGGATTGTTTGTGCATGTCATGGCCAGTGGCAAGAAAATCTGGCGGCTCCGCTACAAATTCCAGAAACGGGAAAAAATGCTGACGCTGGGTGATTAACCATCTGTCGCGCTGGCAGATGCATGCCTGGAACACGAAGAGGCCAGGCGCATCCTGCGTAAAGGGCGTGACCCGGTACCGGTCTGGCTCGCCATCCCTGTGACAGGTCTGTTCCACTGCTTACAGAATCCGCAGTCCCTGCATGCCACCGGGCAGGCATATGGGGCACAGACATATGTATTATCCGCGCCCCGTCCAATCAGTCTTCAGGCACATGCCCCGCCATGCGTGCCGCTTCATCGGCAATGGCCTGTTCACGCACCCGGCGACGGGCACGGGCCCGCAACCACAGCCATGCGCCAGTCCCCAACATGACCGCACCTGCAACACCGCACAGGTACATCAGGATTGGATGACGCGACAGGAACCAGTCCACCCACATCCACAGCGGCAACCTGCCCACCGTATAGGTGGGTGATGTGCGATAGGTCGTGAATTTGTCACCATTCTTCAGCACGAGGTCACCCTGCAGGCTGGACAGCGCCTTGCGGTCATGCAGGCTGGTGACCAGATCATGAATATGGGCGCCATTATCCCCCAGCAGCGCCAGCACCGAACGATGGCTGGCATAGGGGGATTCCGCACCGATCATCATTGCGGCGTTGTGCACCGGGGCATTCAGGTTGGCGGTCACGCCATTGCGCAGCCCGCTGCCATCACGGTCCTGAAACATATACCATATACCCTGCAGCCCCATATCCTGACCGACATGGATATGGCCATCGTCAATCTGGTATGCCGAACGTGACAGCAGGGCAGCCGCCGGGCCCATCTGCTGCACCGGGGCAAGCAGGATCACATCGCCCGGGGGCGGATTCTTCGCGATATCCGCTGTCGTGGCAAAATGCACCCCTGCGGCGGGATACCATGTCACCGACCCCATGAAGCCCATCAGGTCAAGATAGGCCCCGATCGTATCGGTATCCGGCGTGGGCGGCAGGACCACCGTGGTTTCCCCAAGATCGGCCATACGCGAAAACGGAAACCCGATTTCGGAAAAATAGGACAGGTTGGGCAAGGTGGTGAAATGCACCCCACGCCGGAAATCCAGCACGGAATCCGAATCAATCCCAAGACGCAGGTTACTGACTTCATTCGAACGGTGACATGCCCCACGGTCCACCGGACGGGCATCAAAGTTGAACTGCAGATCATTCTGCCCGAACAGAAGCCATGACGGCAGCGCCGTGACATGCCCCACTGCCCCGGCATGCTGGGTGACCATCCGTTCCGACCACATGCGCCACAGGCTGTTGCCCAGCAGCGAATAGCTTTGCAGATAGGAGTTGTTGAGACTGACATCCAGACGGGAAGTATTGGTATCAACCACCGGGCTGTCCGGTGTACGTACCCACAGATCCATCAGGAAAGGCAGGCCGTGCCACGTATACAGATCGGGTGGCAGGTGAAACGGCACGTGCAGCGTACCGGGCGCGAAGCCACCAGCCTGCAGGTCGCCTGCCGTCACCAGTTCACCAAAGCGCACCGGGCGATCCGTCGGGATGAAGGCCGGGGCATCATAAGGCCTGCGGGGACGTAGGGTGACGTCCTGCACTACGGTAGATGACACGTTGCCCAGCGTATCGGGCGAAAACACCAGCGCGCGGGCCGCGATCTCAACATCATGCGGCGTGCGCCCGGTTACGATCAGGACGGTGCCCCACCTGTCATTGGGATTGGCGATTTCCAGCAGCGTCGGACCGGCGGGCATGTGTCTGTGGTCATCAACGGGAATGTTCTGGCCGATTTCAATGGCATTGCCCGATGCCGGTATGCTGCGCGACACGGGAAAGGATAGCTGCCGCGAATCAGCCATCCTGCCAAACCATGAGGCGACAAGCCCCCCTGCCCGCATGATGTCCTCCCCCGGCACTTCTGCGGGCATGACCACAGGCACCCGCATGGCCACCTTCAGGTTGGGATCGAAAAAGGGTACCGGCAACCGGCTCAGGTCACGTTCAGGCACGATCCGCGCGGTGGTCAGGGTAATGCTGGACTGGTCCGATATCTGGGCCCACAGCACATCATTGTACAGGTCGTTGCAATCACGCCTGTATTCACCGGCAAAATGGAAATTGAGCTTGTTGTCCCCCGTGAAATAAAGCGGATCGACCGCAAATTCCATCGGCCCGAAAGTCGGATGGGCGGGATCGATACGGATCGTGCCGACATACTGTTCATTCAGGGTAATGGTCAGCGCCGTGGCTTCGGGCAGAAGCGAGGGCGAAATCGCCCCCGACAGCTTCAGCGTCGCATGGGTCACGACGCGATTGGCCGGCACCACCACGTCAATTCCCTGCAATGGCGAAAAGCCGCGCAGGGTCAACGGGCCATTTTCAAGGCCGAGATCATGAAACGGAATGGTGCGCGTAATTTCGGTATCGGCCACCCGGTCCGCAAGCGTCGGGTCCGCCATACTGCCCACGGGGGGAATATCGCCACTGTTGGTATCCCCCAGCGGGGTCAGGCGCGACACGCCGGTCGTGTTGTAAACCGGGGGCGACACGGGTGCCCCGGCTGGGGCGGTGGTAGCTGGCGGCACGGGCGGGGGCGAAGCAGCGTCCTGCGCCACGGCAGGCATCATCACCGACAGCAGCATGCCCATCCCTGCCGCCATCATGGTCATGCCATAGCCAATGCCCCGACGGACAGGGGGCACCACAAGGCTCTTTTTTTCCAGCGTTTCTTCCTTGTGCACGCTATCATCACTTCCTTCAGCTTCCTGCGCCGGGCTGAGATCCCACAGGTAGGGCGGGGACAGAAGGCCGCCTATGCTTTTTATGACCTGATATATGCTGTTCAACGGTCGGTCATCCTTGAAATCGGCCCAGTTATGCCATGCATCGCTTCGGCCGAACACAAGGCTGACAATCTGGCGTTCCTGTTCCAGCGTCTCGATTTTCCATTGCAGGTGCAGCCACGAACCGCGCTGCCCGAGTATGGTGGCAGGCACTGCCACCTCGATCCCGTCATCGGGCTTGCTATAGCGCAGGGTGATATCCAGCGGGGTTTCCAGCTGTTCGGGCAGGCTGAGGGTCACACCCGCCCCGCCCAGCGAGATATCGGTCGTATGGGCATGGAATACCGCGCCATCGTCAAAACAGACATCAACCGGCAGCTTGACCCGTACCCGCGGCTTGTGCCGGATCTGCCGCGTCTCTCGTCCCACCGCAATGGACGCCAGCACCACGATCAGGCTGATGGTGATCCATAGCGTATTGAGCACGAAAGACTGGAACGCCAGTTTCTGGTGATACTGGAAAATCATGCCCAGAATGCCACGCACCATCCCCGCAAACAGGATCAGCGCCATGATGACATTGGGGTACACCGCGCTGAAATCAAAATATCCCCGCGCCAGCAGCCCCCCCTTATCGGTGACGTTGAACTTGCCCTTGTGCGGCTGCAGCAGGGTGACGATGGTGATGCGGATGAGAAACAGCGCGAGCGATGTCTCGTAGATTTCGCTCCAGAAGGAATAGCGCCATCGCCCCTCGATCCGTGACAGGGTCATGATGGAATGGAAGATATGCGGCAGCGCATAGACCATGATGGCAAATGGGGATGCCGCAATGATGTTCTGCCCGAAAAACAGGAACCCCAGCGGTGAAACAAGGAAGGTTACCCTGGGGATGGCAAACAGGAAGTGCGACATGGCCGACAGGTAGCAAAGCCGCTGTTCCCACCGCAGGCCGCCGCCCAGCATGGGATTATCCAGCCGCATGATCTGCAGCATGCCACGCGCCCAGCGCACGCGCTGGCCGATATGCAGGATCAGCCGTTCGGTCGCCAGTCCACCGGCCAGCGGCTGGCACAGATACGCCGTCCCCCACCCCTTGCGCTGCATCTTCAGCGCGGTATGGGCATCTTCCGTAACCGTTTCGGTCGCGAACCCGCCAACACTCAGCAGCGCCGAACGGCGGATGGCCGCACAGGAACCGCAGAAGAACGTGGCATCCCAGAAATCATTGCCGTCCTGCACCAGTCCGTAGAACATGTTGCCTTCGGGCGGGACGTCATAGCCTGCGGCAAGGTTACGCTGGAACGGGTCTGGGGAATAGAAATGGTGCGGCGTCTGTAGCAGCGCCAGCTTGGGGTTCGCCACCATCCAGCCAATGGTCTTGAGCAGGAAGGACCGGGTGGGCACGTGGTCGCAGTCGAAAATGACCACGAACTCCCCCCTGGTGATCTTCATGGCATGGTTGAGGTTACCGGCCTTGGCGTGGTTGTTCTCGGAACGGATGATGTAGCCCGCGCCGGATTCCCTGGCGAAATCGTAAAAGGACTTCCGCCGCCCGTCATCCAGGATATAGACATTCAGCTTGTCCGCGGGCCAGTGCAGGTCCATCGCCCCCAGCACGGTCGAACGCACCAGTTCCAGATCCTCGTTATAGGACGGGACATAGACATCCACCATCGGCCAGTCATCAGGGTTGTCCGGCAGGCGGTGCGGCTTGCGGCCCAGGGGCCATGACATCTGGAAATAGCTCAGGCACAGGGTGGACAGGGCGTACCCCTCCGCCATCAGCAGGGCTATCGACATGACAATCTGCAGCGGGCCGGTAAACTGCACCGTGCTGCCCAGCCGCCAGATCAGATAGCGAAAGGACACGAACAGAGACAGCATCATGAGGATGCAGGTGACATGCCGCCCCTTCCTCCGGTTCAGGAAGAAGAACAGGCTGATCGTACCCACGGAAATATAGGCCTGCTGTGCCGGGGCAAGGGTGATGTCGCCAACAGACAGGCAGAGAAACGCCCCTCCAGCCAACAGAAAGCAGACAAGCCACTTCAACCCGCGCGGCGTGGCCATGAACGCATCACCGCCCCACTTCAGCCACAATTCCCTTAGCATATTTTATAACCAGACCGACCTGAATAAAAACTGCTGATACACATGCATGCAACAGACGCGCAGGGACATTTCACGGACCATTATTGCGCCCCGCGGCAGGCATGATTTATTCCTTATGACAAACAGTTCCGCTTAAAAGGTATCTCTTTCCCGTGATTTTTTAATGGGAGGGAACATTAAATGACGTGCCATCGTGACCGCAAGGTATTATGTGGGATGCCGATTTATTTTTACATATCGGATAAAAAAACAAACCTCACGCCCGTTGACAGTATAAGTCAGGGAAATTCATAAATCCGATATCGGGTAATAATATCATATCCATTTATTCATTAAATAAAACATTTCATTTTACATATATCATCTGATCATGACAGACGGAAAAAGGCACCCGATCCACAGGACCGGGTGCCTTTTTCATATCATCGCATATGCAGCGCCTGCCCACCGGGGCAAAAATGCGCCGCCTGCGGGATCAGACCGCGCGGCGACCCGCGCCACCGGAACGGCCTCCGCCACCAGGGCGACCGCCACGGCCACCACCGGGCGGACGACCGCCACCAGCCGGACGACCCCCGCCACCGGAACGCCCGCCACCGGGACGGCCTCCGCCGCCCCCACGGCCACGACCACCGCCACCCAGCACGGGCGGACGCATGGTGGAATTCTCGGCCGTTTCCGAATGGTACGGATGTTCGGACACGACCGGGATCTTCTTGCCGATATTCTTTTCAATATCGCGCAGCCACGCCCGCTGTTCCGCATCACACAGGGACACGGCCCACCCCTCACGCCCGGCGCGCGCCGTGCGGCCAATGCGATGGACATAACTTTCAGGCACATTGGGCAGATCGTAATTGAACACGTGGGTCACGTCGTCCACATCAATGCCACGGGCCGCGATATCGGTTGCTACCAGCACCTTCACGTTGCCGGAACGGAACCCCGACATGGCGCGTTCACGCGCGCCCTGCGACTTGTTGCCATGAATGGCTTCGGCCGTGATGCCATGCTCGCTCAGGAAAGCTGCGACCTTGTTGGCTTCATGCTTCATCAGCGTGAACACCACGGCGCGCTCGACCTTGGGCGAGTCCACCAGCAGCTTCAGCGCCTCGCGCTTGTTGCCGGTATCGACAAACATCACCGCCTGGCGGATCCGGTCCACCGTGCTGGACGGCGGGGTGACCTGCACGGTGGCGGGATCACGCAGCAGGCCATGCGCCAGATCGGAAATGGTCTTGGGCATGGTGGCCGAAAACAGCAGCGTCTGGCGGTCGGTGGGCAGGGCTGCGACAATCTTGCGGATATCGCGCACGAAACCCATGTCCAGCATGCGGTCGGCTTCATCCAGCACCAGGACTTCAAGTCCGGACAGGTCGACATGTCCCTGCCCCATCAGGTCCAGCAGGCGGCCGGGGGCTGCAACCAGCACGTCCACGCCACGGCGCAGGGCCTCGATCTGGCGCCCCTGCCCCACGCCACCAAATACGACAGCGTAGCTGAAGCGCATGTGGCGGGCATAGGATGCGAAGCTTTCCCCGATCTGGGATGCCAGTTCGCGTGTGGGTGCCAGCACCAGCGCGCGTGCGCCCTTGGGATGGGCACGGCCCTTCTCACGGAACAGGCGATCAAGGATCGGCAGCGCGAAGGCCGCGGTCTTGCCCGTTCCGGTCTGTGCCAGACCCAGCAGGTCGCGCCCTTCCAGCAGATAGGGAATGGCGCCGGCCTGAATGGGGGTGGGCGTGGCGTAGCCTTCCTCGTCCAGTGCCCGCAATAGCGGCTCTGCAAGATGAAGATCGGCAAACGTTGTCATGAATGGCGCCTCCTGGCGCGAAAAAACAGGGCCGTGGGGCACGCAGGAACCTGCATGCCCGGATGGCGAACTGACAGACATACCCGGCACCGGCCCTTATATGCACGGGGGCACTCGGTCTGTTGTCGCAAGGATATCATGTAAGGAATAAAGGCCGGTCCAGTCTGCTTCTGTTCGTGTCCCCCGCGTCAAGGACACGTGCAATCAAACCAGCACAAGGAACAGGCGCGGTCCGTTCCCAAGCCTGAGGCTGTATATTGTTACGGGGGGGACCGCAAGCTTTTTCATGCAAGCCCCCCCTTCATGCGCCCCCATTACGGGCGGGCCGGTTCAGGCAGAGGGAAATCGGTCGGTCAGGATGACTTCGCTGTCAGGCAGCCTGCCCACGCGCGGCGGGGCATGTTCCGTGCCCTTGCCGATGACGACAAACATGGCCACCACATGGTCGGCCGGCAGGTTGATCAGGCGGCCGACCGCGTCATAATCAAACCCGTCCATGGGACAGGACTGGTAGCCCATGGCCGTGGCGGCCAGCATGAGTGTCTGGGCTGCAAGCCCCGCGCTGCGCATGGTTTCGTCCTGCTGGACCCATTCGCGGCCTTCGTAATAACCCCGGATCATCTCCGCCATGCGCTGCTTCACGTCATCGGGCGCGCCATCGAAATAACGGGCCGGGTCCTTCTTCCACGCATCACGGTCGGCACAGATCACGATCAGGGCGGAGGCATCGGTCACATCGGGCTGGTCCCACGCCACCTTGCGCAGTTCATGACGCAGGGCCGGATCGCGCACCACCACGAAACGGCAGTGCTGGATATTGAATGCCGAAGGCGCACGGCGCGCGGCTGCAAGCAGTTCATGCAGTTCCGCCGGGCTTATCGCGTGATCCGGGTCATACGCACGGATGGCGCGCCGGGTCCGGATGGCCTCAAGAGTATCCACTGTCACATCTCCCCACCGTGGCGACTTTATTTATGGGGGGTATCCTTGCGCCGTAACAGAAACAGCGCCTGTTCCCCAAACAGGTTGGCCAGCCGGATCGAACGCCGCCACGGTGCGCGCTCGCCATCTTCATCAACAGCCATCCACTGCTGGACAACATAACCCTCGTCCCGGCACAGCGTCAAAAAGTCGAGGATCGTGCACGGGTGGATATTGGGCGTGTCGTACCACGGCGTGCTCCACACGCTGGTCATGGGCATGCGCCCGCGCATCAGAAGCTGCATGCGCAACCGCCAGTGGCCGAAATTGGGGAATGACACGATGGCGTAACGCCCGATACGCAGCATCTGGCGCAGCACCTCCCGCGGGCGTTCGACCGCCTGCAGGGTGCGCTGCAGCACCACGTAATCAAACGCATTGTCGGGGTAATGGACAAGGTCGTGGTCCGCGTCCCCGTGCATGACCGGCAGGCCATGGGCAACAGAACGCGTAACCTCGCGCATGTCGATCTCGATCCCGCGCGCATCACACCCGCTGTTGCGGAACAGGTAGTCCAGCAGCGCGCCGTCACCACTGCCCACATCCAGCACGCGGGTCCGGGGACGGATCATGCCCGCGATCAGGCGCTGATCAAGCCGCATGGTCAGCCAATCCCCGCATGTTCGGCTGCCCCGCACAGGAAGCCACGGATGGTCCGGTCGAAATCAGGTTCATCCAGCAGGAAGGCATCATGACCCTTGTCACTATCGATCTCGACAAAGGATACGTTTGCCGCGACCTGGTTGAGCGCACGCGCCAGAAGCCGCGCCTGCGACGTGGGGAACAGCCAGTCAGACGAAAACGATATGATGCAGAAGCGCGTGCGCGTGCCCTGGAACGGACGCGACATGTCACCATCATGCTCGGCCCCGAGGTCGAAATAATCCATCGCGCGCGTGATCGTCAGGTAGGAATTGGCGTCAAACCGCCGCACGAAGGTCGATCCCTGGTGACGCAGGTAGCTTTCCACCTCAAACATCTCACCAAACAGCGCGCCCGGTCCCCCTGCGGCCCCACGCCCGGGAGTCGTGCGCACGCGGCGGCCGAATTTGCGTGTCAGCGCCGCTTCGGACAGGTAGGTGATGTGCGCCATCATGCGCGCGACCGCCAGCCCGCGGGCCGGGATCTCGTTACATTCCCAGTACCGCCCCCCATGCCATTGCGGGTCGGCGAATATGGCCTGGCGGCTGACTTCGTTGAAGGCGATGTTCTGCGCCGAATGGAAGGGGGATGTCGCAATAGGCATGGCCGCGAACACCTGCTCCGGATAGGTTGCGCACCATTCCAGCACCTGCATGCCGCCCATGGATCCGCCAACCACCGCCAGCAGGCGGTCAATGCCCATATGTGCGACCAGAAGATGCTGCGCGCGTACCATGTCACGGATGGTGATGGCAGGGAAATCGGTGCCCCATGGCTCCTCCGTCCCGTCTTCGTTCACCCGCAGGCTGCGCGGGCCGGTCGTGCCCATGCACCCGCCCAGCACATTGATGCAGATGACGAAGAAACGGTCGGTATCAATCGGCAGGCCCGGACCGACCATGCGTCCCCACCATCCGGGCTTGCCGGTCAGGGGATGGGGGTCGGCCACATACTGGTCGCCTGTCAGCGCATGGCAGACAAGGATCGCATTGTCACGCGCGGGCGACAGGGTGCCATAGGTACGGTACGCCACATCCACCGGGGCAAGGTGGAAGCCACAGTCCAGCTGCAATCCGTCAGGAAAGCTGACATGCTGGTGCGACAGGGTGGTAGCGGGATTGGTCTGGTCCATTCTGTATCCGGCATTGCGTCGACAGGGACAATGAAAAAAACTGACAGGGGTTGCGTATGGCACCCCGGCCCGGCACATGCAAGGTTCATGGCACGCCCCGGCCGCCGGGCCGGGGTTCAGAACTGCTCGACCCTGCCCACCCCTTCAATGGCCTTGATCATCTGCGCCACGCGGGGGGTTACGCGGTAACGCTCGGCCAGCGTCAGTTCCACATCGCGCGTTTCCGCAACCGATGGCAGCAGGATCACACGGCCCCGCCCATTGCCATTGTCCTGCAACACGTCACGGATCGGTTCCAGCGCGTCCGCCCGGTCGAACCAGATGCGCAGTTCCGCCGCGGCCTCCGCCGCAGCCTGCTCCAGCTCCATCACGTCGGATGCCGTGATACGCAGCGCCTCGCCTTCCAGCTTCAGGTCCGCCGTAACCACCACCGCATTGCCCGCCACAAGGATTTCACGCGACCGTGACAGCACTTCTGAAAAGAAGGTAATCTCACACCCACCCGACGCATCGGACAGGCGCACCCACGCCATCTTGTTACCCGTGCGCGTGGGGCGCTCCTTGCGGTCCACCACACAGCCCGCGATCTTGACGCGACCGATACCCGCCTGCGCTGCCGCCTCCAGCCCCGTGGCCCTGACCGCCCCCAGCCTGCGCATGAGCGGGCCGTAGGAATCCAGCGGATGCCCGGTCAGGTGGAAACCGATGGCGTCGGCTTCCATGTTCAGCCGTTCGAATTCAGGCCAGTCGGCGCAGCGTGGCAGGCGCAGCGGTTCACGCTGCGCCGGCGTGCTGGCACTGCCGCCGAACAGCCCGATCTGGCCGCTGGCGGCTTCCTGCGCATTGGCCTGCGCGCGCCGCATCACGGTTTCAGCCCCCCCGCAGGCCTGTGCGCGGTTTGGCAGGATGGTGTCAAATGCCCCCGCGCGGGCAAGGTTTTCCAACTGCATCTTGTTGACCTGTTTAGGGTCAAGACGGGCTGCCAGATCCTCAAGGTCGGTAAAGGGCCTGTCACCGCGCACCGCCACCAGCGACTGCATGGCGCTCAGACCGACCTTTTTTACCGCGGCCAGCGCGTAGCGGATGCCATAGCCTTTGCCATCGGGCAGTTTTTCCACCGTAAAATCGGGGCCAGAGGCATTGATGTCAGGCGGCAGGATGGGAATGCCCAGCCGGTCGGCTTCCTGTCGCAGGCCCGCCAGCTTGTCGGTCTTTTCACGCGCAAGCGACATGCAGGCCGCAATGAAGGCGACGGGATGGTTCGCCTTCATCCACGCCGTCTGGTACGACACCAGCGCGTAGGCGGCGGCATGGGATTTGTTGAACCCGTAATCGGCGAACTTGGCCATGAGGTCGAACACCTCGGCAGCCTTTTCGCGCTCGATCCCGCGCTTCATCGCCCCTTCGGTAAAGATCACGCGCTGGCGGTCCATTTCCGCGCGGATCTTCTTGCCCATGGCGCGCCGCAGCAGGTCGGCCCCGCCCAGGCTGTAGCCCGCCATTTTCTGGGCAATCTGCATGACCTGTTCCTGATAGACCATGATACCGTAGGTCTCTTCCAGGATCTCGCGGATTTCCTCGTGCGGCGGCTCCCACGGCTCACCATGCTTGCGCCTGCAGTAATCGGGAATGTTGGCCATGGGACCGGGACGGTACAGCGCCACGGCGGCAATCAGGTCTTCCAGCCGGGTCGGGCGCATCTGCTTGAGCACGTCGCGCATGCCAGCGCCTTCGAACTGGAATACGCCGCCGGTATCGCCGCGCGCCAGCATGTCGTAGGTCAGTTCGTCATCCAGTGGCAGGGCCGACAGATCGACCTCGACCCCCATGCCGTGCAGGAACTGCACCGCACGTTGCAGGATGGTCAGCGTGGTCAGGCCAAGGAAGTCGAATTTGACCAGCCCCGCCTGCTCCACGAATTTCATGTTGTACTGCGTGACCAGCATATCACTCTTGGGGTCGCGGTACAGCGGCACCAGTTCCACCAGTTCGCGGTCGCCAATCACAACACCGGCAGCATGGGTACTGGCATGGCGGAACAGGCCCTCCAGTTGCTGGCCGATTTCCATCAGCCGGCGGATGGCCTCATCCTCGTCACGCATTTCCTGCAGCCGCGGCTCCCCCTCGATCGCCTGTTTCAGGGTGACCGGCTGGGCCGGGTTATTGGGGATCAGTTCAGCCACGCGGTTGACCATGCCGAATGGCAGGCCCAGTACGCGCCCCACGTCACGTACCGCCGCACGCGCCTGCAATTTACCAAACGTGATGATCTGGGCCACGCGGTCGGGGCCGTATTCGTTACGGACGTAGCGAATGACCTCATCACGCCGGTCCTGACAGAAATCGATATCGAAGTCAGGCATCGACACACGTTCGGGGTTCAGAAACCGTTCGAACAGCAGGTTGAAGGGAATGGGGTCGATATCGGTAATGGTCAGCGCCCATGCCGCCAGCGACCCCGCACCCGACCCGCGCCCTGGCCCCACGGGTATGTCATGCGCCTTGGCCCACTGGATGAAGTCGGCCACGATCATGAAATAACCGGGAAAACCCATCTGGGCGATGATATCGAGTTCGAATGCCAGGCGTTCCTCGTATTTCGTCCGGGTCTCGTCATCGACAGTCATGCGCGACAGACGGTTTTTCAGGCCGGTCACGGCCATGTGCCGCAAGGTCTGTTCTTCGGTCTGGCCTTCTTCCACCTTGGGGCAGACCGGCAGCAGGGGCTTGCGCGTCTCCACCGCTATGGCGCAGCAGCGCGCGATGTCCAGCGTGTTGTCGCAGGCTTCGGGCAGGTCGGCGAACAGTTCGCGCATGACCTCCGGCGGCTTGAACCAGTGTTCGGGCGTTACCCGCCAGCGGTCGCGTTCGGCCATGGTGCGGCCCTGCGCGATACACAGCAGCGCATCATGCGCCTCGTACATGTCCGGCTTGGGAAAGAAGCATTCATTGGTGGCCACCAGCGGCAGGCCCATACGGTCGGCCATGGCGATCATGCCCGGTTCCACAGCACGTTCCGCCGCCTGCCCATGCCGGTGCAGTTCCACCGCCATGTGGCTGCCATAGGCTTCATGCAGCCGGTCCATGAGGCGCGCGGCCTCCCGCTCCTGCCCTTCGGCCAGCATGTGGAACAATGGCCCCCGGCTGCCGCCCGTCAGCAGGAACAGCCCGGCCGCGCGTTCGCATAACAGGTCGAGCGTAACGGTCGGTTCGTCCGTTTCGTGTTGCAGAAACCCCGCCGAGGACAGGAATTGCAAATTGGCCAGCCCCTCCGCATTGCGCGCCAGCAGCACCACGGGTTCCGCCGGGCTGCCGGGCTTGTCACTGCGTGACGGCAGGCCCACCTGGCAGCCGATAATGGGCTGCACGCCCTTTTTCCCGCAATATTGCGAGAATTCCAGCGCGCCGAACATGTTGCCCGTATCGGTAATGGCGACGGCAGGCATGCGCATGTCATGCGCCAGCGCCACCAGTTCAGGCACGCGGATGGCCCCCTGGCTGAGGGAATAGGCGGAGTGGACACGCAGGTGGACGAAATCGGCATGGGACATACGGTCATTCTACCGCACTCCACCTTCAATGTGCACTCCCCATCCCGCATGCAGACGCAATGGCGAAGCGGGTCACTTGATCAGAATGGCATGGAAGACGAAGATGGCGTGTACCTGACCTTCTGACAGGCAGAAGGTCAGGTCGCTGCATGAAACTTTGCTTTCATCCATTTTCCTGCACAACGGTACGAGGCGATCGGAGCGCTCCGTACGCTGCCCCATATCCCGTGAACAGGACAGGTACCTGCTGGTGCCTGCGGCGACCGAAATCAGGCCGCCGTGTTTTCCACCGGCACAACCAGCCCGTCACGAAGGGTCACGATACGGTCCATGCGGCGTGCAAGGTCCATGTTATGGGTTGCGATCAGGGCGGCGACCCCGTGGGCCCGCACGGTTTCCAGCAGCGCGTCGAACACCGCATCAGACGTATTCACATCCAGGTTGCCCGTCGGCTCGTCAGCCAGCAGGACATGCGGACGGTTGGCCAGTGCGCGTGCAATGGCCACGCGCTGCTTTTCCCCTCCCGACAGCTTGCCCGGCAGGTGATCCAGCCGGTGCGCCAGCCCGAAAATGGACAGCAGTTCATCCGCCCGCGCACGTGCGGCCCTGCGCGCAATGCCCGCGATCATCTGCGGTAGCATGACGTTTTCACGCGCGCTGAATTCAGCCAGCAGATGATGGAACTGGTACACGAACCCGATCCGGTCGCGCCTGATTTCGGTGCGCCGGGCATCCATCAGCGCACCCGCATCCTGCCCCGCCACCATGACACAGCCCGCATCCGGCTTTTCCAGCAGCCCCGCCAGATGCAGCAGCGTGGACTTACCCGTGCCCGACGGTGCGACAAGGGCCACGATCTCACCGGCGTGCAGCGTCAGATCCGCGCCGCGCAGCACATCCAGCGTTTCCTCTCCACTGACATAACGGCGCACGACACCATCCATGCGTAGCGGTGGGGCGGCATTCAGGACATCACTCATGGCGCAGGGCCTCCACCGGGTCGGTTTTCGCAGCCCGCCATGACGGATACAGCGTCGCCAGCAGCGACAGCACCAGCGCCATCACGATCACTTCGATCACCTGCGACCAGATCAGCCTGGCGGGCAGATGTTCCAGATAATAGACCTCGGGATTGAACAGGTTGGTGCCTGTGATGCGCTGCAGAAGCTGGCGGATATGTTCGATATTCAGGCAGAACACGATGCCCAGCCCGGTACCCACAAACGTGCCGGTCACCCCCACTGACGCCCCGCACATGAGGAAGATACGCATGATCGCCCCGCGCGTGGCCCCAAGGGTGCGCAGTACGGCAATATCCGCGCCCTTGTCCTTGACCATCATGATCAGCGATGAAATCACGTTGAAGGCGGCGACAAGGATGATCAGCGTCAGGATCAGGAACATCACGTTCTGTTCCACCTGCACCGCGCCGAAGAAGGCATTGTTGCTCTGCGTCCAGTCCATGACGCGCACATTGCCATCCATGACCTTCTCGATCGCCTGACGGATGGGGCTGACATTTTCCGCGTCCCGGGTCATGACCTGCACCTGCGTCACCTGCCCCGGTAGCTGGAAATACACCTGAGCCGCATGCAGCGGCAGGAAGACATAGCTGGCATTATAGTCATTCACCCCGGCATCGAATATGGCCACCACGCGATAGGCACGCACGCGCGGCATGGTGCCAAATGCGGTCGCCGCCCCCTGCGGGGAAACCAGCGTCAGCCTGCCGCCGATCGTCAGTCCCGCGCGTTCCGCCAGCGTGGTGCCGACGATGATGGTGTCATCCGCGCCAAAGTCGTCCACGGACCCCGCGACAAGGTTGTCGCTGACTTCATGCAGCGCCAGCAGGTCGGCCCGCGTCATGCCGCGCACCAGTCCGCCCGCATTGTAGCTGCCGGAATTGAGCAGCACCTGCGATTCAACCAGAGGCGCCGCCGAGACAACACCCGGCACCCTGCGCACCCGGGCCGCCACATCATCATAATCACTGATGGTGCGTGTCACGCCAAATACGCTGAGATCTCCATTCAGGCCGAGGATACGACCCAGCAGGTCGGCCTTGAACCCGTTCATGACCGACATGACGATAATCAGCGTGGCGACACCCAGCGCGATCCCCACAAGCGAGAAGATCGCGATGACGGAAACGAACCGCTCCCCCCGCTGGGCATGCAGGTACCGCCCGGCGACCATCCGCTCGAAGGGGCCAAACATCAGGCGCGTATTTTCGCGATAAGGGCCAGCGCCGCATCCACCGTTTCCTCGGTGCGCTCACCCGTGCGGCGGTTCTTCACTTCCACCTTGCCATCCTTCGCCCCGCGCGGACCGACAATCAGCTGCCACGGATGGCCCAGCAGGTCGGCATCAGCAAACTTGGCCCCCGCGCGTTCGGCGCGGTCGTCATACAGCAGATCGTCAGGGGCGGCCGCATACAGCTTTTCACAAATGGCGTCGCACTGCGCGTCACCATTCTTCAGGTTGATGATGGCAGCCCGGAAGGGGGCGACGGAAGCGGGCCAGATAATGCCGTTGTCATCATGGCTGGCTTCAATGATCGCGGCGACAAGGCGCGACACGCCAATGCCGTAAGAACCCATTTCCGGATACAGCGGCGCGCCGTCAGGACCGCTTACGGCAATATCCATGGACCGGGTATATTTGCGCCCGAAGTTGAAGATATGCCCGACCTCGATGCCACGGCCCTCGCGCTGGCGTTCGGCGGGCACTTTTGCCCATGCATCCGCGTCATGCATCTCATCCGTCGCGGCATAGAACGACGTCATGCCGGTGAAGAACTTTTCAAGCGATGCCCGGTCATTGAGGTCAACGTTCTCGCCCAGCCAGTCCTGGTCCTCCAGTGCGCTGTCAAAGAACACGCCACTTTCCCCCGTCGGGGCAAGGATCAGGAATTCGTGGCTCAGTTCCCCGCCAATTGGCCCGGTATCGGCGCGCATCGGGATCGCGCGCACGCCCAGACGCTGGAACGTGCGCAGATAGGCCAGCATCATGCGGCGATAGGTATCGACAGCGGATGCATGATCAAGGTCGAAGCTGTAGGCGTCCTTCATGTAGAATTCGCGCCCGCGCATCACGCCGAAGCGGGGACGCACCTCGTCACGGAACTTCCACTGGATCTGGTACAGGACCTGCGGCAGTTCCTTGTAGGACTTGACCGCCTGTCCGAACAGGTCAGTGATCATTTCCTCGTTGGTCGGCCCGAACAGCATGTCACGTTCATGGCGGTCACGGATGCGCAGCATTTCCGGCCCGTAGGCGTCATACCGGCCTGAACGCTTCCACAGATCAGCCGACTGCATGGTGGGCATCAGCAGTTCCTGCGCGCCCACGGCATCCTGTTCGTGGCGTACGATATTCGCGATATGGCGCAGCACCCGCAGGCCGGTCGGCAGCCAGGCATAGATGCCTGCGGCTGTCTGGCGAATCATGCCCGCACGCAGCATGAGCCGGTGTGACGTGATCTGGGCCTCGGCCGGATTTTCCTTGAGGGTCGGCAGAAAACTGCGGGACAGACGCATATCCGTATGAACCTTGAAGTATGAGAACCGATAATGCTGCGGACCCTAGACCAATCACAACGCCCGTGGAATGGGGCATATGTGTGATATCCCCCCCGGCCACACCGAAGCGTGATGGCCAAAGCCCGATAGGGCGTAAACATCCGCGTGATGAGGCATGGCGGCAACCCCGCCCCGGAGCTAAGCTGCGCAGGCAAATCTGGTTGCACACAAGACGCCGGGTTTAGGGAAAACGTACCAAAAAAATAATGGCAGGAAACGGTCCGTCCGTTCCCTGCCATAATCATTTAAAGAAGTTTTTGGTAAAGCTTTTTTCAAAAAGCTTCCAAAGAACGCCGCCTTTTTTGAAAAAGGTGGTTACCAGAAACTTCCATCAACTATACCCGCAGCAGATGCACATCGACCAGCGGACGCTTCTGCAGCTTGCGACCCAGCGCACGACGCAGGGCGGTCTTGGCCGCTTCGCGGAAGGTGGTGTCGTTTTCACGCAGTTCATCAGGGATCTCGTCCAGCGCATTGCCGAATTCTTCGGTCACGCGCTGTGTTTCGGGGTCTTCGGCATCCAGCAGGCCGGGCGCGCTGACCTTCGGGTCGCCGATCAGGTAGCCTTCGTCATCCACAGCGAAGCTGCCAAGCACCATGCCGTTGAACAGCATCCGCCGCCGCGCCGACAGCACGCCACCATTCATGGGCAGAATACGTCCGCCATCCAGCACCAGACGCCCGGTGGGAGCGGTATCGCCAATTTCGACCCCATCGGCGCGGATGTCGAGGATATCGCCATCTTCCAGCAGCACGGGTTCGATATTCAGTTCCTGCGCAATGGCGGCATTGGCTGTCAGGTGACGCCATTCACCATGCACCGGGATCAGGAAACGCGGGCGCACAAGGTCATACAGCCTGCGCACGTCGCCACCCGTGGCGTGGCCCGATACGTGCACAAGGTGATCCTTGTCAGTAATCACATGCACGCCGCGACGGGTCAGGCTGTCCTGCACCTGAATCACGGCCTGCTCGTTACCGGGGATCATGCGGCTGCTGTAAATGACCGTATCCCCTTCACCCAGCGCAATGTTGGGGTGGGTGTCGGCCGCGATACGCGACAGGGCGGAACGGGGTTCGCCCTGGCTGCCGGTCACGATCAGCAGGATCTGGTTGTCGGGGATGGAATTGGCGTCCTGTTCCGACAGGAAATGCGGCACATCCGACAGGTAACCGCATTCACGCGCTGCGACCTCAAGGTTGCGCAGGCTGCGCCCGACCACGGCCACGCGGCGGCCAGCGGCCTTTGCCGCCATGGCCAGCGTTTCCACGCGGGCGACGTTACTGGCGAAGCAGGTCACCGCGATCCGCCCCTCAAGCGAGGCGATGAGACGCGTCATCTCGCGCCGCACGTCGGCTTCGGATGCAGACGGGCCTTCGGTGCGGACATTGGTGCTGTCGCACACCATGGCCAGCACGCCCTCACGCCCCAGTTCAGCAAAGGTTTCAAGGTCGGTCGGCGGCCCCACCTGCGGATCGGGATCGATCTTCCAGTCACCGGTATGGACAATGATGCCCTGCGGCGTGCGCAGCACCAGCGACTGCGATTCCGGCACCGAATGCGTGACCGAGACGAAGCGCAGGTCAAACGGCCCGACCGTAAAGGCGCTGCCGGGGGCGACCACATGAATGGGCACCTGCTGCAACAGCCCGGCTTCCCCCAGCTTGCGGCGCAGCACGGCGGCTGCAAACGGCGTGACATAGACCGGGCAGCCAAGCTGCGGCCACAGATGGGCGATCGCGCCCAGATGGTCTTCATGCGCGTGGGTGACCACCAGCCCGGTCAGCCTGTCCCTGCGTTCGGCAATGAAAACCGGGTCTGGCAGGATGATTTCCGCTTCCGGCGTGTCATTGCCGCTGAAGCCGATGCCACAATCCACCGCAAGCCATGCCTCACCCTGCCGGTACAGGTTGAGGTTCATGCCGATTTCGCCTGTCCCGCCTAACGGAAGGAATGAAACGCCTGTCATATCATTCATCAATAAATCCTGTATCAGTTACCATGGTTTCAGATGCGTTTGAAAAATGGCACAGGAACGCCCGTTCCGTGCCGTTGTACGTGCCCTGCTGTCAGCCCGGTCGGGGCCAAAATCCTGTCCGGCGCCAGCCTGTCGCCGGTCCGCCTGCCCTGGTGACGTCGGGTGGAGCAGCCCATCCCGCCCGGTATGGGGGAACGGCGCTCGACACCTTTCGCCATAAAATCACGCATGGGATTATCATGTAATCCCGCCAACTTAAATCTCTTTCCTTGGCTGGGGCCGATTATTCTGGGTTCGCAGGGGCCAGCAGCACTTCCCCCGTCACCACGCGCCGCACCCCTTCGGACGTGCGCAGCAACAGGATACCGTCATCCCCCAACCCTGCAAACGTGCCGGTAAACTGCTGGTTTCCTGCCGTAACCCGTATGGGTGTGCCGATCGCGTGCCCGCGTTCCAGCCACGCCGCACGGATGGCGCCAAATCCATGGGCCCGGTAACGCGACAGCCACAGGTCCAGATGGTGCAGAAGCCTGTACGCCACGTCGGGTGCCGCCGGCACATCGGCCTGGCAGTCCGCCAGGCAGGACAGCGTGCGGCCTGCGATATCGGGTCTGGCGCGCAGGTTGGCCCCAATGCCGATCACCTGCCACGACCCCCCTGCCCCGATCCCGGTTTCGATCAGGATACCGGCCATCTTGCCCCCATCCAGCAGCAGGTCATTGGGCCATTTCAGTTCCAGCGTATGACCGGCGGGCACGTAACCTGTAATGGCGTCATACAGTGCAAGTCCCGCAATGAAGGGCCATAGCCCCACCGGCACGTCCGCCCCCTGCCCCACCAGCATGACCGACAGGGCCAGATTGCCACCGGGATCGTTCCATTCGCGCCCCCGGCTGCCACGTCCCGCCGTCTGTTCCAGCGCGAGTATGGCAACACCATCCTCCCTTTCGCCCGCCTCAAGCCGGGCCTTGCACAGGTCGGATGTTGATCCCAGCCTGTCATGCACCTCCATCCGCCATGCGGCCCCGCCGCCACGGGGGATCGGGACAATGGACGGACGGCGGGCGGGCTGGGTCATGCGTTACCTGAACAATGCGCTCGCCGCCGCCTGTGCCGCTGTTGCGACAGGACCAAGCCCCACCACGAAGAATGTGGTCACCAGCCCCATCCCCACCGATACGAACGACACGGAAACAGGCGAGCGGTCCAGCGCCGGGGCGGCGGCATCGAAAAACATGATCTTGACGATCCGGATATAGTAATACGCCCCGATCACGCTGCTGATGATACCGATTGCCGCAAGCCCGTAAAGATGCGCGTTGATCGCGGCATAGAATACCATAAGCTTGCCAAAGAACCCGGCCAGCGGCGGCGCGCCCGCCATGGAGAACATGAACACCGCCATGGCCAGTGCCATGCCCGGATCCGTGCGGCCCAGACCGGACAGGTCGCTGATCCGGCTGACCGCATGCCCCTTGCGGCGCATGGCGACAATGCCCGCGAACGCACCGACATTCATGAACAGATAGGTCACCAGATAGACCAGCGTACCGCGCGTGCCCTCTGCCGTGCCGGCCGCCATGCCGATCATGGCGTAACCCATGTGCCCGATGGAGGAATACGCCATGAGCCGCTTGATATTGCCCTGCGGAATGGCCGCAAGCGACCCGAACACCATGGACGCGGCGGAAACGATTTCAATCAGCAACTGCCACTGCGGCGTCATGCTGCCAAAGGGACCGGCCATGACGCGCAGCAGCACCGCGAATGCCGCGATCTTGGGCGCACCGGCCATATAGGCGGTGACCGACGTGGGCGCACCCTGGTACACATCGGGCGTCCACATATGGAACGGCACCATGGACAGCTTGAAGCACAGTCCCACCAGCACGAACACAATGCCTACCATAAGCCCCGCGGGCAGCACCGCACTACCGCGCACGGCCTGCTGCAGGCCGGCATATTCCATCGTTCCGGCAAAACCGTATGCCAGCGAGATGCCATACAGCAGCAGCCCCGACGCCAGCGATCCCAGCACGAAATACTTCAGCCCCGCTTCCGCCGCCGTTACCCGGTCACGGGCAAAGGCGCACAGGATGTAGATAGACAGCGAAGACAGTTCCAGCCCGACAAACAGCGTCATGAGATTTCCCGATGACGCCATGATCATCGTGCCCAGCGTGGAAAACGCGATCAGGACAGGGAATTCGAACTTGTCGATTTCCATTTCCCGCGCGTACCCTACGCTCAGCACGACTGAAAGGGCGGCCCCTGTCAAACTCAGCACCTTCATGAAACGGGCGAAGCCGTCATTGATGAAGATGTGGTTGTACCCGGTGCCATCGGGCGAAAACACGACAAGGATGCCCGTGACCACCAGAGCCAGCAGCGTCATCATCGCACAGGAAAAGAAGGCCTGCCCGCGCCGTTGCATCACCCCGGCAAGCAGGATGACCAGCCCCGACAGGGCCAGCACGATTTCGGGCAGCGCAAGTGTCCAGTTCATTGGTATTGGCCCTGACATGCCTGGGGTTAGCGGAAGAACAGCATGGTGGTCAGCAGCACCACCAGCCCGATCAGCATGGAAAAGGCATAGACCGCCATCGACCCGGTCTGGATGCGCACGGCCTGCCCCGCACTGCCTGCGGTCAGGCGGGCCAGCCCTTCGGGTATGCCTTCGACCACATCTTCATCCACGCCCTTCCACAACAGACGCGCAACCGCGCGATAGGGGCGGATGATGGCCACGTCATACAGTTCATCGAAATACCATTTGTTCAGCAGGAACAGGTAAAGCGGACGCAGGCTGCGCGCGAGTGCGGCCGGAATGCCGGGGCTTGCGACATAGCAGACATAGGCCACGACGATGCCGAATACGGCGGCGAATGTCGGCACCAGTGCTATGAAGCCGGGCGTCTGTTCAAGACGTTCAATCACGTCATGACCGGGAATTGCGGCAATCGCCCCGTTCCAGAACGCTGCCTGGTGGCTGCCGATATAGAACGGTTCCAGCACGATACCCGCAATCACCGCACCCACGGACAGCAGCCCCACCGGCAGCAGCATGGACGCCGGGCTTTCATGCGCGCCGTCATGCAGGTGCGCCTCCCGCGGCTTGCCATGGAACACAAGGAAGATCAGGCGCCAGCTGTACAGCGCAGTCAGGAATGCGGTGATGCACCCCATGACCCAGCCATAATGGCCCATGGTGCTGTCCGACATCCATGCGGCCTCCAGGATCGCATCCTTTGACCAGTAACCGGCAAAGGGAAAGATACCGGCCAGTGCAAGGCTGCCGATCCACATGGCGGCATAGGTGAAAGGGATTTTCCGCCACAGCCCGCCCATGCGGAACATGTCCTGTTCATCATGTACGGCATGGATCACGCAGCCCGCGCCAAGGAACAGCAGCGCCTTGAAAAATGCATGCGTGGTCAGGTGAAACATGGACGCCTGATAGGCCCCGACACCAACGGCCACGAACATGTAGCCCAGCTGCGAACAGGTGGAATAGGCAATGGTGCGCTTGATGTCGGGCTGCACCAGCCCCACGGTCGCGGCAAAGAAGCTGGTGGTGCCCCCAACCAGCACGATCAGGTCGCGCGTTACCGGGGCCAGTTCCACCAGCGGCGACATACGCACCATAAGAAAGATGCCCGCCGTGACCATGGTTGCCGCATGGATCAGGGCGGAAACCGGGGTTGGCCCCTCCATCGCATCAGGCAGCCATGTGTGCAGGAACAGCTGCGCCGACTTGCCCATGGCCCCGATGAACAGCAGCGTGGCAATGACTTCATACAGCGGATGCGTGCCGAACAGCACGAACGTGTCATTCACATGGTAGGGAATGGCGGCAAAGATTTCCTCATACGACACGCTGCCCAGCCGGATGAAGATCAGCGAAATTCCGACAAGGAAAAACAGGTCCGCCACACGGTTGACCACAAACGCCTTGATGGCGGCGGCACAGGCGGATGGCCGGTCGTACCAGTAGCCAATCAGCAGGTAACTGGCCAGACCCACCCCTTCCCAGCCAAAGAACAGCTGCAGCAGGTTGTCCGACGTCACCAGCATGAGCATGGCGAACGTGAACAGCGACAGGTAGGAGAAGAAGCGGTACACCGGCCGCGCTTCATGAGCCATGTAGCCCACGCTGTACACATGCACCAGCAGGGAAACAACGGTAACCATGGCCACCACGCTGACCGAAAGCATGTCCATGCGCAGCTGCCAGTCGGCACGGAAACCCGCGGCATGGACCCAGTCGGCCACCGGCACGACAAACGTGCCCACATCGCCCATCTCGAACCCCAGCACGCCAATGGCCGCCAGCGCCGAACAGGTCATGAGGCCGATCGTGGTCAGCCGCGCCGCCCCGTCACCCATCAGGTGACCGAAACAGCCCGCCACCAGAAAGCCGATAAGGGGCGCGAACACCGCTACTTCAAAAAGGAAGGATGCCGTCTGCATTTCCCTTACCCCTTCATCATCGTGATATCATCGACTTCGATCGAGCCGCGATTACGGAAATAGACCGTGACAATGGCCAGCCCGATGGCGGATTCCGCCGCCGCGATGGTCAGCACGAACAGGGTCATCACCTGCCCCGACAGGTCGCCGGTAGCAGCCGAAAACGCCACGAAATTGATATTGGCCGAAAGCAGGATCAGTTCGATCGACATCAGAATGATGATGACGTTCTTGCGGTTCACGAAAATGCCGAACACGCCCAGAACCAGCAGGATTGCGCCAATGCTCAGGTATGGCCCAAGACCAATCCCCTCAATCGCGCTATGCATTGTCCTGTCCTTTCGTGCCTGCCGCAGGGGTAATGACCACCAGCGCGGTTTGTGTTTCTTCTTCCATTTCCTGTTCACGCCACGCCTGCGTGCCATAGCTGCCGGGGACGGACGCCACGTCGTATGACGTATGCGGACGCAGGAAGCCGCCCTGTGCCGCAACACCCACGCCCAGCGGAACCTGCAGCATTTCCAGGCTGTCGGCGGGCGTGCGGTCATGCTGGCGGTCGATGTTCTGGCGACGTCCGGTCGGCCGGTCACGCAGCGTCAGTACGATTGCGCCGATCATGGCCACCAGCAGCACCAGTGCGCAGGACTGGAACAGAAAGATGTAGTGGGTATAAAGCACGTCCCCCAGCGCCGCCGTATTGGTACGCGTGGGCGACGACGGAACAATGTGCCCGACCTGATCAATATTGGACGCCACGCGCCAGCGGGTGAACGCCATGATCAGTTCAACCAGCAGCACGCCGCCAACCACGCCACCAATGGGCGCGTAGCGCTGTACGCCTTCACGCATCCGCGCGAAATTGACATCCAGCATCATGACTACGAACAGGAACAGGACCGCGACCGCGCCGACATAGACAATCACCAGCGTCATCGCGAGGAATTCGGCCCCCGCAATCAGGAACAGCCCCGCCGCATTGAAGAATGCAAGGATGAGGAACAGTACCGAATGCACGGGGTTGCGCGCGCACACCACCATGGTGGCGGACAGGACCAGAACCGCCGCAAAAACGTAAAAGACAATCTGGGTCATCATGGGTGAGCTTCCTGCAGCATGGATGTTTCCTCCTGCTGGCATGACGGGGCTGGCCGGTGCTGCGCCCGCCGTGCGATGTCAGCGGTACGGGGCATCAAGTTCGAGCCTGCGGGCAAGGACGCTTTCCCAGCGGTCGCCATTGGCCAGCAGCTTGTCCTTGTCGTACATAAGTTCTTCGCGGGTTTCGGTCGCGAACTCATAATTCGGGCCTTCGACAATCGCATCGACCGGACATGCTTCCTCGCACAGGCCGCAATAAATGCACTTGGTCATGTCAATGTCGTAGCGTGTGGTCCGGCGGGAACCGTCATCACGCGGTTCGGCCTCGATGGTGATGGCTTCCGCCGGACACGTCGCCTCGCACAGCTTGCACGCAATGCAGCGTTCTTCCCCGTTGGGGTAACGACGCAGCGCGTGTTCGCCACGAAAGCGCGGTGACAGCACGCCCTTTTCATAAGGGTAGTTGATCGTGGCCTTTGGTTTGAAAAACGCCTTCAGTGTCACGCTCATGCCCGTCACCAGTTCGGACAGAAGCATGGACCGGGCGGCTTTGCTTAAGGTACCCATCAGCCTGCTCCTCCGGGCAGAAGGCCCGTTACCATCAGGAATCCCGCGCTCAGCACCATCCACGCCAGCGAGAAGGGCAGGAACACTTTCCAGCCCAGCCGCATGAGCTGGTCATAGCGATAGCGGGGGAATGTCGCGCGCACCCAGATGAAGACAAACAGGCAGAACAGGATCTTCGCGATCAGCCACAGCGGCCCCGGTATCCATGTAAAGGGCGCGATCCCCAGCGGCGGCAGCCATCCACCCAGGAACAGGATGCTGACCATGCCAGACATGAGGAACATGTTCGCGTATTCACCAAGAAAGAACAGACCGAAGGCGAGCGCGGAATATTCGACGAAGAAGCCCGCCACCAGTTCGCTCTCGCCTTCCGGCAGATCGAATGGCGCGCGGTTGGTCTCGGCCAGTGCCGAGATGAAAAACACGATGAACATCGGGAACATGGGCAGGCAGAACCATACGTTGCGCTGCGCCAGCACGATGTCATTCAGGTTGAGGCTGCCCACCGCCAGCAGGACCGACACGATCACCAGCCCGATGGACACTTCGTAGGACACCATCTGTGCGGCCGACCGCAGGCCACCAAGAAAGGCATATTTGGAATTGGACGCCCACCCCGCGATCAGGATGCCGTAAACACCCAGCGATGAAATCGCCAGCAGGTACAGCACGCCCACATTGATGTTGGCGATGGCCAGCCCGTTGCCCGTAGGGATCACCGCCCATGCCACCATCGCCAGCGAAAATGTCAGGAACGGCGCGAACAGGAACAGCATCCGGTTCGCACCCGACGGGATCACCGTCTCCTTCGTGAGCATCTTGATCGCGTCGGCAAAGGCCTGCAGCACGCCAAACGGGCCGTTCACGTTCGGCCCCTTGCGCAATTGCATGGCGGCCATCACCTTACGTTCGGCCAGCGTCAGGTATGCAACCCCAAGCAGCAGCGGCACCAGTACCGCCAGCGTTTCCAGCACGATCAGCAGAAGCTGGCCCAGCGTGGTGTGAAAGAAGAAATCTGCCATCTTGCCTACTCCGCCGCGATTGCGGGACGCACGTAAATCC
This sequence comes from Komagataeibacter diospyri, assembly GCF_006538165.1. Taxonomy (GTDB): domain Bacteria; phylum Pseudomonadota; class Alphaproteobacteria; order Acetobacterales; family Acetobacteraceae; genus Komagataeibacter; species Komagataeibacter diospyri. Next base: position 122,178 of record NZ_BDLU01000032.1, read on the forward strand.
CAGAACAGGTTTCCATGGTGGGACTGGCGCGGCACATGGCATGGGTCAGGTAATAATCAGCAATGACCGGATGGAACGGATCACTGGACATGATGACCGTTCCTGCCTGCGGCGGCGTCATGTCTGATGTGCCGTGGCGGGCCCACGCAACCCCGAATGCCGGGTTGGCCCGCACCATGCGTGCGCGCAGGGCCTCGATCGTGTCGTAGGGCAGCTTGCGCCCCACAACTTCGGAAAAGGCGCGTAATATGCGCCAGTCCTCGCGCGCATCACCGGGCGGCATGATGGCGCGGAACGCTTCCTGCACCCGCCCTTCGGTATTGGTGTAGGTACCGGGCTTTTCGGCATATAGCGTGCCGGGCAGGATCACGTCCGCCCGCGCGGCCCCCGCGTCGCCATGATGGCCCTGATAGATGACAAAGGTTTCCGGCCCGATGCGGTCGGTTGCGAATTCATCCGCACCCAGCAGCCACAGCACGTCCACCCCGCCATCCAGCATGCCCGCCACGTCACGGCCTTTTGGTCCGGGCACAAGGCCAAGGTCCAACCCGGCAACGCGGCTGGCGGCCGTGTGCAGCACGTTGAATCCATGCCAGTCAGGCGTAATGGCCCCGACCTGCACCGCCAGATCCCAGCATGCCTTTGCAATTGCCTGTCCGTCGGGCCGCGTCAGTGCGCCATGACCGAGAATGACCATGGGCTTTTCCGCGTTTTTCAGCACATCGGCAAACGCCAGCTTCCCGTCTGCCAGTTCAGCCAGCGTATCCGGCCCAGCACCCAGTACCTCGGCCGTGTAGGTCGGGTCGGCATTGGGCGCGCCAATCATGCCGATGGGAAAACCACCCCGCCCGGCCGCAAGGAAACGCTTGCGGATACGCGCATTCAGCACGGGCGCTTCCTGCCGGGGAATGGAGCCTACGATCAGCAGCGCGTCCGCATCCTCGATACCGGCAATGCCACTGTTGAAGGTATAGAAATCACGGCGCGACATATCGTATTTCGCCCCGTCCTGCCGGCAGTCGATATTGCTGGACCCCAGTGTTCCCATAAGGTCCTTCAGCGCCATCATGCTTTCAGCATCGCACATGTCGCCCGCAATCGCGCCGATGCGCTCACCCGGCACGCTTTTCAGCCGTGTCGCGATGGTGGCAAAGGCATCCTGCCAGCCTGCGGGCTGCAATCTGCCATCCACCCGCACCCATGGCCGGTCAAGGCGCCGACGGCGGAAACCATCGACCACGAACCGTCCCTTGTCCGACAGCCATTCCTCGTTCACCTCGTCATTGATGCGCGGCACGATGCGCAGTACTGCCGCCCCGCGTGCATGCATGACGATATTGGTCCCCACCGCGTCACATACGTCGATGGAATCCGTGCGCCTGAGTTCCCATGACCGGGCGGTAAACGCGTACGGCTGCGATGTCAGCGCGCCCACGGGACAGATGTCGATCAGGTTTCCCGACAGTTCGGATGTCAGGGCCTTTTCAACATAATTGGTGATTTCAAGGTTTTCACCGCGTGAAATCCCGCCCAGTTCGGGCACGCCCGCGATTTCGGTCGAAAAGCGGATGCAGCGCGTGCACTGGATGCAGCGCGTCATGACCGTCTTGACCAGTGGGCCAAGATATTTATCGGTCACCGCGCGCTTGTTTTCGCGATAGCGGGAATGATCCGCGCCATAGCCGAAGGCCTGGTCCTGCAGGTCGCATTCTCCACCCTGATCACATATGGGGCAGTCCAGCGGGTGGTTGATAAGCAGGAATTCCATCACCGCACGACGGGCGCGGCGCACGACTTCGGTATCGGTGAATATCTGCATCCCGTCACCAATCGGGAAACCGCATGAGGCCACCGGCTTGCGCCCGCCCGATACCTCGACCAGGCACATCCGGCAATTGCCCGCGACTGACAGGCGTTCATGATAACAGAAACGCGGGATTTCCTTGCCCGCCGCCTCACACGCCTGCAGCGCGGAGGAACCTGCGGGGACTTCAACCGGAATACCGTCAACGGTTACTTTTACCACTGTTCCTACTCCGCAGCTTCAACCAGGCCCGCAGGCACCTGCACGGACCGCGTGCCGCCATGGGCTGCCTTGTAGGCATGAATGCGTTCTTCCATGACGGGCCGGAACCGGCGGATCAGCCCCTGTATCGGCCATGCCGCCGCATCGCCCAGCGCGCAGATGGTGTGCCCTTCCACCTGCCGGGTGACCTGTTCCAGCATGTCGATTTCCTCGATTTCGGCGCGGCCTTCGACCATGCGTTCCATGATGCGCATCATCCATCCCGTGCCCTCGCGGCACGGGGTGCACTGGCCGCAGCTTTCATGCTTGAAGAATTTCGAGAAGCGGGCGATGGCCGCGATGATGTCGGTGGATTTGTCCATTACGATCATGCAGCCGGTGCCAAGGCCGGAGCCTTCGGCGCGCAGGCTGTCGTAATCCATCAGCACGGTGTCACACACATCGCGCGGCAGCATGGGCACTGAACAGCCACCGGGAATGACCGCCAGCAGGTTGTCCCACCCGCCCCGCACGCCACCGCCATGCTTTTCGATCAGGTCCTTCATGGGCACGCCCAGCTCTTCTTCAAACACGCAGGGCGTGTTGACGTGGCCCGATATGGCCATGAGCTTGGTGCCCGCGTTGTTGGGCCGCCCCAACCCGGAGAACCACGCAGCCCCCCGGCGCAGGATGGTGGCGGAAACGGCAATGCTTTCCACATTGTTGACCGTGGTGGGGCAGCCATACAGGCCCATGGCCGCCGGGAACGGCGGCTTCATGCGCGGCTGGCCCTTCTTGCCCTCCAGGCTTTCCAGCAGGGCGGTTTCCTCACCACATATGTACGCACCGGCACCCCGGTGGATGTAGAAATCGAAGTCCCAGCCCGACCCGCAGGCATTCCTGCCGATCAGTCCCGCCGCATACGCCTCGTCAATGGCGTGCTGCAGGTGCATGGCCTCGTTATGGAACTCGCCACGAATGTAGATATAGGCCGCATGCGCCCCCATGGCGAAGGAGGCAATCAGCGCGCTTTCCACCAGCTTGTGCGGGTCATGGCGCAGGATCTCGCGGTCCTTGCAGGTTCCGGGTTCTGATTCGTCGCCGTTGATCACCAGGTAATGCGGTCGCCCGTCATTCTTCCTGGGCATGAACGACCATTTGACGCCAGTGGGAAAACCCGCGCCACCGCGCCCACGCAGGCCGGACGCCTTCATCTCGTTAATGATGGCATCGCGCCCGCGCGCCAGTATTTCCGCCGTGCCGTCCCAGTCGCCCCGTGCGCGCGCGCCAGCCAGCGTCCAGTCATTCTGGCCATACAGGTTGGTGAAGATGCGATCCTTGTCCTGCAGCATGTTCCTTACCCCTGCCCCTGCGGCTTTTGCGCCGCGTCTTCCACCAGCACCTTGCGCCCACCGGCGGGGGCGGAGTTCAGGCGGTCTATGGTGGGACCGGGCGTGGGCCGTTCGCCACGCTTCAGCGCCTCGATCAGTTCAATGGTGCGCGGACCGTCCAGATCTTCGTAGTAATCATCATCGACCTGCAGGATCGGGGCATTGGCGCAGGCACCAAGGCATTCGACCTCCGTCAGGGTGAACAGGCCGTCGCTACTGGTCTCACCAAACGCCCTGATGCCCGTCGCCGCCTTGCATGCCGCCGTCACGTCATCCGAACCACGCAGCCAGCACGATGTGGTGGTGCACACCTGCAGGTGGTACCGGCCAATCGGTTTGGTGTTAAACATGAGGTAGAAGGTTGCGACCTCGTAAACCCGGATCGGAGCCATTTCCAGACGTTCGGCCACCACATCCATGGCCACGCGGGGTATCCACGCGCTGCCGGTCTGGCGGCCCATCTGCTTTTGCACGACATACAGCAGCGGCAGCACGCCACTTGCCTTACGTTCAGGCGGATACTTGGCGAGGATGGTCGCAATCTGCTGCTCGCTTTCGGCATCGAATGCGAACTGGGTCGGTTCCGCGCCCTCGGGCGCGTTGGGCTGGACGGACATGTCGGTCACCTGTCAATCTCGCCAAACACCAGGTCGAGCGACCCGATAATGGCCACGGCATCCGCCAGCATGTGCCGGCGCGACATCTCGTCGATTGCCTGGAGATGGGAAAAACCCGTAGGCCGAATCTTGCAGCGATACGGCCGGTTACTGCCATCGGCCACCAGATACACACCGAATTCCCCCTTGGGCGTTTCGGTCACGGTGTAAGTGGCCCCCGGTGGCACGTGATAGCCTTCGGTAAACAGCTTGAAGTGATGGATCAGCGCTTCCATCGACCGCTTCATCTCGCGCCGCGGCGGAGGCGTGATCTTGTGATCGCGCACCTTGATCGGGCCAGGACGGATCTGTTCAAGGCACTGGTTGATGATCTTTACGCTCTCGCGCATTTCCGCGACACGGATCAGGTAACGGTCATAACAGTCGCCCTGCCGGCCCACGGGCACGTTGAATTCGACCTTGTCGTAATTGTCATAGGGCTGGCTGCGGCGCAGGTCCCACGGCACCCCCGATGCGCGCAGGCACGGGCCGCTGAAGCCCCAGGCCAGGGCCTGTTCGGTCGTGAACACGCCGATACCCACCGTACGCTGTTTCCAGATGCGGTTACTGGTCAGCAGCGATTCCAGATCATCGATCCATTTGGGAAAGGTCCGCGCCCAGTCGGCAATGCGTTCCTCCAGCCCCGCGGGCAGGTCGCGCGCGACACCACCGGGGCGGACGTAATTGGCGTGAAAACGCGCACCGGACGCGGCCTCATAGAACTCGATCAGCTTTTCGCGTTCCTCATACCCCCACAGCGCGGGCGTAAGCGCGCCGCAGTCCAGCCCGAAGGAGGTCAGATTGAGGATATGGTTCAGGATGCGCGTGATCTCGGCAAACATGACCCGGATCCACCTCGCGCGTTCCGGGGCTTCGATATTCAGCAGTTTTTCCACTGCCAGCGCGAAGGCCTGTTCCTCACACATCGGCGAGACGTAATCGAGGCGGTCAAAATACGGCAGCGCCTTGGGATATGTCTTGTACTCAATCAGCTTTTCCGTGCCGCGATGCAGCAGCCCGACATGGGGAATGGCGCGGGCGACGACCTCGCCCTCCATTTCCAGTACCAGCCGCAGCACGCCATGGGCGGACGGATGCTGGGGCCCGAAGTTCAGTGCGTGGGAATCAATTTCCACCACATGGCGTTTGACCTCGCCATCACTGTCTTCCGGCAGCATGCTGTCGGGAATATCCGTATCACTACGAAGGGTTACGTCGCTCATCTGTCGCCTATCCCTGTCGTTTCATGTCCTGGCGGTCGGCATGCGCCTTTTCATCGCCCGGTAGGGTCAGGATGCCTTCCCATGGGGATTCAAAATCGAAATTGCGGAAATCCTGCACCAGATCGACCGGCCCATAGACCACCTGACGGCGTTCCTCGTCGTAATGCAGCTCGACATAACCGGTCAGGGGGAAATCCTTGCGCAGCGGATGCCCTTCAAACCCGTAATCGGTCAGGATGCGGCGCAGATCCGGCTGGTCAGTGAACAGTACGCCGAACAGGTCATAGCATTCGCGTTCCCACCATGTAGCAGCGGGCCAGAGCTGATGGACGGACGGCACGGGCGATGTTTCATCCGTGGTCACGATCACGCGGATGCGGTGGTTATGGGTAACCGACAGCAGATTATAGACCACATCGAACCGTTCGGCCCGTTCGGGAAAGTCCACGCCGCAGATATCCATCACCTGCTGGCAGGCATAACGCGGGTCATCACGCAGCATGGTCATAAGGTCGAGCAGGCGATGGCGCGTGGTGCGCACCACCAGCTCCCCCTTCTCGATCCCGGCTGAAATAATACCCGGAACAGTGGTGGACAGACGGAAGGCGATTACGCCCAGCGATCCCGACACGACACGCGGCGCCGCGACGGTAATGGGGGGAATGTTTGCAGGATCAGCCACGGCGGATCGTCCCTGTCCTGCGGATTTTCTTCTGCAGTTGCAGGATGCCGTAGATCAGCGCCTCCGCCGTGGGGGGGCAGCCGGGCACGTACACATCCACCGGCACGATGCGGTCGCAGCCGCGCACCACCGAATAGGAATAATGGTAATACCCGCCACCATTGGCGCACGACCCCATGGAAATGACCCAGCGCGGCTCGGCCATCTGGTCATAGACCCGGCGCAGTGCCGGGGCCATCTTGTTGGTCAGCGTGCCCGCCACGATCATCACGTCCGACTGGCGTGGTGACCCGCGCGGGATGATGCCCATGCGGTCCAGATCATAACGCGGCATGTAGGCGTGGATCATTTCCACGGCACAGCACGCCAGCCCGAAGGACATGGGCCACAGGCTGCCGGTCCGCCCCCAGTTCACCAGCTTGTCCAGACTTGCGACCACAAAGCCCTTTTCGGTGATTTCGCCGGTAATGCCCTTGATGACCGCATCCTGCTGCGGCCCCGGCGGCAGCATTTCCCGGTTCCACGCAATACTGTCCGCGGGCCGGTCCGGCCCGGATGTATCGTTGCTACCCATTGGCGCGCCTCCCCTTGTCATGCTCAATCCCAGTCCAGCGCGCCCTTGCTCCATTCATAGATGAAGCCGACCACCAGAACGCCCAGGAAACCCATCATGGACGCGAAACCAAACCACCCGATCCGCGACAGGCTGACCGCCCACGGGAACAGGAATGCGACTTCCAGATCGAAAATGATGAACAGGATCGCCACCAGATAGAACCGCACGTCAAAACGATGACGCGCATTGTCGAATGCCTCGAAACCACATTCATATGCGGACGTTTTCTCGGCATACGGCTTCTGGTGGCCAAACAGCAGTGAACTGCCCAGCATTGCGCCTGCGATCACCACCGCAATGCACCCGAATATGAGTACGGGCAAATAATCAGCGATAACGGAATGCATCTTCCGTGTTCCCAACCTGTTAATCCGCCATCGGGTGTCTTGAACGACTTATGTATGGCTTCCGGGATGCTAGACCCAACGTGCTGATGGGAACAGTTACTTAACCGTGTTCTTTGGTGAACATTACTGTGAGGATATATACCGGACCATTTCCGTCAATATTGCGTGACCATTACTTAAATGGCACGAAATATTGTTTTCATTTTTCCGTGTGGACTGCGGGCACAAAAAAAACGCCAGTGCGGCTGCATCTGGCGCGGTGCGGACAATAATGGATTGTGCCGTAATGGCGCGAGTGACGGGGCTCGAACCCGCGACCTCCGGCGTGACAGGCCGGCGCTCTAACCAACTGAGCTACACCCGCGTGGTGTATGTCCCTGCTTATATGAAAGCATGGGAAGTATGGTGGGCGATGACGGGATCGAACCGCCGACCCTCTCGGTGTAAACGAGATGCTCTACCGCTAAGCTAATCGCCCGCGACCCTACTAAGCGATTGCAAAAAAAGGGGCAACCCAAAAAATGGATTGCCCCTTCTTTTTTTTACCTGAAAAAGTAGCCAGCCTTACTTGCTGACGGCTTCCTTCAGGTTCTTGCCCGGCTTGAAACGCACGGAGGTGGAAGCCGGAATGTCCAGCGGTTCACCCGTGCGGGGGTTACGCCCCTTGGCCGCCTTGCGGGTTGCGGTCACGAACGTACCAAAACCAACCAGACGGACTTCCTGCTTGCTTGCAAGCGCCTTTTCGATCGCACCGAAAACCGCATCAACCACTTCGCCAGCCTTTGCCTTGGCCAGATCGGCTTCCTCGGCTACCGCAGCGACGAGTTCCTGCTTGTTAAGTGGCTTCTCCATTTTACGCCTTTCTTTGTACTGTGCGCCTACGCAATCATTCAAAAGTCGCGCCGCATTTCTGCACGCACTATGCCGCTGTTTTTTCTCACGTCAACCGACAGAATTCGGGGAATGACAGAGAAATTCCGTCATTCCCCCCCTTCATGACAATTTTGCGACCCTGCACCCCTGCCTTAATGCGTCAATGCGGGGGTTGCCGTGTCTTCCTTGGTGCCAGATGCCACAGGCTCCGTCCATTCAATCGGTTCGGGCTTATGTACCAACGCCTGCCCGATCACCTCATCCACATGCGAGACCGGCAGGATGGTCATGGCCTGTGTCACGACTTCGGGAATATCCACCAGGTCCTTCTCGTTATCCTTGGGAATGAAGATGGTGGTCAGACCTGCACGGTGGGCAGCCAGCAGCTTTTCCTTAAGCCCGCCAATGGGCAGGACACGGCCACGCAGCGTGATTTCACCCGTCATGCCCACATCGCGGCGCACCGGGATGCCCGTCATCACGCTGACGATGGACGTCGCCATGGCGATACCGGCGGACGGACCGTCCTTCGGCGTAGCCCCTTCGGGCACGTGCACATGCAGGTCACGCTTTTCAAACAGGTCGGGACTGATTCCAAACGTCACGGCGCGGCTGCGGACATAGGACAGGGCCGCGGCGACACTTTCCTTCATCACGTCGCCCAGCTTGCCGGTCAGCTTGATGTTGCCCTTGCCGGGCACCATCACACTTTCGATGGTCAGGATTTCGCCGCCCACCTCGGTCCATGCCAGCCCGGTCACGACTCCGACCATGTCTTCCGACTCGGTCTCGCCATGGCGGAAGCGCTTCACGCCCGCATATTTTTCAAGGTTTTCAGCCGTAATCTCCACGGTCTTCGCCTTGCCTGTCACGATTTCGGTCACGGCCTTGCGTGCAAGGGTCGCGATTTCACGTTCAAGGTTACGCACGCCTGCTTCACGGGTGTAGCTACGGATCAGTTCGCGCAGTGCATCATCCGACACCGACCATTCGCCGGGCTTCAGGTTGTTCGCTGCCGTCTGCTTGGACAGCAGGTGGCGCTTGGCGATCTCGACCTTCTCATCTTCCGTATAACCGGACAGACGGATGATCTCCATGCGGTCCAGCAGGGGCTGGGGCATGTTCAGGCTGTTGGCCGTCGTGATGAACATCACATCCGACAGGTCATAATCGACTTCCAGATAGTGATCGCCAAAGGTCGAATTCTGCTCCGGGTCCAGCACCTCCAGCAGGGCGGAAGACGGGTCACCGCGCCAGTCAGCACCCAGCTTGTCGATTTCATCCAGCAGGAACAGCGGATTCGAGGTCTTGGCCTTCTTCATCCCCTGAATGATCTTGCCTGGCATGGAACCGATATAGGTGCGGCGATGGCCACGGATCTCGGCTTCGTCACGCATGCCGCCCAGCGACATGCGGACATACTGCCGCCCCGTCGCCTTGGCGATGGATTTGGCCAGCGAGGTCTTGCCCACGCCCGGCGGTCCCACCAGACACAGGATCGGCCCCTTCAGCTTCTGCGCGCGACTCTGCACAGCCAGGTATTCGATGATGCGTTCCTTGACCTTCTCCAGACCATAATGGTCGGTATCGAGGACCTTCTGGGCCTCCGACAGATCATGGCGCACCTTGGAACGCTTTTTCCACGGGATACCAAGGATCCAGTCAAGGTAGTTGCGCACCACCGTCGATTCGGCGGACATCGGACTCATGGTCCGCAGCTTCTTCAGCTCGGCCACCGCCTTCTCGCGGGCTTCCTTGCTCAGCTTGGTCTTGGCGATCTTTTCCTCAAGCTCGGCGGTTTCGTCCTTGCCGTCCTCACCTTCGCCCAGTTCCTTCTGAATCGCCTTCAGCTGTTCGTTCAGGTAGTACTCACGCTGCGTTTTTTCCATCTGCCGCTTCACGCGATTGCGGATGCGCTTTTCCACCTGCAACACGCCGATTTCGGCTTCCATATGCGCGAAAACCCGCTCCAGACGCGCATTCACGTCCTGGATTTCAAGGATTTCCTGCTTTTCGGGAATCTTCAGGTTCAGATGGCTGGCAATGGTATCCGCCAGCTTGGACAGGTCATCAATCTGGTTGAGCGAGACCAGCACCTCTGGCGCGATCTTCTTGTTCAGCTTGATGTACTGCTCGAACTGGCCGATCAGCGTACGGCCAATGGCCTCGGCTTCCTTGCCGTCGGTTTCCTGTTCCGGCACGTCCTCGATCTCGGCCTCGAAATGGCCATCGATCTCATGCAGGGCGGTGATGTGGGCGCGACGGCCGCCTTCGACCAGCACCTTTACCGTACCATCGGGCAGCTTGAGCAACTGCAGGATGGTGGACACGGTGCCGTAGCGATAGATATCGTCGGGCGTCGGGTCGTCCTGTGCCGCGTTCTTCTGCGCGACCAGCAGGATCTGCTTGTCGCTACGCGTTACGGCTTCCAGCGCGCGCACGGATTTTTCACGTCCCACGAACAGCGGCACGATCATGTGCGGGAAAACGACAATATCCCGCAGGGGCAGCACCGCGATCGTATCATGCGCGCTGGCCGTTTCTTCCGTCTCACGCTGGGCGGGGGGCGGATTGGCTACCATGTTGTTGTCCGTCTTTTCCGTCCCGTCGGGGACGGGATTCAGCCTGTCAGTTTCAGACATGTTATTTTTTGACCTCCTGATGGACGATCCCGGACGGGCACCCGAACATTGCGGCCTGCCCATCCGTCGCGCCGCATATGCGACAACTTCACTTCATGTTGTCACGACGCGCCATCACCACAAGTCCGGCGATGGCATTTCGGCGTAAACCGGCCCAGTCGTCAGGCAGACTGTTCGGCTGGCTGATTCTTCCCATACACATAGACAGGCTGTGCCTTGCCTTCGGCCACTTCCTTATTGACCACGATTTCCTCGACGTTTTTCAGACCGGGAAGTTCGAACATGGTCGACAGCAGGATGCTTTCCAGAATGGCGCGCAGGCCACGCGCACCGGTACGCCGCGCGATGGCGCGCTGGGCCACCTGACGCAATGCGTCTTCGGTAAAGGTCAACTGCACGTCTTCCATCTGGAACAGGCGCGCGTACTGCTTGACCAGCGCGTTCTTGGGCTTGGTCAGGATCTCGATCAGGGCTGCCTCATCCAGATCCTCCAGCGTCGCGACAACGGGCAGACGACCGATGAATTCGGGGATCAGCCCGAATTTCAGCAGATCCTCAGGCTCCACGTCACGCAGCACCGCACCCATCCGGCGTTCGTCAGGCGACTGCACATCCGCGCCGAACCCGATGCCCGACCCCTTGCCACGCGCGCTGATGATCTTGTCCAGGCCGGCAAAGGCACCGCCACAGATGAACAGCATGTTGGTGGTATCGACCTGCAGGAATTCCTGCTGCGGATGCTTGCGCCCGCCCTGCGGCGGCACGGAGGCGACGGTGCCTTCCATGATCTTCAGCAGCGCCTGCTGCACGCCTTCGCCACTGACGTCGCGGGTAATGGAGGGATTGTCCGACTTGCGCGAAATCTTGTCGATCTCATCGATATAGACGATGCCGCGCTGCGCCTTCTCCACATTATAGTCGGCGGCCTGCAGCAGCTTGAGAATGATGTTCTCCACGTCCTCGCCCACGTAACCGGCTTCGGTCAGGGTCGTGGCGTCGGCCATGGTGAAGGGCACGTCAAGGATGCGGGCCAGCGTCTGCGCCAGCAGGGTCTTGCCCGACCCCGTTGGCCCGATCAGCATGATGTTGGATTTCGCGATCTCGACATCATTGTTCTTCTGGGCATGGGCCAGGCGCTTGTAATGGTTATGCACCGCAACCGACAGCACCTTTTTCGCGTGTCCCTGCCCGATGACATAGTCATCCAGAATCTTGCAGATTTCCCGCGGCGTTGGCACGCCATCGCGTGATTTGACCAGATGCGTCTTGTGTTCCTCACGGATGATATCCATGCACAATTCGACGCATTCATCGCAAATGAACACGGTGGGACCGGCGATCAGTTTGCGGACCTCGTGCTGCGACTTGCCGCAGAACGAGCAGTAAAGCGTATTTTTGGAATCGCCGGATTTGTTATTCATAACCGCTCCTATTCCCACGCGGGGGAACTTCTCCATACCTTGCGGCCGGGCCACGGGGGCACGGCACGCCGCAGGTGATTTTCACCCACAGGGGCAGGAAGCGCACCTGCGCGCGCGCTTCCTTTTGCAGATTACTCCGCAGGTTTTGATGCAACGTTACGACGGACCACTTCATCCACAATACCGAATGCCTGCGCTTCTTCCGCCGACATGTAGCTGTCGCGTTCCAGCTTCTGCTCAATTTCCTCAAGCGTGCGGCCGGTATGCTCCTTGTAAATCTCGTTCAGGCGCTTGCGGATGGTCAGGATTTCCTGCGCCTGGATCTCGATGTCGCTGGCCTGTCCCTGCGCGCCACCGGATGGCTGGTGCACCATGACACGGGAATTGGGCAGGGCGAATCGCCGCCCCTTTTCCCCACCGGCCAGCAGCAGCGACCCCATGGATGCCGCCTGCCCGATGCACACCGTGCTGACGGGGCAGCGGATGTACTGCATGGTGTCGTAAATCGCCAGTCCCGCCGACACCACGCCACCGGGGCTGTTGATGTAGAACGAGATTTCCTTGCTCGGGTTCACGCTTTCCAGATAAAGCAGCTGCGCCGACACAAGGGCGGAAACCTGGTCATAGACCGGTCCGGTCAGAAAGATGATCCGTTCCTGCAGAAGGCGGGAATAGATGTCGAATGCCCGTTCCCCGCGGGAGGTCTGCTCCACCACCATGGGCACCAGAGCGTTATTGAAGATCTCTACGGGATCCCGATCCCTCATAGCCATATTCCCGTCCTGAAAAGCAAGGCCCCGTCCTGCGCACGATCACCGGCAAAAGATGCGCGGACAACGCGGGCGCAGCCGGACCCTTCCCGGTTACTTATGACAAAATAGAGACAAACACGCCAGATACCACCCCACCCCTGTCATTTTGCCATGATCGGGGGTGACAAACTGTACGTGTTCACCTGTCCGCAAACACATACGGCGCGCGGAAGTCCCCTTCCGCGCGCCGTATGCGCTACCTATGTCGCGAAAGCGGATCAGACGTCAGCTTCCGGCATTTCAGCCAGCTCTTCCGGCGTCACTTCCTTGTCCTCGACCTTCGCAAGCTCGACGATGTAGTCGATGACCTTGTTTTCAAAGATCGGGCCACGCAGGCTGTCAACGGCCTGCGGGTTCTTGGAGAAGTACTCGAACACGGCCTGTTCCTGACCGGGATAGCGCGAGGCTTCGGCGCGCACCGCGTGCACGATTTCTTCCTGCGTTACGGTGATGTTGTTCACACGACCGATTTCCGCCAGCAGCAGGCCCAGCTTCACGCGGCGTTCGGCGATCTTGCGATAGTCGGCGCGCAGCGTGTCCTCGTCCTTGTCCTTGTCTTCCTCATCCAGGCGACCGGCCTTGCGGTCTTCCTCGATGCGGTTCCAGATCTGGGCGAATTCGGCGTCAACCATGCCCGGAGGAGCTTCGAAATCGGTCTTTTCCGCCAGCTTGTCCAGCAGTTCGCGCTTCAGGCGCAGGCGGGACAGCTGTTCGTATTCCTGACCAACCTGCTTGGAGATCAGTTCACGCACCTGCTCCAGCCCGTCGAAGCCGAGCTTCTTGGCCAGTTCATCATCAATCTTGGCCTCGACCGGACGGCGGAGTTCCTTGAGCTTGATGTCGAAGGTGGCTTCCTTGCCCGCCAGATGTTCCGCGCCATAATCGGCGGGGAAGGTCACGGTGATCACCTTTTCGTCACCGGCCTTCATGCCCTCGATCTGCTCGGCGAAGCCGGGGATGAAGCCTGCGCCACCCAGTTCGACGCTGACGTCGTCAGCGGACCCGCCTTCGAACGCCGTGCCATCGACCTTGCCCACGAAGTCGACAACGGCCACATCGCCATTGGCGGCGGGACGGTCTTCCTCGACCTTTTCGAACTCACGCTGGCGGCTGGCGATTTCCGTCAGGGCCTTGTCCACGGTCTCGGCGTTCACTTCTGACTTGAGACGCACGAGCGACAGGTCGGACAGGTCGGGGATGGTGATTTCGGGAAGGACCTCGAACTCGACCGTGAACTTCAGGTCTTCCCTGCTGCCCGGCTCGCTGCCGGAAACCAGGTCAACCTTGGGCTGCATGGCCGGGCGCAGGCCGCGCTCATCCAGCAGGGTGCGGGTTGCTTCACTTACAACCTGCTCCAGGACCTCGCCCTGAACAGATTCACCAAAACGCTGCTGCAGGATGCTCATCGGCACCTTTCCGGGGCGGAAGCCCGGCAGCTTCATGGACTGTCCAACTTCTTTCAGGCGCGCGGTGCGCTTGCTCTCGATTTCCGCGGCAGGCACCGTAACGGTAAACCCGCGCTTCAGGCCATCGGAAAGCGTTTCAGTAACCTGCATCTGCCAGGCCATCCTCTCGGTCAGAACGTGTCAAAGAACGCAATAGGCCGGTCTGGCCACCACGTCTGCTCGCATAACGCGACTTGCCGGGATCTTGGTACGGGCGGAGGGACTTGAACCCCCACGACTTGCGTCACCAGAACCTAAATCTGGCGTGTCTGCCAATTCCACCACGCCCGCACTGTGCCCAGGCTGTAAGCGCGGGGCTTTAGCGCACCATTGGCCACGGGGCAATATCCCACGCGACCCGAATGGCGTTTTCAGCCTAAAACTTTTTTTGCCATGGCTTCCGCCCGCGCCCTTGCCATCCCCAGATGGCGGTCAAAATCCTCGGCTACCGGCCATTCCCCGGCATGCAGCGCCGCATCGCCATGCATCCATACCCCTGCACAGGCTGCATCCCAGCGTGGCATGCCCGCCGCCAGCAGGGCCGCGATGATTCCCGTCAGCGTATCGCCCGACCCCGCCGTGCCCAGCATGGGAGTGGCATGGCTGTTGATCGCGACCCGCCCGTCGGGGCTGGCGATGATGGTGTCCGGCCCCTTCATGACGGTCACCGCCCCTGTCCGCGCCGCAGCCTGCCGCGCCGCCGCCACGCGGTCTGGCCCCGGCTTGCCGAAAACGCGCGAAAACTCGCCGATATGCGGGGTGATGATGGCAGCCCCCTTCAGCCGGTCAGGCTGCCCCGCCGCCATGGTGAACGCCCCGGCATCGGCAATCACGTCCCGGCCCGCGCGCACCAGTGCGGGAAAGGTTGCCGCCACCTCATCCACCGACAGGCCGGGACCACAGACCCATACATGTCGGCGCGAATCCTGCAGCAACCCGTCCAGCGCGCCGGAATCCACGATCAGCCCCGGCGGCGCGGTCATGCGGTATACTTCCGCGCTGTCTCCCACCGCCAGCCGCACGAGCCCCGCACCTGCCCCCCGTGCGCCCGCTGCCGACAGACGGGCCGCACCCGGCATTTCACGCCCGCCACATATACTGACAACGCCACGGCTGTATTTATAGCTGGTCGGCCCGCATGCAGGCGTACGCCACAGACCCGGTTCGTTATGCCATGTACGAATCGGCACCGATGCCACGGCATCTTCCCCGATACCGATATCCGTCAGCACGGTCCGGCCACACAGCGTATGGCCCGGCAGCAGCAGATGACCGGGCTTAAGCCTGCAGAACGTGACCGTCATTTCCACCTGTGGCGCGTATCCCCGGACCGCCCCCGTCGCCCCGTCCACGCCTGTTGGCATGTCTATGGCAACCAGACGGGAAGCCGCCTTCAGCACGTCCGCCACGTCCGGGCCGATATCCCGGCTCAGCCCCGCGCCAAACACGGCATCGACCACCAGGTCAAAACCGGCGGCATTTTCAGGCGTGAACGCCACGACCGGCCCGCGCCACCGTGCTGCGGCAGCGGCCGCGTCGCCGCCGGGATGCGGAGGCGCCATTTCCGCGACCGATACCGGCCAGCCTTCCTCCGCCAGCCTGCGCGCGGTCACGTAACCGTCGCCACCATTATTGCCCGGACCACACAGCACCAGCACGCGGCACGGACGCATGTGCCGCCTGATGGCGCGGGCCACGGCCCGGCCCGCGTTTTCCATCAGCACGGCCACCGGCACGTGGCGGGCAGCGGCGGCGTCAATCCGCCCCATTTCATCGGGTGCGGGCAGCAGAAGGTGGCGCACGCCCCTATGTGCTGTTTCATCCATGGTCATGATGTCCTTCCCCCTTTCGGCAACTTTGGCTGCGTGACCGGTCTTGCGCATGATACAGGAATGGGGAAACAAGCATTCCGTATCCCGCCGCATGGCACGGATCGTTTTTTACCCATCCACCCCCGCAAGGAGGCGTCATGTCCTATTCCATAGTCTGGAGCCTTGTGCTCGCACTCCACATAACCGGCATGGCGGCCTGGGTCGGCGGCATGATCTATGCGGCCTTCGTGCTCAAGCCCAGCCTCAGCCTGCTGGATGGAACGCAGCGCGCCTCAGTCCACCTGCAGACGCTCAACCGTTTTTTCCGTATTGTATGGCATACCATGCCAACGGTGCTGATTACGGGCTGGCTCCTGATTTATCACGATGGCGGCTTTGCGGTGGTGCCATGGCCGATCAACCTCATGCAGCTGTTCGGACTGATCATGGCCGGCATATTCGCCCGCATCTATTTTGGCCCCTACCAGAAGGCGCGCCGCGCGCTGCGCCCGCAGCAGGGTACATTCGACTCGATCCGTTCGCTGGTCATGCTCAACACCGGAATCGGCGTGCTGACCATCATCTGTGGCTGCCTTGCCCATCCGTTCTGAAAATATGGACGTCCCCCTCACGTCCCCTTGATTTCCATTGCGGATATGGGTAGGCACAGGGAATGTGGCACATCAGGGGTCTGACCCCGAACATGCCGCACTCCCCTTCCCTGCATTGCTGCAGGTACATCAGGGACGGCAGCCTGATACAGCGCGACACGGTGGCAATCGGACGGGGCCATATTCATCTGCTGATACGTTCGAGAGTAATTTGAGCGCCAAAAAAACGTCCTCCGCCCCGGCCCGCTCCGCAAAAAAGGCGGCAGCCCCAGCCTCCGCCGCAAGCACGGACGGGGTTGCCCCCACTGACACCTCTGCACCGGCAGACGCCGCAGAACAGGAAGCACAGCCCCTGTTTTCCGAACTTGGCCTGTCCGAACCCATCCAGCAGGCGATTGATGAGATGGGATACCGTCATCCCACCCCCATCCAGGCACAGGCCATCCCGTATGTACTGATGGGGCGCGACGTTCTGGGTGTGGCGCAGACCGGAACCGGCAAGACCGCATCCTTCACCCTGCCCATGCTGGAAATCCTGTCCGGGTCACGGGCGCGGGCACGGATGCCGCGTTCGCTCATCCTTGAACCCACACGTGAACTCGCGTTGCAGGTCGCGGAAAACTTCGTCAATTACGGCAAGCACCTCAAGCTGACCCATGCACTGCTGATTGGCGGCGAAAGCATGGCCGAACAGAAGGAAGTGCTGAACCGCGGTGTTGACGTGCTGATCGCTACACCCGGGCGGCTGATCGACCTGTTTGAACGCGGAGGCCTGCTGCTGACCCAGACCAAGCTGCTGGTGATCGACGAAGCGGACCGCATGCTGGACATGGGCTTCATTCCCGATATCGAGAAGATCGTGGGCATGCTGTCGCCGCTGCGCCAGACCATGTTCTTCTCCGCCACCATGGCGCCGGAAATCCGCAGGCTGGCGGACATGTTCCTGCGCAATCCCAAGGAAATTACGGTCAGCCGTCCCTCCTCCGTCGCCTCGACGATCGAGACGGGACTGGCCATTGTCGACGCCAAGGAAAAGCGCCGCGCGCTGCGCAAGCTGCTGCGTGCGTCGGACATGCAGAACGCCATTGTGTTCTGCAACCGCAAGCGTGATGTCGATGTACTGTGCAAATCACTGATAAAACATGGTTTTTCCGCAGGGCCCCTGCATGGTGACCTGGCGCAGTCGCTGCGTTTCTCGACACTTGAAGCATTCAAGAGCGGCGAACTGAAGATTCTGGTCTGTTCCGACATCGCGGCGCGTGGGATCGACATTGGCGGCCTGTCGCATGTGTTCAATTTTGACGTACCGTTCCATGCTGAGGATTACGTCCACCGAATCGGCCGTACCGGCCGCGCTGGCCGTACCGGGCATGCCTATACCCTGGCCACGCCGGATGAAGAAGCGCTGGTCCAGGCCATCGAGAAACTGACAGGCAAGCCCATTCCCCGAATCGAAATCCCCGGCGTGGAAACGCTGGAATGGTCGGACGAACCCCGCGCCGCCAATGGCCGCCGCAAGTCCGCCCGCAAGGGCAATGCGGCAGCCCCTGCCCCGCAGCAGGCGGTTCCTGCTCCCCCTGCGGTCGCCGAGGAAGCGATTCCTGCCCCACGCAAATCGCGCAGGGCGCAGGGTGGCAATGCAGGCGGCGCCTCCACTTCCACGCGTCGCGACTCGGGCTTGCTACCGTCCGCGCCAGATCAGCCGGTTACTGGCTTTGGCAATGACGTGCCGGCCTTCATGCAGCTGCCGCGCCGTGAAAAATCCGTCATTCCGGCCGACGAATAAGTACTCTGCCCTTCAGGCGATAACAGGGAATGGAAAACGCAGTGGCGAATGCCATCCGGGTGGTGGCGCTCGGCAATGATGGGGATGGCATAGCCCAGACCCCGGAGGGGCGGATATTCGTACCCGGCACGGTGCCGGGTGATGAAATCCTGCTGGTGGACCAGAACGGCACGCACGGCACGCTTGACCGCGTGGTGATACCCGGGGTCGATCGCGTGGCCGCCCCCTGTTCCCTGTTCGGCCGCTGTGGTGGCTGCCGGATTCAGAACATGGCATTACCGGCCCTGCTGGACTGGAAAACGGGCCGGGTGCTCGACTCCCTGCAACGGGTTGGGTTTGACGCCATTCCCACACCGCAGGCCCATCAGGTCAGCCCACATGCCAGGCGCCGGGTCGATCTGGCCTTCCGCCGGGTCGGGAAAGAGATCGTGCTGGGACTGCACCGCCGTCGCGGCGATGTTGTGGACATGACCGAGTGCACGCTGCTCGACCCCACGCTTTTCGACCTGCTGACACCATTACGCGCCATGCTGCATTCGCTGCCGGCCGTACATACGGGAGGTGATATCCAGATCAATCTTCTGGATAGTGGTCCCGATCTGCTGATTACGATGGACGGCACGCCAGACCCCAATGACCGGCGTATCCTTGCCCAGTTTGGCAAGGCGCATGGCGTCCCACGTATTTCACTACAGGCCCGCCCACCGGAGACACTGGCCCTGACCGGGCCGGTCTTCCATCATTTTGATGACGTGCGCGTGATGCCTCCGCCGGGCGCTTTCCTGCAACCCGCGCGGAGGGGGGCTGCCTTTATCAAGGCGGCGGTCCTTGCGGGCCTGCCACGCAAGGGGCTGAAGGCGGGTATTATCGAATTATACGCGGGCTGCGGCACGCTGTCCTTCGCACTGGCTGAACAGGCCAAGGTCCATGCCTATGAAGGCGATCGCGCCGCCTTTGCCTGCCTGAAACAGGCCAGTGGCGGCACACGCGTCCTGCCTGCGCAGCGAGACCTGAACCGCCAGCCAGTCATGGCGACTGATCTGGCAAAGGCAGCGGCGGTCGTGCTGGACCCACCCCATGCGGGAGCCGGTGCGCAGATCGCCCAGATTGTGGCAGGAAAGCCACCATGCGTCATCTATGTCAGTTGCAATCCCGTTGCCCTGCAACGGGATCTGACACCGTTGCGCCAGGCGGGCTACCGGCTGGATAGTATCACGGTCATTGACCAGTTCCTGTGGTCAGCGGAAGTCGAATCAGTCTGCGTGCTGACCCTGCCAGGAAAAAACCGCCGTAACCGGCGGTAAAAGCAGGATTTTTAAGGAAGCTTTTTTCAGAAAGCTTTGAAGAACGCCGCCTTTTTTGGAAAAGGCGGCGCCCTGAAGCCTGTCTAGTTTTCAATATCAGACGTGAAAGCTTTCCCCGCAGCCGCAGCGGCCCTTTTCATTGGGATTGCTGAAGGTGAAGCCGGATTCAAGCTGCTTGACCTCATAATCCATCACCGACCCGATCAGGAACAGCGTCGCCTTGCGGTCCACCAGCAGGGTAACTCCCTTGTCCACCACCACTTCGTCACCCGGACCGGCCTGTTCAACAAAGCTCATGTCATAGGCATGGCCAGAACAGCCCTTGGTTGAAATGGCAATGCGCAGCAGATGCCCGGCATGATTGGTCTGGTACAGTTTTTCCAGCCGCTGCGCGGCCCGGTCCGTCAAGGTCATAAGCGGCGGCAGGGCACGGCGCGGGGTGGCAGCAGTAGTAGTCGTAGCGTTATGTTCAGTCATGGCACGTTCCCCTTTTCTGGGTTCAGAACATGTTCAGGGCAAGGCGCGCATCTTCGCTCATACGCGACATGTCCCATGGCGGCTCCCACACGATTTCCACCGTGGCAGTGGTGACCATATCAATTTTTTCCACCGCTTCCTTAACCTGTACAGGCAGTTCCTGCGCGCTGGGGCAATTTGGGGCTGTCAGTGTCATTTCGACCTTGACCGATCCATCCTCATGCAGGTCGATGGCGTAAATCAGGCCAAGTTCATAGATATTGACCGGGATTTCCGGGTCATACACCGTAGCGATCGCAGCAATGACCGTGTCCTCATCCGGCATGCTGCCACTGGCTGCGGCATCAGCCGGCTTTTCCCCGTCTGGTGTCCACGTTGATACGGGTTCGGCCTTGGGACTGGGCGTATCTTCGGTCTCAAGGGAGAAATGCCCGGCTCCCTCTGCCATGCCGATGGCAGGCTCTACCTGATTTTTCTCGTCCATGGGACTTTCACCTGTCTTTATCATCATTGAGCATTTCGATCAGCGCCGACCATGGCAGCATCGCGCAGCGGATACGTGAACGATGCCGGTGCAATGGCGCAAAAGCCGAAAGTTCACCCAAGCCCTCGGGGGCTATACCTGTTTCAACGGCCGTAACAAGGTCCGCATGCAGCTGGCTGACGCGTGCAGGTTCCTGCCCGACCACCCGTTCCGCCATGAGATCAGCAGACGCAGCACAGATCGCGCAGCCCCGCGTTTCATGCCGTAATGCCGCAACCCGGCCCTGTACATCGACATTGGCCTGCAGCCTTACCCGGTCGCCACACAGGGGGTTTGACCCTTCCCCCTGCATCTGCGCACCTGCCAGCGGGCCGGAATACCGGGGAGTTCTGGCCCGTTCCAGCACTACGGTGCGATACAGATCATCCTGCGTCATGACTGTCACGCCATCAGACAAAAAAGCCGCGTATCTGTTCCAGCGTGGCGGCCAGGAAGTCAATTTCCTCTGGCGTGGTGTAGATGCCGAAACTGGCCCGCGCGGTGGCCGAAACCCCCAGCCTGTGCATGAGCGGCTCGGCACAGTGATGCCCCGCCCGCACCGCGATGCCGTTGCGGTCCAGCAGGGTAGCGATGTCATGCGGATGGACATCATCCATGGTGAACGAAATCACCCCGCCACGATCCGGCGCGGTCCCGATCACTTTCAGTCCGCTGACATTGCCCAGCGCCTGCAGCGCGTGGGTGGTCAGGGCTTCCTCATGTGCGCCGATCGCGTCAAACCCTATGGATTCGATATAGGCAAGGGCCGCGCCCAGTCCAATGGTCTCGATGATGGCGGGGGTGCCTGCCTCGAATTTATGCGGGACACTGGCCCATGTTGACCGTTCGAACGACACGGTGGAAATCATGTCGCCACCGCCAAGGAAGGGCGGCATGGCGTCAAGGATCTCGCGTCGTGCCCACAGCACGCCAATGCCGGTCGGGCCATACAGCTTGTGCCCGGTCACCACGTAGAAATCCGCGTCCAGCGCGCGCACGTCCACACGACGATGGACGGCAAGCTGACTGCCATCGAACAGCACTTTCGCACCGGCCGCATGCGCCATGTCGGCAATGGCGCGGGCATCCGTGATCGTACCCAGCACATTGGACATGTGGGTGATCGCCACCAGCGCCACCCGTCCGTCGGACAGGTTGCGCGCCAGGGCGTCCATGTCCAGCGCGCCATCATCGGTAACGGGGGTTACGCGCAGTTCAACGCCCGTGCGATCCCGCAGCATCTGCCATGGCACGAGGTTGGCATGGTGTTCCATTTCGGACACCAGAACCACCTGCCCCGGCTTCAGCAGGGAACCGAATGAATGGGCGACAAGGTTGATCGCCTCGGTGCTGTTGCGGGTGAATACGATTTCCTCCCGTGCGCTGGCGCCAAGGAAGGCCGCCACCTGATCGCGCACGGCTTCGTAGGCTTCCGTCGTGCGTTCGCTCATCCAGTACAGCCCGCGATGGATGTTGGCGTACTGGGTGCGCATGGTATCGGCCATGGCGTCAATGACCTGCCGCGGCTTCTGCGCGGAAGCCGCGCTGTCAAGGAACACAAGGTCCCTGCCATGCACCTTCTGCGACAGGATCGGGAAATCGGCCCGGATACGGCGCAGGCTGCCCGCGACGTCCGTGCGGCTGGCTACAGTCTGGTCCATCATGCGACCTCCCGCGTCCACCATGCCTCTACAGCAAGGTTCAGGCTGTCCTTCAGGCGCTGGTCATCAATCTGGTCCACGACATCATGCAGGAAGGCGCGGATCAGGATGGAGCGCGCGGCGGCATTGGGAATGCCACGGCTGCGCAGGTAAAACAGCTGGTCATCATCCAGTGCGCCCACGGTGGCGCCATGACTGCACTTCACGTCATCAGCGTAGATTTCCAGTTCCGGCTTGGCGTCGATTTCCGCGCCATCGGACAGCAGAAGCGCCTGATTCATCTGGTACCCATCAGTCTTCTGGGCAATACGCTCGACAAGGATCTTGCCCTGAAACACGCCACGCGCCTGATCGGACAGGACATTCTTGATTGTCTGGCGCGACACGCAGTCCGGTGCTGCATGGGTGATCACACTGGTCAGGTCACCATGCTGGTGGCCGGACAGAAGCTGCGCGCCATTGACATGCACGCTGGCCCCCGGCTGCGTCAGCCCGGCATGCACTTCATGCCGTGACAGGCTGGCCCCCAGCGTAAGCGTAAAACTGTCATAGACACCTGCCGCCGCAACCCGGGCATGGCTGACCGCCAGATGCACCGCCTGCCTGCCTTCTGCCTGGATACGGGCATGCGACAGGTAGCCTTCATCCGCCACCGTAATGTCATACAGCGGATTGTGCAGGTACTGACCCCGCCCGACCGATGCATCCAGCAGCGCCAGACGACCGCCCTTTTCCACCACGATGCGGTGGCGCGGGTGGAAGGAAACCGGCTCGGCCTCTCCCGTCTGGCCAATACTGACCAGCAGCAGGCAGCCACCATCCACGCCCGCGGGCACGACCAGATCCAGCCCGTCGCGCGCAAGGACGGTATTCAGCGCGGTGGTGACATCACCCGCCGGATCGATCCCGTCATCGGGTAGCATGCCTGCGGCCAGGGTCGAAATCCGCACGCCTTTTGGCAGGCGCGAACGACCGGCATCGAACGATCCGTTCACGAACACGACGCGGCTGGCCCCGGCGCCAAGACCGGAAATGGTTTCGACCTCCGCCAGCAGGGTATCGACAGCTCTGTCATCAACCACTTGCGGCGCGGCCGTGAACGGCACGTCAGCCAGTGCCCGCAGGGATGTATATTTCCACGCCTCCACACCCGTGCGGGGCAGGCCGACATGGCGCAGGAAATCGGCGGCCTTCTGCCGTTGGGCATTGCCCGTTACATCACCCCGGTCGAGAAAGGTGGCAGCATTGACCCCGACCGGTGCAATGGCGTTCACGCCGCCTCCGACAGGAACTGGGCGTAACCCTGCGCCTCAAGCTGTTTGGCCAGTTCGGGACCACCGCTGTGGATGATGCGGCCCTTCGCCATTACATGGATACGATCGGGCACGATATAGTCCAGCAGCCGCTGGTGATGGGTGATGACCAGCGCCGAAAAATCGGGCGAACGCAGGGAGTTCACACCTTCGGCCACGATACGCAGGGCATCAATGTCCAGTCCGCTGTCCGTTTCGTCCAGAATGGCGAAGGATGGCTGGAGCATGCGCATCTGCAGCACCTCGTTGCGCTTCTTCTCCCCACCGGAAAAGCCGACATTGACGTTACGCTTGAGCATCTCGTCCGACATGGACAGGTGCTTGGTTTCCTTGCGCACGGCTTTCAGGAAAGCCACCGCGTCCAGTTCCTCCTGCCCGCGCGCGCGGCGCACGGCGTTGACGGCGGTGCGCAGGAAATTGGCGTTGTTCACACCCGGCAGTTCGACCGGCGTCTGGAACGCAAGGAACAGGCCAAGGGCTGCGCGTTCCTCCGGTTCCAGCGCCAGCAGATCCTGCCCCTTGAAGGTGGCGGCCCCGCCGGTCACTTCATAATCCTCGCGCCCGGCCAGCACATAGGACAGGGTGGACTTGCCCGAACCATTCGGCCCCATGATGGCGTGGACTTCACCCGCCGGGATTTCCAGATCGACCCCACGCAGTATTTCCTTGTGGGTCTCCCCGTCCGAAATGCGGGCGCACAGGCCATTGATGCTTACGAATTGCTTGCTCACGTCTTTGAATCCCTGTTAGCCCACGCTGCCTTCTAGGCTGATCTGCAGAAGCTTCTGCGCTTCCACCGCGAATTCCATCGGCAGTTCCTTCAGAACGTCCTTGCAGAACCCGTTCACGATCAGGCCCACCGCGTCTTCTTCCGACAGGCCACGCTGGCGGCAGTAGAACAGCTGGTCTTCCGATATCTTGGATGTCGTCGCCTCATGCTCCACACGTGCGGACATGTTGCGGCTTTCGATATAGGGCACGGTATGCGCCCCGCAACGGTCACCGATCAGCAGGCTGTCGCACTGGGTGAAGTTGCGGCTGCCCGATGCCTTGGGCATCATGCGCACCAGCCCGCGATAGGTACTGTCGGACTGACCCGCGCTGATGGTCTTGGCGATGATGGTCGAACGCGTGTTGCGCCCGATATGGATCATCTTGGTGCCGGTATCGGCCTGCTGGTGATTGTTGGTGACGGCAACGGAATAGAATTCGCCCACCGATCCCTCACCCTGCAGGATGCACGACGGGTATTTCCACGTGATGGCCGACCCGGTTTCCACCTGCGTCCATGAAATCTTCGACCGCGCGCCACGGCATGCGCCACGCTTGGTCACGAAGTTGTAGATGCCACCCTTGCCGTTCTCATCACCAGGATACCAGTTCTGCACGGTGGAATACTTGATCGACGCATCTTCCATCGCCACCAGCTCGACCACGGCGGCATGAAGCTGGTTTTCGTCGCGCATGGGCGCCGTGCACCCTTCGAGGTAGGAGACGGACGCGCCATCTTCCACCACGATCAGGGTGCGTTCGAACTGCCCGGTATTACGCGCATTGATGCGGAAATAGGTGGACAGTTCCATCGGGCAGCGCACGCCTTTGGGCACGAACACGAAGGAGCCGTCGGTAAACACGGCGGCGTTCAGGGCGGCATAGAAATTGTCCGTAACCGGCACGACGCTGCCCAGGTATCTGCGCACCAGTTCGGGATGTTCCTGCACCGCTTCGGAAATGGGGCAGAAGATCACGCCCGCTTCCTGCAACGTCTTGCGGAAAGTAGTGGCGACGGACACGCTGTCGAACACGGCGTCAACCGCGATGGGCGCGCGCGCTTCCTGCCCTTCGGGCACTTCCACGCCAGCCAGCATCGCCTGTTCATGCAGCGGGATGCCCAGCTTTTCATAGGTGCGCAGCAGTTCGGGATCGACCTCATCCAGCGACTTGGGACCGGGCTTCCTGCGCGGGGCGGCGTAGTAATGCACATCCTGGTAATCGATGGGCGGATGATTGACCTTGGCCCATGTGGGTTCGCGCATCTCCAGCCACGACCTGTAGGCCTTCAGCCGCCATTCCAGCAGCCATTCCGGCTCCTTCTTGCGACTGGAGATCAGGCGGATCGTGTCCTCGTTCAGGCCCTTGGGGGCGATATCCATTTCGATATCGGTCTCGAACCCCCATTTATAGGTGTTCTGCCCCAGGGTTTCGACCGTCTTGCGGGTTTCGGCTACTGCCGGCATGTGTCTTTCCTCCCCCTGTTTCAGGCCGTGGCTGCGGGCCCGCCGGGCATGGACGGCGGGCGCAGGCCGTCCAGTCTGTCAATGACTGTGTGGTTTTTCATGTCCGCCAGCGTAATGGCGGACAGGGCGTTGCGAATGGCGGCGTTGACCATGTCCCACTGACCGCCCAGGCCACAGGTGGACCGGGCGTCGCAATCCCCGCCATCCACGCATGTCGTCAGCGATATGGGGCCATCGATCGCCTGGATCACGGCCGCGATCGATATTTCCTCCAGCGGACGGGCCAGCCTGTAGCCGCCGCGCGCGCCGCGCTGTGATGTCACGATGCCCTGTGTCGCGAGTATCTTGAGCACCTTGGCCACGGTGGGTTCGGGAATGCCGGTCGAACGCGACAGGACAGGCGAGGTCGTGACCTCGTCCTTCTGTCCCAGCCGGACCAGAGCCACGACGGCATAATCGGTCAGTTTCGACAGTTTCAGCATTCCGCTCTCCCGCCTGTTCCGGTCTCCGCGCATAATTGGACCGAAACAGTACTGTTTCCTGAAGTTTCAGATGGGCTACCAGCCACGCGTCGTCAAGTCCAATCGTTGCATACGGCCCTGCCCTACCCGATCCCGGTTCCGAATATCAGCTGTAATAGCACGGACAGCCCGCACCCGGCCAGAAAGCCGACCAGCGTGCCATTCAGCCGGATATACTGCAGATCCTTGCCTACCCGCAGTTCAAGGCGGTCACTCAGGCTCTCCGCATCCCATCCATTGACGACCGAGTAAATAAACCGCGACATCCGGTCCCGCAGGAACGGCAGGCTGCCCATGATCATGCCACGCGCGCCGTCATTGATCCGCTTGCGCATGGTGGCGTCATGATACATCTGTTCCGCCAGGCGCTGCAGTGCGTCACGCACAATGGAGGACAGCCATCCGGTATCCCCCTTGTCCATGTCTTCTTCGATCAGGCGACGCAGGCGGCGCCATACGTCACTGCTCCAGCCGCGCACGCTGTCATGCGTCAGCACGCCCATCACGGCATCCGTGATTTCGCGCCGACGTACCGGGTCCTGCTCGATCCGGTCGATTTCGGCACGGACCCATGTGGTGAACCCCTCACGCAATTCTGAATTCTGCGGGTCGATCCGGTCCAGCTCCTGCCCCGCGGCCAGCAGCACCTTGGTCGCGATCGAACCGCCAATGGCCCAGCCCAGCACGCGGCCGCCCTGTTCGCGCACGCGTTCCTCGATCATCATGCGCAGGGCCGGTTCCTTGGCCTTGATGCCTTCCTTCAGTCGCGACAGCAGAAACGACAGCACTTCCTGGTGGCAGTCCCCTTCCACCATCGCGCGCAGGCTGCGGGTCACGACAGGGGCGATTTCCTCCCCCCCCAGCAGAGTCGGCAGCAGGCGGGCGATGGCGGAACTCGCCCGTCCGTCCTCCAGCCGGTCCAGCACGTGCGGCACGGACCCCAGCACCGCGCGGTTGACCATGGCCGCCGTTTCCGGCTCCTGCAATATGTTGCCGATGATGGACGGCAGGTCGATGCGGTTGAACGCGGCCTCGACTTCATGCTCGGTGAACACGTTTGTTGAAACGAACCGCCCCAGCGCCTGCGCCAGCCGTTCCTTCTGCGCGGGCAGGATGGCGGTATGCGGAATCGGCAGCCCCATGGGCCTGCGGAACAGCGCGGTCACGGCAAACCAGTCAGCCAGTCCCCCCACGACCCCGGCCTTGGTGCCCGATCGCAGGATTTCCAGCCACGGACGATCCGCCAGCCAGCCCATCTGCGGCAGGGCGTACCCCGCTACCGTCAGCCCCGCCATGGCCGCCAGCAGGCCGGTCGCAGACCGTTTGTAACGCAGCAGCGTGCGCCGCGCGTCCTGATCCGTTTGTGGAATAGCGTTCATGAAGTCCTTGATACCATTGTCTCCACTCCAGCCCAAGCAACACTCGGTGTAACGCGCCAAATAGGCGTGAATATGCCATGGTGGACATTGCGGGCCGTCGCCGAACATGGGATTTGAAAAAACCATGACGATTTTTCATGACAGGACAACACGATGACCGAAGCCGCCGCGCGGACTGTCTCCGACCTGCTGCAACAGGCGGAGCGACTGATTGCCAGCCATGACGAGACTGCAACCGGCAGCCCGGTCATGGTACTGGCGCGCCAGATCGGCCGCCAGATGGGCAGTGGCCCCCTGTCGATGGAAACGGTGGAGGAAATCGTGCGCCTGCTGCGTGACCGGGCCTTTGCCGGGCGGGCGCACCATATCGCCGCCTATCTGGATGGTCCCGACGACACGGTGGTGGCGACGCGCATGCGTGACGTCGCCCGCCGCATCGTACAGCCGGACCCCGATGACAGTCCCGTACCCATCGCGCGTTTCCGCGCCGCCATCGAACGCAGCCGCTTTGCCGCCGTATTTACCGCCCATCCCACATTCGCGCTGGCCAACCCGGTTTACGAGGCGCTGGCGGACCTCGCCTCCACCAATCCGGCCGAGGCTCCGGCGCATGTCCCGGCCTTCCTGACCCACCGCCGCGTGGGACCGCCCACGCTGGATGAGGAGTTCACGCTGGCGACGCAGGCCATCATGCGCGGGCGCGACGCACTGGACCGGCTGAACGCTATCCTGCTGTCAGAAGCGCGGACCCACTGGCCACAGTTATGGTGCACGCTGGCACCGCGCCCCATCATCATGACCAGCTGGGTCGGCTATGACACCGATGGCCGGACCGATATCGGCTGGTGGGACACGCTGCGCCTGCGGCTGCGCATGAAGCAGATGCAGCTTGCCCGCCTG
Organism: Komagataeibacter diospyri; assembly: GCF_006538165.1. GTDB lineage: Bacteria > Pseudomonadota > Alphaproteobacteria > Acetobacterales > Acetobacteraceae > Komagataeibacter > Komagataeibacter diospyri. The sequence continues at coordinate 150,814 of NZ_BDLU01000032.1, forward strand.
CATGACCAGATCACCCCCGTAACCAGTTGCGCCAACGACCTGCTGCCGCGCGTCCAGACCGCGCTGGAAACCGTGGCGGCACAGATCGCCGCCTGCCCCACCGGGCCGGAACCTGAAGCGGTATCGCGTTTTGCCGATGCGCTGATTACCCGCAGCACCGACGCGCTGACCAGCACCAACGACCTGAACGCCGCCTTCAGCGAGGCGATCGACGCTGCGACACCCGAAGACAGGATGACGCTGGCGGTAGCACGCGCGGGTTTCATGGCGCATGGCCTGTCGGCGGCGCATACGCATACGCGCCTGAACGCGACACAGTTGCACAACATCGCCCGCCAGCGCCTGGGCATTACCGACAGCCCGGATGTCCCGGCCCAGCGGCGCGCGCTGATCAGCCGCATGAACGATGCGCTGGAAGCAGTCCAGCCGGTCGATATTGATTTCGGATCGCTGCTGATGGAACAGGCCAGCGCGGGGCGGCTGATGATGACGGTGCGCCAGATCCTGCGCCATATCGACCGCACCAGCCCCATTCGCTTCCTGATCGCCGAGACCGAGACCGGCTACACCCTGCTGACCGCGCTGTGGCTGGCGCGGCTGTATGGGGTGGAGGACATGATCGAGATCTCGCCCCTGTTCGAGACGCAGGAAGCGCTGGAAAACGGCGAACAGATCATCGAGGAAGCCCTGCGCTCCCCCCACTGGCGCGCCTACCTGCAGCGCACGCGCAAGCTCAGCCTGCAGTTCGGCTTTTCCGACTCCGGGCGTTACGTGGGTCAGCTGGCCGCGACCTACCTGATCGAACGGCTGCGCATCAAGGTATGCGACCTGCTGCGCAAATGGGATCTGGCCTGTGTCGAGGTCATCCTGTTCGACACGCATGGCGAAAGCATTGGCCGTGGCGCGCACCCCTACCGGCTGGCGGACCGCTTCGATTACCTGTCCCCGCCGCATGCGCGCGCCCGCTTTGCACGCGCGGGGATTCAGATGCGTGAGGAAACCGCGTTTCAGGGTGGTGACGGCTATCTTCTGTTCGGCACGCAGGCTCTGGCGGATGCAACCGTCAGCATCATTGCCGAACATGCCTTCGCCACCACCACGCTGGACCGTGACCCGGTATATGATGAACCCGATTTCTCGGCCGATTTCTTCGCCACCATCGCCAATGGCATGACCGGGCTGGTGGAAGATCCCGGCTATGCCGCCCTGCTGGGCGCGTTTGGCCCGTCGCTGATTGACAAGACCGGGTCGCGCCCGTCCGCGCGGCAGAGCGACGCGGCATCGACCGTGACCCGCATCAAGCACCCCAGCCAGCTGCGCGCCATTCCCAACAACGCCATCCTGCAGCAGCTGGCATGGTGCGCGAATACATTGCAGGGACTGGGCACGGCGGCGGCCCGCCACCCCGAAACGTTCGAGAAATACCTGGCGGAAAGCCCCCGGTTCCGCCGCGCCATGGATTTCGCGGCCCACGCGCTGGCCCATTCAGACCACGGCGTGCTGCGCGGCGTCATCCGCCTGCTGGACCCAGATATGTGGCTGGAACGCGCCACGGCGCAGAAAGACCCGGCACGGCAGGAAGCCTGCCTGTCGCTTATGCACGGACTGGAAAACCTGGATTTCTGGGCCAGCACGCAGGCCATGTTCCGGCGCATACAGTCCGATCACCTCGCCCTGCGGCGCGCATGGCCTGACGCCCCGCGCATGCGGCCCGATGAACTGCTGCTGCATGCCATCCGCATCGCGATCATTGAACAGATCTGGCTGCTGTCCACACAGATACCCTATTTCTCGCCCCGCCATGCGTTTTCGCGCGATGTACTGACGCTGAAGGTATTGTGCCTTGAAATCCCCGGTGTCCTGGCGGAACTGGAACAGATATTCCCCTACCGTTCGGATGGCAGTTTCGATCTTGATTTCCATGAACCGCACGGTCCCCGACAGGAAGGTACCTATCACCGCGAATACACCGAGATTTTCGAACCGATGCAGCGCCTGTTCCAGATGGTGCGCGAAATCAGCACCGGGGTGATGCACCATGTCGGCGCCTTTGGCTAATTCCCCAAAAACATCACGCAACGGGTGGCGGATCAGCGAACCGCCACCGCCCTATGGCGTGGCGTTGCCACAGACCCCTGCCATACGGCGCGTGGTGGCGAACAATCCCGGTCCCATGACCGGCAACGGCACCAATAGCTGGCTGGCGGACCATGATGGGGGCTGCGTGATCATTGACCCCGGCAGCACCGATCCCGCCCATCTTGACGCACTGGTCATGGCTGCGGGCAACCTGCCAGTTACCCATATCATCCTGACCCATACCCATGCGGACCACCTGGCTGGCGCCCGCCCGCTTGGAACACGGCTGGGCATTCCGGTCTGCGGTTTTCATGCCAGTGCAGAAGCCGACTTCATCCCCGATATCGGATTGCGCGACGGAGATGAAATCGCGGGGCTGCGGGTGCTGTACACACCGGGCCATGCCAGCGACCATATCTGTCTTGAAACGCCGGATGGCATCATCTTCACCGGCGATCATGTCATGGGCTGGTCCACCACCATGGTGCCCCCTGCCCCGCATGGATCGGTCCAGCAGTTTCTGGACAGCATGGACTACCTGCTGCGACGCGACAGCCACCTGCTGTTACCCGCGCACGGCCCGGCCATACCGCATGTGAAAGCCTGTATCGAGGGACTGGTCGCCCACCGCCGCGCACGTGAGGACAGCATTCTGGCGCTGCTGCCGCCTGAACCCCGCACGCTGGATGAAATCGTGGACAGCATGTACCACAACCTGCGCCCCGGCCTGCGCCGCGCAGCCCGGCTGAACCTTCATGCCCACCTGGAAAAGCTGGCACATGATGGTCACGTGATTCTGGATGGGGATCAATGGGCGAAGACCATGCCCTGATGGCGTTATCCACCATCGCGTCACGGATTTATTTTACCACGACGGAATATATTTTCATGCGTGCTTGATAACCGGAAGACATCAAGCACCTCAATCCAGCATACCCCTTGCAGCAAGTATGCTTTCAAAGGGTGTCATCATATCATGTGACATGCGGCTATTCTGGACGGTTCAGATATTTCATTACAGAAGCAGGCGAAGCTATCCTTTCCCTGCCGTAATCCTGAGTACAGACCACCTGTCTACATGATTTTACCCGGCTGCCATTCAATCGGCCGCCTCATGATACAAAAAAACCGGCCCCTTTCGGGAGCCGGTTTCTTTTGATGCTCTCTTTCGAGAAAGATCAGGCAGACTGCGCCATGATCTCTTCCGCAACGTTGCGGGGCACCGGATCGTAATGATGGAACTGCATCGTGAAGGATGCACGGCCCTTGGTCATCGAACGCAGGTGCGAAATGTAGCCGAACATTTCCTTCAGCGGCACGGCCGCGCGGACCATGACGGTGGAACCAGCGGTTTCCTGACTCTGGATCATGCCACGGCGACGGTTAAGGTCACCCACCACGTCACCAACATGATCGTTCGGGGTGGTCACTTCCACGTCCATGATCGGCTCAAGAATAACCGGACCGGCCTTCTTCATGCCTTCACGGAAGCAGGCCTTGGCCGCGATTTCGAACGCCAGTGCCGAGGAGTCGACATCATGGTATTTGCCGTCCAGCAGCGTGAACTTGAAGTCCACGGTGGGGAACCCGGCCAGCACGCCGGTCGTGGCCTGCGCCTGGATGCCCTTGTCCACCGCCGGGATGTATTCCTTCGGCACGGTGCCGCCGACGACCTTGTTCTCGAAGGAGATGCCTTCGTTACGCTCAACCGGCGCGAACTCGATCTTCACTTCCGCGAACTGGCCCGAACCACCCGACTGCTTCTTGTGGGTATAGGTTTCGGTATGCGCCTTGGTGATCGTTTCACGATACGCAACCTGCGGCGCGCCGATGTTCGCGTCCACGCCATATTCACGACGCAGGCGGTCGATGATGATGTCGAGGTGCAGTTCACCCATGCCCGACAGGATGGTCTGGCCCGTTTCCTGATCGGTCTTCAGGCGCAGGGAGGGATCTTCACCGGACAGCTTCTGCAGCGCCAGCGTCATCTTTTCCACGCCGTCCTTCGTCTTCGGTTCGACGGAGATATCGATGACGGGGATCGGGAAGCTCATGCGTTCCAGCACCACGGGATCGGCCGGATCGGCCAGCGTGTCGCCGGTCTGGCTGTCCTTCAGGCCGACAAAGGCGGCAATGTCGCCTGCGTGGACTTCGGACAGTTCCTCGCGCTTGTCAGCATGCATCTGGTAGATGCGGCCGATACGCTCCTTGTGACCCTTGGTCGTGTTCAGCACGGTATCACCGGTCTTCAGCACGCCACGATAGACGCGCACGAAGGTCAGCGTGCCGTATTTGTCGTTGATGATCTTGAATGCGAGACCAGCAAACTTGCCATCCGGGTCAACCGGGATGATCGGCAGCTTGTTCTCGTCCACTTCCTCGTCTTCCGGCGGGGCGATACGGATGCCTTCCACGTCGTTCGGCGCGGGCAGGAAGTCGATCACGGCGTCGAGCAGCGGCTGGACACCCTTGTTCTTGAAGGCCGTGCCGCACAGGACGGGACGGAAGTCACCAGCGATGGTGCCCTTCTTGATGCAGCGCTTCAGCGTCGCGACGTCCACGTCGCCCTTGTCGAAGTATTCTTCCATCGCCGCGTCATCAACCGACAGCGCGGTGTCCAGAAGGTTCTGGCGCGCTTCGGCGGCCTTTTCCTTCAGGTCGGCGGGAATTTCTTCGTAATGGAACTTCGCACCCAGCTCACCGCCTTCCCAGACGATGGCGCGCATCTCGATCAGATCCACCACGCCGACGAAGTTTTCTTCGGCGCCGATGGGCAGCTGCAGCGGGATCGCGACAATGTCCAGCTTCTCCTTCAGCGTGCTGAAGGCGTAGTAGAAGTCGGCACCGGTACGGTCCAGCTTGTTGATGAAGATGATGCGGGGCACGTTGTAGCGGTCAGCCAGACGCCAGTTGGTCTCAGACTGCGGCTGCACGCCGGCAACGCCTTCGATGATGAAGATCGCGCCATCAAGCACACGCAGCGAGCGGTTGACTTCGATGTTGAAGTCAATGTGGCCCGGGGTGTCGATGATGTTGATGCGACGGCCTTCCCACTCACACGTCACGGCAGCCGAGGTGATCGTGATGCCGCGCTCACGCTCCTGCGCCATGTAGTCGGTGGTGGTGTTGCCTTCGTGCACCTCACCGATCTTATGAGACACACCGGTGTAGTACAGGATACGCTCGGTGGTGGTGGTCTTGCCGGCATCGATGTGCGCGGTAATACCGATATTGCGAATCAGGGACAGATCAGACTTGGCGGACACGGGGGAACCTCCACAAGACAACACGGGCGCGAACGGGAACCTTTCCCTTTCGCGCCTGCCGGAACCGTAAGCTGCTTCCGCCCTCAGTCTTTTTCAACATGGACGACGCAGACCGGCACAGCGGAACAATGCACCAGACTTCAGTCAGGCTTCATCTACGACAGACGGGCCGACCGCCACCCCGTCACTGCAGGGTGATGGCCGGCCCGGTCGCATATCAGGCCACAGCGGCCTTTTTTTCCTGAACGCGCAGGATACGGCGCTTCACCGTCATGGCTTCCGGCGTCAGCTTGCGGTTCGGGGTGGACAGCAGGAACGCGTCCAGACCGCCATTGTGTTCGACCGTGCGGATGCCGTTGGTGGTCATGCGCATGGGAACCGCCGTGCCGAGAATATCGGACAGCAGCGAGGTTTCCTGCAGGTTGGGCAGGAAGCGACGACGGGACTTGTTGTTGGCGTGGCTGACGTTGTTGCCCGTCAGCACGCCCTTGCCTGTGATCTGGCAGCGGCGAGACATTTTATCATCCTCGGATATAGCTGTAGCCGAGGCATAAATGCCCGGCAAGGATCGTCTAGATTAGGCGCGGCTTATCGCCAAACCACCGCCAACAGTCAAGATGCATAAGCATGATTCGGCATTTTTTGTCCGGCATGGGGGACAAAGCGTGGCATTTCGTCCCCACTTTTTCCCCTGAGGGCTCAGCCTGCCTTCTGATCGTGGTCGGGGTGCAGTTCACCCGCCTGCACGCTGTGCAGCGCGTTTTCCAGCATGGCCTGCATGGTCTCGCGCCCCATGGTGCGCGACAGAAGCCCCAGTGAGCCGCCCAGCAGTGCGGAGGCAATGGCCACCGGCGGCAGGTTTTCACCCAGCATATATTCGATGGCCTTGTCCACCACCGCGCCGCAATGGCTCAGTTCGGGGGGGATGGCGTCCCCTTCGGGGGGCTGGTTGTTCGTGTCCGTCATGTCACGGCTCCTTCTAGCGTTCTTCCTGATATGTACTTCCTTGCCACCGCTGACCAGTGCGGGGCGGTCATGCGCGCGCCTCCGTCGCGCATGAGCGGGTCAAACCCCGGCGGCTTCCTCCTCGGCCTGTATCGCCCACATTTCGGCATACAGGCCGCCGCGTTCCAGCAGGGCGCGATGGGTTCCGCGCTCCAGTATCCGCCCCTGCCCCATCACAAGGATTTCATCCACATCAACGATGGTGGACAGGCGGTGGGCGATGATGATGGTCGTGCGGTTGGCGGCCACCGTGTGCAGCGCGGTCTGGATTTCCTGCTCGGTGCGGGTATCCAGCGCGCTTGTCGCCTCATCCAGCAGCAGGACGCGCGGATTCTTCAGGATGGTGCGGGCAATCGCCACGCGCTGCTTTTCACCACCCGACAGCTTCAGCCCGCGTTCACCCACCCGCGTGGCGTAGCCTTCGGGCAGGGTCATGATGAAGTCATGGATGCAGGCCAGCTTCGCCGCATGCTCCACCTCCGCCTGCGTGGCGCCCAGGCGACCATAGGCGATGTTGTAGCCGATCGTGTCGTTGAACAGGATGGTGTCCTGCGGCACGACGCCCACGGCCCCGCGCAGGGCCGCCTGCGCACAGTCACGGATGTCATGCCCGTCGATCAGGATGCGGCCCGATGTCACATCATAGAAGCGGAACAGCAGGCGGCTGATGGTGGACTTGCCCGCCCCCGTCGGCCCGACAATGGCCACCCGGTGGCCCGCCGGGACATGGAAGCTGACCCCGCGCAGGATCTCGCGGTCGGGACGGTAGCTGAAATGCACGCCCTCGAAACGGATGTCGGCGGCAGGCGCTTCATCCAGGCGCGCGGGCAGGCTGACCGCGTCCGCGGAATCGGTGATATCGGCCTGTTCATCCATCAGGGCGAACATGTGTTCAAGATCCACCAGCGAATTGCGCAGCGAGGAATAGACGCTGCCCAGGAAGTTCAGCGGCAGGTAGAGCTGCATGAGGTAAGTGTTGACCAGCACGAAATGCCCCACCGTCATGCGGCCTGCCTCCACATCCCGCCCGGCCATCAGCATGACGGCGATCAGGGCGGTGGCAATGATCGCGGCCTGCCCGAAATTCAGGCCATTGAGCGAAATCTGGGTGCGGATGGCGGCGGCCTCATAACGCCGCTGGGCGTCCTCGTAGCGTTTGCGTTCGTGTTCCTCGTTGCCGAAATATTTGACCGTTTCATAATTCAGCAGGCTGTCCAGTGCTTTCCAACTGGCCTCGCTGTTGATGTCGTTCATCTGGCGCCGCAACCCGATCCGCCATGACGTGAACTGGATGGTGAACACCACGTAAGCCGCCACCGCCACAAGCATAACCACCGCGTACCGCCAGTCGAACAGCCGCCAGATCACGATAATGACCATCAGTGCCTCGATCAGGGTCGGCACCACGTTGAACACACCCACACGCAGCAGGGTCTCGATCGCTTCCGTCCCGCGCGCAATGGCACGCGTCACCCCGCCCGACTGGCGGTTGAGGTGAAAGCGCAGTGACAGCTGGTGCATATGCGTGAAGCTGCGCATGGCCGCGATCCGGCTGATACGGTAACGCAGCGGGGCGAACAGGGCATCGCGCAGTTCCCCCAGCCCCGCCGCCGCCATGCGCAGCAGGCCGTAACCCACAATCAGCACCAGCGGCATCATGGCCGCATGCCCTGCTACGGGCTGCAGGGCGTCAATCACCCGGCTGTAGGCATAGGGCACGCCAATGGTGGCGACCTTGGCCGCGATCAGCAGGATGCATACCCCCACCACGCGCAGCCGGGTGCGCAGGTCATGGCGGGGCCACAGATAGGGCAGAAGGCCGCGCAGGGTGGCGGCGGCGGAACGTTCCGGCAGGTCCTGCCGGGTCTTGTGGGAAACAGCCATATGCACGGCATGTGGCATACGTTACGGGTTTTGCAACCCATATCTCCCTGTCATTCCGGCGCGCCCGAAGGATTGTCAGCCCCGGGGGCAGCCGGTATGCCAGCCATGGCCCGAAGGACAGGGATGGATCATGTCACGTAACCTCGATGGTTTTTTTCGTCATATCGCCGCCTGCAACACGGCGGTGCTGCCCGGTGGGCGGCTGGAATTCCGGCTGGGCACGCAGCCCGCGGGGTGGGTGCAGCCTGACCTGCTGCCGGTCCTGCTGCGCCATGGCATGACGCATGCGGGGGACAGCGTCACCCTGGATGACCCCGCGCGGCTGGAACAGATAGGCGGGGCCATGGCACGCGAGGGGGTGTACCGCTCCCACCATGAACTGTTTGACGTCTGGACCGACATGGGCCGACCGCCGGTCGCCCGCATTGACCGGGGCGCGCTGCCGCTGTTTGGCCTGATGGCGGCGGGCGTGCACCTCAATGGCCTGGTGCGGCGGCCCGATGGGCTGTATCTGTGGATCGCCCGGCGGTCCATGACCAAACGGCTGGACCCCGGCAAGCTGGACCATCTGGTTGCGGGTGGCATCCCGGCGGGGCACACGGCGGCACAGGCGCTGGTCAAGGAAGCGGCAGAGGAAGCCAGCCTGCCGCCCGAACTGGTGGCCCACGCCCGCCCCACGGCGGACATCCGTTACGCGCTGGATCGCCCGGAGGGGCTGCGCCGCGACGTGCTGCACTGTTTCGAACTGGAACTGCCGATCGATTTCATCCCCACCCCCGCCGATGGGGAAGTGGAGGAATTCCGCCTGATCCCGGTGGAGGAAGCCTATGCGCTGGTCCGTGATACCGATGAGTTCAAGTTCAACGTGAACCTTGTGCTGATCGACCTGTTCCTGCGCACGGGCATGATTGACCCCACCAGTCCCGAAGGCCAGCGCCTGCGCCATGGCCTGACCGGCTGGCACGCCCCGAAAACCGACTGATCCACCGCCCGCGCGCAAGGACCATGCGATGACCCTCCCCCCCGTTCCCCGCAAGATACCCCGCACCATCACGCAGCTTGGCCGCACACGGCAGGACGAATATGCGTGGATGAAGGACGACAACTGGCAGAACGTGCTGCGTGACCCGTCCCTGCTGCGCCCTGACATTGCCGTACACCTGCGGGCGGAAAACGCCTATACGCAATCAGTCCTGTCGGGAACGGAGGCCCTGCAGGAGCAGCTTGTGGCGGAAATGAAGGGACGGATCCAGCCTGACGATACCTATCCCGCCGTGCCCCACGGGCCGTTTTCCTACCAGACCGGTTACGACGCAGGCGCGCAGTACCCTGTCTACAGACGTTATCCCACCGACCGGCCGCAGGCGGAAGAGGTGCTGCTGGATGTCAACGCGGCAGCCCATGGACATGACTATTACGCCGTCGCCACCGCCAGTCACAGCCCCGACCATGCCCTGTTCGCCTATGCCGAGGATACCCAGGGTTCCGAAATCTACCGCATCCACATCCGCAGGCTTGCGGATATGACCGGTACGGCCCTGCCGCCCGTTGACAACTGCAGCGGAGCCTTCGTTTTCTCGCCCGACAGCCAGTTCCTGTTCTGGGTCTGGCGGGACGAACATGGCCGCCCGGCCCGCGTCTACCGCCGCCGTATCGGGGAAGATACGGATACGGTGGTATATGAGGAACCCGATCCCGGTTTCTTCGTGGGCGTGGACGCGACGCGTTCAGGCGGATGGATCATCATCTCCACCGGCAACCACGACACATCCGAATCCTGGCTGATCCCTGGTCACGACCCGCAGGCTGCACCCGTCTGCGCCGCACCCCGTCAACCCGGACTGATGTACGGACTGTACCATCAGGGCCAGCATTTCATCATCCTGACCAATGCCGGCGGCGCATATGATTTCAAGATCATGACCACACCCGACAGCGCGCCGGGACGTGAAAACTGGCATGACCTGATCGGGCATGAACCCGGGCGCTACATTACCGACTGCATGGTCTGGTCGGGCCATATCGCATGGCGCGAACGCCGGGATGCGAACACCCGCATCGTCATCCGTGACCTGCAGGGCCGTACCCATGCGCTGGAACCCGATGAAGCGGCCTATGACCTGACATTCGCGGGCGGTTACGAATACGACACGACCGAACTGCGCTATATCTACCAGTCCCCCACCACGCCACGGCAGTGGCATGCGCAGGACATGACGACGCGTGCCGACCGGGTGCTCAAGCGGCAATCCGTGCCCTCGGGCCACGACCCGGCGCAGTACCGCTGCTGGCGGCTTATGGCGCAGGCCCCGGATGGGGAGCAGGTACCCATAACCGTGCTGGGCCGCCATGACACGCCCATAGATGGCTCCGCCCCGCTGCTGCTTTACGGTTACGGGTCCTATGGCCATGCCATCGACCCGGTATTTTCCACCCGCGTGCTCAGCCTTGTGGACCGGGGGTGGTTCTATGCCATTGCCCATGTCCGCGGCGGGTCGGAAAAGGGCTGGAACTGGTTCCTTGGCGGTCGGGGGCGCAACAAGCCCAGTACCTTCAGCGACTTCATCGCCTGCGCCACCTCCCTGACCGATGCGGGCTTTGGCGCGCCGGGACGGATCGTGGCGGATGGGCGTTCGGCAGGTGGCATGGTGATGGGAGCGATCGCCAACATGCGGCCCGACCTGTTCGCGGGCATTGTGGCGGTGGTACCATTCGTGGATGAACTGAATACCATGTCCGATGACACACTGCCCCTGACCCCACCGGAATGGCCCGAATGGGGCAACCCGCTGGAAGATGCAGATGCCTATGACCTGATCGCAAGCTACGCCGCGTATGAACAGGTGGCCCCGCGCGCCTACCCCGCCATTCTGGCCCTGGGCGGCCTGACCGACCCGCGCGTTACATACTGGGAACCGGCGAAATGGGTCGCGCGCCTGCGCGACCACAACCGATCGGACCGACCCATCATGCTGCGCACGAATATGGAAGCGGGGCACCGGGGGGCGACGGGACGCTTCGATTCCCTGAAAGAAGCCGCCCTGATTCATGCTTTTGCCCTGTGGGCCGTTGAAACGACGCCCCCGACATAGGATTAATGTCTTTGCTGGAACGATCCCGTTAACACCAGCACCCGTATCGACACAGCCCGTTTTCCAGAGGAATGACCATGACGGATCCCTACAACGCGGATCAGGAGCAGGCAGGTGCCCCCATGCCGGGCCACCGCATGGATCCTGCATCCACGATGCGCACCTTCCGGTCATTCAGCGAAACCCAGCGTACGCAGCGCATGGCGCGTGCGGGGCTGGCACTGTTTTTTGTCCTGCTGGCGCTGTACACCGTGCGCGGTTTCCTGCCATCTCTGATCTGGGGCTGCATATTCGCGATTGCCTCGTGGCCACTATACGCACGGGCACGCAGGCGGTGGCATTCACGCGCGCATCAGACCCTGCTGCCGGTCCTGTTCACGCTGGCCATTGCCCTGATCTTCCTCGGGCCACTGGCGCTGTTCGGGCTGGAAGCGGGGCGTGAGGCGGAAAGCGTGCTCAGGCTGCTGAATGATGCCCGCCATTCCGGCATTCCCATCCCACCATGGGTCAGCCGCCTGCCCTATGGACAGCAGACGGTTGAAACATGGTGGAACGACCACCTGAAAAATCCTGCCGATGTCTCCGCCCTGCTCGGGTCCATGAATATTGGACAGGGCGTAAAGGTCACGCAGCAGCTTGGATCGCAGGTGCTGCACCGCGTCCTGCTGTTCGCCTTCGCCATACTGACGCTGTTTTTCCTGCTCAAGGATGGGGATGCGGTCATCCGCCAGTCCCTTAACGTATCCCGCCGCGCCTTTGGCAAAAGGGGGGAGCGGATTGCGTTGCAGATCATCGCATCCGTCCATGGGTCGGTATCCGGACTGGTGCTGGTCGGTATTGGCGAGGGCATGCTGATGGGCCTTGCCTATCTGGTCGCAGGCGCGCCCCACCCGTTCCTGTTTGGAGTGATAACGGCCATTGCCGCCATGATCCCTTTCTGCGCCCTGATTGCCATCAGCGCCGTCGCCATACTGCTGGTCATCAATACCGGGGCAGTGCTGACGGCCATTGCCATCATTCTGTTTGGCATTGCCGTGATCCTGCTGGCGGACCATCTGGTACGCCCTGCCCTGATCGGCGGTTCAACCCAGCTACCCTTCCTGTGGGTGCTGACGGGCATTCTGGGCGGGGCGGAAAGCTGGAGCCTGCTGGGGCTGTTTGTCGGGCCGGCCATCATGGCGGTGCTGCACATGCTATGGCTGAACTGGAGCCGCGCGCGTTACTAGCGCGCTTGTAGCAGATACAAAAAAAGCACCCTGTTAGAGGTGCTTTCATCGAGGCATCCGCCCAAAATATTCGATCGCAGACAGGGATATCGGGCAGGCGGGATTCGAACCCACGACCCCCAGTCCCCCAGACTGATGCGCTACCAGGCTGCGCTACTGCCCGCCTGTCTGCGATGCGCAGGATGTAGCAGGCCAATAGGGGGACGGCAAGCCACGATCTGCGCAAAAATGAAAAAAACCGGATAAATCAGACCGGCACCATTTCCCGCAGGGCCTGCAGTTCCACCAGCACGCCACGCAGGCTGTCTCGCAGCACGGTATTTTCCGCCTGCAGGCGCTCAAGCTCGATCATCACGATCTGCTCCAGCGGCATTTCTTCCTCATCCACCACCTCATCTTCGGGCGGTATCATGGCTTCTGGCGCCGTTGCTGCGGTAGTCGGGGCATCGTCCGTGACCGGAGCCTCCGACCGGGATTCCGGGGATACAGCCGGGGTCGTATCGGTGACCTGTATGGTCTCCTCGATAATCGTGACCTGTTCGATAACCGTGCCGGCCTCGACCGGTTGCGTGTGTTCCGGTGCGGACGTGTCAAACGGTTCGTCAGCCGCGGCCTGCGCATCCGCCACCGGAGGAACCGATGCCACCGTTGCGTCAGGCGCAGCGTGTGCAACAGGAACTTCTACCGCCACGGGCGTGGCTGGCGTGGCTGGCGTGGCTGGCGTGGCTGGCGTGGCTGGCGTGGCCACGATTGCAGGTGACGGGTCCAAGGCAAGGGCAACCTGCCCCATTTCGGCCTGTGCCTGTGCGATTGACAGCTTGCGGACATACAGCAGATCGGCAATCTGCCGCAGCACGGCAATATCCTGCGGGCGGTAGTACCGCCGCCCTACCTGCCCCCGCAATGGCTGCAGTTGCGGAAAGCGGGATTCCCACATGCGCATGACATGCTGTGCCAGACCGAGTTCACGCGCGACTTCATAAATGGGCAGGCTGTCCTCGCCCGGCTGTGTCATGTCGTGCGTGGGGGGCGCGGTACTGGCCGGGTCATGCTGCATGCTCATTCCTCGTCTCCTTCCGGCGGGATTTCACCACCGGACTGTCCATTGACATGGGCACGAAGCAGCTGGCTGGGGCGAAACACCAGCACAGAACGGGGAAGAATCGGAACTTCCACGCCTGTTTTGGGGTTACGGCCCGTACGCTGTCCCTTCTGCCGGACAGAGAATGTGCCAAACCCGCTTATTTTCAGGGTATCGCCGGTCTCAAGTGTCCGTGCCATCCGTTCCAGAATATCTTCCAGAATATCGGCGGATTCATGGCGGGACAGCCCGACCTGATCATATATCTGTTCTGCCAGAGTGGCGCGCGTCACGGTGCTCATGCGTAAACGTTATGCATGCGCGTCATCATCGTCAATTGAATGTATTCAATGAAGGGACGGTTTATTGCGCGCCCATTTCAATGTGGTACCGAAACGACATCACAGACGCGCCAGCGCCGAGCCCCATGTCAGGCCACCACCCAGTGCTTCCATCAGCACCAGATCGCCCTTACGGATGCGCCCGTCCCGGACCGCTTCATTCAGCGCCAGCGGGATGGAGGCCGCCGACGTATTGGCATGCCGGTCCACCGTCACCACCACCCGGTCCGCCGGAAGCGCAAGCTTGCGCGCCACACCGTCGATAATGCGCAGATTGGCCTGGTGTGGCACCAGCCAGTTCACATCCGAATGTGTCAGGTTATTGGCCACCAGCGCCTCATCAACCGAGGAAGACAGCTTGCCCACCGCATGGCGGAACACCTCGCGCCCGTTCATGCGCAGGTGGGCGGGTTTATCATGCTGCCCGGTGGCGCCATCCACATACAGCAGGTCACCGTACTGGCCATCGGAATGCAGGTGGGTGGACAGGATGCCGGCATCACCATCCTGTGGCCCGGCGGCGGTCAGGAACACGGCCCCAGCCCCATCACCAAACAGCACGCATGTCCCCCGGTCCGACCAGTCAAGGATACGCGAATAGACTTCGCTGCCGATCACCAGTGCGGAACGGGCCTGTCCGCTGCGAATCAGCGAATCGGCCATCGACAGGGCATAGATGAAACCCGAACACGCCGCGGCAAGATCGAATCCGAATCCGGATGTCATGCCCAGCTCGGCCTGCACACGCACGGCGGTGGAAGGAAATGCCTGGTCCGGCGTGCTGGTCGCGACGATCACAGCATCGACATCAGCCGGCGTCGCACCTGCGTATTCCAGTGCCCGACGTGCGGCCTGCGCCGCCATGGATACGGCGGTATCATTTTCACCGGCGATATGACGCTGGCAAATGCCGGTACGACCACGAATCCATTCATCGGATGTATCGAGCCGGGATGCCAGCTCGTCATTGGTAACGATCCGCTCAGGCAGATAACCGCCAAACCCGGACAGAAGCGAGCGTTTCGCCGTCATACCTGTTTTTCCACCAATCTCATCTTACATGCACGGGTGGGAACAGCCATGACAGCCTGCCCGCCACACCGGATGTTACAGGGTCAGGATGCAGGAACCGCCTGCTGCTGGTCCGGGACCGCCTTGACGGATGTCAGCTTTTCCATATGCGCAAGGCGGTCACGTATGCCGTCGGTAAAGCGATGCGTGACCATGTCCATGGCCACATCGACCGCAGCGGCAAACCCTTCGGCATCCGTGCCGCCATGCGACTTGACCACGACACCATTCAGGCCGACAAACACCGCGCCATTGTAGCGGCGTGGATCCAGCCATTCCTTCATCCGTTCCAGTCCCGGGCGCACCAGAAGATAGCCGATCCGGCCCAGCAGGCTGGAAGTAAAGACCTGCCGCAGGAGGGTAAACGCCATTTTCAGCGCGCCTTCCCCGGTTTTCAGGGCCACATTGCCAGTAAAGCCGTCTGTCACCACCACGTCGGTCGTACCTGCCGTGATGTCGTGCCCTTCGACAAAGCCGTGGAACTGTCTGGCCAGCGCGCTGCCACGCAGCACTTCGGCCGCCTGACGCAGGCGTTCGTCGCCCTTCAGCTCCTCCGACCCGACATTCAGCAGGCCGATCGTGGGCGCGGGCAGGCCCAGCACCGCCTTGGCGAAGGCTTCGCCCATGATGGCGAATTCCACCAGGTTACGCCAGTCGCACGACACATTTGCACCGAGGTCAAGCATGACCACGTCGCCACGTGTCGTGGGGCTGAGTGCCGCCATGGCCGGACGGCTTATGCCGGGGAGTGTCTTGACCACGATCTTGGCCAGCGCCAGCATCGCCCCGCTGTTGCCAGCGGATACAACGCCCTGTGCCGCACCCTTGGCCACCGCATCCATGGCCAGCCGCATGGAGGAATCGCGCACACGCAACGCCGCCGTGGGCTTCATGTCCATCGGGATTGCCGAACCGGCCGGAAGGATTGTGCAGATATCGGCCGCGCGCGGATGGCGGCTCAGAAGGCCGGACAACTTTGCCTCATCCCCTACCAGAAGGATTCTGGCTGAAGGATGTCGGTCTGCTGCAATTGCCAGTCCGGCCACTACAACTTCCGGACCACCATCCCCACCCATGCCATCTATGGCCAGGGTATAGGACCCAGTCTCGGAAAAGGAGGAACCTGTCTCGCTCATGCTCGTCTTGTGCCGGGTAAGAAAGGAACGCGCAAGATCAGGGAGTACAACTTTGGCACCCCCCTTTCCCGTGCGGCCCGGACGGGACGGCCACCAGGCACGCCCATAGGCGCGGCCCATGCAGACCGCGCCCCTGACCGGGTTAATGACGCCAGCAGCGCCCTGTTATCAGGCGCGGACCGCCGTCTTCAGCGCCTTGCCGGCGGAAGCGACTTCGCGACCGTCATAATGCCCGCAGTGGCTGCAGACGTGATGCGGACGCTTGAGTTCGCCACAGTTGGAGCATTCCGCGTGCGCCGGAACACTGAGTGCCGCGTGGCTGCGACGCATGCCACGACGGGACGGCGAGGTTTTTCTCTTGGGTACAGCCATGGGCCTGGGCCCCTCCGATCTGGATCACAACCGGCAGGCACACCATCGTGGCGATACACCGGTCAGTTATCAATAATTGAGGGGGGCGCTCTAACAGATCATTCGCACTTGCGCAAGAGATGATGCGCAAGGCGTGCAATCCACGCCCCCCGTTACCTGCCCCTTCCTTTGCGTCAGTTCTGCTTTTTTTTCAACTCGGCCAGAGCGGAAAAAGGCTGCCTGCGCACGGTTTCTTCGGGTTCCGCCTCTTCCTTGCCCGCGAATTCGGCCGGAATCTCGCATCCGGGCTTGTGCGGATACGGATCCAGCGCCAGCGAAAGTTCCTCCGCCGCCAGTTCACCAAGATCGATGCTGTCACGGTCATAGGGAATTTCATCGATGGAAAAGGGATCGATCTCGTCATCCTCGCGGAAACGTTCCGCCGGGATGCAGCGCACGGTGAACGATTCCGCCAGCACGTCCTCGAACGCCTCAAGGCTTACGACACATTCCTGTGTCACATGCGCGGTCAGCCAGCCTTCGGCCAGCACTTCCCCATCCTGTCCCGGCACCAGCCGGTAGCGGCAGGACAGGTTCCGCAGGCCGGGAATCCCGAACCGGCGCGCCAGCCTGCGGCATTCCTCATCCGATGCCTCGACCACCGTTTCCATGCCACGGGCCGGGATGCGACCCACGGCAAGCGGGCGGGAAAATTCTGCATCCATGTCGTACTACTCCTGCGCGTCTGTTCACGGGGCCGGCGCCGTGATGCCCACATGGTGGAAATATGGCCATGACTTTCGTGTTTTTCCACCGCCGGGGCGATCTGTGATTGACTTCATTTTCCCAATCGGGCACCGGAAAGACGAACCGCGTTTTCGCGCCATGCCCTTATTTCAGGATATTTTCCGGACCATGAGGTCACCACAGGACACCCCGCCCCGTTCCCGTTCATTACGCCTGTTTTCATGCGCTGTCATCGGGGCAGGGATCGCGCTGTCGGGATGTTCGGTGTTCAAGCCCAGCACCATCCAGCGTGGTTCCCTGGTCGAAGAGGATGATTACAAGAAACTGAAGATCGGCGAGACTACGCGCTCGGACGTGATGGACGCGCTGGGCTCCCCCACGGGGCGCGCTACGTTCGATGACAATACATGGCTGTACATGTCCATGAAGCAGGTCATCGTTCCCATAAGCTTCCCCCGCGTGCGCAAGCAGGACATGGTGGTGCTGACATTTGACCAGGACGGCATCCTGCGCAACATGCGCACGCTGCACAAGGACGACGCGCGCTACGTCTCCATGGCACCCGGCAAGACCCCCACGCCAGGCACCAAGATAAACATCATGCAGCAGATCCTGGGCAATGTGGGCCGCTACAACCCGCTCAGCCAGATGAGCAGCACCTACGGCGGCAGCACCGGCCCGATGAACAGCATGAACGGCGGTCCCGGCCATGGCGGGTCGGGCAACTCCCTGCCCTGATGTCCTGACCTGCCGGACCTGTCATTTCGGCAGTACGATCCTGACCCGCGCACCACCCAGCGGCCCGGCTTCCAGTCCGATATGGCCGCCATGGGCGTGAATGATGTCACGCGCGATCGCAAGGCCCAGGCCGGTTCCGCCCTCCTTGCCACTTTCGAACGGGCGGAACACGCTTTCACGCCGCGCTTCATCCACACCGCACCCATTATCATCAATATACAGGATGACTTCCCTGCGCCCGCGTTCGGCTGACAGTTCGATGCGGGTGGCATGCCTGCGGGCATTTTCCACCACATTATTCAGGACGCGACGCAGGGCATTGCCCCGCCCGGTCACGCTCAGCCCTGCGGGCGTAATGGAACCGATACTGGCCTGCGCGCCCATGCGACGCAGAGCGACGACGATTTCCTCGAACAGGTCTTCCACGCGGATGACAACGGGTTTTTCCGCCCCCTCGCCCCGCGCAAACGACAGGTAGCCTTCGATCATATGCTCCATTTCCACGATATCGCCGATCATGTCGGCAATATCGGGCTGCAGTTCCGCTGCGTTGACCGTGCCCGTACGCGGAAGCATGGCCAGCGACAGCCGCAGCCGCGTCAATGGCGTGCGCAGGTCATGCGATACACCGGCCAGGACGGTCGTGCGCTGCTCCACAAAGCGGTTGATGCGGTCACGCATGCGGTTGAAGGCAATGGCCGCCTTGCGGATCTCCTGCGCGCCCTCGGGCATGATGGGCACGGTGTCACGCCCCAGCCCGAACAGTTGCGCCGCGCGCGCCAGCCTGCGTATGGCGCGGACCTGGTTGCGCATGAACAGTGCCGCGATCAGGAACAGCACCAGCGCGCTGCCCGACGCCCATGCCACGAACAGCCATACCGGCGCCACGTCCAGCCGTTTGCGCAGGGTCACGACCTGCAGCACCCCGCTGGGCGTCTGCACACGGATCACCACACGATGATGCGCCTGTTTCCAGTCCACGAAGCTGGGCCAGCGCACATTCGCCCGCAGGTCGCGAACCAGATCGTCGTCAATCGGGCCAAGCACATGGTTGGAACCGCGCCGGTCCAGGCTTTCCCCTTCATGCAATGTCATGGCCAGGCCGGCGCGCCGCCCGGCATCATCCAGTATCCACTGCCTGTCGGCGGGTGATGGATAGCGTTCCAGAAGGTCCAGCGTCATGGCGATGGTGGTAGCCATGTCGCCTGACAGGCGGCGGGAGACGATCTGCAGGTAATTTCCGTAAAACAGTTCCAGCGAGATGGCCTGCGTGGCCAGCAGCGGAATGAACCCAATCAGCAGCATACGCCCCAGCAGCGACCGTGGCAGGACCCGCCGGATCAGGCGTTCACGCACCCTGCGCCAGCCCTGTACGGGGGGCATGCGTTCGGTGCCGGGATGCGACTCCATATCCATGGCTTTACCTTGACTGCGGACACAAAAAAACCGGCTCCCTTCTGGGGCCGGTTTTTTTGTGGGTCAGACCCATATTCCGATAACGGTCGGCTTAGAAGCCTTCACGCTCCAGACGCTTGCGCTCCATCTTGCGGGCGCGGCGCACGGCTTCGGCAGCCTCGCGTGCCTTGCGCTCGGACGGCTTTTCATAATGACGACGCAGCTTCATTTCACGGAAGATGCCTTCGCGCTGCATTTTCTTCTTGAGGGCCTTGAGGGCCTGATCAACATTGTTGTCACGAACGAGAACCTGCACTGGGTCGTCAACTCCTGATCTGCCATCCGGTATGGATGATCCATGAAACTGAAACTTGGGGAACGTCCGCCCGAGGCCATTCCCTTCGTGCGATTCCCAAACGGGCCGCACCTATATCACACTCGCGCACGGCAACACAAATCATTCCCGCATCCAGGACAGATGATTTTCGTGCTCCGCTTTGCGCGCCAACGCTGTCATATACATGTTCCCCGAAACAGGAAGGGTCTTTGTGTCCATGACGCTGCTCAAGATCGCCCGCATGGGCCATCCGGTGCTGCTGCAGCCAGCGCAACCGGTCACCGACCCGCAGGCCCCCGCAATCCGCACGCTGGTGGCCGACATGATCGAAACCATGCTGGATGCGGGCGGCGTGGGACTGGCCGCACCCCAGATACACCAGGGCCTGCGGCTGTTCGTCTATCGCGTGCCCGAAACCCGCAGCACGGGCGAGGACGATCCCCCCCGCCTGCCCGCCGCCCTGATAAACCCGGTGCTGGAACCGGTTGATGACGACATGGTGGACCGGATGGAGGGCTGCCTGTCCATTCCCGGCCTGCGGGGCTGGGTGCCGCGTTACCGCCGCATCGCCTGGCGTGGCCTGAATGCGGACGGGCAGGAAACCCACGGCATTGCATCAGGCTTTTTAGCCAATGTATTCCAGCATGAATACGATCACCTGAACGGAATCCTCTATCCCATGCGCATGACCGACCTTGGCCGGATGGGATTTGATACCGAAATGGCACGTTACGGAGAGCGCCCATGACCCCTTCCGCCCTGGCTGCCGCCGCGACATCCGCACTGGAACCGCCCGCGCTCCAGAATTCACCGCAAAGTGACGCGCTGCTGCGCCGTTTCCTGGCCGACCCGCGCGCGGGCAGCCAGCCGTGGACGACGGCCCTGCTGCGACAATGCGTGGGAGAGGACGCGGATCTGCTGTTCCCTGACGGCATGGCGCAGGTGGCCGAGTCGTGTTTCGACCTCATGGACCGCGACATGCTGGCCGCCACCAACAGCTTCCGCAGCCGCAAGATCAGCCGCCGTATCCGCGCTGCCGTTCTGTTCAGGCTGGATCATGCCGCCCCGCACCGTGCCGCCATCCGGCAGGCGCTGGCCGTGCTGATGGTACCGACCCATGCCCGCGCCCTTGCCCGCGCGCTGGGGCGTAGCGTGAACGCGATATGGCAGGCGGCAGGGGATACCTCCACCGGCTTCACCTATGTGACCAAGCGCATCACGCTCAGTGGTGTCTATGTCTCCACCCTTCTGTTCTGGCTGACACGTGGGGGCAACCCCGCCTCGGTGGAGGAATTCCTTGATCGCCGCCTGTCGGAAGTCGGCCGCATCACCCGCCTGCGCAACCGCCTGACCGGCCGCATCGCCTGACCGGTTTCCTGGACGTGACAGCCCCTGCCCGCCCGCCATCCACCCGCCATGCACCCGCTGGCGCGGGGGTGGAACTGCTTTTCCTGCGCGATGAGGACATGCGACAGGCGCAGGACCTGCTCATGCTCGCCTGCCGGTCGTTTACGGCCATCATAGACGACGCCCTGCATGCCTACGGTCTGGGCCATGCCCATTACCGCATCATGCAGGCTGTGGCCCTGCAGCCCGGCATGGCGGTGGGTGCCCTGCTGGACACGCTGGGCATTACCAAGCAGAGCATGAGCCGTGCGCTGGGCGAACTGCTGTCCATGGACCTTGTGCGGCAGGAAACGGCGGCAGAAGACAGACGGCGGCGGGAACTGCACCTGACCACACGTGGGAGCGAGATTGAAAACCATCTGTTTTCCCTGCAACGTGAGGTCCTGCTGCGTGTGTACCGCAACGCGGGCGGCAAGGCAGTTGATGGCTTTCGCCGCGTCATGCACGGGCTGATAGACGAATCGGATGCGTCCGGCGTATCCACCGGTGCCCCCCACCCTCCCGACCGGAGTTCCCCATGATCCAGACGGCCTGCGACTCCTCCCTGCCCCGCGACAGCATGATCGTGGATGCACATGTGGTCGTGGTGGATGATGACCCCCGCCTGCGCCGCCTGCTGCAACGCTACCTGAGCGAGCAGGGATTCCGTGTCAGTGCCGCGTCATCCGCGCATGAAGCCCGTCAGGTGCTGGGCTTCATGCAGCCGGACGCACTGGTACTGGACATCACCATGCCGGGGGAAAACGGGCTGGAACTGACACGCGAACTGCGGCGGGAAAAGCTGGATTTCCCCATTTTGCTGCTGACCGCGCGTGGTGAGCCGGAAGACCGGATCATCGGGCTGGAAGCCGGGGCCGATGACTATCTGGCCAAACCGTTTGAACCGCGCGAGCTTCTGCTGCGGCTCAAGGCGCACCTGCGCCGCTTTGTTCCCCCCGCACCCAGCAGCAACCTGCGGATCGTACGGCTGGGGGATCTGGAATTCGACCCCGTGCGCGGCCTGCTGTCCAATACACAGGGAATCGTGCACCTGACGGGCGGCGAATCGGCGTTGCTATCGGTTCTTGCACGCCATCCCAACGAAATCCTGTCGCGCACAGACATCGCCACCACGCTGGATATGGAAGAAATCGGGGAACGCGCGGTGGATGTGCAGGTTACGCGCCTGCGCCGCCGGATCGAACCCGACCCGCGTGAGCCACGCTTCCTGCAGACAGTGCGCGGCAAGGGCTATGTGCTGAAGCCGGGTCTGTAAAAAATAAAGTTTTTTGGGTGCTGCCTTTTCCAAAGAAACTTTCTGAAAATTCACCAAAAAATTTCTTATGATCCGCAGCGTATTGCGGAAGGGACTTTTACAACGCTCCCCAGAACAAAAAACGGGCCAGCATGGATATCATGCCGGCCCGTTTCACATTGAAGCCATAAACCCGGACGGGTCAGGATGTCCTGTTCAGCCGATCCAGTTCGGCCACCACGGCCTCACCCATTCCTGCAGTGTTCACTTCCGTCCTGCCCGCACTCATGATGTCCGGCGTGCGCAGGCCACGGTCCAGCACGTTGGAAACCGCCTGTTCAATCATCGCGGCGTCTTCCTTCATATCGAAGGAATACCGCAGCAGCATGGCAAACGAAAGGATCTGCGCCAGCGGGTTCGCCTTGCCCTGCCCTGCAATGTCGGGCGCGCTGCCATGGATCGGTTCATACAGCGCAGGCATGCGACCATCTTCGCCCTTTGCCCCCAGGGTTGCCGAAGGCAGCATGCCAAGGCTGCCGGTCAGCATGGAAGCAAGGTCGGACAGCAGGTCACCAAACAGGTTACCCGTCACGATCACATCAAACTGACGCGGGTTACGCACCATCTGCATGGCACAGTTATCAGCCAGCATGTGGCTCAGTTCCACATCCCTGTATTCGCGGTCATGCAGTGCGGTCACGACCTCTTTCCACAGCAGGCCACTTTCCATCACGTTGCACTTTTCGACCGAGCACACGCGGTTGTCGCGCTTGCGCGCCAGATCGAAGGCGACACGGGCCACGCGCTCGATTTCCGCCGTGGTGTAAACCTCGGTGTTGATGCCACGACGCGACCCGTCGGGCAGGGTCTCGATCCCGCGTGGGGTGCCGAAATAGATGCCGCCCACCGTTTCACGCACGATCATGATATCCAGGCCGCGGATGACATCAGGCTTGAGCGTGCTGGCGTCCACCAGCGAATCGAACACCTTGGCCGGGCGCAGGTTGGCAAACAGCCCCAGTTCCTGACGCAGCTTGAGGATCGCGATTTCAGGCCGACGCTCAAACCCCGCCGATGCCCATTTCGGGTCCCCCACAGAACCAAACAGCACCGCATCCGCCGCCCGCGCCGCGTCGATCACCTGCTGCGTGATCGGCTGGCCATGCACTGCAAGCGACGCGCCACCCACCAGATCCTCGCTGATATCAAAACGGATGCCGCGCGCCTGCGCCATCCAGTCCATGATGCGCTGTGCTTCCCGCATGATTTCGGGACCGATGCCATCGCCAGGCAGGATCAGAAGCTTCTTGGGTGCGGACATGACGTCTCCCATCCGGATAATCTGTTTATGAATGATTGGCTGGTGTACGGCGCACGCCCTCAGTCAAGGACGATGTGCGGAATCCACGGCTGTGCCTGTGCGCGACGCTGCTCGAATGTCGTGATCGCCTTTTCATGCTGCAGCGTCTGGCCAATATCATCCAGCCCTTCCAGCAGCAGCTGCTTGCGCAGCGGATCAACATCAAACGGCACTTCCTGACCATCCGGGCGGATAATCACCTGCCGCGCCAGATCAACCGTAAGGCGGGAATTCGCACCCTGACGGGCATCATCCATCAGTTGGGTGCACACTTCACGCGGCAGCGCGATGGGCAGGATGCCGTTCTTGAAGCAGTTATTATTGAAAATATCGGCAAATGACGGCGCGATCACACAGCGGATGCCAAAATCCAGCAGTGCCCACGGCGCATGTTCACGCGACGAACCGCAGCCAAGGTTGTCATACGTAATCAGGATTTCGGCCTTGCGGTACGGTTCCTGATTCAGCACGAAATCAGGGTTTTCCGTGCCATCGGGCCGGTAGCGCATGCTGTCGAACGCATGCACGCCAAGGCCGGACCGCTTGGTGGTCTTGAGGAACCGCGCCGGAATGATCTTGTCGGTATCAATGTTTTCTTCCGGCAGGGGGGCGGCGACGGCCGTGAGAACGGTGAATTTATCCATTGTCAGATCAGCTCCCGCACATCAGTCAGGGTTCCGGTCACGGCGGCGGCGGCAGCCATGGCGGGGGACAGCAGGTGCGTACGGCCACCCGGCCCCTGCCTGCCCTCGAAATTACGGTTGGAGGTGGAGGCACAGCGCTGGCCCGGCGTCAGCCGGTCAGGGTTCATGCCCAGACACATGGAACACCCGGCCTCACGCCACTCGAACCCGGCTTCCAGGAAGACCTTGTCCAGTCCTTCCTCTTCCGCCTGCGCCTTTACGATGCCTGACCCGGGTACGATCATCGCCCGCACGCCGGGGGCAACTTTCCGCCCTGCCGCAATGCTGGCTGCCGCCCGCAGATCCTCGATCCGGCTGTTGGTGCAAGAGCCTATGAACACGACATCAACCGGCGTACCCGCGATCTTCTGTCCTGCTTCCAGTCCCATGTAGTCCAGCATGCGCTGCATCTGCCTGCGCCGCGCCGGATCGGCCTCGGCTGCCGGGTCGGGCACGTTGCCGGTCACGGGAATGACGGTTTCGGGGCTGGTGCCCCATGTCAGCACGGGCGTGATGTCTTCCGCACGCAGTTCCACCACGCGGTCGTAATGCGCACCCTCGTCGGACGCCAGCGTCTTCCAGTAGGCGACAGCTTCGTCAAACGCCTCCCCTTTTGGGGCGAAGGGGCGACCGCGCACGTATTCGAATGTGGTCTCGTCCGGGGCCACCAGACCCGCGCGGGCGCCCGCTTCGATCGACATGTTACACAGCGTCATGCGGCCCGCCATGTCGAGTTCACGGATGGCGGAACCCGCGAATTCGATCACATGCCCCGTGCCACCCGCCGTGCCGATATGCCCGATGATCGCCAGCATGATGTCCTTGGCGGTCACACCGGGGCCAACCTGCCCCTCGACCACGACCTTCATGTTCTTCGCGGGCTTCTGCAGGATGGTCTGGGTCGCCATCACATGCTCGACTTCGGACGTGCCGATACCGAATGCCAGCGCACCCATCGCACCGTGGGTGGAGGTATGGCTGTCACCGCACACGATGGTCATGCCCGGCAGGGAAATCCCCTGCTCCGGTCCCACCACATGCACGATGCCCTGTCGCGCGGACAGCAGCGGGAAATACGGCACGCCGAATTCCTTCACGTTGCGTTCCAGCGTCTCGATCTGGTTGCGACTGTCCGCTTCCTCGATCGGCAGGGTGCGATCGGATGTGGGCACGTTATGGTCCACCACCGCGATCGTCGCATCGGGGTGGCGCAGACGGCGGCCGCTCAGGCGCAGCCCCTCGAACGCCTGCGGGCTTGTGACCTCGTGCACGAGGTGACGGTCGATATAGAGGATGGCCGTACTGTCCGGGAGGGTTTCGACCACATGGCTGTCCCATATCTTGTCGAACAATGTGCGCGGGGCCATCTTGCTATTCCTCTCCCGGACGGAAACAGGCCGCCATCACGCGCAGGATACGCACGCAACAGGCAGCCACAAAATCTTGCATAAAAACGGTTCGCCCGTTTCCACCTGTCACGGTGGAAAACGGGCGAAGGGTCGCATGTTACTCGGCTGCGGCAGTAGCTGCGGGTGCCGCAACTTCACGCTTGCGCTCGGCAATACGGGCGGACTTGCCGCGACGGCCACGCAGGTAATACAGCTTCGCGCGACGGACCACACCGCGACGGACAACGGTGATGTCCGCAATGGTGGGGGAATACAGCGGGAACACACGTTCCACGCCTTCACCGTTGGAAATCTTGCGCACGGTGAAGTTGCTGTTCAGGCCCTTGTTGGAGCGGGCGATCACAACGCCTTCGTAGTTCTGCACGCGCTTGCGGGTGCCTTCGACCACTTCCACGCCAACGCGCACGGTGTCACCCGGTGCAAATTCCGGCACGGCGCGGATGGCGGTCAGGCGGGCGATCTCTTCCGCCTCGTACTTCTGGATGATGTTCATGATCCGGTCCTCGTTCGATAGGATTTCATGTTCAGTTCAGCCGGTCCGCGTCGGCACGGGTGCCTGCGGTCCGGGAAATGTCTTGACCTGCATCCGCCCGGTAGGCGGCCCACAGGTCCGGCCGACGCGCCTGCGTCACCGTCTCGGATGCCGCGCGCCGCCATTTGGCGATTGCGGCATGATGACCGGACAGCAGGACTTCAGGCACGTCACGCCCGTCCCATTGTGCCGGCTTGGTATAAAGCGGATATTCAAGCAGACCGTCGGAAAAGCTTTCCTCGACCGCACTTTCGCCCGATCCCATTACGCCCGGCAGCAGCCGCACGCAGGCATCCAGCAGCACCGTCGCCGCCACTTCCCCGCCCGACAGGATATAATCCCCTATCGAGACCTGTTCAGCACCCGAGGCTTCGAGCACGCGCTCATCCACCCCTTCGTACCGCCCACACAGCACCACGACACCCGGACCCGCCGCATACCGGCGGATATCCGCCTGCATCAGCCGCCGTCCGCGCGGCGTGGGATAGACCAGCGGTCGTCCCGCCAGGTCAATATCGGCAATGGCGCTCGCTACGACATCGGGACGCATGACCATGCCTGCCCCGCCGCCAAACGGCGTATCATCCACCACACGGTGCCGCCCCAGCCCGTATTCACGCATGTCGCGCGCATCCACTGACCAGATGCCGCGTTCCAGCGCACGCCCGGCCAGCGAATGCCCCAGCGTGCCGGGAAACATGTCGGGAAACAGCGTCAACACCGTTGCCTGCCACGTCATGGTGCGTCCCTCTGCCCCGCCGTGCCGGGAAAGCATTCGACGGGGACCTCGATCTCATCGGGCTGGCAGATGGCAATCCATCCCGCGCCGACATTCACCACCGGCACGCAGGCTTCGGTGAATGGCAGCAGGATGTTGCCACCCGCGCCGTCAATTTCAAGGCTGGTGCCTGCACCATAGTCATGGACTGCCGCCACACGCCCAATCACACGCTCCGTGCCGTGTTCGCGCGCTTCCAGCCCGACCAGATCGGCGAAATAGAATTCGTCCGCATCGGGTTCGGGCAGGCTGCCGCGGGGCACGTACAGCTTGCGGTTGACCATCTGCTGAGCGGCCTCACGGCTGTCAATCGCATTGCCTGCCGCGTCATGCAGCCGGGCCACACCATTGCCATGCCATGACAGCCGCCATGGACGACCAAGGTCATCGACCAGTCCGGCATAGGTGGCCAGGTCTTCCGCCACGGCGGTGTAGCTGTGCACGTGCACAAGCCCCCGCACGCCATGCGGACGACCCACCACACCCATCAGGACATGATCGCGGTTCATGGGATGACTGCCTGCCTTTCCTGCCTGTCTATCGCGTCAGCAGACTTACGCTGCCGCGGCTTCAGCTGCGGCAGCGGCACGTTCCTGCGCACGCTTCTTGGGTGCGGACTTCTTCGGCTGCTCGTTCCAGGTCGGCTTCGGCGCCAGGCCGGCGTTGCCAAGGAAACGGGCTACGCGGTCGGTCGGCAGCGCGCCGTTGGACAGCCAGTGAGTGATGCGTTCGGCAACCAGACGCACGCGGTCGGCGTGGTCGGACGGCAGCATCGGGTTATAGGAACCAACGCGCTCGATGAAGCGGCCATCACGCGGGGAGCGGCTGTCAGCCACGACGATGTGGTAGTAAGGACGCTTCTTCGCACCAGCGCGGGCGAGACGGATCTTGAGGCTCATTTAAGACTTCTCCAGACAGAAAAAAGACAAAAGAGAAAACGGAAACGACGTTATGGGATCAGCCGAAAGGCGGACGCCCGCCGCCACCGGGGGGGCGCCCCCCATTGGGCATGAGGGCGGACAGGCCCTGACGCATCAGGCCCTTCACCCCCAATTTGCTGAACCGTTTCATCATGGAGGCCATCGCGTCGTACTGCTTGAGCAGACGGTTGATCTCCTGCACGGTCGTGCCGGACCCCGCGGCGATGCGCTTCTTGCGCGACGCCTTGATGATGGAGGGCGTGCGCCGCTCCTTGCGGGTCATGGATGAAATGATAGCCTGATGGCGCTTGAGGACGGAGGTATCAAGCTCCTTGTCCCCCAGCGCATCCTTCAGCTTGCCCATGCCGGGCAGCATGCCAAGGATGCCGGAAATGGAACCCATCTTGTTGATCTGGCGGATCTGCGCCGCGTAATCATCAAGATCGAACTTGCCCTGCATCATCTTGAGGGCAAGCTTCTCGCTTTCCTCATGATCCAGGGTATCGGCGGCCTTTTCCACAAGCCCTGCGATATCGCCCAGGCCAAGGATACGACCCGCGACACGCTCGGGGTGGAATTCCTCCAGCGCGTCCAGCTTTTCGCCCGAGCCGGTCAGCTTGATCGGCGCACCTGTAATGGCACGCATGGACAGGGCGGCGCCGCCACGGGCGTCACCATCCATACGGGTCATGACGACGCCGGTCACACCTACGGCCTCGTTGAACGCCTTGGCGGTATTGACCGCGTCCTGCCCGGTCATGGCATCGACCACCAGCAGGGTTTCCGCCGGATCGGTTTCGGCCCGGATGGCCCGGACCTCCTCCATCAGCGCCTCGTCGATCGACAGGCGGCCGGCGGTATCGAGGATGACGATGTCATACCCCTCACGCCGTCCCGTATCCATCGCACGCTGCGCGATCTGGACCGGGGTCTGCCCAGCGATGATCGGAAGGGACGCGACACCCGCGCGTTCAGCCAGCTGCGCCAGCTGCAGCTGTGCGGCCGGGCGCTGGGTATCAAGGCTGGCAAGCAGCACCTTCTTGCGCTCACGCTGCGCCAGGCGGCGCGCGATCTTGCCCGATGTGGTGGTCTTGCCCGACCCCTGCAGGCCGACCATCAGGATCGGCACGGGCGGGGCCGCGTTCAGATTGAGGGGAACCGCGCCCGCGCCACCCAGCGCGTCGATCAGCGCGTCATTGACGATCTTGGCGACGGCCTGACCGGGCGAGATGCTGTCCAGCACCTCATGCCCTACGGCGCGTTCACGGACCTTGTTGACGAAATCCTTGACGACAGGCAGCGCCACGTCGGCGTCCAGCATGGCCAGACGCACTTCGCGCATGGCTTCCGTAACATCGGCTTCCGACAATGCCCCGCGCTTGGCGAGACCATCGAACACACCGGAAAGCTTGCCTGACAGCGTCTCGAACAACGTATTTCCCCAAAAGAGGACGCGCCACTGCGCGAACCCTCGCGAAGTGACGTGCCTGATTGTTGGCCGGATTTATCCCCTGCCCCCTGCAATGTCAAGCATTACGGGGCCGTACACAAAAAAACGGCTGCCCGACCATGCCGGGCAGCCGCCTTGACCTTCAGCCTGCAACAGGGCAGGCGGACGATCTTACTTCTTCGCATCTTCCGGTGCCGGGGGCGCCGTCAGCGCGCGCAGCTGCTCGTGCAGGCTGGCGACCTTGTCCTGCGTTTCACGGATCTGGTTCAGCTGGTCCGTGGTCAGGATGTCATGGATGCGGATGGCGGTCTGCAGGCGGGCTGCTTCATGCTGCTGGTGCATCGCGGTGATCTGCTGCTGCAGGCCAACGATCTGGGATTCGTCAACCTTGCCCGGCGTGGCCAGCAGGTCCTGGATCTGCTTGTGGAGCTGGTGCTCCTTGTCCATGTCCGCACGGAAATCGGGATGGCTGTCCTGCAGGATGGCCTTCAGCTTCTTGTGCTGCGCGGATGTCAGCTGCACGTTACCAAGGAACGGCATGCCAAACCCGCCAGGGCCACCGGGACCACCCATCATGCCACAGCCGCCCGGCGGCGGAGCCTGATGGTGCGCAGCAACCGCCTGCCCGGAGAAACCTGCAGCCATACCGCCAACGATCGTGGCGGCCAGAATCATTTTCTTCATCATGGGAACCAAGTCTACTCCTGTTATAACCTGTTTTCTACCCTGCATGCCGCAGGCTGGTCATGCAAGGCCTGTAAACGTAACGCTACAACACCCCGGATGTTCAATGTGGGCAAACCTTGCTACAAAATGTAAGGCATGCCGACCTAACCGAAACGGCCCGTGATATAGTCCTGCGTACGGTTTTCACGCGGCGCGGTGAACATGCGGTCGGCGCTGTCCACCTCCACCACCTCCCCCATATAGAAAAAGGCCACCTGATCAGCGCAGCGCGCGGCCTGCTGCAGGTTGTGGGTCACGATGGCGATGGTGAAATCCGCCTTCAGTTCATCCAGCAGTTCCTCGATCCGGGCGGTGGATACGGGATCAAGCGCGCTGGTCGGTTCATCCAGCAGCACCACTTCGGGCCGGGTGGCGATGGTACGTGCAATGCACAGCCGCTGCTGCTGCCCACCCGACAGTGCCGACGCCGAATCGTGCAGCCTGTCGCGCACTTCCGACCACAGGGCGACGCGCTTGAGCACATCCTCCACCCGGGCTTCAATCGCGGCGCGGTCAAGGCGTTCATGCAGGCGCACGCCAAAGGCGATGTTGTCATAGATCGACATGGGGAACGGCGTGGGCTTCTGGAACACCATGCCCACGCGTGCGCGCAGCACGTTCAGGTTCACCCTGGGACCAAGGATGTTGCAGCCATCGAAAATGACCTCCCCTGTCGCGCGCTGCCCGGGATAGAGGTCATACATGCGGTTGAGCACGCGCAGCAGCGTGGACTTGCCACACCCTGACGGGCCGATCATGCCCGTCACCTGCCCCTGCGGGAAATCGATGGAGATATTCTTCAGTGCGTGATTCGCACCGTAATAGAAATCAAGGTTCCGCACCGAAATCGCGGCTGGCACCGGCTGTTTTTCCGCCACTGTCATGTTCATTTCCTGTTACGTCCCAGCCCCAGCCGCACGGTTATGTTGATCATAAGGATCCCTGCCGTAATCAGCAGCGCGCCGGTCCACGCCAGCGCGGTCCAGTCCTCGTACGCCGCACCGGCGTACTGGTAGATGGTGACCGGCAGGCTGGCCATGGGGGCCGCGGGGGAAACCGACCAGTTCATGTTGCCAAGCGAAGTGAACAGCAGGGGCGCCGTCTCGCCCGACACACGGGCCAGGGCAAGCAGGATACCCGTCGCCACTCCGTCACGCGCGGCCCGCAGGCAGACAAACAGGATGACCCGCCAGCGTGGCGCGCCCAGCGCGATCGCGGCTTCGCGCATGGACAGCGGCACAAGACGCAGCATGTCTTCCGTAGTCCGCACCACGACCGGCACCACCAGCATGGACAGCGCCAGCGCCCCAGCCATGCCGGAGAAATGCCCCGTCGGCACCACAACGATCATGTAGATGAACAGCCCCACCAGAATGGACGGCGCGGACAGCAGCAGGTCGGATATGAACCGGACCAGATTGATGAACCGCCCGTCGGTGGCAGTGAATTCCGCAAGATAAATGCCCACCAGCAGTCCCACCGGCGCACCGATCAGCACGGCCAGTCCGGTCTGGATCAGGCTGCCCATTATGGCGTTGGCAAGACCGCCCCCCTGCCCCGGCGGCAGGGTGACATGCACGAAGGTGATCCAGCGCAGTCCCCCCACCCCGTTGCGCACCAGCACGAACAGGATGGAAAACAGCATAAGCAGCACAAGGACCGTGGCAGCCCAGCACAGGCCCGTCGCCACCCGGTCCACCATGCGCCTGCGCATGTCGGACAGGCTGTTGCCCTGCCACCGCCCTGATGTGCATGGCGTGGCGGACATGGCCACTGCCTGCGTCACGTTTTGCCTGTCCGCCATTTATCGACCCGCCGACCGGGTGCGCAGCAGCAGCCGCGAACAGACCAGCGTTCCAAGTGAAATCAGCATAAGCAGGAAACCCGCAGCCATGAGGGATGAAAATTTCAGGCTTCCCATAGCACTTTCGGGAAATTCCAGCGCAATCAGCGATGCGATGGTGTTACCGGGGGAAAACAGCGACCAGCCGATATGGTTGGCATTGCCGATAACAAATGTGATCGCCATCGTCTCCCCCAGTGCGCGGCCCAGCCCCAGCATGATCCCGCCCACTACGGATGTGCGCGACCACGGCAGGATGATGCGGCGCACCACCTCCCACCGCGTCATGCCCAGCCCATAGGCGCTTTCCTTCAGCACTGCGGGCATGGACAGGAACACGTCGCGCATGACGGCTGAAATGAATGGCGTGATCATGACCGCAAGGATCATGCCCCCCGTCAGGAAGCCGGTGCCATAGGGCGCGCCACGGAACAGCGGGCCGATGCCTGGCATGCGTCCCAGCGTGTGACTGGCGAAGGGTTCCACGTAATGCGCCATGAACGGCACCAGTACCGCAAAGCCCCACATGCCGAAGATGATGGACGGCACCGCTGCCAGAAGCTGGATGAGTGTGCCGATGACCCCTGCAATGCGTGCCGAAGCGATTTCAGTCAGCCAGACCGCGATGCCAAAGGCCAGCGGCACCGCCAGCGCTATGGCCAGCAGGGCCGTGACCAGCGTGCCGAACACGGGAGCGGCGGCGCCAAAATGCTGGGTGACGGGGTTCCAGGCCCTGTCGATGATAAAGGCGGGGCCAAATGCCGCAAACGCACCGCGCGCGCCCCACGCCATGACGGCTACCATGCCCCCAAGCCCCAGCAGGATCAGGGCGGCGGCGCAACGCACGATGGCGGCGAATACGGCATCACCGTTTCCCCTTGCCACCCCCATCAGGGCTGAAGGGGATGTTGCAGACCGATCCATACAGAAGACCTCCGCGCCGCCACACGCTTCACTGTTCTCAACATTCGCGCCCGCGGACGCACCGGAATGCGGGGACCAATACTGGACGGAACGGCGGTTCTGCAACCGTCATGATCGCCTGTGGCCCAAGTTTGCACCAGATCGTTGTATTTTTGTGCAATTCCGACCGTCCGGACCGCTTATTTGCGCACGCTCAGCAGCAGGTCACGCAACACGCCGCGCACGGCCTCGACCGACATGCGCTCCAGCACCAGCGCGTTGGGCTGCACGTCGGGCGGCCCCATGCGCCGCGCCACGGTCATGCCACGGGTAAATTCTCCCCGACGTTCCACATCGACATGTGCCAGATGGCCACTGAACAGACCGGGGCCGAGCAACGCCAGCAGCGGAACCACGGGCCGCAGCGTGATATCCACGCCACTGCCCCGCGCGCCCCCATTACGCGCCGCCACCAGTTCGGCATGCACCCGCCCCGCGACGGAGGCAGGCTTACGTCCCATCGGTTCAAGCTGTTCCATCCACACCGCGTCCGCCTTCAGGCGCGCCGTGCAGTCCAGCGGCACAAGGGTCACCGGCACGCCCGCCGCCAGCACCAAAGCTGCGGCTTCCGGGTCGGCCGCGATATTATGTTCGGCAACACCCGTGGCGTCCCCATGAACGTAAAACGCGCCGCCGTTCACAATCACCCCATGCATGTGCGTAGCAATATCGGGGGCCTGCACCAGCGCAAGCGCAAGCGTGGTCAGCGGGCCGGAACAGCATATGCTCACGCTGTCCGCCGGGCACGCACGTACCGCCTGCACCAGATTCAGCGCGCCCAGACCATCCTGCCCTGCAGGCACGTCATGACCCGTGCCCCCGGTCAGCGACCCCGGACATCCCGCATGCACACCCACATCATCCAGCCCGTACTGGTGCAGCAGGTCGCGTGCATGGGTCAGCGCCACAGCAACCTCGGCAGGCTGGCCGCTGAACAGCACCAGCACCGGGCGCACATGGTCGGGCACCTGCAGGGCCGCCAGCAGGGTCGCCATACCCTGCGCGCCGGGTGTCAGGTCAAGAATGATGGGGCGAGTCATGGGCATCCGTCCTGCATTGGGTTGCGCGGTTATCGGTGGTGGTGGCGTGTTACAACAGTTCAGTCAACATCCACATGCCTGGGCTGCCAGTACAATGCCCGCGCCAGCAGCCTGTCCACGCCCCACCATAACAGCACGGTCATGGCCGCCAGCACCGCGAGTGCGGCGAACATAAGGTCCGTCTGGAAACGGGTATTGGCCGTCTGCATGAGGAATCCGAGGCCGGAGGACGCGCCCACCCATTCCCCCACAACCGCCCCGATCGGGGCGATGGCCGTGGCCATGCGCACGCCCGACGCAAAGGATGGCATGGCAGCGGGCAGGCGTACATGCACCAGCACCCGCCAGCGCGTGGCCCCCATCGTGCGGGCAAGGTCCATCCAGCCCGGTTCGGTCTGGCGCAGGCCATCGCCCAGTGCCGACGTGACAGGAAAGAAAATGACCAGTACCGCCATGACAACCTTGGACGCCATGCCGAATCCGAACCACAGCACCAGCAGGGGAGCCAGCGCGAACACCGGCACCGCCTGACTGAGCAGCACCATCGGCATGACCCACCGCCGCAGCGGCGCCCAGACCGCCATGCCGATGGCAAGCGCGCTGCCCGCCCCGATCCCCAGCGCAAGGCCCAGCAGCGTTTCCTCCAGCGTGGTCAGGGCGGCTGGCGCCAGCTGCGCGCGCTGCGTCCAGACCGCCCGCGCCACCGCGTCAGGGCCGGGCAGCATATAGGGCGGCACATGCCCCCAGCGCGCCAGTGCGGCCCACACGGCCACCAGGCCGGCCAGCGTGACAAGCGGGCGCAGCAGCCGCATGGCCGACGAACCTGTCATGACGGTCATTGCAGCATCCGCCGCAGAAGCATGGACTGCGCTGCCAGAACGCCCGGGTCATCCACCGCGCGCGGCACGGCGCCCGCCGGGACATCCATGGCGTCCAGCCGTGCGGGATGGCCGGACATGAGCAGCATACGGTCCGCCAGCCGGCAGGCTTCCAGCGGGTCATGGGTAATCAGCACCACGGTCCGGCCTGCCAGCATCCGCCCGGCCAGATCCTGCATGCGTGCCCGGGTCACACTGTCCAGCGCGGAAAAGGGTTCATCCATCAGCACAACGGGACGGTCTTCATACAGCACGCGCGCCAGCGCCACACGCTGCCGCATGCCACCCGACAGCGTGGCCGGAAGGTCCGCCACATGCGACGACAGACCCACGCAGTCCAGCAGATGCCCCGCCCTGCCCCGGTCCACCCGGTCACCGCGCAGGCGCGCGCCCAGCATGACATTGTCCATGACAGTGGCCCAGGGCAGCAGCAGGTCCTGCTGTCCCATCCACGCGACCCGCCCGGCAAGCGACTGCCCGTCTGCCGCCGCGACACGCCCGTAATCAGGTGCAACCAGCCCACCCAGCATGCGCAGTAGCGATGTCTTGCCAACGCCACTGGCACCCAGCAGCACGGTCATGATCCCGGCCCCGATGCACAGGTCCAGATTACGGAAAAGCGGTGCGGCCCCAAAATCCAGCCCCACCCCTTCCAGCTGGATGGCAGGGGGCGCAGGCATCATTTTCCACGCTTGGGATAGGGAATGCCAAGCGCGTCACGCGCGGCGGTGGCCATCTGGTCCACGCGTTCATTGTTTACGTCGCCGGAATGGCCACGGACCCATTTCCACTCGATTTCATGCTTCGCGCTGACATCCAGCAGCCGCCGCCACAGATCCATGTTCGCCACCGGGTCGCCCGATGCATTGCGCCATTTGCGCCGCACCCAGCCCGTGCTCCACCGTGTAATGCCATTGCGCACATATTCGCTGTCGGTATGCAGCACGACACGACAGGGACGCTTCAGCGCCTCCAGCGCCTCGGCGGCGGCGGTCAGCTCCATGCGGTTATTGGTGGTTTCCGCCTCGCCCCCCGACAGTTCACGCTCCTGCCCGCGACAGCACAGCAATGCCCCCCAGCCACCGGGGCCGGGATTGGGCTTGCACCCGCCATCTGTCCAGATTTCCACAAGATCAGTGGTGGGGGCCACGTTTTCGACAGGGGCCACGTCCTCGTTCATCACAGGAAACCTTCATCCATGCGGGACGCGAAGAATTCCATACGCGCCAGATAGTCCAGCGGGTCCTTGCGCGTCACCAGCGCATCCGCGGGCGTATTGATCCAGTCATACAGACGGGTGAGCGCGAAACGGATGGCGGCACCCGTGGCAAGGGTGGCAAGGGCCGCCTCCTCCGCATCCTCCAGCGGGCGGACATGGCGATAGGCTTCCACCATGGCGCGCGCACGGGTTGGCACGAAACGGCCAGCGTCATCAAAGCACCACGCATTGATGGTAATGGCCAGATCGTACGCATACCAGTCGGTACAGGCGAAATAGAAATCGATGATGCCCGACAGCTTTCCATCACGGAAAAAGACATTGTCGGGGAAAAGATCGGCATGGATCTGCCCGCGCGGCAGGGACGGGTTGTTGCCCGTGCCGGGCCATGCGGGCAGCACGCGCGCCAGCGTATCCGCGATCGCACGCATCAGCCCGGGCCGGACTTCGTCCCCCCGTGCCCGGCAGGCCCGCAGCAGATCCGTCCATGCCTGCGGTCCCATGGAATTGGGGCGTTCGGCCACGTAGCCTTCACCCAGCAGGTGCAGCCGCGCCATGGCCGCACCCACCTGTGCGCACATGTCCACATCGACCTCCCGCGCTCCACGGCCGGGCAGGAAGGTGGTGATGGCGGCGGGACGGCCGGACAGCGTGCGCAGCGTGCGCCCCTGCCGGTCAGCCACCGGCAGGGGGCACGACAGCCCGTGCTGCGCCAGATACTGCATGAGCCCAAGGAACCATGGCAGTTCATCGGGGTTCACCCGACGCTCGTATAACGTCAGGATGAAGGTGGCCTGTGTGGTCTTCAGCAGGAAGTTGCTGTTTTCCACACCTTCCGCAATGCCGTGGCAGGCGACGGGCCTGCCGATGTCATAGCCTTCCAGAAACGCAGCCAGCGCATCTTCCGGCACTTCGGTATAGACTGCCATGTGGGAATACGGTTCAGCCCAGTGGCGCCGGCAGGCGGAAGGCCACGTTTTCTTCCTTGACGGTGATTTCCTCGATCTCAAGCGTGAAACGCTTGGCCAGGGCCGCCACCATTTCCTGCACCAGCGATTCCGGCGCGGATGCACCGGCCGTGATCCCCAGTGTCGCAACCCCGTCCAGCGCCGACCAGTCCAGCGCGTTCAGGCGCGGCACCAGCAGCGCGCGCGGTGCGCCCGAACGCTCGGCCACTTCGCGAAGGCGCTGCGAGTTGGACGAATTGGGCGAACCGATCACGATCACCAGGTCACAGCCCGGGGCGATCGCCTTGACCGCTTCCTGCCGGTTGGTGGTGGCGTAGCAGATGTCCTCACGCCGCGGCCCTTCGATCAGGGGAAAGCGGTCGCGCAGGATGTCCACGATTTCCGCAGTGTCATCAACCGAAAGGGTGGTCTGGGTAATGAAGGCCAGACGCGAGGGATCGGCCGGCTGGACGGTCCGGGCTTCCTCGGCGTCATTGATCAGGGTGACGGCGCCGGGCGGCAGCTGGCCCATCGTGCCAACCACTTCGGGGTGGCCCGCATGGCCGATCATCAGGATATGGCGGCTTTCGGGACCGCCATCGGCAAAGTGCCGTTCGGCTTCACGATGAACCTTGGACACCAGCGGGCACGTCGCATCCAGATACAGCAGGTTGCGGCGCATGGCCTCGGCCGGCACGGTCTTGGGCACGCCGTGGGCGGAAAACACCACCTGTCCATCGGCGGGAACTTCGTCCAGTTCCTCGACAAAGATCGCGCCCTGGGCTTCCAGCGCCTCGACCACGGTACGGTTATGGACGATCTCGTGGCGGACATAGACCGGCGCGCCATAGCGGCGGATGGCTTCTTCCACCACGCGGATGGCGCGATCGACGCCGGCGCAGAAACCGCGCGGGCCTGCCAGCAGTACTTTCAGGACACGGGGCGGTGCCTCGGTGGGGGCAGTATTATCGGGCGTATGAATCATCTGGTCGGGCATGGTGTTCCCCAAACATCCGGCGGGCGGTATAGGATACGGGCCGCGATCTGCTACAGTTCCGGCGCCGGTCTCCCGTGCGATGGTCCCGGCCCTACGCAAACCGCGGCAATGGCGCAAGCCATTTTCCCGTTGATCCTAACGTACTGTGCCATGTCTGTCCTCCCCCGTCGCCCTGCCGGCATTGCGCTGCACCCCGGCCGTCCCCCGCGGGGCGGGCCTCCGTCCACACCTGACCTACCCGGAATACCCGCATGATTCCTGCCCTTGTGCCATCACGCCTGTCACGAAATGCCCTGACAATCTGCATGCTGGGGGTCGTGTCCCTGCTGGCCGGCTGTTCCAGCGAATCCGATTCGATCGATTTCGCCCCGGCCTGTCCCGTGGTGGAAATCCCCGGCGAGGCCGCCGATTACTACCAGTACTCCGGCAACGACCATGACGTGACCCACCTTGTCGCACGCGCCAGCCTGACCCGCGTGGTCGGATCGTGCGAGGCGGGACAGAAGCGTACCGTCATGACCAACATGAAAATCGGGCTGCATGTGGAACGCGGCCCGGCGTCGAACGTGAATTTCGTCAACATCCCGTATTTTGTTGCCGTGGTGTTCAATGGCGAGATCAAGAGCAAAAAGGAATTCGTCGCCCATGTATCGTTTGATGACGGGCGCATGCAGGACCTGACCCATACGCGCAACATTCCCATAACCCTGCCGGTGTCGCGCCATATTCACAGCGACCAGTATCATATCGAAATCGGCTTCCAGCTGACCAAGGCGCAGCTTGACTTCAACCGCGCGCATCTTGTCATGCCGACCTTCCACAAGATGTAAGGGGCCGCCTTGGCCAACCATTCCCAGCCATCCGAACTGACATGGCGCGGCATCGTGATCGGTGCGCTGATCACCATCGTTTTTACCGCGTCCAATGTCTATCTGGGGCTGCGGGTCGGGCTGACCGTCGCGACCTCCATCCCCGCCGCCGTCATTTCCATGGCGGTGCTGCGGCTTCTGGGCGGGGGCACGATCCTTGAAAACAATCTGGTCCAGACGCAGGCTTCCGCCGCCGGCACGCTGTCCTGCGTGTTCGCCAGCCTGCCTGCCCTGATCATGGCCGGGGTATGGCAGCATTTTCCCTTTATGCTGACGGCACTGCTGACGGCGGCGGGCGGCATGACCGGGGTACTGTTCACCATCCCGCTGCGCCGCGTCATGCTGGTGGACCCGGTCCTGCCCTTTCCCGAAGGAGTAGCGGCAGCCGAGATCCTGCGCGCCGGTGCGGCACGCGAGGACCGGGGCGGCATCCGCGCCCTGATGCACGGCAGCGTGCTGGCAGCGATCCTGACATTCGCCACCGCCGGCCTGCGCGTGCTGGGTGATGGCATGACGGCGACCGCCGTATGGGGTGTCTCGGCCTTCCGGCTGTCGCTGGGGTTTTCACCGGCACTGCTGGGGGCGGGCTACCTGGTCGGGCTGGAAGGGGGCATCGCGATGCTGATGGGGGCGATGCTGACATGGGACATCATCGTGCCCGTCATGGCGCATGTACAGCCCAACCCTGCGGGCCTGCCCGCCAGCACGTTCGCCACTGGCCTGTGGAAGGACAAGGCACGCTTCATCGGCGTGGGGCTGATCGGGATCGCCGCGATATGGACGGTACTGCGCATGGGCCGCCCGCTTCTGGCCAGCGTGCGCGCCCTGCTGGAACGCACGCAGGGTGCCCCCTGCGCCAGCCGCACCGAAACCGACCTGTCGCCACACACCATGCGCACCGTTGCCGGTATCGTGCTGGTGGTGATCGGAGGGCTGTTTTTCATATTCGCCCGTACTTATGTGGCCACCCTGCCAGCACTGGCGGCAACCCTTGCGGGGCTTGCGTGCTGCGTGGGTGTCGGACTGTTCGTGGCGGCGGCGTGCGGGTACATGGCAGGGCTGGTGGGATCTTCATCATCCCCCATTTCCGGCGTCATCATCCTTGCCGCGATGTGTCTGTCCTGCGTATTCGTGCTGCTGCGCGCGCTGGGGCTGTTCGCAGGCATGGAAGGGCAGCATTTCGCAATTGGCTTCTGCCTGTATGCCCTGACCGCCATCACCGCATCGGCCGCAATCGCCAACGATAACCTGCAGGACCTGAAAACCGGCAGAATGGTGGGGGCGACGCCATGGAAGCAGGAAGCCGTCCTGCTGGTCGGCTGCATTACCGGCGCGATCATCATACCGCCGGTGCTGAACGTGCTGTACCAGACCTATGGTTTCGTGGGCGCGATGCCACGCGCGGGCATGGATGCAGGCCACGCACTGGCTGCCCCGCAACCCGCCCTGCTGCTGCTGATTACATCCGGCATTTTCCTGCACCAGCTTGACTGGAACATGCTGCTGCTGGGCGTGGGGACGGGCTGCGTGCTGATCGGGATTGACGCAGCCCTTCGCCGTAAGGGACGGGGCGCGCTGCCCCCGCTGGCGGTAGGCGTTGGCATCTACCTGCCCATGAGCGTTTCCGTCACCCTGGCCATTGGTGCGATCCTGGGTCATGTCATCACCCGCCTGAACGCGGGTACGGGCAGCCATCAGGGCACCATGATCGCATCGGGCCTGATTGTAGGGGAAAGCCTGACGGGGGTGGTGCTGGCCAGCCTGTCCGCGCTGAGCGGGCGCGACAGCCCGCTTTCGCTGCTGCCCCCCGGCCTGTATACAACAGTCACCAGCCTGACGGGACTTGGTGCGTTCTGCGGACTGTGCGCGTGGTTCTGCATGAGGCAACGGCGACAGGACCATCGGTAAGCACGTCAGATAATCCCGCATGGGCATGGACGCAGGCCAGGTTTCCATGGCACCCTGCCCCGCATGTTGCGCCATTTTGACAGCCTTGATTTCCCACGCCCCACACGCGACGCGCTCGGGCTGCGTTTTGGCCAGGTCTCGACCCTGCTGGACCAGGGCAACGTGGCGGACGCCGCCCGCCTGTTTGATACGATCCGTCGCGATTATGAAAGCTGGTCCGCGCTGGTCGACCTGCGCTTCGCACAGGACACCACCAGCCCCGAAGCCCGTGCCGACCGTGATTATGCCGACGCCCTGACGCCACATGTCACCGCGCATGAAGTCGCGCTGAAGCGCAGGCTGCTGGAATATCCCGACCCCGCGGCGGTGGCCCACGTGGTCACCCCCCATACGCTGGAACTGTGGCGGACCGACATTACCACCTTCGACCCCCGCATTGCCGATGCGCTGGAGGAGGAAGCCCGGCTGAGCGGCGAATACACCGCCCTTCTGGCCAGTGCGCGCGTGGAAATTGACGGCACCCATGTCAACCTGTCCGGCCTTGCCCCCTATGCCGAAAGCACGGACCGCGCCATGCGCCGCGAAGCGGAACGGGCCAGGTGGGCGTTTTTTGAACGGAACGCCACGCGGCTCGATACCCTGTTTGACCAGATGGTCCACCTGCGCCACGGCATGGCTGAAACGTTGGGATATGACAGCTACATTCCGCTGGCGTACCGCCGCATGCGCCGGGTGGATTACGGACCTGCGGATGTCGCGCGCTTTCGCGATGATGTGCATGAACATGTCGTACCACTGGTCCATGACATCCTGCGCCAGCGGTGCGAAACCATGGGATGGGACGTCCTGTATTCATGGGACGAACCGCTGATCGACCCGAAGGGCAATCCCCGCCCGGCAGGCGACCATGATGTGCTGCTGACCCGCGCGCAGACCATGTTCAACCGCATGGGCGGTGACCTGGGGCCGTTTTTCGGACAGATGCGCGATGGTGGCTATCTGGACCTGATCAACCGGCCGGGCAAGGCCGGGGGCGGGTTCTGCACGTCCTTCCCCACGGTGGGCATGCCGTTCATATTCGCCAATTTCAACGGCACGCAGCACGACATCAACGTGTTTACCCATGAAATGGGCCATGCCTACCAGAACTGGAAAAGCCGCAGCCTGCCCGCCGTTGACCTGCTGTGGCCGACCATGGACGGGGCCGAAATCAATTCCATGGCGCTGGAATTCCTGACATGGCCGCATATCGACCTGATGGTGGAGGCAGGACAGGGCGATCGCTTCCGGCGGATGCACCTGATTTCCTCCCTGTCGTTCCTGCCTTATGGGGTATGTGTCGATCACTTCCAGACCGAGATCTATGCCAGCCCGGACATGACGCCAGCACAACGTCACGCCACATGGAAGCGGCTGGAACAGCACTACCTGCCATGGCGCAACTATGGCGGGCTGTCGCACCCGGCCATGGGGGGACGGTGGCAGGCGCAGGGGCATATCTACCGCTCGCCTTTCTATTACATTGATTACGCGCTGGCGCTGTGCTGCGCGATGCAGTTCTGGATCCGCAGCCGCACGGACATGGATGGCGCGTTGCAGGCCTATGTCGCGCTATGCGCGCAGGGTGGGGCGCAACCCTTTACCCGGCTGGTCCGTTCAGCAGGACTGAAGTCACCCTTCCAGCCGGGCACGCTGGCCGATGCAGTCCGCACGGCGCGTGATATCCTGAACGCCTGACGCACCCCATACCGTCTGACATCACCAAGGGGAAACCATGTCTCCCAACCCTCCCCCCATGCCCACCATTACCCGGACCGTGTGCAAGACACTGGCGGTACTTGTGCTGACGGGACTGTTCATGCTCAGCCTGCGTTTCAGCGCCACCGTGGCGGGCATGGTCGACCGCGTGGCCGGGACCGGCATGTGGCTGGCCCTGTACCGTCTGGCCGGGGCAAATGATGCGACCGAGCAGGAACGGCTGATCGTAATGGCTGTCGCCCTGATATGCTGCCTGCTGGCGATCGGGGTGGTGGAAGTGGCGGACAGGCTGATCAGCCGCCGCCGCGCGTCATCATGACGGGTCGCGCTGCCAGAAAAAGGTCAGTTCATGCTTGTTATGCCACAGGTGCAGCACGCGGCCACCGGGAATGGCGGCAAAGGCATCCGCCGTGTCATGATCGGTTTCACCCTGAAACTTGATGGTCATGACGATGCGTGCGGCCCTGCCCGACGCAATCCACCGCCGCGCCAGCGCCAGCAGGCGGGTGGGATAGGCGATTATATCGGAAAACAGCCAGTCCACGGGATCACAGCTTTCAGGGTCCAGCCCGAATGCGCTTTCATACCGGCACGTCACGTTGGGCAGCCCCGCCACGTTTTCGGCAAGGGGTGAACGGTCAATCGCAGTGACATGCGCCCCGCAACTGGCCGCAACCCATGTCCACCCGCCGGGACAGGCCCCAAGGTCAATACAGCTTTCCCCCGCCACTGGCCACTGCCCCAGACGCAGCAACGCTTCCCACAACTTGAGATAGGCACGCGAGGGCGGGTCGGTGCGGTTTTCGACAAACGGGACCTCACCATTCACGAAAGGCGAGGACTTGGTGCGCGACAGCAGCAGCCGGTCAGCCGAAAGCAGCGTCCATGCCCCCAGATGCGCATCCGGC
This sequence comes from Komagataeibacter diospyri, assembly GCF_006538165.1. GTDB lineage: Bacteria > Pseudomonadota > Alphaproteobacteria > Acetobacterales > Acetobacteraceae > Komagataeibacter > Komagataeibacter diospyri. The sequence goes on from NZ_BDLU01000032.1 coordinate 194,392, forward strand.
CCGACTGCGGGAAAGGTAAACGGTTTTGGCCGCAGCGGCGGCAGCGCGTCAGTCACCAGCGCACTGCGCCGGTGCAGGGTCGGCACATATCCGGCCCAGTTGCGCTGGATCGCCCGCATGATCCGCGCTGCCCCCTTGATGGACGGGACCGCATGTTCTTCCGGCGCATCCCATATATCCAGCGCCCACAGGCAGACCACCCGCGGCCTGGCGGACAGTGCCAGACGCCCGTGCCAGCACAGGTCACCGGCCCCCCGGCGGGCCAGTTCCTGCTCCATGATGGATTCAAACCCTGGTGGCGCCAGATAGGCGCTGCGCACTGTCCACGACGGCTGCGTGATATCCGTTGCGGTCATGAGCGCATGACCCCGACGGCCAGAAGCAGCCATGCCAGCATGAGCATGCTGCCCCCCGTGGGCGCGACCGGGCCGGGATGAATGCCCCAGAACGCCGTCAGCGCAACCCCCACGCTGAACAGTACGGTTCCCACCGCCATCATGCAGCCGGAAACGGAAACCAGCACCCTGCATCCCTGCTGGATCATCAGGACCGAAATGCCGATAATGGCCAGCGCGTGCCACATCTGCATCTGTATGGCCTGACGGGCCATGTCCCGCCCCCCTTCGGCAAAGAAACGGTCAGGCAGATGAGCGGTCAGTGCGCCCCCCATGACACTGGAAAACGCGGCCAGCGCCGCAAAACACAAGAGGAACCTGACAACAGTAGGCATTCGGTCTATCCGCAAAACAGGGTGACAACCCGCATCGGGCGCGGGCGGGCACACCCTACTCCGCGCATGGGTCAATCGTATAGGTCACGCCGACGGGAAGCTGTCGTGCCAGATGTCGGTATCATGAAATTCCATTCATGCATGCGACGGGTCCCTACCGGTAAAGTCAGTTACCAACATTAAGACGAACCTGAATCCGTTACCGCAGAAAACGAAAATACTTCATATCAGGCTTAACATACCTATAAAATTTCCGAAAATTCATAAATGAGTATGAAAGTATATCCATATATCAGATATACAATACATATAATTTACAATATTTTTTATTATTATGAATTAATAATCATAATTTATTGTTCATCATTATGGATTTTCTTAAATTTTATTGCCACAACCACAAACGCACAGCCCTGTTTATTACCCACACCCTGCCCGGAGCCAACGATACAATACCCTTCCCATACCGCATGGCCGCTTTGTATGGCCCACCAAAGCTGATAAAACAGGGTGACATTCAGTAAAGCCGCCTGGATTTCACACGTTAGGAAGATGACAATATGAAACGTTACGCAGTCTGGTTCCTTTTTGCGTCCGTCAGCCTTCTTCCTGCCGTTGTCATGGCCCGCCCTGCGCCAGCGCCCGCCCCAGCGGCGGCAGGTGCGGCGGAACCGACGCTGCCGCCGCTGACGGAATCAGATTCCACCTTTGCCGAAAACGTTTCCGCGCTGAATACATTTGAAATGACCATTTCAAAAATGGCCACGACACAGGCCAAACGCCCGAAGGTGCAGGAATTCGCCGAAAAATCACTAAAAATGCACACAGCGAACCAGAAGACCCTGTCCACCATGACGCTGAAGCACGGACTGGAACTGCACCAGGACATGAGTTCGGACGAAACAGAGGTCGCGGATGACCTGAAGACCCAGAACGGAACCAAATTCGACCGCACCTATCTTGACCTGCAGGCCCAGGCGGCAAGCGATGCGCTGGCCATGTTCCAGAACGAAGCGGAATCAGCCAGTGACCCGGACCTGAAAGCCTACGCTTCCGCCACGGCTGATACGCTGCAGGCCCACCTGAACGAAGCCATGAAGCTGGGAGCCAGCAAACCCTCCCGGTAACAATGACCACCAGATCAGGATACCGGATTTACAGGCGGGAGCATTCATGACCATTCGCATCGACCGGATCGTGACGCGCGGCGGGGACAGGGGGCAGACCTCGCTGGGCAATGGGGAACGGGTCCCCAAGAATTCGGCACGGATCGAGGCCCTTGGTGCGCTGGATGAAGCCAATGCCATCATCGGCCTGCTGCGCGGCACCCTGCCCGCTGGTCGCAACGCAACCTTCATTGCATGGATACAGGGGCTGCTGTTCGATATCGGCGGCGCGGTCTGCATGCCGGTCAGCCCGCCCCGCCCGCTTCCCCATGCGGCTGCCGCCCTTCAGGCCATGGAAAACGAGGTCGAACGCCTGCGCGCCGACATTGCGCCGCTACGCAGCTTCATCCTGCCCGGTGGCACGTCAGCCGCCGCCCACGCCCATCTGGCACGCACCGTGGTGCGCAGGGCGGAACGGCGGCTGGCAACACTGGCGCAACAGGATGATATCGGCACCGATATCCCCGCCTGCATGAACCGCCTGTCGGATTATCTGTTCGTGCTGGGGCGCCACCTTAATGACAATGGGATGACCGACCTGACATGGGTGCCAGCCTCCCCGCCCCCCGACCCGACCTGAACGGCCGGGCTGCCTGCATTACGCTGGCAGGCCGGACAGATGCGCACAGGCCTGTTCCGCCAGATGGTCCTGTGCCGCATTGACATCCAGCGCCATGACGACCTCATCATCCATGTCAGGTTCCTCCAGCGTGGCAAACTGGCTGTCCAGCATTGCGGCCGGCATGAAATGCCCCATCCGCTGCCCCAGACGCGGGGCTATATCGTCCCTGCTGCCCTTGAGGTAGACGAAACAGACATCTTGACTGCCACCGCCAATATGCTCGCGGTATTTCCGCTTCAGCGAGGAACAGGTCACGATCCCGCACTGGCCCGCAGCCCCCCATTCACGGACCTGCTGCGCGATGCGCTCCAGCCATGGGGCACGGTCCTCGTCCGTCAGGGGGATACCACTGCTCATCTTGGCGATATTATGCGCGGTATGCAGGTCATCGCCCTCGATCACGGGCCAGCCCAGACGTTCGGCCATAAGATGGGCCACGGTACTCTTGCCGCAGCCCGAGACCCCCATGACGATCAGCACGCGTGGCCGCTTGCCCTGCCGGAGCCTGCGTGAGAGGGAAACCGAAACCGTCTGCTGGTCGATGTTACACATTCCGCGTCCTGTCGGATATTATCAGGAAAACCCATACCAGACCTTATCTGGACCAACCGGCCACCCGAACGCAAGCGAGCAGGCTGTGAAGGGCCACATACTGGCAGAATATAAGGTGTTATTTTTATACATAATTTAAATGACTTCTAAAAATATATGCGGAATTATATTTATCCATCATTATTTATTATACTGAGCGAATAGTATTTTACTTCAAAAACAGTCATAAATAATAAATAATATGTTATCGTGTTATATTGTTCCTTATGCCCTTGCACAAGTTGGCGGAAAAGAATTATATACTCAATCAATCACCTAAAAACAGGCACCATTGGTATACTGGTTGTAGGAATAGATTCCTAAATATCATTTCAGCCACACCGTTCATGGTGCATTGAATTATCGAGAGTTCCGCTGTGTCATCATACAATGATTTTCTTTCCTTCCCGAAAGAAGAAGACCAGAACACCCATCGGGAAGAAGTAAATGAATCCGCATTCCGGCAGGCGCTTGAACGACTGGGCAAGGGCAAGCCCGCGCCCCGTGGCGCAGGTGCCGCAAAGACACCAGCACCCAAGGCCCGTCCGGCCCGTCAGGCCGACCCCACGCAGCGCCGACGTAAATTCGTGCAGGATGGCGATGTCCGGGTCGAACATCATTCGCTCGCCACGGGCCGCGCCACCCCGCGCGCCATTCATGCACAGCAGGAAGACCGTGGCGAAATCGAACAGCTGCGCCACAAGGTACAGTTCGAACAGAAACTGCGCGAACAGGCCGAACTGCGCCTGTCGGAAGCACAGGCACAGATCCGTTCCCTGACCACACGCATTGGCCATGCCGATGTCATTGCGGCAGAACACAAGGGCAAACTGGCGGCGCGGGATACGGAATTACTGGCCGTGCGTGCGGACCTGTTCAATGCCCGCGAAGAAAACAGCCAGTTGCGTGAAGAACTGACGCGCCTGAAATCAAGGCAGCGCACAGTAGAATCCCGTCCCACACCAACACGGGCCACCGACCCGCAGGACGAAACCCCGGCGGATGAACCCGAACCCGTCAAGTGGTGGCTGCGCTAGGCACTGGCGGCGCACTACATGACCCCGGAAGCCCCGCGTCATAATCCGGCGGCGCGACAACGTCAGGTTGGACTTGTCATTGTCGCGACATGTACTTCCGCCAGTCTGGCCATACTGGTCCTGCTGCCGCTGGTCAGCGGGCTGGTCAACCTGCTGCGCGATATCCTGGGCGTGCTGATCCTGCCCTTTTCGTTCATGTTCGGGCTGGGGGGCGAAGGGGGACAGTCCCCCGCCCTGTTGCGCCTGCTGTCGGATATGGGCATGCAGACACAGGCCCACCCGCTGCGGCTGGGTGGGGCCGCCATACTGGAACTGGTCGCTGTTTTCCTGTTTGTCATTGCCGAACGGCTGGGTGGCCGCACGGGTTACATGGGGGCCTGTGTTGCATCGGCCGGGGCGATTGGCCTGTCGGGGCTGCCACTGGCCATGCCGCTGCTGCCCGCCATCGTGACGGAGGGGGTTTTCATGCTCTGCCCCCCCTCACCCGATCCGGACTGATCCCGGACGACGGGCGTCAGTTCAGCCCGTCCACAAACCGCGCGATCCGCGCACAGCTTTCCTTCAGGATATCGTCACTGGTGGCATATGACAGGCGCAGGTAAGGCCCCTGCCCGAAGGCCGATCCGTGCACTACCGCCACGTGCTGTTCCGTCAGCAGGGCGATGGCGAAATCCTGATCCGTTTCCAGCCTGTGGCCACCAGCCGAAACACGCCCCATGCACCCCGCAATGCCGGGATAGGCATAGAAGGCCCCATGCGGCATGGCGCAGGTCAGCCCCGGTATGGCGCGCAATGTGGACACCACCATTTCCCGCCTGCCTGCATAAACCGCGCACATCTGCGCGATAATATCTGCCGGGCCATCAAGTGCCGCCACTGCTGCCGCCTGGCTTATGGAACAGATGCCCGATGTGGCGCTGCCCTGTATGGCCGTCATGGCGCGGATCAGGGGTATGGGACCACCTACGTACCCCACGCGCCAGCCGGTCATGGCATAGGCCTTGGACACGCCATTCAACGTCAGGATACGGTCCTTGAGGTCAGGTGCCACGGCAGCGAGGGAATGATGCCGCAGCCCGTCATACAGCAGGTGTTCATAAATCTCGTCCGACAGGACATGGACGTGGGGATGACGGCGCAGGACTTCGGCCACGGCCTCCAGATCAGCCTGTCCCATCGTCCCGCCGGTCGGGTTGTTGGGGAAGTTGAGGACAAGCCATTTGGTGCGTGAGGTAATGGCCGCTTCCAGCGCCCGTGCGGTCAGGCGGAAACCATCGGCCTCGTGACAGTCGGCATAGACCGGCGTGCCACCGAACATCTGCACGATCAGCGGGTAACTGACCCAGTACGGTCGGGGAATGACCACTTCATCCCCCGGCTGTACCGTCGCCATGAATGCATTGAAAATGACCTGCTTGCCGCCATTGGACACCATGATTTCGGCCGGCGCGTAGTCCAGCCCGTTTTCACGCGCGAATTTGCGTGCAATGGCTGCCTTCAGCGCGGGCGTGCCATCCACGGGCGGATATTTTGTCTGCCCGTCCAGTGCTGCGCGGTGTGCGGCCTCGATCACGGCAGCGGGGGTGGCGAAATCAGGTTCCCCCAATGCAAGGGACAGCACCTTCTCCCCCTTCGCACGCAGGTTGCGTGCACGCTGGGCCATGGCGATGGTGGCTGGTACCGTCAGGCGATCCATCCGCTGTGCAAACAGCGGATGGGTCCGGTCCGCATCCATGTCCATCACCCTTAACGCAGTCCGGCGCAGAAACGCTGGATGCGCAGGCAGGCTTCCTTCAGGCTGTCGGTATCGGTGGCGTAGGAAATGCGGAAATGCCCGGCGAACATGAACGCGCTGCCATGCACGGCGGCTACACCCTCCTCATCCAGCAATGCGGTGACAAAGGCCTCATCCGTGTCAATCAGCGTGCCCCCCGCGCTGGTCTTGCCAAGACAGCCGACCAGTGACGGAAAGACATAGAACGCCCCTTCCGGCACCGGGCAGTGCAGGCCGCGGGTCTCGTTCAGCATGCCCACCACAAGGTCACGCCGCGCCTGATAGGTGCTGACCATGGTGCCGATGAAATCCTGCGGCCCGGTCAGGGCTTCCACCGCCGCCGCCTGACTGATCGAACAGGGGCCGGATGTGGACTGGCTCTGCAGCTTGTTCATTGCGCGCGTCATCTGCACGGGGGCTGCGGAATAGCCGATGCGCCAGCCGGTCATGGCATAGGCTTTCGACACGCCGTTCATGGTCACCGTACGGTCACGAAGCCGGGGTTCCACCTCCACCACCGTCGGCGCGTGGAAGCCATCATACACCAGCTTGTTGTAGATGTCGTCCGTCAGTATCCACACATCGGGATGACGCAGCAGCACGTCACACAGGCCACGCATTTCCGCGGCGGAATAGGCGGCCCCCGTCGGGTTGTTGGGAGAGTTGAGCAGCAGCCAGCGCGTGCGCGGGGTGATCGCGGCTTCCAGATCGGCAGGCTGCAGCTTGAAGCCGTTTTCCGCACTGCACGGCACGATGACCGGCGTGCCTTCGGCCAGCGAGACGATATCGGGATACGACACCCAGCACGGCGCGGGAATGATCGCCTCATCCCCCGGATTTATGGTCGCCACCATGGCGTTATAGATGATCTGCTTGCCGCCGTTGGAGACGATCACCTCATCCCACGTATAGTCCAGACCGCTATCGGCGCGGAACCGCTCGGCAATGGCCCGGCGCAGGGCGGGCGTGCCCGCGACATCGGTATATTTGGTCTCACCCGCCGCGATGGCCTGCATGGCCGCCTTCTTGATCGTGTCCGGGGTATCGAAATCCGGCTCACCGGCGGAAAGGCTGATAATGTCCTTTCCCGCCGCCTTGAGCGCACGCGCCTTGGTTGAGATGGCGATCGTCTGGCTGGGGCTGATCCGGTCCAGCCGGGCGGCGGTAAGATCCATGATATCAAGATCCATCAACAGTGAATTAAAGACAGGCCGGCACGCTGCCGGGCAACGGGCGCGTAGCCTAGTGCGAACACGCAGCGGTGGAAACAGCAGATATGTGATCGGGCTGCACTGCTGCGGCGCATACCTGTTGTGGCGTCATGCCCGCCGCGCGCATGGCCCGGATGGACACCGCGCCGTCGCGCTTGGCCAGCCGCCTGCCCGTGTCATCACATAACAGCCTGTGGTGGCTGTAACACGGCGCGGGCCAGCCCATGACATGCTGCAGCAGGCGGTGCAGCGCGGTGGCGGCCATAAGGTCTTCCCCCCGCGTCACAAGGGTCACGCCCTGCAATGCATCATCATGCGTGACACACAGGTGGTAGGACGCGGGCACGTCCTTGCGCGCCAGCACTACATCACCAAAACGCTGCGGCTGGCACGGGTAATCCCCGTGACCCAGTTCATGCCATGTCAGGTCCCGCGCACCGGACAGCTGCATGGCCGCCGCCATATCCAGCCGCAGCGCATGGGGCACCCCCGCAGCAAGCCAGTCCGCCCGCTGCACGGGATCCATGTGGCGGCACGTGCCGGGATAGACCTGGGTACCATCGGGGGCGTGGTGGGGGGCGCCTGCGGCCTCGGCAATGTCACGCCGGGTGCAGAAGCACGGATACAGCAGGCCACGTGCGCCCAAGGCGTCCAGAACGCGGCGGTAGTCCGGCATATGCTGCGACTGCCTGCGCACCGGCTGTGGCCATGACAGCCCAAGCCAGCCGAGGTCCTCGTACAGATCAGTGATGAATTCGGGACGACAGCGGACAGTGTCGATGTCTTCCACCCGCAGAAGGAAGGTGCCACCCGACTCCACAGCCCTGCGCCAGCCATGCAGGGCCGACGCGACATGACCAAGGTGCAGGTGCCCCGTAGGGCTGGGGGCAAAACGGGTCGTGACTGCCATTATCGAACCAAAACAGCAAGATAGCGGAAAAATCCGCAACTTTCCTGCTTTCCTCTATGCATGAAGGGCACCCAACGGCCCCACGCGCGCGACTTGCCACGCCATGCGGGGTCTGCAATAGATTCCTATAGTTATCTGACGACGACGCACAACCACAGGCGTTCGCTTCGCTACAGAATACGCCTGAGCATTGTGCGCGGCATTCGGAAAGGAATGCGTCCGTGCCCTGTGACAGTCAATACCTGCCTGCCCTGGTCCTGAATGCAGATTTCAGGCCGCTTTCCTACTTCCCGCTTTCCCTGTGGTCATGGCAGGACGCCATCCGCGCCGTCTGGCTGGACCGCGTATCGGTGCTGAGCGAATATGACACCGTCGTACGCTCCCCCACCCACAGCCTGCGCCTGCCCAGCGTCATCGCGCTGAAGGACTATATCCCTTCCGCCCGCAAGCCCGCCTTCACCCGCTTCAATGTCTTTTTGCGGGATAATTTTTCCTGCCAGTACTGCAACACCCGCTTCCCGACACAGGAACTGACGTTCGACCACGTCATCCCACGCAGCAAGGGCGGACGGACAAGCTGGGAAAATGTTGTGACCGCATGCAGCCCGTGCAACCTGATAAAGGGATCATACATGCCGCACCAGATCCGCATGTATCCCGACCGCACGCCCGCACGCCCCACCAGCCGCAGGCTGCAGGAAAACGGCCGCGCCTTTCCACCCAACTACCTGCATGAAAGCTGGCGCGACTATCTGTACTGGGATACCGAACTGGAAAACTGAGCGGACCGGGGCACAGGCCCCGACACGTTATTTTGTATAGCTGTAACCATATTCGTCCGCCATCTTCTGCAGGTCAGGTGCGCCACGCAGCTTCAGCGGCAGCGGCTCGGCGTGCTTGTGATTCCTGCTGAAGACGAAGTTATGGTCGCTCATCCGCTGGCAGGTATTCGCCGCGATGGGAAAACTGAGCTGCATGGTGGTGCCCATCTGTTCGCGCAGGCACTTCACATCGCTTTCGAAGGGCTTGCGTCCGATTTCAGCGGTACAGCCGCCTACCATAACCAGCCCGCATGCCAGAAGCCCTAGGCGGGCGGACATTTTTTCCACGATTTTCAGCTTCATTTCGACCCCGTCGCTTAAGCGGAGCCGACACTGCCACGAAAGTGCCCCCTGCGATAGGGGACATGAAGGCCACCGGCGCGCTGCTGCGTTCGCAGCGCATAGGTCCCCTACCCCTGAAGCCGAGCATGAAAGAAAAACATACCAGCCCATGAAATACAGCAAAGGGTACGCAGGCATTAACTGCATGCATAGGTGATATTACCGTGAATTGGATGACAGATCACACTTATATTGCCACCCTCTGTCATTATTCTTATTTTTTCTAAATCGTGTCTGATATATAAAAAATACAAATACAGCGTTGGTCCGGCTGTAAATTTGTTACCGGATTGCGTATGCACTGCCGTGCTGTGACACCGTCCCCATCGATGCCCTGAGGTAAAAGAATGAGATTACTGGCCGTTCATCCAAGCTCGCTCATGTACACGAAGGTCTTCCTGCGTCTTGAACCGCTGGGGCTTGAACTGGTTGCCGGTGCTGCGCGCAACAAGGGACATGATGTGGAAATCATCGACCTGCAGGTCGAGAAGCATCCCGATTACTGGGAACGCATCGAGCGATTCCGCCCCCACGCCATCTGCTTTTCCGGCAACTACCTGGCCAATGTCCCCGAGATCATTGACCTGTGCAAGGAAACGCGCAAGCGCCTGCCCAACGTGTTCCTGTTCATTGGCGGGCACTCGATCTCGTTCATCGCGCGTGACGTGCTGGCACTGTCTGACGGGGCCATCAACTGCGTGCTGAAGGGGGAGGGCGACGCAACCGTCGGCCTGCTGCTGGAAGCCTGGGAACAGGGCAAGGACCTGCTGACCGTGCCAGGTGTCGTCACCATGGAAGGCGACGGCCCGCCGCCGATCTTCATCGAATCCCTTGATGAAGTCCGCCCCGCACGTGACCTGCTGCGCCACCGCCGCAAGTACTTCATCGGCACGCTGGACCCGGCAGCGTCGATCGAATTCGCCCGTGGCTGTCCGTGGGACTGCACGTTCTGTAGTGCATGGACCTTCTATGGCCGGTCCTACCGCACCGCCAGCGCCAAGGTGATTGGCGAGGAACTGCAGGAAATCAAGGAACCCGGCATTTTCATCGTCGATGACGTGGCCTTCGTCCATGCCGAACATGGCCTTGCCATCGCCGATGAGATCAAGCGCCGCAACATCAAGAAGGAATACTACCTCGAGACCCGCGCCGACGTGCTTATGCGCAACAAGGAAGTGTTCGCGGTCTGGAAGGAAATCGGCCTGAGCTACATCTTCCTGGGGCTGGAAGCGGTCGATGCGGAAGGACTGAAGCGATTCCGCAAGCGCGTATCGATGGACCGCAACTTCGAAGCACTGGACTATGCCCGTTCGCTGGACCTGATCGTCGCCATCAACCTGATCGCCGACCCGTCATGGGACCGCGAGCGTTTCGAGGTAATTCGCCAGTGGTGCCTGGAAATACCGGACATCGTGAACATTTCCGTCACCACCCCCTACCCTGGCACGGAAATCTGGGAAAGCGAGTCACGCAAGCTGACCACGCGTGACTATCGCCTGTTTGACATCCAGCACGCGGTCATGCCCACCACGCTGCCGCTGCGTGAGTTCTATGAAGAACTGGTCAAGACCCAGCAGATCCTGAACAACAAGCATCTGGGCTGGAGCGCAATCAAGGATACGCTGGGCATTGCCCTGCGCCTTGCGTTGCGTGGACAGACCAACTTCCTGACCATGATCTGGAAGTTCAACTCCGTCTTCAATCCCGACCTGCAGATGGCTGACCACGCGCAGAAGCCGGAATATGAAATGCCGCTGAAGCCGGAAGGCACCGACCAGAAAGTGGACCGCAAGACGCTGTATGTTCATGGTCCTGCCGGGCGCAAGTCGCGCAAGCTGGATGATGATACGGAAAAGTTTGTGGATGAAACCCGCATGAGCACGGTTGACTGAACAGCCACGCCTCACCGCATCCATAACCCGAAAGGCCGGTTGCTTCATGCACCGGCCTTTTTTGTGCCCTGACACCACATGATCCTACACACGCGGCCAGCCCCTGCCAGAACGCAGGGACCGCCGCAGCAGGCCGATGGCGGACCGGTTGGGAACATATAGATACCGCCGCCAATGGGACAGCATGAGCCTTTCCGCAGCCCCCGGAAAGCCATGAAACGATTTGCGGCGCACATGGATCATGCGCCGTTTGCCTCAAAAACCATCCACATCAATTTTATTACAGATGATAATATCTTACATCATCAATATGCGCCAAACCGATACGGTTCCAGCCCTGTCCATCCAGGCCATGCGACAGCATTGATCGTGCCCATGATGCGCCTGTGGTTCTGCCTTCATGGAATACAGGGACTGTTTGAAAAGTCAGCCTGGGAAACATCCTGCAATCAGAAGGACGTTTGGGGGGCTTTTTTCAAAAAACTTCAGAAAACGCCGCTTTTTGAAAAAAGGCGATCCCCCCCAAATTTTACTGTTTTTTGTCAATTGGTTATTTTTAGACAGCCTTATTAAATTGAGGTGATGGCGTTAAATGCTCTTATCTGGTGTAATTGCGCCGGTTCTCAACCACAGGCACCCATACAGGCTGCCAGCAGGTGCTAAAGGCGATCAGATCATGGAAACAATAACACTGAACATAAGCGGCATGACCTGTGATGGATGTGCATCCAAAGTCGTGCGCGCACTGGAAGCCGTGGACGGCGTGTCGATGGTGGAAGTCTCGCTCGAACAGGGCAAGGCCTTCATTACCTATGACGGACGCACCACCAACCCCGAGGACCTGTTTGCTGCCGTTGACGATGCAGGCTTTGACGCAGGCTACTGACCTGCATGGGCAGGCCTGATCGGCCGCCCCTTCAGGCGCTAAAGATAAGAAGTTTCTGGTGAAGCTTTTTTTCAGAAAGTTTCAGGGAACGCCGCCTTTTTGAAAAAGGCGGCATCCAAAAACTTTTATTCTTTTTTGCCAACAGATTCAGGCAGGCATGGCTGCGGCAGCCTTGCGTATGGCCTGCGCCATGGCTTCCACCCCGTTGCCCCGGTTGGTGGACAGGGCCTGCACCAGGCCAAGGTCACGCAGAAATTGGGGATCCGTATTCAGGATCTCGTCCCGGCTGCGCCCCGAATAAACCCGCAGCAGCAGCGCCACCAGTCCCGACACGATGGCCGCATCCGATGCACCGGCCAGGTACAGCAGGCCATCATGCGGCTGCACTTCCATCCAGACCTGGCTCTGACAGCCCGGCACGCGGTGGGCATCGTCCTGCCATTCAGTGGGGAATGGTGGCAGCTTGCGCCCCAGTTCGATGATATACTGGTAACGCTGCATCCAGTCATCAAACAGGGCCAGTTCCTCACCAATTTCCGCGATGGCATCAGCGGCGGTATCGTCCTCGGGCTTTACGAAGGGGTCGGTCATCATCTTTCCTGTTACGCAGGGCCTCAATACTGGGCCGGAAAACGGGATGGAACGCAAAGGGCCGCACCCTTCTGGCGCGGCCCCGCGCATCGGCAGGTACTGCCCTACAGGATAAAGCGGCTCAGATCACCCTTGCGGGCTAGCGGGGCCACCCGGTTCTGGACGTCCTCGGCTGTGATCACCACGTCTTCCCCGCTCCGGTCGGCGGCGGTGAAGGATACGTCCTCCAGCAGGCGTTCCAGCACGGTGGCCAGACGCCGCGCACCGATATTCTCGACCCGTTCATTGATGTCGGCCGCCAGTTCCGCCAGCGCGTCAATCGCCCCATCAGTAAAGGACAGCGTGACCTTTTCCGTGCCCAGCAGGGCGACATACTGCTGCAGCAGCGAATGTTCCGGCTCGGTCAGTATCCGGCGTAGGTCCTCACGCGTCAGCGAAGCCAGTTCCACGCGGATGGGCAGACGCCCCTGCAGTTCGGGCAGCAGGTCGGACGGCTTGGCGATATGGAACGCACCGGATGCGATGAACAGGATATGGTCCGTGCGCACGGGACCATATTTGGTGGAAACGGTTGTCCCTTCGATCAGGGGCAGCAGGTCGCGCTGCACCCCTTCGCGCGAGACATCACCGCCACGCGATCCCCCTTCGGACGCACGCGCACAGACCTTGTCGATTTCATCAAGAAAGACGATGCCATGATCCTGCGCATGGGCCACGGCTTCACGCGTCAGGGTTTCGGTATCCAGCATCTTGTCCGCTTCCTGGCGGATCAGGGCGGCGCGGGCTGCTGCAACCGTCATGCGCTTCTGCTGCGGCATGCGGTTCATGAAGCCCTTCATCATGTCAGAGAAGTTGATGACCGCACCGGGCGTCATGTTTGGCATGTCGGACGGTGACGGGCTGCCCCCTTCAGCAATCGAGATCTCGACTTCCTTGTTTTCCAGCTCACCCCCGCGCAGCATCCGGCGGAACTTGTTGCGCGTCTCGGACGACGCCCCCTCGCCCACCAGCGCATCGAGCAGGATATCCTCGGCCGCCTGTTCGGCGTTCTTTTCAACATCCTTGCGGCGCAGGTCGCGCAGCATGTTGATCGAGGACTCGACCAGATCACGCACTATGCTTTCCACATCGCGGCCGACATAGCCGACTTCGGTAAACTTCGTGGCCTCGACCTTCAGGAACGGCGCCTGCGCCAGTTTGGCCAGACGGCGCGCGATTTCGGTCTTTCCGCATCCCGTCGGCCCGATCATCAGGATGTTCTTGGGCACGACCTCGTCACGCATCGCATCCGTCAGCTGCGCGCGCCGCCAGCGGTTGCGCAGCGCAATGGCCACGGCGCGTTTCGCATCGGCCTGGCCGATGATGTAGCGATCCAGCTCGGCCACGATCTCACGCGGGGAATGATTGGGGATTTCCATTACGCCGCTCCGTCCTGCGCATCCGCGCCCAGTGTCTCCACAATGACGGAATGGTTGGTGTAAACACAGATGTCACCGGCGATCTTCATCGACCGCCGTGCGATATCGACCGCCGGTAGCCCTTCGATCCCCAGCAGCGCGCGCGCAGCCGACAGCGCGTAATTCCCGCCCGAACCGATGGCGATGATGCCGTCCTCGGGTTCCAGCACGTCGCCATTGCCGGTCAGGGTGAAGGAACGTTCAGCATCCGCCACGGCCATCATCGCCTCCAACCGGCGCAGGTAGCGGTCCGTGCGCCAGTCCTTCGCCAGTTCGACGCAGGCGCGTTCAAGCTGGTTGGGATAGCGTTCCAGCTTGTTTTCCAGCCGTTCCAGCAGGGTGAAGGCATCCGCAGTTGCCCCCGCGAAACCGGCAAGGATCTGCCCGGTGGGGCCGATGCGACGCACCTTGCGGGCATTCCCCTTGATCACGGTGGCGCCCAGCGTCACCTGCCCGTCGCCCGCCATGGCAACCTGGCCATCACGCCGGACACATAAGATGGTTGTTCCATGCCACCCGACAGGGTCATGGGGTGATGAATGATATTCTTGCATATCAATAGAAATAAAACGTTCTCACGCCAGCACAAGGGGCAAGGCCGCACACATGACCCTGTTCCGCTATGCCTCCTGCGGGGCGCGGTTCATGATCCGTTCGATATGGGCGGCCAGATCGGCGCGGGTAAAGGGCTTGTGCATGACATCGGCACTGCCGACGGGCAGCGCGCCGGCAGTGGCGTATCCCGTCAGGTACAGCACCCGCAGCCCCGGACGCAGCGCCTGCAGGTGGTGGGCCGTCTCCAGCCCGCCCATGCCCGGCATCATCACATCCATGATGACAAGATCGATCGGCCCCAGCCCTTTCTCCATGGCCTGCACGGCGGCGGTGCCGCTGGCGTATTCCAGCACCTCATGCCCCCGTGCGCGCAGAAAGCCCGCCGTCACCGCACGCACGCCCGGTTCATCATCCACCACCATGACATGCAGCGCACGCAGGCCCGTGCCCGCCGCCGGGGTCGTGGCCATGGTCGGTTCCCGGGTGTCCGTGGCATTGCCACCGCCCTGCACCGGCAGGCACAGGTCAACGCGCGTGCCCTCGCCCGGCCTGCTGCGCACCTGTACCTCCCCGCCCACGTGACGGATGAAGCCATAGATCATGGACAGGCCCAGCCCGGTGCCGCGTCCGACGTCCTTGGTCGTAAAAAAGGGTTCAAACACGCGGGCCAGCGTCTCGGGCGACATGCCGACACCCTGATCGGTTACCGAAACCATAACGTATTCACCCGGCACCAGATTCGTGCCCGCCACGATTTCCTTTACCCGCTTCAGCGCCGTGGACACCTTTATCAGACCACCTTCGGGCATGGCGTCGACAGCGTTGATGCACAGATTGAGCACCGCAAGCTCCAGCTGCCCCGCATCAGTGCAGACCGGAGGCAGCATGCCGTCCGACGCCGCCGTATCCACCACGATTGCGCATGGCGCACCGCCACTTTTCCCCTGCCGCGACACCACCGTCTGCGCCAGCAGGTCATTCATGCCATGCAGCAGGGCGTTCACGTCCACCGGCTCAAGACTGAGGTCGCGCGGGCGGCTGAAATTGAGCAGCCTGCGCGTCAATGACGCCCCGCGCTGGGCTGCGGCGGATGCGTTGTCCAGCAGGCGGGCCACCGGACCCGTTTCCGGCCCCATGTCGCGCACCAGTTCAAGGGAGCCGAGGACGGCGGTCAGCAGGTTGTTGAAATCATGCGCGATGCCACCGGCCAGCGTACCCAGCGCCTGCATCTTTTCCGCCTGACGCAGGCGGGCCGCCATTTCCTGCTGGCGGGTGATGTCACGGTTGATGACAACGGAACACGCCGACCCGTCCCCCAGCGCCCCCAGCACGACGCGCGTGATCTCGCGCCATCGCCCCTGCACACCGCCACGGATATGTGCGGGCAGTTCAACAACTTCCTCGTCGCGTCCTTCATTATGCAGCCGTGCATGCGCAGCACGGATCAGGGGCAGCAGATCCGCATCACATAGTTCCTCCTCCGTATGGCCAAGACAGCCTGCGATGTCGCGGCCATAGAAATCGGCGGCCTGCTGGTTGATGCGGATGAAGCGGCCCTGCGCATCCATGAACCCCAGCCCCGAACGCAGGTTGTCCAGCAGGCCATGCAGCAGCATGCGCTCAGTACGCAGCTCGCGTTCCAGACGGTGGTAATCCGCCGCCTGCACGATCATGGCGCGCAGGGCATCCGGATCCCATGGCTTGTGCGAATAGAATGAAATCCGCCCCTGGTTCAGCGCCGCCGCCACGGCCCCGATATCGGCATATCCCGTCAGCAGGATGGCCTGCGCGTCGCTATATTCACGCGCGCGCGCCAGCATGACGTCGCCGCCCATTTCGGGCATGCGCTGGTCGGATACGATCACGTCCACATCGTTGCGGGCGGCAAGGATATCCAGCGCCTCGGTCGGGGATGTGGTGGACAGGACGGTAAAGGTATCTTCCAGCAGGTCCGTAAGCGCCACAAGGATCTCGGCTTCGTCATCCACCAGCAGGACAACAGGGCGTGGCTGCGTCGCGGGGTCGGTATTCATTGGTCTGCAACTCCCTGCACGAAGGTCAGGCTATCTCAACGCGCGTGATCGGATAAAGGCCGGGACGTGGTCGACTGGTCTTCGGTCGCCGGGCCGGGGTTCCATGGCACGGAAATGGTGAAGCGCGCGCCCCCCTGCGGCGCGCTGCCAACCGACAGGCTACCCTGGTGGGCCTGCACCACGCTGTAGGCGATCGCAAGGCCCAGCCCGGTTCCCGCACCCACCGGCTTGGTAGTGAAAAACGGCTCGAAAATGCGTTCCTGCACATCAGGCGCAATGCCGGGGCCGCTATCGGTAATGACAAAGACATAACTGTCCCGCCCCTCCCCGTTATGGGTCAGGAACGTATGGATCTCGATTTCCCCCTCCGCTATCCCGCCACGGACAGACATATCATCAGGCTGGGCGGCAAGAATTGCATCGGCCGCATTGCTGATAATATTCATGATGACCTGATTGAGCAGCGCCGCCTGACAGTACAGCCGGTCCGGGGCCTCATACCGGTGCCTGACCACAATGCCGCTGCCCAGTTTCTGTGTCAGCAGCGCCATGACGGTTTCCAGCGCCTCGGGCACGTCGATCAACTGGAACAGTCCTTCATCCAGTCGCGAGAATTTGCGCAGGTTCAGCACAAGGTTCTGGATGCGCCGCAATCCCATGTTCATGGACCCCACCCGGTCGCGGCATTTGTTCAGGATCGCAGCCCTGTTGTCATGATCGGGGTCGGTGCAGGCGGCTTCCATGCTGATCACGCGCTCCAGCCCACGCGCCACCGTATCCTTGTGCGCAAGGATGAAGGCCAGCGGATTGTTGATTTCATGCGCGATGCCAGCCACCAGTTCACCCAGCGACGCCATCTTGGCCGTCTGCACCAGCTTGCCCTGTGTTTCAATCAGCTTGCGGTTGGCATCGGCCAGTTCACGGTTGGCCTGTTCCAGCGCCTCGGCCAGCGACGCCTTCGACGCAATGGCCGCGGCTTCCGCGCGTGCGCTCTTGACCGCGATCTCACGCGCCTGGCGTTCCACCTCGATCCGGCGCACGTCATCCTGCAAAAGCTTGCGGCGCACCAGTACGCGGATGCGCAGCGCCAGCGCCGCAGGCCCCACGTCGCGCGATACAAGGTCGTCTGTCCCCGCTTCGAACACCCGGGCCGAGAACTCCTTCGCATCGGGCCGTGACGCGTCATCCACCCCAAGGATGCGCGGCGGCACGTTACCCGACAGCAGGTCCTCCTGCCGCCATTCGTCCAGTCTGCGGCAGACCGCCAGCCCGTCGAATTCCCGGCATGCAAGATCGATCACCACGCAGTCGGGCACATGATCAGGGTCATGCAGCAGGGAGGGTTCAAGCCGGGACGGGTCAGGGCACAGGGTTACGATATGCCCGTCACGCCGCAACTGGTCGATCAGTTCGGGCACCGCGCGCCGGTGGGCCGGTTCGGGGGCGATGACCATGATGCGCGCACGGCGGAACACGCGCTGCGGCAGGAGGGATGGCGCGTGCACCGCATGTTCACGCAGCAGCGCGCGGATACGGAAGACGATCAGCGCAGGATCGGATGATTTGGGGATATAGGCATCCGCCCCGCTTTCCAGCCCCTCGCGTTCCAGCCCCGGCTCGATCCCCTCCGTCAGAATCAGGACGGGGATCGTGCGCGTGACCGCGTTCATGCGCAGCTGGCGGGCAAGCTGTCCGCCATTCATGCCCGGCAGGTGATAATCGGCGATCACCAGCCCCGGCAGGCGTTCGTCCAGGGTATCAAGCGCGGCCTCCCCACTGGCCACGCGGTGGACGTGAAAGCCGTGGCCTTCCAGCATGCGGCGGATACGCAGGGCCTGCGTGTCCGAATCCTCCACCAGCAGCAGGGTATCGACGTGGTCCTGTTGGTCGGTCAGTGGCATCGGGGCGTCATCATCCTGCCAGGGGGTCATCGGAAGGGATCTGGCCACCCGCCATGATCCGGAGAATATGCGGGGTGATTTCATGCACAGGCAGGCTTATGCACGCAGCCCCCGCGCGTTCGGCAGCACCGGGCATGCCGTGGATGACAGCGGTGCTGCGGTCCTCCACGATGGTATAGCCACCGGCATTGCGGATGCGGCCCAGTCCCTCCACGCCATCTTCGCCCATGCCGGTCAGCAGCACGCCCAGGCTGTCCGCGCCAAATACCTTTGCCACGGAAGAAAACAGCACATCGGCCGATGGCCGCTGCCCCTGCACCAGCGCGTCATCATGCAACAGGACATCGCCGCGCGGTCCAACCGTCATGTGCCGGTTGCCCGGTGCGACCAGCACCCGGCCGCGTTCCAGTTGCATGCCATGCTGCGCCAGCATGACCGGCAGGGCCACATGCTGGTCCAGCCAGGCTGCGAACCCTTCCATGAAGGGCTGGCCCATATGCTGCACCAGCACCACGGGCAGCGCGAAATCGGCTGGCAGGTCCCCCAGCACCCGGGCGAAGGCCGTAGGCCCCCCGGTGGAGGCCGCAAGGGCAAGAACGCGCGGGCGGATATCCAGCGGCCGCGTCCACATGCCCCTGTGCCGGAAGGGTTCGGCCTGCATCAGGCGGCGGCGGATCACGGGCACCTGGCTCATGATATACAGTTGTGTCGCGATCCCCTGCGCCACGGCGGCGCCTGCGGCACCCGACAGCCCCTGCGGCTTCTCGATCACCGACAGCGCTCCCGATCGCAGCGCGTTCATGGAAACCTGCGTCGCCTGCGCGCCAACGGTGTCACTGACGATCACGATGGGGGTGGGAAAATGCGCCATGATCTGCCGGGTGGCTTCCAGTCCGTCCATGCCGGGCAGGCAGATATCCATGGAAATCACATCGGGACGCAGGCGCGGGACAAGGCGCAGCGCTTCCTCCGCCGTTTCCACGGCTTCCACCAGTTCCAGACGCGGATCGCCCGTCACCACGCGCATGAGCAGGTGACGCAGGACCGCCGAATCCTCCACGATCAGCACCCGGCGCGGGACGGGGGGCGTCATGTCGTTCACAACAGTCCCCTTATCGTGTCGATCAGTTCACCCTGATCGAATTTCTGTTTGGTCAGGTAGGCGCGCGCCCCGCCTTCCATGCCACGGCGTACGTCATCCCCCTCGTCACGCGATGTCATCAGGACAACGGGTATGCCCGACAGGTGAGGGTCGGCATGCATGGCCGCCAGCAGGGCAAAGCCATCCATGCGTGGCATTTCAACATCTGTCACCACTACATCCACATGCCGCGAGGACTGCTGGAGCAGCGTCAGCGCTTCCTCCCCATCCACCGCGAGGCAGACATCGTAACCATGGGACTGGAGGATGGTTTTCTGCAGTGTCCGGGTCGTGATCGAATCATCCACCACCATGACCAGCGGCGCATGGCGCACGGGCACGACGGGGGCGGCTTCATCCACGTCACTGAAGCACACACCGTCGTCATTACCCCGCAGCCGCCAGCGCGCGAACAGCCGGTCGGGGCTGAGGATGAAGACTGGCTGGTCCTCTCGCTGCCAGGCGATGCCGGGCACCAGTTCACTATCCAGCCCCACTGCAGTCGCATCCGACACCAGCAGCGTGCGCACATCCACCATGCGTTCCACCGCAAAGCCACAGCATGCGCCATCCACTTCCATCACCACGACGCTGACCGCGCCATCGCGCACGGGCAATGGCGCGTTTTCATCCCCCACAAAGGCCCGCAGCGGCACCAGCGGCACCAGATCCTCGGCCTGCTTCCCGGCCGGGCTGGCGGGGGACGACGTGCCATCGCCGGGATGTGGCACCACGGCAAAGGGCGCACCATTGAGCAGGCGGATCTCATCACGCCGCACCCGCAGCAGGTGACGGATCACGCGCCCGGGCAGGCCGAGGGACTGCCCCGCATTTTCCACCAGCAGCACGGTACGCTGGCGCTGTGACACCGGCACGGTCAGGGTGACGGTCGTGCCCGCAGGCTGGCGCTGTTCCATGCGCACGGTGCCATGCAGGGCGCGTGCGGCTTCGGCCACCACCGACAGGCCAACCCCGCGCCCGGCCAGCGTATCCGCCTGACCACGCGTGGAAAAACCCGGTTCGAACACACGCGCCAGCAGCTGCCGCGCATCCAGCGGCGCATCGGCATGGACCAGCCCCTGCCCCGCCGCCCGTGCGGCAATTGCCTGCAGGTCGGGGCCACGCCCGTCATCACTGACCGCGACCTGCAGCCGCACGCCGGTCAGGGTGACGGCAATGGTGATGTTCAGGCATTCGGACTTGCCTTCCTTCAGCCGCTGGGCACGGGTTTCATGCCCGTGCACGATGGCGTTGCGCACAAGATGGACCACCGGGTCGCGCAGGGCCTGCATCACGCGGCGTTCGGTCTGGACATCCATGCCATACATGTGCACGTCCACGCCCGCATCCGGCCCGCCATGTTCACGCGCGATGCGCCGGGCCATGGCGGCGAGGGAGCCGAATACGCTTTCGGCCGGCACGAGGGTCACGGCATGGACTTCCTCACCCAGCCGCAGCAGCGCGCGGTCGATCTGACCGGACATGAGTTCCCGTTCACGACCCACCGTCATGAGCCTGCGCGTCATGCGCGCGAATTCGGCCACGGGATCGGCGCGCATGCGTTCGGGCGCGTGCATGACCGCGCGGGATTCATCCAGCAGGTCCATCACCTGCGCCCATAGCCTTTCATGCCGTTCCGCCACGGACATGAGGTCATGCACCGCCGAGGCCAGTGCATCAAGCCGTGCCACAGGCACCTGCACATAGGACGGGTTTTCCCCCGTCGCGGTCACGCCGGGCGCATCTTCATCCCCCCCATTGACATCCCCGCCCGATGGCGCGGATGTCATGAGCAGGTCCACCTCATCAAGTGTGTCGGTAATCGCCTTCAGGTCCGCCGCATCCGGCAGGGCGCGGGCCGCCTGCAGGGATGACAGACGGTTTTCCAGTGCGTGGGCCACCCCTTCGACCACCGGCAGTTCCACCGCGCGCGCCGCACCCTTGAGCGAGTGGACGCGCCGGAAGATTTCCGCCAGCCCCCGCGCATCGGGGCAGCCTGCGGCCACGATGCCCCGGATCGCACGCAGGTGATCACGGTATTCCGCGTCGAATACCGCCAGAAGTTCATCGCGAAGGGTGTCCACGGCCCGGTCGTCAGGTCTGGTAACGGGCGGAGATGGTCAGCAGCTGTTTTGACAGCTTGCCAAGATTGCTGGCCGAAACCTCTAGGTTACGGGTGCCCGCCGATGTCTGCTGGCTGGCCTGGCGGATGCTCTGCAGTGCGGTCATGACCTGTTCGATGCCGATCTGCTGCTGGTTGGTCGATGCCACGATCTGCTGGAAGGCATGCACGCCTTCCTCGATCCCGCCAGTCATGCGTTCGATGGTGCGGTAGGCGATGTCAGTCCGTTCCTTGCCCGCCGAGACCCGCTTGACCGCTTCTTCCGTCAGCATGACGGACGTGTTGATGCCGCGCTGGATGTCACCAAGGATGGCGCGCACGTTCTGGGTCGCATCCCGCGACTGATCGGCCAGTATCTTCATTTCCGCCGCCACCACGGCGAACGACCGCCCGTGCTCACCCGCCGCCGCGGCCTCGATCGCGGCGTTCAGCGCCAGCAGGTGGGAGCGTTCGGACAGATCATTGACGGAGGCGATGATTTCGCTGATCGCCTCGGTCCGTTCGGACAGGGCGACGATGTTCGACGCCACGGCTTCGGCCCCGTCATGGGTATGCGCCATGGCGCGGGCCGTTTCCTCCACCGCTTCCAGCCCGCTTGCGGAACTGTGGACGATTACCTCGGCCGAGGAAATGACTTCACGCGCGCGCTTGCTGATCTGGGCACCCGAATGGGTTATTTCGTCCACGGTGGCCGCCGTTTCCTGCACAGCGGCAAACTGTTCTTCCACACTTGCGGCCTGCTGCTGGGTGGAGGCGCGGATTTCGGCCACGGCGGCGTCAAGGTTCTGCGTCACCTCCCCGCTCTGCCGCGCGATTTCACGCAGGCCGTCGATCATGCGGTTCAGCCCGGCGGCAAGGCGGGCGACCTCGTCACGGTCTTCGCCCATGCCGCCCACCTTGGCGCGGGTGGCAAGGTCGCCCTGTCCCACGCGTTCCATCACATGCATGATGGACGAAATCGGTTCCATGATCGACCGCCGCGTCCAGAAGGTCACGATCAGGGCCACGACAACCGCGCCCGCCATGCCTATGGCCAGCGAACGGCGGCTGTAGTCATACGATGCCGCCCCCTGTGTTTCAGCCACCTGCACCCCATGGTCCAGCAGGGATGCGGCCCGCCCCACCAGCAGTTCTATCGACTGTTCGCGGCTGTCGATACGCGACGCCTGTTCACGCACGCCCGCGTCATTGCCCGCGCGCATGGCCTGGAACAGCATGGCGGCGCCACGCGTATCCATCTGGAACTGCGCGGAAATTTCACGTAACTGACTGGCGACGGTATTGAACATCTCACGCTGGTCATCGCTGCGGGCCAGCCTGCCGCCTTCTTCCGCGCGCGACAGCACGCCCGCCAGCAGCCTGTCTGCGTCACGCGCCTTTTCATCCCATCCGGCAATCGCGTCTTCCAGCATGGTGGGGGCCGTTTCAAAATCATGCGCGTAATAATGCGCAAGGATCGCGAGCCTGCGGGCGACCAGATCATTTTCATTGGCGCGGATATGCGTCAGTTCACGGTAGACTGACAGGTCGCGGGTGACGATGATCGTCATTTCATCACGCACCTCCCGGATCTGTCCCAGCGCGTAGATACCCAGCGATACCATCAGCAGGACACCGACCATGAAGCCGAACAGCAGGCGATTGGCGATTGTCACGGTACTTCACACTCCGACATAACGGGAAGAAAACAGGCGGGCGGGATCAATGACGGTCAGGCTGCGCCCATCGGGCAGGCTGGCCTGTGGAAAACCCGAAGGGGTCAGCGGCGTGGGCGTGCCCGTGATTTCCACGGTGCCCGCCGCCCCACTGGCCAGAAGGGCTATGCGCCCCAGCGGAATGCTGGAAACCGAGCGCAGCAGCAGCATCACGCCCGGATCTTTCAGCGGGACACCACCCAGCAGCACCGAAAGGTCGAATACGGTGTACAGGTCGGCCTGATATCCATGCACACCGCGTACGCCGGGCGGACAGTCGGGCCTGCGGGGCATATCACTCCAGACCGGGTCGGTCACCCGCAGCACCGCATGCAGGTCCACCCCGCAGGCCTGTCCCGCAAGGTCCAGCATGACCAGCGGCCGCCCTGCGGCACCTGCCGCGTACTCCTGCCCGCGCGCGGCCATGATACGCGCACGTTCATGCAGTACCCGCCGGGCGAAGGCGTCCCGGCCCGAAGGCGACGTGGTGTCCCCTTCCGTCATCACGATGTCACCTGCGCATGGCGGATGGCCGGTGCCTCACTGGCCTGACGGGCCAGGCGCAGCAGGCCCCCCGCCGTCATGCCATCCCCATCCGGCAGCACGGTATCAGGCGGACAGCGGCGCACCAGTTCCATCATCTGCTGACGGATACGGCCTGCCTCCACCCCTCCACCCGCATCTTCCAGCAGGCGTGCAAGGTAGCAGCGCGCCATGACATGGTCGCGGCACAGGTAAATGACCCGGCGGAACGATTCCTCGGCCTGAAGCAGGCTGCCTTCCCCCCATGCCAGCACGGCGAACAGGAAATGGATGCGGGTGTCCATGGGATGGCGAAGCAGGTGATCACGGCACATGCGCATGGCCAGCGGAACCCGGCCCGTATCCGCCACCTGCCGGATTTCGGCGGCGACAGGCGCGCTGTCCACTTCAGGCATGGCCACCAGCGCATGTGCGGGCCTGCGCCGGGGTGCGGGGGATGCGACGGACACATCCTGCCCGCCCCTGCCCTGCAATGGCGGGCGAAACGCCAGCGTACCCGGCAGGCGAACGGTTTCAAGGCAGGGCGCGAAACAGGATACGGGTTCAGAATGCCCCAGCAGTATCCAGCCTTCGGGCACAAGCCGCTTCGCCATGGCCTGGACCAGCGCCTGCGCCTGTACCTGCGCGAAATAGATCAGCACGTTGCGGCACAGGATCAGGTCGAATGGCCCCGGCGGCCCACCGTCAGGGCGCAGCAGGTCAAGGACATTGCTGTAACGGAACCGGACCATGCGGCGATAGCATTCATGCAGCCGCCATATCCGGGGACTGACCGGGGTAAACCACGCGGCACATTGCGCGGGGGCGATATCACGCAGGGTCCATGCGCTGAATTCGGCCTGGCGCGCCTGTTCCAGGGCACGGGTGCTGATATCGGTGCCAAGGATTTCGATATGCCAGTCAGCGGGGTTCATGCCCGCTTCATCCAGCAGGCGCGTCAGCAGGATGGCGATGGAATAGGGTTCAGCCCCGTTGGAACAGCCGACACTCCATATCCGCAGGCGGCGCGTGGCGGCAGCCCTGCGGATCAGTTGCGGCAGGATGGTATGTTCGAGGGCCGCAAACTGTTCGGCATACCGGAAGAAAAACGTCTCCCCTATCGTAATGGCGGATTCCAGTTCCCTCCATTCCCGGTCACCCCGCGCCCCGTCATCAAGCAGGGCAAGATAATCATGGCAGGTACGGCAGCCATGCAGCGCCATGCGCGCGCCCACCACCTGTTCCAGCAGGTCGGCCTTGTCCACGTAATAATGCAGCCCCGTGCGGTGGGTCACCGCATTGAGCAGGCGCCGGAAGCCCGCGGGGGGAAAGGCGGCCGATCCCGTCATGAATGGCTGTCCCCATGCGCGTCACGGGGCATGTCGGGTTGGGAATCGTCAATCGCGGCCCACAGTGTGGCGCGCGCACGGGTACGTTCCATCAGGGTATCCAGCCGCATGCGTTCATCATCATTGATGATGTCGGTCATGCGCAACATGAATGCAATGCCACCATCCCCAAGTTCCAGTTCCCGGCCTGCACCCTCGCCTCCCGCCATGTCGCCGTCAACCGTGACTGATGCGACCGACGTGGGCTGTGGTCGTCGCGTGACCTCGCATACCGCATCCACCAGCAGGGCCACGCTGCCCCCGCCGGGCAGGTTGCACAGCAGCAGCGGGCAGTACAGCAGGTCCACCGGCTGGCGCACCGCCTGCGTGCGTTCCCCCAGCAGCACACCAAGGTCAATCACCACCACCATGGCCGTCCCCAGCCGGAACCACCCCGATATATGCGGCAACGCCACGGCCACCGGCATCAGTTCGGGCACGGGCATGCATTCCCTGACCACAAGCCCCGCGGGCAGGCCATACTGCCGCGAACCCACGCGGAAGATCATGACGGGCGACGACGGCAGCCGACCCGATCCGTATCCGTTATCGTGCTGTGGCATGGCATGATCCATTAGCAACGGCGCAACCTGCTGTTTCCCATATGCACAAGGCAGAAGTTTGCATTTAATACAAGCGATCGCTACCTCGGTCTGGAATGCGTTTCCAACAATCCCGGGAAGCGGTACCCATGACCGGAGTCTTGTTTTAATGGACAGTCACTTTTCCAACCAGCAGCAGGACCGCACGCTGCCCCCCACCACCAGTACCATGGGCGGAGTGAACGTGCCGCGCATCGTGCGGGTGGCGGTATGGTCGGTTTTCTACTTCCTGTTCTACCTGGTGCAGCAGGTATCGGAACTGGTGGCCCCGCTGGTGCTGATCCTTGGTATCGGATGGAGCGCACTGCCCCATATCATAGGGATCGTGAATGGTGCCGCAGGCAACGACCCGCAGACGCGCGACATGATCGCACATGTCGCGCATTCCATCCCCGACCACCTGGAGGTGGGGTCGCACCTGCTGACCCCGTCCTCGCTGGTCTTTGACGGGCTGCTGCTCATGGCGGCGGCGGCGCTGTGCGCGACGCTGTCCACCATTGCCGCGCGCACCATGTAAAGACCGGCAGGCCCGCCCGCATGTTCCGCCTGCATGATGTCAGCTACGCCTATGGCGGCAACCGCGCCGGGGTGGCTGCGCTGTCCCATATCAGCCTTGATGTGGCGCAGGGTGAATTCCGCTGGCTGCTTGGCCCCTCGGGGGCTGGCAAGTCATCGCTGCTGTCCATCCTGTCGCTGGAAGTGCAGGCCAGTGCGGGCATGGTGGAAATACTGGGCGTGCCGGTCATGCAGGCGCGGCGCAGCAACCTTGCGCGCCTGCGCAGGCGCATCGGGACGGTGTGGCAGGATTTCCGGCTGCTGCCCGACCTGAGCGTGTTTGACAATGTCGCCCTCCCGCTGCGGCTGCAGCACCGCGCGGAAGACGAGATCGCCCATGAGGTCCACGCCATCATGAAATGGGTCGGGCTGGAAAACCGCCTTGACGCGCGTCCACTGCAGCTTTCGGGGGGCGAACAGCAGCGGGTCGCGATCGCGCGCGCGGTGATCTACCGCCCCGCCCTGCTTCTGGCCGATGAGCCGACCAATGCACTGGATGAACGGCAGGCGGGGCGCCTCATGGCCATGTTCCACCGGCTGGCCGAACTGGGCACGACCATTGTGGTGGCCACCCACAATGACGCGATCGTGGAAAAATATCCCGCCCCCGCCATTGAACTGGCGCATGGCCACATGGTGCGGGATTACCGCTGATGGCACGCAGGCGTTACCATGACGGGCTGGCCCTGCATCAGGCATTGCCGGGACAGTTCCTGCCTTTCCTTGTGGCGGCCATGTCCTTCCTTGCGGCACTGGCGCTGGCGGGGGGAATTGCGGCGCACAATCTGTCACAGCGCTGGACCCATGGCGCGGGAGCGGTCACGACCGTGCAGGTCCCCGGCCCTGATGACCCGGCGGCCGGTTCGGGCACGCGCATTGCCGCCGTGCAGGACATTCTGACCCATGCCCCCGGCATCGTTGCGGCGCACCGGCTGAGTGATGCGGAACTGCGCAACCTGCTGGCCCCATGGATCGAACAGACCGGGGATGCATCCCTGCCCCTGCCGGCCGTGATCGAGGTGCATACGGCAGCCGGACAGGACCCGATGTCCCCCCTGCTGTCCCGGCTGGAAGCCATTGCCCCGGGCGTGATGGTTGAACATGACAGCATATGGAGCAACCGGCTGGCAGCCCTTGCGGGCAGCCTGCAGGCCTGTGCACTGCTGGCCGTTCTGATCGTGATGACGGTAGCGGTGTGCGTGGTCATGGCCGCGACACGCGCGGGACTGCAGACCCGGCGGCAGGCCATTGTGCTGATCCATTCACTGGGCGCGATGGACAGCTATATTTCCGGGCGGTTCGCATCCCGCGTGGGGCTGCTGGCGCTGGTGGGGGGGCTGGGGGGTAGTCTTGCGGCACTGCCCATGCTGCTGGCCATGTCGCATCTGGCCGCCCCCTTTTCCGCCATGACCGACGCGCCCGTCCTGGCCCCCGTGGACTGGCGTGATCCGCGCGCATGGGCGGACATCGTGCCGCACGCGCTGTTATGGATGCTGCTGGCGCTGCCACCCGCGGCAGGGATCACGGGGTGGATCACCACGCAACTGACCGTGCGGGCATGGCTGCGCCGCCTGCCATGACACACCCGCCACATGGGAATGACCGCCCCCCCGCCCGCCGCCGCAGGCTGCTGGCCACGGGCGTGCTGGCCACCATACTTGCATGGATGGCGGGGCTGGCATGGTTTACCCGTGACGCCATGCGCGCCCCCATACGGCTCCCGCATGCGGACGGGATCGTGGCCCTGACGGGTGGGCAGGGCCGGATTGACGAATCCCTGCGCCTGCTGGCGCAGGGCGATGCGGACCGGCTGCTGATTTCAGGCGTGGCCCCGCATGCGACGCTGGGTGATTTCCTGCGCCACCTGCCCCAGCCCGTTCCCCTGACATTATGGACACGGACGACACTGGGCCACAGCGCCACGTCCACGCTGGGTAATGCGGATGAGACGGCCGCATGGGTCCAAGCCTACCATATCCGCAGTCTGGTCGTGGTGACGGCAGGTTACCACATCCGCCGCGCCATGCTGGAAATCTCGCGCACGGTGCCCGATGTGCGTCTGTATGGTTACCCGATCCGTTCTCCCGCGCTGCGGCACCTGCTGCATCCCGCCACCATGCGGCTTATGGTTACGGAATATGACAAATGGCTGCTGGCCTGCCTGAATGTCGCCCGCCTGACACGGCCCCTGCACGGCCTGATAAACCATACCGATACCCGACCCGACGCGCCCCCGGTCATGGGCTGAATACCAGCCCGCCGCTTGTCCTGACGCCGGTTTTCTGGTGTTAGGAAAACCCATTCATACTGATGGACCCGTTCGTGATGACAGTACTGCGCGCGCTTGCCTTCAACCTGTATTTCCTGCTGCTGACCATCGTGATGGGCATTCTGGCCTTTCCCATCCGGCTGTTCGCACCGGGACGGGCACTGGCCTATGCCAAGGTATGGACGGGGCTGACCCTGCGGGGATTACAGCGTATCTGCAGGATCGACATACAGGTCAGCGGTATGGAGCACATACCTGCCGGGCCATGCCTGCTGGCGTGCCAGCACCAGTCCGAATTCGACACACTGGTCTGGATGAACCTTGTACCCCGCCCGACCTATGTCATGAAACGCGAACTTGAGCGCATACCGCTGGTTGGTCCCATGCTGCGGCTGAGCGGCATGATCCCGGTGGACCGCGATGGCAAGGCAAAGGCGCTGCGCGCCCTGCTGGCCGCCACCGACGCAGCAGTGGCCGATAACCGGCAGATCATCATTTTCCCCGAAGGCACGCGCACGGCCCCGGGAGCCCCCATCAGCCTGCAGCCGGGCATTGCGGCCCTTGCTACCCATACCGGACTGCCGGTCATTCCCGTGGCAACCGATGCGGGGCTGTACTGGAAACCCGGCAGTTTGCTGAAACGCCCGGGTACGATCCATATCGTTGTGGGCGCGCCACTGCCCGCAGGGCTGCGGCGGGCGCAACTGCTGCCCACGATTGGTCAGGCCTGGCGGCAGTTGTGTACCAGCCATGGACTGCCGGTGCCTGCACAGGCATCGCCTGCCGATCCCGCCTGAAGATTATTTGAAAATAAAGGTTCCTGGGTATCGCTTTTTTCAAAAAGGCGATGTTCTTCGAAGTTTTTTGAAAATAGCTTCAAAAAACTTTTATTGTCAGCGCCCTGAACCGCCTGACGGTTATCACCATCGGTGGACTGGCGGAAGGACAACCAACTGTTCCGCCCGCAGGGCATGGTCAGGAATTGCCCTTTTCATCGGGCGCATCCCCGTTCTGTAGCGCCGCCACCTGCTGGCGCAGATCCATGATTTCCTGCAGCAGGTTTTCCACCGTCCGGTCCCCGCCCCGTTCCACGGCGTAAAGGGAGGTAAACAGGGACATGGCCTGCCGCACCACGGCAGCGTTTTCCTGCCCCAGCATCTCCAGCCCATCCGGTGTCGCGGATGGCGGCTGACGGTCCATGAATTCGGTCATCATGCGTTCCAGGTAATCGGATACCTCGCCCTGCCTGCTGTCCCCATAACAGCGGATAAGCTGGCGCAGGAAGGCAACCGGCAGCATGGCCCGGCCACGGGTTTCCTCTTCCAGCATGACCTGCGCCAGCACGCCACGGGTTATGTCATCGCCCGTACGGGCATCCAGAATGACAAAGGCGCGGTCCTGCTTGACCATGTCCATAAGGTTTTCAAGGGTGATATAGGCCGAAAGCTCGGTATCGTACAGCCGCCGATTGGCGTATTTCTTGATGATTACCGGGACAGAAGATACCGACAAATGCCTTCCTTTCGCATGGATCGGGCACGGAGCACCCGGATGGGCCATAACACCGCCCACCACATGGCGGCCAACCCGGCCAGACATTGCGCCGGTGGGCCGGTGACATAGATTTCCCGACCAGATTTGCCCACCCTTCGAACGCATCCGGCCTTACTCCGTGGACCGAAGGGCGAGGCACCTCGGAATGTGCCGGTCCCTGACATCCATACCGCCAGACAACCCGTATTATGTCATAATATCAGGGTCCGGCCACGAGCCGGATCATTAATTGTGATTCCGGATGGGAAAACAATACCGTCAGCCGGTTTCCGTTTCTCATCCGCATGTTACGGCCATAACGGAATGGCGGGTATTTGCGCCTTTCATCCCGCCATAACCTTCGTTTTCCTGCATGTAAAACGCGGGGCCACCACCTGCGTTTCCCTGTCCATGCAAAACGTGACATAGTATGTCAGAAGCTGTCCTTTTCCCTGCGCAACCGTGCAAGGGTCGCGACATCGTGCGCACGCAGGAAGGGATTGGTCTGGCGTTCCACCAGCAGGGGAACCGGTAGCGTGGGCGCCCCCCTGCCCCGCAGGTCCGCCACCTGCGCCGCGCGTGCCTTCAGCGCGGTGTTATCCGGATCGACATGCAGGGCAAAACGGGCATTGGACTGGGTATATTCATGCCCGCAGCATATCAGCGTGTCATCCGGCAGGGCCTTGATACGCTGCAGGCTGGCGAACATATCGGCGGGTGTGCCCTCGAACAGTCGTCCACACCCCATGCTGAACAGCGTATCACCACAGAACAGCGCCGGGCCATCGGGGAAATAATAGGATACCTCGCCCGCTGTATGCCCCGGCGTTGCAATGACCTGTGCCCGGGACTGCCCCAGCTCCACGACATCCCCGTCACGTACCGCAATATCAAGACGGGGCAGACGGGCGGCCTCCGCCACAGGCCCCACGATCTTCGCGCCATAACGCTGCCGCAGGGCGTCGGCCGCCGCGACATGGTCGGCATGATGGTGGGTCAGGAAAATCAGATCCAGCCTGTCTCCCGCCGCATCAATGGCGGCGATCAGGGGGGCTTCCTGCGCCGGATCAACCATGCCGGCGGCCCCGGTTACGCCATCATGCACAAACCAGGCGTAATTGTCCGACAGGATAGGAATCGCCTTTACGGCAAGTTTCTGTGTCATGACTGTATCTCCTGCACTTTCGTTGCATGACCTGAATGCCCGGCATGACGTGATGGCCCGGGCAGCGGGGTATGCTAATGTGCACCAATGCCAGCGAACATACACACCGCCGCAAGTTTCTATGCCACCCGCCGGGGGCAGGTGGCCGCGCGCCTGCTGTGCCAGCGCATGGCCGCCTTCTGGCCCGAAAGCACGCAGGGACACACGCTTGGCCTGGGGTACGCGCTGCCCTTCCTGCCATTATGGGACCGGCCCGACAGGCCGTGCATGTCGGCGCGGCTGGACACGCATGTCACGCGCGATGCGCTGCCATGGCACGGGCGGGACTGTATCGTAAACGGCACGCACCTGCCATTTGATGACCTGAAGTTCGACCGCATCGTGATGATCCATGCGCTGGAGGTCAGTGAGGACAAGAACAGCCTGCTGCGGCAGGTCTGGAAGATTCTGAAGGATGACGGGCAGCTGCTGCTTGTCGTGCCCAACCGGGCGGGGCTATGGGCCCATACTGACAACTCCCCCTTCGGGCAGGGCACGCCATTTTCGCGGCGGCAGATCACGCGCTGGCTGGCCGATGCCTGTTTTCAGGCGCAACGCCATGAAGACGCACTGTATGTCCCACCGGTCGGCCCATGCCCGGCGGGGCCGGTCCGCATGGTGGAATGGACGGGCCGCAACCTGTTCCCCCGGCTGGGCGGCGTCTGCATGATAGAAGCGGTCAAGGACATATACGCAACCATACCCGCACGCCCCGCGACACTGGTGCCGGCCGGGCTGCGCCTGCGTCAGGCAGGGGTTTTCTCACGAAATACCACACCCCGGCGGCAACCACGTGACATGCAGGATACTTGACCAATTTTACTGAAATCTTCATGAACATTATCCATGTCGCTGATTCAATCACTCAAGCTTGTCATCGCCCCGCCACACCCGGCCGCGCGCCCGTTTCTCCTCGCGTCGGGGGCCGGGGCCATTCTCGGTCGGCTGCTGCCGTTCCGGGTGACCAGATGGCTTGGCACAGGCAGTGGCCTGTTCTTTGGTTTCTGCCTGTATTTCTTCCGTGACCCCGAGCGTGTCACGCCAGCCGAACCAAATCTGGCGGTGGCGCCCGCGGACGGACACATCGTGTCGATCGAGAAAGTGCCCCCCCCGCCTGAACTGGACATGGGTGACGCCCCGGTCTGGCGTGTGGCAACCTTCCTGTCAGTGCTGGATGTGCATGTAAACCGCATGCCGGTCGCGGGCACCGTGACACGGATCGCCTACCATGCCGGGCAGTTCCTGAACGCCAGTCTGGACAAGGCGTCCGAACTGAACGAACGCAACGCACTGCGCGTGACGCTGAAGGACGGGCGGCAGGTCGCCGTGGTCCAGATCGCGGGCCTGATCGCACGTCGCATCCTGTGTGATGCCGAAGAAGGCATGCAGTACGAAACCGGCGAGCGTTTCGGCCTGATCCGCTTTGGCTCGCGCACCGACCTGTACCTGCCACCCGATGTCACGCCGCTGGTTGAAGTCGGGCAGACCATGATTGGTGGCGAAACCGTGATGGCGCGGCTTTAACCCGGTATGGCCACCTCCCCCACCACACCGGCACGCCGTACCCGGCGCCTGAAAAAACGCCAGCGCCCCCGCGTCCGGGGGCTTTCGTTCAACCGGATGGTTCCCAATCTCATGACCATGCTGGGCCTGTGCGCGGGCCTGACGGGCATGCGATTCGGGCTGGAGGGACGATTTGGCAGCGCCGCGACCGCCCTGCTCATCGCCGCCTGCATCGACGGGCTGGATGGACGGATCGCGCGCCTGCTGCGCGGCACCAGCCGTTTCGGGGCGGAATTCGACAGCCTGTCGGATTTCCTGTGCTTTGGCGTAGCCCCGGCTTTCGTGCTGTATCTGTGGGCGCTGCATGAAGGGGGCCGTTTTGGCTACATTCCGTGCATCATGTTCACGGTCTGTATGGCATTGCGCCTGGCGCGCTTCAACGCCAGCCTGGATGACGACGCCAACCAGCCGAAATACGCCAGCAACTTCTTTACCGGTGTTCCGGCCCCTGCAGGTGCCGGGCTTGCACTGTTTCCGCTTTTCCTCGGGCTGGAAGCGCAGCACCTGCATTGTGACTGGCTGTATGAGCTGACGCGCGACCCGTTGCTGCCCGCACTGACACTTAGCGGCACGGCCTTCCTGCTTGTCTCGACCCTGCCGGTCTGGTCATTCAAGAACTTCAAGGTTCCTTCCCCCATGGTCCTGCCCACCATGCTGGGTACGGGGGCCTATGCCGCCGTTCTGGTGGCCGAACCATGGGGCGCGCTTGCCGCTGCCGGGATCATCTACATCCTGCTGCTGCCCATAAGCAGGCGGAGCTTTCACCGCCTGCGCCGGGAAGCCGAGGCCCTGCAGGAAAGTGACGATCAGCCTGTGGCTTCCCCTGCAGGCTGATAAACGTTTATGGGTGCCGCCTTTTTGAAAAAGGCGTTACCCATAAAACTTTCATCCTTTTTATATTACGCAGATAGCCCGCCTTCGCCCTGCATGCGCCAGCGGATCAGGGCGTCGAGTATTTCCGCAGGCGACGGCGGGCATCCCGGCAGCAGCAGGCTGACACGCGCACGACTGCCCACACCACCCAGCACCGCATAACCAGGCGTAAACACGCCCCCATCCAGCGCGCAGTCCCCTACTGCGGCCAGCAGGCGCGTACCGGGCATGGCCTGCCATGCCAGTTCCACGACCGGAGCCATTTCCACCGTCAGGCTGCCGGTCAGCAGCAACAGGCTGGCCTGTCGTGGCGTGGAGACGAAACGGATATCGGAATATCCTTCCACCAGTGCACGCGACAGGCTGCGCAGTTCAAGCGCGCAGCCGGTGCAGCCCCCGGTTTCCATATGAAAGATATCCAGCGGCAGCATGCGGGGCAGGACCGCGCCTTCGGGCCAGAACAGGTCAAGATATGCCATCATCCCTTCCTACAGGTCGGCCGCCGCAGCCGACAGGCCGAGGGAGGCAAGGATCAGCGGCACATCCTCATACACCGCGCCGGATAATACCTGCGGCAGTGCCTGAAACAGCAGCAGGGACGGATCACCGCACCACCATGCTGCCACCCGGCCCTTTTCAACCCGCAGCCAGTGCCAGACCGGCCCTGTCGGTCCTTCAACACAACCGATCCCCTCGCCCGACCCATAGTCATCGCCCGGCACAGGTGCTGTCAGGCACCGCGCCGTGTCCAGCGTGGACAGCATTTCCACCGCCGTTTCGACTTCATGCAGACGCAGGCCAAGCCGTGCGGCCACATCGCCCGCCATTGCGTGATACCCATCCGGCCATCCATGACGTACACGCGAAATATAGGGGCGCAGGTCGGATTCAACGCCGCCTGCCCGTCCCACGCATCCGGCAATGCCCCAGTAATCGGCGATATCCGCCGACAGGATACCCCGCCCCCGCGCCTGCATGGCCATGCCACGCGGCCGCCAGAACAGACGCTGCAAGGCCCTGCAGCCATCGCGCAGTTCCACCAGCAGTTCTGCAGGAATAGACAGT
Organism: Komagataeibacter diospyri; assembly: GCF_006538165.1. Lineage (GTDB taxonomy): Bacteria > Pseudomonadota > Alphaproteobacteria > Acetobacterales > Acetobacteraceae > Komagataeibacter > Komagataeibacter diospyri. Next base: position 229,442 of record NZ_BDLU01000032.1, read on the forward strand.
GTCCGTTCCACTCCGCCCACAGGCGGCAGTACGTCAAACAGCAGGCGACTGCCATACACATCCCGACAGGCCTGCCGCAACCGTTCCACAAGGATTGCGGCAGGCATGGCAAAACGCCTATCCGCCAGCAGTTCAGCTGCGACCGTCAACGTATCCAGATGGGTCACGATACGTCCAAGTTCCCCCACGAACAGGTCCGCGTCGCCCATTTCCCCCGCAGCATTCCCCCCTATCGCAGCCAGCGCGCCAGCAAATGCCTGCTGGTGGGCCACCGTAGCCGTGGCGTCAATCCGGGCCACCATCTGTGTGGCCTGCGCCACGGTTGCGCCACGCATGCGCGCGCACAGACCACGATGGGCATAGCCCATGCGGGAGCGCACCTGCATGATCCGTTCCCCCGGCAGACCCAGACGCAGGTGAAAAGGCGCGTTGAAATCCCCCTCCGCCGGGCCATAGCCCAACACGGTTCCACCTGCCCGCACCATGGTTGCGTCATCGGTGAATTCCACACCCTCAGGCGCGGCAGGTGCTGGCGGGGACCGGTCACGCAGGGGCCATGTCACCGGCCATTGCCCCTGATCCAGCCATGGGGCGCAGCCTGTAGCCCCCATGGCCTCGATCCCCCACATATCCTGAATGATGCGTTCAGACGCACTGGCCCCGGCCCGCGCGGGGGACAGGGCAAGGTAGCGCCCATCCGTTACCGCAACACTGGCCAGCAGGGGGCGCGTTTGCTCCATGAACAGGGCATGCACCTGCATCCCGTCCGACCACAGGCCAAGAAGTGGCAGGGTGGAATGGGACAGGGCCGCCACCATGTCACGCCATTCCCCCTCATCCAGAACGAACCGTCCGTTACAGTTCGCCGGCATCCCCCTGCGGATCAGGTCCGCCACCTGCGTCACCACGATCCTCCCCCCATCTGGTAATACGCAGCACTGGCGAGCACCATGCATCCGATGGCCATCAACAACGCCGCCTGCGCCCATGATGCCACGCCATGCCCTGCCCCCGTGCGTTCCGCCATCACCGGCCACAGGCTGGCACCAGCCAGCAGCGCCACAGGGGGCATTTCACCCATTTCCCCCACGAGTACCAGCACGGCCGCCATGCCGGGCAGGGAGGGCGGCCATAGCATGGATCCCGACAGCCGCCCGCCCGACGGTGTCACACAGGCCATGACCAGCAGGCAGGCTGCAAGCGGCAGCCCCCCCATGACACCATCCGGCAGGCCCGCGGCCAGCACGGCCCACCCAGTCCAGTAGTCCCCCGGGAACGATCGTCCCAGCCGCGACAGAACAGCCCATGACAGGCACACGCACCCCATGAAGGTCAGGACCGGCAGCAGCACCGGCCAGACATCTGCCGCCCGCGCGACAACCGGCAGCACGGCCAGTATTTCCATGTTCCATCCGGGCGCAACAACCGGTCCCGGACGGCCAGGAACGCCACAGGCCAGCAGCAGCCCGCCCACCAGCAGGATCGCCGCGGCCTGGTCCTGCATGTGTCCCCAGCCCGCCTGCAGTACGAACAGGCCACCCTGCGCCACAAGCAGGCCACCCAGTCCCATGCGCAGCACCTGCCATCCGTCCCGGTCCAGCCCACGCGGCCCGATCGCCAGCCCAAGCCGGGCCACAAGACCACAGCCAAGGAACACCCCAAGCAGGTCACACCGCCCGAACGCAATGGCCAGGGCCGCGATGCCCGACAGGAAAAAGGGCAGCACGCCAGCCCCACGCGGGGCGGTTGCCTGCGCAGGACGCTGCATGAAAACCCACACGCATAATGCCAGCGCAGGACCACATCCCGTCATGATCCGCGCCATATCGGGGAAATGCGCGCTTCCCGCGCCACACAGGATCAGCAGCAGCACCGCCAGCAACCCACGCAGCGCCAGCGTCCCGCCCGTTACCAGCAGGGCGGTCAGGACCAGCACCATCCAGCCCCCCAGCAGGCTGGCATAAAGCGGCAGCATCATCATGCCTTACCCCCATGCGACCGGGGACATGCAGCCAGCAGGATATTCAGGCCAATCGCCACGACAATCACCTCCGCCATGACCAGCCTGTCATCCACCCGTGCCGCCAGCAGCATGACGCCATCCAGCCCACAGGCAAGCCCCGCGCACAGCGCGACAGGCCCACGGGCGATACATGCCCCCCACACGCCACACAGGGTGGCGGCCAGCCCCGTCATGCCCATAAGGCGCGCCGTCATGCCCACCTGCGGTCCCTGCATGATGACCTGCGCCAGCACCGCGATACAGGCCAGCCCACCAGCAAGGCGCAGGCCACTGCGCTCACGCTCCCCTGCGGGGATATGCAGCATCTGCACGCCCAGCAACCCAAGCAGTCCCGCCAGCCCCACCGCCATCACGCAGGCCAGCCCGACCTGTTCGTGCCCCCAGCGCGACAGGCATACGCATGCGGCCATGCACGCCCCATGCCAGACCGGGCCACCACCCCGTCCCCCCGAAGTCGAAAGCGAAAGAATGACCAGAACACCGAACAGCAACACAAGCATGGTCAGCTTATCCCCCGACCGGCAAACAGCAGCACCCCGGCCATGACGGCGCATAACAGCGCCAGTCCCGCCCGCCAGCCCGCATGCCGCTGTCCCGACACCACGAAAACCCGTATCGCCGCGACACAGCCGCAGGCCAGCAGCATATGCGCCACCCACAACGCGACCGCCACCAGCATGGGCACCAGCACCCATGAACGCGACAGGATGTCAGGTTCCACAATCCCTTCAGGCCAGATCAGGTCACGCGCCAGCATCATCCACACCACCGCCAGCAGGTCACGCGCATACTGGGCCACGGCGCGGTCAGGACCGGCAAGGTCCTCCAGCATGGCTGCGGACAGCCGTGACGTCGTACCGTCACCTTCCCCCACCCCCGCCACGACCAGTGCACCGGCAAGCAGCGCCAGCGGCGCGCGCACAAGGTTCATGTCCGCCACATGCGCCTGCCGCACCAGTCCCGCCAGCGTGCCATCGGGCAGGCACATGCCCAGCACGCCGCATGCCAGCAGCATGACCGGCTGGATCATGATGCCACCCGCCACGACCCGCAGTCCCGTATGGCCCGGCCGCGCAAGACCCGGCGCAAGGGCGGCCACCACCAGCGCAAGGAAGGCCATTTCCAGCAACCCGCCGATAACCAGTACATCCGACAGGTCGCCACCGGGCATGCCGGTGGCAAAGGACGGCACCAGCAACGCCGCCATCATGCCCGCCGCCAGCGCCAGCCAGGGTGCGACCGCCGTGACCTGCGCGCCAGCCGCCGAACGCACACCCACCTGCCGCCATGCATGCAGCAGGGTGCGCCAGTGCGCGGTGGGGTCCGGCAGGCGGCGTTCGCCTTCCATCATGGCGGCCATCCAGCGCAAGAGGCCAATCCATACCGGCACCGTCACCATGACCAGCGCCATGTGACAGCCTGCAAGCAGCAGGGCCTGCATCCGCGCGGCAAGGACAGGTGATGTCATCATGCAGCCTTACCCATGCCACGCGATGAATATCAGCGCCGCCATGCACGCCATGGCCACCACCACCGGCGCGGACACCATGACGCTACCCCGCAGCACATCACCAGCATACCGCGCCAGCGCGGGCCATGGCTGCCCCATCCGCCGTCGCAGGCGCACGTAATCACGCAGCAACCGCCTGCGTGCTGCAGGCATCACCACCATATCCAGCAGCATGCGCGCGGGATTACCCGGCCCCACCTGCGTCAGCGGATCGCCAAACACCATCCACGGCGGCACGGGGGGCGCGCCCTGCTGCCAGCCCGCGACCTGACGGGCAGGCGTGGGGCAGGCCATGCGCCGCAGCAACACAACCATGCCCCCCACCACCGCCACCAGCAGGCAAAGCCGCGCGGGATGCAGAACCGCCGCCCCATCGGGCGACGCCAGTACGATCGTATCCATCATCGGCCACGTAACCCCGCCCGGACCATGTCCTGCCACCAGCCCGAGCCAGTATCCCGGCCAGATGGAGGCACACAGCACCGGCAGCACAGCCAGCAGCAGGGTGACCATTTCCCGCCCCGGCGGATCGGACGCCCCGGCCCCACGTGGCGTGCGTGGCCTGCCACACAGCATGACCGCGACAATCCGCACGAGTGCAAGCATGCGTATCGCCCACCCTGCCCCCAGCGCCATAAGTGCAAGCAGCAGCGGGAGGTCCGCCCCCAGTCCACCGCCGCGCGGCATGGCCGCCAGCAGGTGCAGCAGCATCCAGATAAGGGAAAAACCCAGCAGCGGCGGCAGCCCGCTTTCCGCCAGCAGGCCGATGGAAAACAGGGCCGACAGGCGCGGCATCAGCACACCCAGCCCCCCCAGGCGGCATAGTACGAGAGCACCGGCCTCACGCTCCATCACATCAATGGCGCGGGCCATGAACACCCATGTCAGCAGCGTGCCCACGACCAGCATGGACGTGCGGCCCGCGCATGTGGCCATGGCTGGCAGGTCATCAGCGCGGGCCAGCAGGCCCAGCCCCGCCAGCACGATCACCAGCGCGCCCGTACCCCCCAGCAGGCCCGTCATGACCCTGCGCCCGTCACCCGCGCACAGCGCCCGCCATGATGCCGTCATGTATAACAGACAGCCTGCCACGATCAGCATGCCACCCCAGCGCATGTCCGCCACCATGCCGCCAGCAGGCAGGTGCCCCCACAACGCCATGGCGGCGACCATCGCGGCGATATCGGTCATGTGGAAAGGGTGCAGGCCACGCGGTGCCACACGCGGGGAAAAGGAAAGCCCCAGCAGCCCGCGCGTGGCCAGCCAGCACAGGCCGGGCAGCAGCCAGCCCGCATGGGCCGGGAACACCAGCACCGCCGCCATAAGCAGCAGCGCAATCAGATCAGGCGCCTGTCGCACGTCCATGCGCAGAATATCGTTATGTGGGCCATGCGCACGCGCGACCAGTATCCATCCCGCCCCCATAGAGGACAGGACCGGCCCACCAGTCACCGCAAGCGCTGCCCCGCCACAGGCCGCGAGGTCACGCCCGCCGGATGCGGCAAACCCCACAATGCCCAGCGGCACCAGCAGGGCGACATCGCGCGCATTACCAGAAAAACCGGCCCATGCCACGATCCCGCCTGGCAGCACGACCCCAAGGCAGGACAGGACGGCCATGACGCATATGGCCAGCCATCCGCAGCGCAAGGCGGGCACCATTCCCGCAGCCGACCGTGACCAGCAGGCCGGCAGGGCACATGCCATCCCCACCAGCATTACGGTTACGACAAGGATGACAGGAATGATGACAGCCCTCCCGCATGCCGCCCGGAAGGCCGGGCGGGTCAGATCATGGCCAGCGGCTCCTTGCGGCGCGGCGGCGCTATGGCTTCATCAATCTGCGCCAGATCATCGCGCGTCAAGGTGATCTCGGTCGCGGCAAGGTTTTCGTGCTGGTGACGCGGGCTGCCCGCCTTGGGAATGGCCAGCACATTTTCCTGCCGCAGCACCCATGCCAGCGCGATCTGCGCCGTTGTGGCAGGCCCAAGGGATGTCGTGTGCCGCTGCGCGATATGCCTGAGCACAGGCGCACGCAGCAGGTCACCGCCCTGCCCCAGCGGGGAATAGGCCATGGTCACGATGCCCGCATCGCGGTCGCGTTGCAGCAGGTCGAATTCCACCCCGCGGTAATCCAGGCTGTACAGCACCTGATTGGCGGCACACGGCGTACTGGCCGGTATGCTTTCGACCTCACGCATGCCATCGGCATCGAAGTTGGAGACACCCCAGCTACGGATCATGCCCGCGTCAACCAGGTCATCGAATCCGGCCAGCGTTTCCTCCAGCGGCACGCTGCCGGGCCAGTGCAGCAGGTACAGGTCAAGATAATCGGTACCCAGCCGCTTCAGTGACGCGGCGCATGCCCTGCGCACGCCATTGCGCGATGCGTTGGAAGGGACAATCTTGCTGACAAGGAACACATCATCGCGTCGCCCCCTGATCGCCTCGCCCACCAGTTTTTCGGAACGGCCGGAGCCATACATTTCCGCCGTGTCCACAACACGGATACCCGCGTCGAGGCCTGCGTGGATGCTCTTTATCTCATCCGCGCGGCGGCTGTCGCTGTCCCCCATGTTCCATGTGCCCATGCCCAGCGCGGGCACCGTGGTGCCATTGGGGAAAGTAACCGTCTTCATTGCGCAACCTGCCTTTCGTCCATCCCGTCACCGCCGTGGCACGGTGGTGACTATTTGCGACGCGCCCAGCCTTTGGGCTGCTGTTGCCAGTAGCTCAGTTCATGGCCACCATCACGCCATGCCACCCAGCGTTTGCGCGCGGCAGTGACGGCGGTTTCATCATGGCCGTCAAACAGGTCAAACACCCGTTCGAAAGGGGAAAGGTCGGGCGCTTCCACCCCGTCAAGCAGGAAGGCGAAGGTCGCACCATTGGGTACATCCGCGCCTTCCGTCAGCCAGATCGGCTGCCAGGGCCCATGCCCCATGGCCTGCGTGCCATGGGGAAGCCATAGCGGATCGGTCGCCCGCCACAGCCCTTCATCAAGCTCCTGCACCCGTTCCGCTGTGGCACAGCGGACCACCGCCCTCTTTCCCGCCGCCAGCGTACGGCCCAGCAGCGCAGGCAGGACTGCCAGCGCCGGTGAACGCGTCAGGTGATAGAAGCCGATCTGCGCCATGGAGTTCCCCGTTCCGATCCGGCCTGCCGCGCGGGGCAGGCATTACCCCTCGTAATACGTGCCGACCATGCGATCGAGCAGGCGCACACCAAAGCCGGTCGCCCCCTTGGGCGCATGCGATGTCGCCTTGGATGTAAATGCCGTGCCCGCGATGTCCAGATGCGCCCACGGCACGTCGTTCACGAAGCATTCAAGGAACTTGGCCGCCGTGATCGAGCCGCCGGGACGACCGCCGATGTTCTTGAGGTCCGCGATATCCGAACGCAGCAGTTCAAGGTAGGCGGCGTCCATGGGCATGCGCCACAGCTTCTCGCCGGTCTTTTCACCCGTGGCCGACAGGTGGCCCGCCAGTTCGTCACTGTTGGAAAACAGGCCCGCGCGTTCGATACCCAGGCTGACCACGATCGCCCCGGTCAGGGTGGCGAGATTGACCATGAAACGCGGCTTGAAACGATCCTGCGTGTACCACAGCACATCTGCCAGCACGAGGCGGCCTTCGGCATCGGTATTCAGCACTTCCACCGTCTGGCCCGCCGCCGTGCGCACGATATCGCCCGGACGCTGCGCGTTGCCTGACAGCATGTTTTCCACCAGTCCCACGACACCGATGGCGTTCACCTTCGCCTTGCGCCCCGCCAGCGCCGCCATGGTGCCGACCACGGCGGCGGCACCGGCCATATCGGTCTTCATTTCGTCCATGCCAGCGGCGGGCTTGATCGAGATGCCGCCCGAATCAAAGGTCACGCCCTTGCCGACGAAGGCCACCGGAGCGTCCCCCTCCGCACCGCCATTCCAGCGCATGATGACCGTACGCGGCGGCGCATCGCTGCCCTGCGCCACCCCCAGCAGCGCGCCGAAGCCCAGCCTGTGCATGGCGTCGCGATCCAGCACCTCGACTTCGATGCCCAGGTCACGCAGGGCAAGGATGCGCTGTTCGAATTCGGGCGGACGCAGCATGTTCGCGGGTTCGGATACAAGATCACGGCACAGGCACACGCCCCGCGCCACTGCCGCAAGCGGCTGCCATGCCGTGCTGGCGTGCGCCGGGTCTGCACAGGCCACGGTCACGTTTACCAGCGGCCCCGCCTCGCCCTTGCGCGGCTGGGTGCGGTACGAATCGAAACGGTAGCTGCCCAGCACGATGCCCAGCGCCACGTGGGCCGCAAGGTCGGGGGCAACCGTATCCGCCACGACCACGCCGGCGGCTCCCGCATCGGACAGGGCGCGCGCGGCTGCGACGCCCGCCCGTTCGGCCACGGTGGCGTCAAGTGCGGCCACATTGCCCAGCCCCACCATGATCACGCGATCATATCCCGCGCCGGGTGCGAGCACGACGCAGGTTTTTGCCGCATCGAAGCCGAACCTTGCGGCCTTCGCCGCACGGGTCAGCGCGCCACCCACCGCCGCGTCCAGCGCAGCGAAGGCCCCCGCGGGTGCGCCGGGGGCGGCAAGGATGGCAATGGTGCCACTGGTGGGCAGGCTTGCATCGGAAAAGGCGATATCGGGCATATGGGTCACGGTGCTCCGCTACGAAGGTGTTGGGCAGGCAGGATAAATTCCCGTGCCAGCACGCCGCGCCCCGGACCGGTACACCCCTGTCCGGGGCCATCGGCACCGATAAGGGCATGACGGCGCGCCGTGAGTAAGCTAATGCGAACAGCATGAATACGCCATCCATGCCAGCATATGAGGACGGATTCCTTCTGGATCTGGCCCTGCGCCTTGCCGATGAGGCCGCCGAACTGATCCGCGCCATCCGCGCACGCGGGTTCGCGACCAGTGTCAAGACCGACAGTTCCCCCGTGACCGAAGCCGACCACGCAGCGGAAAAACATATCCTTGCGGGGCTGCGCGCCCACGCCCCCGCCATTCCCGTCGTGGCGGAAGAAGAAGTCGCGGCTGGCATCATGACCGATACCGGATCGGAGTTCTGGCTGGTGGACCCGCTGGATGGCACGCGGGAATTCGCCGCCGGGCGCGACGATTTCACCGTCAATATCGGTCTGGTGCGCGACGGCCGCCCGGTGCTGGGGGCCGTGGCCCTTCCGGCCTATCACCAGCTTTATGGCGCGGGTGCCGGACGCGGGGCGTTTCGCATCGATGCCCACGGCACGCAGGCCATTCATGTCCGCACGCCCCCTGCGGAAGGGCTGACCGTGCTGGCGTCGCGCCATTATGCCGATGATCCGCGCCTGAAGGAATTCCTGGGCGGGCATACGATTGCCCATCTGGGCAATATCGGGTCTGCGGCCAAGTTCATCCGCGTGGCCGAAGGGGTGGCCGACCTTTATCCCCGCCTTGGCACCACCATGGAATGGGACACCGCCGCCCCGCAGGCCGTTGTCGAAGCCGCGGGCGGGTCCATCACCACGCCAGATGGCAAGGTGCTGGGCTATGGCAAGCCCGGCTTCCGTAACCCGCATTTCCTGTGTCGCGGCGCGGCCTGACGCGCGCCCATGCACACACGCCTGCTGCATAACGACCCGCAGGGGATCGCCACCGCCGCCACCATCCTGCGCGCGGGCGGCCTGGTCGCCTTCGGGACGGAAACGGTTTACGGCCTTGGGGCGGATGCGGGCAATGATGATGCCGTCGCCGCCATCTATACGGCCAAGGGACGGCCGGGCATCAACCCGCTGATCAGCCATTTTGCAAATGGGGAGGCGGCTTTCGCGCAGGTGCAGGCCAGCACGCTTGCACGCAGGCTGGCTGAACGGTTCTGGCCCGGGCCGCTGACCATGGTGCTGCCACGTGCCGCGCATTGCGGCATTTCCCCCATAGCGACCGCGGGCCTGCCCACCGCTGCCGTGCGGGTCCCGGCGGGGACCACCACGCAGGCCCTGCTGGCGGCATGCGGGTTTCCGGTCGTGGCCCCTTCGGCCAACCCGTCTGGCCGGGTCAGCCCGTCCGACGCGCAGCATGTGCTGGCGGGGCTGGATGGCCGCATTGACGCGGTCCTTGACTGCGGGCCATGCAGCATTGGCGTGGAGAGCACGATCATCGACCTTGGCGGTGACATCCCTGTCCTGCTGCGCCCCGGCGGCATCACGCTGGAAGCGCTGGAAGACGCATGCGGTATGCCACTGGCCCTGCCCACGGGCCGCAACGATGTCCGCCCCGCTGCCCCCGGCCAGCTTTCATCGCATTACGCGCCCGGCCTGCCGGTACGGCTGGAGGCAACGGCCGTGGCCCCCGATGAGGCCCTGCTGGCATTCGGTCCCCCGCTGCCCGGCAGCGCGCTGGTGTGGAACCTGAGTGAAGCGGGTGATTTGCACGAAGCGGCAGCGCGCCTCTTCGCGGGGCTGCGGTTTCTTGATATGGAGGGTCACCGCCGGGGACTGGTCAGGATTGCGGTGCAGCATGTGCCCGGTCATGGGCTGGGCCGTGCGATCCGTGACCGCCTGATCCGTGCGGCCAGCCCGCGAGCATAATAGTTTCAACCGCATGATCCGACCCCGGTGCCCCTGAAATGAGCGACACAATCGACCCCAAGGAACTGAAAATCCTTTCGGATATCCTTGCACTCGTACTGGAAGACCATGCAGGCCAGTCGGAAAACGCGCTGGCCGCCATCCGCTCCCGGGCCAGGAAAAACCAGGTGACGGGTGGCGCGCTGAAAAACCTGTTTGCCGCCATTGCCCCCAATCCCCCGAAAAAGGCACCGGCAAAGCCACGCGCCCCCCGCGCCACGAAAGCCAGTGCGGCGGCCGCGAAAGAGATTCAGGAGTCGCACCAGCGCATTTCCCAGCTGACGGAAAGCATCCGCAGGCTGGACACGGAAATACGCGACCTGAAGGTGAATAACGAAGCGCTGCGTTCGGAACTGAACCTGACGCGGCAGGCCCGTGCCGAAACACAGGCCGCCCTGTCGTCGGCCGTGCAGTCCCACCGCCCCCCCCCACGCCGTTCGGGCCTGCTTGTGGCGGCGGCGGTGGGTGCCCTGACCGGCTTCGCCCTGACCGAAACGTGGCACCTGTTCATGTCCGGCAGCCCGGCGCAGGCCAGCGCCACCTATCCGCCGGTCCATCATCACGGGCAGGCGTGGCTCATGCCGCCCTCCCACCCCCTTCTTGCAGGAAATATGCCGTCATGACCGTCTCCCCCCCCACCGCACCGGCACGGCAGGACCTGATTGCCAGTTTTACCGACATGCTGGGGCCGGTGGGCGTGATTACGGGTGAAACCGATACCGCATCCTACTGCACCGACTGGCGCAACCTGTATCATGGCCGCGCGCTGGCGGTACTGCGTCCCGCCAGCACGGAAGAACTGTCACGACTTGTGCAGTTCTGTAACGAACATGACGTGCCCATGGTGCCGCAGGGGGGCAACACCAGCATGGTGGGGGGTGCCACGCCGGATGGCAGCGGGCGTGAAGTTGTCATCTGCCTGTCGCGCATGAACCGTATCCGCAACATCGATCCCCATGACCTGACCATGGAAATCGAGGCCGGCGTCACGCTGAAGGCGGCACAGGACGCGGCAAAGGAGGCCGGGTTCATGCTGCCGCTGTCCATCTCGTCCGAAGGGTCGGCGCAGATTGGCGGCGTGCTGGCGACAAACGCAGGCGGCAACAACACCCTGCGCTACGGCAATGCACGTGAACTGGTGCTGGGGCTGGAAGCGGTCATGCCCGATGGCGGGGTGTTCCATGGCCTGCGCCGCCTGCGCAAGGACAATACGGGTTATGCCCTGCGCCAGCTTCTGATCGGGTCCGAAGGCACACTGGGGTTCATCACCACGGCCATCATGCAGCTGCACCCGCAGCCGCGCGCGATCGAAGCCGCCCTGTGCGCGGTGGACGACGCCGAAGCCGCGCTGAAGCTGCTGGGCCTTCTGCGCGCGCGCGACCCGGCGCTGCTGCAGGCGTTCGAGTTCATGTCCGGCACGGGCATGGACATGGTGATCGACCTGATCCCCGGCACGACCCTGCCGCTGGGGGAACGGGCACCCGCCTACGTGCTGCTGGAACTGGCGACCCCACGCCCCGATGCCGACCTGCGCGAATATGCCGAGGACGTGCTGGGGGACGCGCTGGAGGAAGGCATCATCACCGACGCCGTCATAGCCGAAAGCGAGGGCCAGCGCACGGGCCTGTGGAAACTGCGTGAAGAACATGCCGAAGCCCAGCGCCGTGCGGGTGCGAGCGTCAAGAACGACGTGTCGGTGCCCGTGACCCACGTGCCCGAACTGATCGAGCGCGCCAGCGCCGCATGCGAAAAGCTGATCCCCGGCATCCGCCCTGCCCCGTTCGGCCACATGGGTGACGGCAACATCCACTTCAATCTGGTCCAGCCCGAAGGCATGGCGCCAGACGCCTTCCTGGCCCGCAGCCATGACATCATGGATACGGTGGCGGCGATCGTGAAGGAGCTTGATGGTTCGTTCTCGGCCGAGCACGGGGTGGGTCAGCTCAAGCCCTACATGATGCCGTCATGGCGTGGTGGTGCGGAACTGGCGGCCATGCGCCACATCAAGGCCGCCCTTGACCCGAAAAACCTCATGAACCCCGGCAAGGTCCTGCCGCCCGTCGCACCGGGGACATGAGGCCGCCGCCATCCGCGCGGCGGACTGAAGGCCGGGGCCAACCCCAATGCATGAAGGGATCACCCCTTTTGCACCGGCGGGAACAGGGGTAGACAGGGGCATGCCCGCCGTCCGTCCCGTCCCTGACCGCCTTGCGCCGCGCCTGTCGATTCTGGACAGCTACATGCTGCGCCAGCTTCTGCTGGCGCTGGTCGCGACCACGGGCGCGCTGGTGACGCTGATCTGGCTGACCCAGTCCCTGCACTTCGTATCACTGGTGGTGGGCCGTGGGCTGTCGCTACGCGTGTTTCTGGAACTGACCAGCCTGCTGATCCCCTCCTTCATCGCGGTCATCCTGCCCATCACCACGTTTGTGGTGGTGCAGTTCATCTACCAGCGCCTTGGCACCGACCGGGAACTGACGGTCATGCAGGCAGCCGGGCTGTCGCCCGCCATGATGGCGCGACCGGGACTGGCCTGCGCCGCCATCGCAACGGCGGCATGCCTGGTGCTGAATGTATGGATCGTGCCGGTTTCATACCATGCCTTCCGCCAGTACGAATTCCAGATCCGCAACCGCATGGCCGCCTTCCTGGTGCAGGACGGGGTGTTCACGCAGGTATCGGACAACATGACCGTGTATATCCGCGCAAGAGACAAGGATGGCACGCTGCACGGCATCATGGTGGAAGACGACCGCACTCCCGGCGCGGAAGCCACCATACTGGCGGAAGAAGGCAATCTGGTCATCATGAATGACCAGCCGCGTGTGGTGCTGTTCAACGGGTCACGGCAGGAAATCGACAGCCATACCGGGCGGCTGAACGTGCTGACCTTCACCCGCAACACGATCGACCTGTCCAGCCCGCACTCCGCGCATACACGCCTGCCCGATGCCAATGAACTGCCAATCTCGCAACTGCTTCACCCTGACATGCGACTGTATTCGCGCCGGGATGAAAGCAAGATGTTCATCGAGGCGTGGCGCAGGCTCAGCACCCCCTTCTGCGCCTTTTCCTTTGCCATGATCGGGCTGGTGGGGGCGATGGGCGGCAGTTATTCCCGGCAGGCCAGCATACTGCGTCCGGTGCTGGCCATACTGACCGTGGTCGCGGTGCAGGCGCTGACGCTGCTGGTGCAGAACCTCGCGTCGCGCAACCTGCAGCTCATGCCGCTCATGTGGGTCTGCACGATCGGGCCGGGCGTGATCTGCGCGGTCATCCTGTTCTGGCCCGAACTGCGCGCCGACCGTGAAGCCCGGGCAGTCGCGGGCGGCACGCGCCCATGAAGCTTGCCTTCACGCTGTCGCTGTACATCGCCCGGCAATTCACCTATGCCACGCTGTCGGTGATCGCCTTCCTGACCGGGCTGATCACCATGTTCGACTTTATCGACCTGTTGCGCCGGGTTTCCACGCGTCCCAGCGTGCCGACCTCGCTGGTCAGTCAGATCGCCTTCCTGCACATCCCCTTCGCCTGTCTTGAAATCCTGCCCTTCGGCATCCTGCTGGGCGGGATCATATGTTTCTGGCGGCTGGCGCGTTCATCGGAACTGGTGGTGGCGCGGGCGGCGGGCATTTCGGCGTGGCAGTTCCTGGCGGGGCCGGTCACGTGCGCCGTGCTGATCGGGACGGTGGCCACCACCTGCATCTCCCCCCTTTCATCGGTCATGTACCGGCGGGCGGAAATGCTGGACCGCCAGTACCTGCGCGACAACAACGGCAAGTCACTCAACCTGAGCGGGGGCACACTGTGGTTGCGGCAGGGGGATAACGGGCTGGTGGACCATGGGGTGGACATCATCCACGCGCGCCATGTCAAGCTGACGGGCAGCGTGCTGCATATCCGTGACATCACCATTTTCCGGCTTGGCCCCGATGATAACCTGCTGACCCGCATCGAAGCCCGGAGCGGATATCTGGGCAAGGAGCGCTGGGTCCTTGATTCCGCCCGCCAGCTACGCCCCGATGAACTGCCCGTCGATATGGGCGAAATGACACTTCATGCCGACCTGACGCTGGCGGGGGTGGAGGAAAGTTTTGCCTCCCCCGACACATTGTCGGTCTGGGCGCTGCCAGGTTTCATCCGGCAGCTGAAACGCTCGGGCTTTTCCACCATCCGCCACCGGCTGCATTTCCAGACCCTGCTTACGCTGCCGGTCCTGTCAGGCACCATGGCCCTGGTGGCGGCGGGATTTTCCATGCGGCCCGCACGACGTGGCGGGGTCATACGCATGATAAGCTTCGGGGTTGCAGCCGGTTTTGCCCTGTTTGCGCTGTCGAAAATCGCCGCCCAGTTTGGTGAAACGGGCACATTGCCGCCCCTTCTTGCTGCATGGGCCCCCACCGGGGCCGGGCTTTGTCTTGCAGTCACGCTGCTTCTTCATCTAGAGGACGGTTAATGGACCGTCCCACCCCCTTCACGCGCGCGCCGTCACCGCCACGGCTTTCTGCCGTTCTGCGGCAGTTTCCGCGTGGGTTTCTGCTTTCGGCCACCATGCTGGGGGGGATGATGTGCGCGCAGGTGTCCGGCACGGCCCATGCGGACACGCCGCCCGACGGTCCCAGGCGCAGCAGGCCCATCCATGCCCCTAAGAGCCAGCCACAGGCGCCCGTCAGCTTTTCCGGCACGGTTTCCAATACAGACCCGATGACGTTCCAGGCCGACCATGTCGCCTATGACAGCCGCAACGGCATCGCGACATGGACCGGCAATGTCCAGCTATGGCAGAATGACCAGATCATGCGCGCCGACAAGGTTGTGTATGACCGCAATACGGGCATAGCCTCGGCCCGTGGCAACGTGGCCATGGTGGAGCCCGACGGCACGGTGCTGTTTACCGAATATGCCGAACTGAGCAACGGCATGCGCGACGGCATCATGACCCGCCTGTATGTCCGCATGCAGGACAATGCGCGCATGGCCGCAAACGGCATGCGCCGCACCGGCGCCAAGGTCAACGACCTGACGCGCGTGGTCTATACAGCGTGTGAAATATGCGCCCGCCACCCTGAACGCGCGCCATTCTGGCAGCTGCGCGCCTATGACGCCACGCATGACATGCAGCACAAGCGGCTGGAATTCCGTGACGCGTTCGTGGACTTTTTCGGGGTGCCGGTTTTCTACCTGCCCGCGTTCTCGATGACCGACCCGTCAGTCCGGCGGCAGAGCGGCTTCCTGACCCCCGGCTTCACCCCGCATGACCGTTACCTGGGCACGTATGTCACCATTCCCTATTACTGGGTCATTGACCGCCAGTCGGATGTCACGCTGCAGGGGCTGTTCTCCACCCGGACGGGGCCTGAGCTTACGGCGAACTACCGCCGCTATTTCAGCAATGCGCGCCTGAACCTGACCGGCGGCATCGCGTACGATACCCATCGTGACACCGATTACGTCAACACCTTCGGGCAGGAGGTGGACAGTTCGAACAACCACGGCATACAGGGCTATATCTTCGCCAACGGCCAGATCTCGATCAACAAGACGTGGCGGGCGGGTGCGAACATACGCTGGGCCAGTTCACCCAACTTCATGCGTGACTACCGCGTCAGCGGGTATGGACAGGATACGCTCAATTCCAACGTCTACCTGGAAGGGTTCGGCACGGGATCGTATTCACGCCTTGATGCCGAAGGCTACCAGGGCATGAACCAGGGCGTCATCCACAACCAGGACCTGCCGTGGGTGCTGCCGCGCTACACCTACAGCTATTTTGGCCAGCCGGATTCACTGGGCGGGCGGTTCAGCCTCGATACGACGGATTTCTACGTCTATCGTGAAAACGGGACATCGGACCAGCGCGGTCAGCTTTCGCTCAACTGGGACCGGCCGTTCCACAACTCGCTGGGACAGATATGGAACCTGACCCTGCATGTTGAATCGGCCATCCATCGCGCGACCGAACTGAACCAGCAGCCCAATTACGCCCGGACCACCCGCGCACAGGTGGAGGGACAGGTGCTGCCCACCGTGGGCCTGAAGATGAACTGGCCCTTCCTGCGCAGCTTCAACCACAATACCGGCACCCAGATCCTTGAACCCATCGTGCAGTTCCTGGCCGCCCCCAATACGGGTAACAGCACGTCGCGCAACATTCCCAACGAAGACAGCCTGTCGTATGAATTCACGGATTCCACGCTGTTCTCGCTCAACCGCTATGCCGGCACGGACCGGCTGGATGGCGGCCTGCGCGCCAATGTCGGGCTGCATAACAACTGGACATGGAACGGCCACCAGATCGATGTGCTGATCGGTGAAAGCTTCCAGGAACATATCGACCACAACCGCATCCCCTATTCCGGTCTGAACCATCATCTGTCGGATGTGGTGATGGGCACGCATATCATACCCAACCAGTTCTTTGATTTTGATGGCAAGATGCGGCTTGACCCCTATGGCGGCAAGGTCGATTTCGCTGATGCGCTGGGCAGTGCGGGTTTCAGCCATTTCCGTGTTACGGGCGGCTATCTGTTCGAACCGGTCACGCCCTATTATTATTATGCCCAGCGTCCTTACGCCCAGGCGGCGCCTAACGTTTATTACAAACCCGTCAGCGAACTGACGGTGGGGGCTGCGTCCAACTGGGACAACTGGCACATTGCCGCCTACCTGCGCCGCAGCCTGTCGCGCAAGGAAAGCGTCGCGGTGGGTGGTGACGCAGGTTACCAGAATGACTGTTTCGGGCTGGATGTCATGTATCTCAAGCAATACACCACGATTGGTGGCCAACAGAGCAATTCAACCGTAATGTTCTCCCTTACGTTCAAAACCATCGGTACATTTGGTATCAATGGCTGACCTGATGCGCGAAAGACCGAGCTGGATGTCCTTCTTCCCCACCGCCCGTGGCGCTGTTTTCTCCCCCGCATCGCAGCGGGGCCGTATGGGCCGCACCCTTGCGGCAACCCTGCTGGCATGTGTGGCGCTGGTGGGCCACGAACAGGCGGCCGGTGCCCGCACGGCCCGCGCCATTGCCCAGCAGGCACAGGCGGCGGAAGATCAGGACGCCATCATCGCCACAGTGAATGGTGCGGTACTGACCAAGCGCGATGTCGATACGCGCGGGCGGCTGTTCGCCCTGTCATCGGGGCTGGATGTCAGCGACGACGTGATGCAGCGGCTGCGCCCCCAGATCGTACGGCAGCTGATTGATGAAAAACTGCGTATGCAGGAAATGCTCGACCGCCACATCAACGTGCCGATCCAGCAGATCGGGGACGCCATAGCCGGCATCGAACAGCGTAACGGCATGCCCCAGAACGCCCTGCGCAACAAGCTGGCGGAAGATGGCGTATCGCTGACCACGCTGATTGACCAGATCCGTGTGCAGATCGGCTGGTCGCAGGTGCTGCGTCAGGAAACGGCCGAGCATGGCCGCATCACCGCATCCGAGATCGAGCAGCGCATGGCCGCGCTGAAGCGCGAGGATGGCAAGCCGGAATACATGATCAGCGAGATTTTCGTGCCGGTGGACGATCCCCGCCATACGGAAAACGAACTGAAATTCACCGAGACCATCATTCAGGAACTGCGTGAGGGCGCGCCCTTCCCCATTGTCGCCGCCCAGTTCTCGCAGGGGCAGAGCGCACTGGACGGCGGCATGATGGGCTGGACGCAGGAAGACGGGCTGGACCCGCAGGTGGTGGATGTGGCGCGCAAGATGCCTGACGGCGCTATTTCCAACCCCATCCGTGTCGCAGGTGGCTACGTCATCGCCACCATTGCCGAACGGCGGACGGTGGGTCACCAGATGACCACTATCCTGACCATCCGGCAGGTTTTCTTCCCCTTTGACACGCCCCTGGACCCGGAAAACCCGACCGACCAGCAGAAATCGACACTGGACACCGCCACGGCTTTTGCCAACGAAGCCAAAAACTGTGACCAGATGGAAGCCGAGAACAAGAAACTGGGGGAAAAGCACCCCAGTGATCCCGGCGAACTCATGCTGAACCACCTCAACCCCCAGATGCGCGAAATACTTGAGCCACTTGGTCCGGGCAAGACCAGCAAGCCCCTGGTTTCGGGCGAAGGGATCCTGGTGCTGATGGTCTGCACCCGTGAAGAGCGCAACATCGCCATCCAGACCCCCAGCCAGATTGCCGACCACCTGATGAACGAACGCGTGGAACAGACATCACGGCAGCTGAACCGTGACCTGCAGCGCCGCGCGATCATCGACATGCGTTCCAAGACCTGATCGGGCCATGAGCATGACTGAACGCCCCCGGGGGCTGGAACCCCTGCGCGAGACCATCGCGCGGCACGGGCTGGACGCACGCAAGGCGCTGGGACAGCACTTCCTGCTGGACCCGGCGATTACGGCGCGTATCGCGGCGCTGGCGGGGGATCTGGCGGGCCAGCATGTGGTGGAAGTCGGCCCCGGCCCCGGCGGCCTGACCCGCGCGCTGCTGGATACCAGTGCCGCCAGCATTGTCGCGGTGGAAGTGGACACGCGGGCGGTTGCCGTCATTACGGAACTGGCCGCCCTGGCACCCGGCCGCCTGCACATAATCGAAGCCGACGCCATGCGGCGCGACCTGACCACACTGTGCCCCGCCCCACGACAGATCATCGCCAACCTGCCCTATAATGTCGGCACGCCGCTGCTGGTGGGGTGGTTGCGGCAGGCTGCTGCGTGGTCACGGCTGACGCTGATGTTCCAGCAGGAAGTGGCCGAACGTATCTGCGCAGCCCCCGGTTCTGCGCATTACGGCAGGCTGGGCGTGCTGGCGCAGTGGACGTGTCGCTGCGGTGTGCAGATGCATATTCCCCCCGGCGCATTTTCCCCACCGCCCAAGGTCCATTCGGCCGTGGTCGGGCTGATTCCCCATGCGCAGCAGCCCGAAGCGGCCGTTTTCCGCGCCATGGAACAGGTTACGGCAGCGGCATTTGGCCAGCGGCGCAAGATGCTGCGCGGGGCGCTGAAATCCATCGGGGGAGAAGCCCTGCTGGCTGAAGCCGGCATCGACGGCAGCCGCCGGGCCGAGACGCTGGACATTGCCGAATTTGACCGACTGGCCCGCCTTCATGCCCGCAGGGCCGCGACACTGTCCTGATCCTGCCCATCCACTGGCTGTGGGGCATACATGTAATCACGCGACAGGGGCACGGCATCAATCTCGCGTACCAGCTGCAACTGGAAATTCAGGTGTCCCTGCACGCGAAAGGCCAGTTCGGACACCACAAGGTAGAATTCGAACATGCGGCAGAAACGTTCGTCATACAGCCGCGCGACCTGCTGGCGCCGTGCCGCGAAACGGCTGCGCCAGTGGGCGATGGTACGCGCGTAATGCAGACGCCAGATCTCGCAATCCGTCAGCCATAGCCCGGCGCGTTCCACCGCGCTGACGGCTTCACTGACCGCCGGGGAATAGCCGCCGGGGAAGATATAGCGATCAATCCATGGATTGGTGACGCCCGGCCCCTCCCTGCGGCCAATGGAATGCAGGACCATTACGCCATGGGGCTGCAGGGCCGCGCGCATGGTGGCGAAAAACGCCGGATAATGGGCCACGCCCACATGTTCGAACATGCCGATGGAAACGATCCGGTCATAGCGCCTGCTGACGGCGCGGTAATCCAGCAGTTCAAAGCGTACGCGTCCATCCAGCCCAGCCGCCCGCGCACGCTGGCGGGCAATATGCAGCTGTTCCACTGACAGGGTAATGCCCGTCACCTGCGCGCCGTAATCGCGCGCCAGCGTCAGGGCCATGCCACCCCAGCCACAGCCGACATCCAGAACGCTCATACCGGGATGTGAAAGGTGCAGCTTGGCCGCCAGATGGTGTTTCTTGGCCACCTGCGCCTGTGCCAGCGTTTCATGGCCCGTGGGGAAATAACCGCACGAATACTGCATGTCCTCATCAAGGAAGTGACGGTACAGCCTGCTGTCCAGATCATAATGATGCGCCACGTTCCGCCGCGCGCGCCGCAGGGTGTTATGTTGCAGCCAGGTCCGCGCGATATAGCGCAGGGAGCCAAAGATCCGCTCCCCCGCGGGGCTGCGGCGCATCACATTGAGCATGAGCACATGCAGCAGGTCATACAGCGTGCACCCCACCGGACGCAGCGTGCCCGCCATGTAGGCTTCCCCCACCTTCAGCGCGGGATCAAGCAGCAGGGCGCGCACCGTTTCCCCATCCGCGATCCACATGCCCGCCTGTGGTCCGGGACCGCCCACATACACGCGCCTGTCACCGCCGGGATAATGGACATCCAGCCGTCCCAGGGTAATGAAATGCATAAAGGCCCGGTCCAGCAATACAGGTGCCATTGGCCTGCTTCCTTCACGCATATGCGCCTGGCAACAAGCCCCATGCGCCCGCCCCGGAAACGGCAAAAGCCCGGAAGAGTTTCCTCTTCCGGGCTTTTGTAACCGGTCAGACGCCCCGAACGGGACGACAGATCAGGTCAATCAGACAGCCGGGGTTTCCTCGACGGCGGTTTCTTCCGAAACTTCGCCTTCGGTTACCGCGCTTTCTTCGGCCAGGACCTGTTCGTCGTCCTGATCGACGCCGATTTCCTCACCACGCGCCTGACGTTCCGCTTCTTCTTCAGAACGGGCAACGTTGACGGTGACCTGCATGGTCACTTCCGGGTGCAGGGCGACGCTGACTTCATACAGGCCAAGCTGCTTGATCGGCTCGGGCAGGATGACCTGGTTGCGGCCGATGGTCAGGCCGGCCTTGGTCGCTGCTTCCGCGATATCACGGGTCGTGACGGAACCATACAGGCTGCCGCTGTCACCAGCCTGACGGATCAGGATGACGGACAGGCCGTGCATCCGCTCGGACAGGCGCTCGGCCTCCTCGCGGTTCTTGAGGTTCTGGGCCTCAAGCTGTGCACGTTCACGTTCGAAACGTTCGCGGTTATGTGCATTTGCGCGGATCGCCTTGCCCTGGGGCAGCAGGAAGTTACGGGCATAGCCCGGCTTCACCGTGACGATCTCGCCCATCTGGCCCAGCTTCTCGACGCGCTGGAGCAGGATGAGTTCTACTGCGGACATGGTTCTGCCTCCCTCAGCTTACAATGTAGGGCAGCAGGGCCAGGAAACGCGCGCGCTTGATGGCCTGGGCCAGTTCACGCTGCTTCTTGGCGGACACTGCCGTGATGCGGCTGGGAACGATCTTGCCACGTTCGGACAGGAAGCGGCTCAGCAGGCGCACGTCCTTGTAGTCGATCTTCGGCGCGTTGGGGCCGGAGAACGGGCAGGACTTGCGACGACGGTAGAACGGGCGGCGCGCGCCAACCGCAACGCGGCGGGCGGCGGGATTGATCTCGGTTGATTCGGACATCAGCTCTTACTCCGCTTCGGCGCTGGCAGTGGCGTTGGCGCGCTGCTGTTCTTCACGCTCGTTACGGGCGCGGAACTCCTCGCGGTCATCGAAATTACGGCGCGTGCCGCGACCGCTTTCAAAACGGCCAGTGGGCTTGGGCCCACGGAAGCCACGCTCACGCTCGTCACCCTTGCGCGACAGGATGACCGACGGTGCTTCGTCAATCTCATCCACACGCAGGGTCAGCACGCGCAGAACGTCTTCGTTCAGGCTGAGCTGACGCTCGATTTCCTTGATCGCGGCGGAAGAACCATCCAGGCCCAGAAGCATGTAATGCCCCTTGCGGTTCTTCTTGATACGGTAAGCCAGCGTGCGCAGGCCCCAGTATTCACGCTTCTTGACGGAACCGGATTCCGCTTCAAGCTGTGCGGCGATGCCATCGGCGATGGCTTCGACCTGCTGCTGCGACACGTCATTACGTGCGATCAGCACGGTTTCATACAACGGCATTGGAACTCCCTTCGGATCGCTTCAACCCCCGCATGGACGGACACGGTCCGCCATGTTGCCACCAGGGCACGGGTATAGCCGGGGGCGATGCCACGCA
The DNA here is from genome assembly GCF_006538165.1 of Komagataeibacter diospyri. Classification (GTDB taxonomy): domain Bacteria; phylum Pseudomonadota; class Alphaproteobacteria; order Acetobacterales; family Acetobacteraceae; genus Komagataeibacter; species Komagataeibacter diospyri. Next base: position 251,524 of record NZ_BDLU01000032.1, read on the forward strand.
CCCGGCAGGGAAGAGGCGGTTTGAAACACAAACCAGACCGACAGACAAGAGAAAAGTCAGGCAAAAGACCTTTTAATCGGCTCCAGCCACGTAAAGACCGGCGTGGGCCTGACATCCTGCGGACGGTCATGGCGGAAACCGGTCACGGCCTTGACCAGTTCCAGCGGCACATCAAGCATGCTGCCCGGACCACGCGGGTCCGCCAGTCCCCGTTCCACCGCGGCAAAGGCCTTTTTATGCAGTTCGGGCAACGCGTCCGGCGCGTCCCCTTCTATATCCAGATCCAGATAGTCATTGTTGCGACCGTCATGCTGGACGGTCCAGATTTCTTCGCCATCTGCATAGCCTGCGGCCTGACTGACCGGATCAACCATAGCAACATCGCACGTGATCAGCCTGCCCGCACGGCACAGGGTCCTGCGGTCGTAATTGGAAATCAGGCCACTGTCGTTATTGGTGCGAATGACAAACCAGCCATTGGGAAGGTCAGCAATTGCGTAGGGCGATTCATCATTCGGGTCCGGCTTCCCGCTATCACGCAGGCCAAGGGCTTCCAGCAGCGCCGCGCGGTCAACACCATGAAATTTATAGTACGATGTATCGAAATCCATACGCCCCTCTCCTTACGAATACGAAAGGAGAAATGGTTGCGGCACCTCGTTATAACAAGTGCCGGGATCACGTTTTCTTGTACCTGAACTGCCTTTTATTCAATCCAGACGCAGACGCTCCGGCACCTTCAGCCCCAACATATTGGGAATGTTCCAGATTTCATGAATTGTCCGCACCTTGCGAAAACCAGCCCGCTGGTAGTTGGGGAGCGCACGCGGATGGTCTGCCGAACATGTGTTGACCCGCAGCACCGCCGGATTCATGGCCCATGCCCGCGCCACCATCTGGTGCAGGAAAACCTGCCCGACCCCACGGCCGATCCATGCGGGTAACAGCCCGAAATAGGCGATATTGATATCGGGGGCATACCGGCTGTCGAGTTCGCAGAATCCCGCGGGCACATCGCCATCATACAGCACATGCACGCCAATGCCCGAACTGGACAGCAGGCCCGCAAGCTCACTGTCGGGCATGACCCGACGCAGCCACCAGCAGTAATCCGCACCCACGGCGTCATACAGGCCACGATACCAGGCAACACCGGGACGGAAGGTCTGCCGGATACTGTAGCCGTGCGGCAGGGCTGGCGGAGCGCCGGGGGGCGCGCGGTCCATGCACAGGAACGTCACGTCCACCCCGACCCGTGTTCCATCACCGCCCGGTTCGTCACGGGCAGCGGGGCATGGAACCTCAGTTATCATCAAGGAAGGAACGCAGCTTACGGCTCCGGCTGGGGTGCTTGAGCTTACGCAGGGCCTTGGCCTCGATCTGGCGGATACGCTCACGCGTCACGTTGAACTGCTGGCCTACTTCCTCCAGCGTGTGATCGGTGTTCATGCCGATGCCAAAGCGCATGCGCAGCACACGTTCCTCACGCGGGGTCAGCGAAGACAGCACCCGGGTCGTGGCTTCACGCAGGTTGGTCTGGATCGCGGCATCAAGCGGGATGACGGCGGCCTTGTCCTCGATAAAGTCGCCAAGGTGGCTGTCCTCCTCATCCCCGATCGGGGTTTCGAGGGAGATCGGCTCCTTGGCGATCTTGAGCACCTTGCGCACCTTTTCCAGCGGCATGCCCAGCTTTTCGGCCAGCTCCTCCGGTGCGGGCTCGCGCCCGATTTCGTGCAGCATCTGGCGCGATGTGCGGACCAGCTTGTTGATCGTCTCGATCATGTGGACCGGGATACGGATGGTCCGCGCCTGATCGGCGATGGAACGCGTGATGGCCTGGCGGATCCACCACGTGGCATAGGTGGAAAACTTGTAGCCACGGCGGTATTCGAATTTGTCCACCGCCTTCATCAGGCCAATATTGCCTTCCTGAATCAGGTCAAGGAACTGCAGGCCACGATTGGTATATTTCTTGGCGATCGAGATCACGAGACGCAGGTTGGCCTCGATCATCTCCTTCTTGGCGCGCGCCGAATCCCGCTCACCACGCGACACGGTGGCATAGACGCGGCGGAATTCACCCACCGGCAGGCCGGTTTCCTGCGTCAGGTCGGCCACCTGGTTACGCAGGCGGATCACCGTCTCGCCATGCTTGGCAAGGAAGTTCTTCCACGACTTGGCCGGCAGGGTTGCGACCATGTCTATCCAGCCGGGATCCAGTTCACGGCCACGATATTTGATCAGGAAGTCATCACGCGACACGCGGGTGCTTTCCGCCAGCCGCAGCATGCGCCCTTCCAGTCCGTTCAGGCGCTGGAAGATTTCCTTCAGGTGTTCGACCAGTACCTCGATACGCGCATTGTGCAGGTGGACCTGCTGGACCTTGCCCACCAGTTCCATGCGCAGCTGTTCGTAACGGCTTTCGTCCTCGGCGGAGATTTCCTCACCCGCCGTGAATTTTTCCAGCCGTTCGGCCTGCACCTTGTGCAGGGCTGCGTACAGCGCCTCGACTTCCTCGAACTGTTCAAGGATTTCCGGCTTCAGCTTTTCCTCAAGCGCGGACAGCGACAGGCCGGCACCTTCGCCTTCGCCCTCACCTTCGCCCTCTGTTTCCTCGGCTTCCTCGCTTTCGCCGCCTTCGTTCTCGCCAAAGGCTTCCTCGCCTTCAGCCGCCTCGACGGGATCGTTGCCGCCGGACTGCATGGCCTCGAGATCAACGATGTCGCGCAGCAGCATTTCACCGGCCTTGAGCCGTTCATGCCACGAAATAATGGCGCGGAAGGTCAGCGGGCTTTCGCACAGCCCGCCGATCATCTCGTCCCGGCCAGCCTCGATCCGCTTGGCGATCGCAATTTCGCCTTCACGCGACAGCAGTTCGACCGAACCCATTTCGCGCAGATACATACGCACCGGGTCATCGGTGCGGCCCAGGCTTTCGGTATCGACGTTACCGGCGGCGGGTTCCTCGCTCTCGCTTTCTTCCTCGGCGGTATCGTCGCTCTTGGTTTCAGCGGGGGTCTGGGTTTCCGTTTCGTCGTTGTCCTCGTTTTCGACAACCTGCATGCCCATTTCCGACAGGGCCGCCATCACGTCCTCGATCTGTTCAGAGGACATCTGGTCCTGCGGCAGGACGGCATTGAGTTCGTCGAAAGTGATGTAACCGCGTTCCTTGCCGCGGGCGATCAGTTTCTTGACGGCGCCGGACCGGGTGTCCAGCAGGGTCGTATCGTTGTCCTGATCCCCTGAAGCCGTGTCCGTACCCGTGGCTGTCTTTGTCGCCATGCCCGATCAATCCCTACCCAGCAAATCCGTTTACGCAAGCGCGCACACCCTGCCCGCGCATAGTGGCCGTTCCCCTTTCCGCCCGCCGGTATGTAGCGGGACAGGATACGGCCAATCATACCGTTTTCATCTGCTTTTGTCTGGTGCAGGTGGTCGATAACATGGCCGAAGTCAAGGGTTGGCGCGGTTCATTTCATGCATTCTGTCAATTTTCCGCCTTATTCATCAAGGTCGGTCCCTCCCCGGCGCAGGGTGTCAAGCGCCAGCAGGCGCGTGCGCAGGCTGGCCCATGCGGCCTCATCCAGATCGCCCGTGCACATCCGTTCGGTATCGGCACGAATTTCGGCAGCAAAACGTTCAACATTCAACAAAGCGTAAAAATGCCACCACTCATGCCGGGGGTCGGTCCCGAACAGGTCGTCATCCCCGTGCCCGCGCGCGCGCCGCCCGCGTACGGCCCGCACGCGCTGGCATACCTCACCCAGTCCCGCGGTGGACAGGCAGGCCGCCAGTTCATCGGGCGGTGGCAGTTCGCCCCGGACGTCATACAGATCCAGCAGTTCTTCGCGCAGGGCGGCAAGGTCGGCAGGCAGTTCAAGGCGGCAATAGGCGTCCTGCACTTCATCCAGCACGCCGGGCTGTTCAAGGATGATGGCGCTGAGGATGCACTGGCGCTGCAGGTCCGCATCCATGGGGGCGACGGGGGACGTGGCGACACTGGCTTTTTTGACACCGCCGCGCGCACCATTGCGGCGGAAGGTCTGAAAAAAACTGTCCAGCAGGGTGGATCGGTATTCGGACGCCAGCGCCTTGTCGGGAATCAGGCCCGCGACCTCCACCAGCCTGCGGCGCAGGGCCGCGCGCTGTTCGGGGCCGGGGTCGCGCACGCCCTCGCTCAGCAGACCGAACAGGACTTCGCCCATCGGGCGGGCACCCGCAATCAGGGCGGCCATGCCAGCAGCGCCATCGCGCCGCACCAGACTGTCGGGATCATCATTTTCGGGCAGGACGCAAAAGCGCAGGCTGCGGTCCACGTTCAGCAGTGGCAGCGCGGTTTCCGCCGCCTTCACCGCCGCGCGCTGGCCCGCCGCATCCCCATCGAAACACAGCACCGGGGCCGGAGCGACCTGCCACAGGGCTTCAAGCTGTTCGGATGTCAGCGCTGTGCCCAGCGGGGCCACGGCACCACGAAAACCGGCCTGATGCAGGGCGATCACATCCATGTAGCCTTCCACCACCAGCAGGTCGGACGCCACCCCCGTGCCGCGCACGGCCTCACGCGCGCGGTCCAGGCCGAACAGCACCCGACGCTTGGAAAAAATGGCGGTTTCCGGCCCATTGAGGTATTTGGGCTGGCCATCGCCCAGTATGCGCCCGCCAAAGGACACCAGCCGCCCGCGCCGGTCACGGATGGGAAATGTCACACGGTTGAAAAACAGTTCACGCGACGGCGTGCCGTCCTCATCCGCGCGCATCACGCCCGCGTCGCGCAGCATGGCGGGGGTGATGTCCAGCGCCGCCATCTCGCCAACCAGGCCGCCGCGCCCTTCCCCCGACCAGCCGAGACCGAAGGCCGCGATGGTTTCATCCGTCAGGCCACGGCCCCGCAGGTAGGCCAGCCCTTCGCGCCCCTCCGGCTGGTACAGCCTGCGCTGCCATGATGCCTGCACCGCGTCCAGCACCTCGCCCAGCGTGCGGGCACGCGCTGCCTGCTCGCGCTGGTTGCGGTCGGGTTTCGGCATTTCCATGCCAGCGGCAGTGGCCAGCTCCTCCACCGCTTCGGGGAAGGAACGGCCCTCGCTCTGCATCACGAACGTGATGACATCGCCATGCGCCTGACAGCCGAAGCAGTGGTAATGGTCGTCATAAACGTAGAAGGATGGCGTCTTTTCCCCGTGGAAGGGGCAGCACGCCTTCCAGTTCTTTCCTGAACGCACCAGCTTCGTCCGCCGCCCGATGATGGGGGCGATAGGCGTACGGGCACGCAGTTCATCAAGAAATGCGGGGTCAAGCGCCATCGTGTCGTGTGCCCCCTGCCTCAGGCGGCAAGGCGTGCGCGCACTACGGCGGAGGCGCGTGCGGGGTCAAGGGCCGCGCCAAACTGTTCCTTCAGCGCCGCCATGACCTTGCCCATATCCTTCATGGAGGTGGCGTCGGTGCGTTCGATGGCTTCGCGCACGGCAGCCTCGATGGTGGCGTCATCCAGATCTGGCGGCAGGTAGTCACGGATGATCGCGATTTCAGCGTTTTCCTTTTCCGCCAGTTCGGGGCGACCACCCTTTTCATACATCGCGGCCGATTCCGTACGGGACTTGATCATGCCACGCAGCATGGAAATCACGGCTTCGTCGCTTACCTGATCCTCGCCTTTGGCGCGACCGGCGATATCGACATCCTTCAGCTTTGCGGTGATCATGCGGATGGTGCCGACCTTTTCACTCTGGCCTGCCTTCATGGCGGCTTTCAGGTCATCCATGAAACGTGCGCGCAAGGACATGACTGTCAACTCCTCTGCCCGGCGGGCGGGGCGGGATGCCCCGTTCGTGCCGGGAATAATTTTCCCATCATCTCATTTCACAGGTATGTGGGAATTTTCTTCCCAATCACCAGAGACGCTGTTAGGCAATACTCCCGGAAGGGACATCATCCAATGCCGATGACGATAGAAAACATTATCGAACGCCTTGGCGGCGCCGAACAGGCCGCCCGGCTGACGGGCGTCAGCACCGAGGCCATTCGCAAATGGCGGCAGGCCCGCGCCATTCCGCCCAAGCACTGGACCACCGTGCTGCGGGCCACCGGCCTGTCACTGTCCGACCTGCAACCCGACACAGAATCCGACCGACCGGAGCCCATGATGAGCACGTCAAACCCGATCGCACCGGCCGACAGGCCAAAAGCCGCGACAGCCGCCCTGATCCTGGCGGATGGCACCATTATGTGGGGCCGCGGATTCGGCGCACACAGCACGGAGCGCGCGCTGGGCGAGATCTGTTTTTCTACCGGCATGACCGGATATCAGGAAACGCTGACCGACCCGTCCTTCGCGGGGCAGATCATCACCTTCACTTTCCCCCATATCGGCAATACCGGCACCACGCCGGAAGATGATGAGGCCGTCCGCGTGCATGCCCGCGCGCTGGTGGTCAAGGAAGACCTGACGGCGCCAGCCAACTGGCGTTCGACCGAATCGCTGGATGCATGGCTGAAGGCGCAGGGCATTCCGGGCATCTGCGGCATCGACACCCGCGCCATCACACGCCGCATCCGCGAAGGCGGCCCGCAGACGGCCATCGTGGCCTACCCCGCCGACGGCAGGTTCGACATTCCTGCCCTGCAGGCACAGGCACGTGCATGGCCGGGGCTGGAGGGCATGGACCTTGCGGGGGAAGTCACCTGCGCCAGCTCCTACACATGGGCCGAAGGTGTATGGCAGTGGCCGCACGGCACAGCTCCCCTGCCCGCGAAGCGCCGTAAGGTGGTTGCGGTCGATTACGGGGCCAAGCGCAACATCCTGCGCTGCCTTGCCACCGCAGGCTGCGACGTGACCGTTGTGCCCGCGACCGCAACGGCTGAGGACATCCTCGCCCTGGACCCCGCGGGCGTGTTCCTGTCCAACGGTCCGGGCGACCCGGCGGCGACGGCAAAATATGCGGTCCCGGCCATTCAGGGCGTGCTTGCAGCGGGCAAGCCGGTATTCGGCATCTGCCTGGGCCACCAGCTTCTGGCACTGGCGCTGGGGGCAAAGACCTACAAGCTGGCGCGGGGCCACCGCGGGGCGAACCAGCCGGTCAAGGACCTGGCGACGGGCAAGGTGGAAATCACCAGCCAGAACCACGGCTTCGCAGTGGATGACACATCCCTGCCCAACGACGTGCGCGCCACCCATACCAGCCTGTTTGACGGGTCGAACGAAGGCATCGCCACCAGTCGTTATCCGGCATTTTCGGTGCAGTACCACCCCGAAGCCAGCCCCGGCCCGTCCGACAGCCATTACCTGTTCCGCCGTTTTGTCGATCTGATCGACACCACAACCAAGACCGCGTGAAAGCCGACCCATGCCAAAACGGACAGACATCAGCTCCATCCTGATTATCGGCGCCGGCCCGATCGTTATCGGCCAGGCGTGCGAATTCGACTATTCCGGCGCGCAGGCCTGCAAGGCCCTGAAGGAAGAAGGCTACCGCGTCATTCTGGTCAACTCCAACCCCGCCACGATCATGACCGATCCGGGGCTGGCGGATGCGACCTATATCGAACCGATCACCCCGGAATTCGTCGAACGCATCATACTGCGTGAAAAGCCCGACGCCGTGCTGCCCACCATGGGCGGCCAGACCGCGCTGAACACCGCCATGGCGCTGGACAAGTCGGGCTTTTTGAAAAAGCACAATGTCGAACTGATCGGCGCGAACGCCGAAGTGATCGACCGTGCCGAGGACCGGCAGAAATTTCGCGAGGCGATGGACGAGATCGGCATCGAAAGCCCGCGCAGCCTGATCGCCCACACGCTGGAGGAAGCCCGCAGCGCGCTGACCACGGTCGGCCTGCCCGCGGTCATCCGCCCGTCGTTCACCATGGGCGGCTCGGGCGGTGGCATCGCTTACAACAGGGAGGAGTTCGACCGCATCGTCTCCTCTGGGCTGGACGCCTCCCCCACCACGGAAGTCCTGATCGAGGAATCCGTGCTGGGCTGGAAGGAATATGAGATGGAGGTCGTGCGCGACACGGCTGACAACTGCATCATCATCTGCTCCATCGAAAACATCGACCCGATGGGCGTGCATACCGGTGATTCCATTACGGTTGCCCCGGCGCTGACGCTGACGGACAAGGAATACCAGCGCCTGCGTGACATGTCGCTGGCATGCCTGCGCAAGATCGGGGTGGAAACCGGCGGGTCGAACGTGCAGTTCGGCATCAATCCCGTCGATGGCCGCGTCGTGGTGATCGAGATGAACCCGCGCGTGTCGCGTTCCTCCGCCCTTGCATCCAAGGCCACGGGCTTCCCGATCGCGAAGGTCGCAGCCAAGCTTGCGGTGGGCTATACGCTGGATGAGCTGACCAACGACATCACCGGCAGCACGCCGGCATCGTTCGAACCGACGATTGATTACGTCGTGGTCAAGATCCCCCGCTTCACGTTCGAGAAATTCCCCGGCACTCCCGCCCTGCTGTCCACCAGCATGAAGTCGGTTGGCGAGGCGATGGCCATTGGCCGTTCCTTCCCCGAAGCACTGCAGAAGGGCCTGCGGTCCATGGAAATCGGGCTGGCTGGCCTTGATCCGGTGGAAGCACCGGGCGATGGCGGGCCTGACGCCTTCCGCGCCGCCCTGTCGCAGCCCCGCCCGGAGCGTATCCTGATGGCGGCACAGGCCCTGCGCACGGGGCTGAGTGTGGAGGACATTCACGACGCCTGCCGGTTCGAGCCCTGGTTCCTGCGCGAACTGGCCAAGATTGTCGCAGCCGAACACACGGTGGTGCGTGATGGCCTGCCGGAGGACGCCGACAGCCTGCGCATGCTCAAGGCCATGGGCTTTTCCGACATCCAGCTGGCGCGTCTGTCGGGCACCAATGCGGATGAAATCGCGGAACTGCGCGAAAGCCGTGGCGTGCTGCCGGTCTACAAGCGCATCGATACCTGCGCCGGTGAGTTCGCGTCCCCCACGCCATACATGTATTCGTCCTATGAAGGCGGGTACGGCGTGCCGGAATGCGAAAGCAGGCCAACGGACCGCAAGAAGATCGTCATTCTTGGCGGCGGGCCAAACCGTATCGGCCAGGGGATCGAGTTCGACTACTGCTGCGTCCATGCCGCCTACGCATTGCGTGAGGCCGGTTTCGAGACGATCATGGTCAACTGCAACCCCGAAACCGTCTCGACCGATTACGATACGTCGGACCGCCTGTATTTCGAACCGCTGACAGCGGAAGACGTGATCGCCCTGATCCGTCGTGAACAGGAAAACGGCACCGTGCTGGGCTGCATTGTCCAGTATGGCGGCCAGACGCCGCTTAAGCTGTCGCGCGCGCTGGAAGCCGCGGGCATCCCGCTGCTGGGCACGCCCGCCGATGCGATCGACCGCGCGGAGGACCGTGAGCGCTTCCAGGCCATGCTGCACAAGCTGGGCCTGCGCCAGCCCGCGAACGGCATCGCCCGCAGCCCGGCGGAAGCCGAAGCGGTGGCCGAGAAAATCGGCTACCCTGTCGTGGTCCGTCCGTCTTACGTACTGGGCGGGCGCGCGATGGAAATCGTGCATGACCGCGCCAGCCTGCAGCGTTACATGCGCGTGGCCCTGCAGCTTGCCGGCGCCGAAGTCGCCAACGGTCCCGTGCTGATCGACCATTACCTGAACGATGCGATCGAGGCGGATGTGGACTGCATCGCCGATGGCGGCGAGGTGTATGTCGCGGGCGTGATGGAACATATCGAGGAAGCGGGCATCCATTCCGGTGACAGCGCGTGTTCGCTGCCGCCCTACACCCTGTCGCCCGCCATCGTGACCGAACTGAAAAGCCAGACCGAAGCCATGGCCCGCGAACTGGGCATTGTGGGCCTGATGAACGTGCAGTACGCGATCAAGGGGCAGGAGATTTTCGTGCTGGAGGTCAACCCGCGTGCCTCGCGCACCGTGCCGTTCGTGGCCAAGGCCACCGGGGTTCCGGTCGCCAAGATCGGCGCGCGCGTCATGGCGGGTGCGAAGCTGGGTGAATTCCGCCTTGATGACCGCGCGGTGGCCCCGCATGTCGCGGTGAAGGAAGCGGTATTCCCCTTCAACCGCTTCCCCGACGTGGACACGATCCTTGGCCCCGAAATGCGCTCCACGGGTGAGGTGATGGGCCTTGACGCCTCGTTCGAACGGGCATTCGCCAAGTCACAGCTTGCCGCTGGCGTGAAGCTGCCCCTGTCGGGAACGGTGTTCCTGTCGGTGCGCGACAGCGACAAGCCCGCGGTAAAATCCATCGGCCGCCTGCTGTCGGACATGGGCTTCCACATCGTGGCGACGCGCGGCACGGCAAAATGCCTGCGTGAAGCGGGCGTGAATGTGGACGTAGTCAACAAGGTGCTGGAAGGCCGCCCCAACTGTGTCGACGCCATCCGGTCGGGCGATGTCCAGATGGTCATCAATACCGCACAGGGGGCGCAGGCGGTCAGCGACAGTTTCGACATCCGCCGTTCGGCGCTGACGCATGGCATTCCCCACTACACCACCATCGCGGGCGCACGCGCCGCGACGCATGCCATTTCGGCCATGCGCGAGGGGGTTCTTGAAGTCGCGCCCCTTCAATCCTATTTTAAGGGATCATTCTGAGCGTATCGCATCAAAACGGGTGGCCTGCCGGTCCAAAACCGGCGGCCACCCGCGTTGCATTAATGCGATGGGCCCAGACACGGCAACCAACAGTCAGTTGTGGAAACTGACCTTCACCTCGGGGACAAACCTTGCAGAAATTTCCGATGACAGGCCCCGGCCTGGAACGGCTTGAAGACGAACTGCGCAAGCTCAAGAGTGAAGAACGCCCCGCGATCATTCGCGCGATCGCCGAAGCGCGGAGCCACGGCGATCTTTCGGAAAACGCGGAATACCACGCAGCCCGTGAACGTCAGTCCTTTACCGAAGGGCGGATTCAGGAACTGGAAGAAATCGTCTCCTCAGCCGAGGTCATCGACCCCGCCTCCCTGTCGGGCGACCAGGTGAAATTCGGCGCACGCGTCAAGCTGGTTGATGAAGAAACCGACAAGGAAGCGACCTACCAGATCGTTGGCGTGTACGAAGCCGACATCAAGCAGGGGCTTCTGTCCATTTCCTCGCCGCTTGCCAAATCGCTGATCGGCAAGAGCATTGGTGACAGCGTGTCCGTCCCCGCCCCTGGTGGTGACCGGACGTATGAAATCCTGGAAGTCACCTACGGCTAGGCGCATCAACCGTGATCACGCTTGAAGACATCACCGCCGCCGCACAGCGGATAAAGGGGCGCGTACTGCACACGCCCACCGTGCCCTGCCAGACACTGTCGCGCGCGACGGGCGCGGATATCGTGCTCAAGCTCGATAACCTGCAGGCTGTCGGTTCGTTCAAGGAACGCGGGGCGGCCAACAAGCTGGCCCTGCTGACCCCGCGCGAACGCGAACGCGGCGTCATTACCGTTTCAGCCGGCAACCATGCACAGGGCGTTGCCCGACATGCCTCCCTGCTGGGCATTGACGCGGTGATTGTCATGCCGCGCTTCACTCCTGCCGCCAAGGTTACGCGCACCGCCGCGTGGGGGGCGACGGTGGTGCTGGAAGGTGACAGCTTCGCCGAAGCAACCGCGCATGCCAACATGCTGTGCCAGCGCGAGGGTCGGGTATTCGTCCACCCCTATGACGACCCAGAAGTCATGGCCGGTCAGGGCACCTTTGCTCTTGAACTGTTCGAGGATGCGGGACCGCTGGACACCTTCGTCTGCCCCATCGGCGGTGGCGGCCTGCTGTCAGGTTGTGCGGTGGCCGGACAGGCCCTGCAGCCGGACATGGACATCATTGGCGTGCAGGTGGAAAATTTCTCATCCCTCGCAGGCTTCCCCGGTGATGAGGTTCTACCGCCAGGCGGTCCCACCATTGCCGAAGGCATCGCGGTGCTGCAGATCGGCCGCCAGCCGCTGGAGGTGATCCGTGAACTGGTGTCGCGCGTTCTGGTCGTGCCCGAAAGCGCGATCGAGACCGCGATCACCATGCTGGCGGAAGGCGCCAAGCAGGTCAGCGAGGGCGCGGGCGCAACCGCCCTTGCCGCCGTGCTGACCTACCCCGAACTGTTCCGGGGCAAGCGGGTGGCGCTGCCGGTAACCGGCGGCAATATCGACAGCCGCATCCTGGCCAACACGCTGCTACGTTCGCTGCTGCGTGACGGACGGCTTCTGTGCCTGAAGATGGAAATACCCGACCGCCCCGGCGTGCTGGCCGACATTTCACGCAAGATCAGCGATGAGGGCGGCAACATCATCGAGGTTTCGCACCAGCGCCTGTTCACCACGCCCAGCGTGCAGGCCGCCGAACTGGAAATCATGGTCGAAGCCCGCGACCCCGACCACGCCCGCGCACTGGAAGCGGAACTGGCCAAGACCTATATCGTGCGCCGCGCCTGAACCCACGGGTTCACGCAATATCACGAAATAAAAACCTGCGAGGTATATTGCCCCGCAGGTTTTTTTAAATTTGATAAATGACCAGAAATCTTTTGAATGCCGCCCTTTCAAAAAGGCGGCGTTCTTCGACGCCTTGTGAAGAGCGCTTTACCAAAAACTTCTGCTATTTGGTGCCGAACAGACGATCACCCGCATCCCCAAGGCCGGGACGGATATAGCCATGTTCATCCAGGCCCCGGTCAATGGCACAGGTGACAATGCGTACATCCGGATGGGTCTTGCGCAGGCAGGCGATCCCTTCGGGAGAGGCCAGCAGGCAGACAAAGACCATCCGCCCACACCCTGCCTGCTTCAGCCGGTCAATGCCGGCAACGGCGCTGTGTCCCGTCGCCAGCATGGGATCGACCACCAGGCAGATGCGGTTGCCGACATCATCAGGCAGCTTCAGGTAGTATTCGACCGGTTCCAGCGTTTCGGGATCACGGTACAGCCCGACATGGCCAACCCGCGCCGAGGGCACGAGGTCCAGCAATCCGTCCAGAATCCCGTTCCCCGCCCGCAGGATGGAAATCAGGCACAGCTTCTTGCCCGCCAGCCGCCATGCCTGCATGCGTTCCATGGGGGTATCGATTTCCACCGGTTCCAGTGGCAGGTCCCGCATGGCCTCGTAACCGAGCAGCAGGCTGAGTTCACGCGCAAGACGGCGGAACTCACCCGTTGACGTGTGACGTTCACGCATGAGTGTCAGCTTGTGCTGCACCAGCGGGTGGCTGACGACAACAACGCCTTCATCATGCGTGGCGGCAGGCTGGGTCATATCCATTCCTTTGATCGGGTTCGTTCAGATCAGCTAGCGCCATCACGCGGGACGAAAGTCAATGCCAGTCCGTTCATGCAGTAGCGCAGGCCGGTCGGCGGCGGCCCGTCGGGAAAGACGTGGCCCAGATGGCCATTGCAGTGGGCACAGTGCACTTCCGTGCGGGTCATGCCATGGCTGGTGTCGGTCGTGGTGCCGATTGCGCCCGGAATCGCATCGAAAAACGATGGCCAGCCACTCCCGCTTTCATATTTCGTGCCAGAGCGGAACAGTGGCGTCCCGCAGCCCGCGCAACGATATTCGCCAGCACGCTTTTCATTGTTCAGCGGGCTGGAACCGGGGCGTTCCGTCCCATGTTCGCGCAGGATGCGCAGCTGTTCAGGGGTCAGGCAGCCACACTGTGCCCCACTGGTATTGGCGGTATCGGTCATGACGATTTCCTTCCTCCTGCACACGGGCATTTCGCGCCCGCTTCTTTTAGGGCATCATGCCACCCAAAATAAAACAGGGAGACAATACCCATGAACGACCAGGCAGATACACACAAGGCACCCCGTCCCGTCATGCTGGCCATCCTTGATGGTTTTGGCTGGCGCGAAGACCCGGCGGACAACGCCGTGCGCTCCGCCCGCACCCCGGCATTCGACAGGCTGTGGCAGGCGGGACCGCATGCCTTCCTCAAGACGTGTGGGGAGGATGTCGGCCTGCCGCAAGGGCAGATGGGCAATTCGGAGGTTGGCCACCTGAATATCGGCGCGGGCCGGGTGGTGATGCAGGAACTGCCGCGCATTTCCACGGAGCTGGCCGACGGGTCGGTGGCGCGCGGCGCGGTCATGCGCGATTTCATCGCCGCGCTGAAAAAAAGCGGTGGCACCTGCCATCTCATGGGCCTTGTCTCCCCCGGTGGAGTCCACGCCCATCAGGACCACGCCATAGCGCTTGCCCGCATCGTGCGTGACGCGGGCGTGCCAGTGACCTTCCATATCTTTACCGACGGACGTGACACCGCCCCGCAGTCCGGCCATGGCTATGTCAGCCAGCTTCTGTCCGCGCTGCCCGATGGCGTACGCGTCGGCACCGTATCGGGCCGGTATTACGCCATGGATCGCGACCGTCGCTGGGACCGGGTGGAAAAGGCCTACAATGCCATTGTCGCGGGCGATGGTCCCCACGCGGGCGATCCGCTGGAGGTACTGGACCGCGCGTATGAAGCAGGCACCACGGATGAATTCGTGCCCCCCACCGTTATCGGGGAATATGGCGGCATGCGTGATGGCGACGGCGTGCTGAGCTTCAATTTCCGCGCCGACCGCATCCGGCAGCTGCTCGCTGCCCTGCTGGAACCGAATTTCGATGGCTTCAAACGCGAGAAGCTGGTCAACCCTGCCGCAGTGACCGGCATGACGCGCTACAGTGACCGGCTGGCTGAACTGATTACCGTGCTGTTCCCGCCGCAGGAACTGCATGACCTGCTGGGCGACGTCGTGTCGGCGGCGGGGCTGAAGCAGATCCGCATGGCCGAGACTGAAAAATATCCCCACGTCACCTATTTCCTCAATGGCGGGCGCGAAAGCGAACTGCCGGGCGAGGACCGGGTAATGGTCCCTTCCCCCAAGGTCGCGACCTATGACCTGCAGCCCGAAATGTCCGCCCCGGAACTGACGGATCGCGCGGTGGAAGCCATCAGAAGCGGTAAATACGACCTGATCGTACTGAACTTCGCCAATGCCGACATGGTGGGTCATACCGGCGTGCTGTCGGCCGCGATCAAGGCAGTCGAAGCCGTGGACCAGGGGTTGGGTCGCATTGCCGACGCCATCCACCATGCCGGTGGCGCGCTGCTGGTCACCGCCGACCATGGCAATGCCGAAACCATGTTCGACCCCGAAACCAATGGCCCGCATACGGCGCATACGCTCAATGTGGTTCCTGTTGTCCTGAGCGGATTACAGGGGGCGGCCCTGCATGACGGGCGTCTGGCCGACCTCGCGCCCACGCTGCTGCAGCTTATGGGCCTGCCCCAGCCTGCGGCGATGACCGGCCATTCCCTGCTGGACGGGGCCACGCCATCCTGACACCCGGCCTGACCCTGACTGCCCGCTGGCATGGCTGTATGGCCAGCGGGATCGTCCTTGCCTGCTGCATGGCGGTATCGGCATGGGGCGCGCCCGCATCCCATCATGCCCCGACCGGGACCGGTTCCCATAACGCCCCCCATGCGTCCACCGAGCGCGAGCAGCACATTCGCCAGCAGCTTGAAGCCGCGCGGAGCGCGCGTGAAAGCCTTGTCGCGCGCCAGCAGCAGCAGGCGCATGACCTGGAAGAACGCCGTAAGGTGGAACTCGAAGCCCGCGAACAGGCCCGTCAGGACGCGCAGAAGGCCGCCAGCCTGTCTGCCGCCACGGTCGATGCCACCGCCCGCCTGCAGCATACCGAACAGCAGGCCGCCGACCTGGACAGCCGCATTACCGACCTGCATACCGAACAGGCCGCCCTGCGCCAGCAGCTTGCCCGTGAAGTCGCGCGCCTGTCCCCCCTGCTGCCACTGGCGGAGCGGCTGTCGCTTTACCCGGCGGATACGCTTCTGGCCGTGCCCCTGCCTGCCGACCGCGCGGTCACCGGCCTGCTGGTGGTGCATGGCATGATGGGCGATATCGCCAACCAGGCCCGCGCCATCCATGACCGCCGCACCCGGCTTGCCCAACTGGACGGTGAACTGGCCCAGCAGCAGCAGCAGATGCGCCTGGTGGTCAACGAGCGCGAAACCCGGCGTGATGCGGTCAACCGTGCGGCCCATGCGGCGCTGGAGGCCCAGCAGCGATCCAACGCCGCCGCCGCCTCCGCCACGCAGGCGGTGGAAGAGGCCGCCCGCCGCGCATCCAGCGTGCAGGACGCCATAGCCCGGATCGAGGCGACGGAAGAACAGGCGGAAAAGAACCTGGAAGAAGCCGCCCGCGCCGCCGAACGCGCCCATAACATGCAGGCCGCCGCCGCCGCCCGCAGGCAGGCGCATGACATGGCCACGGGTGCCGGCCCCGGCATTGCCCCCGCCACCAGCGCCAGCGCGGGCGCGCCCGTGGCGGGCACGGTGCTGACCGCATGGGGCCACCCGACCGAAAGCGGCCCGGCCACCGGCATCACCTATGCCCCGCCGTCACGCGCGACCGTGCGCGCGCCATGCACGGGGCGTATTGATTTCGCGGGCGCGTTCCGCACCTATGGGCAGATGATGATCCTTGACTGTGGCAAGCATTACCGCTTCGTGCTGGCGGGACTGGGTGAAATCGCGGTGGCGGCAGGCCAGCAGGTCAGTCACGGCGCGGCAGTAGGACAGATGCCACAATGGAATGGCGGCGGCAGCAGGCCCACCCTGTTCGTGCAGTTGCGCCATGGAGGCAGTACCGTCAATCCGGCCCCCTATCTGTAATATGGGCACGAGACGGTTTTATCCGCATGCAGGTTCGGTATATGCTGCCCACCCGTGACGGATGGGCAAGACCACGTTACAACGCAACGCGAAGATTACATGCAGGCCAGCCAGATCATGTTGGCGGGCATCCAGGAGACAACGACGCATGAAGTTCCGTAATGGCTTGCTGATCGGTTGCGCCTTTCTTGCAGGGATCGCGGCGGCCCCGCAGATTGCACGTTATTCAGCCGGCAGGTGGGGCGATATCGCCCCCATGGCCCATGCGGCGGACACTGTCTCCAAGGATGACAATTCCCCCCACGAAATCGAACAGCTCATGTTCCTGTTCGGTTACGTGCTGGAAAAGGTGAAGGCCAATTATGTCGAGCCGGTCTCGACACGCGACCTGATCACCAATTCCCTGAACGGAATGCTCAGCGGCCTTGACCCGCACAGCTCCTACATGACGGAAAAGCAGTTTTCCGACCTGCAGGTCCAGACCAAGGGATCGTTTGGCGGCCTTGGGCTGGAAGTCCAGGGCGAGGATGGGCATGTGCGCGTCGTCTCCCCCATCGACGACACGCCTGCTGCCCGCGCGGGCATCAAGCCTGGTGACTTCATTGTCGCGATCGATGGCAAGAACATCGATGGCCAGCCGCTGGATCAGGTCGTGACCCAGATGCGCGGCAAGCCCGATACCCGCATCACGCTGACGCTGATCCGGGAAAAGGCGCCCAAACCCATCATCGTCACCCTGACCCGCGCCATCATCCCGCTGCAGGTCATCAAGTCCGCGCTGTATGATAACATCGGCTACATCCGAATCGCGCAGTTCAACGAGGAAACGCAGTCCGGCCTGCTGGCCGCGTACAAGAAACTGCAGGCCCAGACCCATAACAGGATGGCGGGCCTGATCATCGACCTGCGATCCGATCCGGGCGGATTGCTGACACAGGCAATCGACGTGGGGTCCGATTTCATCCGCAGCGGTGAAATCGTCTCAACCCGCGCCCGCCATCCACAGGACAGCCAGCGCTGGGACGCCCATAACACCGACATTACCGGCGGCCTGCCGATTGTCGTGCTGATCAATGGTGGCTCGGCTTCAGCCAGTGAAATCGTGGCCGGTGCGCTGCAGGACCACCAGCGCGCCGTGCTGCTGGGTGAAAAGACATTCGGCAAGGGATCGGTGCAGACCATCCTGCCCATCCCCGGTGAAGGCGCGATCCGCCTGACCACGGCGCGGTACTACACCCCGTCGGGCCGTTCCATACAGGGGCTGGGCATCATGCCCGACATTCCCGTGCGCGAAGCGCATGACGACGCGGGCTACAGCATCCACGAAGCGGATCTGGCGCATATCATCAAGAACCGGGGCGGCAATACCGCGCAGCCCCCATCACGCACCGACCTGCCCGCCATAGCCAAGTCCATTCCGGCGCAGCCGCCCGCCAACTGGCCCACATTCGACCCGACAAAGCCCACGACCGACTTCCAGCTGCAGGAAGGGCTGAGGGTCGTGCGCTCCATGGCAGGACTGCCGGTTGCGGCTGAACCGCCGATTCATGACGACAGGACGCAGGCGACCCCGGTGCCGTCCGCATCCGTCCCCCCCAAGGCCGCAGCGCCCGCGTCCCCCACGACCACGCCTGCGACACCGACCTCGCCCGCAGCACCTGCCGCCCCGGCGGAAAAGGAAGGCCCCACGACACCGCCGCCTGCCCCTCCGGCAACGGCACCTGCCGCGCCTGCCCATCCCTGATCCAGCTGGAAGCCACTGCCATGACCGACCTGCCCTATCGCCCCAATGTGGGGGCGCTGCTGTTCAACCGACAGGGCATGGTGCTTGTCGCGCGCCGCACCGACATGGAAGGCGCGGGCGGCCCGCCGGATCAGGGCGTATGGCAGTGCCCGCAGGGCGGCATTGACGAAGGGGAAGATCCGCAGGCCGCCGTCATGCGCGAACTGCATGAGGAAATCGGCACCTGTGCCGCCGAAATCATCGGCACTTATCCCGAATGGCTCAGCTACGACCTGCCAGCGCACCTGATTGGCAGGGCGCTGGGGGGACGTTACCGGGGGCAGACACAGAAATGGTTTGCCCTGCGCTTCACAGGACAGGATTCCGACATCAGGCTGGATACGCACCTGCCTGTGGAATTCGATATGTGGAAATGGGTCAGGCTGGACCAGCTGCCGCATCTGAATGTCGGCATCAAGAAAGATATCTACACGAAGCTTGCGGTGTATTTCGCCCGCTACGCCATGGCTGCCTGAGGCATAAGCCCCGTCTGGACAAGGACGGCCATCGTCCTGCCCCGCAACAGGGGCGCAAGATCCAGATCCGCCATATCCCCTGCCCCGATCCAGCGCAGTTCCGCAATTTCGGCACCAGCATCCGGTGTGCCATGCAACTGCCCGGTCCAGATGCGCGCCTGCACGATAAAGCCGGGTTCATTGGCGGCGACATCGGTAAAATCACCCGCCAGTTCCATGCCCGGCGTCAGGTCACAGCCCAGTTCCTCGCGGATTTCACGCATCAGTGCCTGTTCGGGCCGTTCCCCCGCATCGGGCTTGCCGCCGGGCAGCATGAAGGCGGTCGTGCCGCGCTTGCGCACGACCAGCAGGCGCTCACGCACGATGACCGCCGCACAGACAACCCTGATGACACCCGGCATGTATCCAATTCCCTGCTGTCTTGAGAAAACTGCAAAAGTTTTCGGTGAAGATTTTTTCAAAAAGCTGCAGAAGAATGCCGCCTTTTTGAAAAAAGACGGCACCTCGGAAATTTCTGTTACTTGTCCCCACCCTTAAGCGGCGACATGAGAAAACAGAACGGTACGACAAGCATGCAGCCTATGCCAAGGATCATGAAGACCTCGTTATAGGCAAGGATGGCCACCTGCCGCTGGAATTCCTTGTACAGGTGTCCCATGGCCACATTATTCACCACCCCCTGCGCATAGCCACGCGCAACCGCGACCGCACGGCTCTGGGCCAGGTATTCATTGAACGGCTGGTGATACGGCGTCATCCAGTGGACCATCTGGTTCTGGTGCGCCTGACGCAGTTCGGTCACCAGTGCAGTCGCCCCCGAAATACTCAGCGACCCCAGAACGTTACGCGCCATGCTGAACAGGGCGGACCCATCGGCGTTCAGCCGGCGCGGCAGGGTGGCGTAGGTTATGGTGGAAATCGGCACGAACAGGAAAGCCATCGTGCCCGTCTGGCTCATGCGGAACAGGACCAGATGACGAAAATCCAGATCAGGCACCAACTGCGCCGACCACAGCATGGACAGCCCCATCAGGAAGAAACCAAACGCAATGATGTAGCGGAGCTGGATGTACTTCATCCCGATGCCCACCAGCGGGATCAGCACGATCACCACCATGCCACCGGGCGACAGGATCAGGCCGGACAGGGTCGCGGTATAACCCATGATCTGCTGTGAAAACTGCGGCACGATAATGGCCGAGGAATAGAGCAGCGCCCCCACCGCGCCCATAAGTCCCGTGCCCACCGCGAAATTGCGGTCCTTGAACACGCGCAAATCCACCGCCGGGTTCTTGGCGCGCAACAGCCAGATGACCGCCCCGCCAATACCAAGGACGGCAAGGATCGCCATGATGACAATCATGCGCGAACCGAACCAGTCCTCGTCCTCGCCCCGGTCAACCGCCACTTCAAGGCAGCCGAAGCCGATGGTGATCAGCCCGATGCCCACGAAGTCCAGAGGCGCCTTCTGCTTGCGCGCCCATGGCGGGTCCTCGACCATGATCGACACCGCGATTGTGGCCAGTATGCCCACCGGCACGTTGATGAAGAATACCCACCGCCATGAATAATTGTCGGTAATCCACCCGCCCAGTGACGGGCCAAGCACCGGCGCCACGACGGTGGCGATGGCGGTCAGGCCGAAGGCGGCCGCCCGTTTGTCGGGCGGGAAGGTGTCAAGGATGATGGATTGCTGGTTGGGCTGCAGGCCACCGCCAAAAAAACCCTGCATCAGCCGGAATACGATCAGTTCGGGCAGGCTGGTGGAAATGCCACACAGAAAGGACGACAGCGAAAACATGGAAATACAGATCAGGAAGTAATGCCTGCGCCCGAACAGCTTGCCCAGCCAGCCCGAGATCGTCAGTACGATCCCGTTCGCCACAAGGTAGGACGTCAGTGTCCATGTCGCGTCATCATATGTGGATGACAGGTTACCCGCGATATGCGGCAGCGCCACGTTGACGATGGTGGTATCCAGGATTTCCATGAAGGCGGCCACCGTCACGACCACGGCGATCAGCCACGGATTGTGTTTCGGTTTCCAGTTCGTGCCATCCGCCGCTCCGGTGGACGCTGCCTGCGCGCTCATTCCGTGTGGACCGTCGGTTCAACCGACAGGCCGATCGACAGAGGCAGGTCCTGTCGCAGCCCTTCGTCAATCAGAATCTTGACCGGCACGCGCTGTACGATCTTCACATAGTTGCCGGTGGCGTTTTCCGGCGGGAAGGCGCTGAAGGTCGCACCTGTGCCCAACTGCAGCGAATCAACATGCCCCTTCAGCTTCAGGAACGGATAGGCGTCGATCGCAATGTCCACCTTCTGGCCCGGACGCATGTGGGTCAGCTGCGTTTCCTTGTAGTTGGCCACCACCCATATTTCGGGTTCGACAACGGACACGACGGTCTGGCCCGCCGTGACATAGGTGCCGCGTTCGATGTTACGCTGGGAAATCCAGCCATCATGCGGAGCGCGGATCTGGGTCCATTCCACGTTCAGTTCGGCCTCGCGCAGCTTGGCTTCCGCCTGCGCCAACTGGGCCTGCTGCTCGGTCACGCGGGCTTCGGTGCTGGAGATATTGGGAATGACCGGCAGGGCGGTTTCAAGGTTACCCTGTGCCTCAAGCACCTGCGCCTTGGCGGCATTCAGTGCTGCGGTGGCATAATCGATGTTCTGCTGCGATGTCGCCTCGCGCGTTACGCCATGCTGGCGGCGGTAGTCGGTTTCCGCCTTGAATTCCTGTGCCTGCGCCTGTGCCAACTGGCCCTGCGCCACCATCAGGTGACCGGGAAAGTTCTTTTTCGCGACTTCGGACAGCAGGCTGTAATTGCGGACCTGCGCACGCGCGATATCCACGGCCGCCGCAGCCTGGTCGCGCTGGGCGCGCCAGTTACGATCATCAATGCGGGCAATGACATCACCCTGATGAACGAACTGGTTATCGTTCACCAGCAGTTCAGTCACGTAGCCGGACACATGGGGGGCAACCGCTACCGCGCGACCGGCGGTAAAGGCGTCATCCGTCTCGACTTCATTACGGTGCAGGAACCAGTAAAGGCCACCCAGTATAAGCAGCACCACAAGGCCACCGATCAGGATCAGCTTCCGCCGGGGGGATGCTTCCTTCTCCTCCTTCTTCCCGTTCCCTGTATCCTGTGCCCCTGTATCCTGTGCGGTCTGTCCGTCTTCAGGTGCCTTACCTTCGTCCGCGGCCATCTGCTTCCCTCATCATCACTTTGATTGCAGCCCCTGATCCTGTCATCCACGCATTGACCGAACGGGTCGGTCAATGCATTGCACGAAGCTTGCAACACTTCAACCGCCATCACCGGCCCGGACTCACTTTCAGCGCAGTTTACAGCGTAAAGGCCTGATTACGTACCATGCGGGCATACAGCCCGTTTTCATCCATCAGCGCATCATGCGTGCCACATTCGACCGCACGGCCCTGCGCCATGACCACCACAAGATCGGCTGAACGCACGGTGGACAGGCGGTGCGCCACCACGATGGTCGTGCGTCCGTGACGCAGGTGCGTCAGGGCATTATGGACAATGGCCTCGCTTTCGCTATCCAGCGCGCTTGTCGCCTCATCCAGCAAAAGCACGCGCGGGTTGCGCAGCAGGGCGCGCGCCAGCGCCACGCGCTGCCGCTGCCCACCCGACAGGCGCTGCCCGCCGGGACCGACCATCGTATCATAGCCCCGTGGCAGGGCCTGGATGAAGTCATCCGCCGCCGCTGCCCGTGCGGCCGCCCTGACCTGCTCATCATCCGCCTGCGGGTTGCCCATGCGGATATTGTCCATGACCGGCAGGTCAAACAGCAGCGTATCCTGACTGACATAGGCAATGGCATCGCGCAGTTGCGACAGGACCAGACGGCGCAGGTCAACGCCATCAATCGTGATACGGCCACCCGATACGTCATGCAGGCGCGGGATCAGCGAAAGTGCTGTGGACTTGCCCGCCCCCGACGGGCCGACCAGGGCTACGGTCAGGCCGGGACTGGCCACGAAATCCAGTCCCTCCAGCCCCATGCGCCCATCGGGGTAGCGGAACGTCACCTGTTCAAATCGCAGGTCCCCCCCACCGGGCGGCAGGTCGATCGCATCGGGGGCCTGGGCTACGGCCACGGGTTCATCAATTACGTCAAACACGCGCTGCAGGCCGCCAAGCCCCTCCTGCAGGGCGATATTAAGGGTGCCCAGCGCGCGCAACGGACGCGCCGCCAGCAGCAGGGCCGCGACAAACCCCGAAAAATCACCCAACGTGGCCCCGCCCTGCGTCGCGCGCCACCCGGCAAAACCCAGCACGGCCGCGACCGCGGCCCCGCCCAGCACTTCCAGCATCGGGTCCACGCGTGCGCGTCCCCGCGCAATGCGCAACAGCCCCGCATGCAGTCCGTCCAGCACATGCGCCGCCCGGCGTTCTTCCGATCCTTCCAGCCGATAGACACGGATGGTACGCGACTGGCTGAAACTTTCGGTCAGCATGGCGCTTGTCTCGCCCACCTGCTCATGCACGCCACCGGACTCGCGGCGCAGGCGCTTGCCCAGCCTGCGCACCGGCATGGCCGCGATGGGATACAGCACGGCAGCGATCAGGCTGAGTTCCCAGTCCATGTACAGCATGGAGGCAATCAGCCCCACCACCGTCACGGCATCCCCCAGTGCGTTGGTGGCGCGGATCATTGCCTCACGAATCGCCATGGCGTCGGTGGTAAAACGTGCGGCGATCTGGGCCGGGGCCTCGGTTTCGATGCGGGATATGTCGGCATGGACCAGATGGTGAAACATGCGCTGCTGGAGGCCGCGTATGACCAGCAGCACCAGCGACTGCACCGCGATAGACTGCCCGTACTGCGATATGGCCTTCGCCACCGTAATCACCACCACCAGCAGCGGCACCTGATACAGGATACGCGGGTCGTGGTCGGCAAACATGTCCAGCGCGCGCTGGATCACCAGCGGATACAGCGCACTGAATATGGCCATGAGCGCCGTCAGCACCATGACACCCAGTATGCGCAGCTTGTGACAGGCCAGTTCATCATGCCACAGCCGGCGCATCAGGCTGCGTGACGACACCGTTTGCGTGGGTGTGTCCTGCCTGTCGGGCATGGGCGTTTGAATCGCGTTCATTAACCGGCCTATAACCGCATGGCCGCCCAAAACAAAGGGCCGCGACACATGGTTACAAATTATGTCCCGCGGGTGGGGCTGTCACGCAATACCGCATCCATGCGCGCCGCACAGGCCGCATGGCCTGCCGTGCAGCCGTTTTCCAGCCACCATTGCCGCACCTGCGCCAGCACCTGCCCCACCATGGCGCCCGATGCCAGCCCGGTGGCCATGACATCACGACCTGCCAGCGGAAAGACCGGCTTTTCCATCCCTTCCAGCACGGCGCGCAGGTCATCCCACGTATCCGATCGCTGTCCGGCAAGGTCAGCCTGACGCAGCCATGTGCGCCACGACAGGTCACGCAACGCATGATCGGCCAGCATGGGCGCAAGCACGCCCGTCCCCATGCCGGGCAGCGGCACGGGTTCGCCGCGTGTCTGCGCCAGCGCCGTGGTATCGGCGCGCGACAGCTTCAGCCGCCGCGCCACCTCACGCACATCTCCCGACACCAGGGCCGCAAGGCGCAGCACCGCATCCGCGGGCGCGCCACAGGCCAGCAGACGGCCAAGGCGGTCGATGTCGTAGCCTTCGGGCAGGACATGGCCCAGCACGTGGCACGCGTGCATCTGGGCCAGCGTGCGCACCACATGCGGCCCGACAAGGATACGACGCAGTTCCGACCACACCCGTTCGACCGAAAGCCGGTCGATCATGCCCGACAGGACAGTGATGGCGGCCATCGCTTCCGGTTCGGGCGCGTCCCCGCCGTAACGGGCCTGAAAGCGGAAAAACCGCAGGATGCGCAGCCCATCTTCCGTAATACGCAGGCGGGCATCCCCCACGAAGCGGATCCGCCCCGCCGCCAGGTCTGCCTGCCCGTTGAAATAATCATGCACCACGCCCGCGCTGTCACACGACATGGCGTTTATGGTGAAATCCCGCCGCGCCGCGTCCTCGCGCCAGTCGTGGGTCCAGGTTACGGTAGCGTGGCGGCCATCGGTTTCCTCATCACGGCGCAGGGTCGTGATCTCGAACGGATGGCCATCCAGCACGGCCGTCACCGTGCCATGCGACAGCCCCGTGGGCACCACGCGTATTCCCGCCTGTTTCAGCCGCGCCATGACCACATCGGGCGCATGCGGGCTGGCAAGGTCGATATCCGCCACCCCGCGCCCGCACAGCAGGTCGCGCACAGCCCCGCCCACCAGCCGCGCATCGGGCACGATACCCCATATCCGCGCAAGGTGCCGCGCCACATCGGGCATGTCCCGATGCAGAGCATCAAGCAGATTGCCCGCCTTCATCGTCAGGTTTCGTCCGGCAGGGTGGATAGCGGGAAAAACACATGCCGGCTCCATACCCCCAGGCAGGGTACGCCACGGCAGATACCCTCCACCGCCAGCGCCGCCAGTTCGTAATAGACGGGGCGTGCGATCCGTGCCTCGATCGGCAATGCGCCGTCCCCGTCACGCACATGCAGGTAGGGCACCGGTCCCGTGCCGCAGCCTTCGCATGGCACGTCCCACGCGCAGCGAATCGGGTGATCCGGCCCGGCACAGATCACCTGGTCCACATTGGTGCGGAACGACAGCACCTGCCCCCGCCCGCAGCCATGCCATTCCAGGTGGTTTGCGACGAAGGGCGCGTCTTCCACTTCAATCGTACCCTGCTCGACCGGGGTCTGCAGGCGGTAGCCGCCCTGCGCGTCACGCCGCAGGGTGGAAGCAAACAGGCAGACCATCGGCTTGCGACGGATGGGGGAGCCACGGTACAGCCATGTCCCGTCACGCCTGATCAGGAACGGCAGCGCGCCGCATGTGCCCGCCCGCCCCGTGGAAAGGGAGGGCATGGTCTCACCTGTCTCGAAATCGTCCATCAATTGCGTTAACCCGACACTATGGAAGCTGCTGGACTTGATATAGGGATCAACACCGGGTTGATGAAACCCCCGGACCTGTCAGACTGTTGGAATGATGACCATGGATGATACCCCTCCCCTCCATGCGGCGCCGCAGGCGGGCATGACATCCCCCCCATCCCCCACGGGCGAACAGATCGCAGCCCGGGCCGAAAGCATGGGCGTGCGCCTGCGGGATGCGCGCGCGGAAATCGGCCGCGTCATACTGGGGCAGGACCGGGTGATCGACCTTGTGCTGACCTCCATCATATCGGGCGGACATGCACTTCTGGTGGGGGCGCCGGGACTGGGCAAGACCCTGCTGGTCACAACGCTGGGTCACGTGATGGGCATGGATGCGCGACGCGTGCAGTTCACGCCCGATCTCATGCCATCCGACATTCTGGGCAGCGAGATACTGGACGAGGACGAAAGAGGCCGCCGCAGCTTCCGCTTCGTGGCGGGGCCGGTATTCTGCCAGTTGCTGATGGCCGATGAAATCAACCGCGCCAGCCCCCGCACCCAGTCCGCACTGCTGCAGGCCATGCAGGAGCATGAGGTCGCCATCGCGGGCACCAACCACCTGCTGCCCCGCCCCTTCCATGTTCTGGCCACCCAGAACCCGATCGAGCAGGAAGGCACCTATCCCCTGCCCGAAGCGCAGCTTGACCGCTTCCTCATGCAGGTGACGCTCGACTTTCCCGACGCCAGTGCCGAACGCGCCATGCTGCTGGCCACGACGGGCACCACCACGGCCACGGCCCGGCCCGTTCTGGCGGCAACCGACGTGCTGGCCGCACAGGAACTGGTGCGCGCGCTGCCGGTGGGCGAACAGGTGGTGGATGCGATCTTACGCCTTGTCCGCGCGGCCCGGCCCGAGACGACCGATGACCCGACCATACGCGAAGCCGTGGCATGGGGCCCCGGCCCGCGCGCGGCGCAGGCGCTGATGCTGGCCACCCGCGCGCGGGCGCTGCTGGAAGGCCGTCTGTCCCCCACCATCGAGGACGTGGCGGCACTGGCCCACCCCATCCTGGCCCACCGCATGGCGCTGTCCTTTACCGCGCGGGCGGAAAATGTCCGCCTGGGCACGCTGATCGATACACTGGTCGGACGGATCGGCTGACATTGCGCGCAGCCCTGTCCTTTCTCACGCGTCTGTCCGGGCGCCCCCCACGGGGCCCGGCCCGGGCGTCGTCCACCCCATCGGGCCATGATGGGGATGCGACCGCCTTCCTGCCCCGGCATCCGGTTGCGGCCATTGCCCTGGCGGACTCACTGGCCAGCAGGCTGCCGGGCCTGATCGTGACGGCACGCCGGATCGCATGGAATGCGGGCGCTGGCCCCCATCCCCGGCGCAAGGCGGGCGTGGGCGAGGAATTCTGGCAGTACCGTCCCGCCATGGCTGGCGAGGCCGCGACCCATATCGACTGGCGGCAGTCGGCACGCGGGGACCGGGCTTTCGTGCGCGAACATGAAGCCCAGACCCCACATACCATATGTATCTGGTGTGATAACAGTGCATCCATGCGCTGGCGGTCCGATGAGCACCTGCCGCTGAAGGCCGAACGTGCCTTCCTGCTGGCCCTGGCCTGCGCCGCCATGCTGCTGCGACGGGGGGAGGATATTCGCCTGCTGGGTGCTGCCGGCGGTCCGCCGCTGCGCCTGCGCGGGCGGCAGGCGCTGGAACAGATGGCTCACGCCCTGATCGCGGCCCTGCGCAACACGGCAGACGAACCCGACCTGCCACAGGCTGCCGCCATTCCCGCACGCAGCCGGGTACTGCTGTTTGGTGACGGGCTTTATCCCGCAGCACAGCTGGCGGACTTCCTGCGCGCGGCGACCGCGCGTCAGGCGACCTGCACGCTGATCGAGGTGATTGACCCGGCGGAAACCGCTTTTCCATATGAAGGGCACACCCGCTTTACCGGGCTGGAGGATGACACGACCGTGCTGCTCAATGGTAGTGCCGCACTCCGCCATGACTACCGCACGATATGGACCCGCCATCAGGACCGGCTGGCCACCCTGTGCCAGGCGGCGGGCAGCCCGCCGGTGCCGCACCTGACGGACCAGCCACCGGAAAAGGCCCTGCTGGCGCTACACGCGCTGCCGGGAATGGGAAACGGGCCATGATGCTGTTGGCGCCATGGATGCTGCCGGGACTGCTGGCGCTGCCCGTCGTGTGGTGGCTGCTGCATGCCCTGCCGCCCGCCCCACGCGTGCAGTCCTTTCCACCCATGGCCCTGCTGCGCACGCTCAACGCGCCGCCGCCGGATGCGACATCCGCCCCCCTGTGGCGGCTGCTGCTGCGCTGTGCCGCCGTGGGGCTGCTGGTGCTGGGACTGGCGCAGCCGATCTTTCCCCGCGGGCAGGCAGGTGTTGCGGATGCTGACTGCCTGATCGTGGTGGATAATGGCTGGGCCGCTGCAAGCACATGGCCCCAGCGCATCCACGCGCTGGACGGGCTGCTGGATCATCTGTCGCGCACCGGGCATGGCGCGCGCCTGCTTCTGACGGCACGCAGTGACGCGCTGGATCCCATGACGATCCAGCCCACGCAGCAGGCACAGGTGCTGCGCGGCATGATCGACCCGCTCCTGCCCCGTGCGTGGCCAGTGGACCGGGTGGCTGCCACACACGCGCTGGGGCAACTGGCGCAGCAGAACTGGCGCGGACCGGTCATTTACCTTGCGGACGGACTGGCCACACCCGCAGATGCCGCGTTTGGCGCTGCACTGGCCAAAATCGGGCCGGTGCATGAAATGTACCTGCCCGGTTCGGACATCACCCTGCTTACGGCGCCGGGCAGTGGCGAAAACGGGCTGGCCACCCGCCTGCGCGCCGTGCCGCGCCCCCAGCCGCGCACATGGCTGCTACGGCTTGAAACCGCCACCGGGGGCACACTGGCCCTTGTACCCGTGACCCTGCCCGCAGGTGGCGACCATGTGGACATCACACCCGATCTGCCAGCAGAGCTGCGTAACAAGGTCGATCATCTGTCGCTGGATGGCGTGAACGGGCCGGGCGGCGTGCGCCTGCTGGATGAACGTGAGCGCCAGCGCCCCGTGGGTCTTATTTCCAGCACATCATCCGACACGCCACTGATGGGCAGCCTGTTCTACCTGCGCCGCGCATTACAGCCCACCGCCGAACTGCGCGAAGGGGATCTGGACACACTGCTGGCCCGTCCGCTTTCGGTCATCATCGCACCCGACGGCACACTGGGCAGCCCCGACAGCCGCAGGAAAGTGGAAGCATGGGTACGCGGCGGGGGCACCCTGATCCGTTTTGCCGGCCCCCTGCTGGTCCAGAGCGACAGCAGCGACAGCAGCGCCAGCCCGGACCCGAAGCCAGCGGATACGCTGCTGCCTGTCCCCCTGATGGGGGGCGAGCGGGTGCTGGGCGGCACCATGTCATGGAGCAGGCCCGAGCACCTTGCCCCCTTCCCTGCGACCTCTCCATTCCATGACCTTGATATCCCTGCCGATGTCACGGTGTCGCGACAGGTTCTGGCGCAACCGTCCACCGATCTGGACAGCCATAGCTGGGCACGGCTGACTGACGGCACGCCACTTGTCACGCATGCCGCCCTTGGGGCGGGTCAGGTCGTGCTGTTCCATGTCACCAGCACGGCGGAATGGTCCAACCTGCCGCTGTCGGGGCTGTTTGTAGGCATGCTGCAGCACCTGATCGATGAGGCATCGGGGATCGAAACACCGGCGGGGGCGACATTGCTTGCCCCCTACATGACACTGGATGGTGATGGCGCGCTGGTGACGCCGCCCGCGGGCGCGCAGGCGCTGCGGGCCGACGCCTTTGGCCGCACCGCGCCAACACCGGAACATCCGCCGGGACTGTATGGCCCGCGCAACAGCCGTCGCGCGCTCAACCCCGGTGATGGCCCGGCCCGGCTGGTGGCGCAGGACACCATCGGCACGACATCGGACCTGCGTGGACAGGTGCCCGATCTTGCCATCGGGCCGATGCTTATGGTCCTGGCCACCCTGCTGCTGATCGTGGATGGCGCGATCAGCGTGCTGCAGCGCGGCCGCAGATGGGGGCGACGGGCGACGGGCGCCATGCTGGCGCTGGCCTGCATGGCGCACGGCCCCGCCCACGGGGCGGACATTCCCCCTGACGTGCCTCAGGCCGCACTGGAAACCCGGCTGGCCTATATCGTTACCGGACATGCAGATATCGATGATGTCTCGAAGGAAGGGCTGCAGGGCCTGTCGGATTATGTCAATGCCCGGACCTCCGCCGTGCTGGGCCATCCTGATGGCGTAGTGCCGGAACACGATGACCTGTCGTATTACCCGCTCATTTACTGGCCTGTAACGGCGGACGCCAGCACCACACCTGCGCGCACGGCGGCGCTGAATACTTATATGCGCCATGGCGGCATCCTGATGATCGACACGCAGGGACAGGACCCGGCCACCGCCCCCGACAATGCCAGCGGCTATACCGGATCGGCGCCCGGCACGGCGGCGGCCCTGCGGCGCATGACGGGGGGGCTGGACATCCCGCCCCTTGCAAAACTGGATAACCACCATGTGCTGTCGCACACGTTTTACCTGCTGCATGACTTTCCCGGCCGGTACGACGGCATGCCGGTCTGGGTGGCGCAGGAAGGCGACAGCACCAATGACGGCGTCAGTCCCGTCATCATCGGCAGCAACGACTGGGCGCATGCATGGGCAGTGGATGACAGCGGCAATACGCCCTATGCCCCCGTCCCTGACGGGGCGGACCAGCGCGTGCTGGCCTACCGGTTCGGGGTCAATGCGGTGATTTATGCGCTGACGGGCAATTACAAGGCGGATCAGGTTCATGTGCCCGCCCTGCTGAAACGGCTGGGGGAATGATGGGCATGCCCGACCTGTCGCGTCACATGATGGCATTCAGTCCGCAGGTGCCCCTGTGGTGCATCTACATATTGCTTGCCGCCGTGGCTGTCATGGCGATCACGGGCCTTGCGCGCCGGGTGCGCGGCAGCGTGTGGCGTCTGCTGGCTGCCCTGGGTGTGATCGCGTGGCTGTGTGACCCGCAGCGCATTACCGAAACATGGCACCCCCTGCCCGAAACCGCGCTGATCGTGGTGGACCAGTCGGCCTCCATGTCCGAACGCAACCGGGGCGACATGGCGCGCAATACCGCCGAGCGCCTGCAGGCTGAAATGAACCGCGTGCCGGGGCTTGTGCCGCGTATCGTCACATTGCGTGAAGCACAACATGGCGGCACGCGGCTGTTTGGCGCGTTAAGGCAGGCGGCGGCGGATATCCCTCCCTCCCGCCTTGCCGGGGCCGTACTGGTAACTGATGGCGAGGACCATGACATCCCCGCCAGCGTGCCTGACATGCTCAACCCCGATGACGGGCACGGCCACCGCACAATGCTGCCACTGCATGTGCTGCTGACCGGACGCGGCGAGGAAACGGACCGTCACCTGCGCGTGCTGCAGGCCCCGCCATTCGCCATAGTGGGCAAGGATGTCACCATCCGTGTCGAGATCGATGACCAGGGCGCGCACCCGCCCCCGGACGCCACCACCCAGCTTACGCTGACGCAGGGCGATGGCACGACCTTTTCGCGTCCCGTGCGGATCGGACAGCCACAGGACATCACCCTGCCCGTCACCCATCCGGGCGAGATGCTGGTGGGCCTGTCGGCCCCGGAACTGCCTGGTGAGGTCTCGACACGCAACAACCATGATGTCATCCGCATAAACGGCGTGCGTGACCGGCTGCGCGTGCTGCTGGTATCAGGCACGCCCAACCAGGGTGAACGGGTATGGCGGCGACTGCTGAAGGCCGACCCGTCTGTCGATCTGGTCCACTTCACCATCCTGCGCCCGCCTGATCGCGATGATGGCACGCCGCTGTCCGACCTTGCGCTGATCGCGTTTCCGGTGAACGAACTGTTCCAGCAGAAGATCGACCAGTTCGACCTCATCATCCTCGACGGGTTTGAAAACCGGGGCATCCTGCCCGAAGCCTATCTGCGCAATATCGTCAATCACATCCGTGCAGGCGGTGGACTGCTGCTGATCGGGGGACCGGAATTCCTGACCCCCGGATCGCTTCAGGATACGCCGCTGTCGGACATCCTGCCTGCCCACGTGGCATCCACCGACGGCATGACCGTGCGCCGCTTCCGTCCTGACCTTACGGAAACCGGTATGCGCCATCCCGTGACCTCCGGCCTGCCGGGGGCACCTGACAAAGCGGGCGCACAACCGGGCTGGGGGCCGTGGTATCGCGGCCTGCGCACGGATTCAGCCAATGGCGAAGTACTGATGACCGGCCCGGACCAGCAGCCCCTGCTGGTGCTTGACCACGCGGGCAAAGGGCGCGTCGCCTTCCTGCTGTCTGATCAGGCATGGCTGTGGTCGCATGGCGAAGGTGGCGGAGGACCACAATCGGAACTGCTGCGGCGTATTTCGCACTGGCTGATGAAGGAGCCGGAGCTGGAGGAAAACCAGCTGGAGGCCGGAATATCGGCAGGCCAGATGACCATTACCCGCCGTTCGGTCACATCCGGCCCGCCCCCGGTTGTCCATGTGATCGCCCCCGATGGCGCCACGCAGTCCATAACGCTGGAACCTGCAGGCAATACCGGGCTTGCCCGCGCCCGCCTGCCCGCGCGGCAGGAAGGGATATGGACGGTGCGCGATGATGCGGGCCATGAAGCCTTTGCCGCCCCGCGCATGGAAGACCCGGTTGAATTTGCCGACCTGCGGGCGACGGCATCCCTGCTGGCGCCAATGGCTGCGGCAACCGGCGGGGGCGTGCGCTGGCTGGGTGACAACCCGCAGGCCCCGTCCCTGCCGCAGCTTGTCATGGAAAGCGGACGCGCACGCTCGACATCCGACCGGTTTGCCTTTCCCGCGCGCAATGCGCACAGCGTATCGGGACAGCAGGCCACGTCCCTGCTGCCCGCCTGGATGGTGGGCCTGTTCGTGCTGGTCATGCTGCTGGCGGCATGGTGGCGGGAAAGCCGTTCCTGACACAAAGATGATTAGGCATCGCATCCGCCGCAATTTTGCGGTAATCACCAGAACTGTCGGGTGGCATGTGGCAGTTTCGCACGCCCGGTCGAACGCTCACTCTCGGGACAGGACATGATTTCCAGATCCGGTATTTATCTTCTTGCCGCCGCCCTGTTCGCAGGAATCCCCTGCCTGTGCATGCCCCTGCACATGGCTTACGCACAGGATGCCGATGAAGCGGAAGCCGAGGGCGAGGCCGCTGAAGCCGCGAAAAAGGCCGAAGCCCGCCGCGCAGCCAAGGCAGCCGCCCCACCCGCTGCCCTGCCGGGCGCGGAATCGCGTGAAGAAGAACACGGCCACGCCAGCGCGGACATGAACCCGACCGATGCGCTGTTCGACGCCATCAACCGTGGCAGCCTGGGTGCGGCGAAGGAAGCCCTGAACCGTGGCGCGGACATGACCGGCCATAACGTACTGGGGCAGACGCCGCTGGACATGGCGATTGACCTGAACCGCAACGACATCACCTTCCTGCTGCTGTCGATGCGCACGTTCTCGGATTCGGACCCGCACTTCGCATCGAACAGCCTTGCGGAAGGCGAGGACGACACCCCGCCACTGACCATGCCGCGCCATGCCGCCACCACCGTCGATCACCGTTATGATGCATCCGGCGGCCATGCCGACCCGTCCATCGGGTTCCTCGGCTTCGGGGGCAGCTAGAAGAAGTTTTTGGTAAGGCTTTTTCAAAAGCCCAAAAGGAACGCCACTTTTTTCAAAACCAGGCGGCAACTGGAAGCTTTTATTTATTCATCAGTTATTTGCAGACATCGTCTGCCGGGTTCAACCGGGCTTCCATGATCATGATTTCCTGCACGATCTCATCCGATGTGCAGGTACCACGGCCACGCGTATCGGTCAGCAGGATGAATTCAACAGTCATCGGACGCGCCGAATAACGCTGACGGCTGACGCGATAACGTTTGTAACCACGGGTAAAAACCCGCACATCCCCACGTTCACAATTTGCACGGACCATGTCATGCAACGGGATGAAGCCATCGGTGCTGTAACTGGTGGCGATCCAGCGCGTATCCAGCGCGGATAACAGGTCACGATAGGCCGCAAGCGCCTGATGCCGGTGATTGTACGGGCTGCGCCGCTGCGTGCGCCAGTCCTGCCGGATCGCGGATTTGTCGCGTCCCGTGATCTTTGGCGCAAGTTCGGGCTGGTCCCATAGCGTCACGGTATTGAGGACATGGTAATTCGCGCCGTAAGGGTGCTGGTTGTAGGGCGGGTCCACGTAGGCGATGGCTGCCTCCCCCACCTGTCCGGCCAGTTGGGTGGCAAGGGCATGCGCGTCCATGCGCATGACCGTATTGTCGCGCCCATTATCGATAAAACACGCGGGCTGCAGGTGCAGGTCTGCCGCAATACGGTACAGCGCCGTGCCGGTACGACCGCCCCACCCCCGGTGGAATCCCTTGAACAGGCCGCTGGTATTACTGTTGTAACTGGCGCTGTACAACAGGGGGGCAAGCAGGCAGGCCTTCTGCCCGACGTCAAGCAGGCCGTCATGGTCCCACTGCGCAATCCGTTCCCGAATGGCGTCGATGCGCATGCCGTTCTTGCGCATGTAGAACATCCTGTCACGCGCGGTGTCGTATTTCACGTCATCATCGGGGCACAGGTGGCGCGTCACCCACCCTTCGCACGGTGGCAGGGCATTCAGTTCAGCTATGACCTGCGCATAATCCCGCCCCCCGTGAAAACACGGCGGCGCGGACGTGCCGACATGGCAGCGGTTCAGAATCTCGCTATATGGTTCCCAGTCGTTGCTCAGCACGCGAAAACCAAGCCATTTGGCCAGCCGGGAGACGACTCCGGTGCCCGCAAACAAATCCACGAAATCGGTCCTGGCCGGGGTTTCCCCCGTCGCGGCAATGGCCTGCGCGATCAGACCCAGCAGTTTACGTTTGTTCCCGATATAGGGAATAAGCTGGCTGTACAGGTATTCATCCGTCTGCCCGGCGGAATGACGGGCCGCATTCCATTCCATTGCGGGCATGTCGTGCGGCCCGCCGTGGTCCGGACGCCGGTTCACGCCGCCATGCCCATGAATGTAATTTCCCGCCCCGGCGCCATTATTCAGGAGGCGACGGCTGCCTGCTCCGCCCGGATTTCACCGCGCAGCACATCAAGCTGGGTCAGTTCGCCCTCGCGCTCGAAATACCAGAAGGTCCAGCCATTGCACGATGGCGCATTGGTCAGCAGCGCGCCCATTTTGTGGATTGATCCCCGGTGTCGCCCGCTGACCAGCGTGCCATCGGGCGACACGGTGGCGCGCACCCGCTTCTGCCGGTCCATAAGCACTGTGCCCGCAGGCACCATGCCGCGCTCCACCAGCACGCCAAAGGGCACGCGTGGGCTTTCACGCCGGGCGGGCGTGGTCAGGACGCTGTCCAGTGGCACGGGTTTTTCGCGCCGGGCACGTCCGATCGCGGCCTCGGCATAATCGGGATGGCGCTCGATCCCGATAAAGCGGCGGCGCAGCCTGCGCGCCATGGCGGTAGTGGTGCCGGTGCCGGTAAAGGGGTCCAGCACCACGTCATCCACATTGGTTGACGCCACCAGCACCCGGTGCAGCAGGCTTTCGGGCTTCTGGGTGGGATGCAGCTTCAGGCCATGTTCGTTGCGCAGCCGCTCGCCGCCAGTGCATAGCGGCAGATACCAGTCCGAGCGCATCTGCACATCATCATTAAGCGCCTTCATCGCCTGATAATTGAAGCGGTAACGGCTGTCCGGCCCGCGCGCTGCCCAGATCAGCGTTTCATGTGCGTTGGTAAAACGGCGGCCACGGAAATTGGGCATCGGATTGGATTTGCGCCAGATCACGTCATTGAGGATCCAGAACCCCAGATCCTGCAGGATCGCGCCAATGCGGAAGATGTTATGGTACGAACCGATCACCCATATCGTGCCGTCCTTGCGCAGCACACGCCGCGCTTCGGTCAGCCACGCACGGGTGAATTCGTCATAGGCCTGAAGGTCTGTGAATTTGTCCCAGTCGTCATCCACCCCATCGACCACGCTGTCATCGGGGCGACGCAGTTCGCCCTTCAGCTGCAGGTTGTATGGCGGATCCGCAAACACGCAGTCGATCGAACCTGCGGGCAGGGTGCGCATCATCTCGACACAGTCGCCCCGCAGGACCTGGTCCAGGGGCAATTCCATCATAACTGCACCGCTCATGAATTGTTCAGCATGATGGCTGCTCCGCGCTTTGGGGTGAAGAAGGGGAAACGGATGCCTGCATGATGCGGCGCACCGTGCCGAATGCCGCGCGATGGTGGGGGCTTATGCCTTCCGCCATCAGGGCCGCGCGGTGGATGGGGGTGCCGTAGCCCGCGTTACGGTCCCAGCCATAGCCGGGCCAGCGCCGGGACAGCCGTGTCATCAGCCGGTCACGCACGACCTTGGCCACGACGGATGCGGCCGATATGGACAGGCTGATCGCATCACCGCCCACGACGCATTGCGCCGGGCACCCGAAATCGGGCGCGGCGTTTCCATCAACCAGAACCAGTTCAGGGAATTGCGGCAGGCGGCCAACCGCACGCTGCATGGCGATCCATGAGGCGCGGAGGATATTGTGATGTTCGATTTCGGCAACGGACGCGGCCCCCACCCCGATCAGGATATCGGGGGTAGCGTGCAGCACGTCATAAAGCTGCTGCCTGACCGTGGGCTTCAGCTTTTTTGAATCATCCAGCCTGTCCGCCAGCACGCCCGGAACGCCGGAAAGAAACATGACCGCAGCGGCGACGACCGGTCCGGCCAGCGGGCCGCGACCGACTTCGTCTACCCCGGCGACGCGTCCCCCATGGGCGTTTTCAAGCGCGTAATCCGGCATCCATTCCTTCCTGACCGGATGCGAATCGGACCATGATGGCCCGATTCGCATCGAATTTCCGTTCTGGAAGGATGGAAACCATTTTTATGCAGGGTTGCGCAAGATGCTGTGGACTCATCGAGTCCCTTAAAATGAAAAAAAAACGACTCGACGCCGTTCAGCCCTTGCGACGGGGCAGGAAGATCAGCCCGATGATGGTGCCCAGCGCTGCTGCAATTCCCAGCGAAAACAGCGGTCGTTCGCGCACGAACGTCACCGCGCGCTCAACCTTGCTCTCGCCTTCTTCATACAGGTCGGCGAATTCCTGGCGCGCCATGCCCGAAAGCTGGTCCACCTTGCCTTCCGCCTGCATGCCCACGTTGCCCGTCAGGCCGCCGGCGGCGTCCTTCAGGCGGCCAACGCCTTCGTCCATGACGCCTTCGGCCTTTGTCTCGATGGTCTTTGCCTTGTCTTCCGACATCGTTCACACTCCGTTGTATCGCTTGATCTGTAGCGTGGGCCTATAACGCCAGCATGGCGCTTTCGGTTCCGTACCGCCTATATCATGCATGATCATGCCCCCCTTGACGACCGCCCCCGCCACATTCCCCCCACCTTCACCCGGCATGACGCCCCCGTCCCGCACGCGCAAGCGGATCATGGCGCTGATTGTCGCCAGCCTCATGATGATGGAACAGATCGACGGCACGGCCCTGACCACGGCGCTGCCCGCCATGGCGGGGGATTTCCATGTCGATATTCCACAGACCAGCATCGCGCTGACGGTGTACATGCTGGGCCTTGCCGCCCTGATTCCGGCATCGGGCCATGTGGCCGAACGCTTTGGCAGCCGGACCACGCTACGCTGCGCCA
Source organism: Komagataeibacter diospyri (assembly GCF_006538165.1). Lineage (GTDB taxonomy): Bacteria > Pseudomonadota > Alphaproteobacteria > Acetobacterales > Acetobacteraceae > Komagataeibacter > Komagataeibacter diospyri. Next base: position 289,213 of record NZ_BDLU01000032.1, read on the forward strand.
TCGCGCTGTTCCTGTCGGGTTCGCTGCTGTGCGGCTGGGCGCCCGACCTGCTGGTGCTGGCGCTGGCGCGGCTGGTGCAGGGGGCCGGCGGCGCGATGATGGTCCCGGTCGGGCGGCTGGTGATCCTGCAAAACGTGCCCAAGTCGGAGCTGCTGTCCGCCATGGCATGGGTCATGCTGCCGGCGACCATCGGCCCAATGGCCGGGCCGGTTCTGGGTGGCGTGCTGACATCGTGGCTGTCGTGGCGGTGGATTTTCTACATCAACATCCCGCTTGGCCTGCTGGCCATCGCGCTGACAGGATGGTTCATTCCCCAGATCCGCGCGGCCCGGCCCCCGCCATTCGACCTGCGGGGCAACATCATATCCGCAACCGGACTGGCGGGGCTGATATTCGGCATGGAAATGCTGACCCATCCGGGTTTCCCGCCCGTCATGTCGGCGGGCCTGCTGCTGCTGGCCCCGCTATGTGCCGCCCTCTACCTGCGTCATGCACGCGGGATGGACCATCCGGTACTGGACCTGTCTCTGCTGCGGGTGCCGACTTTCCGCATTTCGGTCATGGCGGGCGGGTTTACGCGCATTGCGACGGCGGGGATCATATTCCTCCTGCCATCCCTGCTGCAGACGCGTTTTGGCGCAAGTGCTGCGCAGAGCGGCCTGATAACCTTCATCGCCCCCGTCGGCGCACTGGCCATGCGTTTTGTCGCCCCCCGGATCTATCGTGGCCGGGGCTTCCGCGCCGTCATGTGCGTGACCTGCCTGGTGCTGCCGGTCGTGTGCCTGCTGCTGGCCCGGTTCAGGCCAGGCATGGACATGGGGTGGCTGCTGGGCCTGCTGGCGATCAACGGCATGGGGCAGACACTGCTGTACACCGGCTATAACACCATCGCCTATGCCGACATGCCAAAGGCGCGTATGGGGGCGGCCACCAGCCTGTATTCCACGTGCCAGCAGGTCATGCTGACAATGGGCATATGCCTGTCCGCGGGCATGCTGGCCGCGGGCCGTGCGGCGTTGCCCGCGCAATGGCAGGGACAGGACTACGGACTGGCCTTCATGGCCTGTGCGCTGATCGCGTTTATGGCGCTGCCCATCCTGCGGCGGCTGTCGGCCAATGCCGGGGCTACGGTCAGCGGGCACGGAGACACCGTTGCCACAAAGAAACGCAATTAAACCGTTTTGTGGTTTCCCCCTTTCCCACCGCAGGTACAATGTTACATTCGCTAACTTCGACCTATTCGAAGCCATGTTAATACTGCGGCAAGCCGAATCAGAAACCTTGTCTTTATCAGCATGGCCCGGTCCTTCAGACAGGACGCCCGTTCGACAGCAGGCAGAAAACCGACCGCATGGATACAACTCCTCCCCCATCCCACACCCCGGAAAACAGCACGCCGTCCACGGCCCGTCCACGGCGCGGGCGGCGCGTCCTTTATCTGGCGGGCGGGGCGCTGGCGGTTGTCCTTGCGGTCGCTTTCCTGCGCCCCCATTCCACCAGCAAGAAACACGCGACCAGTGGCGACCAGCCCGTGGCGGTCGCGACCGTCAGCCGTGGTGACATGCCCGTCATCCTGACGGAACTGGGCACGGTCGTGCCGATCACCAATGTCACGGTGCAGTCACGTATCGACGGCTACCTCATGCAGGTGCTGTTTACCGAAGGTCAGCATGTGCACAAGGGCGACCTGCTGGCATTGATCGACACCCGCCCGTACGAGGTGCTTCTGGCGCAGTACGAAGGACAGCTGGCGCAGGACATCGCCCAGCTTAACGCGGCACGGGTGGATAATGCCCGTTACCAGCGCCTGATCCGCCAGGACAGCGTTGCGGCCATGACGGCGAAGGACCAGCAGTACAAGGTCGAGCAGCTGGAAGGCACGGTCAAGTCAGACCAGGCGCAGGTGGATAACGAAAAACTGCAGATCACCTACTGCCACATCCTGGCCCCGGTGGATGGCCGCGTGGGCATCCGTGCGGTGGATATGGGCAACTACATCACCGCAGGCCAGACCAACGGGCTGGTGACCCTGACGCAGATGCAGCCGATTTCCGTCATTTTCACCCTACCTGAAAATGACATTGGCCCCGTTGCCGACCGCCTGCGCCAGGGCACGCCCCTGCCAGTGGAGGCATGGGACAGCGCCAACCTGAACAGGATCGCGACCGGGCAGGTCAGCGTGCTGGACAGCCAGATCGACACATCGACCGGCACGGTGCGCATGCGCGCGCTCTTCGCCAATTCGCAGGAGGAGCTGTTCCCCAACCAGTTCGTCAATGCCCGCCTGCTGGTCAGCACTGACCATGACGCCCTGCTGGTGCCCACCAACGCCCTGCAGACCGGTCCGAACGGGCAGTTCGTGTATGTGGTCAAGGCCGACAACACCGTCGAGATGCGCAACGTAAAGACCAGCCACGCCAACAACACCATGACCGTGTTGACCGACGGAGTGAAGGAAGGCGAGCGGATCGTGACCGACGGGGTGGACCACCTGCGCGATGGGGTGAAGGTCAGCATTCCGCAGCCGACCGATACGACGACAGGCACCGCCACAAGCAAGGGCAAAGGCTAGAGTGCGCAAGTCCACGCCAGCCCCCCTGTCTGACCGCCAGCCCCTGCCGCCGCCGGAGATTGCCGCGTGAACCCGTCCCGCCTGTTCATACACCGTCCGGTCGCGACCACCCTGCTCATGCTGGCCATTCTGCTGGCGGGACTGCTGGGGTATCATTTCCTGCCCGTCTCCGCCCTGCCGGAAGTCGAATATCCCACCATCACGGTGCAGACCTTCTATCCCGGCGCCAGCCCGGACGTGATGGCGACCTCCGTCACCGCCCCGCTTGAGACACAGCTGGGCGAGATGTCAGGGCTGGAGCAGATGACCTCCCGCTCGTCGGGCGGGGCATCGGTCATCACGCTGCGCTTCGGCCTGACCATGACAATGGATATTGCCGAACAGGAAGTGCAGGCCGCGATCAACCAGGCCAATTCCCTGCTGCCGACCGACCTGCCCGCCCCTCCCGTCTACGCCAAGGTCAATCCCGCCGATACGCCGGTCATGACGCTGGGCATTTCGTCAAAGACCATGCCGCTGACGGAAGTGGAAGATTACGTCGATACCCGGCTGGCTGAAAAGATCAGCCAGATTTCGGGCGTGGGGCTGGTGACGCTGTCAGGTGGCAACCGCAAGGCGCTGCGGGTACGGGTGAACATTCCCAAATTGACATCGTTCGGCATCGATCTTGATACGCTGCGCACAACCATTGGCAACGTGAACGTCAATTCGCCCACCGGCACGTTCGATGGCCCGCAGCGCGCGACCACGCTGCGCATCGACGGGCAGATTTCGGGCGTGGACCAGCTGCTCAACCAGGTCATCGCCTACCAGAACAACGGTCCCGTACGCATCCGTGACGTGGCCAGCGTGGTCATCGGCCCCGAAAATACCGAACTGGCCGCATGGGCCAACCGCACGCCAGCCCTGGTCATGAACGTGCAGCGCCAGCCGGGTGCGAACGTGATCGGGGTGGTGGACAACATCAAATACGCCCTGCCGCGCCTACAGCAGTCGCTGCCGCCGGGCATCACGATCACGCCCCTGACCGACCGGACCACGACCATCCGCGCATCGGTCGAGGACGTGGAGTTCGAACTGGGCCTGGCGCTGGTGCTGGTGGTGGGCGTGATCTTCGTGTTCCTGCGCAATGTGCCGGCGACACTGATCCCCAGCCTGTCGGTGCCGCTGTCGCTGGTGGGGACGCTGGCGGTGATGTACCTGTTCGGCTTCTCGCTCGACAACCTCTCGCTCATGTCGCTCACCATCGCCACGGGCTTCGTGGTGGACGACGCCATCGTGATGATCGAAAACATCGCCCGCTACATCGAAATGGGCGACAGCCGCATGGAAGCGGCCCTGAAAGGCGCGGGTGAAATCGGGTTCACCATCATATCGCTGACCATATCGCTGATCGCGGTGCTGATTCCCCTGCTGTTCATGGGCGACGTGGTGGGACGCCTGTTCCATGAATTCGCCATGACGCTGGCGGTCACCATCATCCTGTCCGCCGTGGTCTCCCTGACGCTGGTGCCGATGATGTGCGCGCGCCTGCTGCATGAACGCGACACCAGGCATGCCGAACCGGCGTGGTCGGCTGCGGTCGAACGCTGGACGGTCGCGACAATCAACGGCTATGGCCGCGCGCTGGATGTGGTACTGCGCCACCAGCGGCTGACACTGGCGATATTTGGCGCGACCCTGGCGCTGACGGGCCTGCTGGCCGTCGTCATACCCAAGGGCTTTTTTCCCGTGCAGGACACGGGCGTGATCCAGGGCATTTCGGTCATGGAGCAGTCCACGTCGTTTGCTGCCATGAAGCGCCACCAGCAGGAACTGGCCGACCGGATCCTGCGCGATGAGGATGTGGCCAGCCTGTCCTCCTTCGTTGGTGTGGACGGGCAGAACGTGACGCTGAACCAGGGGCGGTTCCTGATCAACCTCAAGCCGGTGGACAGCCGCACCGCCACCGCGCAGGAAGTCGCAACCCGCCTGCGCGCGGAAACGGCGGATATCGCGGGCGCGGACCTGTACCTGCAGCCGGTGCAGGACCTGTCGCTGGATACATCGGTCGCGGCGACCCAGTACCAGTTCCTGCTGGAAAATCCCAGCTATGACCAGTTCACGACATGGGTGCCGAAATTCATTGCACGCCTGCAACGCGAAAAGGCGCTGTCGGACGTCACATCGGACCTGCAGGCTGCGGGCCTTGTGGCGCATGTCGATCTGGACCGCACCACGGGGGCACGTTACTCCATCACGCCCCAGACCATCGACAACGTGCTGTATGACAGCTTTGGCCAGCGCCAGATCTCAACCATCTTCACGCAGTCCAACCAGTACCGCGTGATCCTGGAGGCAACGCCCGCGTTCCAGCAGGACATGGGATCGCTCAACCAGATCTATCTGCCCGGCATCAGCGGCAATGCGGGGGAAAGCACGTCGGGGCCAACGCGTTCGCCCACGTCTGGTCTGGTGCCGCTGGCATCCGTCACCACCGTAACGCAGGACACCGCGCCGCTGCTGATTACCCATGTGGGGCAGTTCCCGGCCACGACCGTGTCGTTCAATGTAAAACCCGGCTACGCGCTGGGGGATGCGACGGATGCGATTGAACGCGCGGCGAAGGATATCCACCTGCCGTCCAGCTTCCAGACATCGTTCCAGGGCACGGCCGCGGCATTCCGCAGTTCGCTGTCCAACGAGGCATGGCTGGTGCTGGCCGCCCTAATCGCGGTCTATATCGTGCTGGGCATCCTGTATGAAAGCTTTGTCCATCCCATCACCATCCTGTCCACCCTGCCATCCGCCGGGGTCGGCGCGCTGCTGGCGCTGTGGGTCACCGGGTCCGGGCTGGATGTGATGGGCATCATCGGGCTGGTGCTGCTGATCGGCATCGTCAAGAAAAACGCCATCATGATGATCGACTTCGCGCTGGAGGCCGAACGGGTGGAGGGCATGTCCTCGCTGCAGTCCATCCGCCATGCCGCGCTGCTGCGTTTCCGTCCCATCCTGATGACCACGCTGGCGGCCATGCTGGGCGCGGTGCCCATGATGCTGGGTACCGGCACGGGGTCGGAACTGCGCCGCCCGCTTGGCATCGCCATTGTCGGCGGGCTTGCCGTCAGCCAGTTGCTGACGCTGTTCACCACGCCGGTCATCTACCTGCTTATGGACGGAATCAGCCAGAAGCTGTCGCGCCGCTTCGGCAGTGCGGATAGCAGCGGCAAGGATGGGCTGCCCGGACCGCAGGCGCAGGCATGACGCCGCTTTCCATCTTTGTCCGCAGGCCAGTGGCCACGGCACTGCTGACGGTGGCGCTGGTCATTGGCGGGATCATCGGCTACACCACGCTGCCGGTTGCCGACATGCCCAATGTGGACTTCCCGGTCATACAGGTACAGGCCCAGCAGGCCGGTGGCTCGCCCGAGGAAATCGCCAGTTCCGTCGCAGCCCCGCTGGAGCGTCATCTGGGCGCCATCGCGGACCTGACGGAAATGACGTCACAGTCATCAGCCAACCAGGCGCGGATCACGCTGCAGTTCTCGCTCGACCGCGACATCAACGGGGCCGCGCGTGATGTGGAGGCGGCCCTTCAGGCCGCACACGCGGATCTACCGTCCTCGCTGCGGCAGAATCCCAGCTATTTCAAGGCCAATCCCAACGGCGCGCCGGTCATGATCCTGGCGCTGACATCGCGCACCCGTACCGCAGCCCAGCTTTATGACCTTGCATCCAACGTGCTGCAGCAGCACCTGTCACAGATCCAGGGCGTGGGACAGGTCGAAATCGGGGGCAGTTCGCTGCCTGCGGTGCGGGTGGAGATGAACCCGCTGGCGCTGTACAAATTCGGCATAGGCTTCGAGGATATCCGCGCGGCCCTGGCTTCTGCCAATGCCCATACGCCAAAGGGCTTCATCGACCAGGGCGAACGCCGCTTCGTGCTGTCGACCAATGACCAGGCCCATAATGCACAGGCCTATCGTGACCTGATCGTGGCCTACCATGACAGCCGCCCTGTCAAGCTGGAGGACGTGGCCTACATCCATGACGGTGTGGAAGACGTGCGCAACGCCGGTTACGTGGATGGCCGGCACGGGGTGCTGGCCATCGTCTTCGCGCAGGCTGGCGCCAACATCATCAACACCAATGACCAGATCCGCGCCAAGCTGCCGATGCTGCGCGACGCCCTGCCAGCGGATGTGGACCTTGGCAACTTCATGGACCGTTCCACCACCATCCGCGCGGCCCTGGCCGATACGCAGTTCACGCTGGTGCTGTCGGTCTTCCTTGTGGTGCTGGTGGTACTTCTGTTCCTGCGTTCGCCACGCATCACCATCATTCCCGCCATCGTGGTGCCGACATCCATCATCGCAGCCTTCGGCGCGATGAAGCTGCTGGGCTATTCCATCGACAACCTGTCGCTCATGGCGCTGACCATTTCGACCGGTTTCGTGGTGGATGACGCCATTGTGGTGGTGGAAAACATAAGCCGCCACATGGAAGCGGGGATGGACCGCCTGCAGGCCACCCTGCTGGGCACGCGGGAAGTGGCGTTCACGGTCCTGTCCATCACCGTATCGCTGATCGCGGTGTTCCTGCCCATTCTGCTGCTCAGCGGGGTGGCGGGCCGCCTGTTCCATGAATTCGCCATGACGATGTCGCTGACCATCGTCATTTCCATGGTGCTGTCGCTTTCGCTGACGCCCATGCTGACCTCCCGCCTGCTGCGTCCGCATCTGGCGGCCCCGTCAAAGGGATTTTTCGGCCAGGTTGGCGCATGGCTGGAACATGGGCTGACTGCTGCCCAGCGGGGTTACGCCAGTTCACTGGAATGGGCGCTGACACACCGGCGGATCACCATCCTGTCGCTGCCCATAACCATTGCCATCATGGTCGGCCTGTTCATCAAGATGCCCAAGAGCCTGTTTCCCGAATCAGATACCGGCATGCTGATGGGACACCTGATGGGCGACCAGTCCATTTCATTCCAGGCCATGCAGGGCAAGATCGCCACCACGCAGCAGGCCATCATGGCGGACCGGGACGTAGCGCATGTCATGGGATTCATGGGCGGGCGCGGCAGTTCCAACCAGGCCAACATGTTCGTAACGCTGAAGGACAAGTCGCTGCGCAATGACACGCCCGCGCAGACCATTGCCCGCATCACGCGCCGCCTGCGCAACATGGTGGGGGCAACATTCTATATGTCCGCGCCGGGGCAGCTGCGCATAGGCGGGCGGCAGAGCAATGCGGCCTACCAGTATTCACTCCATTCCGATTCATCGAAAGACCTGTACAAATGGACGCCGCTGCTGGTCAGTGCGCTGCAGAAACACCCCCAGCTGTCCGACATTTCATCGGATGTGCTGCAAGGTGGTTCGGCGCTGGATGTGCAGATAGACCGCGATACCGCAAGCCGCCTGAACATTACGCCCCAGCTTGTGTCCAACACACTGTATGATGCCTACGGGCAGCGTTCGGCATCGGTCATCTACAACGCCCTCAACCAGTACCGCGTAGTGATGGAAGTCGAGCCGCGGTTCTGGAAAGATCCCACCACGCTCAAGCAGGTCTGGGTCAGTGTCGCCGGTGGCACGGCGGGCGGCGGCACGCAGTCCAACACCATCCGGGTCAAGACGGATACGGGCACCACGGCATCGCAGCTGAGCGAACAGTCCTTCCGCAACCAGGTGGCCAATACGCTGGCGGGGGGTAACAGTGCCTCCACCGGTTCCGCCGTGTCCACCAGTTCGGAATCCATGGTGCCACTGACACTGGTGTCGGTGCTGAAGCCCACCAAGACGGCGCTGAGCATCAACCATGACGGGCAGTCGGTTTCCACCACGGTCTCGTTCAACCTGACCAATGGCGTCCCGCTGAGCCAGGCGGTGCAGATCATCAACGAGGAAACCGTTCGCCTGCACATGCCTGCCAACATCCAGGGTCAGTTCGCGGGCAATGCCGCGCAGTTCCAGAAATCGGTCAACAATGAACCCTTGCTGATCCTTGCGGCCCTGGCAGCGGTGTACATGACGCTGGGCATTTTGTACGAAAGCTATGTCCATCCGCTGACCATCCTGTCCACCCTGCCCTCGGCCGGAGTGGGGGCGCTGCTGGCGCTGCAGGTCTTTGGTGAGGCATTTTCCCTGATCGCCATGATCGGGGTGATCCTGCTGATCGGCATCGTCAAGAAAAACGCAATCATGCTGGTAGATTTCGCCATCACCGCCGAACGCGACGAAGGCCACAGCGCGCTTGATTCGATCCGCATGGCCTGTCTGCTGCGTTTCCGCCCGATCATGATGACCACCTTTGCCGCGGCACTGGGCGCGCTGCCCCTTATATTCGGTCATGGTTATGGCGCGGAACTGCGGCGCCCGCTTGGTATCGCCATTGTGGGCGGGCTGCTCGTCAGTCAGGCGCTGACGCTTTACACGACGCCGGTTGTCTATCTCTATCTTGACCATCTGGGGGTAGCCTGCCGCACATTATTCAACCGGCTGTATGGACGGCTGTCCCGACGCCATCGTCTTTCCCACCAGCAGGATTCCTGAACCGGATGACATCTTTTTCGCCATCCCCCGGCCGTGCCGCCATCCGTCCGCCCCGCTTCCCCCGCCGGTCCGCCGCGCGCCTTGCGCTGGCGGTACTGCCCCTCATGACGCTGGCAGGGTGCATGGTGGGACCGAAATACCATCGTCCCGCCGCGATCGTGTCCCCGCGTTTCAAGGAACTGCGTCCAGAACCGGGATGGGAAATGGCCAACCCGAAGCTGGCCGAACTGCCCAAGCATGACTGGTGGACGATCTATAACGATCCCATCCTGAACGGGCTGGAATCACAGGTCGCGATTTCCAACCAGAACGTCAAGCAGTACGAAGCCAACTACCGTAACGCCCGCGCCATGATCGACAGTGTGCGCGCACAGCTTTTTCCGACCATAAGCGGCAGTCTTGGCTTCAACCGTGATGGCCATGGCGCGGGTTCGCTGTCCTCATCGGGCAGCAACTATGCGAATGCGGGTTCGACCTACAACACCTATAACATCGGACCCAGCGCCAGCTGGGATCTGGACATATGGGGCAAGATCCGCCGGCAGGTGCAGGAACAGGTCACCGCGGCGCAGGCCAGCGCCGCCGATCTGGCCAATGCCACGCTGTCATATCAGGCACAGTTGGCAACGGCCTATTTCAACATGCGCTATCAGGACAGCCTGACGGACCTGCTGCAGCGTTATGTCAATTTCAACGAACAGGCGCTGCGGATCACCCAGAACCAGTTCGAGGCCGGGACGGCCGATCCCACCGCCGTGCTGCAGGCCCGCACGACACTGGAACAGAACCGTGCTTCCCTGATCCAGGCCGGGATCAACCGTGCGCAGTATGAACATGCGATTGCCGTGCTGATTGGCAAGCCGCCCGCTGATGTCACCCTGCCCCCGGCGGAACTGTCGCGCACGGTACCACCCATTCCGGTCACGGTGCCTGCCGACCTGCTGCAGCGCCGCCCCGACATTGCGGCAGCCGAACGCACGATGGAAGAATACAACGCCATGATCGGCGCGGACATGGCCGCGTTCTATCCGGATATCACCATCAACGCCAGCTACTCCCAGAGTGGTGGCGACCCGGTAACATCGCTCATGCAGGCCATGAACCGCGTCTGGTCGCTGGGGGCTTCCGCGACCGAGATCCTGTTTGAGGGCGGGTCCCGCACCGCCGCCGTGCATGAAGCCAACGCCCAGTATGACAACGCCGTGGCAACCTACCGCCAGACCGTCCTGACCGCATTGCAGAGCACGGAAGACCAGCTGTCCAACCTGCGCATCCTGGCGCAGCAGGCGCAGCAGCAGCAGAAGGCGCTGGATTTCGCCAACCGCACGGTAGAAGTCTCGCTCAATCAGTACCGGGCCGGAACCGAAATCTATACCACCGTCATTACCAACGAGAATTCGGCGCTGAGCGATGCCGAAACCCTGCTGGGCATCCAGCAGCAGCGCATGGTGGACAGCGTGAGCCTGGTGCAGGCCCTTGGCGGCGGGTGGGATGCTTCTCGCCTGCCCTCCAAGGGTTCTTTGCAGAAGGACAATCCCCTCCTGCCCTCCTTCATCCAGAAGGACACTAACAAATAGGCAAGAAAAAACCCCCTGCGCCAATGGCGACAGGGGGTTTTTTCATTGGAGTGGTCGCTAGTTGAAAAGCGACCTGGCCGAGAACAGCACGATCAGGATCACGACCACAAAAGCCAGAATGGCGATAAAGAACAGTATTTTCGCCATTCCTGCCGAAACGGCGGAAATGCCACTGAAGCCAAACAGCCCGGCGACCAGTGAAACGATCAAAAAGAACAGCGCCAGTTTCAGCATGGCATTTTTCCCTGCAAATCAGTCATGTTGCCCTAACGCGACAGCACCATATATGTTGCGTTATGCCCGGCGGCGCAGGAACAGGCTGGCCACAAGGCCCAGCACCGATGCGCCCAGCAGCGCGAACAGCGGACGGTCAGCTGTCACGTCGCGCAGGGTATCAAGGATTTCCCCCATGCCCTGCTGGGCAGCGCCACTCACGCCCTGCAACCGTCCCGATAGCGGGGTACCCGTATCCCCGACAAAGCCGTCCAGACCATCCTGAAGCCGGCCGATGCCGTCTTCCAGATGCGCTTCAAAATTGGGGGGATTTGCCATGTTCGATATTCCCTTGCTTGCCATCAGGGAGACAGGAACCCCATCTCCCGCTGCCCATGCCTTCATGCCCGCAGGCAACAGACCCGTTACAGCAGACTTATCATATCTCCGATGCCTGCCAATAGGCCGCGTCCGCACCGGGATCTTCCTCCCCCGCAATCAGCCGGCGCATGCGCTCCGCCATCGCCCGCATGCCAGGCGCGGTATTGTCGCGTGGCCGTGCGCCCACCGCAAAATCCCCCCGCAGCCCCGCGGGGTGACCTTCTAGAATGATGATCCGGTCTGCCAGGACCAGGGCTTCGTCCAGATCGTGGGTCACGAACAGCACCGTCCCCTGCCGCCGCGCATGGATACGCAGCAGTTCATCCTGCAGGGCACCGCGCGTGATGGCGTCCAGCGCACCGAATGGTTCGTCCATCAGCAGCAGGTCCGGCTCAACCGTCAGCGCACGCGCAACCCCCACGCGCTGGCGCTGCCCACCCGAAAGCTGGCGCGGCCACCGGTCCGCCATATCCGCAAGGCCCACAAGATCCAGCGCCGCCATGGCCCGTTCATGCCGCTGCAGGCGCGTCAGCCCCAATCCTTCCAGCCCCAGTTCCACATTGCGCCGCACGCTGCGCCACGGCATGAGCTTGGCGTCCTGGAATACCATGGCCGCCGGGCGGTGCGCCGCCGTAGGGGACGGGTGCAGGCTGACCGTGCCTTCACTGGGGCGGATCAGTCCCATGATGACCCGCAGCAGCGTGGATTTGCCCACACCGGACGGTCCCAGCACGGCCACGAACTCACCACGCCTGATTTCAAGATCCACATGCCGCAGGATGAAGGTGCGCCCATGGTCATGCGACAGGCCGATATTTTCCAGCCTGACCACCACATCGCCCGTGCTGGCCACCATTTCCGCCTTATCCGTTACCACCGTGTTCATCCCTGCCAGCCCAGCAGCCTTTTGCGCACCAGCATGAACGCCGTGTCTGTCAGCGCATACAGCAGCGCCATGGTCAGCATGTAAACCACCACAAGGTCGGTCGCCAGCAGGCTGGACGCCTGCATCATCCGCGCGCCAATGCCAGGCACGCCGAACAGTTCCGCCGCGACAACCGACATCCATGCCTGACCCAGCCCCGTACGCAGCCCTGCCAGCACGCCGGGGGCTGAAGCCGGAATGATCACCGTGCGCAACCGTGCCCGAAACCCGCCATGCCCAAACGACGCCGCGACTTCATACAGGTCCGGGTCAATTGCCTGCACGGCACCGTAGGCCGCATAGAAATTGATCCAGAACACCGAAATGGCGATCACGAACGTGGCCCCTGCGGTATCAAGCCCGAACCACAGGATGGCGAACGGCACCCATGCAAGGCCGGGTATGGGCCGCAATACCCGCACGACACCGGATAGCAGCCCGTCCAGCAACGGCACCGCACCGCACAACAGACCGGTCAGCATGCCCAGGACCGAACCGATGACCAGTCCCATCATGTAATGGGTCAGGCTGTCGCGAATGGCCTGTATCCATGCCCCGCTGCGCACTTCCTCCAGCCAGGCCGGCCCAAGGCTGCTTGGTGCAGGCAGCAGGCCGGATGGCACCCAGCCCAGCCGGATGGATGTCTCCCACGTCCCGAACAGCACAATCAGGCCCAGCGCGCCCAGAAGCGGTCGTATCCAGATGGAACGGATGGGCGTCATTGTGCGATCTGCCGGTAGCTTTCAAGGTCGAACAGCGATGCCACGGGTTCCGCCTTGCGCAGCAGGCCGCTCTGCACTTCGAAATCCTGTAACCGGCTTACCGCGTCCACAATGCTGGCGGGATCGGATACATAATCATGCGCCGATACCTTCAGCGCCTCGATAATGATGTCCCTGGGCAGCATACCCCCACCCAGCGCCTGCTGGACATAGGGTTCCGCCTGTTCCGGGTCGGTTGCCAGCAGGTGCGTGGCCTTCACGAAACCGGTCAGGAACGCGGTCTTCCATGCTGCACGGTCCGGCGCGTTCTCGTTAACGATTGCCAGAACGGAGCCCGGCTGCCCCGGCATAAGGTCATGCCCCGATGCCAGCACCCGCATGCCGGGCATACGGTGGCGGATAATGGTCAGCGCCGGTTCGCGCAGGATGGCGCCATCCACCGCCCCCGCCAGAAACGCCTGCTGGGCTGCGTCAATATCAATCCCGACAATATCAGCCGCCTGCGCCGGGTCCAGCCCGTTACGGACCTTGAACCAGTAGCGCAGCAGCGTATCGGGCACCGACCCCAGCGGCTGGGCCGCGATCTTGGGTTTATGCCCCGCCTTCGTGGTAAAATCGGCGAAACGCTGACGGACCTCATCCGCACTCAGGCCCGCAGGCTGTTCCGGCAGTCCCTCTGCCAGCGCACCGCGGGAGACCACTTCCAGTTCCTCCGTCGCAGCGCTGGCAACAACCTTTACATCCGCGCCATGCGCACGGGCCTGCAGCAGGGGCAGGACACCCGCCACATAGGCGTCAATCTTGCCCGACACCAGCGCCTGAATGGCCTGCGGCCCGGACTGGAAGCGGACCAGCTGCATATCAATACCCGCATCACGCGCCCAATTCTTGCCCTGCATGACAAACAGCGGCGCCGAACCGATGACAGGAATATACCCCACGCGCACGGTCGCAGCCTGAACACTTCCACACAGGCCGATCATGGCGGTCATGGCATAAAGCCCACGGCGCATGGCACGCCCTAAAACTGATCCTGTCATGGCTGAAGCCCTGTCTGCTGCGCAGGAATGACCCTGCGTATCGATTTCGTATCGAAATATACATAATCGTGATTGAATATCTATATCACGACAGCAAAATGTTGGATTGCATATCGACATAAAAAAACCCGGCCAGAGGCCGGGCTTTTTCACACTGGAACCGAAGTTCCTCAGGCTGCCAGATGGTCTTCCTGAGTGGCTTCCGGGCGCGGACCGCTGTCCTTGCCCTTGGCCGACACATCGCGATCAACCAGTTCGATCACAGCCATGTCGGCCGCATCACCGTGGCGCATGCCCGCACGCAGCACGCGGGTGTAGCCACCCTGACGCGCCTTGTAACGGTCAGCCACCGTGTCAAACAGCTTGGACACGATCTTGTCGTCACGCAGCTGGGCGAAAGCCTGGCGGCGGGCATGCAGATTGCCGCGCTTGCCAAGGGTGATCAGCTTTTCCACAACCGGGCGCAGTTCCTTCGCCTTGGGCAGCGTGGTGGTGATCTGTTCGTGCTTGATCAGGGCGACAGCCATGTTGCGAAACATGGCCAGTCGATGGGACGAGGTAACGCCGAGCTTACGGCCGGCAACACCGTGACGCATGATGTAATTTCCTGTTTTATCCGGTTCCGAGGATCAGAACGGCTCGTCGAGCCTCTTGGCCAGATCTTCGATATTTTCCGGCGGCCATGCCGGGACATTCATACCCAGTGAAAGCCCCATGGCGGTCAGGACTTCCTTGATCTCGTTGAGCGACTTGCGACCAAAGTTCGGCGTACGCAGCATCTCCTGCTCGGTCTTCTGAACCAGATCACCGATGTAGACGATGTTGTCGTTCTTCAGGCAGTTCGCGCTACGGACGGACAGTTCCAGTTCGTCAACCTTGCGCAGCAGGTTACGGTTGAACGGCAGATCATCCTGCGGCTCTTCCGTACGCACGGTGCGCGGTTCGTCAAAGTTGATGAACAGCTGGAGCTGGTCCTGAAGGATACGCGCGGCAAGCGCCACGGCATCTTCCGGCGTGACCGCGCCATTCGTCTCAACCGTCAGCAGCAGGCGGTCATAGTCGGTGACCTGACCCACACGGGTCTGCTCCACCTTGTACGACACGCGACGGACCGGAGAGTAGATGGCATCAACCGGGATCAGGCCGATCGGTGCGTCTTCCGGGCGGTTGGCCGCCGCGGGGACATACCCCTTGCCCATGTTCACGGTGAATTCCATCCCGAATTTCACCCCTTCATCAAGGGTGCAGATCACAAGATCAGGATTCATGACTTCGATATCATGACCCGTCTGGATCTGTCCGGCACGCACTTCGCCCGGCCCCGTGGCCGTCAGCACCATGCGCTTCGGCCCCTCACCATGCATCCGCAATGCGAGCTGCTTGATGTTGAGGACGATGTCGGTCACGTCTTCACGAACCCCCGCCACAGACGAGAATTCATGCAGCACGCCGTCAATCTGGATTGCCGTAACCGCAGCCCCCTGCAGGGACGACAGCAGAACCCGACGGATCGCGTTACCAAGTGTCATGCCGAAGCCGCGTTCCAGCGGTTCGGCAACGACGGTAGCAATGCGTGAAGGTTCCGCCCCCGGTTCGACTTCCAGCTTTTCCGGCTTGATCAGGGATTGCCAGTTTTTCTGGAGGACCAAGGTAATGGCCTTTCAAGACTGATCTGCCACCCGTTACGATGGCAGATGGTACCCTGCGGCAGGATACCGGAATGACAATCTTCCCCCGCATGCGGGGGAATACGACTAAGCAGATTGCGGTTCAGACGCGACGGCGCTTGCGCGGGCGGCAGCCGTTGTGCGGAACCGGCGTCATGTCACGGATGGCCGTGATCGAGAAACCGACAGCCTGCAGGGCACGCAGTGCGCTCTCACGCCCCGACCCGGGACCGGAAACCTCGATTTCCAGCGTTTCCATGCCGTGTTCACGTGCCTTGCGACCCGCATCCTCGGCAGCAACCTGCGCCGCGTACGGCGTGGACTTGCGCGATCCCTTGAAGCCCTGGGCACCAGCGGAAGACCAGGCAATCGCATTGCCCTGCGCGTCCGAGATGGTGATCATGGTGTTGTTGAAGGTGGACAGCACATGCGCCACACCGGAAATGATGTTTTTCCGCTCTTTCTTGCGAATACGCGGAGCCGCAGCTTTCGCCATAGTTTTCTCGATCCTGTCAGTTCAAACGGCGCATGGGGCGGGCTGCCCCCCATGCTTACATACCGGACAATCCGCTGATTAGCGGGTTGCCTTCTTCTTGCCCGCAATAGCCACGGCCTTACCCTTGCGGGTACGGGCGTTGGTATGAGTCCGCTGACCATGGACAGGCAGCCCACGCCGGTGACGCAGACCACGGTAGCAGCCAAGATCCATCAGACGTTTGATGTTCATCGCCACTTCGCGGCGGAGATCACCTTCCACGCGATACTTGCTGTCGATCAGCTCACGGATCTTACCGATCTCGTCATCGGACAGCTCGTTCACGCGCCGCTCAGCCGGAATTTCCAGCTGGTCGCAGATCGCCTGGGCCTTGGTGGCCCCGATACCATAGATATAACGCAGGCCAATGGTGACCCGTTTGTTGGTTGGGATGTTCACGCCGGCAATACGTGCCACGCCACTTACTCCTCGTCCGCCCTGATACAGGGCACTAACTATCAGGCAGGGCTGCTTCACACCACCTGCCCTATTGGCAGGAGCGCCGTGAACATACCGGTTTCGAACCGGCCAACCCCATCATCATTCATTCCGGCCCTACGAGCCGCACCATCAGCGGGCGACTCATACGACGCTCATACCTTGAGGGCGCGCAATATACTGCTGCCCCCATGCGAGTCAATTATTTTGCATCACTTCTTCGTGATACGATCGATAACAGCGAAGACTTCCTTGGTCACTGCATCAATATCCGCCATCCCGTCAACACGGTACAGACGCTTCTCTTCCTCGTAATAAGGCAGGATCGGCGCCGTCTGTTCCCGGTAGGCCTTCAGGCGCGCGGCCACAGTGTCCCGCCGGTCATCTTCCCGGCGAATGAACTCATGCCCGCCACAGACATCACATGTGCCTGCTACCTTCGGCTTCTTGAACAGGTCATTATAGCCAGTACCACACTTGGCGCAGGTGTAACGACCCGCAATGCGGTCAGCCAGGGCATCCTCATCCACATCCAGCAGCAGTACGGCATCAATATGCCGACCACTGCGTGTCAGCATCTGATCCAGCGCCTCAGCCTGCGCCCGGGTGCGCGGGAAGCCATCAAGAATGAACCCCTTCGCACAATCAGGCTGCTGTATGCGGCTTTCGATCATGGCGATGATCAGATCATCAGGCACAAGCTGACCTTCCGCCATGATGGTCTTGACCTTCTGCCCCAGCGGGCTTCCGGCCGCGACTTCCGCACGCAGCATGTCACCCGTTGAAATCTGGGCGATTCCATACCGTTCTTCCAGCCGCTTTGACTGGGTGCCCTTACCGGCACCCGGCGGGCCAAGAAAAATAATATTCACCGCATTCTGCCCTTTCTGCCCCGTCCCCGGCGCATAAGTCCCTGATACTGGTGCGCAACCAGATGCGACTGCACCTGTGTCACCGTATCAATCGTCACCGTCACGATAATGATCAGACTCGTGCCGCCAAAATAGAAAGGCACGTTGTAATGGCTGATCAGGATCTGCGGCAACAGGCAGACTGCAACAAGATATAGCGCACCGATGGTCGTGATCCGCGTCAGTATCCGGTCAAAGAAGGCTGCCGTATTCGCCCCTGGCCGGATCCCGGGCACAAATCCTCCCTGCTTGCGCAGGTTTTCCGCCGTTTCCTGCGGATTGAAGGTAACCGCCGCATAGAAATAGGAGAAAAACACGATCATCGCCGCGTAGAACAGCATGTAGAGCGGCTGCCCCTGTCCCAGTTCCTGTCCCAGGAAGGACAGCCAGCCTGGCATGGAACTGTTATTTACAAACCCCGCAATCGTGACCGGGATCAGCAGCACGGATGACGCGAAGATCGGCGGAATCGAACCCGCCGTGTTCACCTTCAGCGGCATGTGCGTCGAATCGCCACCGAACATGCGCTGACCGACCTGACGCTTGGGGTACTGAATGACCACCCGGCGCTGCGCCAGTTCCATGAACACGATGAACGCGATGGTAACAGCAGCCAGCACCAGGAATACCAGCACGAAGAACGGTGACAGCGCACCCGTATAACCAAGCTGGAACAGACTGGCCAAGGCATTGGGCAGATTTGCCACGATACCGGCGAAGATAATCAGGGAAATACCGTTACCGACCCCACGCGAGGTAATCTGCTCACCCAGCCACATCAGGAACATGGTGCCCCCGACAAGGGTCAGCACACAGGACACTATGAAAAAGAGTCCGGGAGAGACAACGGCAGACCCGGCTTCCGTATGCATGTTCTCAAGCCCGATGGCGATGCCGTAAGCCTGGAACAGCGCAATCACGACCGTCAGGTAGCGGGTGTATTCGTTCAGCTTCCGCCGTCCGCCCTCCCCTTCTTTCTTGAGTGCTTCAAGCGAGGGGATCGCCGCCGACATGAGCTGTACGATGATCGAGGCACTGATATAGGGCATGATGTTCAGTGCAAACACGGTCATGCGCCCCAGCGCACCACCGGTAAACATATCGAACATACCCAGAATGCCGCCCTGATGCCGGGCCAGAAGCTGCCCCATCACCGTCGCATCGACACCAGGAACGGGGATATAGGTGCCAATCCGATACACGATCAGCGCGCCCAGCGTGAACCAGATGCGCTTTTTCAGTTCTGTTGCATTGGCAAAGGAACTGAAATTCAGATTGGCAGCCAACTGTTCGGCCGCGGAGGCCATGCGCCCATCCTTTCACAAGAACAGCGCCACCGCTGGAGGCGGGACGCTGCCATGATAAAAAAAACCGCAAAAAGTAATAAAGCGATGCGCCCGCCGAGTGCAAGCAGCATCGCTTTTATTATGCTCCGGGTACAGAACGTGCCTGTGCCCGGGACCGGTCATTCCGCGGCAGGAGCCTGCTGCTTCTGCGCCTTGACCTGCACCTTGCCGCCTGCCTTTTCGACAGCGGCCACAGCACCAGCCGAAGCTCCCGATACTTCAATGGTCACAGCGTGGTTCAGTTCACCATCCGCCAGCAGACGGATACCGGCGAAACGGCCAGAACCAACCAGACCGGCCTGGGCCAGGGTCTCTTCCGTCACGACAGCCTTGGCATCGACCTTGCCTGCCGCTATTGCCTTGTCCAGCACGCCCAGATTCACGATCGCATATTCCTTACGGAAGATGTTCTTGAATCCACGCTTGGGCAGACGACGGTAGATTGGCAGCTGACCGCCTTCAAAACCGTTCAGGGACACACCGGAACGCGCTTTCTGACCCTTAACACCCTTGCCCGACGTCTTGCCCTTGCCAGAGCCGATGCCGCGACCAAGACGCTTCTTGGTGTAACGCGCGCCTTCGTTGTCACGAAGTTCGTTCAGGTTCATCTCAATCCTCCACCTTGATCAGGTGGGACACCTTGCGGATCATACCGCGAACCGAAAGGGTGTCCTCCAGTTCACGCGTACGACCAATCTTGTTCAGGCCCAGACCAATCAGTGTCGCCTGCTGGCCCGGCTTCTGTCCGTTCCCGGAATGCACCTGGGTGACGCGCACTTTCGCCTTGGTATCAGACATCGGCCGTGGCCTCCGTCGTTACTGCAGCCTCACGACGCCCCAGAATGTCCGAAACCTTCTTGCCACGGCGGTTGGCAACCGAACGCGGGCTGGCACAACGCTCCAGCGCGGCGAACGTCGCCTTCACCATGTTATGCGGGTTCCGGGTCCCAAGGGACTTCGCCACCACGTCATTGATACCCAGGCTTTCGAACACTGCGCGCATCGGACCACCGGCGATGATACCCGTGCCCGCATCAGCGGAACGCAGAACCACCTTGCCCGCCCCGAAGTGACCGGCCACATCGTGATGCAGCGTGCGGCCTTCCTTCATCGGGACGCGGATCATCGTCCGCTTCGCGCGGTCAGTTGCCTTGCGGATCGCTTCGGGAACTTCACGGGCCTTGCCCGCGCCGAACCCTACACGGCCCTTCTGGTCACCAACGACAACCAGAGCTGCGAAGGCAAAGCGGCGACCGCCCTTTACAACCTTCGCAACGCGGTTGATCGTGACCAGCTTGTCGACCAGATCGTCGCCTTCGCGATCGCGATCGCGACCACCCCGGCCGCCTTCTCTCGGTTCACGTGCCATTATGCGTGACCCTTTCGTCAGAACGAGAGACCGCCCTCACGGGCAGCCTCCGCCAGGGCCTTGATACGCCCATGATAGAGATACGCGCCGCGGTCGAAAACGACCTTCGACACACCTGCAGCCACTGCGCGCTCTGCCAGAAGCTTGCCAACTGCACCCGCCGCCTTGACGTCCGTACCACCCTTGAGGGCCGTACGTAGATCCTTGTCCAGGCTCGATGCTGCGGCCAGGGTACGACCAGCAGCGTCGTCGATCACCTGCGCGTAGATGTTCTTGCCCGAACGGAACACCGACAGACGCGGACGGCCACCGCTCTTGCGGCGAAGCTGGAAACGCAGGCGCTGACGCCGCCGTTCCCGCAGATCCTTCTGCGTGCTCATTATTTCTTCTTACCTTCCTTGCGACGGATGGTTTCCGTTTCATAACGGACACCCTTGCCCTTGTAAGGCTCGGGCTTGCGGAAGCTACGGATGTCAAGTGCGACCTGACCAACCCGCTGCTTGTCAATGCCTTCGACCGTAACCGCCGTGGGACGGGGGGTCGTGATCTTGATCCCTTCGGGAATCGCATAGACGATGTCATGCGAATACCCGAGGTTCATGACCAGGTTCTTCCCCTGCACTGCGGCACGATAACCTGTCCCGGAGATTTCCAGTGTCTTGGAAAACCCTTCGGACACACCCTTGACCATACCCGCGATCAGGGAACGGGTGGTCCCCCACATCATACGGGCCTGTGACTGGGTATCAACCGGCTTCACGGCAACCTTGCCATCCGCAACATCAACCGAAACGTGGCTGGACAGCGGCAGCTTGAGTTCACCCAGCTTGCCTTTTGCCGTCAGCACACCGTCAGCAATGGAAACCTGAACGCCCGACGGCAGTTCGACGGGATATTTGCCCACTCGCGACATTTATCCCTCCTCAGAATACACGACAGAGGACTTCACCGCCAACATTGGCAGCGCGGGCCTCCGCGTCGGACAGAACACCGCGCGGCGTCGACAGGATCGACACGCCCAGCCCGGCATACACACGCGGCAGTTCCTTAATCTTGGAATAGACGCGGCGTCCCGGCTTGGACACACGGTGGATTTCTTTGATGACCGGCTCACCATCGAGATACTTCAGCTCGATGCGCAGCTGGGCCACACCTTTACGCAGTTCCTCGCGGGAGAAACCACGAATATACCCCTCGCGGCGCAGAGCCTCGAGAACACTGGCGCGCAGCTTTGAAGCCGGCGCCACGCATGCAGCATGCCGTGCACGCTGCGCATTGCGGATCCGGGTGAGCAGATCACCCAAAGGATCAGAAAGTGACATCGTTCCCTGCCCTTACCAGCTCGATTTGACCATGCCCGGGATCTGACCATTAGAGGCCAGGTCACGCAGGGCGATACGGCAGAGTTCGAACTTTCTGTAATTGGCGCGAGGACGCCCCGTCAACTTGCAGCGCAGCCGCACGCGGACGCGCGAACCATTGCGAGGAAGTTCAGCAAGCTTGAGCGATGCATCGAAGCGATCTTCAACCGGCAGAGACCGGTCCATGATGATATTCTTCAGTGCAGTCCGCTTAGCCCGGTCCCGGTTTGCCATGCGCTCACGCTTGACATTCCGGTTAACGGCGGAAATTTTGGCCATGCCTTGTTTTACCCTCCGGAACCTGTCGGGCCATTCCCAACGGTTTTCCAAACAACGTGTGTATTAGGTCTTCTGGACTTCAGACGGAAGCCCTTCGCTACATTTTTATGCAGCAAAGGGCAGATCAAACGCCTTGAGCAGAGCCTTTGCTTCCGCATCCGTCTTCGCGGTGGTCACGAAGATGATGTCCATGCCACGGATTTCGTCGACTTTGTCGTATTCGATTTCCGGGAAGACAATCTGTTCCTTCAGGCCCATCGCAAAGTTGCCACGACCGTCGAAACCCTTGTTCGCCGGCAACCCGCGGAAATCACGCACGCGCGGCAGGGCGATCGTCACGAAACGATCCAGGAACTCGAACATCTGCGCACGACGCAGCGTCACCTTGCACCCGATCGGCAGCCCTTCACGGATCTTGAAACCGGCAATGGCTTTCTTGGCCACGGTCTTGACCGGCTTCTGACCCGCGATCAGGGTCATTTCCTTGACGGCCGCATCCAGCTTCTTCTGATCGCCGGCAGCTTCACCCACGCCCATGTTCAGGACAATCTTCTCAAGACGCGGAACCTGCATCTCGTTCTTGTACCCGAACTGCTCACGCAGCTTCGCGCGCATCTCATCCTGGTAGCGCTTCTGCATGCGCGGCACAGGACGGGCTTCTTTCACTTCAGACATACCCGCCTCCTCAGCCTTCGATAACTTCGCCGGTCGCCTTGGCGACACGAACCTTGCGACCATCTTCCAGAACGCGGAAGCCGACTTTCGTCGGGTCACCGCTCTTGGGATCGATCAGCTTCAGGTTGGACAGATGAACAGGCATTTCCTTCTGGACAATGCCCCCCTGCTCACCCATGCGGGAAGGACGGGTATGACGCTTTGCAATCGCCACGCCACGCACGACAGCCTTGTTGGCTGTGGGCAGGACTGTAACAACCTCGCCACGGGTCCCCTTGGAACCACCGGTGGTGACCAGAACCTGATCACCCTTCTTGATACGAGCAGCCATTACAGCACCTCCGGTGCCAGCGAGATGATCTTCATGAACTTGCGCGCACGCAGTTCACGCACGACCGGGCCAAAGATACGGGTACCGATCGGCTCCTGCTGCTTGTTGATCAGCACGGCCGCATTACGGTCGAAGCGGATGGCGCTGCCATCAGCGCGACGGACGGGGTAAGAGGTGCGAACGATCACCGCCTGGTGCACGTCGCCCTTCTTGACCTTACCGCGGGGGATGGCCTCCTTGACGGACACGACAATCACGTCGCCGACCGAGGCAGTCTTCCGCTTGGAACCGCCCAGCACCTTGATGCACTGCACCTGACGGGCACCGGAATTGTCGGCCACGTCAAGGTTGGTCTCGGGATGGATCATGGTCTATGCCCTTCTTTACGCCTGCGCACCAGACGCGGCACCGGCGGCAGCAGCCAGCGGCTGGCCATTCCGGACAACGACAGTCCAGGTCTTGCGGCGGGAAATCGGCTTGCATTCTTCAATGCGCACCGTGTCGCCTACCTTGCATTCATTCAAGCCGTCATGCGCCGCATACTTTTTCGAGCGACGAATGAACTTCTTATACAACGGATGGATAATGCGACGATCGACAAGAACCGTTACGGTCTTGTCCATCTTGTCACTGGTTACCCGCCCGGTCAGGACGCGCCTTGGCATCGCCCGTCTCCCTTCAGGACTTTACTGCCGGCGCGTGGCCAGCGGAACTCTTCTTCACAACCTCGGTTGCAACAGTCTTCACACGCGCGATTTCACGACGAACTTCGCGCATGCGGGACTGCCCCTCGGTCTGACCGGTCGCATGCTGAAACCGAAGATTGAACTGCTCGCGCTTCAGATCGACGAGAAGCGTATCCAGTTCTTCAACAGTCTTGGCACGCAGATCGGCCGGCTTTGTTGCCTTTGCCATCTCACGCCTCTCCGATACGGGTCACGAACTTCGTCTTGATCGGCAGCTTCGCCGCGCCAAGAGCCAGCGCTTCACGCGCGACTTCCGGCGGCACGCCTTCGATCTCGAACAGGATTCGACCCGGCTTCACACGAGCCACCCAATATTCAGGCGACCCCTTGCCGGACCCCATACGCACTTCTGCCGGCTTTGTCGAGACCGGAAGATCAGGGAAAATCCGAATCCAGACACGACCGGCGCGTTTCATGGCGCGGGTAATGGCACGACGGGCAGCTTCGATCTGGCGGGCAGTGATCCGTTCAGGCTGCAGAGCCTTCAGGCCAAAAGCCCCAAAATTCAAGGTTGTGCCACCCTTGGCCAACCCATGAATACGCCCCTTGTGGGCCTTGCGGTACTTTGTCCGCTTGGGAGAAAGCATTTTCTAAATCCTCACGCGCCGCCTGGCGCATTTAGGTCCATTGGACCCCGCAGATTAACGCTGCGGGGCCTGTTCGGCGGCGCGACGGTCCTGCGCCAGCGGATCATGGGCAAGAATCTCACCCTTGAAGATCCAGACCTTCACACCACAGGTGCCATAGGTCGTCTTGGCGGTCGCCACACCATAATCAATGTCCGCACGCAGCGTATGCAGCGGCACGCGGCCTTCACGATACCACTCGACACGTGCGATTTCCGCACCGCCGAGACGGCCGGAGCAGTTGATCCGGATCCCCTGCGCACCCAGGCGCATGGCGGACTGCACGGCACGCTTCATGGCGCGACGGAAGGCAACACGACGTTCGAGCTGCTGGGCAATGTTCTCGGCCACCAGGGTCGCGTCGATTTCCGGCTTGCGGATTTCAACGATGTTCAGCGCCACATCGGTCTTGGCCATACGGGCCAGATCCTTGCGCAGCACATCGATGTCCTGGCCCTTTTTGCCGATCACGACACCCGGACGGGCCGCGTAGATGGTCACACGAGGCTTCTTGGCCGGGCGCTCAATCACCACGCGGGATACACCGGCGCCGGACAGCTTGCGACGCAGGTAGGACCGCAGCTTCAGGTCATCGTGCAGCAGACGCGCATAATCGGCATCAGCATACCAGCGGCTGTCCCATGTCCGGTTAATACCAAGCCGCAGCCCGATCGGATTAACTTTATGTCCCATGGATCAGGCTGCCTTCTTTTCGGTTTCAGCTTCGGGCTTCTTTTCCGCCACGACGATGGTCAGGTGGCTGAAAAACTTCTCGATGCGGGCCGAACGGCCACGACCACGTGCGTGGAAACGACGCATCACGATCGACTTGCCCACCTCGGCACGGGCGACAACCAGCTGGTCAACGTCCAGCTGATGGTTGTTCTCGGCGTTGGCAATCGCGCTTTCCAGGGTCTTCTTGACCTGCTGCGCGATACGACGCTTGGAGAATGTGAGGGTGGCGATCGCCTGTGCGGCCGGCTTGTTGCGGATCAGACCCGCAACAAGGTTCAGCTTGCGCGGGCTGATGCGGATGTTCCGCGTCAGCGCCTGCGCCTCGGTTTCCGCGAGCGTGCGCGGATGCTTAGGCTTGCTCATGATCAGCCCCGCTTCGCTTTCTTGTCCGAAGAATGACCCGTGAAGGTACGGGTCGGTGAAAACTCACCGAACTTGTGCCCCACCATGTTCTCGGAAACCTGCACGGGCAGGAATTTGTGCCCGTTATAGACGCCGAACGTCAGTCCGACGAACTGCGGCAGGATGGTGGATCGACGCGACCAGATCTTGATCACTTCGTTACGGCCCGACGCGCGCGATGCATCGGCTTTGTTCAGCAGATACCCGTCCACGAACGGGCCCTTCCAGACGGAACGTGCCATCTTAAATGCCCCTTACTTGCCGGTCTTCCGGCGACGGATAATCAGACTGTCCGTACGCTTGTTGACCCTGGTCTTGTAACCCTTAGTCGGCTTGCCCCATGGCGTAACCGGATGACGACCGCCCGAAGTCCGTCCTTCACCACCACCATGCGGATGGTCAACCGGGTTCATGACGACACCACGGTTATGCGGACGGCGGCCCAGCCAGCGGTTACGGCCGGCCTTGCCCAGATGCTGGTTCATGTTGTCCGGGTTGGACACGGCACCGATGGTGGCCATGCACTCCGCACGGACGACACGCAGTTCACCGGACTGCAGCTTGATCTGGGCATAGCCCACATCCTTGCCGACCAGCTGTGCATAGGTGCCAGCAGAACGGGCGATCTTGCCACCACCACCGGCCTTGAGCTCGATGTTGTGGATGATCGTTCCCACCGGAACCGACGACAGGGGCATTGCATTGCCCGGCTTGATATCGGCGCGGGTGCCAGCAACAACCTGATCGCCTACCTTCAGGCGCTGCGGTGCGATGATGTAAGCCAGTTCGCCATCTTCGTACTTGATGAGGGCGATGAAGGCCGTACGGTTCGGATCATACTCCAGACGTTCCACCGTGCCGACCACATCGAACTTGCGACGCTTGAAATCGACATAGCGGTAGGACTGCTTATGTCCGCCACCGATGAAACGCGAGGTGGTGCGACCGTGGTTGTTACGGCCGCCGCTCTTGTTCTTCCCCTCGGTCAGGCCCTTGACGGGCTTGCCTTTCCACAGCTCCTTGCGGTCGATCAGAACCGTTCCGCGCAGGCTGGGGGTAACTGGATTAAAGTGCTTCAATGCCATTTCTTGTCACCCCACGTCAGACCAGCTTCGCGGTCAGGTCAATGGACTGACCTTCAGCAAGCTGGACAAACGCCTTCTTCACATCCGAACGCTGGCCGGGACGTCCCTTGAAGCGCTTGGCCTTACCCTTCTGGATGAGCGTGTTGACACCCAGAACCTTCACACCAAACAGCGTCTCGACCGCTACCTTGATTTCCGGCTTCGTCGCATCGATCGCAACCTTGAAACCGACCTGATTCTTCTCGGACAGGGCCGTGGCCTTTTCCGTGATCAGGGGCGCGCGGATGATGTCGTACATCGCTTCGCGCGACATGCGTTCCGCCTTCTTGCGGATTGCCAGGATGTTGGTCATGCCAGACGCTCCTTCAGTCCTTCAACACCTGCGCGGGTGATGGCCAGCACATCGTGGTTCAGGATGTCATAGACATTCGCACCGATCGTCGGGAGAATGTCGATCTTCGGAAGGTTGCGCGCGGCACGGCCGAAGTTTTCTTCAACAGCGGCGTCCACGATCAGGGCGGATGTCCAGCCCAGAACCTTCAGCTTCTTCGCAAGCTCGGCGGACTTACCCGAGGCGGTCGCCGCATCAAGCACAACCAGCTTCCCTTCGGCAGCCTTCTGCGACAGCGCGGAAATCAGGCCCAGACGGCGCACCTTCTTGGGCAGGTCATAGCCATGGTCGCGCACGACCGGACCATGAACCACCCCACCGGTGCGGTACTGCGGCGAACGCAGCGAACCCTGACGGGCGCTACCGGTGCCCTTCTGGCGGTACGGCTTCTTGGTCGTGCCGGAGATTTCCCCCATGCCCTTGACCTTGTGCGTACCGGCCCGGCGCTTTGCCAGCTGCCAGTGAACCACACGCGCCATGATATCCGTGCGCGGGGTGGCTGCGAAAATCTCGTCGGGAAGGCTGGTCTTGCCTGCGCTTCCGTTATCGAGGGTTTTGATATCGTAATCCATTGCCCTCTATCCTCAGCCCGCAGCCTCAACCAGGGCCGCCGGATACGGCGCCTCGGCATGACGGGCCTTCTTGATCGCATCACGAACCAGAACCGCCTCATTCTTTCCGCCTGGCACGGAGCCGCGGATCATGATCAGGTTCTTTTCGGCGTCAACAGCCGCAATCTCCAGGTTCAGCGTGGTCACACGCTCGGAACCGAGATGGCCAGCCATCTTCTTGTTCTTGAAAACCTTGCCCGGATCCTGACGGTTACCCGTCGATCCGTGCGAACGGTGACTGATCGAGACACCGTGGGTGGCTTCGAGACCGGCAAAGTTCCAGCGCTTCATTGCGCCGGCAAAACCCTTACCCTTGCTGGTGCCGGTAACGTCCACCTTCTGTCCCACCACAAAGTGGCTGGCGGACAGAGAAGCCCCGACTTCCAGGACGGCATCATCCGCAACGCGGAATTCAGCCAGCTTCTTCTTGGGCTCAACCTTGACCTTGGCAAAATGGCCGCGGTTCGGCTTCGACACATTTTTGACCTTGGCCTTGCCCGAACCAAGCTGGACGGCTGTATAGCCATCGCGCTCGGTCGTACGGACATCAACCACCTGCAGATCATCAACCTGCAGGACAGTCACCGGCACATGTGTGCCGTCTTCCTTGAACAGCCGGGTCATACCCAGCTTTTTTGCGATCAATCCGGTGCGCATCGTCTGGACCTTAGAGTTTAATCTCGACATCCACGCCAGCGGCGAGGTCGAGTTTCATGAGAGCGTCCACGGTCTGCGGGGTCGGCTCGACAATGTCGAGCAGCCGGCGATGGGTCCGAATTTCGAACTGCTCGCGGCTTTTCTTATCCACGTGGGGGGAGCGGTTCACGGTGAACCGTTCAATATGCGTCGGCAGCGGGATAGGACCCCGAACCCGCGCACCCGTACGCTTCGCCGTGTTGACGATCTCTTTCGTGCTGTTGTCAAGCACCCGATGATCGTACGCCTTCAGGCGAATGCGGATGTTCTGGTTGTCCATCTTTCTGTTTCAGTCCAACTTTACCTGATTCGGGGGAACCCGATCCGCAATGGAAACCCGGCCGGATCGCTCCGACCGGGATGCCACACTTCAGTTACTGTCCAATCACGCGGTGATGGAAGCAACAACACCTGCACCAACGGTGCGGCCACCTTCGCGGATAGCGAAGCGCAGGCCTTCATCCATGGCGATCGGAGCGATCAGCTCGACATCCATGGCGACGTTATCGCCAGGCATGACCATTTCCGTGCCTTCCGGCAGGTGAACAACGCCGGTGACGTCGGTCGTACGGAAATAGAACTGCGGACGATAGTTGGTGAAGAACGGCGTGTGACGGCCACCCTCTTCCTTCGTCAGGATGTAGGCTTCCGCCTTGAACTTGGTGTGCGGGGTGATGGAACCCGGCTTTGCCAGCACCTGGCCACGCTCAACGTCTTCACGCTTCGTGCCACGCAGCAGCGCACCGATGTTGTCACCTGCTTCACCACGATCAAGCAGCTTGCGGAACATTTCAACGCCGGTCACGGTCGTCTTCTGCGTCGGACGCAGACCAACGATCTCGATTTCGTCGCCAACGTTCACGGCGCCACGTTCGACACGGCCCGTCACCACGGTGCCACGACCGGAGATGGAGAACACGTCTTCGATCGGCATCAGGAACGGACGATCGATCGGACGCTCCGGCTGCGGGATGTATTCGTCAACGGCGTTCATCAGGTCCATAACGCGGTTTTCACCGACTTCCGGATCACCGTCTTCCAGCGTCACCAGAGCCGAACCCTTGATGATGGGGATATCGTCGCCAGGGAACTGGTAAGCGGACAGCAGCTCACGCACTTCCATTTCAACGAGTTCCAGCAGTTCCGGATCGTCAACCTGATCAACCTTGTTCAGGAACACGACCAGAGCCGGCACGCCAACCTGACGGGCAAGCAGGATGTGCTCACGGGTCTGCGGCATCGGGCCGTCAGCAGCGGACACAACCAGGATCGCGCCGTCCATCTGCGCGGCACCGGTGATCATGTTCTTCACATAGTCAGCATGACCCGGGCAGTCGACGTGCGCATAGTGACGCTTCGCGGTTTCATACTCGACGTGCGCGGTCGAGATGGTGATGCCACGGGCGCGTTCTTCAGGTGCGGCGTCGATCATGTCGTACGCCTTGAATTCCGCACCACCGGCCTTCGCCAGCGTCTTGGTGATAGCAGCAGTCAGCGAGGTCTTGCCGTGATCGACGTGACCAATCGTGCCGATGTTGCAGTGCGGCTTATTCCGCTCAAATTTAGCCTTTGCCATCGTTTTCTCCGTTAACTCGGCCTCGTGCCGAGAGTCGGGTTGGAAAGTTCCGTTTCGGAAGCCCGGCAGGTCAATAGACCGGCCTGACCGCCTTTACCAGCGGTAATGACTGAACGCCTTGTTGGCTTCAGCCATGCGGTGCGTGTCTTCGCGCTTCTTGACCGCAGCGCCACGATTGTTGACGGCATCAAGAAGTTCGTTCGACAGGCGATCCTGCATGGTGTTCTCGCCGCGCTTGCGCGACGCGTCGATCAGCCAGCGGATTGCCAGCGCCTGACGGCGCTCGGCCCGGACTTCGACCGGAACCTGGTAGGTGGCGCCACCGACACGGCGGGAACGCACCTCGACAGCCGGCTTAACATTGTCCAGCGCGCTGTGGAACATGACCACAGGGTCCGCAGCTGCACCACCACGGCGACGCAGCACCTCAAGGGCGCCATAGACGATCCCTTCGGCTGTGGACTTCTTGCCGTCGTACATCAGGGCGTTCATGAAACGCGTAATGACGACATCACCAAATTTCGGATCGGGAAGAATCTCGCGCTTTACTGCGCGATGACGGCGACTCATGCCTCGTTATTCCTTTTACTTAGGACGCTTCGCGCCATAGAGCGAGCGACGCTGACGACGCTTGGCGATACCCTGGGTGTCCAGAACGCCGCGCAGGATGTGATAACGCACGCCAGGAAGATCCTTAACGCGACCACCACGGATCAGGACAACACTATGTTCCTGGAGGTTATGCCCCTCACCCGGAATATAGCTCACAACCTCATACCCGTTGGTCAGGCGAACTTTTGCCACCTTACGCAGAGCCGAGTTCGGCTTCTTCGGTGTGGTTGTGTAAACACGAGTACAAACGCCACGCTTCTGCGGACAGCCCTGCAGTGCAGGAACCTTGTTGCGTTTGGCTGCGGGCTCGCGACCTTTCGCGATCAACTGGTTGATGGTCGGCATACGCCTTTCCCGATCCTTACAAAATTCGGCCGGCCAACCCCATATCTGGTTGCCGACTGTCGTTCACAACAAAACCCCAACGAATGACAACCATTCGTTCGGGCATCATATTTACATCCGGCCTGGGCAGCCCGATTCCCGGACTGCGGCACCGCATGCCTGCATGCTGCATTCGACGGCCAACGACGTCTTTCAGACAGGGCTAGCCGAGGGCGCGTTACCTACGGGCAAACTGACCAAAAGTCAAGCCTTGCGCAGGATTCGCTAGCAGTCCGACAGAGCGACTCTGTTCCACCGGACTCGGAGCACCGCTCCGTCAGGCCGCTGATACCGCCTGAATCGGATGGTGACAATAGTGCAGCACCGAATCATGCCAGATACCGGCCTGCGGCATCTGGCATTTCACTCGTATTGTTACTCGGCGGCCTTGGTGGTGGCCACTGCAGCGCGGGCCTGGGCCAGACGCTGCTTGTCTTCGCCCGCCGCAACGGCGCGAAGCTTGTTCATCACGCTGCCCGTGCCTGCGGGGATCAGGCGACCGACAATCACGTTCTCCTTCAGGCCGTTCAGCGTATCCTTCTTCCCGGCCGTAGCGGCCTCGGTCAGGACACGTGTGGTTTCCTGGAAGGATGCGGCGGAGATGAAGGACTGCGTCTGCAGCGACGCCTTCGTGATGCCCTGCAGCACAGGCATGGCAACAGCCGGACGCTCGCCCATGTTCAGGCGCTTCGTGTTCTCTTCCTCGTATTCGATACGGTCCACCGTCTCACCGATCAGGTAGGTCGTATCGCCCGGTTCAAGAATTTCCACCTTCTGCAGCATCTGACGGACAATGACCTCGATATGCTTGTCATTGATCTTCACGCCCTGCAGTCGATAGACGTCCTGGATCTCGTTGACGAGATAGTCGGACAGCGCCTCGACACCCAGAACCTTCAGGATGTCATGCGGCACGCGCGGACCGTCGACCAGCGGATCGCCAACCTGGACAAAGTCGCCTTCCTGAACGGAAACGTGCTTGCCCTTGGGGATCAGGTAATCCGTCTCCTCGCCCGTCTCGTCGTTCTTCACGATGACACGACGCTTGGACTTGTAGTCCTTGCCGAATTCCACACGTCCCTCGGTTTCCGAGATGATCGCGTGATCCTTCGGACGACGGGCCTCGAACAGCTCGGCCACGCGCGGCAGACCACCGGTAATGTCACGCGTCTTGGAGCCTTCACGCGGGATACGCGCCAGCACGTCACCTGCATTGACCTGGGCGCCGTTCTCGACCGACAGCAGCGAGTCAGGCGACAGGAAGTAGCGGGCATCGTTGCCGTTGGCCAGCTTCACCACGTCGCCATTGGCGTCCTTCAGCTGCAGGCGCGGACGCAGGTCGATCCCCTTGGACGCCTGCTTGTAGTCCACGACCACCTTTGACGTAAGGCCGGTCACCTCATCCATACGCTCCACCAGGGTGATGGAGTCGATCAGGTCAAGATATTCGACCTTACCCGGCTGTTCGGTGATGATCGGCAGGGTATACGGATCCCACTCGGCCATCTTCTGGCCACGCGCGACCTCGGCCCCGTCTTCCACCAGCAGACGCGCACCATAGGGCACACGGTAGCGGGCGCGTTCGGTACCACGGTCATCCGTCAGCAGGATTTCGCAGTTACGCGACATGACGATGGGCACGTTCTGGCTGTTATGCACAACGTTCTTGTTGCGGATCGTCACCTTGCCGTCACGCGACGCCTCGACCATCGACTGTTCGGCGCCACGCTGCGCAGCACCACCGATATGGAAGGTACGCATGGTCAGCTGGGTGCCAGGCTCACCAATGGACTGGGCGGCGATGACGCCCACGGCTTCACCAATATTGACTGGCGTGCCACGTGCAAGGTCACGGCCATAGCAGTGACCACACACACCCACACGGCTGTCACAGGTCAGCACAGAGCGGATCAGCAGGCTTTCGACACCCGCCTTCTCGATCTGCTCGGCCTGGGCTTCCTCAATCAGCGTGTTGCGCGGGAACAGCACCTTGCCGGTGGCCGGGTCCTGCACGTCGGCAGCCAGGGTACGGCCCAGCATACGTTCGGACAGGGAGGCGACGACTTCACCGCCATCCATGACTGCACGGATCGTCAGGCCACGTTCGGTGCCGCAATCTTCCTCGACAATGATGCTGTCCTGCGCCACGTCAACCAGACGTCGGGTCAGGTAACCCGAGTTCGCGGTCTTCAGCGCGGTATCGGCCAGGCCCTTACGCGCACCATGGCTGGAGGTGAAGTAATCGAGAACCGACAGGCCTTCCTTGAAGTTGGCGATGATCGGCTGTTCGATGATCTCACCCGACGGCTTGGCCATCAGGCCACGCATGCCGGCCAGCTGCTTCATCTGTGCTGGCGACCCACGGGCACCGGAGTGGCTCATCATCCACACCGAGTTGGTGGGCTTGCCGATTTCCTGCTTGGAAATCTCCTTCATCATCGCGGCCTGCACTTCGTCCGTGCAGCGCGACCATGCATCGACCACCTTGTTGTAGCGTTCGCCCGCAGTAATCAGACCGTCCTGATACTGCTGTTCGAACTCCTTCACCTCGGCGGCGGTACGATCGACCAGTTCCTTCTTTTCGGTCGGAACGATCATGTCGTCCTTACCGAAGGAAATGCCGGACTTCGCCGCATGGCGGAACCCAAGGCCCATCAGGCGGTCACAGAAGATCACGCATTCCTTCTGGCCGCAGTGACGGTAGACCGCATCGATGACATCCGACACGATCTTCTTGGTCAGCTGACGGTTGATCAGCGAGAACGGCAGCGCCGGGTTACGCGGCAGGATCTGGGCTACAAGCATCCGGCCCGGCGTGGTCACGACGGTTTCGCGCGTGGTCTTGCCTTCGGCATCGACGTTCTCGATACGCGCGCGGATCTTGTCATGCAGCTTCACCGCACCCGTGCTGAGCGCGTATTCCACTTCGCCTACGCTGGAGAAGGAAGGCGCACCCGCAACCGTCACCTGCCCCTTGTCATCATAGCTGTTCTGGTCGGGGGTGGCGCGGAATTCCGGCGTCTCGAGGCTGAGGTAGTACAGACCCAGCACGATATCCTGCGACGGCACGATGATCGGCTTGCCGTTGGCGGGGCTGAGGATGTTGTTGGTGGACATCATCAGCACGCGTGCTTCCAGCTGCGCCTCAAGGCTCAGCGGGACATGCACGGCCATCTGGTCACCGTCAAAGTCCGCGTTGAACGCGGTGCAGACCAGCGGGTGCAGCTGGATTGCCTTGCCTTCGATCAGCACCGGTTCAAACGCCTGAATGCCCAGACGATGCAGCGTCGGCGCACGGTTGAGCATGACCGGGTGTTCACGGATCACTTCTTCAAGGATATCCCAGACCTCGGGACGTTCCTTTTCGACCATCCGCTTCGCGGCCTTGATGGTGGTGGCGTGACCGTATTTTTCCAGCTTGGAGTAGATGAACGGCTTGAACAGTTCCAGCGCCATCTTCTTGGGCAGGCCGCACTGGTGCAGCTTCAGTTCCGGACCGACCACGATGACCGAACGACCGGAGTAGTCAACGCGCTTGCCCAGCAGGTTCTGACGGAAACGTCCCTGCTTGCCCTTCAGCATGTCGGACAGCGACTTCAGCGGGCGCTTGTTCGCCCCCGTGATGGCGCGGCCACGACGACCGTTGTCAAACAGCGCATCGACCGATTCCTGCAGCATGCGCTTTTCGTTACGGACAATGATATCCGGCGCACGCAGCTCGATCAGCCGCTTGAGACGGTTGTTGCGGTTGATGACGCGACGGTACAGGTCGTTCAGGTCCGATGTCGCGAAGCGGCCGCCATCCAGCGGCACCAGCGGACGCAGTTCGGGCGGAATGACCGGCACCAGGTCCAGGATCATCCATTCCGGGCGCGATTCACTGTCAGCGAAGGCCTCGACCAGCTTCAGGCGCTTGACCAGCTTCTTGCGCTTGGCCTCGGACGTGGTGTCCTTCAGTTCCTGACGCAGTTCTTCCTTCTCGACCTTGCAGTCGATGCGTTCCAGGATCTTCTTGATCGCTTCGGCACCGATGCCAACCTCGATCCCCTCGTCGCCATGCTCATCCATGACATCAAGGTACTGGTCTTCCGTCAGCAGACTGTACTGCTTGAGCGGCGAGGTGCCAGGTTCCAGAACCACGTAGCTTTCGAAATACAGGATCTTTTCCAGATCCTTCAGCGTCATGTCGACCATCAGGCCGATACGGCTGGGCAGTGACTTCAGGAACCAGATATGGGCGACGGGACTTGCCAGCTCGATATGACCCATGCGCTCGCGCCGGACCTTGGCCAGCGTAACTTCAACGCCGCACTTTTCGCAGATGATGCCGCGGAATTTCATCCGCTTGTACTTGCCGCACAGGCATTCGTAATCCTTGATCGGACCGAATATCCGCGCACAGAACAGGCCATCACGTTCCGGCTTGAATGTCCGGTAATTGATGGTCTCGGGCTTCTTGATCTCGCCGTACGACCAGGAACGGATCTGCTCGGCCGAAGCCAGCTGGATCTTGATCTGATCGAAGGTCATGGCCTGGCCGCCCTGACCAAGGATCTTCATGAGTTCATTCATGCGCCGCAAACCCCCTGAGGGAATGAAGCGGAAGCAGCCGCGTTACCTGCTTCCACTCCTGAAAGAAAAATGTATGGACCGACGTGCAACATAAGGCCCGGTCAGGAACCGCTCTGTTCCAGGTCAACATTCAGGCCAAGGGACTTCAGTTCCTTGATCAGGACGTTGAAGCTTTCCGGAATACCGGCTTCGAAGTCATCCTGCTCGCGCACGATGGCTTCATAGACCTTGGTACGACCGGACACGTCATCCGATTTGACCGTCAGCATTTCCTGCAGTGTGTAAGCCGCGCCGTAAGCTTCCAGCGCCCACACTTCCATTTCACCAAAGCGCTGCCCGCCGAACTGCGCCTTACCACCCAGCGGCTGCTGGGTAACCAGCGAGTACGGACCGATGGAACGGGCATGGATC
The DNA here is from genome assembly GCF_006538165.1 of Komagataeibacter diospyri. GTDB lineage: Bacteria > Pseudomonadota > Alphaproteobacteria > Acetobacterales > Acetobacteraceae > Komagataeibacter > Komagataeibacter diospyri. The sequence goes on from NZ_BDLU01000032.1 coordinate 324,938, forward strand.
TTGTCATCAACAAGATGATGCAGCTTGAGCATATAGATGTAACCGACCGTGGTCTTGCGCTCGAACGGTTCACCCGTGCGCCCGTCGATCAGCTGTGACTGCCCGGATTTGTCCACACCAGCCTTCTGCAGCATGGATTCGATATCCGGAATGGACGCCCCGTCGAATACTGGCGTTGCGATCGGCACGCCCTTGCGCAGGTTGCCACACAGTTCCAGCAGCTGCGCATCGGTCATGTCACCGATCTGCTCGTCATAAACCTTGTCGCCATAGACCGACTTCAGTTCATCAAGCAGTTCCTGGCGCTTTTCACCATGGCGCTGGTAATCATCGGCCAGCTGGGCCACCTGACGGCCGATATTGGCGCAGGCCCAGCCCAGATGCGTCTCAAGGATCTGCCCCACGTTCATACGCGATGGCACGCCCAGCGGGTTCAGCACGATGTCAACCGACGTGCCATCCTCAAGGAACGGCATGTCCTCGACCGGCACAACGCGGGAGACGACACCCTTGTTGCCGTGACGGCCAGCCATCTTGTCACCCGGCTGCAGCTTGCGCTTCACCGCGACGAAGACCTTGACCATCTTCATCACGCCCGGCGGCAGCTCGTCACCGCGCTGCAGCTTTTCGACCTTGTTGTCGAAGCGGGCCTGGATCTTGGACACGGCGACATCGAATTCACGACGCAGCGTTTCCAGTTCCGCCATGACCTCATCGGACATCACGGTGATGTTGCGCCATGCGCCACGCGGATGCTCGGACAGGACCTCATCCGTGATCTCGGTGCCGGAGCGGATCCCCTTGAAGCCCGTGCCTGCCGTCTGGCCGATCAGGTGTTCGCGCAGACGGTTGTAGAACGAACGTTCCTGAATGGCGCGTTCATCGTCACGGTCCTTGGCAAGGCGTTCGATCTCGGCACGCTCGATCGCCATCGCGCGCTCATCCTTGTCCACGCCACGGCGGGAGAACACGCGCACATCCACGATGGTGCCCGTCGTGCCCGGCGGCAGCTTGAGCGAGGTATCACGAACGTCGGATGCCTTTTCACCAAAGATGGCGCGCAGCAGCTTTTCTTCCGGCGTCATCGGGCTTTCGCCCTTTGGCGTGACCTTACCGATCAGAATGTCGCCGGGATTCACTTCGGCGCCAACATACACGATCCCGGCTTCGTCGAGGTTGCGCAGCGCTTCCTCACCGACATTCGGGATGTCACGGGTGATTTCTTCCTGACCCAGCTTGGTGTCACGGGCCATGACCTCGAATTCCTCGATATGGATCGAGGTAAACACGTCATCACGCGCGATCCGTTCGGAAATCAGGATCGAATCTTCAAAGTTGTAGCCGTTCCAGGGCATGAACGCGACCAGCACGTTACGACCCAGCGCCAGTTCACCCAGCTCGGTGGACGGGCCATCAGCAATGATCTCACCCGCGCGGACCTGGTCGCCCACGCGCACCAGCGGACGCTGGTTGATGCAGGTGGACTGGTTGGAACGCATGTATTTGCGCAGACGGTAGATATCCACGCCCTGCGTCGCACCGGCATCATCCGTTGCGCGCACAACGATACGTGCACCATCAATCTGGTCGACCACACCATGCCGGCGGGCCACGATCGCGGCACCCGAGTCATGGGCCACGGCGGCTTCCATGCCCGTGCCGACCAGCGGTGCGTCCGAACGTACCAGCGGCACGGCCTGACGCTGCATGTTCGAACCCATCAGCGCGCGGTTGGCGTCATCGTTCTCAAGGAACGGGATGAGGGCCGCGGCTACCGAGACAAGCTGCTTGGGTGAGACGTCACACGCTGTCACATCGGTCGGTGGAACCTGACGGAAGTCACCGCCACGACGCACCGAAACCAGATCATCCGTCAGGTGGCCTTGCGCGTCCTGCTTCGCATCCGCCTGGGCGACAACCAGCTTTTCTTCTTCCATGGCGGAAAGATATTTCCAGCCATCCTGAAGAACGCCGTCCTCAACCATGCGGTATGGGGTTTCGATGAAGCCGTACTTGTTCACCTTGGCATAGGTGGCCAGCGAGTTGATCAGGCCGATGTTCGGGCCTTCCGGCGTCTCGATCGGGCAGATACGGCCATAATGCGTCGGATGCACGTCACGAACTTCGAAGCCTGCACGTTCACGGGTCAGGCCACCCGGGCCGAGTGCGGAAAGACGACGCTTGTGCGTCACTTCCGACAGCGGGTTGGTCTGGTCCATAAACTGGCTGAGCTGGGAGGAACCAAAGAACTCACGCACCGCGGCCGCAGCCGGCTTGGCGTTGATCAGGTCATGCGGCATGACCGTGTCGATATCAACGGAGCCCATGCGTTCGCGGATGGCGCGCTCCATGCGCAGCAGACCAACGCGGTACTGGTTTTCCATCAGCTCGCCAACCGAACGCACGCGACGGTTGCCAAGGTTGTCGATGTCGTCAATCGCGCCGCGACCGTCCTTCAGCTCGCACATGATCTTGACGGTGCGCAGGATGTCTTCCTTGCGCAGGACACGCACCGTATCGGGCACGTCCACGCCAAGGCGCATGTTCATCTTCACGCGACCAACGGCAGACAGGTCATAACGGTCGGGATCGAAGAACAGGCCGGAGAACATGGCTTCCGCCGTCTCGGGTGTCGGTGGCTCGCCGGGGCGCATGACACGATAGATGTCAGTCAGCGCCTCATCACGCGAAGTGTTCTTGTCCACGGCCAGCGTATTGCGGATCCACGGGCCATTGGCTGCATCCACCGCCAGGGTGGACAGCGTGGTCAGGCCGGCTTCCTCAAGTTCTTCCAGCTTCTGCTCGGTCAGTTCGTCACCGGCTTCGGCAAAGATCTCACCCGTGTGTTCGTTAACGATGTCGGATGCGATGAAACGCCCGATCAGACCGGCCGGGCCGACCAGCACTTCCTTGGTTGTTTCCGCGATCTTGCGGACCATGCGGGCGGTCAGCTTCGCGTCGACCGGGGCGACTTCCTCACCCGTCTGGGCATCAATCAGCGGCTCAAGCAGCTTCATGCCACGGAAAGAATCGGCGTCAAAACGGCGGGCCCAGCCCTTTTCCGTCTTGGTGAACTCGACCTTGCCGTAGAAATAGCTCAGGATCTCATCGGGATCCATGCCACGGATTTCCATGGCTTCCACATCGCCGCCTTCAGCGGCCTTGGCGGCGCGGGCGGCTTCGGACGCGGCACCTTCCAGCGCGTATAACAGCGTGGTGACCGGCAGCTTGCGCTTGCGGTCGATGCGGACGTAGATCAGGTCCTTGCTGTCGAATTCGAAGTCGAGCCACGACCCGCGATAGGGAATGACACGCGCGGCGAACAGGAACTTGCCCGAAGAATGGGTCTTGCCCTTGTCGTGATCGAAGAACACGCCGGGGCTGCGGTGCATCTGGCTGACGATGACACGCTCGGTCCCGTTGATGATGAAGGTGCCGTTATCGGTCATGAGCGGCATGTCGCCCATGTAAACCGGCTGTTCCTTGATATCGCGGATCGAACGCGATCCGGTGTCTTCATCCACGTCCCACACGATCAGGCGCAGGATCACCTTCAGCGGCGCGGCGAAGGTCAGCCCACGCTGAATGCATTCCTCGACGTCGTATTTCGGCTCTTCCAGCTCATAGCTGACGAATTCCAGACGCCCGCGCCCCGCGAAATCATTGATCGGAAAGACGGAACGGAACACTTCCTGCAGGCCCGTCGGCGTCCGGCTGTCGGGCGCCACATTCATCTGAAGGAACGTCTCGTAGCTTGCCCGCTGCACGTCGATCAGATTGGGCATCGGAGCGACCTCGGGTATATGCCCGAAGCTCTTGCGGATGCGTTTGCGTCCCGTGAACGATTTTGTAATCGCGTTCATCGCCTATCCAGCCCCCATCCACACAGGTCCGCACGACCGTGACACGAATGTCACGCGGACTGCGCGGCCCGTAAAAATCCTTGGCAGATCGACCGGACCTGCGGCCCGACCAACCCTTTACTACTGCCAAAGGCACCCGAAGCCTTGCGGCCAGGGTGCCTGTAACGCCCAAGGGGGCGGAAACCAGACGGTTTCCACCCTCACCTGAACAATCAGCCTGAGTGCGTCATAAACGACGCATCCCGATTGGCCAACTTATTTGATTTCGACAGCAGCGCCGTTGTCTTCAAGGGTCTTCTTGATCTTTTCGGCTTCATCCTTGCTGGCGCCTTCCTTGATGGTCTTGGGCGCACCCTCGACCAGATCCTTGGCTTCCTTCAGGCCCAGACCCGTGATCGCGCGGATTTCCTTGATCACGTTGATCTTCTTGTCGCCGGCCTTGGTCAGGACAACGTCAAATTCGGTCTTCTCTTCTGCCGGCGCACCAGCAGCCGCACCCGGAGCAGCAGCCACGGCAACCGGAGCAGCAGCAGAAACGCCCCACTTTTCTTCCAGCAGCTTGGACAGCTCGGCAGCTTCCAGAACGGTCAGGGCGGACAGGTCTTCAACAATCTTGTTCAGATCGGCCATAATTCGGTCTTCCTAATTTATACACTGGTTGGCACAGCACAATCCCGTTTTTCAGGAAAATGCCATTTTATTGATAACCCGGCGGGCCGGGTCATAGGTCTCAGGCTGCTTCGCCCGTCTTGGCATAGGCACCAAAAACCCGTGCAAGCTGTCCGGCCGGCGCCTGCAGCACGCCTGCGATACGCGTTGCCGGCGTGGAGATAAGCCCCACCAGCTGCGCGCGCAGAACGTCCAGGGACGGCAGCTCGGCCAGAGCCTTGATGCTTTCGACGTTAAGCGTCTGGGCACCAAGCGATCCACCGAGCAGAACAAGCTTGTCATTGGTTTTGGCGAACTCGACCAGCACCTTCGCCACTGCCACGGGTTCATCCGCCCACGACAACGCGGTCGGCCCCTTCAGCAGCGGCTTGATGCCTTCGAACTGGGTCCCTGCCAGGGCGAGAGAGGCCAGCCGGTTCTTCGCGACCTTGTGTGTAGCTCCTGCCGCACGCACGCGACGCCGGAGTTCCGTCACATCAGCCACTGTCAGCCCGTCATTACGGGTGACGATGACCATGGACGTCTCAGCGAACACGGCTGCGAGGGAGGCAACAAACTCCCGCTTCTCCGTACGGTCCAAATCCCGTCTCCATCATCACCTGCCAGCATGAAGCCGACAGGTAGGGTTTACCCTTGGGATATTCCGGCGTGCCGGTCATATCCCGGTTCGCCTGTCCTTTCAAACGGAACAACCAGTGCGGGCTTTCGCCCCGATCCGGCAATCCCCGTCTCCCGGCTGCAGCCCCTGCGGGCAATCAAGGCTTGCGCCACATCCGGTCATGGACAGGTTCGGAAAATGGCGGCAAGGCCGCCATCTCCTGTTCCCCCACCCTTTTTACAGGGCAGGGTCATTCTTCAGCTGACGTCAGCCCGCAGTGAAAGCGGATGCGTCAACCGTCACACCCGGCCCCATGGTGGAGGACAGGGCAATCTTCTTCACATACGTGCCCTTCGCACCCGTGGGACGGGCCTTCTGGACGGCGTCCACGAACGCACGGATGTTTTCGGCCAGCTTGGCTTCGTCAAACGATGCCTTGCCAACACCTGCATGCACGATACCGGCCTTTTCCGCGCGGTACTCAACCTGACCGGACTTGGCTGCGGAAACCGCCCCCTTCACGTCCATGGTCACGGTACCCAGCTTGGGGTTGGGCATCAGGCCACGCGGGCCAAGGATCTTGCCCAGACGACCGACCAGCGCCATCATGTCCGGCGTCGCGATGCAGCGGTCGAACTCGATTTCGCCAGCCTTCACCTTTTCGGCGAGGTCTTCAGCACCAACCACGTCGGCACCGGCTGCCGTCGCTTCCTCGGCCTTCGGGCCACGGGCGAACACGCCAACGCGCAGGGTCTTGCCCGTGCCGTTGGGCAGGGACAGCAGACCACGGACCATCTGGTCGGCATGACGCGGGTCGATGCCCAGGTTCATGGAAATTTCGACGGTTTCGTCAAACTTCGCCTTGGCGTTGCTCTTGACCAGGCTGATGGCCTCATCCAGGCCATACTGCTTCGTGCTGTCGACAGCGGCGCGGGCTGCGGTCAGACGCTTGTTCTTTGCCATTGTAATCAGCCCTCCACCACGTCGAGGCCCATGGAGCGGGCGGAACCCGCCAGCATGCGCACGGCACCGTCGATATCGTTGGCGTTCATGTCTTTCTGCTTCGTTTCGGCAATCTCGCGCAGCTGCGCGATCGTGACCTTACCAACCGTCGCAGACTTGCCTACCGTGGAGCTGCCCTTGGAGATCTTGGCAGCCTTCATCAGGAAATAGGTGTTCGGCGGGGTTTTGGTAATGAAGCTGAACGTACGGTCGGCATACGCGGTGATGACGACGGGAATCGGCATACCGGGTTCGAGACCCTGCGTCTTTGCGTTGAACTCCTTGCAGAACTGCATGATGTTCAGGCCGCGCTGACCCAGTGCCGGACCGACCGGCGGGGACGGATTCGCCTTGCCGGCGGGGATTTGCAGCTTGATGTAGCCAACGATTTTTTTGGCCATATCCGGGGCTCCTGACTGTTTCACCCGGACCGCGGTTCTGGTGGCCTGCCCCTGCCCGGCATGGGCAGGAAGCGCGACCTCCCGCGTTCCGATAAGAGGCGCGCACCTACCGCTATTTGGAAGGGGCTGTCAAGTCCCCGTCATGAAATCCCTTGCCCGACAGGTCCAGGGAATCGGGACCGTTATCGACATTCACACCGCTGAAGGACCGCGGCATGCGCATATGTGTGTACTGCATGGGATCAAAAGGCTTGATCTGCTTGTTGTTCGGCAGTTCCGCCGTGGTCCATCCACCGCCCAGCGCGCGGATCAGTTCCACCTGCGCCTGCATGTAGCGGGTTTCCACCTGCACTTCCGCGATACGCGCCTGCAGGGCAGCGACCTGCGCCACCACCACATCCAGATAATTGGTCAGGCCGCCGGTATATAGCTGCATGGTCATGTTCTGCGTACGCATGGATGCCTGCACGGCCTCGGCCTGCTGGACGGCTTCTATATTGAGGTCATGCGTCAGGCTCAGCCCGTCTTCCACATCCTTGAACGCATCCAGCACGATGGCACGGTACTGGTCTTCCGCCTGCCGGTACTGCGACCAGTTGCGCTGCACTTCCGCACGTCGCAACCCGCCCTGGAACAGGGGCATGACCGCCTGCGCGGCATAGGAATACATGCCATTGGCGAATTTATCGAGCGTGAAGCCGTTATCCATGAAACCGGCTGTCGCGCTGAAGGTTACACGTGGGAAGAACGCCGCGCGCGAGACCCCTATGGCCCGGTTGGCCGCCGCCATGTGTCTCTCTGCGCTGGCGATGTCGGGTCTGCGTTCCAGCAGGGTGGCGGGAATACCCACCGGCGTCGCCACCTTGGGGAAGGTAATCTGGTTACGGGGCTGGATATGGAAGCTGGTCGGAGTCACGTTCACCAGGATCGCAATCGCATGCTCCATCACGGCGCGACGGGCCTGCAGGTCCGTATCCGCCGCCTGGGTGGAGGAAAGCTGCGTCTGGGCGCGCGATACGTCAATACCGGCTGCAATGGCACCTGCCTGCCGCATCTTGGTGATCTTGACGGCAGTTTCGTAATATCGGATCGAGTCGAGATAGACCGCGTGCTGCGCATCCATCCCGCGCAGTTGCATGTAGTCATTGGCCAGTTCGGACTGGATGCTCAGCCGCGCCACGGCAAAATCCGCCGCCGCCGCCTGCGCCAGCCGCTGCTGCACGCGCCTGCGGTTACGGATGGCGGACCAGAAATCCGGTTCCCACCGCGCGGCCGCGCTATACTGTTCCGATGACATGTAGATCGGGCCGGTCGCTCCCGCACCACGCCACAGCCGGTGGTTGGATGCCTGATTCTGGGACGCTCCGGCCCCGCCCGAGATCTGCGGATACAGGTTCGACTGCGCTTCCGCCACGATGTCCCGCGCCTGGGTGAAGGCTTCCGCATCCGCCTGCAGGTTCGGGTTCAGGTGGCTGGCACGTTCTTCCAGTTCATCAAGGGTGGAATCGTGAAAGACCTTCCACCAGTCCCCCCTTGCCGCACCATCCTGCGGGGTGCCGAACTGAACCACGGCATCCCCCTTCCAGTTGTCGGGCAGCATGTAATGCTGGCCATGGTATTTGGGGGCCAGGTCCACGCAGCCACCCAGTGTGCCTGCGATGGCGGCACACCCGGCCAGCGAAAGCACGCGACGGGACAGCATGGAGGACGACGGGTCGCACGGCGCGCCGTTCATTGACGCACCCCCGTATCACCCGCGTTACTGTCACCCGCCGGCATGGCACGGACGTCATCGCCCTTGTCCACTGCGGGCGAGGCCGTCGCACCCGCATCGTTATATCCCGGCGTCGCCCCGACCAGATAGACCTTCTGACCTTCCAGCAGCCCCGCTGACGGGTTGTTCACAATCCGGTCCTTTGGACCGATACCAGCCAGAACCTGCACTTTTGTCCCCAGATTGGTGCCAACCGTTACATTACGCAGGCGTATGCGGTCATCGGCGTCCACAACCGCCACCTGCATGCCCTGCGCGCGGAACACAAGAGCACCTTCGGGGATTATCAGGATATCGGGATCACCGGGTGCGACAAAGTGTACATTCGCATATGAATCCGGCCACAGTTCACGTTTGTCATTATCGACCACCAGTTCGGTCGTCACCGTACGCGTGCCCGCATTGAACGCTTTGGCGGTCGCAAGGAACCTGGCCTTGAACACACGCCCCGGATACTGCGGCACGGAGACGTCACCCTCCAGCTTGGGGCTGATGATGTCGGCATAATCCTGCGGCACGGAGACAAACACGCGCATGCGGTGCACATCGGCCACGCTGAACAGTTCGGTGGCGGTACCACGCGACGAGACATCGCCACCGCCTGCGTTCACGTAATCGCCCACATCCGCCAGACGGGATGTCACCACACCGTCAAACGGAGCCACGATCTGCTTGAACGCGATCAGGGCGGCAAAGCGGGAGACTTCGTGCCGGGCGGCCTCGACCTCCGCCTGCCGGGCTTCGGCATTGGCGGCCTGGACGTCCACTTCCTGCTGTGACACCGCCTGCGTGCCCTGCAGCGCGCGCCAGCGCTTGGCGGTGATCTGGGCCAGCCTGTACCGCGCCATGGCCACATCGAAATTGGCCTTGGATGCCGCGTACTGCGCGTCCAGTCCCGGCGTGTCGATGGTGGCAAGGATTTCGCCCGCCTTCACCTTCGCGCCGATATCCTTGTACCACATCTGCACATAGCCCGAGACCTGCGCGAATATGGGCGCCTGGTACCATGCCGAGATATTGCCCGGCAGGTCCAGCGTGCGGGTTTTCGGCCCTTTCTGCGGCAGAATCACCTGCACGCGGGGAATGGCCGCGTCCTGCGCCATGTCCTTCAGGTGCGAGACATGGATCCGGCGTTCAAGGATACCCCCGGCCACAATGGCGGCCACCACAACCCCACCCAGGGTGGCATACAGCCGCGCACGTCCGGACATGCGTGGCCTGGGGTTTTCGCCTGTGGCGGTCATGCGTGCTCTCCTTCGCCAGCGGCGGACTTCTTGGACTTTCTGGAATGGATCAGGGCGAATACGCAGGGCACGAACAGCAGCGTTGCGCATGTCGCCACCAGCAGGCCACCCATCACGGCGCGGCCCAGCGGGGCGTTCTGCGAATTGCTCAGCGACATGGGCAGCATGCCGATAATCATGGCCGATGCCGTCATCAGAACGGGGCGGATACGTTCATATCCCGCCTCGATCGCGGCGCGCAGGGCATCACCATGCACATCCATCCGTTCACGCGCGAACGAGACGACAAGGATGGAATTGGCCGTCGCCGTTCCCATGCACATGATCGCTCCCGTCAGCGCCGGGACCGACAGCGCTGTATGCGTCAGGAAAAGGCTCCACGCGATGCCCGCCAGCGCGCCGGGAAGGGCCGTGATGATGATGAACGGGTCCAGCCATGACTGGAAGTTGACCACGATGATCAGGTACACCAGCAGGATCGACATCGCCAGACCACCGATAAGCTGGGTATAGGCCCCGTTCATGGTCTCCGCCTGCCCCCGGATGGTCAGGCTCGACCCTGCGGGCAGATCCTTGCTTACGCTGTCCACCACCCGGGCGACCTGCCGGGAAACCGCGCCGAGGTCCAGTCCTTCGGTCGAGGCATAGATGTTGAACACCGGCATGATGTTGTAGTGCGAGACCTCGCCCGGGGTGCCGGTCTGCACGATATCGCTCAGCCCTCCCAATATCTGTGGCGCCTTGTCCGACGGGTTGCCATCGCCCTTGTCGATGGGAATGGTCTCAAGGTCGTTCATGGTCTGCAGGAACTGCAGCGGCGTCTGGATATCCACCAGATGCGAAACCCCGGTCTTGGGATCCAGCCAGTAGGTCGGCGCCACCTGTCCGCTGCCCGACAGGACAGCCAGCGCGTTGTTCGCAACATCCGCTTCGGTCAGGCCGGTACCCAGCGCATAGGTCCGGCGCGCATTGACGCGCAGCGTAGGCGTATTCAGCGGTTCCTGCACCGCCACGTCAGCAATGCCGGTGACATGGCGCAGCTTTTCCGCCAGCTTTTCGGCAAAATCGAAATTGGCGTACAGGTTGCGCCCCGTCACCTGCACATCCAGCGGCGCGGGCAGGCCGAAGTTCAGAATCTTGGCCGTAAGGTCGGCTGGCATGAAGGTGATTTCGGTGCCGGGGAATTTCTCCGCCAGTCCCTTGCGCAGGATCGTGCGATATTTCGCGACGGGCGCTTCCTCGTCCTTCAGCGTCACGGTCAGGTCACAGTCCTGCGCGCCAACGGTTGGCGTGGGAATGAAGGCCTGATTGAGCGGGCTGAACGGCAGGCCGCAGTTGTTGACGATATTTTCGACCTGTCCGGGCAGCAGGCGTTCGATCTCGTAATTCACCAGCATGGAAATCTTGCCAGCTTCCGAAATCTTGGTGCCCATCGGTGCGCGCATGTGCAAAGCCAGCGCATTGGAGTTGATTTCGGGGAAGAAGTCCTGCCCCGCGAACACCAGCAGCAGGAGCGATGAAAACGCCCCGATACCGAATATCGGCACGAACCGCCCGCGTATGCTGATCAGGTGTTCAAGAATGGCGCGGTAACGGTTGCGAAAGGCAACGAATTTCCGTTCAAACCCCTGCTGGAAGCGACCGAAGATATTGCGTGGTTCCTGATGCCCGCCCGCCGCCCTGGCCGCCGCATGGGCCGCGACCTGTGCCGCCAGCATATATTTGGCCATGGTCGGCACCAGTGTGCGCGACAGGATAAAAGACGCGATCATGGCGAAAATGATGGCTTCGGCCATGGGCATGAACAGCCAGCCTGCGACACCCGTAAGCTGAAACAGCGGCATCCACACGATACAGATACATAATGTGGACACGAAGGTGGGGATAACGATCTGGTTGGCGGCATCAATGATGGCCGTTTCCAGATCCTTTTCCATCTCAAGGTGGGCGTCGATGTTTTCGATCATGACGGTCGCGTCATCAACCAGAATACCGACTGCCAGCGCAAGGCCACCCAGCGTCATGACATTGATGGTCTGCCCCGCCATGCCCAGCCCGATGACCGAACACAGCATGGCCAGCGGGATGGAAGTGGCGATGATGACCGTCGATCGCCACGAGCCCAGGAACAACAGCACCACAAGGCTGGTCAGCAGGGCTGCGGTGCCCATTTCCTGCACCACGTCACGCACCGCCTCCTTCACGAAGGTCGAGGCATCACCCAGCACGGTAATGTCGACACCTGGTGGCAGCGTACGCACGATGGATGGCAGCAGCGCCTTGATCCCACTGACCACCGACAGGGTGGAGGCATCGCCACTTTTCATGATGACGATCAGGACGGCCTGATGCCCCTTGACCAGCACCATGTTGGTCTGTGGCGGTCCACCGGCATGTACCCATGCCACATCGCGCAGGTATACGACGGAGTTGCCCTCCTGCTTGATGGGCATGTTGTTGAAACTGTCGATTTCCTCGGGCGAGGCATTGGTCTGGACCATCCAGTCGAACGCGCCGATCTGCTGGTCACCGGCGGGCAGCACAATGTTCTGCTTGCCCAGGGCATTGCCGATATCGGTCGCGGACAGGCCATGGGCCAGCAGCTTGCTCTGGTCCAGATCGACCATGATATTGCCCGGCTGGCCACCATACGGGTTGGGAATGGCTGCCCCCGCCACCGAGACCAGCGCAGGCCGGATCAGGTTGGAGGACATGTCATAGATCTGCGACGCCGTCATGGAATCGGATGAGACCTGCAGCGTCAGCACCGGCACGGATGATGCGTTGTAGGTCAGCACCAGCGGTGGCGTCATGCCGGCGGGCATCTGTTTGATGACGGTCTGGGAAACGGAGGTGATCTGCGTCTGCGCCACGGCGGTATCGGTGCCGGGCTGGAAGAACACCTTCACGATGCCACGTCCGTAATAGGACTGGCTTTCGATATGTTCGATATTGTTGACCGTCGCGGTCAGGGCGCGTTCGTAATAATAGACGACACGGCCGGACATGTCTTCGGGCATGAGGCCGGTATAGGTCCAGCAGATCGCGACGACGGGAATGTTGATGCTGGGAAATACGTCGGTTGGCGTGCGCAGCAGCCCACGGACACCGAATACGACAATCAGGATGGAAAGGACGACGAAAGTATAGGGCCGCTTGAGCGCGGTAACAACGATACCGTTCATGCGTGGCCTGTTTCCCTCCGCCCGGTCGGCTGACCTTCCGCGGACCCGGGCCGGGACAGGTGGTGTTCGTACATATCTCGTCTCCCCGTCTGTCCTTCCGGTGTTAACGGTGGCACGACGGGTGGCAAATGAAATTTCAATTTAGTTTCCAGCCTGAATCAAGGTCGATGGTGGGAAAATGATACCCATTGTCACCCCCGGCAGGCTGTCATGCACACGCGACGGCATGATATCGAGCCGCGCGTGATGCAGCGCGAGGATGGCCGACACCAGGCTCAGCCCAAGTCCGCTGCCAGGAATGTGGCGACTTTTGTCCGAACGGTAAAAACGTCCCATGACCGCCTTGCGTTCCCCCGCCGGGATGCCGATTCCGGTATCGGCAACCTGCAGCAGTGCACAGTCGCCACTCATGCGGGTGCGGATTTCAACCCGGCCACCTTCGGGCGTGAATTTGACGGCGTTGTCCACCAGGTTGGCCAGTACCTCGATCAGCAAGTCCCTGTCCCCCTGCACCCGTATCGGCGTATCCGCGCCCACATATGACAGGATGATACCCTTGGTTTCGGCTATGGGTTCATACAGATCCACGATATCGGCCACCAGCGCGCCCAGGTCAACCGTACCGAAACCCGCGCGCCTGCGGCCGTTCTCGATCTCGCCAATGCGCAGCAGGGCGGTGATGATGGAAAAGGACTGGTCCAGGTCATCTATGGTGCGGGAAATGACATTGCGCAGCGCTTCGGCCGAATGGTCGGCATTCAGCGCGCGATCAAGGCGCGCACGCACGCGCGCCAGTGGCGTGCGCAGGTCATGGGCGATGTCGTTGCCCACGTCGCGTATTTCATCCAGCAGCTGTTCCAGCCGGTCCAGCATACGGTTGACGCTGCCTGCAAGGCGCTGGAGGTCATCATTCTGCTTTCCCGCCGGCAGGCGTTCATGCAGGTCGCCTTCCATGATGCGATCAATCGCCTCGTGCATGTCCTTGACCCGCGAAAGCGCCCGATGGCTGAGGATGATGCCGGTCATCAGCGCAAACAGGACGGTCGGCACGATCGAAACCAGCATGGAATGCCGCATCATCAGCCGCAGTTCGGTACGCATGTGCCGACTGCGACCCAGCACCAGGTACCGCCCCCCCCGCACATGCACCGCCACCATGCGCAGCACGGTGGCGGACCCGCCGCCCATCGCCTCGGGTTCGATGACATGTACATGCCCGTCTGCCACCAGCCCGGTGGGCCAGTTGCGCAGGTCACCCACGATATAATGCTGCTGTGCGTCAAACAGCGTGGTGACGTTCATGATGATGCGCAGGTCATCGGTGGCACGGTCGCGCACCTGCTGTTCAAGCTCGGATGGAGTTTCGCGCTGCAGGATGCTGGCTTCGCGCAGCAGCAGCATGTCGGACCGCCGGGCCTCGAACACGCTGGCCTGACTGTAACCGAAAAAGAACTGCAGTGCCGCCGAACAGATCATCGCCGCCACCACCGCCAGTGTCAGGCGGAAGGTGGCGGTCCGGAACAGTTCGTTACGAAGCACGCAGCATGAACCCCGCGCCCCGGATGCTCTGGATCAAGGGGGGCTTGCCGCTTTCATCGATCTTGCGACGCAGCTTGCCGATATGCACATCCACAAGGTTGGTCTGGGGGATGAAGCGGTAATTCCAGACATCTTCCAGCAGCATGTTACGTGTCAGCACCTGCCCCGGACGGCGCATGAGGTATTCCAGCAGCCGGAATTCACGTGGCAGCAGGTCGATCGGCACGCCATTGCGCGTGACCGTGCGTTCGATCAGGTCCATTTCAAGCGGGCCGACACGCAGCATGGTATGGCGTGAATTGTCGGGCCTGCGCAGCAGCGCCTCCAGCCGCGCGGCCAGTTCCTCCATCGCGAACGGCTTGGTCAGGTAGTCATCGCCCCCCGCCTTCAGCCCACTGACCCGGTCATCCACCGCCGACAGGGCAGACAGTACCAGAACGGGCACATGCACCCTGCGCTCACGCAGGGTCTCGATCAGCGTCAGGCCATCAAGTTCGGGCAGCATGCGATCCACGATCATGACATCGAAATGCGCATTCAGCCCGATCGCCAGACCGGCAGCGCCTGATTCCTCATGCTGGACATGGAAATGGCGGCTTTCGAGTTCCTCCACCACCTCCTGCGCGATCTTGCTGTCATCTTCCACCAGCAGGACGCGCGGCGCGGCCCCGCCCGCAGGCGAAACGGGAACGGTTTCAGGACGGTGGGTTTCGGACGGAACACTCATCATCCCTCCTTTATGCAGGGCGTGCCGGAACAGGGCCAATTAAAATCGTTTTCAGCTACATCCCGCGCCCGGCCGCCCCTTCGCGCGACCATGACGGCGCCATGTCGGCCTGTCCCCCGACACCATCGCCCGTGGCTGGAGCCGTAGGCGCGCCATCATCCCCGGCAGGAGCTGCGCGGGTATCCACATCCAGTTCGCGCAGCCTGCGGGTCACCAGGCCCGTGCGCCTGCGCGCTTCGTCAATGGAGGATGACATGGCCGATGCATTGCGGGCCAGTTTTTCCAGCACCCCGTCCATGCGCAGCATCTCCTGCCGCGTGGCGCCCAGCAGGCGTGCGATGTCATCCGTGCGCCGTTCCAGCGCCAGTGTCACGTAACCAAGGTGGATGGTGCGCAGCATGGCGGGCATGAGACCCGGCCCCATCACGATGACGCGATAGGTCCGGCCGATTTCATCCAGCAGGCCGGGAATCCGCGCGACCTCCGCATACAGCCCGTCGGTGGGCAGGTACAGGACGGCAAATTCAACCGTCACGGGCGGGACGATGTATTTGGTCGCAATCTTGCGCGCCTCGATCCGCAGGGTGGTTTCCAGCGCGCGGCGGGCTGCGCGTTCGGCGTCCGGGTTACAGTCCTCAACCGCCTGCAGAAGGCGTTCATAGGCTTCGGTCGGGAATTTGGAATCAATGGCCAGCACCGGCGGCACGGTGGCGCGCACCGGCATGCGCACGGCGAATTCCACCACCTCGCGACCATCCTCGCGCAGGCGGCGGTTGGTCTCGTACGCGCCTTCGGGCAGCACGTCGTCAAGGATGCTGCGCAACTGGGATTCGCCCCAGCCCCCACGCGTCTTGACGTTGGCGAACAGGCGCTTGAGATCCCCCACCTGCGCGGTCATGGCCGAGACCTCGCCCATCGCCTTCTGCATTGCGCCGATCTGTTCAAGCACGCGCTGGAAGGATGTCTGCATCTGTTTTTCCACCGCCTGATGCAGGCGTTCATTCACGGCGGCGCGCAGTTCATCGCCCTGCCGCCTGCCCTCCTCCGCCATTTCGCGCAGGGCCTCGGACTGCGTTACCCGCATTTCCGCAAGGTCGCGGCCCATCATGCGGGCAATGCGGTTGAAGGTTTCGGTGATTTCCTGATGGCGCTGGTCCAGCCGTGTCGACAGCGCGCGTTCGATTTCCGCCATGCGGGCGCGCTGGGCCTCGTTTTCCGCCACGCGGGCGGCGGTCTCGCGTTCCGTCATCACGCATAGTCGCGCAAGCATGTCCGTATCCCCGCCCTGCCCCGCCATAAGGGACAGGCGGCGCAGCACGATCAGGGACAACAGGCACGATACGGCGGCCAGCAGCATTCCGATCCACAAAACGGGCGATGCGGACATATCGGACATGGCGGATGATTTCCCATCAGAAAGAACAAAACATGTCCGTGCCCTGTAATGCAGGGGATGTAAACCCATCATGTTTTTTTGGAATATCTGGCAACCGTGATATGCAGCGACCGTAATGATCCGCCTTTCACCTGATTTTCAGGTTCGCACGGCGCCAAAACCCACTAGCGTGCCCCGGCATGCCTTCACCCCGCCCGTTCGCGGTGCCGGAAACCGAACCGTTCTTGAGGACCCATCCACCATGCCCGAGGAAACGCAGACCTGCCCGCAAGCCCGACCGGCGCGGCGCGGATCCCTGTTTCGCAGCCTGTATGCGCAGGTTGTCATCGCGGTGGTGGTGGGCATCGTGCTGGGATATTTCTGCCCGCATGTGGCCGTGACGCTGAAACCGCTGGGCGACGGCTTCATCCGCCTGGTCAAGATGGTGATCCCGCCGGTCATCTTCCTGACGGTGGTGACGGGAGTGGCCAGCCTGTCCGACCTGGGACAGGCGGGGCGGCTGGCAGCCAAGGCGATGGTGTATTTCCTGACCTTTTCCTCGCTGGCGCTGGTGGTGGGCATGGTCATGGCCAATATCGTGCGTCCCGGGGCGCATATCCATGCCGACCCCGCAACGCTGGATACCCATGCGGTCGCAGCCTTCACCGCACGTGCGCAGGCGCATTCGTTCAGTGACTTCCTGCTCAACATCATTCCCGACACAGTGGTCAGCGCCTTTGTTTCGGGCGATATCCTGCAGGTGCTGCTGATCGCCATCCTGTTCAGCATCAGCCTGTCGCACATGGGAACGAAGGGGCATGCGATCCTGACCCTCCTCAGGCAGCTGACGCAGCTGGTGTTCGGCGTGGTCAGGCTGGTCATGTATGCCGCCCCCATCGGGGCGCTGGGGGCGATGGCGTTCACCATCGGACGGTTTGGCATCGGATCGGTGCTGCACCTCGCTTTCCTCGTGGCGACGTTCTACGCCACTTCCGCACTGTTCGTGGTGGTGGTGCTGGGGGCGGTCGCGCGATACAACGGGTTCCGCATCCTTCCGCTGCTGGCCTACCTGCGTGAGGAACTGCTGATCGTGCTGGGCACCAGTTCATCCGAATCAGCGCTGCCCAGCCTCATGACCCGGATGGAGAACGCGGGCTGCGCGCCATCCGTCGTGGGGCTTGTGGTACCGATGGGCTATTCCTTCAATCTGGATGGCACCAACATCTACATGTCACTTTCTGCCCTGTTCATCGCACAGGCGACGGATGTGCATCTGGGTCTGGGCCAGCAGGTCAGCCTGCTGCTGGTCGCCATGATCAGCTCCAAGGGTGCTGCCGGGGTCACGGGTGCGGGGTTCGTCACCCTTGCCGCGACGCTGGCGGTGGTGCCCGACGTGCCGGTGGCGGGCATGGGTCTGATCCTTGGCATTGACCGTTTCATGTCGGAATGCCGGTCGCTGACCAACATCATCGGCAACGCGGTTGCCACCATCGTACTGGCCCGGTGGGAAGGCGCACTGGATACCGACCGCCTTGCCGCGGCCCTGTCAGGCCGGATCAGCGACGTGGACGCGGATACCCCCGTCATTGCCGGAGTGGACGCCGTATCCGACAGCCGCGCACCGACCGCCCCGTCCCTGCCCCATTCATCCTGACGATCCTTTCGCCCCCATAGGTTGCACATCATGCCTGTTTTCAAGACCCAGACCGGCGCGCTGACTACCGCGCAGAGAATACGAAGCATTATTGCGGGTTCATCCGGAAATCTGATTGAATATTACGATTGGTACGTCTATGCGGCATTTTCCATGTATTTTGCCCATGCCTTCTTTCCCAAGGGCAACCAGACGACCGAACTGCTGCGCAGTGCGGCGGTGTTCGCCATCGGCTTCCTCATGCGGCCGGTGGGCGGGTGGCTCATGGGGCTTATGGCGGACCGGCATGGACGGCGCGCGGCGCTGAGCATTTCCATCATCGCCATGTGCGCAGGCTCGCTGGCCATTGCGGTATGCCCGACCTACGACCGCATTGGCGTTGCGGCCCCGTGCATACTGCTGTTCGCGCGCCTGCTGCAGGGACTGAGCCTTGGGGGCGAATACGGGGCCAGCGCCACGTACCTGTCGGAAATCGCTCCCCCTGCGCAGCGCGGGTTTTACGCCAGTTTTCAGTATGTCACGCTGGTGATGGGACAGTTGCTGGCGCTTGTGGTACTGCTGATCCTGCAGTTCGTGCTGCTCAGCCCGGCACAGCTTGGGGCATGGGGCTGGCGCATCCCGTTTTCCATCGGCGCGCTGCTGGCGCTGTCCATCCTGTGGTTCCGCCGCGGCATGGCGGAAAGCGAGCAGTTCAACACAGTCAGCCATGACCACACCGCCCATGGTGGCCTGCGCGTGCTGCTGCGCCACCCGCGCGAGGTGCTGGGCGTATGCGGCCTGACGCTGGGGGGCACCGTCGCATTCTATACCTTCACCATCTACATGCAGAAATATCTGGTGAATACCGCCGGACTGACCAAGGAACAGTCCACGCTGGTCTCCACCGCGTCACTGGTGGTATTCGCCATGGTCCAGCCCGCCTTTGGCGCGCTGTCGGACCGGGTGGGCCGCAGGCGGCTGCTGTTGTCGTTCGGCATTATCGGCTGTATTGCGACCGTGCCGCTCATGCAGGCACTATCAAGCGTGCATTCCCCGCTGGCGGCTTTTGGCCTGGTGACGGCGGCACTGATCGGGATTTCGGGCTATACCTCCATCAACGCGGTGGTGAAGGCCGAACTGTTCCCCACGCGCATCCGCGCTCTGGGGGTGGCGCTACCCTATGCGCTGACCGTTTCGGTCTTTGGCGGCACGGCGGAATACGTGGCCCTGTGGTTCAAGCAGATCGGGCATGAAGGGCTGTTTTACTGGTACGTGACCGGCTGCATCGCCTGTTCGCTGCTGACCGTGCTGTTCCTTTTGCCCGGGCATGACCGCATCACGCAGGAACACTAAAAGACTGTTCCAAAATACATAATTGATAAAAGTTTTTGGCGCCGCCTTTTTGAAAAAAGCTTCACCAGAAACTTCTTTAGTGGATATGCATGAGGTTACGCAGGAAACCGGGCAGCAGCATCGCATACGGATTTACATGCACTGCCGGGTTATCCATCGGCCCTGTGACCTGATAGGTGGCGGAGACGACGCCCCCGTTCTTTTCGGGGCTGAACAGCCAGCCCAGCAGGCCGGGCAGGTGACCAGGTGCGGCATTCACGGCAAAGGCCGGGATGATGGTGCCATCAAGATTCAGCGTCTTTTTCTCCAGGTTCACGTCACCTGACACCGTGGCTCCGAGGGATGCGTTGCTGACCAGCCCGTCGGCAATATGGATGTTGCCTTCATCCAGCGTAACCGGCGCATCCAGCTGCTCGACCTGAAAGCTGGGCGCATGCGGCGCGCGCAGCCAGCCATAGATCGAGGCATTGTTGGCCATGCGCACCACCGCCGGCACGTTGCGCAGCCTGAACGGTCCCATATGCACCTTGCCCGAGAAGGGTGCGGTCGCAACGCTGTCGTCAAAGCTGCCGGTGATGTCGGTTACACCGCCCTGCATCTCATCCGTGACCTTCATGTCCTGCAGCAGCGCACCAAGGCTGGCCACATGCACATCCAGCACGCGCGTATTGCCCTTGGGATTCAGGTGCGCCGCAGCCGCCACCGGCCCCTCGACCGTCATGACCCCGCGCGTCAGGCGCACGCCATCGGTTTCCAGATGGCTGTGCACATTCGTCAGCGTATCTTTCGGGCTGTAATACAGGGTGCGGGCATCCACATTCAGGTCCCACCTGCGCCCCGGCGGTCCCTTCACGCGTCCGCTGGCCATTTCGGGCACATGGTAGCCACTGCTGCCCTGCCGGGCCGCCACCCTGGCAGAAACCGAACTGTCCGGCGCAGTCTGGAATGACACCAGCGGCGACAGGTCCAGCACTTTTGCCGCCACGTTCACCCCGATCGGATCTCTGTCGCGCAGCGGCAGCGTGACCGAGGCATTGCCCATTGACCGGCCAACATGGAACCCGCGCAGGATCAGGCGGCGCGCGACGCCGGATGCGGTTTCGGCATGGCCATCAATCAGCAGGTCAGGGCCTACGGCGCGGATATTCTCGATGCTGGAGATCTGGCCATGGTCAAGATCAAGCTCGACCGAGGCATTCGCTTCCTGCCCCACTTTCTTGGACCAGATGGGAATGCTCAGCGCCGCACGGTCAAGGTCAAGGTCGATATTGACCTGCGCCTTGCCGCCCACGTACCGGTCGTAATCCACATCCAGTTGGGCGCTGCCGGCAAAATGCTCACCCATCTCGAACCCCGCGCGGCGCACGCCCTCAGGGGTGACATGTCCCTGCAGGCTGGCGCTTTCCACTGCGTGGACCATCGGCCCGTTACGGAAATCCATGGTGTAGATCACACTGGATGGAATGCCCGCCAGCACCCCGGTCCCCTGCAGCAGCAGGCCGTTGATCGTGGCATCAATGCCAAGGTTGCCGTTATCCAGTGGCCGCCCCACCACCACATTGCCCAGATGCACCTGTGCCAGATCAGTGTGGCTGCGCAGGTCGATCTGGTCCAGCCGCACATGCGCATCCAGCGGCAGGGCGATATGCAGCGACACATTGGCCCGCCCCGCAGGGTGCGTAAACGACATGGGATGGCGCGAAAGCACATTCAGCCGCGGTTCGGCCAGCAGCGCCAGCACATCACGCGCATTACCAAGCAGGGTGACGTTGATATCCCCCACCTGCACCTTTTCATTCAGGCCCGTGATCCGCATGGAACCGGGGCCGACCTCGATCCGTCCGGTGCCGGTGGCGTCCACGTGTCGGTCCGCCAGGTCCACCAGCTGATAGGCGTGGCCAAAGCGGATCATGATCTCATCCGGGCCATCGAAGGTCAGATGGGCGTCCATGTCATGCATGGGCGGAATGGGACGCAGCCAGTGCAGTTCCATCCTGTCCGCATCAATCGTCCCGCCCAGCGAGACAAGGTCCAGCCCGTTCCAGCCCTTGTGGCTGGCCAGCCCCATGTTGACCTGCAGTTCCTGCACATGCCCCTGCGGGATGTTCTGCGTAACCCACCGCCGCGCGCCCTTCATGGCGCGTGGGGGCCAGAAATCGCCCAGTGTCGCAAAATCCAGCGAGCGTGCGCGCGCGGTCACATTCACCTGCGCCGCCTTCGGGTTCAGCAGGGATGTCGATTTGAGGTCCGCCGTAGCGTCCAGCGTGGGGCCACTGCCGTCATCGGTTGCATGTCCCGGCGCGCGCAGGTGCAGTTCCAGCCGTTTCAGTGCCACATGCAGCGGGCCATCAAACGGTGCGGCACGCGGCCCCGCCCCCAGCGATCCGACCAGGTCGGCTTCCCCTTCACCCACCAGGAACTGCCCCGCCTTGCGTGTCGTGACCTTCCCGTTGCCCGCATCAAGATGCAGCGTGAACTCACGCGGCATGAGGAAAGGAACATCCGGCGCGCCCCCGTTACGAAAGGCAACCTGCAGCTGACCGCCCACGGGCAGGCCAAGTGGCTCCACCTCCTTCTGTCCCGGCGCGAAGGCGGCGGGACTGATCGGGTCAAGCTGCAGTGTCCAGTTGATCTGACCCGCGCCGACATGTTCGCCCGTGCCATGCACCACCAGCCGTTCACCATTCCCCTCCAGCCCGAGGCGGACATCACCCGTGACCCCCTTCTGCCCGGAATCGGTCACGACCTTCAGCCGGGCATCGGCTTCGCCCAGCCGCCATGTGCGCCCGGTCATGCGGTCGGCAAAATTGACGTGGGTGTCGGATATGACGGCCTGCCGCAGCGCCGTCAGGTCCACCGGGGCCGGCTCTTCGGGTTTCCGTGCGGAATAAGGCGTGTCCGGACCAAGGTCGAGGCCGAATTTGCCCTCCCTGTTGCGTGCAAGCTTCAGCCGCCCGTGTGATGCCGACAGTTCCAGTATCCGCACGCTGCCATGAAACAGTGCCGGGCTGTCCAGCGTCAGGCGGCCACGACGCAGGGTATCGGCCATCTGCCCGTCACGGCGCTGGATCCGCACGTCCTCTACCCATATCACCAGTGGGGCGCGCAGACCTTCATGCACGGCGTTCCAGCCCATGCGCACATGCCCTGCGGACAGGGTGCCAATGATATCGTCACGCCTGAAGCCATGGGCTACCGGCAGCGGCATGAGCAGGCTGACCACCGGCGTCACATCCAGCGGGCCTGCAGACAGCCGCACCGTCAGCACCAGCAGGAGTACCGCAGGCAGCGTAATGCACAACAGCACCAGCCAGATCACCATCCGTCCGGCCGCCATCACCGCGCGACGCACGCGGCTGGGACTGGACACGGGGACCGGGGCGGGAGAGGGTTGGCCAGCTTCCGTCATGCCACCCACGCCATGCCACCATGCGGGCCCGCATGATTTTTCAGCCCCTTAACGGACCTTTCCTCATGGACCAGCCTGCCCTGCCCTCCTTCGTGCTGCATCCTTCGTGGCGTGGCTGCACATGGCCCCACGCCGCCGACACGCGGGCCGCGCGCATCCTGCATGAAAATCTGACGGATGCCTGCGCGCGCGCGGGCCTGCCCGATATCGCCAGCCTGCCCGAACTGGGGCCATTGCTGGATGCGGTGGGGGGAAACAGTCCCTACCTGTCCGATCTGGCGCTGCGCGACACCCATGCCTTTGCCGACCTGCTGACGGATGGCGCGGATGCGTGCGTGCGCCATATCCTGTCGGGACTGGATGCCCTGCCGCCCGCTACTGCACGCGCTGAGGTCATGGCAGCATTGCGTGTGGCCAAACGGCAGGCGGCGCTGGCCATTGCGCTGGCCGATATCGGCGGAGCATGGACGCTGGAGCAGGTCACCCTGGCGCTGAGCCAGCTGGCCGAGAACGCGCTGGGGGCAGCGGTCAGACATCTGCTGCTGCATGCGCATGACACCGGGCGACTGCGCCTGCGTAACCCCGAAACCCCGTGCCGGGGCAGCGGCTTCGTGGTTCTGGCAATGGGGAAGCTGGGCGCGCGGGAACTGAACTACTCCTCGGACATAGACCTGATCATCCTGTATGACCCGGACCGTCACCCCGGCAACGGGGAACTGCGGCATACCTTTGTGCGCATGACTAGCGATCTTGTCACGCTTATGGAAGCGCGTGATGCAAATGGTTACGTATTCCGCATGGACCTGCGGCTGCGCCCCGACCCCTCCGCCACGCCTGCCGCCGTATCCTTTCCCGCTGCCATCCAGTATTACGAAAGCATGGGCCGGACGTGGGAACGCGCGGCCATGACCAAGGCCCGGCCGGTCGCGGGGGACATCACGGCGGGACGCCGTTTTCTGAAAAGCATTCATCCGTTCGTATGGCGTCGCCATCTGGATTTCGCGGTAATTGACGATCTGCATGACATGAAAGCACGGATCGACCGCCACCGTAACGCGGGACATGCCAACCTGGGCAGCCTGCCGCCCGAATTCATCCGCGATCCTGACGCCGCCATGGGCTGGCTGCTGGGGCAGAATGTCAAACTGGGCCAGGGCGGCATACGGGAAGTGGAATTCGTGGCTCAGGCCCTGCAACTGGTCTGGGGCGGCAGGCGACCCGAACTGCGTGACCCTACCACGCTGGGTGCGCTGCGCAGGCTGCGCCGGGCGGGCCTGCTGGAACGTGAACAGGCCGCAATACTGGCCCGCAATTACCGCATGCTGCGGCAGGCCGAACACCGGCTGCAGATGCGCATGGATCACCAGACCCATACCCTGCCGGATACACATGACGGATTCGCGCGCTTCGCGACCTTCATGCTCGCACCGGATGCAGGCAGCCTTTCCTGCGGCATGCTGTCGGTCATGCAGCATTCGCGCCGGGCCTTCGACCTGCAGTTTGCCGAAAGTGATGCGCCGGACCTTACCATCGCCCCCGAGGATGCCGACGCCGCCGACAGGCTGCTGGAGCATGGTTTCCCGGCCACCGACATCAATGATGCCCTTGTCATCCTGAACCGGTGGGAAGGCAACCGCCTGCGCGCGCTGCGTTCGGACCGGGCGCGCAAGCTGCTGCGCCGGCTGCTGCCCGCCATCATGACGGAAATCGGCAAGCGCCGGCAGCCGCTGACCGTGCTGCGGCGTTTTGACGCGCTGCTGGAACGCCAGTGGGCGGGGGTGCAGTTCCTGTCGCTGCTGGAACGCAATCCCGCGCTGATCCACCGCATTGTCACAGTGCTGGACTGTGCGCCGTTCCTGGCGGACCATCTGGCGCAGACGCCCTCCGCGCTGGACGGGTTGCTGGACATGGATGGCGGTCCCGGTGCGCTGGGCACGGTCACGGCGCTGGTGCGGCGGCATGTCGCGGGCGCACAGTCGGCCGAACAGGTCCTGCCCGTCCTGCGCGGTCTGGTCTGTGGCGAGGAATTCCGCCTGTCGGTCGCCCGCCTTGAACACCGCATGAGCGAGGAACGCGCCGCCCGTGCCCGCACCGCAATGGCGGAAACGGTGATACGTGGCCTGCTGCGCGTGGTCAGCAATGAACACAGGCGCCGCCACGGCACGGTGCCCGGCGGGTCCATGGCGGTCGTGGCGCTGGGCAAGGCGGGATCGTGTGAAATGATGCCGGGATCGGACCTTGACCTCATGCTGGTGTTCGACCACCCGGCGGATGCCGGAGAAAGCGTCGTGCCTGCCACCACACCTGCCGATGGCCTGATGCCACGCCCGCTTGCGGCGGGCACGTATTACGTCCGGCTGGCGCATGCCTTTGTCGCGGCCCTGACCGCGCCGGGGCGCGAGGGACCGTTGTACGAGGTGGACATGCGGCTGCGTCCATCGGGGTCCAAGGGGCCGGTCGCCGTCTCGCTGTCCGCGTTCCGCCGCTATCATGCAGAATCCGCATGGACATGGGAACGCATGGCCCTGACGCGCGCGCGCGTCGTGGCGGGACCGCCCGCCCTGCGCTGCGAACTGCGTGCAGCCATTGCCACAGCACTGGGCCACGGCGTCCGCACCCCGCACGAGCGCGGCCAGATCGTACATGACGTACGCCATATGCGCGAACGCCTGGCGCGTGAACGTCCCGCCACCAGCCCCTGGGATATCAAGCGCCGGCACGGCGGCCTTATGGATGTGGAATTCATTGCCCAGGGGCTGCAGCTTCTGACGACCGATCCCGCCAGACGCAGCCAGTCCACCCGTCTGGCCCTGCTGCGTCTGGCGCATGGGGGGGATATCACGGACGCCGATGCCCGCCTGCTGCGTCGCGCCGACCTGTTCTGGCGTGCGCTGCAGGGGCTGATCCGGATCATATGTGGCAGCGAGGTGCCCGACACCATTCCCGCCGCCAGCCTGGAAATCCTGACCGGGGAATTCCGGGTGGCGGACGCGGAGAGGCTGCTGGCGCGCATGGACCGCATGGCCGCCAGTGTCAGGGAAGTCTTCGACCGCCTGCTGCCGCCCGCCCCGGACACATAAGTGTAAGCGTGGAAGGCACATGACAGCGGTTCCCCGAGCGGCCAAGGCAGTGCATGATCGTCCCCACAACAATGCTGCATGCGTCCCCCATGGACGGGACACGTGCACCCAAGATCAGCAAGGCAGGTCATGAGCAACCCGACACCCCCCTTTCCCGAACCCGGCAGTGCCGTTCCCGATTTCAGCATGCCCGCAAGCCATGGCCGCACGGTCAGCCTGCATGCGCTGCAGGGCCATCCGTTCGTGCTGTATTTCTACCCCAAGGCCAACACGTCAGGCTGCACCAAGGAAGCATGTGAGTTCGAGGCCGCATTGGCTGACCTGCTCAAAGACGGCGTGAATGTCATTGGCGTTTCACGCGATGGCATGCCTGCGATCGAAAAATTCGCAGCCGACCACAACCTCACCTTTCCCCTTGCATCCGACAGCGATGGCAAGGTGACCGAAGCCTATGGCGTATGGGTGGAAAAATCGATGTATGGCCGCAAATACATGGGCATCGAACGCGCGACCTTCCTGATCGACGCCACCGGCCACCTGGTGCAGGCGTGGCGCAAGGTCAAGGTCACGAACCATGTCGCCGCCGTGCGCAAGGCCATTGCGACCCTGACGCTACAGGCGGCCACAGGCGGCTAAGGCTCAGTAATACGGCCGTCCCGGACCACCATAGGGGCCATACACCACCACGGGCGGCGGCGGGGGTGGCGGTGCGTAATAGGCCACCGGCGGGGCCGGACGGTAATACATCGGCGGCGGAGGGGGCGGCGGCGGGCCGTACGCATCAACCATTGCACCCGCCACGGCACCGCCGACAAGGCCGCCAACCAGACCGCCGACAAACGCATCGCCACCACCATGACGCCCGTAAGCATGTGCCTGCGGGGCGGCGGTCGCCAGCCCGGCAAGAACCAGAAGCCCCGCTGCGATACGTCCTGTATTCTTCATCAACCTGTTCCCGTTACTGGTCCAATCCGGCAGGGAAAGCATCCCCGCCGGAATCGGTTAGACAGCACCGTAATGGCGATTTACGGGCAGGTTCCGCCCTTTTCATGCCATAAAGCAGACCGGGTGGGGTCTCTATCAGGGGTGGGCTGCGTGCAGTTCCTTCAGTCCTGACGGAACAGCGAACACGCTTTCATCCTGCGGCGTGCGTGTCACGGATGCGGCTTCGACCATCACCTTGCCATCACGGATAACTTCCATCATCACGCCATCATCGGTGTAGCAGATCTCGCTCGAACGCTGGTCGGTATCCTGTGTCTGCCACAGGGCGCAGGGAATCCCCGCAACCTTTGACACGCCGGTGCGCAGCCAGGTGCCCTGCGCGCGCTGACCCATCTGCACATTGGCCGCCCCCGGCGCCGGAATGACCGTCTTGACCTTCTGGCCGGGGTTTACCACCGTCAGGGTCCCGGCATGGTAGTCGGTAATCATGTAGGTGCTGGCGTTGGCGGGGTCCACGCGCTGCATCATGCGGCTGGCGGACCAGCGCATGCGCTGGCTCATGACCGCGCTCGTGTCATGGGGGGGATAAATGGTGTAGGTCACGTCCACATCCGCCTGTGGGGTGACATAGGGGCTCTGGGGATCAGGGTCGGCGGCGGATGCATGACCTGCCATCCCGGCCACCAGCATACAGGTCACCAGTGCAGCCCGGCGGCCACCATGCGCAAATCGTGTCACTTCATGTAATCCTTGAAAAACTGGCCTTCGGGTCAGACGGCATCAGCCGCCTTTCTTATCCGCATCCTTGCGGGCGGGCGGCGTGCCGGGTGGAGGGGGCGGATCGATCTTGCGATATCCCTCGGGCGGCTGGAACATGCTGTCGGGGATCGGGGCGTACACCACCTTCGTCGCCTCCAGCCGGCCCTTCAGCCCGTCGCCATCCACACCGATTTCCTGCAGCACCACCCCGTCATCAGTTACGCAGGCGGTGGCACTGCCCTGATCGGTCGTGACATCCCACTGCGTGCAGGGCACACCCGCCACGGTGGAACTGCCCCTGCGCGCGAATGTCATGGACAGGTCGAGCAGGAAAGGATTGCGGATGCCATAGCGGGCATCAAGCTGGCTGTACACCTTCTGCGGGTTGATGATGATCGTGACCTGGCGGCTCATGCGGTTGAGGATCGTCTCGCCCATGCCCTGCGGGCTGTCGATTCGCATCAACCCGCCATTATAAGCGAACCATGTGCGCACGGCCTTGGGTTCGGGTACGCCGTCGGGCTGCACGTTATAGTCCACCTGCACGTCACGGGTGGGGGTCAGCGGGGGATGAACGCTGGAAGGGTCCTCCGCCCGCGCGGCGGGAATGTCACAGCCGGACGCGATACTGACCGCCAGCGCCGCAATACCCGGCCGCAGCACGCCCGTCCTTGTCCACTGCCATCGCGGGCGGGCCGTTCCATGCTTCATCGTGTTTTCCCTTTCATCTGCCAAGACGGAACCCCGCATGGCCGGTCGTGTCAACCATACGCCGCCCGTCACATGCGCAGGGCGCGGATGGCGGTTTCAAGTTCCGTTACGCGATCATTTCCAATCCATGTCGCCTGTCGCCCCACGGCCTGAGCCAGCTGGCGCATGTAGTCCCGTGCCGGGATTTCCATCCCGCCAAAGCTGGACAGGTGATCGGTGCCGAACTGGGTATCCAGAATGCTGAATCCTCCCAGCCGCAGGCGCGCGACAAGGTGAACAAGTGCGACCTTGGACGCATCGCGCATACGGCTGAACATGCTTTCACCAAAGAACGCCTGCCCGATCGCCACGCCATACAGACCGCCCACCAGCCTGCCTTCGTGCCGGACTTCCACACTATGGGCATGACCCATGTCATGCAGCTGGCAGAACAGGGTGCGGATGCGCGGGCTGATCCATGTCGTCTCCCGTCCCGGCGCAGGTTCGGCGCAGCCATCCATGACGGCGGGGAAGTCCTGATCTGCCACCACTGCAAAGCGCGCCGACAGCACCGTGCGCATGAGCCTGCGGCTGACATGAAACCCGTCCAGCGGCAGGATACCGCGCATTTCGGGACAGAACCATTCCAGTTCATCCGATCCGGCATCCGGCGCCATGGGAAACAGCCCCGCCATGTACGCACGCAGCATAAGTTCCGGTGTAATGGGAACCGTCTCTTGACCCGTCATGTTCTTAGGATAACCCTTTTCGCATGCTTTCGTGGGCATGCCCGCCTTGTCAGGAGAAACCACCCCATATGTCCGATACCCGTCCCCGTGTATTACTGACCCAGCGCCAGACCACCCCGGTAATGCAACGCATTGAACAGAGCTTTAACATACCCACGGTCCCAGACCAGCAGATGACAACGCGCGAACTGCTGGATGCGGCGCGTGTGTTCCAGCCGCAGGCGATCCTGACCGCCACCGGCCTGCCGCTGCGTGGCAATGACGTGCTGCTGCTGCCTGACAGTGTGAAGGTCGTGGCCACGGTCAGCGTTGGCACGGACCATCTGGACATTCCCGCCCTGCATGCGCGCGGCATAGTTGTCACCAACACGCCTGACGTACTGACCGAATGCAATGCGGACATGGCCATACTGCTGATGCTGGCGGCGGCACGGCGGGCAAGTGAATATGGCGCGCTGATGCGCAGGGGCTGGGGCCGGTCACTGGCCATGGACGAACTGCTGGGCACACGCATAAGCGGCAAGCGGCTGGGCATTGTCGGCATGGGCCGCATTGGTCGGGCGGTGGCGAAGCGGGCGCGTGGCTTCGACATGCAGGTGATGTATTCCAACCGCCGCCGCCTGCCATCGGACCAGGAAGCCGGTGCGACCTATTTCAGCACCGTGACCGACATGCTGCCCCATTGCGACATCCTGAGCCTGCACCTGCCCGCAAGCCCCGAAACCGATGGCATGATCAATGCCGATCTGCTGTCCTGCCTGCCGCGCGGGGCGATTTTCATCAATGCGGCGCGTGGGGCGCTGGTGGATGAAGACGCGCTGATCGACGCCCTGCGTTCCGGCCAGCTTGCGGCTGCGGGGCTGGATGTCTACCGCAACGAGCCCAATCCCGACCCGCGCTTCCTTGAACTGCCCAACGTGTTCCTGACTCCCCATGTGGGCAGTGCGACGGTAGAAACGCGCACCGACATGGGCATGATGGCAGTGGACAATGTGGAAGCAGTGCTGGCGGGCCGTGACGCGCTGACGCCGGTCAGGGCCTGATCCGGCGCAATGACAGGAAGGACAGGGTCATGATCGGACTACCCGGTGTTTTCGTGGTGTTCGCACTGATTACGGTGCTGCTGCAGTATCTTGCCCCCCGTTTCCACGGGGTGCTGGATACGTTGCTGGCTTTTTACACGTTCTTCGCGCTGGTAGCCGCCTTCATCGAACTGCGCGCCCACCCGAAGCCTGCGCCAGCCGTGCCTGACAAATCGGCCTGAGCGGCCGACGGGGATTGTTTGAAAACAATCCATTGATGAATGAAAATGAAAGTCTTTGGATGCCGCCTTTTTCCCAAAAGGCGGCATTCTTTTGAAACTTTAAAAAAAAGCTTCACCGAAAACTTCCTGCGGACTTCAGCTTTCGCGCACCTGCGCTGCCGCATGGGCCTTCATGTCCATCGCGGTGCGGCGGACTTCAGGGCCGTATTCACGCTCCAGCCTGCGAATGGTGAAATGCGCCTGCGCCACGGCACGGTAATGCGACAGGAACGCGACATTGAGCGACGCCCCGCACAGCGCACCCGCAACCGGCATCATCTGCAATGCGAATTTACGCGACAGGCCCAGACCGTAATGGGTCGCGACCTCGCTGACCAGCATGACGACAGGGCGACCGCGCAGCATGGCACGGGCGGAAAAATAGCCCAGTTCGCTATCCTCGCCCTGCCCCTGACCTTTTGACGCACCAAAGGGGAAGGCACGCAGGGCGAACACTTCCAGACAGGCGGCGCGCGCATCTTCCTGCGACAGATCTTCACCCTGTTCACGTGCGATACGGGCGATTTCGCGCATGATGGTCAGGGTGGTGAAGCCCACATCGGCCACAAGGCCCGGCAGGCCGGTAAAGCCACCCACGGCCCCCGAGACCGTAACGGCGGCCTTCAGCGCCGGGTCGCGCCATCCCGCACCACCATCGGGGGTGGCGGATACGTCATGGGGGCGGTCCATGCCGACAACCGCAAGGTCGAACGCACGCCTGATCGCGGTTTCCGCCGTGACCTGCAGACGAGCCTGCAACCCCGGCGCCAGGCCAAGCGTACGCATGCCCAGCATGGCTGCCTGCCCCACGGCGCCCCCCATGAGATCGGCAAGACGCACCAGCACGCCGCGCCCTGATTCAACCCGTTCCAGCGCCTGCTGGAGTTCAGTGATACACGCGCTGTCCAACGTCAGCGGCGCCAGTTCGTTTGAGGAACCTGCACTCATTACAATGCCCTTCGCCTGATCTTCCGTACCTTTACGGACCGGTCGCGCCATGTCCGCCATAAAGGCGGGGCATGGGAAACCGCCCGCAATACCCATGCGGCAGTTCCCACCGTTTCAGCACCATGACGGCATTCTTGCAACGTGCGCCGCCATGCCTGCTGTCATGAAACGTGGCATGTCCCTAGCTGTTCCAGCCACCCATCCGGCACAGATGCCGCCAGTGCGTGTCCGAAACCGGCACGACGGACAGCCGCGACTGACGGATCAGCGCCAGATCCGCAAGGTCCGGATCGGCCTTTATCGCCGCCAGCGTGACCGGATGTGGCACCGGACCGACCGCACGCACGTCAACACAGACCCATTTGCCATCCGCCGCCGTGGGGTCGGGATAGGCTTCGCGCACGACTTCCACCACGCCCACGATCTCACGGCCCACGTTGGAGTGATAGAAAAAGGCCCGGTCGCCCACCTTCATCGCCGCGAGGTTTTTCTTCGCCTGGTGGTTGCGCACGCCGGTCCACGGTTCAATATCGTTCTCAACCTGCTCGGACCACGAGAAGGCATCGGGCTCGGACTTGATCAGCCAGTACGCCATGACCGTTTTTTTACTCCACCCGAAGCCCATCACGAAAAACTGAACGGAACGGACGGATCACCACGCTCTCGAACAGGTCGACCTTCGCATACGGGTCTTCCACCGCGAATCCTTCCGCCGCGGCGCGGTCGGCCACATCCACCACCAGCAGGCTGCCACAGGGGCGGTTTTCCGCGTCCAGCAGCGGACCGCCGTGGATGATGTGACGCTTCCAGCGTTCCAGATACGCAAGGTGGCGTTCACGCGTTGCCTTGCGGGTTTCAAGGCTGGCGGGCTTGTCGGTGCAAATGATCGCAAACAGCATGTTTTCTCCTCCTGTGACGCGACCGTACCATGATGGGACAGGACTGGCCGTGTCTTTTTTAACGCGATAGTGTAGAGCAGGAAAACGCCAGCCCCCACCCACACAAGGGTGATGGCACGAATTTCTTGACCGTTTTCATTGCAGGGACAGGTGCCCCGGGCACGGATGGATCAACCTTGAACGCAACGCAGAGCCTTACCGCACGAACCGGTAACCTTTTTCACCGTTACGCCAACCCCGGCCGTTTCCTGCGCATGGGGGCGAAGCTTCAGCCATGGCTGACATGGCCTGCCCTGGTGCTGTCCATTGCCGGAATCGTGTGGGGACTGTTCTTCTCCCCCGCCGACTGGCAGCAGGGCGACAGCGTGCGCATCATGTACGTGCATGTGCCGACTGCATGGCTTGCATCATCAGGTTACATGGGCCTGGCAGTCTGTTCACTGCTGTCACTGGTCTGGCGGCATCCGCTGGCGGACCTTGCGGCGGTGGAGATCGGTCCGGTGGGCGCATCCATCACCGCTGTCTGCCTTGCCACCGGGTCGCTGTGGGGCAAGCCGATGTGGGGCACGTGGTGGGTGTGGGACGCGCGCCTGACATCCGTGCTGGTGCTGTTTTTCCTGTATCTGGGGCATATCGCGCTGATCCGCGCGTTTGACGAACCGCAGCGGGGCTACCGCGCCGCCGCCATACTGGGTCTGGCGGGTGCCGTTGACCTGCCGATCATCAAGTTCAGCGTACAGTGGTGGAACACCCTGCACCAGCCCGACAGCATCACGGTTACGGGGGCGCCGACCATGTCCACCTCCATGCTATGGCCGCTGGGGCTGACCACGCTGGGATTCACGCTGGGGTTTGGCGCGATCGTGCTGGCCCGCCTGCGCGCATCGGTCATGGAAAGCCGCATCCGTACGATCCTGGCCGCCAACCGTGGCCGCCAGTCCGCCAATCCCGCCCCCAAGCCTGACAGTGCCGCCGTATGACCCACCTGCCCTATATCCTGGCCGCCTATGGCCTGACGCTTGGCGTTGCGGCGGTCCTGTCCGTCAACGCCGCCATCCGTCTGCGCACCGCGCGCAGACGCCTGGCCGCTATTGAACAGCCCCGGACACGCCAGCCGTCATGACCCGTAAAAGCCGACGCCTGTGGCTTGTGGTGGCGTGCATGATCGGACTTGGTTCCGCCGCCGCACTGACGCTGAACGCCTTTTCATCCAATATCGTCTTCTTCATGGCGCCGTCACAGGTCCATGCCAAGCCGCCCCCGGCCGACCGTACCATCCGCCTTGGCGGCATGGTCGTGGCGGGCAGCGTGCGCCGCGAAAAGGTGAAGGATTCACCCGTCAACCTGTTTGACGTAACTGACGGGCAGGCCGCCGTGACCGTGCGGTACGAAGGCATCCTGCCCGACCTGTTCCGCGAGGGGCAGAGCGTGGTGGCCGTGGGTACCGTCAATCCCGATGGCACCTTCCGCGCCAGCGAAGTGCTGGCCAAGCATGACGAGACCTACATGCCCAAGGAAGTGGCGGAAGAACTGCGCCGCAGCGGCAAGTGGGATCCCCGTTTCGGCAAGGCCCCGGACGCGGCCAGCTGGAACACCATGACGGCTGCCGAGACGAAAAAACCGGCCACCCAGACCCCTGACGGAAACTGACATCCGATAATGAACCCGGAACTTGGAAATTTTGCGCTGGCGCTGGCATGCTGCATGGCCGCCGGACAGGCCATCCTGCCCCTGATCGGGGCCAACCGGCGCGATGCACGCCTGATGGCGCTGGCCCCGGCGCTGGCGGTGGGGCAGATGATCGCGCTGATCACCTCCTTTGCGTGCCTGATCCACGCCGCCATCACCAATGACTTTTCCGTGCAGAACGTGGCCGCCAACAGCGCGGTCAGCAAGCCGCTGCTGTACAAGATCACCGGCGTATGGGGTAACCACGAAGGGTCGGTCCTGCTGTGGGCGATGATCCTGTCCATATGCGGTGGCGCGGTGGCGCTGTTTGGCCGCAACCTGCCATCCGCGCTGCAGGCGCGTGTAATCGCGGTGCTGGGGGGCGTTGCGGCAGGGTTCGAACTGTTCTGCCTGACCACGTCCAACCCGTTCGCCCGCGTGTGGCCAGCCCCGCTGGATGGACAGGGCATGAACCCGCTGCTGCAGGATCCCGGCCTAGCGTTCCATCCGCCCATTCTCTACACCGGTTATGTCGGTTTTGCCGTCCCCTTCGCCTTCGCCATCGCCGCCCTGATCGAGGGGCGCGTGGATGCGGCATGGGGCCGCTGGGTACGCCCGTGGGCGGTGGCGGCGTGGTGCTTCCTGACCTGTGGCATCGCCATGGGGTCATGGTGGTCGTACTACGTGCTGGGCTGGGGTGGTTACTGGTTCTGGGATCCGGTGGAAAACGCCTCCCTTATCCCGTGGCTGACGGGCACGGCGCTGGTGCATTCGGCCATTGTGGTGGAAAAGCGCGAGGCGCTGAAGATCTGGACCGTGCTGCTGGCGATCGGCACGTTTTCCTTCTCGCTGTCCGGCACGTTCCTTGTGCGTTCAGGCATCCTCAATTCGGTGCATGCCTTCGCCAATGATCCTGCACGCGGTGTGTTCATCCTTGGGCTGCTCGCACTCGTCATTGGCGGGTCACTGCTGCTGTTCGCCATCCGCGCCCCGCAACTGACCACAGGCGGACTGTTTTCGCCCGTATCGCGTGAGGGACTGCTGGTCCTGAACAACATCCTGCTGTGTTCGATCTGTGCCGTAGTGCTGACGGGCACGATGTACCCACCGTTCATGTCACTTCTGTTCGGCAAGACGATTTCGGTCGGCAAGCCGTTCTTTGACGCGACCACCATCCCGCTGGCCATACCGCTTATGGTGTTCATGGGCTTTGGCCCGATGGTACCGTGGAAACGGGCACAGATGTGGCCGGTGCTGCGCCGTCTGTGGTGGGCGGCCTGTGTGGCGCTGGTGGCGCTGGTGTTGGCTACCTTCCGGATGCGTGACATCCTGCCGGTGCTGGCGACAGCGACCGCCGTGTGGGTGATCTGTTCCAGCATTGCCGATATTACCGAACGCCTGCGCCTGTTCCGCCAGCCACTGGCGCAAAGCTGGCAGCGCGCACGCAGCCTGCCGCGCGCCGTGTTTGGCGCAGCCCTGGCCCATGCCGGTGTCGGGATTGTGGTTCTGGGCATTGCCGGCATGTCACAGGCGGCCCACCGCATTGTGGAAGTGCATGTGGGCGAGAGCGAGATGCTGGCCGGTGACACCTGGACCCTGACCGACGTACACCCGGCAGAAGGCCCGAACTACAGCGCGCTGGTCGCCACCATCGAGGTCCGCCACAATGGCAGACTGATCACGACGCTGCATCCTTCCAAACGCACATTCGCAAGCCAGCACCAGACCACGACCGAAGTCGCGATCCATACCAACCTTATGGCCGATATCTATGGCGTGCTGGGCGACAGGCATGGGGATGACGCCAACCCGACCTATGTGCTGCGCCTGCATTACAACCCGCTGGCACCATGGATGTGGCTGGGTGGGCTGATCATGGCCTTTGGCGGCGCGCTGTCGCTGTCTGACCGGCGCGTGCGTGTCGGTGCGCCGCGCCGGGCGAAAGCTGTTGATGTGATGGTGATCCAATGAACGGCCAGCCTTCTTCCCCCACCCGTCGCCGCCTGCTGATGGCGGCCCCGCTGGTTGTGGCTGGTGGGGTCGGCGTGGGGTTCTGGCGCATGCTGTCGGGCATGACAAAGGGGTCGTTCGACCCGCATGACATCCATGCCCCGGCGCTGAACCGTCCCGTACCGGATTTCGCCCTGCCGGATCAGGCACCGGGACAGGGCTTTTCCGCGCAGGACCTGCGTGCGCTGAAATCCCCGGTGCTGGTGAACTATTTCGCGTCGTGGTGCATCCCATGTGTTGCCGAAATGCCGGTGCTGAACGCACTGAAGGAACGCCTGCCGATCTGGGGCATTGCGTATAAGGACAAGCCCGAACACGCGCTGGGCTTCGTGCAGCGCGCGGGCAACCCCTATGCCCGCATCGCCGCCGACCGTGACGGTCTGGCCGCGATCGACTGGGGTGTGTCCGGCGTGCCGGAAACTTTCCTGATCGGCCCCGGCGGCGTGATCCGCTGGCATACGGCCTCGCCCATTACCGAAACCATGATCACCAATACGATCATGCCGCTGGCGGACAGCCTGAAGTCATGAAGACACATTCCCCGCGCCGTTATGGCGTGATTGCCCTGCTGGTCTGTCTGCTGTTTGCCCCACTGGTGGCAATGGCGGTGGATGACCCGTCCGAAATGCTGCCCGACCCGGCGCAGGAACAGCGTGCCGAGGCCATCGGGTCCCAGTTGCGCTGCCTTGTGTGTCAGAACGAGTCGATCGAGGACAGCAGCGCCGATCTGGCCCGTGACCTGCGTCATGTGGTGCGCGAACACGTAGCCAGGGGGGAAAGCAACCGGCAGATCATGGACTGGATGGTCAACCGCTACGGTAACTTCATTCGCCTCAAGCCGCCCCTGACCATCGGCACGCTGCTGCTGTGGGTCATGCCGCTGCTGGCGCTGTGCATTGGCATAGGCGTGGCGTGGTGGACATTCCGCAGGCCCCGCACGGTAACGCCCACGCCCCTGACGGACGAAGAACGCCGCCGTCTGTCCGACCTGACCGAAACACGCTGAGAGTCTTATGATCTGGATTGGTATCTGCCTGCTTGGCGTGATCGCACTGTTGCCCGCGCTAATCTCGTTCCGTCGCACGACCCTGCTACGTGATGAACGCGAGACAGCCCTTGTCCTGCATCAGGCGCAGCTTGCGGAACTGGAACGCGATCTGGTCGAAGGCATGATCGCGCCGTCCGAACATGACAGCGCACGGCTGGAAATCCAGCGCCGGCTGCTGGGCACAGACATGCTGCCCACCTTCGTCGCGGGCAAGGGCAGCTCAACCGGGGCCATTACCGCAGCCCTGATCGCGCTGCCGGTTGCAGCCATCGGGCTGTATCTTACGGTCGGGCATCCTTCGCTTCCGGCCCAGCCGCTGGCCCCGCGCCTTGTGGCACTGCAGCGCGAGGACCATCGCAATGACGCGATCATCGACCGCCTGCGCGACCAGTTGAAACAGATCCCGGCGGGTGATCCCAGCCTGTTTCAGGGTTATGTGCTGCTGGGTCAGGCCGAAGCCGGGCGCGACCATTACGCTGCCGCCGCCCAGGCATGGCGTAGCGCCATAGAACAGCGCTTCGACCCGGAAGTCGCCGCCCGCGCGGCAGAAGCACAGATGATGGCCGATGGCGGCCACATCTCCCCCGAAACGGCGGATCTGTACCGTCGCGCGCTGGACGCAGCTCCCGCGAATGCGCCATGGCGGATGACTGTGCAGCAACGCATCGCGCAGTCCGAACATCAATAACGCGCTACCCCGGCGTCCATGCGGACGTTTTGGCTTGCCTGTTTCGGGCCGTTGGGCAGAGACTGTCATTATGAGCAAGGACAAGACCCCCTCCCCCGCCCCTGCCGCCGATACGGCGCAGGACGAAGCGGCCAAGGAAGCCGCGCTTCTGAAACAGCCTGCCGAGGCGGATGAAGTCGGTGGCCCGAAGGGGCCGGAGCCAACCCGTTACGGTGACTGGACGGTCAAGGGACGGTGCGTGGATTTCTGAAAAGCACGCCCGCGCAATCCGCTGACAAAAATCAGAAATTTTTTGGGTACCGCCTTTTTCCAATTTTCAAAAAGACGGCGTTCTTCAAACGCTTTTTGAAAGAAGCTTCACCAGAAACGTCTTAACGTCCCTGACGGTCAGCCTATTTCATTCGGTAGCGGCCCGCGCCCGAAGGACGCCTGCCGTGCGCGGTGTCCCGGCGGCGGCACATTGCATGAAATCAGGTAGATCCCGGCAACAAATACAAGCTGCGACAGGGAATTGAACCACAGGGCAAGTTCATACGCCCGGTCCGCCGTAACCG
Organism: Komagataeibacter diospyri; assembly: GCF_006538165.1. Lineage (GTDB taxonomy): Bacteria > Pseudomonadota > Alphaproteobacteria > Acetobacterales > Acetobacteraceae > Komagataeibacter > Komagataeibacter diospyri. Next base: position 363,051 of record NZ_BDLU01000032.1, read on the forward strand.
CCTGATAGAAGGCATAGGCCGCAAACGGGATGGAAATGGGCCGCATGCCCGCCAGCATGACGCGCAACGGGTTCTGGTAACCCGGTTTCACCAGCCTGCGCATGCGATGGATGCCGATATAGAAGACCACCTCGAAAAACCAGCCGAGCACGTTGGCGATCAGGTTATCCAGCGTCATGCCCTCCAGCACCAGCAGGGCGGAAATGGACGCAGCCGACAGCACAATGGACCCGACCTGAAAGCTCATGCCCATTTCCATGGCTGTCAGGCGTTCGGGCAGGGCGTCGGCAAAAGGCTGGAAAACCCGGTCCAGCAGCCAGGCATCAAACTGGTTGACGCGTTCACCAAATGACATGACAGTTCCCAGTATCCTCATATCCGTCGTAGCACTGGCGCATCCACAGGCCCCTCATGCGCCACAGGCGGCGGCGACCACCGCATCGGGATATGCCCCCGCCATGCCCGCCAGCGCGGTGTTGCTGAGCATGACGATGCTCATACCCCGCGCACGGTCCACCGCCCATTGATGCCCGTACACGCCACCCCATGTAAAACTGCCGGGGCTTAGTGGTGTCCGTGCAAGCGACGGGTCCGCTATGACCGCAGCCCCATAACCGAAGCGCCGACCACGCGCCAGTGGTCCCATATCAATATCGCCAATGGCGTTCTGTCCAAACAGCATGGCGGATGCGGGCGACAGCATGCCTTCGCCACCAATGCGCACGGCTTCAAGAAACGCCAGGAACTCCGCTGCCGTCCCTACCATGCCAGCCCCACCGGATGGATAGGATTCCGGATTGCGGATGCGATCGGGCGCAAAGCGGATTTCCCCCATTCCACCACCGGGCAGCAGGCGTGGCAGGACATATTCCGCCCCCATCCGGATGGGTACGGGCCGGCCATCGGCATAACAGGCGGCGGGGGATTGTAACGGGGTCAGCATGAAACCACTGTCCCGCCAGCCCAGCGGCGCGCCAATATAATGCCGCACCGCAGCAGGCAGCGACAGGCCGGATGCCTTTTCGATCACACCGCCCATTACATCCAGCCCCAGCGAATAGGCCCATCCCTGCCCCGGCGCGAAGATCAGCCGGGTTGACGCCAGCCGGGACAGGTTATCCGCCAGCGACAGCCCCGGTTCCGCAATGCCATCGGATACGCCCGCGCGGGTGTAGGGATTGTCGTCACGCGGGAAGGCGAATCCGTAGGTCAGGCCACTGGTATGGGTCAGCAGCTGGTGCAGCGTGATCTCGCACGGGGTCCCATCCGGCAGCGCAGGACAGAAATGCGGCAGGTAACGGGTCACGGCGGCATGCAGGTCCAGCAGACCTTCCTCCACCATGGCCAATACGACGGCGGTCACCACCGGCTTGGTCAGGGAGGCAAGGCGGAACAGGGTATCGGCCTGCATGGGAAGACCGCCTTCCCGATCGGCCTGCCCCGCGGCTTCCACCACGACAACCTCCCCGTCCACCGCGACCATGACCACGGCGCCAACCAGCCGGGACGTCTCCACGGCCGTATCCATGACCTGACGGATGCGTTCACGCATGCTGGCCTTCTCCACCGGGACACGGGACATGGTTCGATCCTTTATAACAGGCCGTTATGGCAGGCCGGGGTCGCATGAACTGGCCGCAATGGCCAAAGCAGCGTAATCTGGGGGTATGATAGCACGCCTGTTTTCCAAAACATTATGCCTCTCCCTCCTGTTATGTGGCAGTTGCCTGGTACCGCCCGTGGCCCGCGCCGCCACACCGGTCGCAACCGTTGCCCAGCCTGAAGCGCCGCTGCAGGCCACGCTGCCCAACGGGTTGCGCGTGGTGATCGTACCCGACCGGCTGGCGCCGGTTGTCAGCACCGAAATCAACTATATGGTCGGGTCATCTGCGGCACCTGCGGGTTTTCCCGGAACGGCCCATGCATTGGAACACATGATGTTCCGTGGCAGCAAGGGGCTGGACCGTGACCAGATGGCCGCCATCGGTGCGCGGCTGGGAGGGGATTACAATGCGGACACGACGGAAAACGTAACGCAGTTCTTCTATACCGCGCCCGCGGATAACCTTGACGTTCTGTTACGTATCGAAGCCATGCGCATGAATGGCCTGACACTTGCGGCCGAGGACTGGATGCATGAACGCGGCGCGATCGAGCAGGAAGTCTCACGCGATCTGTCCAGTCCCGGTTATGTCTATCTGGCCCGGCTGCAATCGATCCTGTTTGCCGGCACGCCCTATGAACATGACGCACTGGGCAGCCGCCCGTCCTTTGACAGAACGGATACAGCCCTGCTGCGGCGGTTCTACCGGCAGTGGTATGCGCCCAACAACGCCATCCTGGTCATAACGGGGGATGTGGACGCCGCCCGCACACTGGCGATGGTGCGCGAAACCTTTGGCCCGATCCCGGCACGCAGACTGCCCGCCCGCCCGCAGATCCACCCCGGTCCCGTGCATGCCCAGACCCTGCAGTTCCCGACCGATTACCCGGTGGGTCTTGTTGCCATCGCCAGCCGGATGCCGGGGCAGAACAGCCATGACTATGCCACCGCGCGGATCCTGTCCGATGTGCTGAGCAGCCAGCGTGGCGCGTTATATGACCTTGTGCCGCAGGGACGCGCGTTGCTGTCCAGCTTCGATTTCGTGACCAAGGCGGACGCCGGAATCGGCATTGCCATCGCGGCGTTCCCCAAGGGCAGTAACCCTGCCCCGCTTCAGGCGCGCATGCAGGACATCCTGCGCAGCCTGCGTGAAAACGGCGTACCATCCGATCTGGTCGATGCAGCCAAACGCAAGGAACTGGCGCAGCTTGGCTTTGCCGCCAACAGCATTTCCGGGCTTGCGGAAAGCTGGTCGGAAGCACAGGCCGTCATGGGCCTGCAATCCCCGGATGATGAAGCCGCCGCCTTTGCCGCTGTCACACCGGAAGATGTCAACCGTCTGGCCCGCGCGGTGCTGGATCCGCAGCAGTCCATTACCGCCATCCTGACCCCGCGTGATGGTGGGCATCCGGTTGCGGACAAGGGATTTGGCGGCGCAGAGTCCTTCGCCAGCACACCCGACCATCCCGTGCCCCTGCCCCGCTGGGCCAATGACAGCCTGCGGGCACTGCGACCGCCAGAAGCCTCGGTCCAGCCGGCGCAGTACACCCTGCCCAATGGCCTGCACCTGATAGTACGCCCTGCTTCCGTCAGCCATACCATCAACCTGTATGGCACCATCCGCCAGAACGAGGACATGCAGGAACCACCGGGGCAGGAAGGCATTGCCGATATTACGAATGAACTGTTCAGCTATGGCAGCACGACGCATGACCGGGTCGGGCTGCAGAAAGCATTTGATGATATTGCCGCCAGCGAAAATGCCGGTACCGATTTCAGCCTGAATGTACTGACGCCCGACTTTAACCGGGGTCTGGAACTGCTGGCAGAAAATGAACTGCACCCTGCCCTGCCCGAACAGGCGTTCAGGGTGGTGCGCGCCAATACGGCGGCGTCCCTGTCCGGCCTGCTGCATTCGCCCGAGTACCTGTTCCAGCGCGCGATGCAGGGCGCGGTATCACCAGCGGGCGACCCGTCCCTGCGACAGGCGCGGCCGGATGAGGTGATGAAACTGACACTGGCCGATTGCCGTGCGTTCTGGAAATCGGCCTACAGGCCGGACCTGACCACCATTGTCATCACCGGTGATATTACCCCCGCCGCCGCCTACCGCGCGATATCGCACACGTTTGGCGCATGGCGTGCCAGCGGACCGACACCCGTGATTGACCTGCCCCCGCGTCCCGACAGTCATACCAGCGTGATAAAGGTGCCCGACCCGTCCAGCACCCAGGCTACGGTCTCCCTGCCCGAAAGCCTGTCGCTGAATGTCGCCAACCCGGAACACTTTGCGCTCAACCTTGGTAATGAAATCCTTGGATCGGGTTTTTCATCGCGCCTGTACCGCGACCTGCGGGTACGCAGTGGTTATGTCTATACCGTGCGCAGTCACCTGACATGGAAACGCCACCGCAGCGCCTACAGCATTTCCTTTGGCGCGGACCCCGACCAGGTTGCGGCGGCGCGCGATGCGGCCATCCATGACATCATGGCAATGCAGATGCAGCCAGTCAGCGAAGACGAACTGACCATGGCCCGCGCGGGCATGCTGCGTAGCCTGGCCCTGCAATCCGCCAGTCTGGACACCATTGCGGCGGGCTACCTGCATTTCAGTGACCTGGGCCTGCCACTGAACCAGAATGATATCGCGGCCCGGGCCTATTACACACTGGATGCCATGGCCATACGTGATGCATTCCGTAAATGGATCCGCCCGGCCGACCTTGCGGAAATCATCAAGGGACCACCTGCAGCACCATAAGGGCAGACAGGGCAGGACCACGCCTGCCCTGTCTATCCGGCGTTCTGCACGGCCCGATATCAACGGCATATGATCCCTGTCAGGTAACAGGGATGGGTGGCATAGATGCACCACATGGCCCCGACAAACAGAACCTTACAAGTCCTGTTCCTTTCATTACCAGAATAATACATTCATTAAAAATACAACAATTGTAAATTTATGGTAAAAAACAAACCATATTGAAAAATACGCAATACAGATAATCGTTATCCATATTTACTATTCTTCGGTGGACAGGCAGGATCAAGGGAATGATCTGGAGACGCGCAACCCATGGAAATATCTGCCGTGGAAAATGAAATTGTGGGCAAGTGGCTTGCGAGTGCGCACAGATTCTACATCTCCTATATTGCGATCAAGGATGGATGGTACATTTTCCGGGTCACCGCCCGGCACCTTCTCAACCAGTTGGGTATGAAAGCAACCCGGCAGGCCCAGATGGCCTGCGGGGATTTTTACGTCCAGGACATTGAAATACAGAAAATGACGAACCGTTCGTTTATTCGTCATATCAAACATCTGTCGGACAAGGCGGCCTATCAGGAAGAAGGTATCCGCTAAACGACCATCTGGATATGACGTATCAATAAACAGGAAGCTGGCAGGATGAATTCCTGCTGCCCGCCATCGAAGATAACTTCTCGAATACTGTCGGCTTCAGGTTTTGCGTCATTCATATTTACGGCAGCCACCTGCGTTATGAAGAGCATCAATCAGAAGAAGATATTCAGCCATTAGCTGCTGCCTGTAATCAGGCAGTCCATGGAAGTGACCGTATTTCAAGCCAGATCGTCCCTCTGGCAGATACCGAACTGCATGATTATGTTCTGCTTTACACATCAGCCCATGGGGAAATCGTCGGGCAGGGTCATGGTCTGCAGTATCAGGAGATATGACCCTTCCCGCATGCCCGCGACGGATCGACGCAGTCAATGTCCTTACTGCGCCGGGGCGTAATGGATCATGAACATGCCATGCGCCTCATCCCAGCTACCGGATCGGGAATAGCCGCCCTCCAGCCCCATCCGTAACGTGGGCGTCATCTGATAGATCATGCGGGCCATGACATTGCCCGCCAGACCGCCAGTACTCTGCCCGGCATAGGACTGGCGGTCATAGGTACCCCCGCCGCCCAGCGGAAACATGCCCGTCGCATTCTGGGTATAATGCTGGTAGCCCGCTTCCCCCTTGAACAGCCATGTCCAGCGGCCCGCATGACCATCATACGTGACAGGCACAAGGGCAGCCATGAAAGCATGCGGGGAGAAGTAGCCCCCCTGTCCCCATGTAAAGAAATAGGTATTCCGCTTGTAACCGAAATAGACCAGGTCGAGGCCAATCCGCAGATGCTGGGTTTCGCGCCCATGCCACACCTGCGCCGAGCCACCGGCCCCGGCCTCGGATTCGTGGTTGGCAACCGTGTTCACGCCTTTCATCACCGCATAACCACCACCGGCATAGGCGTTATACTTCGCGGTTCCCCATTCAAGCTGGCCATGCCCACGGTTACGGGTCACCCCACCCCATACACGCCCCGTGCCGGGATCGCGCGCACCGGCAAATGACAGCAGGCTGTCATTCACTACCCGACGCTCCCCCGTCAGGCGCAGGCTGATCGTGTTGGTCAGCCTCGGGGTCAGTTCAACACCCCCCAACACCGTTGACGTGACGAACCCGAGCGGGGTCGAACCGACATCAGCCGCGATCCAGTCCCGCCGGTAATGCACCCCCAGCGCCACACCGCCCACGGCACCCGGTACATGGAAACCCGGGCGCACGCCATTGCCTGCCACCGTACCATACTGTCGCGCGGTCTGACCCTGCGCCAGCGGATTGCCCGACATCAGCACGCTTGGCATGATGGAAAAGGAAACGGACTGCCGGGTGGAATACAGCGGTATTGTCGCTGTCATTGGAATATTGATGGCCGTCAGGTGACCAAGCCCGCTCTGCCCGGAACGGTCGCGGATTTCAATATTGCCATCCGCCTGTGGCACCAGCGCGCGTGACAGGTAATTCCGCTGCGCATTCAGGCTTTCGACCGGAGTCAGGCGGGGATTGTAGCTGTAGGTTTCCGGCATGGGCGCACCCGCGCCGAAAACAAAGCTGGTGTTGATATCCGGCCTTTCATCATCTGCGCGCAGACGTTGCGGTGCGCAGCCCGGATCGGGCTGGGGTGCTGGTTCATACGTGCCCTCCGGCGGCGTGCAATCCAGCCTGCGGGCCTGAATCAGGTCATGCAGACGGGCACGGTCATGCCCGACCCGGCCATCCAGTTCCGCACGGATTTCCCATGTGTCGCCCCATTGCGGATGCCGCGCCATGAGCGTGTCAGCCATATCACGCGCGGCACGTTCATGCCCCATGGCCAGACCGTGCCGGGCCATGGCGGCCTGCGCCAGTTCGTCATCGGGCTGCAGATGCAGGGCCTTCGTATCAAATCCGATTGCACCCGACAGGTCATGGCTGCTGGCTGCAATACGCCCCCGGGCCAGCAGCAGTGCTACGGAATCCGGATCCTGCGCCAGTAATGGATCGACAAGCTGCCGCGCACGGTCAGGATGCCCATCCAGATCGTCACGATCCGCCTGCGCGATAATGAGGCTTTCTTCCATCCGCTGGCGTGCCGCACGTTGCTGGGGGGCAAGCAGGGACGCATGCCCATCCAGCCAGTCAATCATGCGCTGCGCCCCGGCGATATCCCCCAGTTGCATGAACAGTCCTGCGTAAGCCAGCGCCTGATCGGCCGCCATGGTGCTGGCGGCTGCGGCCTGCCCAAGCACCTGTGCCATCACTGCGGCCGGGGCGTGACGACGCACCATGGCAGTCATGACCATCTCCCCACGCGCCCCATCCGGGTCCGGCGTAATGGGCAGGTTACGCAGCACGCCTACGGCCTGCGCATCATCGGCGGGCAGGGCCTCGATACGCTGCCACAGGGCCACAAGGGCCGCCCCACGCGCCATGTCCGGTGTCAGCGCCCCATGTGGCAGGGCCGCCAGCAGGTCCGCGGCATGGGGCATGTCGTGTTCCTGCAGCGCGAACAGGAAACAGGCCTGCAGGGCATCGGTACGCCCATGGGCCGCATTGCAGAACGTGGCCATGATGGTGCGGGCACGCTCCGGCTGCCCCAGCGCGATCAGGGCCTGCGCAAGATGCAGGTGATCCCAGCCGTTATCAGGTAGCTGCCGCAGGGCCTGTTCCAGCAGGGTGGCGCGCAGGCGGGGATCGGATGTCGCCAGTGCACGGGCCTGCAGCAACTGCGCGTCCAGCGCGGGCAGGCCGGGATAATGCGCCGCACGCAGCCGCGCGATCCATTGCGTCGCCTCATCCAGCCTGCCAGCCCGGAGCGCGATACGCGCCAGACCAGCTTCGGCCACTACATTGCCCGGCGCAAGGCGCAGCAGGTCGTGCCATGCCACTGCCGCCCGGGCATAATCATGCCGCGCTTCCAGCATGATGGCACGTGCCTGCGCTGTATCGGCAATCATGCCATGCCGGCTTTCAATCCGGGACAGCAGCGACCATGCCTGTTCATAATCATGGTGGGACACAAGGGCCCACATCCGCGCCACCAGCGGATCAGCCCCCGGCGCATCAAGCCCCGCGAGCGCCTTGCGCAGGTCCGCATTATCCGGTGCAAGCGCGCTGGCCTGTGTCAGCAGGGTGCGGGCCGTGTCCATGTCGCCACGACGCTGGGCGACAAGGCCCAGCCCCTCGATAGCAGCCGCATTGGGGGACTGGCCCGCCATGGCGTGGTTGAAATCACTTTCCGCCTGATCGAGATCATTGCTGGCAAGAGCTGCAAAACCGGCCTGCACAAGCTGCATATGGCTGGCCTGATCCAGCCTCTGCCGGATTTCCGTATCATCGGGGCGAAACCGCAGCCATGCCTGATAATAGGGTACCGCCTGCGGGTCCGTGCCCATCCAGCCCAGCGTACCACGCCACATCCGGATGGCTTCGTCCCGGATCACGGATGGCGTATCGGACGCGTCGACCAGTTTCCGGATACGGTCCAGCGCCTGGCTGCGGGTGGCAGGCTGGTAGCTCATCGCCTTATCAAGCGCGAGCTGCGCCTCAAGATCATGCGGCAGGATGTCCAGCAATGCCTGCAGGCGTTGTTGCGCCCCGTCATAACCAGACGGCGTGCCCGCCTGCACACTGTCATATTCCACCTCCAGCGCGGGGGGCAGGATGGGCTGGGGAAACAGGGCGCGATACCCCGCCATGGCCTGCGTGACATTGCCATGATCGGCCAGTGTCCGCACGCGGCCCAGTGCTGCCTTGTCCACAGGGGGCTGGGTCAGCCACTGCTGCAGGGCCGCAAGCTGCCGGGGCGGACCATGTACTGCTTCAAGACGGCGCAGCGTGGCGCGGGCAGCCGTACTGTCGCCCTGATGCACCTGCACCGCGCCCAGCATCAGCTGGGCCTCGACATTGTCCGGCTGGATCTGCAGGGCGCGTTCGATGGCATGAAGGGCATGCGTATCCTCATTCTGGTGAATCCAGAAATACGCTTCCTCCATCTGCTGGTTGACGATTCCTTCGGCATAGCCGACGGTGGATTGCGCATGCACGCCCGTCCACGGCCCGAACAGGCCAAGCGTTCCCGCAACCGCCACGCGACGGCACACCGCCCCGAGCATGGTGCCGACCGACAGGCTTTTACGATACGGTACAGAAGGCGCAGCGTACATGGGATAAGGTCCTTCCGTCACAGGTTGCCAGTCAGATCATCGTTCTGGATGCGACGGCGGCTGCGCCCGCGCAGAAGCACCATGGCGCAGGACGTGCCCGCAACACTGGCCCCGATGCCCAGCGCGTAAAGCAGCAGCGGATGCCCCCCCAGATACCAGTCCGGCCACATCCATGCGGGCATGTAGCCCACCGTATAGGCACCGACGGTGCGATAATTATCCAGTCGCGCCCCGTGACGCACGACCATGTCCCCCGCGAAGCGCCCGATCCGTGCCGGATCACGCATGTCCTGCACCATGGCGGACAGCGTATCAGGCGTGGTGCCCAGCACCGCCACGACCGAGCCATGCCGGCTATAGGGGGAGCGGGCCGCAACCAGCGCGCCTTCATCAAAGGTAGTGGGAATACCGGTCGTTTGTGCGCCATACAGATGGCTGATCCACTGCCCTGCCTGCACCCGCCATGTCGCGCCATTACGGTAGCCTGCGTGGTCCAGCACCTGTGCTGCCGCGCCAAGCTGGCCCTGCGGGGAGATGACGATCAGGTCGTCCTGCGGGTCGGGTCCGTACGCCATGTCCGTCGTCCCGACATGCACGCCCGTTACGGGACAGCCGCTGGTCGCCCCGAAGAAGCCCATCATGTCCAGAAAGGCGCTTTCCGTAGCTGCTGCTGCATCAGGCGGCACGATGACCGTGGTGCGTGACAGGTCCGCCATGCGCGTGAATGGAAAGCCGGTCGTGACGAACAGCTTCAGGCTGGGAAGTGCGGCCAGGTGCCGGGAGTGCGAAAAATCCAGGATCGAGGACGGCTCAAGCCCGATCAGCGGGGCATTGTTCTCGTGTGCCCCGACATGGCGGGGACGGACATCCAGATAGACCGACAGCGTATTGCGCTCCCCCAGCAGCCACGAAGGGAGTTCCACGTCATGCGTCACCACTCCGCCGCCCCGTTTGCCAAACGGATTGAGCGACCACGACACCAGCGGATAGTTATGCAGGAATGTCCCGTTGAGCATGACGGCCACATGCGACTGCCAGCGGCTCACCAGTGCCCCATCGGGTACGTCAATCCGGAGCCGGGCGGTAAACGGCCGCGAACGCCATGTATGCAGGTCAGGCGGCACGCTGAAAGGAATCTCCACCAGCATGGGTGCAAGACCGGGACGGCGCAGCACTCCATCGGGCAGCAGTTCACCAAGTGCTACGGGACGGTCAGTCGGCAGCATGGTGGGGGAATCATAGGGTCTATGCGGTGACACGGTAACAGCGGTCGGCATTGCGGTGGCGGTATCGACATGTACCTGCTGACCCAGCGCCAGGGCACGCGCCGCCGTGGTGACCTCGGCCCCGTCACGTCCCGATATGACCAGCACCGTGCCAAACGCATCATGCGGGTTGGCCACTTCCGCCACGACCGGCCCCGGTGGGGTACTGCCCCACGGACCAGCCTGCCCCATGCCAATGGCAACGGCATTGCCATGCGCGGGCAGTCCTGCCGCAACATTGAAATGGATACGCCGGTCCTGCATGCTCATGCCCAGCCATGAGGCCACCATCGCCGCGGCGGCCTGCGTGTCGCCACCGGGTGCCGCAGGCAGCACGAACGTAATGGGCACGGCATGGGCCTCACCCCGGTCGAGCAGGGGATAGGGCAGCGCGGAAAGCAGCCGGTGCGGGATCAGCCGCACGGTACTGAATGACAGCACGGACTCCGGTGCGATCGACACCTGCACATCCGGGTCATGCACCACCAGCGCATCGCCCGTTGGCGGCTGCGCGTCGGGACCACAGGCCGCAGGGGGAAACGCCTCACTGGCTGCTGTCAGCAGCCGGAAATTGAAACGGTTCTGCGTATCGAAATACAACGGGCTGACCGGCAGCGTGACCGGGCCGAACGTCCCCGTGCCGGACAGGCAGACCACACCCACGTTCTGGTTGTTGAGCATGACAGCCAGCGCCACCTGCCCCACACCTGCAGGACGCCGTACGCTGCCAGACAGGACCAGTTGCGCACTGCGGATGATCTTGTCACGTCCCACATCGGCATCCATGCCATAAAGTGGGGAAACAGCACGCAGCAGCATGGGGCGGGGTTGCCCCAGTTCAATAAATGTACGGCTGGTCGCGACTTCGGTAAGGGACACACGGCCCACATCGCCAGCAGCCATATGCGCATCATCAAAGGCCTCGACCGCATTACCGTTCATCACGGACGCGGGTGGCTGCGGCATCTGTGCCCGCGCAACACCCCCTGCCCCAAGCATGAGACACAGGGCCGCAACCGTGGCGCCCCTTCGCATACGCACGCGATGGTCGGGCTGGACCACCAGACGTTCCTTCGGCAGGCGCACCTCAGGTTCGGCTTCCGGCACGGGCAGTTGGGGCACGGGTGTTTCCAGCCCCTTCGCGGCACGCGGTTCAGGACGGAACAGGGCAAGGATGCTGAGTACGACCGTGTAGAAACTACGTAGCGGGTTATCAGGCGGAAAATCGGACCACTGTGTCCAGGCGTCGTTGCGCCCGAACACCAGTCCTACGACTTCCTCTTCCTCCGCCAGGTCATTCATGGCCCATTGCAGGTGCACACGGCCTTCGTCACGCGCGATGACGCTCGCCCTGACCGCAGCCGGCCCCGCGCCCAGATCCCATTTGACCGTAAGAACCTGCCCGACCGCCAGCCGGTCCGTCGCATGCAGGCCAACGCTGCAGCCTCCCATCGAGATATCAAGGGTATGGCAGTTAAGGACTTCATGATTCTCCGGCACCAGGTGCAGCGGAATTTTGGCGCGCACCCGGTGGTTGCGGCGGCGCTGTCGGGTTTCGCGCGCAACCGCGACCGACCCCATGACAATCGTCAGGCTGAACACGATCCATATGCTGTTCATCAGCATGGCGCGGAAGATCAGCGTCTCGTGATAGTTCACGACCGCATACCACAGGCCACTGCACAGCCCGACGAACAGCGCCAGTGCAATGATGATGTTGGGATAGACCGCGCGCCAGTCGAAGTATCCCTCCTCCAGCAGTCCACCCTTGTCGGTCACGTTGAACTTGCCCTTGTGCGGGGCCAGCAGGGTGATGAACGTCATGCGCACCAGGAAGGGCGCCAGCACGGTCTCGTACAGCTCGCTCCAGAATGTATAGCGCCACCGCCCCTGCAGGTGCGACATGGTCATGGTGGTGTGAAACAGGTGCGGCAGGGCATAGACCGCCAGTTCAAGGGGCGAGGCTGCGATCATGGTCACGCCCAGAAACAGGTAGCCCAGCGGCGCCAGCAGGAACAGAAGCCGCGAAAGGGAAAACAGATAATGCGTGGACGCGGCGAAATAGCACAGCCGCTGGGTAAACTTCAGCCCCGGCCCGGTCAGGGGATTGTCAATGCGCAGCATCTGGAACATGCCACGGGCCCAGCGCATGCGCTGGCCGATCTGCATGCCCAGGGTTTCCGTCTCCAGCCCCGCCGCCAGGGGTTCGCGCAGATAGGCGGACCCCCAGCCATCACGCTGCATGCGCAGGGCGGTATGGGCGTCTTCCGTTACCGTTTCGGTCGCAAACCCATTGATGGACATGATGGCCGTGCGCCGCAGCACCGCGCACGACCCGCAGAAAAAGGTGGCGTTCCAGTAATCATTCCCGTCCTGCAGCAGGCCATAGAACAGGTTGGCCTCGGGCGGGATTTCATGCCCGCGGCTCATGTTGCGCTGAAAGGGATCGGGGGAATAGAAATGATGTGGCGTCTGCAGCAGCGCCAGATTGGGATCCGCCACCATCCAGCCAATGGTCTTTTTAAGGAAGCCGCGCACCGGCACGTGGTCGCAGTCAAAAATCGCGATCAGGTCGCCTGTCGTCACTTCAATCGCGTGGTTCAGGTTTCCTGCCTTCGCATGGTTGTTGTGCATGCGGGTGATGTAACCGGCCCCCACCTGCCGCGCGAAGTCACGGAAGGCCTGCCGCCTGCCATCATCAAGGATATAGACATTGAGCTTGTCCGCGGGCCAGTCCAGCGCAAGGCAGCCCAGAACCGTGGTGCGGACAATGGACAGATCTTCGTTATAGGTCGGAACATAGACATCGATCACCGGCCATTGCGCCGTATCTTCCGGCAACGGATGGACCTTGCGCCGCAGAGGCCATGCCAGCTGGAAATACGTCAGCCCGACACGGATGGTCGTATAGATTTCCCCCAATGCCAGCGCCAGGACCATGATGGTCTGCAGCACGCCCGACAGGTCAAGCGTCGAGGTAAAACGCCAGACCAGATAACGGCTGGACACAAAAATGGACAGGAACATGAGGAAACAGCGCGACCAGCGTCCATGGTGCCGTCGTACAAGAAAAAACAGTGCAATTCCCCCGATCGCGACGAGGAACTGCTGATCCACTGACAGATACGTCAGGCAGGATATCAGCATCAGAACTACAAAAACAATTGAAGACAGGATTAAATATATTGTTTTTTTTGAAAACATCACCAATCATTCACTAATAAAAAAATATTATATTATTTTTATTATTGATTATTATTATTTATATTTCAGCGGGGCTTCTGAAATATTTTTTTAACCATTTAATTGATCATGATTTTTTGTCAACAGCTTTAGAGAAGTAAAAAATTTTCATTACAGAATTGTATGGAATATCGCTTTAAGGATAATATTCCTACTATATACTTCTGATACTTCTTACATAGGTCCATTGTTAATGAATCGACCTGCATATCTGGCATGATGAGCACCCGGGATTCTTGCCCAAGCCAATTCAGGATACGTTCAGGTTGCATGAAAGAGGTAAGTAATACTTCCGGTTGCAAAAGGTTTATCTATTTCTAACGCAATAAATATAAATCCATATCATCAGCATATGCGGTGCCGGACGTTTTATGCGCCATCGAAACCCCACCAGCCTGCCCTGACCCGATGACTGGTCGAGACCATAAAAAAGGGGGAGGTGCAGAAATGCACCTCCCCCTTTCGGCAAGGTGTCCAGCCTGCGTCAGCAGGCCGGACAATCCAGCTGGTATCAGTTCTCGGCGTTACGGCGACGGATCGCGGCACCCAGAATGTCACCCAGCGAAGCCCCGCTATCGGACGAACCGTAGTCGGAGATCGCCTGCTTGTCTTCCTCGACCTCGCGGCCGCGGATGGTCAGGGCCAGCTTGCGGGCTGCGCGGTCAACCGAGACAACCTTGGCATCGACGCGTTCACCAACGGCGAAACGCTCCGGACGCTGGTCGGCCTTGTCGCGTGCCAGTTCCGCACGGCGGATAAAGCCGGTCAGCACGTCGTCAACCTTCACCTCGATGCCGTTCGACTGAACAGCGGTCACGATGCAGGTCACGACAGCGCCCTTCTGCACCTTGCTCAGGGTATCGGCGGCCGGATCTTCATGCAGCTGCTTGATACCGAGCGAGATGCGCTCCTTCTCCACGTCCACGTCCAGAACCTTGGCCTTCACGACCTGGCCCTTTTCGTAGTGGCTCATGGCAACTTCGCCCGGCTCGTCCCAGGACAGGTCGGACATGTGAACCATGCCGTCGATGTCCGCGGACAGGCCGATGAACAGGCCGAATTCGGTGATGTTGCGGATCTCGCCTTCCACCACGGAACCAACCTTGTGTTCCTCGGCGAACTGCTCCCACGGGTTGCGCTGCACCTGCTTCAGGCCCAGCGAGATGCGGCGCTTCGCGCTGTCCACATCCAGAACCATCACATCGACTTCCTGCGAAGTGGCGACGATCTTGCCCGGATGGACGTTCTTCTTTGTCCAGGACATTTCGGACACGTGCACCAGACCCTCGACGCCCGGCTCCAGCTCCACGAATGCACCGTAGTCGGTGATGTTCGTGACGCGGCCGGTGTAGCGGGCACCCGGCGGGTACTTGATCGCCATGTTTTCCCACGGATCGGCTTCAAGCTGCTTCATGCCCAGCGAGATACGCTGCGTGTCGGGGTTGAAGCGGATGACCTGCACGCGGACCGGCTGGCCGATCTGCAGGGCTTCGGACGGGTGGTTGATGCGCTTCCATGCGATGTCGGTCACATGCAGCAGGCCATCGACGCCGCCCAGGTCCACGAACGCACCGTAATCGGTGATGTTCTTGACCACGCCGTCGAGGATCATGCCTTCCTTCAGGCCCTGGATCAGCTCGCTGCGCTGTTCCGCACGGGTTTCTTCCAGAACCGCACGACGCGAGACGACGATGTTGCCACGCGCACGATCCATCTTCAGGATCTGGAACGGCTGGGGCACACCCATCAGCGGGGTGACGTCACGCACGGGGCGGATGTCCACCTGGCTACCGGGCAGGAACGCCATCGCGCCGCCCAGATCAACGGTGAAGCCACCCTTGACGCGGCCATAGATGGTGCCGTTGACGCGCTGGTTGTTCTCGAACGCCTTTTCCAGGTTCGACCAGGCTTCCTCGCGGCGGGCCTTTTCACGCGACAGGACGATGGACCCGTCACGGTCTTCGTACCGCTCGACAAACAGTTCGATAACATCGCCCGGCTTGACATCGGGGGTAACGCCCGGCGGACCGAATTCCTTCAGGGCGACGCGCCCTTCGCTTTTCAGACCGACATCGACGATTGCGTATTCATCCGTCAGGCGGACGACGCGACCGGTGACAACGGAACCGTCAAACGCGGAATCGCGACCAAGGGTTTCCTCAAGAAGGGCGGCAAAGTCCTCGCCACCCTTATGGTCGGCGACGGGCTGTGTTGTGGCTGAAGCCATGAGCTACTCGTAAATCCTGTAACCCTGTTCCACCCATCGGGTGGATAGGGACAATCCTGCGCCCCCGCCTGCCCGCACGTAACGGGACAATGGGAACGGCTTGCCCGGCGGATACGCCACGACACGGTCGCGGCACGCCTGACGGCCAAAATTGACGCCATACCCCGCGCCACGCGGGCACGTGGGGCATATACCGTTGAGCACAGACACCCTATGGGCGGCGTATGTCAATAAAAACCCGCAATATGCGGGCTGGTTCCCGTACAAAATCGCCCTAGCGCGTCATGCGCGCCACGATCCGCAGGGCTTCGGCCAGTACCTCATCGGCGCTCAGGCCATCGGTCTCGATGCGTACGGCGTCTTCGGCTGCACGCAGGGGGGCGACAGCGCGGCTTGAATCGGCCATGTCACGGGCTTCGATCTCACGTTCGACCCGGGTGATCTGTTCCTCACGGTCAGGCGTGTCGGGGTCCGTCGCCAGCTGTTCCCACCGACGCGTGGCCCGCGTGCGCGGCGATGCGGTAATGAACAGCTTGACCGAAGCATCAGGGAAAATGACCGTCCCGATATCGCGCCCATCCAGCACCGCGCCATGCTCGCCCGCAAAACGGCGCTGCACGTCAACCAGAACGCGGCGTACGGCGGGCTGGGCCGCGACAAGGCTGGCCGCGCGATCGACTTCGGGCACACGCAGGTCGGTGCGGCTGAGGTCCTCCAGCCCGACACTGGCGGCGAATTCCTCCGCCGCCCCCCGTGCCGGGTCATGCCCCGCGTCGATCATCCGCCGCCCCGTCGCGCGGTAAAGCAGCCCCGTATCAAGGTATGGCAGGTCAAGAGCCAGCGCCAGCCGCTTTGCCAGGGTGCCCTTGCCCGCGGCTGCGGGGCCGTCAACCGCTATGACCAGCCGCCGGGTCATGCCGCAAGCCCGGCGCCGATGCTGTTCATGAGCGCGCTGAAACCGGGGAAACTGGTGTCAATGAACGCGGTATCATCGACGCGGACCGGCTTGCGTGCTGCAAGGCCCATCACGACCGCGCTCATCGCCAGGCGGTGATCCATGCGGGTCTGGACCAGCCCGTCGCCGGGAATGGCGCCCGCCGTGCCATGCACGATCATGTCATCACCCACGACTTCGACCCTGACGCCATTGGCTTCCAGCATGGCAACGGTGGCGGACAGGCGGTCGCTTTCCTTCACGCGCAGTTCCTCCAGCCCGCGAAAGCGCGACTGCCCCGTGGCATGGGCCGCGACCACGGCCAGAATGGGATATTCGTCAATCATGGACGGCGCGCGGGTGGCGGGCACGTCCACGCCATGCAGGCAACCTGCGGTAGCGGTGATGTCGCCCACGGGCTCCCCCCCTTCCACGCGTTCGTTGCTGATGACCAGATCAGCGCCCATTTCCTTCAGGGATGTGAACAGCCCGGTGCGCAGCGGGTTCAGCCCCACGCCACGCACGCTGACCTTCGACCCCGGCACCAGCAGCGCCGCCGCCAGCATGAAGGCCGCCGATGACGGATCGCCCGGCACCACGATGTCACGCGCCACCAGTTCGGGCCTGCCCTGCAGGGTGATGACCCGGCCGCCGGCCCCCATGGGTTCGACCTGCACGGTCGCACCGAAATGGCGCAGCATGTTTTCGGTGTGGTCACGGGTGGCCACGGGTTCTTCCACCCGGGTTTCGCCCACTGCGTTCAGCCCCGCCAGCAGCACGGCCGACTTCACCTGCGCGGACGCCACCGGCAGACGGTAGGATAGCGGTGGCGGGTTGGCGTTGCCCTGTATGGCCAGCGGCAGGCGACCGCCCTGACGTGACAGGAACACGGCACCCGTGCCCGCCAGCGGGTCCGTCACCCGCTTCATCGGCCGGCTGCGCAGGCTGGCGTCGCCCGTCATGACGGAAGTGAACCCATGGCTTGCCAGAATGCCCGACAGCAGGCGCGCCGCCGTGCCCGAATTGCCCATGTCCAGCACATCCGCCGGTTCGCGCAGCCCATCCAGCCCGCATCCCTGCACCGTCCAGTCCCCGGTTCCCGTGCGGGTGATGTCCGCCCCCAGCGCACGCATGGCGTCGGCGGTGCGCAGCACGTCCTCGCCTTCCAGCAGGCCGGTTATGTGGGTCGTGCCACGTGCAAGGGCCGCGAACATCAGCGAACGGTGGCTGATCGATTTGTCACCCGGCACCTGGACCGAACCGGAAAGGGGCGCGCGCGGGGCATGGACCGTCAGCGCGCGGACGGAAGATTGGACGTGATCGGTTTTCATACGCCATCCAATTCCGTATTCCGGGTGGCAAAGTCAATCACAGATCGGCATGATCACCCCACCGGCGCATGCCCCGGTGTTTGACATTACGCCTACAAACTGGCATGGGGCTGCGCCTTTTGCCACTTCCGGATACCGTGGCTTCATTCATAATCAAAACAGGATCGACAGGTTCAAGATGGCTCAGTCCAACCTCGGCACCAAACGTGTCTGTGTCTCCTGCAGCGCCCGTTTCTACGATCTGAACAAGAATCCGGCCGTCTGCCCCAAATGCGGTGCTGAACAGCCCGTGGAACTGCCCCGCGTCCGTCGCCCGGTGGAAGCTGCTCCCGAATCCAAGCCCAAGACGGCCGATGACGCGCTCGAAAACGATGTCGACGTCGATCTGGATGCCGACGCCGATGAGGACGATGATACCGTCCTGCCGGACGATGCGGGCCTTGATGACGATGATGACGACGATATCAGCAGCGCCGACATCGACGTGAAGACCGACAAGGACGACCACGACAACTGACATGATCCGGTCCGGGACGCTGTCCCGGACCGTTTTTGCATCAGGCGTCCGGGTTGCGGCGTTCGATCTCGACCCCGACCGATTCGGCGTCGTCAAAGATGTCCAGCTTTTCCACGCAGACGCGTGTGATGCGGACACGTCTGTCCGCCAGCACGCCCGCAGCGATTCGTTCGGCCAGCGTTTCCACAAGCGCTACATGTCCCTGCGCCACCAGTTCGCGCACCAGCAGCACCACACGTTCATATGATACCGTGCGGCCCAGGTCGTCCGGTCCCACGTCCAGTGTCGCGCTGTCCGACACGCCAAAGGCCACGTTGACGCGGATGCGCTGGGTCACGCCCTGTTCATGTTCAAACACGCCGATATGGGCGTCCAGCACCATATTGCGCACAAACAGGCAACGCAGCGGTTGCGGTTCATTCCATGGCGGCAGCAGGGACATGGCGGATCCAGTCGGTTGAAATATTCAGGCCGGACGGGGGGCGGGCGACCACTGCATGTGCTGGCCCCCGTCAAGGGCCAGCATCTGTCCGGTCACGGAAGGCAGGCAGAGCAGTGAAAGCGCCGCACGCGCAATTTCATCGGGCGTCGCCCCATGCCCCAGCGGAACGGAGGCGCATTGCCGGGCGAAATGCTCCGCCGTCTGCCGTGGCGTCGGCAGTACCGGGCCGGGACCGATGGCGTTGACCCGGATACCGCGCGGCGCCAGCGCCAGCGCCATGGTCTGGGTCAGCGTCCATAGCGCCGCCTTGGACACGGTATAGCTGACAAAATGCGGGGTCAGCGACCATACGCGCTCATCCAGCATGTTCAGCACCATCCCCTGCGCCTGCGGCGGCAGCAGACGCGCGAATTCCTGCATCAGCACGAAGGGTGCGCGGGTATTGGGCTGCATATGCGCATCCCACCCCACCCGCGTGGCGTCATCCCATTCATCACGGTAAAAGGTGCTGGCATTGTTGACCAGCACGCCCACAGGCCCCAGCGCCTGCATAACGGCGGGCAACAGGGCGTGGACCGATTCTTCACGCGACAGGTCAGCCTGAAACACATGGCCCCTGCGCCCAATGGCACGAATTTCCGCCGCAGTCCGTTCGGCCGCATCGGCGGATTCGTTATAATGGATGGCAATGTCAAAACCCGCGCGCGCCAGTTCCAGCGCAATGGCGCGGCCAAGCCGGGCAGCGCCCCCCGTCACCAGCGCCACGCGAGGGATGGTGGCGGGTACGGGCCATGGGAATGTGTTGCTCACGCCGGTCTGCGCGCCATGATGGCGGCGGCCAGTGTCCCGTCATCAAGCACGTCCAGCGCGCCGCCCACCGGCACACCCTGCCCAACGCGGCTGACCTGCACATCAAACCGGGCGAGGCGTTCATGCAGCCAGTGCATGGTGGTCGCCCCTTCCACCGTCGTGCCCAGCGCAAGGATGACTTCGCGCACACCACCTGCGGCGATGCGGTCAAACAGGGGCCGCACGTTCAGGTCATCCGGCCCCATACCCGACAGGGCGGACAGTGTGCCACCCAGCACCTGGTACACGCCACGGTGGACGCCCGCGCGTTCCAGAGCCCACAGGTCGCCCACATTTTCCACCACGCAGACCAGTCCGTCGTCACGCATGGGGTCCGCGCAGATGCCGCACGGATCGGTGGTGTCCAGGTTGCCGCAGGTTGAACAGGTACGCACCGCACGCGCGGCCTGTTCCATCGCCTCGGCCAGGGGCAGCATCCGCGCATGGGGCTGGCGCAGCAGGGCAAGGGCTGCGCGCCGGGCCGAACGCGGACCCAGCCCCGGCAGGCGGCCCAACAGGGTCACCAGCCGGTCGATTTCGCCCCTGCCACTCATGCATGTTTCCCGACGTTATGGATCAGAACGGAAATTTCATCCCGCCCGGCAGGCTCAGGCCGCCGGTGACCTTCTTCATTTCCTCGCTGGCGGTCGCATCCAGCTTCTTGCGCGCATCCGCACTGGCCGCAAGGATCAGGTCCTGCAGCATTTCCATCTCGGCCGGGTCAGCCAGCTTGGGGTCGATACGGATCGCCTTCATGTCGCCCTTGCCGTTCATGGTGATGGTCACCATGCCAGCGCCCGCGCTGCCTTCGATCGTCATGTCTTCCAGCTTGGCCTGCATTTCTTCCATGCGGGCCTGCATCTGTGTGGCCTGCTTCATCAGGCCGGCAAGATTTTTCATGTTCAGTTGCTCTCCTCAGGCAAAATCATCTGAATCCAGATCGTCCTCTTCTACCAGATCGGCATCAAGAGGCGCGAATTCGAGATCCGGCGCCAAATTCTGGGCCGCCATTTCTTCCGGTGGCAGGCCATAATCATCCAGTGCATGGTCCGTGACCTCACCCAGGCGGGCAGTCGGAAAAACCTGCATCGCGGCCTGCACCAGCGGATGAGCCTGCGCCGCCGCCCGGTGCAGCTGGATGATTTCGGCCCCCTGTTCGGCCAGGGTCGCTTCCCCTTCATCTTCCGACAGGCGCACCTGCCATGCAGGGTCGCCAGTACCTTCACGCAGCACGGTTTCCAGCCGCCGGGCAAGGCCGGGCAGGCTGTTGCGCTCGATACGTATTTCGATCAGTGGCGGGGCGAAGGATACCAGATGCGTCGCGTGCCGCAGGTGGCCATGCAACATGGCGTCTCGGCCGGAGACAAAGGCCACGGTCTCGCGCCACGTGCGCGGCGGGACGACCGGTTCCGGCGCGGGGGCGGTTTCCGCCACCCTTCCGGTCCGGGGTGCGGGCGTGCTTTCAACCTGCATGCCACCGTTGGCCACCATGCGGATTGCGCTGTTCCCCCCATCCGGATTCCCCCCGGTTACAGGGGAAGACGCGGCAACAGCCATGGGCGCGCCATGGCCATCACCCGCCGGTTCCGACACGCGCAGGGGGGCGGCCGCCGCATCCTGCCCCAGCACCTTGCGCACAAGGTCGCCCGGCGGCGGCAGATCGGCTACATAACACAGGCGGATCAGCACCATTTCGGCCGCCTGCCTGCGGTCAGGGGCCTGTTCCACTTCCGACAGGCCCTTGAGCAGCATCTGCCATGTCCGTCCCAGCACCGGCACGGGCACGCGTTCGGCCAAAGCCGCACCCCGCTGGCGCTCGGCTTCCGGCAGTTCGGGATTATCGCGTAGCGCCGGAATGGCCTTGATACGTGAAACCGTATGCACCAGCTCCAGCACATCGCTGAGCATCACGCCCAGATCACCGCCACGCACATAGACATCCGCCGTAATGGCCAGTGCCCGGTCGGGTTTTCCCTCCAGCACCGCATCCAGCAGGTCGAACACCAGCCCGCGATCCGCCAGCCCCAGCATCCCCGCCACAAGGTCGACGCCGATGGGAGCCGCATCCGTGCCGCCTTCGCCATCCAGCGTGCCCTGGGCTATGGCCTGATCCAGCAGCGACAGCCCGTCACGCACCGACCCGTCGGCCGCACGTGCGATCAGCGACAGGGCATCAGGGGAAAAGCGGACATGTTCCGCCTGCGCCACCCGGTCGAAATGCGCGGCCAGTTCCACCTGCGGCACACGGCGCAGCGCGAAGGTCTGACAGCGTGACAGGACGGTGACCGGCACCTTGCGCAGTTCGGTTGTGGCAAAAATGAAGGTGACCTGCGCGGGCGGCTCCTCCAGCGTCTTGAGCAACGCGTTGAACGCATTGCGCGAGAGCATGTGCACTTCATCAATGATGAAGACCTTCATCCGCCCCTGCATGGGACGGAATCGCGTCGCCTCGATGATTTCGCGCACGTCATCGACGCCGGTGCGCGACGCGGCATCCATTTCCAGCACGTCGGGATGCCGGTCCGCCAGAATGGCGACGCAGTTGGGACAGACGCCACACGGATCGGCCGTAGGGCCACCCTTGCCATCCGGCCCGGTGCAGTTCAGCGCGCGGGCGATGATGCGTGCCGTGGTGGTCTTGCCCACTCCCCGCACACCGGTCAGCATGAATGCATGCGCGACCCGGCCCAGTGCGAAGGCATTGCGCAGGATGCGGACAGTCGTTTCCTGTCCGATCAGATCATCAAAGGTCGTGGGGCGGTATTTGCGGGCCAGTACCCGATAGGGCGCCGCAGGGGCTGCATCCGGTGTTACGGGTGCGGGCGGCGGCCCTGCGTCACCAAAAAGTCCGGGGCCGTCTGCGGGCGGTGCAGGCAGCCCGGCCTCCTCGGAACGATCCTGATCCGACGGAACGGTCATTGATGCATCCGGGCTGGAGAAGTGGCGCGTGCGCCTGAAGCGCCACCGCGACACGGAAACTTTCGGGTGGAAGACCGGCCATAACCCGGACGAAACTCACTACGGCTGCTTCCTTCCGGACCTGACCAGGTTAGCAAGGTATCCGTCTACAACCGATCTCCCGAGCGGGTTCTAACACATACACCCGCCCCATGCACAAGGGGGCGACAGAAAAAATCGCGCGCCCGTCCACTTATTCCCCGACCGCGGCACCCGACTGGTGGCGCATGTCTGCCCCGCCATAATAACGGGCCTGCCCGACCTTCCCGATGCGCGGGCCGCCGGACAGGATGCTCTCGGCCAAGCCCCACGGGGCGTGTTCTTCAATATGGTAGCCCTCATGCGTCAGGATGCGCGTCACGGCGGGCGACAGCGCGCCGTGCTCCACCTGCACCACGTCGGGCTGCCACTGTTCATGGATGCGCGGCAGGTCAACCGCCTGCTGCACATCCAGCCCGTAATCCACCATGCCGGTCAGGACCGACAGGATGATGGTGGGAATGCGCGAGCCACCGGGGCTGCCCAGCACCATGACCGGCTGCCCATCGCGTGAGACAATGGTGGGCGCCATGGATGACAGCGGCGTCTTGCCCGGTGCGATGGCATTGGCAGTACTGCCGACGATGCCGAACATATTGGGTTCACCCGGACGGCTGGAGAAATCATCCATTTCGTCATTCATCACGATTCCGGTCCGGCCCGCCACGACCCCGGCCCCGAACCAGCCATTCAGGGTATAGGTCACGGCGACGGCGGTTCCGTCCTGATCCGCGATGGAATAATGGGTGGTTTCTTCCTTTTCCGGTTCCGCCGTACCTGGATGCAGGCTGACGGAGGGCACAGCGTGGTTGAGCGGCAGGTATTTGCGGACCTGCTGCGCATAGGCCGGGTCGGTCAGGTGGGCGACCGGATTGGTTACGAAAGCCGGGTCGCCAAGGTTCTGCCGGTCGGCATAGGCGTGGCGCATGGCCTCGACCTCGCGCTGCACGCTGGCCGCCGTATGCAGACCCAGGGCATGCATGTCGTAGCCCGACAGGATATTGAGCATTTCGCACAAGGCAACCCCGCCCCCGCTGGGGGGGGGCGCCGTGTCGATATGATAACCGCGATAGTCACACGACAGCGGGGCCATCATGCGCGTGTGGTAACTGGTGAAGTCCTTACGCGACAGGATACCGCCAGCCTTCTGGCTGCTTTTGACGATTTCCTTTGCAATCGGGCCATCATAGAATGCCCGCGCGCCATCATGCGCGATCCGTTCCAGCGTACGGGCCAGATCGGCCTGTACCAGCCGTTCGCCAGCCTCCAGCGGCGTACCATCGGGGTGCAGGAAGATCGCGCGCGCATACGGATCCTTCGCAAAAGCGGCGGTCGCGGTATGCAGCAGGTCAACGTCGCCCTGTTTCAGGATAAACCCGTCACGTGCAAGGGCGATGGCAGGCGCCATGACATCGGCACGCGGCAGCCTGCCCCAGCGGCCACGTACTTCCTCCATCCCCGCCACGGTGCCCGGCACCGCCACGGCCCGCCACCCGGTGATGGATGCCCCGGCAATGACGTGTCCCGATGCATCCTGATACATGGTGGGGGTCGCGGCATTTGGCGCGTGTTCACGGAAATCAACAAACGTCACATGCCCGTCCGGCGTGCGCAGGGTCATGAAGCCACCGCCGCCAATGTTTCCCGCTGCCGGATAGACCACGGCCATGGCATACCCCACGGCAACGGCGGCATCCACCGCATTGCCGCCGCGCGCCAGAATGTCCGCCCCAACATGGGATGCAATATCCTGCGCGCTGACCACCATCCCATGCCGTCCCGGCATGGGGGCAAGGCCCACGGCCTGTCCCGTTCGGGTGGTTTCAAAGGCCAGCGGGTCGGCAACTGCGGCCCGGCTGACATCCGGCATGCCGGTTACAAGACATGCAAAAAGGACCGCGCCGTACCGCAGGTTACGGGAAAAAGGCATGTTGGCTCCATTGCTGATGTCCGCTCCCCTTAATGTAATACTAAAGGGAACCAGTCCTTGGGACATCCTTCAATCATAAGAAGTTTTTTGGTGAAGCTTTTTTCAAAAAACTTCAAGGAACACCGCCTTTTTTCAAAAAGGCGGCATACAAAAACTTCTATGTTCCATCAACCGGATAAGGGGGGCAGGTATAGCCCGCAGGCGAAAGGGTGAAAACCTCGCACCCGTCCTCGGTCACACCCAGCATATGCTCGAACTGGGCCGACAGGGAACGGTCGCGCGTGACGGCGGTCCACCCGTCTTCCAGGATCTTCACATCCGGACGCCCGGTGTTCAGCATCGGTTCGATGGTGAAGAACATGCCCGGACGCAGGATCAGCCCCTCACCGGGGCGGCCGTAATGCAGCACGTTCGGCGGGGCGTGGAAGGTGCGCCCGATTCCATGGCCACAGAAATCCTGCACGACCGAAAAACGGCGCGCTTCGGCATAGGTCTGGATGACATGACCGATATCACCCAGCGTCGCCCCCGGACGCACCGCGTCAATGGACAGCATAAGAGATTCATACGTCGCCTCGATCAGCTTCTGGGCCTTGATGGGCACCTTGCCGACTGTGTACATGCGGCTGGTATCGCCAAACCAGCCATCAAGGATAACGGTCACATCGATATTCAGGATGTCACCATCCTTCAATTCCCGATCACCCGGGATACCATGACAGACGACATGGTTGATCGAGATGCAGCTGGATGCCGGATATCCACGATAACCCAGCGTTGCAGGCACCGAACCGTTGGCGATCATGAAATCATGAATCAGCCTGTCCAGTGCGCCCGTGGTGACCCCGGCGCGCACATGCGGCGTGATCATGTCCAGCGTCCGTGCGGCAAGCTGGCCTGCGGCACGCATTCCGGCAAAATCCTCGGGCGAGTGGATCTGCACCCCGCCGCCGCGCATATCGCCTTCCATGGCGTTATCCTTTCCTGTGTTCGTCACATGACCACCCGCCCGCAGTCATGAAAGGGACAACAGGAACGCGCCTGACCCGCATGCCAGCCGCGCTGGATGGATAATGTGATGCCTTCTATACAGCGCCCGGAACGCGCTGTCAGCTTCGCGCCTTCGCATGGGTATGCGTTGCATGGGCGACATGTCCCATGCCGACCAGATGCACACGTGCATGCACCACCGCGGGATGGACATGCACGACCGTGCCATGCCCCCGGCGAAGGCGGGTGTAGGACGCGGGAATCGCGGATGCGTCGGCCACTTCGTCAGGTTGCACGGGGTTCAGCCGCATGGAAGCCAGGTGCACGTTGCGCGCACCATGCCGTGCCGCCATGGTACCGCCACCGGCGCGCGCCAGCAGCAGCGGACGCATTGCGGGACGGGCGACAGGGGCAACGCCTTCCGCCTCGAAACCACCATCCAGCAGGGCAGTCATGGTGGCATTGCGACGGTTATTGGACTTCGCCCCCATCACCACGCCGATCAGGCGCACGTTATCCCGCACGGCGGAGGTAACAAGGTTATGCCCTGCCACGGCAGTATAACCGGTCTTCAGCCCGTCCGCGCCGGGATAGGCACCCAGCATCGGGTCATGGTTGGGCACTTCATGCCCATGGAAATAGAAACCGGGCACCGCGAAATAATGGTAGTACTCGCCGTAATCCACGATCAGGTGCCGCGCCAGCACCGCAAGATCACGCGCCGATGTCATCTGTTCCGGATTCGGCAGGCCGGAAGCATTGCGGAACACGGTGTCATACATGCCCAGCCGGCCGGCCTCGCGCGTCATCATCGCGGCAAAACGGGTTTCATCACCGCCGCCCAGGAATTCACCCAGTGCGCAGGCCGCGTCATTAGCGGATTTGGTGACCAGCGCCAGCACCGCCTGCTCCACCGTCAGGGTGCTGCCGGGCCGCAGCCCCAGCTTGGATGGTTCCATGGAGGCGGCATGGACCGACACCGGCATGGGCTGGTCCAGCGTGACCTGTCCCGTCCGCACGGCCTTGAAAGCCAGGTACAGCGTCATAAGTTTTGTCAGGCTGGCGGGATAACGTCGCAGGTCCGGGTCCTGCTGTGACACGACCGCCCCCGTGCGGGCATCCAGCACGATGGCGCTGACCTGCCCCACGTACTGGGCGCGGGCGGCGTGCATGCCGCCAAGGCCGACACACAGCCCGACGGTCGCGGTAACCTTCAGGCGGGAAAGACGGGACATGGGAATATGGCTCATGGAAGGGTGAAACCTGCGCGTGCGATGACAGTCATACGGCTTCCGAGCACACGGACATTACCCGGCGCCCCTCCATCCATTCATGGGTTGCTTGACTGCAACCATTCTAAAAGAAAGGTTTTCTATTCGTCCAGAGCGTATTTCCATGCCCGCCGAATGTGGCGGGCAGAAGGCTTCGGTTCGGGATTGTAAAAAAATCCTTGTATCCATGGCGCGCCACCCCTTCCAACTGACGGCAAAGTTCCAATATGGTACCTGTCATGTCTGCTATTGCTCGCCCTTCCCTGCCCCGCCCCGTGTCGTCGCCCGAAATGGGTGGCACGTACCCGCACGGACATGGTGGCAACACGCCGCCACGCCGCAACGGTGGGCAGGATTCCCCCCCCGGCAATGACGACGGCATGATCGACGTTGTCATCCGCACCCGCCCACAGACCCGCAAGCCGGCGATGTACAAGGTGCTGATGCTGAACGACGATTATACCCCGATGGAATTCGTGGTGCATGTGCTGGAACGCTTTTTCCAGAAAAACCGCGAGGAGGCGACGGACATCATGCTGCACGTTCACAAACGTGGCGTCGGTGTATGCGGGGTCTTTACGTATGAGGTTGCGGAAACCAAAGTAACACAGGTGATGGACCTGGCGCGCCAGAACCAGCACCCGCTGCAATGCACCATCGAGAAGGACTGACCCCACGGACAAGCGCATCTTACCGCCCCCACCGCGATCCGATCGCGTTCCATGGCATTTTGTGCTGGCATTTCCACCACAACGGGGCAAGGATTGTCCCGACTTACCGGTTATGATCTCCGGGGCCCGGGTGGCCCCTCTTGGAAAAGGAGCGTCTCGGCATGTTGTCACGTAATCTTGAACAGACGCTTCACCGTGCGCTGACACTGGCCGGCGACCGTCGGCACGAATACGCAACGCTTGAACACCTCCTGCTTGCCCTGATCGATGACCCGGATGCCGTGACGGTATTCCGCGCCTGCGGGGTTGACCTGACCAAGCTGCGCACCGACCTGACCGATTTCCTTGACAAGGATCTCGCCGGGCTTGCCGCCGACCGTACCGTTGATCCCAAGCCGACCGCCGCATTCCAGCGCGTGATCCAGCGCGCCGCGATCCACGTGCAGTCCACCGGCCGGGACGAGGTAACGGGCGCAAATGTGCTGGTCGCCCTGTTTGCCGAACGCGAAAGCCACGCTGTCTATTTCCTGCAGCTGCAGGACATGACGCGGCTGGATGCGGTCAACTTCATCTCCCACGGTATCGCCAAGGCGCCCGACCGCTCCACGCGTCGGCCCGTCGCCGGTAGCGCGCCCGAAGGAAATGAAAACGAGGAACGCGGCAAGACCGGACAGAAAAGCCAGGATGCGCTGTCCACCTACTGCACCAACCTCAACGAGAAGGCGCAGGAAGGCAAGGTTGACCCGCTGATCGGCCGCGACTCCGAAATCGAACGCACGATCCAGATCCTGTGCCGCCGCACCAAGAACAACCCGCTGTATGTGGGTGACCCCGGCGTGGGCAAGACCGCCATTGCCGAAGGGCTGGCCAAGCGCATTGTCGAAGGTGACGTGCCGGAAGTGCTGCTCAATTCCACGATCTATTCGCTGGATATGGGCGCGCTGCTGGCGGGCACCCGCTACCGTGGTGATTTCGAGGAACGGCTGAAGGCGGTCGTGACCGAACTGGACAACAACCCCGGCTCCATCCTGTTCATTGACGAAATCCATACCGTCATTGGCGCGGGTGCGACATCGGGCGGGGCCATGGATGCGTCCAACCTGCTCAAGCCCGCCCTTGCCGCCGGCACGCTGCGCTGCATGGGTTCGACCACGTACAAGGAATACCGCCAGCATTTTGAAAAGGACCGCGCGCTGGTGCGCCGGTTCCAGAAGATCGACGTGGCGGAACCCTCGGTCGATGATGCGGTCAAGATCCTGCGTGGCCTGAAGGTCAATTACGAAAAGCATCACAAGGTGCGTTACACCGATGACGCGATCAAGGGTGCGGTGGAACTGTCTGCCAAGTACATCCATGACCGCAAGCTGCCCGACAAGGCCATCGACGTGATTGACGAAGTCGGTGCCTCGCGCATGCTGGTGCCCGAAAACCGCCGCCGCAAGACGGTCACACTGAAGGATGTCGAGGATATCGTCGCCAAGATCGCGCGCATCCCGCCCAAGAGCGTCTCGTCCGACGACAAGGAAACGCTGCGTTCGCTGGAACGTGACCTCAAGGGCATGGTCTATGGGCAGGACAAGGCGATCGAGGCCCTGACGGCCGCGATCAAGCTGTCGCGCGCCGGACTGCGTGATCCGGAAAAGCCGATTGGCAACTATCTGTTCTCCGGTCCCACGGGTGTCGGCAAGACGGAAGTGGCCAAGCAGCTTGCCAGCACGCTGGGAATCGAACTGATCCGCTTCGACATGTCGGAATACATGGAGCGGCATTCGATTTCGCGCCTGATCGGCGCACCGCCGGGCTATGTCGGGTTTGACCAGGGTGGCCTGCTGACCGACGCCATTGACCAGCACCCGCATGCGGTCCTGCTGCTTGATGAAATCGAGAAGGCACATCAGGACCTGTATAACGTCCTGCTGCAGGTGATGGATCATGGGCGGCTGACCGACCATAATGGCAAGACGGTCGATTTCCGCAACGTGGTCCTGATCATGACCACCAATGCAGGCGCGGCCGACCTGAGCAAGGAGGCGATCGGTTTTGGCCGCACGTCACGCGAAGGCGAGGACGAGGATGCGATCAAGCGCCTATTCACGCCGGAGTTCCGCAACCGTCTTGATGCGATCATTCCGTTCGCCAACCTGTCACCACATGTGGTTGACCGGGTGGTGGAGAAGTTCATCTTCCAGCTGGAAGCCCAGCTTGCGGACCGCAACGTGATGATTGAAATCTCGTCGGCTGCACGTGAATGGCTGGCGGAACGTGGGTATGACCGGCTGTATGGCGCACGTCCCCTGGGCCGTGTCATTCAGGAACACATCAAGAAGCCACTGGCGGAAGAACTGCTGTTTGGTAAGCTGACCAAAGGTGGCGTGGCCAAGATCACGCTCAAGGATGGCAAGCTGGACTTTGAATATATCTCGCATGCGGAAAACCCGTCCACTGAAGGGGACGAAGGCGACAGCACGCGGGAAGAAGAAGCCGCCGACTGACAAAGCCCTTATGGCTATCGCCTGAAAATGACAGGGACCAGAAATGGTCCCTGTTTTTTTGTACCCCTGCCCCGAAAGGAACCCCATGCTGACCGCCGCCATTTATGTTCCCGCCGCATTCGCGGAAATCTGCGGGTGTTTCTGTTTCTGGGCATGGATGCGTCTGGGGCGTTCGGCGCTGGTTCTGGTGCCGGGCTGCCTGTCGCTGGTGCTGTTCGCATGGCTGCTGACGTTCAGCCCGGCTGACAATGCGGGCCGGGCCTATGCCATTTATGGGGGGGTCTATATCGCTGCCAGCCTGATCTGGTCATGGCTGGTGGAAAAGCTGCCGCCTGATCGCTGGGATATCGGAGGAGCCGCGATCTGCCTGGTGGGCGCAGCCATTATCCTGTTGGGCCCACGCGCCTGAATAACTTATTGATGGGAATATAATTTTTCAGTGAATCTGTTTTCAGAAAGCTTCAGGAAACACCGCCTTTTTGAAAAAAGGCGGTGCCCAAAACGTTTTTAAAATCTGAAACAGCCCTTACTGGTAACGGGTTCCGTTGACTGTCACATACCCCGCCACAGGCCAGGTACGACCGGTACCGTGATGGGTCCAGTCAATGCCCTGACTGCGCGCGTTATCGTAATAATACCGGCCCAGCACATCCGCCTGGTCACCCCTGGCCACCCACGGCCATGCAGGCGCGGACATACGGTCCAGATCGGACACGATGCGGATGGACACGCCATTACCGACATCAACATAGAAATAGCCATGAAGGCCGCTACGGGTCCGTTTTGACGCGGACACCGCGATTACGCGGCCACAGACATGCTCGACCCGATCAGGCTGGTCGCCCTGCTTACCTTCTGCCGCTTCAACGTCGGCCAGGAATTTGCGGTTATCACAGGTTTCCGGCACGGGGGTAGCGATAGCCTGGGTCTGCGCATTGTCCTTTTCACTGCCAGACTGCTGGTAGTCTTCCCCGGCCTGTTCCCGCCTGTGATGGTGATGGCGGCGTGCCTCGGCTGGTGCCATCAGCGTCCCCTGCACCGCAAGGACCGCCGCAAGCCCCATCATCCCACGTATATGCCAGCGCATTGCCGCCATGACTGTTCTCCATTCACACAAGATCACAATCTTTTGCGGGGTGTGGTCATACACGTCAATGAACGGCGTGATGAGTGGCCTGTGGGGCTTCCGCTTCAAGCTGCTTGCGGGCCTTCTCCATTTCCGCCTCCATGGCGGGATCGGATGCCGGCATTTTCAGATGCAGTTTTTCCAGCGCGTCAATAATGGCCTCGATCACCACCAGCCGTTCAAACCATTTCTGATCGGCCGGCACGACAAACCATGGCGCATCGGGGTGGGCGGTGCGCTTGATCGCCTCCTCGTACGCGCTCTGGTAATCATCCCAGTAATGCCGTTCATGGATATCGGCTGGCGAGAATTTCCAGTTCTTGGTGCGGTGATCGATCCGGCGCAGGAAGCGCTTTCGCTGCTCCTCCTTCGACAGGTGCAGGAAGAACTTCAGCACAACCGTCCCCTGACGCGCCATGTACTGCTCGAAATGGCTGATGTCCTCATAACGGTCCTGCCAGAATGTCGGCTTTTTACGTAAGGAGGCAGGCAGGCATTCATGGTCCAGCAGTTCGGGGTGCACCCGGGTGACCAGCACTTCCTCATAATGACTGCGGTTGAAAATGCCGATGCGCCCGGCCGCAGGAGCTGCCAGATGCTCGCGCCACAGGTAACCATGCGACAGTTCAACCGGACCGGGCTGCTTGAACGACGTTACGCTGACGCCCTGCGGGT
The DNA here is from genome assembly GCF_006538165.1 of Komagataeibacter diospyri. Taxonomy (GTDB): domain Bacteria; phylum Pseudomonadota; class Alphaproteobacteria; order Acetobacterales; family Acetobacteraceae; genus Komagataeibacter; species Komagataeibacter diospyri. Next base: position 395,117 of record NZ_BDLU01000032.1, read on the forward strand.
TGATGCCGGACATGACATGCTTGATCACGCCATCCTTGCCCCCCGCATCCAGCGCCTGCAGCACGATCAGCACGGACCATGTGCCATTGGCGTACAGTACCGACTGCAGTTGCGACAGGCGGCGGATGCGTTCCTTCAGCAGCCGCTTGCCGGTTTTCTTGTCCAGCCCGCAGGCTTCCGCCGCCCGCGTGGGACAGGCCGCAAGGGAAAAATCATGTCCGTTACGCACAGCGAACTGGCGTGCCAGCGTGTTACTCATATTCTTGGTCTTGCGGGCCATGATCAGTCCTTCATCCCCCGCGCCACCGCAAGACCGCCTGCCGCCTGACAGACCGGCATCATCTCGATTTCATTGATATTGACGTGACGCGGCAATGACAGGACCCAGGCCACCGTCTCGGCAATATCCGCCGGTAGCAGCGGCTTTGTCCCTTCGTACACCGCTGCAGCCTTTGCATCGTCACGCAGGCGTACCTGGCTGAACTCACTCCCCCCGCACAGGCCGGGTTCAAGGTTCGTAACGCGCACATTATGACCCAGCAGGTCACAGCGCAGGTTGCGCATGAACTGCCTGACGAACGCCTTGGTCGCGCCATACACATTGCCACCGGTATAGGGATAGGTGCCAGCCGTGCTGCCAAGGGTCACGACATGCCCTCGATCACGCGCCACCATGCCGGGCAGCAGCACACGGGTCAGTTCGACCATGCCGGTCACGTTGGTGGAAATCATGGTCTGCCAGTTGGCGATTTCCGCGTCCTGCGCCTTTTCCATCCCCAGCGCCAGTCCGGCATTATTGACCAGCACGTCCACATCACGCCATCCATCGGGCAGGCTGCCCGGCAGGGCCGTGACCGCGCCCGCATCATCCATGTCCAGGCGGAAGGGCAGCAGGTCAGGCCCCAGCTCCGCCGCCAGCGCGTCAAGACGTTCACGCCTGCGGCCGGTTGCAATGACACGGTATCCATCATGCACAAGACGGTGGGCAATCGCCTTGCCGAATCCGGCTGTGGCACCGGTTACCAGTACGGTCTGCTTCATGATCGGTCTCCTTCCTGCATGGAACGGCAAGCCTTGCATATCGTGGGGCATCCGTCATTGAGAACAATCACGCCACGGGTAACACCTGAAATGGTTGCAAAGCAGGGCAAATCCGGTTCTATGGTGGTGTATGGCTTCCTTCGCGACAACTCCAGGCTGCAGCCTGACAGGCCACCTGCTTGTGGCCACTCCCGCCCTGACCGATCCCGCTTTCGCGCGCAGTGTCGTCTACCTGTGCGCCCATACGCCCGAGGACGGGGCCATGGGCCTTGTCGTCAACCGTCGCCTGTCCCAGCCTGTCCTTGATGATGTGCTGGAACAGCTTGGCATCGCCCCCGTACCACCCCGTCGCCGCATCAATCTGTGCGCGGGCGGTCCGATGGATAACGGGCGCGGATTCGTGCTGCATACATCGGACTGGAGCGGGGACGGCAGCCTGCCGGTTGACCGCACCACCACGCTTACGGCCAGTCTGGACGTACTGCGTGACATTGCCGATGGCAATGGTCCCGCCCATGCACTGCTGGCCATGGGGCACGCCAGCTGGGAGGCGGGACAGCTGGAAGAAGAAATGCTGCACCATGACGCATGGATCGCAGCCCCGGCCACCGAAAACATCGTATTCGGGGCCGATCACAATGCCAAATGGCGGCAGGCGCTGGCCAGTGTGCGCATTGATCCCGCGTGGTACAGCGCCACCCCCGGCCACGCCTGACCGGCGACGACTGTCAGTTACCAGCGCAGGGACGGCACGCAGGCCACCGGTGCAAGCCCGGCGGCGGATGCTTCGGCCACCGCAAGGTCGTAATCCGGATTACGACCCTGTTCCCAGCTACCGTCCAGCATTTCCTGATGAATGCCGCCCAGCACCCAGCAGCCATCAATACCGGCAGTGGCTGCCCCACGCATATCGGTCGCCAGCGCATCCCCCAGCGCCAGCACACGGTCACGCGGCATATCCAGCAATGACAGCGCCAGTCCGTACACTTCTGGATAGGGCTTGCCGATCCAGCGCACGTCACGGTCATGTTCCGCATACCAGCTTGCCATGGCGCCTGCACAGATCAGGCGTTGCGTGCCACGGATGACCTGCTGGTCCGGGTTGGCGCAGATCATGGGCAGGTTCTGCGCGGCACAGCGTTCAAGCAGCGGCAGGTAAGGGGCGATGTCCTCCTCCCCCAGTTCCGCATCCGGCCCGGTATTGAGAACGAAATCCGCATGAGCCGGGTCGGTGACCACATCAAGGTCCAGCCCGGCATAGACATCCACATCCTTTTCCGGGCCAAGATGGATCATGCGCCGCCCAAGGGCTGCGAACCACGGGTCATCGCGGCTGGCCAACATGCGGTGGGTGCATTCGCCACTGGTCATGATGGCGTCATACAGATCCGCACTGATCCCCATGCGGCGCAGGTTTGGTTCCACCGTTGCAGTCCGGCGCGGCGCATTGGACAGCAGCACGACACGACGACCGGCTTCGCGCAGGCGCTGCAGACATTCCAGAACGCCGGGATAGGGCTGCACGCCATTATGCACCACACCCCACAGGTCAAGGATGTAGCCGTCATAATCCCCGTTCAGCGTGGACAGCCCGTCATGCCATTTCATTTGAGAGCGGTTCCCTTGGCATCGGCCAGTGTCTCGAACCCTTCCGCACGCAGCGCGCGCAGGGTTTCGGCCTTCAGGCGCGCGATGATGCCTGGCCCGTCATAAACATAGGACGTGTAGATCTGCACAAGGTCGGCGCCCGCACGCACCCGGTCCACGATATCCGCACCGGTTTCGATCCCGCCACAGGCCACCAGCGCCACACGGCCACCAGCCACCTGTGCCACGCGGGTCAGCATGTCCTGCGCCAGCGCGCGCAGCGGGCGTCCGGACAGGCCGCCGGTCTCGCTGGCATACGGGCTACGCAGTCCCGCCGGGCGGGAAATGGTTGTATTGGAGACGATCAGCCCCTGCGCGCCACCGGCAATCGCGGCCTCGACCACTGCGGGCACATCATCATGCGCAATGTCGGGCGATATCTTGACCAGCAGCGGCGGCCGTTCGGGATGGGCGGTATTGATCGCGTCCAGAATACCCTTCAGCCGCGTGGCCTCCAGCAGGTCGCGCAGGCCCGGCGTGTTGGGCGATGACAGGTTGATGACGATGTAGTCGGCATAATGCTTAACCCGCCCGACCAGCATGGGATAATCGCGTTCGGGGTCCGCGCCGGTCTTGTTGATGCCAAGGTTCGCTCCAACCGGCACCTGCGCGCCCGGCGTGCGACGCGGGGATGACACGCGGTGCAGACGTGCCAGACGCACGGCAAAGCGGTCGATACCCTGATTATTGAAGCCCATGCGGTTGATGATGCCGCGGTCTTCCGTCAGCCGGAACAGGCGCGGCTGCGGGTTGCCGGGCTGCGGACGCGGGGTCACGGTCCCGGCTTCGACAAAACCGAAGCCCGAACGCGCCAGCGGGCGCACGACCAGCGCATTCTTGTCAAACCCCGCCGCCATGCCGATAGGGTTGGGAAAACGCAGGCCCATGGCCCGCACCGACAGCGCCGGGTCATCTTTCCCGGGGCAGGATACCCCACCCAGTCCAAGCTGCAGGGCATCAAGGGCGACACGATGGGCGGTCTCGGGTTCCAGACGCCGCATGAGCGGCAGGATCATACGCGACATAATATTCATGACTGGGATTGTTGCCGCAATTCAGCGTCGGGGGAAAGGGGCAACTAACCGTGCGCGGGCTTTGTCGTGTCCACGGGCCCATGTACATCGGTGGGAAAGCGGATCAGGTAATAGGGTGGCACCCGCAGGTCATGCCCGCCATTCAGCCCTCCCAGACGGTTCCACTGTCCCAGCGTGCAGTAAACCATGTCGCCATCAACGAATATTCCGTCAGGCGAGAGAATGCGCGGATCATGCACCATGGTATCGAACGTGCCATCGGCATTACGGCGGAAAATGGCGTCATGTTCGAAATTGGTGGTGTAGATGCGACCTTTTGCATCAGTGGCCAGACCATCAGCCACGCCCTTTTCCCCAAGGTCGCGGATACCGGCGGCAAGTTGCACATCGGTTTTGGAAAAATCGGCCAGCAGGTCGGTGGGAATACTGTACAGCCGCCTGCTGGTCAGGGGGCTGTAATACAGCGTGGTGCTGTCCGGGGACAGGGTAATGCCGTCAACTCCACCCCAGACAAAGGCGGGCGGGTGCTGGGGGGGATCGAACACCAGAGGCCGTCCCTCCACCACTGCCATGAAGGGGCGCTCCGCCTTGATGGAGGGATGATCCGCCAGCACCCTGCGCTGCCGGCCTGTTGCAATATCCACCACCACAAGGGCAGGCGAGAGACCAAAGGAGGAATCGGTCACGTACACCGTGCCCTGCGCCCCATGCGTCAGGTCCACCCGCAGGTCGTTCATATGACTATCCGCAAGCAGGGTCGGCGCATGCAGGATGATGCTGGCGAAGATCCGGTCCGTTTCGGGGTCAATGCCGATAACCTTCGCCGCCCCTGGTGCCAGTGGCTGTCCCGCCAGCTTACCATCATCAATGGCCCATAACCGTCCCCGCGCATCCGTCGTCATGCCATGCACGGACATGAGACGGTTTGCAGGCGGCTGATCGGACGGCATGCTGTGCGTCACATCGGGATAGGGATACAGCTTTCCGCCCTTCAGTTCCGCAAGGGTCGCCCCGCGATGATTGACCGCGTGGCGGGGAAAGCCCACAAATATGCGCCCATGCGTCACCGCGATACCCGACGGGCCGGGACCATCAAACCGGGCCACGATGTCAAACGGGCCTGACGGGGCCACGCCATGATCACGGTTGGTGGCATCCCGCGCGGGTTCAGCCGCACGGGCGACACCGCCCATACCCATGGACAATGGCAGGATGGCACGGAACAGGTCACGCCTGTGCATGGACATGGTCATCGTCTTCCCCGGTGCTGGCTTGTACGGCCATTCATGCAAGTCCGGGGGACAAGGGCAATCGGCCCCGTCCCCGCACATGCTTCACAATCAGTTCATGGGCAGGGAGACGGGCGGATGTTCGGGCGACAGGGTGCGCCGTATCCGCGCGACATCCGCAACCGTTACCGCAGGCGCGTCATTGCCCCATGCCGCACGGATGAAGGTGACGGTATCCGCCACGGTCTTATCGTCCATACGCGTGGCAAACCCGGGCATGACAAAGGCGGAGGGCGCCTGCCGCGTGGCACGCAGGGTATTTCCCTCCAGCACGATACGGATCAGGGAGTCGGGTCTGGGGTCCATGACCACCGGGTTGCCCGCCAGTGGCGGGAACGTGGTGGGATAACCACGACCGTCGGTACGGTGACAGGCAGCACAGCTATCGACATAGGCACGGGCGCCACGGGCAGAAACATCACCCGCGCGCAGGGCATCGGTTACCGCAGGGTCATAGATCCAGCCCTGCGCCACAGCGGGCGCGGTGGGTGACAGGGTCTTGAGGTAGCGTGCGATCGCCAGCCGGTCATCGTCCGTCATATGCTGCGTGCCATGGCCGATGGCATCCGTCATGCCGCCAAATGCCGCCCCCAGCGGCATGCGCCCGGTGGCCAGAAAACGCACGATATCATGTTCGTTCCACCGTCCCAGTCCGGTGCGGTTTTCGCCGCGCAGGCTGACGGGACGCCAGCCATCCACCGCATCGCCCCCCGACAGGTACAATGGCCCGTCCACCGCCGTCAGGGCCTTTTCCTGCATGGTCAGGGCACGTGGCGTATGACATGCACCGCAATGACCCGGTCCTTCGACCAGATAGCTGCCACGGGCCACCAGCGGGTCGGCAAAGGTGCGGCGATCCATGTCGCGCAACGCCGCCTTCGGATCAGGAGCAAACAGCATACGCCAGATGGAAAGCGGCCAGCGCATGGACATGGGCCACGACATGCCATCCTGCACCACCGCGTGCGGAACAGGCTTCACGCCCTGCATGAAATAGACATACAGCACATGCACGTCCGCATCCGTCAGGCGTGCATATGACGGATAGGGCATGGCCGGGTACAGCGTGGCCCCGTCACGGCGGATGCCCCGACGCAGGGCACGACTGAATTCGGCCTCGGAATACTGGCCGATACCGGTCTGCCGGTCAGGGGTGATGTTGGGGGCATACAGCGTGCCGGTCGGCAGGTGAAAGGCCATGCCCCCGGCAAAGGGCGCGCCGCCTGGCACGGTGTGACAGGCTGCGCAATCAGCCGCGCGGGCCATGTATTCCCCGCGCGTGATCGCATCATCCCCGGCCTGATCATATGCCTGATGATCCTGTGCCATATCCTGCGCCCGTGCCGGTGGCATCCCCATCACCACCGCCGTCAGTATGCCAGCCAGCAGGCACAGCCGCTTTCCCCACGCCATGCCCCTCATCCCGCCAGCGGCCCGGGATGGGCAAGGTAGGTCGTGCGGATATGATGGGCCGCCCAGTACGCCAGCGCCGCAACCATGCCGGTCGGGTTGTAGCCTGTTCCCTGTGGAAAGGCGTTCGCCCCGATCACGAACACATTATGCACATCCCACGACTGCAGGTAGCGGTTGAGCGCGCTTGTCCCCGGATCACTGCCCATCACGGCCCCTCCACCCAGGTGGGTGGTCTGGTACTGACGGGTGTCGAACGGCTTGCCGAATTCGCGCCGGGTCAGGTTGACACGCCGCGCGCCCATGGCTTTTGCCACGTCGCCGATCCTGTCCACCACATAGCGGTTCATGCGGATGTCGTTGTCTTTCCAGTCAAACGTCATGCGTAACAGGGGCTGCCCGCAGGCGTCCTTCCATGTCGGATCAAGATCGAGGTACACGTCCCGATAGGCCATGTTCGCCCCGTGGGCATCAATGCGCAGGGAATGACGGTAGGTGTCGATCATGCCCGCCTTCCACGCACTGCCCCAGCGCGGCGTGCCCGGCGGTCCACCGGAATGGGCGGCTGCAATCGCCTTCACGCCCGCCTGGTTCACCCAGACCGGCGATCCCCCTACGAAACCCAGCGGCCCATGGTCGAAATTCTCGCTGTTGAAATCATCAAACGCGACGCCACCGCCGCCTGCGCCGATATACTGGTTGGTATCAATACCGCGATCGAGCCAGACATTGCTGGTTGTCACGTTCTGATAGACAAAATTGCGTCCCACCACCCCTTCGTTACGTACGGGATCATAAGGTTTGCCGATGCCTGACAGCAGCATGAGCCGGACATTATGGAACTGGAACGCAGTCAGGATCACCATTTCCGCAGGCTGGGTCACCACACTGCCGTCAGGGTCGATATAGGTCACGCCGGTCGCACGCCTGCCGTCCGTGTCCAGTTCCACCTTCAGCACATGACAGCCCGCGCGCAGTTCAAACAGCGGGTGCCGCCGCAGCACCGGCAGGATATTCACGTTGGGCGATGCCTTGGAATACATGTAACAGGCATACCCGCTGCAATAACCACAGAAATTGCATGGCCCCATCTGCACGCCGTACGGGTTGATGTACTGCCGCGACGCATTGGCCGCAGGCAGGGAATAGGGATGGAAGCCCACTTCTTCCGCCGCCTTGCGGAACAGGTGGGCAGTATAGACATCCTTCAGCGCGGGCAGCGGGAAATGGTCGGAACGCGAGGGGGAAAACACATTCCCCTTCCCCACGACCTGTCCCTTGACCATGTAGGCTTCGCCCGATGTGCCAAATACCTTTTCCGCCTTGTCGAAAAAGGGTTCCAGTTCCTCATAACTGACGCCGTAATCCTGAAGGTTCATGCCTTCGGGAATGAATTTGGCGCCGTATTTCTCGATCACGCGCGTGCGCAGGCGCAGGTCATCGGGCGGCATACGGAAATGCACGCCAGACCAGTGCAGGCCCGCGCCCCCCACGCCCTCACCGGGCAGGAAGGCGGCCATGCGGCGATAGGGCAGCGCCGTCTGCTGGCTGTTGTTGCGGATGGTGACGGTGTTTTTTGACAGGTCCTGAAACAGTTTATAGCGGAAATTGGCCTCCAGTTCGTCAATCGAGGCGGGATAGGCCCCATCCGCCGCCGTGCTGCGGTCCGGCCCGCGTTCCAGCATGACGACCGACCGCCCGGCCTCGGTCATTTCCTTGGCCATGATGGACCCGGCCCAGCCACCGCCCACGATCACCACATCAACCGGGTGCAGCCTGCGTGCGTCGTCGCTCATGCCGTTTCTCCCGATATGGACACACTGCCCAGCGGGTAATGCACGCCGTAGCGGTCCACCCAGTCCATGAAATCCGCCCGCGCACCGGGAAAGCCGAGCATGGTCCAGCCGCCAAGCCCGGTATTGCCACCATGGATGGGGTCCGAAAACGCGCCTTCCATCACATTGGCCAGCAACTGGTCAAAGAACACGGACGATGGCAGGTCGCCAAAGGTCATGCCGCCATTTTCCGCCCCACGCAGCAGGTCATCCTGCAATGCGGGCGCAAGGTCCGCGAACGGCCTGCCATGGCGGGTGGCGGCGTGGGCGTTCATGCCCGCAATCCCGCGCCGGTACAGGTCACGCGGGGCATGGGGCAGCTGGTAGCCAAGGTTGTCCGGCCCCTGCACGAAGGGGGCCTGCATGTACCACTGCGCCCCATGGGCGTAGGGGGTGTCCATCTGCATGTCGATGAAACGTGGCACATCCAGCGCCACTGCGCCGGGACCGTTTGCATCAGCCGGGATCAGACGGTCGCACGCAGCGATCAGGAAAGCCCATTCGGCGGGATTGAAGAAACGCGGGACATAGGGTGCGGGGGGACTGGAATGGGCCGGAAGGGAGGCAAGAACCGTACTGCATGCAGCAATCCCTGCCAGTCCCTGCATGAACCGCCGCCGCGACGAAGTGAACCGTAAATCACTGATACCCAAAAACGCCTACCTGCTGTGCCATGTCATTGCTGCTCCGAACGCTCACTATATCCGTGAGGTCTGGATAAATGCCTAGACCATTTTTTCGACATATTGATTAATGCAAGAAATATTGATCACGAAAAAATGGATGGCGGACAGGCCTTTCCACATGCCTTGCAGCATCCTGAAACGCCTGTTCCAACAGACTGCGGATCATAGGGAAATTTTTGGTAAAGCTTTTGTCAAAAAGCTTCAAAGGACACCGCAATTGTTGAAAAAAGGCAGAACTCGGAACTTTTATTATTTTACATCAACACGTTAATTTTAAAAGATCGCTGATACAGGCCGTACTCTTGACCCGTTGCGGGGCGCACCATATCCACGCAGGCATGCGCTCTGCTCTTTTTTTCATGTTACGAAACCTTGGCATCACCTGCATCGCATCGGTAACCGACATGGCCGTAGGTTATCCACAGGCGCTGGTGCGCCGTGTCGGGCATCCGGTCATGTGGATCGGGGGGCTGATCGGCATGCTGGACCGGCGCCTCAATACACCAGACACCACTCCGGCACGACGCCGGGCCAACGGTTTTGTGGCCAGTGTGCTGATTGTATCCGTGCCCACGGCAACCGCCATGCTGGTGGATCGCGCCATCCGGCGTATCCTGCCCCGGTGGCTGGCACTGCCGCTGACGGCGGTACTGGCCAGTTCCCTTGTCGCCCAGCGTTCACTGCATGACCATGTCGAGGCCGTGGCGATACAGGCACATGACAGCCTGCCCGCCGCCCGGCGTGCGGTCTCCCATATTGTAGGCCGTGACCCCGAACAGCTGGATAAGGCAGGTGTGCTGCGGGCCGCGACCGAAACACTGGCCGAAAACTTTTCCGATGGCATCGTCGCCCCCCTGCTGTGGATGGCTGCAGGCGGGCTGCCGGGCGCGGTCTTTTACAAATCGGTCAACACGGCTGACAGCATGATCGGCCACCGCACGCCCCGGCATGCAGCCTTTGGTTACGCGGCGGCAAAGCTGGATGACCTGGTCAACCTGCCCGCATCCCGCCTGTCGGCGCTGTGGATCATCCTTGCCGCCCTGACCCTGAAGGGCATGAGCGCACGGGACGCCTTGCGCATTCTGTGGCGCGACGCCCGCCACCACCGATCCCCCAATGCCGGTTGGCCCGAAGCCGCGATGGCGGGCGCGCTGGGCATACGTCTGTCCGGTCCGCGCGCCTATAACGGTATCAGCGTGGCGGAACCATGGGTGGGCGATGGGCCAGCCGCGTTGCGTCCTGCCGACCTGCACCGGGCCCTTGCGCTGTACCGTCGCGCCTGCCTGCTCCAGACCGTGGCGGGATTTTCAGCAGTGGGCATGCTTGCCCGTCACCTGTTCGCTCGCAGGCGTTGAAAGACTGTTAAAAAAAAACAACTCATCGATCAAAAAAAAACAATAAAAGTTTTGGAGCGCCGTCTTTTTCCAAAAAGGCAGCGTTCCATGAAGTCTATTAAAAATCTTCACCAAAAAACTTCATTTTTAATATTATGTCATGCACTGACTTTTCTGGCAGCCCTTATTTATTACCAACGGGACGGGCCAGTGCCAGCAGGCTATCAATATCCAGATGTGTTTCCAGATGATCGGCCAGCATATCAAGGGCTGCATCCACCGTCGCATCATGGTCATGCCCGTCCGAGTGACCACCCAGCCGTGCCAGCAATGCCGCCCGCGTCCCGCCACCGGCCAGCAGGCCATGGACATAGGTACCCCATATCCGTCCCGATGGGCTGACCGCGCCGTCATACCGCCCGCCCAGATCAATCAGCGGCCGCACGTCGTGATCGGGGCCGGTGGTCCGGCCGATATGCATTTCATACCCGCGCATGGCGGTCCCTTCGGGCAGCAGGCGGCCGGTTACATCCTCCAGCCGCTTGCTGCCTTCCATTACTGTGATGACGTCCAGCAGGCCAAGGCCGTCCACGGTGCATGGCCTGCCCTCGATCCCCAGCGGGTCGGCAATGCTGCGTCCCAACATCTGGTAGCCACCGCATATGCCCATGACATGACCGCCACGCCGCACATGGGCATGGATGTCAATATCCCATCCCTCGTCCCGCAGCACAGCAAGGTCGGCGATGGTGGCCTTCGCTCCGGGCAGGATCACAAGATCACATGGCGGCAGGACCTGCCCCCGCTGCACCATGGCAAGACTGACCCCATCTTCCGCCGCCAGCGGGTCCAGATCATCAAAATTGGCGATCATGGGCAGACAGGGCACGACAATGCGCACGCCCTGCGTCCCGCTGCCCCTACCGGCATGCAGATCAGCAGCATCTTCTGCGGGCAGGTCGCGCACGCGGTCAAGGAAGGGTACCAGCCCCACGGCCTGCCACCCGGTCATGTCGGCAATCGCCGCCATCCCCGCATCGAACAGTGACGGATCGCCACGCATACGGTTGACGATAAATCCCTTTATGCGCCGCGCATCATCCGCGGCCACAACCGCCTGCGTGCCCACGAGGCTTGCGATCACTCCGCCACGGTCAATATCGCCCACCAGAACGACATTGATGTCCGCCGCCTGCGCAAAGCCCATATTGGCGATGTCATCAGCCCGCAGGTTGACCTCTGACGCAGATCCCGCACCTTCGACCAGCACGATATCCGCCTGACCGGCAAGGGTGCGGAAACTGTCCAGCACCTCGGGCATCAGACCGCGCTTGAAGGACTGGAAATCTTTTGCCCGCACCTGCCCGCGCATGCGCCCGCGCACCACAAGCTGGGATCCGGTCGTGCCCTGCGGCTTGAGCAGGACGGGGTTCATATCGACCGACAGAGCCACCCCGCAGGCACGCGCCTGCAGCGCCTGCGCGCGCCCGATCTCGCCCCCGTCTGCTGTTACCGCCGCGTTGTTGGACATGTTCTGCGGCTTGAACGGACGCACACGCAGGCCACGGCGGGTCAGTGCGCGGCACAGTCCCGCCACCAGAACCGACTTGCCCACGCTGGACCCGGTGCCCTGAAACATGAGCGCGCGCGGGGCCATCAGAATTCGATCCCTGCCTGCGCCTTGACCCCTTTCTTGAAATGGTGGGCGACCTGCGTCATTTCGGTGACCAGGTCGGCGGCCTCGATCATGGCGGGACGGGCGTTGCGCCCGGTCACGACAACATGCTGCATGACGGGACGGGCCGCGATATCGGCCAGCACTTCATCAACCGGCAGGTAGTCATACCGCAGCGCGATGTTGAGTTCGTCCAGTATCACCATCGCGACATCCGCGCGCTTCAGTGCCGCGCGCGCCTGATCCCACGCCGCACGGCAGTTGGCGATGTCGCGGGTGCGGTCCTGCGTGTTCCATGTAAAGCCCTCGCCCAGTGCATGCCATTCCACCTGGTCGCCAAAGCGTTCCAGCGCCTTGCGCTCCCCCGTGTTCCACGCCCCCTTGATGAACTGGATCACCACGATGCGCCCGCCATGGGCCAGCGTGCGCAGCGCCATGCCGAAGGCTGCGGTGGACTTGCCCTTGCCCGCACCGGTATGGACCGCCAGCAATCCCTTCTCAATGGATTTGGTACTGACCTCCCTGTCCTGCACCTGCTTGCGTTTGGCCATTTTTTCACGGTGGCGGATTTCTTCGGGGGTAAGGGTCATTTCATCTCCATCGGCAGGCCAGCCACCACAAAAACCACACGCGCGACATCCCGTGCAACCGACTGGTGCAGCCAGCCTGCCTCATCACGGAAGCGACGCGCCAGCGTATTGTCGGGCACGATCCCCTGCCCCACCTCGTTCGACACCAGCACGGTCGGGCCCGCACGGCGGCGCAAGGCCGCCAGCAGCGCCTGCGTGGCCCCCGCAATATCATGTTCGCCCAACATGAGGTTGGTCAGCCACAGCGTCAGACAGTCCACCAGCACGGGCGACGTACCCGCTCCATCAAGGGCTGCGGGCAGGTCCAGCGGTTCTTCGACCGTATGCCAGCCTGTCCCCCGCCGCACCCGGTGGTGGGCCACGCGCGCGGCCATTTCCCCGTCATGGGGCTGACAGGTGGCAAGATAGGTCCATGGCGCGGGCCACCGAGGAAACAGGTTTTCGGCAAAACGGCTCTTGCCCGAACGCGCACCACCCAGCACGAAAATGCAGCCCTGCATGCCGGACATCGTATCAGGTTGGCCCGCCGCCTTCATTTTATCCTCCGCCATCTTGCATCCGGGCGCATAAGACCACACAACGCTGCCCATGCCATCCCATCTTTCCCATCCACGCGACATGGCCGCGCTGCGCCAGCTATGCCACGACCTGCCCCCGCCCGACATGGCGGCCGACGCCGCCATAACCAATCATGACAGCCAGCTGACCAAGCCACCTGGCAGCCTGGGACGGCTGGAAGACCTGGCCCGCTGGGCGGGACAATGGCAGCGCACCGCCCGCCCCCGTGCCGAACGGGTGGATATCATCGTCTTCGCTGGCAACCACGGCGTCACCGCGCAGGGTGTGACACCATGGCCTGTTGATGTCACGCGCCAGATGGTTGAAAATTTCCGCAATGGCGGGGCCGCCATCAACCAGATCGCCCGCGTAAGCGGCGCACGCCTGCATGTGCTGGAAGTTGAAAGTCTGCGCCCCACGGCCGACATGACCCATGCCCCTGCCATGGATGAGCCGACCTTCCTGCGCGCGCTGGCCTGCGGCATGCAGGCCGTGCGGCCGGATACGGACCTGCTGTGCCTTGGGGAAATGGGAATTGGCAATACGACCCCTGCCGCCGCCATCTGTGCCGCACTGTTTGGCGGGGGTGGCGCGAAATGGGCCGGGCGTGGCACCGGACTGGATGATGCGGGCGTGCGGCGCAAGGCTGCGGTGATCGACCGCGCGCTGGACCACCACGCCACGCACCTGACAGATCCGCTGGCCATCGCGCGTTACCTTGGCGGGCATGAGCTGGCGGCCATTATGGGGGCGGTCATCGCCGCGCGGTACAGGAACATTCCCGTGCTGCTGGACGGATTCATCTGCACGGCAGCCGCTGCCCCGCTGGCGCGGCTGAATCCTCATGGACTGTCCCATACCCGCCTGTCACACTGTTCAGCAGAAGGTGGACATGCACATCTGGCGGCGGCACTTGGACTGTCACCACTGCTGGAACTGGAACTGCGACTGGGCGAAGGGTCCGGCGCGGGGCTGGCCATTCCCCTTGTCCGCGCCGCCATTGCCTGCCTGTGCGGCATGGCGACGTTTGCTCAGGCGCAGGTCAGCGAAAAGGAATGACCATCATGGGCCGCCTGCGTGCCGACCTTGTCTGCGGGATCGGACTGCTGACCCGCATGCCGGTGGGATGGCTGGCGCATGACGGCCTGCCCTATTCCATGACGCGCAGCATATGGTGCTGGCCACTGGTTGGTGGGGGCGCTGGGGCCTGTGGCGGGCTGCTTTACGCCGGGCTGCTATGGCTGGGCATTGCGGCCCTGCCAGCTGCGGGGTTGGGTGTCGGGATGCTGCTGCTGGCCTGTGGCGGCCTGCATGAAGACGGGCTGGCGGACATGGCCGATGGCTGTGGCGGCGGGCAGGACCGCGCGCGCAAGCTGGAAATCATGCGTGACAGCCGGGTGGGCAGTTACGGCGTCATGGCGGTGGTGATCGCACTGCTGGTGCGGGTTACGGCACTGGCCGCCATGCCGGGCGCGATGGCCATCATGGCCATGTCGGTGGCAGGGGCGCTGGCACGTGCGGTCATGGTGGTGGTGCTGTGGCGGCTGCCGCCCGCACGCAGTGACGGGCTGGCCAGTTCCATGGCGGCCCTGCCGGGGTATGCGCTGGTGGCCTGCATGGGGCTTGCCGGTCTCTGCGCCACCGTGCTGCTTCCCCTGCCCCGCGCGACCCTTGCCTGTGCCGTGGCGATCGGGACGGCTGTCATAATGTGCCTGTTTGCGCGACGACAGATTGGCGGCCAAACCGGAGACGTTCTTGGTGCAACGGCAGTTGTGACGGAATGTGCGATCCTGGCTGCCCTGTCCTGAGTCCGGGCGGCCCCTGTTCGATCACCCGCACCGATCCCATGGGCGGCGACGGAGCCAGCAGACTGCCGGGCATGCCATGGACCATCCCCTGCATGAGCCGCAGCGGCCCCCCGTGGGTCAGCACGGCGCAGGACTGGCCATACTGCTGCATTTCGGTCCAGAAATGCCGCACCCGGACATGCAGCTCGCGACCGCTTTCCCCTCCGGGAGGCGTGAAATCACTGACATCGGCCGCCCATGCATCAAGTGCTGCACGTGAAATGTGACTCCATGGACGGCCCTCCCATTCGCCAAAACTGATTTCACGCAGACGTGAATCCACCTTCAGCTCCAGATTCATGAACCGCGCCACCCGTTCCGCCACCATCTGGCAGCGCCGGGCCGGTGAGGAGAACAGAATCCTGCATCCCACCCCCTGCATGACGGTGCGCAGGCCATCGGCCATGCGCTCCCATCCATCCGCCAGGGCAACGTCCCGCTGGCCGTAACACAGGCCTTCCGCCCCCATGACGGCGGGATGGCGCGCCAGCACAATTGCAAAACGGTCAGTCATCCGCTCCTGCCTTCCAATCTGTCCTGATGAACATCCGCGAAGTTCGTGAACATCGCCATAAGTTGGATAAGGGGGCAGCCCCCCGATAAGGACATGCCACTTTTTTGCCTCAGGATGTCGGGGCAGGATCAATACCGACAAACAGGACTAAATAAAGACTGTTTACAAAAAGATATGTATTCTGCATATCGGCATCTGTACATTAACACATTCCAATTTGCTGATACCCCGGGTCTGTTCATTCCCGTTTCCAGACCGGAAGGATAACGAGCATCATGCGGATATGGGCCAGTGCCTGCCTGCTTCTGTGCCTGCCGGCAAGCGCGAGCGCCGCAGGCCTGTTCAGTGCCGTCCACCCCACGCTGGCGTGTGGGGATGATGCCATCCTGCGTGCCCTGTCAGACCGGACCATCAGCACGCAGCAGTCACCCGCATGGCGCAAGACGCTGATCCGGCAGGGTGACTGCCATAGTGTCACGCCCGATATCCGCTGGGAAAAAATAGCCAACCGCAACGGCCTGCCACTCATGCGGCGCGTGCCACCGGTGCCGGGGCTGCCGCCGCTGTATTTCATGACGGGCGATATCGCCCCGATCGGCTCCATTCCGGCCGCGATGGCTGAAGAACACCCGATGGTCCGTGCCCCGGTCGCTCCCCCCGCGCCCGCTGCAGTCGATACTCCTACCCCCACCGGCCCGCAGCATACCGAAGCGGACGACAATCCGCCCGCCACCCCGCCAGTGATCGTGCAGCAGGCGGAAACGCCGCGACCGACCGACATCTTTTTCATGACGCGCGGTTTCCAGAAACTGGGCTCGCTGATCCTGACCCTGATGCTGGTCTGCGGGACGGGATGGATCATGGTCCTGATCCTCCGGGCATGCTGGCTCATGGCGCGGCGGCGCAAGGCCGTCAGGATCTGTCTGGAACTGGCGCAACGGCATTCCGCCATGCTGGGGCGGTGGTACCAGAATGCGCATGACACGACAGCGGCCGCCCCCGGGCACACGTCATGGGCGACGTATCTGGATCGCTTCACGCGCAGTACCCTGCTGCCCACACTGACACGACACGGATATCACGCGCTGTGGCCCAGCATATGCAGGACCGTGCAGGGACATATCACCACCATGGCCGCCAGCACGGCCACCAAGCCGCCCGCCGCCGCCATTACCCCCAGCACCTATCACCAGGACATGAATCAGGCGGAATACGCCGCCTTCTGTTCACAATGGATTGAAAAGGCGGGATGGGACACCCGCCCCCCCGTGGCCACGGGGCTGGGGTCTGTCATCCAGTGCAACCGCAACAATCTGAAAATGCTGGTGCATTGCTGGATGGACCGCAAGCCGGTGCATGATGACGTGATCTGGCAGGGCATAAAGGAAAAGACCGACAGCAAGGCCAGCGTGGGCGCGATCGTATCCAATGCGCCCTACACACAGGAGGCGCTGCTCCTGGGCAAGAAGCACCGCATTTTCCTGCTCCATCATGAAGATGTGTTCAAGTTCGTATCGGGCATAGAAGTGCCCGATGTCGCCTGAAACACCCAGAGGGCCGTAGTCCCTATTCCTTCCGTGCCTGACGGGCGGCGAGCGCGTTGAAGCACAGCGCCGCACCCTGCGCCTGAACAGGATTGCTATCCAGGAAACGGGTATCATCCTCACGCTTCTGCCCGGTCATGCGCTGGCTGCAGTAATCGAACAGCGCACGACTGTCACGCACGCGCGTGCAGTTCAGCAATCCGACAAAACTGACATATCCCGCATGGTCATGCAGTCCCGTGACATAAGCCGCGCACTGTTTAAGGACAGGCGGAGCGATCCGTTGGGACATGATGGTGGCATATGCCGCTTCTTCACGCGTAGTGCAGGCATTCACGCCCGCGCTGTCGTGGTGAAGGGTGCAGTACTGCGCCACCGCCCCATGCAGATATCCCCCTTCGGACGCACTGTGCGCCCACTGCGCATCCGCCGCACGGCGGTAACTGAACACCGCTGCGGCACGATCTGGCGTAATGCTGCGAAACGGCACGGCACGCGACCCGCAATACAGGGTCATGCGATAACTGTCCGCATCATCCGGCTGGCTGGCAAAATCCAGATAGACCGGATTCAGTGGCGGCGGACAGAGCATCCGCCCCGATGGCAGGGTCGGGTTCTGTCCATAATCCACCCTGTATACAAGATGGCCGTCCCCGCCCCGTTCCAGCGAGACTTCCAGAAGTTCACCGTTCGTAAAATCGATCCCGCTTTCCGACAGCCGCAATTCCCCTGTCGTGGCGGCGGTCTGGTGATCCTGCGGGCGCAGCACGAAATACTGCGGAGCATCCTGTGTCAGTTCACTGCCTTCAAAACGCTCGTTATCGGCACGGGCGGGCATTGTTGCCAAACCGGCAACCACAAGCCCCCCCATGATTACACCAAGACACAATGTCCGCTGCGCAGAGTCCTTTTTAAGCATGTCGAAAGACTTTCTTAACGATTAATTATTGTGCATTTACTGCCAAAGTTTTGATAAAAATGTCTAATTTTTAATCATAATGCTTTTATTAAGGCATCCATACTTGTCAGCCGTTATTTCGTCTGACAATGTTCATGACAGAACAACCAATTGATGCTGCATGATATTTCTTTCCGTTTCTGACCCGTTCCACCCATTGCCCCATGCACATGCCGTGTTTTCACCGGTTATGACATCCCGTCGGGTCATGAAAACAGGAACTGCTTATTTTTTAAACAATTTCCCGACCGAAATCGTAAAGATGCCTGTTGAGTTCGTGGTGCATCCTTCCCTTTTCCTTCCTCCCGCGCCGACCATGGCGGAGACCAGAGCATGAGCAAACCGGACCCCGCGCTGGAAGACAGCACCCCCATCCTGCCAGAGGAGGATGATGGCTATCACAAGGGATTGGGCGCACGCCAGATCCAGATGATCGCCGTAGGCGGCGCGATCGGTACGGGCCTTTTCATGGGGGCCGGATCGCGCCTGCAGGTAGCCGGGCCATCGCTTGCGCTGGTCTATCTGGTATGTGGCGTGTTTTCATTCCTGATCATGCGCGCGCTGGGCGAACTGGTGATGCACCGCCCCACCTGCGGCAGCTTTGTATCGTATGCACGGGAATTCATGGGGGAAAAGGCGGCCTTTGTGGCGGGCTGGCTGTCCTTCATGAACTGGGCCATGACCGGCATCGTCGATATCACGGCCGTGGCGATGTACATGCATTTCTGGGGCACGTTCGCCGCCGTGCCACAATGGGTTTTCGCCCTTATGGCGCTGTGTATCGTCACCACGCTGAACATGGTGGGGGTCCGGTGGTTCGGAGAAATCGAATTCTGGTTCTCCCTCATCAAGATCGTGGCGCTGTGCCTGTTCCTGATCACTGGCAGTATCATTCTGGGCGTGCGCATGCCGGTGGGCGACCATACGACGGGGCTGCACCTGATCGCTGATAACGGCGGCATCTTCCCCCATGGCCTGATCGCCAGCCTGCTGCTGGTGCAAGGCGTGGTGTTTGCCTATTCCGGTATTGAACTGATCGGGACAGCAGCAGGGGAATGCGCGGATGTACGCACGGTCCTGCCGCGCAGCATCAACAGTGTCATCTGGCGTATCGGTCTGTTCTACGTGCTGTCGGTGGTGCTGCTGGTCAGCCTGCTGCCATGGACGGCCTATCATGGCGGAACCAGTCCGTTCGTGACCTTTTTCCAGACACTGGGCGTACCCGGCGTCGATACGATCATGAACATCGTGGTGCTGACCGCAGCGCTGTCCAGCCTCAATTCCGGCCTGTATTCCACCGGGCGCGTACTGCGCGCCATGGCGCTGGGCGGGGCGGCCCCGCAATCCCTTGCCCGCATGAATGCAAGCTCGGTGCCCGCCAACGGCATCCTGCTGACCGTCGCGGTCTATCTGGTTGGGGTCGGGCTGAACTATATCGTCCCGTCACAGGTGTTCGAAATCGTGCTGAACATGGCAGCAATCGGCATCATCAGCACATGGGGCTTTATTGTCATAAGCCAGATGAAGCTGCGTCAGGCCGTCCGCAGCGGACGCATCAGGTCAGCCGGTTTTGAAATGCCGGGCGCGCCCTTCACCTCATGGCTGACGCTTGGCTTTCTGGCCAGCGTTCTGCTGCTGATGCTGTTCGATTACCCCAATGGCACCTGCACGCTGGCCACCATGCCCGCAATTGCCATCATACTGATGCTGGGATGGAAATACCTCAACCCCAACGACACGACACCTGACAGCGCGGGCGAACAGCCGCGGATTCCGACAACCTGAAAAGAAACTGGCGGGGGAACTGCCATTCCCCCGCCAGATCATCCGGCCTGTTGGCCCAGGAGCACAGCATTGATGTCCTGAGATCCCCACATACCCGCTGCTGCAGAGCATGTAGCAGACATCCCCTACCCCTGCCCCCAATACCAATAAGGCCCGCCACGCACTGCCATGCGTGAAGGGACGCCCCGATCAGGAAATGGCCACAACCATGCTTTCCTTCATACGTGCCCGCGCCGCCACACGGCGGGGCAGCGCATTCGCGCGCAATGCAATCGCATTACCACATGATGCCGGTCGCCCCTGTAGAAGAGCATCATATATTTCGATACCGGAATCAATGTTATTTGTTGCGGTATCGATCGCATCGACCTTTTCCGCCCTGCCCGCGGCCCATGCGGGCGGCACGGGCAACGGCACGGCTGCCGGGTCACAGGGACTGCATGAAGATTATGCCCAGTGGTATACCGGGTCTCTGGTATCGCCATCGGGCGCCCTGACGAAAAAGGGCGTGTTCGCGTGGGAACCCTACTTCGCTTACAGCCAGCCCGTCGGGTATCTGGACAGCACGGGACAGGGCATGTCGCTGAAGGACAAGGCGCATAGCGTGTCGAACTTCACGCTGTACAAATATTCCATCACCAATTCGATCAGCCTGCAGATGACACCGGACATAAGCTATGGCTGGCGCAAGGGGGGGCATGGCGGCACGACCAGCGGACTGAAAATGGGCGACCTGCCAGTGGATGTAATGTGGCGCTATCTTGATGCAGATCCGAAGCGCTACATTCCCGCCCTCAGCCTGTTTGTGGGGGTCGCGTTTCCATCGGGTGACTATACCAAGCTGGGCCGTGACGAGGACGGGGTGGGTACCGGCACCTATACCTTCCGCGTGGCGCTGACGGAACAGTCCACCTATACCCTGCCCGGTCACCATGAACTGCGGCTGCGCATGTGGGGCACGTTCCGCCGCGCACTGACGCAGGCACATATTGCCGATATCAGCAGCTATGGCACCTCGGCCGGGTTCCGGGGACTGGCGCATCCGGGCATGTACGGGGAAAGCGGCTTTTCGCTGGAATATGGCGTCAACCAGAAATGGGTGATCGCCATGGACATGGCCCGTGACTGGGCCAACGGGTCCGTAGTGCATGGTTACAATGCACAGGGAAAATACCAGAACATTCTGGGGCAGGCATCGGGTGACTGGGTCATTGCCCCCGCGATTGAATACAACTGGTCCCCCCGCTTTGGCGTCATTGCCGGTGTCACCGCGATGTTCGCGGGGCATAACACCGGGCAGGTCATTTCACCGCAGGTCGCCTTCAACAGCGTGTTCTGAAATTTTTCCCATAATTTTTTGGATAAACAATACAACGGTTCCGGATACCGCTTTTTGAAAAAAGCTTCACCAGAACCATCTTACTCTGCAACCGCCACTTACGGCATATCGAACAGCGTCTGGATGGCATCCCTGTCCACCCCGGCCATCAGCGCAAGGGCCAGCAGGATACGGGCCTGACGTGGCCGCATGTGACCGGCGGCCAGGATGCCACGGGAATATAATTCATGCCGACGGACCGCGCCGCCACAGTACCCGCTACTGGCCTGCACCACGACAATGCCCTGCGCCACCGCTTCATCGATCGCCACGTTTTCCGCTGGCGTACACATGCCTGGCACCATGCCCGCCGAAACGATGCCGCACGCCCCTGCCCGTATAAAGGCCCGTATGCCCACGCCATCCGCCCCGGCATGGCTATAGCTGATATCCACGCGCGGGATTCCGGCACCGCTGCCATATCCGGCTGGCCAACCGACATGGCGGCGATAGTTTATCGAACGCCCGAAAAAAACCCGGTTGGCCTCGATCATGCCAATCGGCCCGAAATCAGGGGAACGGAAGGTCTCAAGCTGGTATGTTGATACCTTGGTCACTTCCTGCGCGGCATGGATTTCATTATTGGACACAACCAGCACACCCCGCCCGGCAGCGTCCGGGCATGATGCCACCTGCAGGGCGGCATACAGGTTGGCCGGGCCATCGGCACTGATGGCGCTGGCGGGGCGCTGTGCGCCCACAACCACCACGGGACAGGGCAGATCCAGCACGAGATCAAGGAAACAGGCCGCTTCCTCCAGCGAGGATGTGCCATGCGTGATGACGATACCATCCAGATCCGGCTGGACCGCAATGGTCTGGTTCACGACGCTGGCCAGATCGAACCAGCGCGCCAGCGTCATCTCCACACTGTCACAGCTTGAAAAGGGAATGTCGCGCACCACGAACCGCTTGCGCACCGCCTGCGGCAGGGCGCCCAGCAGGTCACCCCCGCCAATGCTCGCGCCAATTTCCGCGTAATCGACCGTATCACGTGGGTCCATGGACCGCCGGGCGATGGTGCCGCCGGTCGAGATAATGGCAATGACAGGTCGCTGCATCTGGCTTTTCCCCCGGTCCGTATCCTGCCCGTGAACAATCACGTAGACATGAGAGAGACTGTTTTGAAATAACTCATTGATAGATAAATATAAAAGTTTCCCGGTGCCACCTTTTTTCAAAAAGGCGGCGCCTGACGAAGCCTTTTGAAAAAAGCTTCACCAAAAACTTCTTTACAATTTATGCAATATTTCAAAAGAGGCCTTCTCAGACGGTCTCCTGGCCTGTCAAACCGGAACTACTGATAGGGCCCGGGTTCCGGTTCCCAACCGGTCAGCAGATGACGCCCGATTTCGGCATTCTTCCAGTCCACCGGGTCATGCAGCGACAATGTGCGGGCATCGCGCCAGTAACGGTCCAGACCGTTCACCTTATCCGTGCCCCGCGCGCCCGCCGCCGCTGGCGCATCCGATGCCGCACGCAGGGCCGCGCGGGTTGCGACCGAACGGGCCGCGCTGGCAGCCATGGCGACCGCCTTGCGCGATGTCTGCCCGCTTTCATACAGTTCCAGCATCGTACCCGACTGCATTACGCTGCAATAGGCCGCAAACAGGTCCGCCCCGATTTCACCCAGCAGGCGGCGCACGTACGGGTCCTGATCCGCGCTGTCTACGCCCGCAGCCCCCCACGGTCGGGCACGTTCAGGCACGAAGGTACAGACCTTACGTAGCGCTCCGATGCCAATACCGGTCAGGATGGCGCTGAAACCGGCCTGAAAACGCAGTGAAACATGCAGGGGCAACACCGCATCCGGGTCCAGCGCATTCCACAGATCCGTTACCCTGACATCTTCCAGCGTCACGGTGCCGGAATCCGTTGCGCGCTGACCCATGCGGTCCCAGTCATGGTGAAAGACAAGGCCAGGCGCATCGCGCGGCACAAGGTCCATACGCACGCCAGCGCGGACCGATCCCAGCCGTTGCGCCCGCACGGGGTCAAAGGAAGACACCGCAATCAGGTCCGCCCCGGACGCGCCGGTGGCATAGATCTTGCGCCCCGACAGGAAATGCGTGCCATCGGGACAGGGCCGCGCCAGTGTTTGCAGAAAGCCATCAGCCGTGCGCCCGTTTTCAGCCACTGCCATACCAAGGATGGCATGATCGTGCATGATACGATGCGCCAGACGCTGGCGCAGGTCGGGTGGAGAATAGATAAATATCTCACGCACCAGATCATCATGCACCTTGTAGATCTGGGCTACTGCCGGGTCGGCCACGGCAATACGCAGCATGAGTTCAAGCGACAGGCCCTGCGCCATGCCCAGCCCGCCCCATGCGCATGGCACCGCCAGCGCAAGAATACCCGTGGCCTTCAGCGCCGCCATTGCCTGATGGGGATAGCCCCCCGCGCGATCATGGGCTGCGGCGGCAGGTGCGATTTCGGTATCAAGCACGTGCTGCACACGCAGAATCACCTCCCCCACCATCCCGGCGACCTGTCGTGCAGGAAACAGATCTCGCAGCAATGGCGGCAGCGGATGATCGCGCTTTGGTACACTCGTCATGGAAAAAAGATAGGCATAACGGGACGGGCCATCAACCGCCCCGCCCTGTCCGGATCAGCCGCCTGCCTGCCTGCGGGCGGCGGCGCGTATGTCGCTTAACGTCAGCAGCCAGATCACGAATCCGCCCATGGCCAGGCAGCTACCGACCCAGCCCACGGATTCCCAGCCCAGACCCACACTGATCGCCATGCCACCCAGCATGGGACCGATCGCGTTGGCCATGTTGAACGCGCTCTGGTTCATTGCCGCCGCCAGCGCCTGCGCATCGACCGCGACACTCAGCAGACGCGACTGGATCACGGTACCCAGTCCGCCACCACAGCCGATCATGAACACGATCGGCATCATGCCCCACACGGAATGCACCGAACCGGGAAAACCGGCCAGGGCGGCGGCATTGACCAGCAGCGTGCCACCAATGGTCGGCATCATCTTGCGATCCGCCGCCCACGCGCACGCCATGGTGCCCACCGTCATGCCCACGCCAAAGACCGCCAGCATGACCGGGGTCATGTAGGCCGGAGCACGGGTCACTTCCTGCAGGATGGAAGCAAGATAGGTATAGACGCAGAAAATACCCCCGAATCCCACGACGCCAATACCCAGCGTCAGCCAGACCTGCCGGTTGCGCAGGGCGCGGATCTCGGTCATGGCGCTGGCATTGGGACGCGGTGGGTCGGTGGGTACAAAGCGCATGATCAGCAGCATGGTCAGAAGCGCCAGCCCCGCAATCAGTACGAAGGCCCAGCGCCAGCCCACCAGCATACCCAGCCCGTTGGCCATGGGCACGCCACCAATGGTGGCGATGGTCAGGCCCAGCACGACCCTTGCCACTGCCTGTGTGCGTTTATTTTCCGGAACCAGAGAGGACGCGACAATACCCGCTGTACCAAAATACGCGCCATGCGGCAGGCCACTTATGAACCGGCACAGCAGCAGGCACAGGTAATTGGGGGCCAGCGCGGTCAGGCCGTTACCAATCACATACAGGACCATCATGCCGATCAGCAGGTATTTGCGGCTGTATTTGGCACCCAGCATGGCGATCAGCGGGGCGCCGACACATACACCGGCGGCATAGGCCTCGATCGCATGACCTGCCTCCGGCACGGTTACGTGCATGCCTGCTGAAATCATGGGCACAAGGCTCATGGCCGCGAATTCGGCCGTGCCGATGGCAAATCCCCCCAGCGCCAGAATAAAGAAGATCAGACCGGGATGACCGGAAGGCTGCACGGGCGCACGAACGCCCCCACGCGCGATGGTGATTGTATCAGTCATGCATGTGCTCTGGACAAAAATAAAAAAAGCGCACTTTCGCACGCCGTTACTTTTGTGGCCGATACACCCATGCCGGGTTACCTACAAGCCTGTGCGAACACATCGCTTTGCACCGACATTCCCCGATCAACGGCCATAAAGGGCGAAAAATGTTTCTTCCGCTTTCCAGTGACATATTTTGTCAAAAGATTATGGGGGATTGCACACCTGTCCGCAGTGTCCTGACCCGTCCTGTTACGCGGCTTCCGCCTGTTGCCGGATACGGGCCAGCATACGTCGCCGGATCAGACCACTTACAGGTCGGATCAAATACCAGTACGGCGCGAAACGTCGCCTCAAGGCTGGCGTAGGACACGATATGCGTGTTTCGGTGACCAGCAGGGACTGGCCGCCTGCCGCGTGTTCGACCCTGAAGCCCATGACCAGCCTGCAGACATCCCGACGCCGGCATGCGGCAAAATCCGCACGTGAAGCAATATCCAGCAGTCCATAATCCATCCGCCAGAACGCCCCGACCAGCCCCATGGCCATTTCCTGATCACCCACACGACCAAGGGGTATGAAAGCATCCAGATCCAGCGTCCTGCGCTGCGACAGGCCCAGCAGCCGCGCGGGCTTTTCACGCATGCTGATGGCAATACGGATCAGGGGATCGTCATGGGCACGATAGCGGCTGACGCAATCCAGAATGACCTGGCCCGTGGCATGGATGGCCACGGCGTGGCGTTCCCTGAACGTAAAACAGGGCAGCAGGTCATCAAGCAGGGGCATCATCATGGCTTCATGGAATAAAGGGGACGTTCCAGCCCCATTCTACAGGCATAAAAAAAGACGCCGAAGCGTCTGGACCCGTCTTGTTTCATCATGCCCTGCTGGCCGCCGGCCATTCCCACATTACGTGGGAATTCCGGCTGCAGGGGTATCAGGACAGAAACCCCCTGGCTCAGGCAGCGCGATCGGACACGATGGTAGCAACCATCAGGGCAGCGATCATGGGCAGGAAAGCAACCATGGTCAGGGAAGACATGGCGTTCACGGAATGGGCAATCATGGTGCTGACGTTTTCAATAAACATGTTTCAGTTCCTTTGGTGTCGAGTTGGTAAGCCGGAAGGAACACCAGAACCGAAATACTCGCAATCGAAATCACACGCCAATCGGAGGCGATTTACCGATCATTACATGATGAGAATATTATAACTGTCCAACAAATACCCAACAGACGGTAGAGAGATAGTTATCTATTCCAGAAAAAACAGAATATATGCCAAAAAAAATGGCAAACCCTTTTATAGGCTTGCCAGCAGCGATATGAGGAAGATTAAACTCCATGCAAATGCATAAAATTTAACCATCAGACTTCACGATTTCGTGATGTTAAGCTGGTCTTTTTTGCCTGCTACCGGACCGGACGGGAGGCATCTGGACCCTGCTTTGCAGCGGCACAAAAAAAACATTCGTATTTTCAATAACCTGCCTGACCTCTCCCGTCCAGCCTAAAAACAGGTCATTCCTGATTAATCGAAAAATGACCTGTCCGCTGTCCATCAGAATGATTCGGGGGTTTCGATTCCATAATCGTACCGCCGCACCGCCCGCCCCATCACATCCAGCCCGGCAGGAGCATCCATGGGGATAAAGCCAACCTCGATAAAGGCCAGCCCTTCATGCTGCGCCACCTGTGCCAGCGCGGTATCCAGTTCGGCCTGATTCTCCGCCTTCAGCGACAGTATGGCTGCCGCATCGCCCCCCATTGCCGCAGGCAGGGCCGCGTAATTCCAGTTGGCGATGTCATTGTAGGCAGCCTGCGGCCCAAGGATCATCCGTTCGATGGTATAGCCACCGTTATTGATCAGAAAGATCGTGATATTGCACCGGTGCCGCAGCAGGGTGGACAGTTCCTGCGCCGTCATCTGGAATGACCCGTCCCCGATAAACAGCACATGCCGCCGGTCCGGCTGGGCCAGACATGCCCCAAGACTTGCAGGCAGCGAATAGCCGATCGCGGCCCAGACCGGCTGGACCAGCAGGCTGCACCCGGCAGGCAGCCGGGCGTGCAGCATCGCCACCATGGATGACCCGTTATCAGCCCCCACGATGTCACCCGGTCGCAGAAAGGCTTCGACCTGCTGCCAGAATACCGCCTGCCCCCATGGCTGCGCACCAGATGACGCCAGCACGGCATGGTCGGGGGATACGGGCAGCGCCGGGCGCGCAGGCTGTTTGCCAGAGATGTTCCGCCCCACGGCACCCAGAAGATCGGCGGCCGTAATGCCCTGCATGTTTTTGCCATCACAGGTCAGGCTGAACGGCTGCACGTCAATCAGCGCGCCGGGCTGCAGTTCCTGTGAGAAATAGCCCGAGGTGGAATCGACAAACCGGACACCCAGACCGATAACGCAATCAGCATTCTTCACATAATCCGCCACACCGGGGGCAGATGCCTGCCCTCCATACGGCCCCAGCCATAACGCCCCCGTTTCCGGCAGCAACGTGCGCGCGGAGGAAAGGGCAGCATAGGGAATGCCGTACTGCGTACATAACCGCAGCACAAGGTCATGCAATCCGTACTGACGCACCATGGCGTCCACCAGCACCACGGGCTGACGTGCCTGCGCAATACGCTGCACGACCCATCCGGCCGCCTGCGCCAGCAGGTCGGGATCCGATACCACAATCGCTGACGGCGGCGGCGGCACGTCAATGCCCACGTAACAGATGTCGGATGGAAACTGGATGTAGACCGGACGTTTCAACGCCTGCACGGCATGCAGCACACGATCGGTTTCCGCCACGGCGGTTGCCGGCTGCAGGCGGGTGCTGGCTACCGTAAACTGCCGGTAGCAGGCCATGACATTGTCATAGTCACCATCGGCCAGGGTGTGATGCACCAGTGCACGCGACCCGATGGCGTGCATGGGCGGCATGCCCGAAATCACCACCACCGGCACACCTTCCGCACAGGCCCCTGCCACGGCTGACAACGCGGACAGGTCACCCACGCCATAAGTCACCAGCACGGCCCCGATACCCGTCATCCGGGCATCGCCATCGGCTGCATAGGCCGCATTGAGTTCATTGCAGGTGCCAATGAACGCGATTCCCGGCGTGCGTTCGATCAGTTCAAGGAATTCGAGATTGTAATCACCGGGAACGCCGTAAATGCGCGAAATACCGAGTTGCTGGAGCCGGTCCAGCAGCATACTTCCGATTGATCCGCGCATGCCGTCACTTCCCTAACCTGTTGCCTCCCGGCCTGAATTGGCCGGACGGGATTCAATAGATATCAAAATCATTGTTTCCCGTGGATGAAAAGGCCATGCGACGTTCGGTCAGGTTCAGGATCCATGATGACATGTCCGAACGCGTGCGGGGAAACGGCAGGCGATGCACCATGGAGCGCATGCTGTAGAATTTGCGGTACATGGTCTGGATGCGCTGTTCCATCTGGCCGGGCGTGCAGTTCTTGGGCCAGATATGGCAGACCTGCCCGGGCCAGCGGTCGATGTCCTCGGGATCGATGATCCGGCCCGCCTTTTTCATCCGTTCAAACAGGGCCGTCCCCTTGGTGGGGGTCAGGATGTTGAAATAGGCCGCAGGCACCTTGTGCGCCTCAAGAAATGACAGGGTAGCGTTATAGACATCGGGATGTTCATCATCATAACCGAATATGAAGTTGAGCGAGTAGCTGATGTCACGCTTGCGCAGGTTATCGAACATCTCGCCATAACGGCTGGCCTTGTTCCAGCCCTTTTTCATGCCCTGCAGCATCTCCTCGTCAATGCTTTCGATGCCGATATTCACGTGCATCACGCCGCTGCGCTGTGCCAGGTCAAGGAAATCGGTATCAAGACACAGATTGGATGACCACAGCGTGGACCAGCGGATCTTCAGCGGCACCAGGCCTTCCATCAGTTCCATCGCGCGGCTTTTCTTGCCGCCGAAATTGCTTTCCCCGAAGAAGAAGTGACTGCCCTTGTTCTTGATCCGCTCCAGTTCGGCCACCATCTGGTCCACCGGCCGCCAGCGGTAGCGCCCGCCAAGGTAAAAACGCTCGGAACAGAAATCACACACGAACGGGCACCCGCGCGAGGACTGCACGGCAAACGTGCGGAAGGGGCCGAATTTCTTCAGGTCCAGCAGATCGTAACGCGGCGCGGGCAGGTCATTGAGTTCCTTCAGCGGCGCTGCGCGATAGATCTTCTGCAACCGGTCGGCGGCCGCGTCCTCCAGCATGGTTTTCCAGATCGGTTCGGCTTCACCCACGCCCACGGCGTCACAGTGTTCGGCAGCCTCATCGGCATAGAAGAAGGCATGCGGCCCCCCCATGATGACCTTGACCCCACGCCTGCGGAATTCAGCCGCGATGTCATAGGCGCGCGGGGAATGCAGCGTCCAGGCAGACAGGGCGACCACATCCACCGGCACGTCAAAGTCAATGTCCTCAAGCTGTTCATCAAGCAGGGTCACGGTCCATTCCCGTGGCGTCAGCGCCGCAAGGTATGGCAGGGCAAGCGGTACCATCTGCCGTCGTCTGGTCTTGAAAATGGTCCGGTCGGTCTTGGACCGGTAATGCGATGGCTGGATAATCAGCAGCTTGAGATCTGTCTTGGACATGCTTCAGCTCTATGGACCCGAATGTGGTAAGGAATATCCTGATAAATAACTCTTTCTCATATCGTACGTTTTTTGTCCCACATGTCCAATGCACGAAATAAACAGCACCTAATCATTCATATTTGTATAGAATTCGTATATTTCACCTATCAAAAAATTGCATGATTATTTATTGTATTTATATAATTGTTACTTTTTTATTATTTACATGATTTGTTATTATTATTTACCTCACCGTCTAAGCTGGAATAATGCACATATCTGGTTAAAGCCTGCTGCATATCTACATTCCAGGTCAGCAGACGCACGCTACCCGCGATGGCCGGACACATCGCATCAAGCTGACCCATCCTCCCGTCCGCAACAGTACAGACGCACGCCGGCACCCGCCCATCCAGCGGGGGCGAAGGCGCGCGGCATGCCCAGACCGGAGACATTGCGGACAATCATCATTTTTTAAGGAAACATCTGGCGGACTGCCAGCACACCGGCATGGTCCGGTTCAGCCTGCCGTGCCACAATCCAAGGCATCCGGCAGGCCGCATTGCAGTGTCATTATCAGCGCAATGGCGCTTTTGCCCCGCAGTGTGCAGGCATTACGGTCCCGGCCAGTCCATATCCGGTGGGGTGCCCGTGACGCCATCATGTTCCAGCATGTCGATAATGGCGGCAGCCGTTTCCTCCACCGAGCGATGGGTCACGTTTATGACCGGCCATTTATATCGCGTGCACAGGCGCCGCGCCCATTGCAGCTCTTCCTGCACGCCCTGCGGGTCAATGTAGGGTTTTACCGAAGATTCGGACATGCCGGGGGTTGCAATCGAACGGCCCGGTAACATCATTCCCACGCGCGAACGCCGGATTTCCAGCAATGTATACGGGTCGATCGTCAATCCCACTACAAGGCCGGGAAAGTCACGCAACCCCGTGGGCAGCGGGGCATGGGGCACCAGCGGGATATTGGCGGCCCGGATCCCGCGATTGGCAAGATAGAAACATGTCGGCGTCTTGGATGTACGCGACACCCCCACCAGAACCACATCCGCCTTGGTCAGGTCGGCTGTCTTCTGCCCGTCATCATGGGAGATGACGTACTGCATCGCGTCGATACGCCGCCGGTAGGTATCATCCATCACATACTGGCCGCCGGGGTGGCGTTCCGCCACGATCCCGGTCTGCTGCTCCAGGAAATGGATGGTGCCATCAAGGATATTCTTGACCTGCACCCCCATGCGCGCGCACCCCATGCGCAGCATGTTCTGCAGGTCCGGTGAGGTTAGCGAGGACAGTACCGGCCCCGGTTCATCCCCGATCCCGGCCAGCACGCGCGAGACCTGTACACGTGTGCGGATCAGGTTCCAGTTACGCGGCGAAAACGCGGCGGACTGGAACTGGGCGCTGCAGGCGCGCATGACCGCCTCCAGCGCCTGTCCTGTCGCTTCGGAGACAAGATGCAGGATAACTTCGCCCATGGCCCTGCCTGACAGGACGCCCCACCCACAGGTGGGACGTCCTTTGTTTGTGGTATGTTACACGACGCGAGACAGGCCTGTTTAAACTGCCTGACCGGCCTTCTGCCGTGTGGCCAGAGCTGCCTGAGCTGCAGCAAGACGGGCCACCGGCACGCGGAAGGGCGAGCACGAGACATAATCCAGCCCGACTTCATCAAAGAAGGCAATGGAATCCGGGTCACCGCCATGTTCGCCACAGATGCCCAGCTTCAGGTCCGGGCTGGTCTGCCGCCCACGTTCCACACCCAGACGGACCAGCGCGCCCACGCCATCACGGTCGATGGACACGAACGGGTCGCGCGGCAGCAGGCCGTGATCGACATAGTACGGCAGGAACGATCCCGCATCATCACGGGACAGGCCGAATGCCGTCTGCGTCAGGTCGTTTGTCCCGAACGAGAAGAAGTCGGCATATTCCGCGATCTTATCCGCCTGCAGCGCCGCACGGGGCAGTTCGATCATGGTGCCGATGTAGTAGTTGAGGTTGGTACCCTCTTCCTGCAGCACGCGGGCGATCTCATCTTCGGCGGTCCGGCGGGTGGTCGCCAGTTCCGCCTGCGTCGCCACCAGCGGAATCATGATTTCAGGACGGATGGGCTTGCCCAGTTCCTTTTCAACCATAACCGCCGCCTGAATCAGCGCACGGACCTGCATGGCATAGATTTCCGGGCTGGTCAGGCCAAGGCGGCAGCCACGATGGCCCAGCATCGGGTTGGTTTCAGACAGTGCGGCACAACGCGCGCGCACGTCGTCCACGCTTTTGCCCAGCGCCTGCGCAACCTCGACCATTTCGGCTTCGGCATGCGGCAGGAATTCATGCAGCGGCGGGTCCAGCAGGCGCACCGTCACCGGCAGACCCGCCATAATGCGGAACAGGCTGGCGAAATCATCACGCTGGAACGGCAGCAGGGCGGCAATGGCCTTCTGACGCACGCTTTCGTCATCAGCAATGATCATCTGGCGCACGAACCCGATCCGGTCGGGACCGAAGAACATGTGTTCCGTACGGGCAAGACCGATCCCTTCCGCGCCGAAGCGGCGGGCAGTGCGCGCATCGTCCGGCGTTTCGGCATTGGCGCGCACGCCCAGACGGCGCACCGCATCCGCCCAGCCCATCAGCGTGTTGAAATCATCCGACAGCGCGGGTTCGATGGTCGGCACGCGACCAAGATAGACCGCCCCCGTCCCGCCATCGAGCGTGATCCATTCACCCTGCGCCACGGTGTGCGAACCGACCGTCATGGTCCCCGCCGCGTAATCGACATGGATGCCACCTGCACCCGCCACACATACCCGGCCCATGCCACGCGCCACGACGGCGGCGTGCGATGTCATGCCGCCACGGGTGGTCAGCACGCCACGGGCGGCGTGCATGCCATGCACGTCCTCGGGCGAGGTCTCGATCCGCACCAGGATCACATCCTCACCCTTCGCAGCGCGGGCTTCGCATTCTTCCGCCGTGAATACGACCGCACCAGCCGCGGCACCCGGCGATGCGGGCAGGCCACGGGTCAGCTGTACGCGTTCGGCCTTGGGATCAAGGGTGGGATGCAGCAGCTGGTCAAGGGATGCGGCCGGCACGCGCTGGATGGCGTCTTCCTGCGTGATCAGCCCTTCGCGCGCCATGTCGATGGCGATCTTGAGTGCTGCCGCAGCCGTGCGCTTGCCGTTGCGGGTCTGAAGGATGTACAGGACGTTGCGCTGGACGGTAAATTCGATGTCCTGCATGTCCTTGTAATGGGTTTCCAGCACGGACCGTACACGCAGCAGTTCACCGTAGGCTTCGGGCAGCGTGGTTTCCATCGGGTGCTGACCGGCCTCGGCACGGGCACAGGCCATGGGCTGCGGGGTGCGGATGCCCGCCACCACGTCCTCGCCCTGCGCGTTGATCAGGTATTCACCGTAGAAAATGTTTTCGCCCGTGGACGGGTCGCGCGTGAAGCACACGCCGGTAGCGCAGTCATCGCCCATGTTGCCGAACACCATGGACTGCACGTTGACCGCAGTCCCCCACGAGGCCGGGATTTCATGCAGCTTGCGGTACGTATTGGCGCGCGGGTTCATCCATGAGCCGAATACCGCGCCAATGGCGCCCCACAGCTGGTCATGCGGATTGGTGGGGAATTCGGTCCCGGCATGGGTGGTGATGATATGGCGGTAGTCCACCACGATGGCGCGCCACTGGTCAGCCGTGATCGCCGTATCGTCTTCCACGCGGTTCGCGCGCTTGAACTGTTCCAGCACGTCTTCGAAATGGTGATGCGGCACACCCATCACGACCGAGCCATACATCTGGATGAAACGGCGGTAGCTATCCCATGCGAACCGCGCATCACCGGAGGAGCGGGCAAGCCCTTCCACCGTTTCGTCATTCAGGCCGAGGTTCAGCACCGTATCCATCATGCCCGGCATGGAGACGCGCGCACCCGAACGGACCGAGACCAGCAGCGGCGCATCCGCATCGCCAAAGCGCAGGCCCATTGACTGCTCGACCCGCTGCAGGGCCGCGGCCACCTGCGCCTGCAGGTCCGCGGGGTACTTCCGGCCGTTTTCATAAAAGGCCGAACAGACTTCCGTTGTAATGGTAAAGCCCGGCGGCACAGGCAGGCCGTTCGCAGCCATCTCCGCCAGGTTGGCACCCTTGCCGCCCAGAAGGTTGCGCATGTCCGCGCGCCCCTCGTTCAGGCCATCTCCGAAGCTGTATACCCATTTGGTCATGTCTGTTCGTTCCTACGCGCGTCCGTCTGTCAGAAATGACGCCTGATCCGGAACAGGGTAAAAAAACAGGCGACCGCGCTATTAGTATTGTTTGTTGTTGGCAGGTCCGGGCATTGAAAATAACCGCCACGGGCAACTCCGGGCAATCACTATTTTACTGACCCGTGCGCTTCATGCCGATGGCCACGGACGTACGACAGGCAGGACCGGCCAAGCAAGGCCACGAATAATATTGTTATTTTACAATATGTTATAAGATTAATTTTATTGCAGCAGGATAAAATGGACAACGCTGCAGTCACTAAAATATTATATTTAGTGATATAAGTTATACATTTTATTAATTTATTCCTGGTCAGTTCAGTCCCGGCAATCCACGTTCAATGGTTGTGCGATGCAACAAGAAGTTTGCGCACCGCACAATAATAAAAACGTAATTACAAAAAATATCCTTAAACATTTCAAAATTACTTTGAAACTATCTTAATTATGTTGACACCCGAACCTTATTTCCAGAAACATCCCCTGCGGCCACACAAAAAACAAGAAGTCACGGTCAAAATGAAAAAAGCCATACTCCTTCTCCTGCCCTTTGCGGGCCTCCTGTGGGTTCCATTGTACAACCGGCATGATCCGGTGCTGTTCGGCTTCCCGTTCTTTTACTGGTACCAGTTCGCGTGGGTGCCCGTCACATCTGTCCTGATCTGGATGGCATGGAAAACGGACCGTCAGTCATGAACACATCAATCCTGCCTGATAACGCCGCCATCAGCGTATTCGTCGTGTGTTTTGTCGCGACCATCGTGCTGGGCAGTACGGTTCGGCTATGGCGCCCGCTGCTGAACCGCCACAAGGCCGTGAACCGCCATAGCGAAGGAGAGGAATGGGGACTGGGCGGGCGCGAATTCGGCGCCTGGGTCACGTGGTTCCTGGTGGGGGGGGATTTCTATACCGCCTATACGGTCATTGCCGTGCCGGCGCTGGTCTATTCCACCGGCGGGTTCGGCTTCTTCGCGCTACCGTACACTATTATCGTCTATCCCTTCATTTTCGCCGTCATGCCCCGGCTATGGACCATCGCGCGCGATGGCGGCCATGCCACGGCGGCAGATATCGTACGCGCGCGCTTTGGCAGCCGGTCGCTGGAACTGATGGTGGCGCTGAGCGGCCTTGTCGCCGTGCTGCCCTATATCGCGCTGCAGCTGATCGGCATCCGCACGGTGATCGAGGCCCTTGGCTTCACCGGCATGCTGCCGCTGCTGATCGCGTTTGTCTCCCTTGCCGCCTATACGTGGCTGGGCGGGCTGCATGCCCCCGCGCTGACCGCCTTCATCAAGGACGTGATGATCTACATCGCGGTGCTGGCGGCTGTCATTATCGTGCCGATACATCTTGGTGGCTACGGGACCATGTTTCAGTCCGCAGCCGGTCACCTGCCCAGCCTGCCGGACGGCCATATCGTGGCACAGGGGCAGGTGGTGCCTTATGCGACGCTTGCCCTGTCCTCCGCCTTCGCCGCTTTCCTGTATCCCCATACGCTGACCGGCATCCTGGCGGCGAAGTCGGCTGATACGATCCGGCAGAACGCGGTTTTCCTGCCCGCCTATACGATCGTGCTGGGGCTGATCGCGCTGCTGGGGCTTATGGCGCATGCGGCGGGGATCGTGACCACGTCTTCGTCCCAGGTGGTGCCGCAGCTTTTCCTGGCGATCTTCCCGTCATGGTTTGCAGGGTTCTGTTTCGCCGCCATCGCGGTGGGGGCGCTGGTGCCAGCTTCCGTCATGGCGATCGGGGCGGCCAACCTGATCATGCACAATATCCTGCCCCACCGCAGCGACTCGGTCACCGGTTCGCGCGTGGCCGGATTCGCGGTCAAGGTCGGCGCGCTGGGCTGCGTGATTTTCCTGAACGCCAAATTCGCCATCGACCTGCAACTGCTGGGTGGCGTCATTATCCTGCAGACCTTCCCCGCGCTGATCATGGGCCTGCTGCCGCTGCGCCTGCCTGCGCCCGCACTGATCGCGGGCTGGGTGATCGGGTCGGTTGCGGGACTGGGGCTGTGCTGGGTTGATGGGCTGAAACCGGTGCACCCGGTGGTCTTTGGTGGCTTTTCGGCCTCCGTTTCAACCGGGTTACTGGCGCTGGGCATCAATATCGCCGTGACCCTGATGCTGGGGGTCGTAATCCGGCTGGCGCTCGGGGCGTCCCCGTCCACCCTGCGGCCGGGCAGCATCCGTCGGTAAATATCCCCCAATGTTCACATGACACACATAGGTCATGTGAATGCCCCTCCTGTTTCCACAAGAACACGGCCCCTGTCACATAACCGGGGCCGTTTTTGTATTTACCAACTGCCAACCCACGTCAGGCCATGAACCATCCGGCGGGTCTGGTGGCTGTCTGGAAAACCAGATCAGACAGCAATCCTGCACTCATCAAGAGACTGTCTTTGGATCATCGGGCAGATTAATAAGGAAGTTTCTGATGCAGCTTTTTTTCAAAAAGCTTCAGAAAACGCCACCTTTATTGGGACCTGTCAGGAATTATGCTTTTTTGAATCCTCTGAATATGAATCAAAAACCATATAAATCGCTTCATCCTGACCGATGTCCAATGGGCAAAAATGGAGCAGCTGTGCGTTGGTAAAAAGACAGATCGCGGACGTAGCGGGAAGGATAATCGCCTCTTTATCGAAGTGGTCTTATGGATCGCCCTGACGGGCAGTCCGTAGCGGGACCTGCCACCGTATTGCGGACACTGGAACCCGGTTTACCTGCGCTACACCGACTTGGACGAAGCCGGGGTTTTTCAGCGAATTTCCGAAGCTGTCTCTGGCGATACCGATATGGAATATGGGAGGGTACGACGGTACGGTGATCCGGGTTCACCGCCATGGGCAGGGGGCAAAAGGGGGACCGGAAAAAAGGGGTCAGACGCAGTGTAACGGGATGGTCAACCAAG
This sequence comes from Komagataeibacter diospyri, assembly GCF_006538165.1. Classification (GTDB taxonomy): domain Bacteria; phylum Pseudomonadota; class Alphaproteobacteria; order Acetobacterales; family Acetobacteraceae; genus Komagataeibacter; species Komagataeibacter diospyri. Next base: position 431,892 of record NZ_BDLU01000032.1, read on the forward strand.
ATCATCGCCATGACCGACGCTCTGGGTAATCTGCTCCGCTTTACCCTCATTCCCGGCCAGCATTACGACACGGTCGGGGTTGCGCCCCGTCTCCAACGGCGGATTTCAGGAGGCTTCCTGCTGACAGGGCGTTTGACGTCCACTGGATCGTGTATGCCATCCGCGCGCAAGGCGCCTGCGTGGTCATTCCCCAGCACAAAAACCGTCTCGACAGACGCCCGTTCGATGGGGCCTGTTCAAAGTGCGCCATCTCATTGAGAACTTCTTCTGCAGGCTCAAGGCGTTCAAGCGCATCGCCATGCGGAGCGACAGGACAGACAGATCATTTGCAGCCATGATCCACCTCGTCGCCGCAATCATCAATTCACGGCAATTCCCAACAGGCCCTGAAAAAAGCAACGCCTAACATTTTTGTTGTTTTTAAACAGCCACTTACATTGCCTGTGGCTGGATATCAGCATGCCGGTGCATGGTGTCCGCGATGGTTGCGCGGCCCTGACGGGCAATCTGCCGCAGCAGGCACACCACGCCGGGCACGCAGTTACCGCACTGAGCGCGACATCCCTTGGATTCATAAACTTCTTTAGGCCGGACAGCCCCATTACGCGCGGCTGTTTCAACATCTGTATCGGTCAGCATATTGCAGGAGCAGACAAACATTTATCTATCCCAATCGATGATGTGGGCACACCATAATCACGAATGAGAACAAATCGCAATACACTTATTTCATCCTGTCTGAAACCGGTGGAGATTTTCCTGTCCCACGGCGGAGCCATATATATGGCTATTCATTACCATTACGTGCGATAATTTTTATGACATGCCAAAAAAACATGACGGGCTTCATGCCATGATGAAGGTCAGCGCCAACCCGGCATACTACCTTGCAGTTTCATAGGTCGCCTGAAACAACTCGTTGATAAATAGAAATGAAATTTGGCGGACACGACCCTGTTTCAATAAGGTGGTGTTTTCTGAATCCTTAAAGCTTCGCCAAAAAACTTCTTTATAATTTGCAGGACATTTTCAAAGCGGGCGTTTCAAACAGTCGTTCAGCCATTCGGTTTGGTGGCCGTAACTGCGGGGCAATATCCATCCGCCCGCCACCATGCCAGAACCCTGTCCCTGTCGTCCCCTGCCAGCGTGAGGGGCCATTTTATTTCGTGGCACGACATCGTGACAATAATGGGTGCAAGGCTGAAGCCTGTGATCCGTAACCCTGATGAAAATACAATGATCAGGCCACAAGCGCATCGTTGCACATGCCGGACGAAGTCGACAGAATAAACAACAATATCAGTCACCGGCACTGGTGTAGCCATTGTCATACATCCATACCAATACGGGGTGATGGGCATGAAAATATATTCCGATCAGGAAACCCGCGACTTTCTTCCGTTTTCTCCCCTGGTCAATGCGCTGGCACTCGCCATGCAGGAACTGGAACGGGGCCAGATCCAGTGCCCGGAACGGACAACCGTGCGCACCCATGACCATGCTGGCGCGCTGATGACCATGCCCTCGGTTGGCCGGGATATCATGGTTACCAAACTGCTGACCCTGTTTGGCAACAATCCCGCCCTTGGCCTGCCAACCATACAGGGACAGGTCATCTGTGCCGAAGCCCGCACCGGGCGTTTCCTGTTCACGCTCGATGGGCCAACCGTCACCATGCGCCGCACCGCAGCCGTCAGCATGCTGGGCATCCGCACACTGGCGCGCGGCCCGGTCCGGCGCGTGCTGGTGATTGGCACCGGCACGCAGGCGCTCGCCCACCTGCAGGCATTATGCGCCCTGTATCCCGGTATTACCGTTGTCATTCGCGGGCGTACACTCCAGCGGGCACTGGATTTCTGCACGCTGCACCAGACACCCGCCCTTACCCTCCGCCCGGAAGGCACGCAGGAGGAACCGTTTGATGTCATCATCACCGTCACGGCCAGCACGTCGGTCATTTATAATGAACCTGCGCGCGCGGACTGCCTGATCATAGGTGTGGGCGCCTACCGGACCGACATGGTCGAAATCGGCCCGGACACCATCGCGGGTAGTGCGCTGTATGTGGATGACGCCATCGGCGCGCCAGTCGAGGCAGGGGACCTGTATCAGGCGGGCGTGGACTGGAACGATGTCCATTCCCTATCCCGTGCACTGGATGACGGGCCGCCTGCGGATGGCAGGCCTGCCTTTTTCAAATCGGTCGGATGTTCCGCATGGGATCTGGCGGCCTGCCGGGTGGCGCGCCTGCATGGGGCGGAATGAACCCGTACAGGCGTCCCTTTTTCATCCCCTGAAAGCCAGTTTTAAAATCAGCTTGAGAAACACCCTGCAATCATAGGAAAGTTTTTTGATGAGGCTTTTTTAAAAAAAGGCGGCACCTAAAAACTTTTGTTTTTTATCAATCAGTTGTTTCCGATCAATCTTTGATAGGATAATGGCCGTGAGCCAGATACCCAGTCCCAACCAGACAATCTATGTCGCGCATGAATATTACAATATTCACGCGGAACTGGAAAAACGCCCCGGCGCGCCCCGCTGCGTGCAGGTCCAGACATTCGCCCAACTGGAACAGATCATACCACAGGCGGAAGTGCTGGTGGTTTCCATGTTATGGCGCAACGCCCTGTTGCAGCAGGCGCCCCGACTTAAGCTGATACAGTCCATCAGTTCCGGGGTGGAACAGTTTGACCTGACACAACTCAGGACACGTGGCATCCATCTGTGCAATGCGCGTGGGGCGAATGCCGCGGTGGTTGCGGAACATGCGCTTGCCCTGCTGCTCAGCCTGTCACGCCGTCTTTATGAGGCACGTGACAACCAGCACCGCGCCCACTGGTCAGGCACCGGCATGGACGCGCGGCCCCGCCTGCAGGAACTGACCGGAAAAATGGTACTGATCGTAGGCATGGGCACCATTGGCAACCGGCTGGCGCAGATCTGCCAGGCACTGGGCATGCGCGTCTGTGGCATGCGCCACAGCCCCCGGCCACTGGATATTCCGGGGGTGGCACAGGTCAGGCCCGATGAACTGCATGCGGCCATAGGTCAGGCCGACCATATCGTGCTGACCTGCCCCCTGACCCCGCAGACCGAAGGGTTAATGGACCAGCGCGCCTTTGCCGCCATGAAACCCGATGCCTGCCTGATCAACGTAGCGCGCGGTCGTGTCGTGGATGAAACCGCCCTGACTGCCGCCCTGCGCACGAACGCCATCGCGGGCGCGGCCCTCGACACCTATGCGGATGAACCGCTGCCGCCCGCTTCCCCGTTGTGGCAACTGCCCAATCTGGTCATGACCAGCCATGTTGCGGGGGAAACGCAGTTCTATGAACACAATGTCGTGGATATCCTGCTGGATAATGTCAGGGCGCTGGAAACCGGGGGACCGTTGCGTAATCAGATTGTCTGAAAATTTGAAGCATAAAGATCTGGTGAAGCGTCAGGAAACGCCGTCTTAAAAAAAAGACGGCGCCCAAAAACTTTTATTACCTTTCAAATACTTTCCCTGGCAGGCTTTTTCAGCATAATCAGCGCAAACAGGTATACAATCAGTCCACCCACTGAAAACAGCGCGCCCCCCCAACCCAGCGCACCATAACCAAACTGCCGCGCCAGCAGGAAGCTGCCCCCGGCCGCCCCCACTGCATTGGCAATATTGAACGCTGAATGATTGAGGGAGGCTGCGAGTGTCTGCGCATCCCCCGCAAAATCCATCAGACGCGTCTGCAACGCAGGGCCAAGCGCATTGACGAAGGTTGGTACCAGAAATACGTCAGCCATCAGGGCGATCTGGCTGTGCAGGATATAGGGAAATACCAGCATGGCCACCGCACTGCCCGACAGCGCGATCAGTGCAGCAAGATCAAGGTTACGGTCCACCAGCCATGCGCCCGCATTCGCGCCCGCCAGCATACCCGCGCCCCATACCACCATATACACCATGCTTTCCCATTCAGGCACGTGGGTCACGTTCTGCAGCACACTGGTCAGGTAGGTATAGATCGTAAACATGCCGCCAAAGCCGATTGCCGCAGTCAGCAGTGTCAGCAGCACCTGTGCATTGCCCATGGCGCTGACTTCCCTGAAGGGCGAATTCTGCCGGTTCGGCTGATCGGCGGGAATATAACGCCACACCCCCAGAAACGTGACGCAACCAAGGATCGCGATCGTCAGATACGCCATACGCCAGCCAAGGTGATTGGCGGCGAATGTTGAAAACGGCGCCCCGATCAGGGTCGCAATAGCAATACCCGACAGCACCCGCCCCACGGCCCAGCCCCGTCGCGCGCGTTCCACCATGGATGCGCCAACCAGCGCGGAAATCCCGAACAGCGCCCCGTGCGGCAGGCCGGTAATGAAGCGCGCGACCTCCACCAGGCCCGGCGTGGGCATGACAATGCTCAGGACATTCCCGAAACAGAACAGCAGCAGCAGTACCAGCAGCAGTTCTCGCCGCGAAAGCCGCGCGCCCAGAATGGTGATGAGCGGCGCGCCGATCACAACCCCCAGCGCATAGGCGGTAATGACATAGCCGGCATCCGCCACGGACAGTTTGAGGGATGCCGCGAATTCCGGCAGCATTCCCATAATGGCGAACTCCCCCGTTCCCACGACAAACGTGCCAAACGTCAGGATGAAGAAAGCGGCTGTTTTCCCGTGGGGGGACGTGACCTGCGTGATCGTGCCTGCAGCCTGCGTATTATCTGACATGATGGACCATCCACAAACGGCAATCAGGCGGCAGGCTGCGCGGCTGCGGCACGGGCGATGGCAATGTCATCTTCCGTGCTGGCTCCCGACACGCCGATCGCACCCATGACAGACCCATCCGTCCCTTTCAGCACGACACCACCACCGAAGCTGGTCAGGCCGCCATTGGTGTTTTCCAGGCTGTAAGCCCCGCCATCAGGATGCGCAATCTTTGCAAAATCAGCGCTGTCCATCTGAAACAGGACGGCCGTTCGCGCCTTTTTATGACTGACCTCGATCGCACCCAGCGGGCAGCCATCCATGCGGATGAAAGCCATGGGCCACGCGGCGGCATCCACGATGGAAATACTGACGCTGACACCCAGATGGTCCGCTTCGGACCGGGCGGCGGAAAGCAGGGACATGGCATGGGAAAGCTGCATGGTAAAACCCTCTGTCTTACGAAGAATAAAGACAGGTTAGACACACGCCCGCGGAATGGAACATGCAAAGACGTGACCGCGTCATTTCTTCAACATTGTTGAACACCCGCCTGTTCCACCTGCTTCATCATCATCCACCCCAGTTGCACAAGGCGTGCGCGGGGCAGGCGTGACGCCGGGCCGGTCAGGCCGATGCTGGCGCGGACTTCCCCCTGTTCCCGCCATGGGATGGCGACACAGTTCCAGCCCGGGCGACAGGCCTCGATATCGATCGCGTATCCCTTCACCCTGACATCCTCGATCCGGGTCAGGGTGCGTGCATCCAGTGCGCCAGTGCGGGTCGCCATGACCCGTTTGCGCAGGCCGGGCACGAACGCAAGGAACACCAACCCCACTGCGGAGCCTTCAAGCTGCTCATGCAGCGGTGGCCTGCTGTCCGTTGCCGCGTCACCACATTCGACCACCTCCAGATATGCGGCTTCGTCCCCGCTGGGCACGGCAAGATAGACGGTCATGCCGCTGTCACGTGCAATCGCCAGCATGACGGGACGCAGTCGCGCGCGCAGGGCGTTGTCGTCGCCCGCGATGCGCGCGAGGTTCAGGATGCGCCCACCCAGATGGTAACGCACATCCCCGTGCCTGCGCTGCACGTATCCCAGATGGTCAAGGGTCTGGAGAATGTTGTGCGCCGTCGTCTTGCCCAGTCCCGATATCTCGGCAATTTCCTGCAGGCGCGCGTGACCGCCCTTCTGCGCGATGATTTCCAGAATGGCAGCAGAACGTTCAATGGACTGGATCAGTCGGGGTGTTTTTTCCACGGGGTACTTTTCCGGCTATATCAGGGACATCCCGCCCCCTGTCTTCGCATTACGCTGCCGGGCCCCGGAGTGGAATGGCCACTGCAGGATTTCATTATTCCGAGACAGCCCCGAACAGAACAGAAACCGGAAGCGTTATATTATTTTACAGGTCTGGAAATAATATGCAGATCGTATATATCTTCTTTCATGCGCCTGACCCTGCATACAGATTACGCACTGCGGACACTGATCTATCTGGGGATCCATACGGATCGCCTGACATCCATCCGTGAAGTAGCGCAGGCCTATGGCATTTCGGAAAACCATCTTGTCAAGATCATACACAAACTGGGTCAGGCGGGTTTTGTGGAAACCATACGGGGCCGGAATGGCGGGCTGAAGCTGGGGCGCCCGGCAGCCAGCATCGTGCTGGGCGATGTGGTGCGGCATACGGAAGAAGACATGGCCCTGGTCGCCTGCATGCACCCCGTGGATGAAGGCGGCAGGTCCAGTTGTATCCTGGCCGATGCCTGCCGCCTGCGGGGCGTGCTGGCGGAAGCCCTTGGGTCCTTCATCGCCGTCATGGACAATTATACGCTTGCTGATGTCATAACAGACCAGGAACGTGAGCGCCTGCCACGTCCCCTACCCGTCTAATACCCATACGCCCGTTGGGGTTGTGGAATAAACTCCATTTTACAATTCCACTGCCATAGGGGCCAGTTGCTGACACAGGACCGGAAAACTGGCATTTTTCCCCCGCCTGACATAATCCCGGTTCATGCGGGACCACGATTTTTTGCACGTTTCCAGGGTTGGTGATACCTGAAACGATTCTTGCACGCCTGCCGGTGAAATATATACTTCTTGACGAAACTCTGAGGAACATACTGCCAATGGCTTACGCTACGACCAACCCCTATACTGGTGAAACGCTCGAGACGTTTCCCAATGCCACGGATCAGGAAGTCCAGACCGCACTGACCGAAGCATATGATGTTTTCAAGACATGGCGGCATACGTCCTTTGCCGAACGCGCGAAGGTCATGACGGCGGCAGGCCAGATCCTGCGCCGCGATATCGACAAATACGCCCGCCTGGTGACACTGGAGATGGGCAAGACCTTTGCCGAGGCGAAGGCCGAGACCATCCTGTCGGCTGAAATCTTTGAATACTACGCAACCCATGCCGAACGCCTGCTGGCACCGGAAAAGCTGCCGGTTGCGGACCCGAAGGAAGGCGACGCCATCCTGATCCACCAGCCGCAGGGCATCGTCTTCGCAATCGAGCCGTGGAACTTCCCGTACTACCAGATCGCCCGCATCATCGCGCCGCAGCTTTCGGCCGGTAACACGGTGCTGCTCAAGCATGCCTCCAACGTGCCGCAGTGCGCCGCAGCCTTCGACAGCCTGATGGTGGAAGCCGGCCTGCCCAAGGGCGGGTTCCGCAACCTGTATGCAGCACGCCACCACACGGAAATGATCCTGAGCGACCCGCGCGTGTGCGGTGTTGCCCTGACCGGGTCCGAAGGGGCTGGCACCATCATTGCAGGCGTCGCGGCCAAGGCGCTGAAGAAGTCCACCATGGAACTGGGCGGTTCCGACGCCTTCGTTGTGCTGGATGACGCCGATCTGGAAAAGACCGTGAAGTGGGCCGTGTTCGGTCGCCACTGGAATGCCGGTCAGGTCTGTGTATCTGCCAAGCGCCTGATCGTGGCGGATGCGATCTATGACAGGTTTGTCGAGCTGTACAAGAAGGGCGTTGCCGAACTGAAGGCTGGCGACCCGATGGACCCGTCCACCACGCTTGCGCCGCTGTCGTCGCAGAAGGCGGCTGATGACCTGCTGGCGCAGGTTGAAGAAGCCAAGAAGCATGGTGCGGTTGTTGAAACCATTGGCGCGCCGGTTCCCGAAAAGGGTGCGTTCTTCCGTCCGCTGCTGATGACCAACCTGCACAAGGACAACGAGGCCCGTCATTGGGAATTCTTCGGTCCGGTCACCCAGCTGTACCGTGCAAAGGACGATGCGGACGCCATCCGTATCGCCAATGACTCCCCCTACGGTCTGGGCGGCGCCGTCTTTACGCGTGACACCCAGCGTGGCGTGAAGGTGGCCGAACAGATCTATACCGGCATGGTGTACATCAACCACCCGACCATGGTGAAGGCCGACCTGCCCTTCGGTGGCGTTGCCCGTTCCGGCTACGGTCGTGAACTGATCGGCCTTGGCATCAAGGAATTCGTCAATCACAAGCTGATCGACGTCGTGGACATCGACGCCCCGTTCTGATCGGGTAAATATCCGGACATGCGGCCTGTCATGAATACAGGCCGCGCCACTGGCGCCCCGCAGGTCAGCCAGTGGCATGTCTGGCCTTCTTTCACCAGATATTTCCATTCCATATTTTATTTATGATATGGAATAATTATACATTTCTATTTTATATAAAATCTTTTCAATTACATATAAACAGACGCATTACCGTCCGCCTGATGAAGCGGTTCATAATACCTGTCTGAATATTGATAGATCATCCAATACATGGTCTATACGCACCATGTCGCTGCGTTACGCGCCCACATACCTAGCGGCAGCAAGCAAACAGACATATTGATAAATCAAAGATCTGATCTTGAAAGATAGCCCTTACGCAGCATGATTTCTGCGGAGGACGAAATACAGTAAACAGACCGGTTTGTTCCGCAGCAGATAACAGGAACGCAAATACCTGCCCATCATACAGGCTGACAAAGGAAATCCCGGCACCCCTTACGCATATTCTGTCGCGTTATCACGGCTGCCGGGATTTCATATCGTGTTACGGTGTCTTGGGAAGCTGCTTGCGCATCTTTTCAACCTGGTCCGCAGTCACACCATGGTCACCACTGCCGAACGTGGCGGTCACGTAATTGACCAGTGCAGCGACCTCGGTATTGCTCAGGCGCTGCACATCGGAACCATGGTCAAAACCGGGCATATAGGCATGCAGCCCACCTGCCGTCCGGTCCACACCATTCAGGACTGTCATGATCAGGTCATCCGGATGGGCAGACCCAACAACCGAATTATGGAACAGTGACGGCGCATAATGGTCACTGGTGCCCGCACCGTTACCCCCATGACAGGCCGCACAGTTCGCATCATAAATATGCGGGCCGCTCATTTCATCGAGCCTGTCGATCCGTGTCAGCTCACCCGAACGGATATCCGGCACATCAAGCGCCTGTCCGAACCCTTCACGTGGTCCATGTTCAGCCTCGTCTTCCTTGGCCGGGACCTGAAGAATGTAGGCGGCAAGGGCATGCAGGTCATCATCGGTCAGGTGGCTGGTGCTGTGTTCCACCGCCTCACCCATCGGCCCTGCGGCCTGACTCAGCCCTGCGACATGGCCGGTCTTGAGATAGGTGACAAGGTTATCCTCGCTCCAGTTGCCAATGCCGCTTGTCTTGCTCGACGTGATATTGGGCGCATACCAGCCCAGCAGGGGCGCTCCAGCAAGGAAGCTGTCTTCCTTCTCGCTCAGCATCATGTTGCGTGGTGTATGGCAGGTTCCGCAATGCGCCAGGGCATTGGCAAGGTACCTGCCACGGCGCATCTTGTCATACGTGGCGGAATCTCCGGTTTCAGGCGTGACGCTGCCCGCGACAAGGTTCCACACCGCCATGGTGATACGCAGGTTGGCAGGGAAGTTCAGTTCCGTCACCGGCGGTGTTACGGCCACCGGCTTCACCCCATGCATGAACCACGCATACATGGCCTTCACATCATCATCCGTCATGCCGGAATACGAAACATATGGCATTGCGGGATAAAGACGGCTGCCGTCACGGCGAAGGCCATGGCGCACGGCCTTTTCAAAATCCTCTTCCGTATATTTCCCGATGCCATGGTCGGGGTCCGGGGTGATGTTGGTTGATACCACATCTCCCATGGGCGTGGTAATGCGCAAGCCCCCGGCAAAGGGCTTGCCCCCTGGCGCGGTATGGCAGGCGACACAGTCACCGGCCGTCGCGATATATTCACCACGCGCCGTAAGCTCCGCCGAAGGTTCAGCCGATGCGGGCACCGATGGAGTGGCCGTGGCCAGAGCCGGGGCCGACGATGAAGGGGGTGAAGGCTCATCCGCCCGCACAGGCGTTGCGGACAGGGAAGCAAGGGCTGTGCCCGTGACCAGAACCGACCACAAGATCTTGCGTTTGACGTCAGGCATGGGTCAGTTCTTTTTTAAGTGTATCAGCAACACGCAGGGCAAGTGCTGCAACCGTCAGGGTGATGTTGCCGGTTCCGACCGATGAAAAGACGGACGAACTCGCGATGAACAGGTTTTCATGGTCATGTGTGCGGCAGAAGCCGTCGACCACGGAATCCTTGGGGTCTGTGCCCATGATGGTGCTGCCGGCGGGATGGTCCTGCGGAAAGTAACCCGGTGTCCACTGCTCGTCCGTGCCATGCATGAGACCGATCAGATCCTTGAACAGGCCACGGGTATGGTCGCAGCTTTTCACCGTATATTCAGGCAGCTTGTAATAGACTTCCGGGTGCGGAATACCCAGCGCGTCCTTATATGTGGCACTCAGCGTCAGCCGATTATCCGGATCGGCCAGCCCTTCGTTATGGCTGAACAGCCGCACTGTGTGGGAAGCAAGATAGCGGATCTGCTCCTCCAGTTCACGCCCGACATATCCCTTGGAAATGGCGAGTGCGGTTGCAAGGTCCACCTGGTTGTCATCCACCATGTGTACCAGGTACGCCCCCCGTTCGTTGCGCCAGTCACCGTCACGGAAATTGTCGATCACGTTGGTTTCAAGCGGGCCACGGCCGGGCCACAGGGCCTTGTCACCACTGATGAACGTTACCTGCACGCCGGTATGGTCCATCATGTTGCGACCGACATGACCGGAACTGTTGGCGATACCGTCGGGGCTCTGTTCATCAGCTGAGAAGAGCATAAGCTTCGCAGTTTCGATGCAGTGCGCCGCGATGACGAAATACTTGCCGGTCACACGGTGGGACCCCCTGTCGGGATCGTAATAATGCACCGCCGTCACGCGCCTGTTCGCGCTGTCACGTTCAATCCGGTATACTACCGCGTTGGGCACGAACTTCGCCCCTGCCGCTTCGGCATGATAGACGGAATAGCTGCCGTTGTACATCGCCCCGATGGGGCAGATCGGCATGCAGTTGTTATGCCCCTCGCAGGTCGGTCGGTTATCATAGGGCCGCGTGTTGCGGGCCTGCGGTTCATGCACGACGCGGTACGGGGTCTTTTCCCGGATCAGGTTGCGAAACTGTTCCGCTGCATAGGAAATGGGCAGCGCGTCCATGGGATAAGGCTGCCTGCGCGGCGAACCGAGGTCTTCCACCGCCGGGTCCGGGCCGCAGACGCCCATCATCACCTCGGCCTGGTAATAGAACGGCTCAAGGTCGTCATATTTCAGCGCCCAGTCACGGCCCTGCCCATAACGGGTTTTCAGTTCGAAGTCCGACGGCAGGTAGCGCCACGCGCACCCGGCCCAGTGCCATGTCGTGCCGCCCATCATGCGCAGGTAGACCTGCTGGTAGGCTTCGGCGTCCGGCCCTGTCGTATGCAGGTATTTGTTGGGCGTTATCTGGTTGGGCGGATGTTCGGCCCATGGCACACAGGGGAACGGCCCCTGATAGGAGGGCTTGTTTTCCAGATTGCGGAAATTATCGACAAAATGCTGGCGATCGACACGCGGACCGGCTTCCAGCACGATGACGGAAATACCCGCGCGCGCCAGTTCATTGGCAATGGAACTGCCAGCGACGCCGGATCCGAGGGACTATCCTGAATTTTGTGCGGTGCAGTGATAATCTGCTCGAAGAGGAGCCCCCGCATGAGCATTGATAAAGATA
>NZ_BDLU01000033.1 GCF_006538165.1 Komagataeibacter diospyri
CCAGCTCGCTATCATGTTCGATGAGCGGTTCCCAATGGCCTGAAAAAATGGCACCGCACAAAATTCTACACAGTCTCGGATCCGACGATCACGACGTCAGCGGAAAGATCTTGTTCGGAAGGCATGGAGGATGCTCCGGATATCAGGTGGGTTCTACAACGAATTTCGAAGGCGAAAGGGCAGGTTCGCCAGTTGGAACGGCCACTTCCGGTGGGGTCTGGGTCCAGTAGAACGGCCCGCCCGCAGCGTAGGTCTTGGGATAGATGGCATCCTTGGTGATGTCGAACATCAGCGCGGAGCGGTACACGACCACCTTTTCATCCGCAACGCCACGGTACCAGCCTGTCATGATGTCATGAATGACATCCTTGAATACGGGGTCGCTATGTTCGGCCGCAGTGGCCAGCGCACGCGCGCTGTCGAATTTGCCGCCCGCCATCAGGTCATGCAGCTTCTGTATCTGGTCCCGGCGTTCAGGATTTGCCTTGGTGATGCGGGCGTACAGCGCGTTGCTGATACGGGCATCAAGCGCGTCCCGGTCGGTCAGGCGGTGCGACAGGGCAAGGAACAGCGGCGCGACCGCATCTTCCGCCCCTGCCTCCGGGGTAGCGGCAACGCCCCGGTCCGCGCCCAGCACCACGGCGGCGGCCCCCATCACACCCAGCAGCATGTCACGACGTGACATGCGCAGCGCGCGGTTCATCCGTATGGCATTGGGGGTGGACAGGTGAATACTGGTGGGAAAACTGGGCTGGTCTGCAGCCATCTGGCGTCGCCTCTCATGCATGTTGGTCCAGCAGGAATGCCGGAAAAAACAGGCATGACCATGCAGGATGCAATAATGGCACCACCGATACCGCCACTTACGCCGGGTCCGCAACCTTTTATACTCCCAGCTTAACGTATAGCAGCTTCACGTTCAGCGAGTAAAAGCGGCGAAACCGCTATACAGACATGTTTTGCAAACATATCCGCACGATTTGATACGCCACACACGGCATAGTCGGTCACGTATCATTTACGCCATCCCATGCGGAACGCCACCACGGCAGGAACGATACCCCACGGGACACGATAAACATGCATATATCCCACATCATTACTTGTCCGCGACAATGTTCCTGCAATCCCAAGACATGAAACATCATGTATTGACATGCCTGCGCCATTTACTCAGGCCCGAACCGTCAATATGCAGTCTCTTCCCGCAGCAAGGGATTTAACCACCGCGACAATATCCCTCCCCCCGATTATGCCTATCCGCGACGAAGGCATCCCGCTAGCGGCACCCGGCACGGAGCCATCCGCCCATGACGTTGGAAATCCCATTGCGCTGCACGTGATCTTCCCTGACTGTTGCCCCGCAACAGGCCGGAACAGGATCCATGCTGACACGCAGACAGACCATGACGGGCGCCCTGTCGGGCATGGCGGTCATGACAACACGCCAGGCTTTCGCCGCCGCCGCACTTGTGCCCCTGCCCTGCGTCATGGCGCATCGTGGCGCATCCGCCCTGCGTCCCGAACACACGCTGGCCGCCTATGCCAGGGCAATCGCCGATGGGGCCGATTACATCGAACCCGACCTTGTGCCGACACAGGATGGCGTGCTGGTTGCCCGTCACGAAAGCCACATTACCAACACCACGGATGTCGGCAGCCACCCGGAATTCGCCGAACGCCGACGTACGCAGATTATTGACGGCGCAACCTTAACCGGCTGGTTCACCACGGATTTCACACTGGCTGAGCTCAAGACCCTGCGCGCGCGTGAACGACTGCCCGACATACGCGCGGCCAACACGCGCTATGACGGGCATTTCGACATTCCGACGTTCGAGGAAATAATCGATTTCGTGGCAGCCGAAGCCGCTACCCGTGGCCGCATGATCGGGCTGATACCCGAAATCAAGAACGCCACCCACTTCCACCAGCTTGGCTTTAAGCCGGAAGAAACATTCCTGCGCACCATCGCGGCGCATGAATACACCCGCTACTGCCCGCTGGAGGTCCAGTCCTTTGAAATAACACCCCTGCGCCAGCTTCGCGGAAGGGTTCAGGCCATCAACCCGCAGACACGCCTCATGCTGCTGATGGGGGAACGGACAGAACACGTTCCCGACATGGCAGGCACCGCCACACCGCTTACCTTTGGTGATCTCATGACCACTGACGGTTTACACCGCGTGCGGGAATATGCGGATGTGATCGGCCCATCCAATGCGGACATCATACCGCGTGATGCAACCGGCGCATGGCGTGCGCCGACATCACTGATAGAGGACGCGCATCGCGCGGGCCTGCTGGTACATTCCTATACTTTCCGGCCCGAAAACCGTTTCCTGCCCACGCACCTGCGCAATGACGCGGGGGACAACGCCCGCAACCCGCAGGGATCAATCGCGGAAATCCGGCATTATCTGGATCTGGGGCTGGATGGTTTCTTTACCGATGATCCCGCCATCGGTCGGCTTGCCCTGCGCGGCTAACCCCATCAGCCGCGGGCGGCAGGCTGCCTGCGCACAAGACGGGTCGCGATGATCATGACCGCCAGCGTCACCGCCCATGTCATGACCTGCACCCCCATGGGCCGGTCGGAATAACCCAGCAGCGCCTTGGCCGCACGTCCGATCATGCTGCCATCGGACAGCAGCCACGATGTATCCCAGACCTCGTAACCAAGGGCGGGGATCAGGTCATCCCCCGCCAGCAGGCCCGCTGCCTGACTGGCCATGCCCGCCGCGAGAAAGGCGATCAGCAGTCCCGTCACACTGAACAGGCGACTGAGCGGAATGACGATCAGCCCCCGGTATAGCAGCCACGACAGCGCCGCCCCCGCCGCAATGCCCAGCGCGCCGCCGGTCAGCATGGCCATCGGTCCCGAATGGGTCGAAACCGCGATGCCATACAGGAACAGCACGACCTCCACCCCTTCGCGCAACACGGCGACAGCCACGACAACGGACATGGCGGCCAGCGAGCGTTCACCAGACACGACCTCCGCCCCCAGTGTCTTCATCTCGCCCGCCATTTCGCGTCCGTGACGGGTCATCCACACCGTATGCCAGCCCAGCATCAACACCGCGATACACAGGATGGTAGCGGAAAACACGTCCTGCCCGTTACCAGACAGGGCCGCGGACAGGCTGCCGGCGAATACGGCCACAATCGCGGCCCCCGCGACACCCGCCGCAATGCCACCGGCAACCCAGCGTCCACGCCCCGGAATACCCTGTGTCGCCGCCAGCACGATACCGACAATCAGTCCCGCTTCCATGACCTCACGAAAGACGATCAGCAGACTTCCCAGCATGTTTCAGGGCTCCTGTGTCACGGTAACGGTGCCCGTTGCCTGGTCGGGGTGGTAGTCGTCAAAGAACTTGTAGGTCCCGGGATGCAGCGGACCCGCATGCACGGTGATCGTGCCGCCCGAGACCACGATCTTCTCGAATTTCAGGTCGTAGCTTTCGAATTCATCCGTCGTGTCATCATGATTATCCAGCACGATCAGGAAGCGCTGTCCCGCCGGGACCGTAATATGGTCGGGGGTGAAATGGTGGTCCTTTACCTCCAGATGCACGGGATCCATCGCCCTTGCTGCCGGTGCAAGCACGAGCGCCGCAAGCCAGGCACATGACAGAACGATTACGTAACGCATACGGCACACTCCAATAACGGGCGCATGTTATGCGATTTATTATCACTGTCAATTATACCCGCCAGCCCGCATGCCAGTACATCTTCCCCAGCAATACGGATCATGCATAAGGGATATGTGCGTCAAAAAAGATATATATTGTTGACATCTTTTTGGATGACAATAAAGGTGTGGATATTATACATCTTAAAGGATCTCACACATGGCATCGCCCCTGGATGACAAGACCCGCAGCATCATCAAGGCCTGCGTACCCGCACTGGAAGCGCACGGCCTGACGATCACGACGGAAATGTACCGTCGGCTGCTGGCCAATCCAGATATTCGCGATCTGTTCAACATTTCGCACCAGAAGGACGGGGAACAGCCAAAGGCGCTGGCGCTTGCAGTGCTGGCCTATGCCCGCAACATCGACAACCTCGGCGCCATGGCCGGTGCGGTCGAACGGATTGCGGAAAAGCATGTCGGGCTGAACATCCTGCCTGAACACTACCCATATGTTGCCGATGCCCTGCTGGGCGCCATCGCCCACGTACTGGGAGATGCCGCCACCCCCGAGATCATGGATGCATGGGGCAAGGCCTACTGGTTTCTCGCTGAAATCCTGATCGGACGGGAAGAACAGATTTACGTGGCCCATGCCGCGGCCCCCGGTGGCTGGGTTGGCTGGCGTCCCTTCCGTGTCAGCCGCCGCGTGGAAGAAAGTGAAACCGTCACCTCGTTCGAACTGACGCCCGAAGACGGGAAACCCGTCATGCACCATGTGCCGGGGCAATATCTCAGCTTCCGCCTTGACGTGCCGGGGCATGGGTCTGAACGCCGCAACTACAGCATTTCCTCTGCACCCGGTTCCCGGTCCTACCGTATCAGCGTGCGCCGTATCGACAATGGCGTGGTCTCCGACTGGCTGCATGACCGTGTGAAGGAAGGCACGGTGCTGCAGGTTTCCGCCCCGGCGGGTGATTTCACGCTGGGCAACCCGACCCCAACCTCCATCGTGTTCCTCAGCGCGGGCGTTGGCCTGACCCCTTTCATTTCCATGCTGGGCGCGCTGGGGGCAGGAACGGCCAAAGCACCCGTGCGCTACATCCACATCACCCGCACCCCCGCGACAGAAGCCTTTGGCCCCTATATCCGTGACCTTGCGGACAGGGGTCTGCTGTGCGCTGATATATTCTACAGTCGGGCAACACCGCAGGCGTCGCAGCACGCCACGGGCGTCACCACCCATGCAGGCCGCATGACACAGCCATGGCTTGCGCAGGAAATCGACCGGGCCGCGACCTGGTACATCTGTGGTCCCGACGGTTTCATGCGCGATACCATCGCCACGCTGAAGGCGACGGGCGTGCCCGAAAGTCAGATCCGGTATGAGTTCTTCGGCTCGGCGGCGGATTCAACACTGGCCGGATAGCCATGGCGCACACCATCCGCGTCAGGCGCGTTTATGACCCGTCCGAACCCGATAATGGCAGTCGCGTGCTGGTGGACCGGCTGTGGCCCCGTGGGGTCAGCAAACAACGCGCAGACCTGACGCCATGACTGAGGGATATCGCCCCCCGGCACCGGACTGCGCCAGTGGTTCAGGCGCGCCTCGGCGCGATGGGACGGATTTCAGGAACGCTATATCGCGGAACTGCAGGCCAGTCCCCAGACGATGCAGCAATTGCTGGACATGGCGCGCGCAGGCCCCTCACCCTGCTGTATGACGCGCGTGACACGCAGCATAACGAGGCGGCTGTGCTGGCAGCCTGCCTGCGTCACCTGCTGGACCATACAGCCTGAACCACCGCGCCACTTTCCTGTGCCACCATGACAGAAGGCATGTTTCCCGACCCGACAGGTCGCGGGAACATGCTTTTTTTCGTGTGCATATGCCACGCCATCACGTGACGGCAGGGGAACCAAAACCACGGGCGTTCCTTAGCAGAACATCGGCGCCGCCCTGACCGGCACATTATTCCTGTGCCGCTGGCTGCCCATCACGACGGGCCTGTCGGGTGGGTCTGCATCACCTGCTGAAAGGACCACGTATCATGATTACCGTGCATCATCTGGACAATTCGCGTTCACAACGGATCCTGTGGCTGCTGGAGGAACTGGAAATTCCCTACGATATCCGGTTTTACAAACGCGACCCCAGGACCATGATGGCCCCGAAATCCTTGCGCACCATCCACCCGCTGGGCAAGGCCCCGGTCATAACGGATACGGACGGGAACGTGACGCTGGCAGAAAGCGGGGCGATTATCGAATACATCATTGATAAATACGGCGATGGCCGACTGGCTCCTGCGCGCGGCACACCCGAATACATCCGCTTCATATACTGGCTGCATTATGCGGAAGGTTCCGCCATGCCGCCGCTGCTGCTCAAGCTGATATTCGGGTTGCTGCCCAAACGCGCGCCCCTGCCACTACGTCCCTTCGCCTTCCTGATTGCCTGCGGGGCACAGGCGAAATTCATCAGCCCGCAGGTCAAGCTGCATATGGATTACTGGGAACGCAGCCTGTCGGAGAGTGAATGGTTAGCGGCCAATGACCTTACCGCCGCCGACATCCAGATGAGCTTCCCCCTTGAAACCGCCGCCGCACGCGCAGGGGCCACGAACGGGCGGCCCCATGTGGCGGCGTTCCTGCACCGTATCCATGACCGTCCCGCCTATCAGCGCGCCCTGCTTCGGGGCGGGAAATACGCCTATGCCAATGCCGGGAACAGTCCCGCATCCTGACCAGCTTTCATCCCTCATGCCTGTTTGAAACAGTCAGATCATGACGGCACCCTAAAACTCAAAAGACGTTTTTGGTGAAGCTTTTTCCAAAAAGCCTCACAGAACGCCGCCTTTTTGAAAAAAGGCGGCACCAGAAAATTTTGTATTTTTTATCAATTGTTTATTTCAAGACGATCTTTCAGTGCCGGTTGGGTCATGGTTTACGCTGAGCGCACGTTCGTAGTAAGTGCGCGGGCAATCCCATCCGCCCGAGGTTCCATGATTCGTCTTGATAACATCACCAAGCATAACGGCCAGCGCCTGGTCTTTATCGAAGCCTCGGCCGCCCTGCAGAAGGGGGAGAAGATCGGTCTGGTCGGCCCCAACGGGGCGGGCAAGACCACGCTGTTCCGCATGATTACGGGACAGGACGAACCTGATGAGGGCAATATCCTGATTGATCGCGGGGCCACCATCGGCTTTTTCAGTCAGGATGTCGGTGAAATGGCCGGACGCAGCGCCGTGGCCGAAGTCATGGATGGCGCGGGCGCTGTGTCCGAAATCGCGGCTGAACTGTCTGAACTGGAAGCGGCCATGGCCGACCCCGAACAGATGGACCAGCTTGACAGCATCCTCGAACGCTTTGGCGAGGTACAGGCCCGTTTTGAGGAGCTGGGCGGTTACGCGCTGGACAGCAAGGCGCGCGAGGTGCTGCACGGCCTTGGCTTCAGTCAGGACATGATGGATGGTGATGTGGGCCGACTGTCGGGCGGGTGGAAAATGCGCGTGGCCCTTGCGCGCATCCTGCTCATGCGGCCTGATGTCATGCTGCTGGATGAACCGAGCAACCATCTCGACCTTGAAAGCCTGATCTGGCTGGAACAGTTTCTGGCGGGTTATGATGGCGCACTGCTCATGACATCGCATGACCGGGCTTTCATGAACCGTGTCATCAACAAGGTGATCGAGATTGATGGCGGCAGCCTGACCAGTTTTTCCGGCGATTATGAGTTCTATGAACAGCAGCGCGCCCAGAACGAAAAACAGCAACAGGCCCAGTTCGACCGCCAGCAGGCGGCACTGGCCAAGGAAATCAGTTTTATCGAACGCTTCAAGGCCCGTGCCTCCCACGCGGCACAGGTGCAGAGCCGTGTAAAAAAGCTGGAAAAGATCGATCGCGTCGAACCACCCAAGCGGCGACAGGCGCTGAGTTTCGATTTCCCGCCCGCCCCCCGATCGGGCGAGGACGTAGTCAAGCTGCGCGGCGTGGACAAACGGTATGGCGAACGCGTCATTTACCACAACCTTGACCTGCTGGTCCGCCGCAGGGAGCGGTGCTGCATCCTTGGCGTCAATGGCGCTGGCAAGTCCACACTGCTCAAGCTGGTGACAGGCACAACGCAACCCGATGCGGGCACGGTCACACTGGGGGGCAGCGTGAAGATGGGCTATTTCGCCCAGCACGCCATGGACCTGCTGGATGAAAGCCGCACAGTGTTCGAAACACTGGACGACGCCTTCCCATTGGCCAGCCAGGGATCGCTGCGCGCCCTTGCGGGCAGCTTCGGCTTTTCAGGGGATGAGGTGGAGAAAAGCTGCCGCGTGCTGTCGGGGGGCGAAAAGGCGCGGCTGGTCATGGCGCTGATGCTGTTTGACCCGCCCAATTTCCTTGTGCTGGATGAGCCGACCAACCATCTGGACATCGCAACCAAGGAAATGCTCATCAACGCGCTGGCCCAGTACGAGGGCACGATGCTGTTTGTATCCCATGACCGGCACTTCCTGTCCGCGCTGTCCAACCGGGTGCTGGAACTGACACCTGATGGCATCCACCAGTATGATGGCGGCTATAGCGAATATGTCGCCCGCACCGGGCAGGAAGCACCGGGGCTGCATGCCTGATCACGGGCGCGTCACTTGAAAATACCATAGGGGGGTATAAATCAGGATCAATACGCGAAGGAGTGCCACAGTGTCCCAGACCCTGAATTTCCCCGTGGGCGGCATGTCATGTTCCGCCTGCGCCGCGCGTATTGAAAAGATCCTCAACCGTCAGGACGGCGTGCACGCCAGCGTCAATTTCGCCACCCAGCGTGTGCAGGTGGTGCTGGATACATCCGTCGCCACGATCAATGCGGTTGTCGCCGCCATCCGCAAGGCCGGTTTCACGGTGGATGAAAGCAGCGTGGACCTGGCAATCTCAGGCATGTCGTGCGCCGCCTGTGCCGCACGTATTGAAAAGATCCTCAACCGCCTGCCCCTGACGCAGGCCAGCGTAAACCTTGCCACCGAACGGGCACATATCGTGTTCGTGCCCGGCATTGCGGATGGGGATACCTTCATTGCCCGTATTGAAAAAGCCGGTTTTGGCGCATCACTGGTAAATGACGGCATGCCCGATGACACGCATGCCCGCCGTCTTGCCGCATGGCGTGCGGAACGTGCCCATTTCGTGCTGCTGCTGATCCTGTCGCTGCCGTTTTTTGCGCAGATGGTTCTGATGCCATTTGGTGCCATGTACATGATGCCCGGCTGGCTGCAGCTTGTACTGGCGGGCGTGGTACAGTTTTACGGCGCGCGGCACCTGTACCAACGTGCGTGGAATGCCCTGCGCGGTGGCGGTGCGAACATGGACGTGCTGGTGGTGATGGGCACCAGTATCGCGTATTTCTTCAGCGCGACTGTCGTAATCGCCCATCTGCACCAGCCGCTGTATTTCGAGGCCAGTGTCGCGATCATCACCCTGATCTCGCTCGGCAGGCTTATGGAGGCCCGCGCGCGCGACCGGACCAGTGCCGGGCTGGAAAGCCTGCTGAAACTACAGCCCCCGCTTGCGCATGTCCTGGTCAATGGCGCGATGGTGGATCGTCCTGTGGCGGATGTGCGCGTGGGCGACATATTCGTGGTGCGTCCGGGCGAAAGCGTCCCGGTGGACGGACTGGTGCGCGAAGGCGCATCCGAAGTCAACGAAGCCATGCTGACGGGTGAAAGCATGCCGACGCTGAAACAGGCAGGAAGCCGGGTTTTCGGTGGCACCATCAATACCAATGGCATGCTGCGCGCCACCGCTACCGGCGTGGGACATGACACGGCGCTGGCGCATATCGTGAAAATGGTCGAACAGGCGCAGGGGTCAAAAGCGCACGTGCAGCGACTGGTGGACCGGATATCGAATATCTTCGTGCCCACGGTCATCGCCATTGCACTGGCTACGTTCATGATGGGCTGGCTGGTGACGGGCAATGCGACATGGAGCCTTGTTTCCGCCGTGTCGGTACTGGTCATCGCCTGCCCCTGCTCGCTGGGACTTGCAACGCCTACGGCCATCATGGTGGGCACGGGACTGGGCGCGCGCTGTGGCATCCTGTTCCGCAATGCGGATGCACTGGAACGCGCACAGAAACTGACCACCATCATCATGGACAAGACCGGCACCCTGACCGAAGGCCGTCCCACCGTCAGTGACGTGGTGCCCGGGCCGGGAATTGACACCGGCAGGCTGCTTGCCATCGCCTGTGCGCTGGAACAGGATTCCGAACACCCGCTGGCCCGCGCCATTGTCGATCATGCCACGGCGGCGGGCATCTCACCGCTACCGGTAAGCGATTTTCACGCCATGCCCGGCATGGGGGTGACGGCCATGATTGATGGCGCACCGGCATGCCTTGGCTCCCCCCGTTTCATGGCCGATCATGGCATTGCACCCGATGACACCGTGACCACCCGGCTGGAACAGGAAGGCAAAACCGTCATCGCCGTTACGGCCAATGGACAGCCGATTGGCCATATTGCCCTGTTGGACCGCCTGCGGCCTGACGCCATACGCACCGTAAGCGCGCTGAAGGCTGCCGGCATCCGGGTCATGATGCTGACAGGCGACAACCCGCGCAGTGCCGCCATCGTGGCGAAACAGGCGGGCGTGGATGACTTCATGGCGGGCGTCCTGCCCGGTGACAAGGCGCAGGCGGTCAGGACCTGCCACGATCAGGGCGGCGTGGTTGGCATGGTGGGTGACGGGATCAATGACGCCCCGGCACTGGCGGCCGCCGATGTAGGCTTCGCCATTGGCGCGGGAGCAGCCATCGCGCTGGATACGGCGGATATCGTGTTGATGAAAAGCGAGTTGACCAGCGTGCTGGATGCCATTTCCCTGTCGCGCGCCACACTGTCCAAGATCCGGCAGAACCTGTTTTTCGCTTTCATCTATAATATCCTGGGCCTGCCGCTGGCGGCGTTCGGGCTGCTCAACCCGATCGTGGCGGGGGCGGCCATGGCCATGAGTTCGGTATCGGTTGTCAGCAATTCCCTGCTGCTCAACCGCTGGAAACCGCACAGGCAGACCTGATCCAGCGCCGTAGGCATATGTCACGGCTTATGGTACGCTGATATGGACATGACAGCATAAAATCGAAGAAGGCGCGCATGGCTCGACAGGACGAACTGGTGACATCGATGGAAGGCTGCGCGCATTGCGCCCCCCCCACCGACAGGAAAGTGGAGCAGCCGCACAAGAAGGCCCTGATCAACCGTGTCCGCCGGATTGAGGGACAGGTGGGCGGCGTGCTGAACATGATCGAGGACGACCGTTACTGCGTCGACATCCTGACCCAGATTTCAGCGGTAAAATCGGCACTTGACGGTGTCGCCATCCAGATCCTGTCCACCCATGCCAAAGGCTGCGTACGTCAGTCCGTCATGGACGATGGCGGGGATGAGGCGATCGAGGAAATGCTGGGGATCGTGCGCAAACTGATCCGCTGATGGAAAACCGATAAATAAAATAAACGTTTTTGGTGAAACTCTCCTCAAAAAACTTCAGAAAACACTGCTTTAAAAAAAAGCGGCATCCAAAATCTTTATGGTTTGCCGGATGTTGCCTGGGCAGTTTTTTGAAATGCCTCCCGATACGTACACGCACAAAACAGGCACCTGTCCTGTAACACCTGCGCCAATGCGCGGAAAAACCCTTTTCTTTATGCCCCCCATGGGTATTATGCGGACACGTTTTGTTATGCGACTTGCCTGTGCATGGGAGCCCTGAATGATCAGGACACATGGCCGGATCTGGATTGGCCTGCTGGCCTGGCTGCTTATGCAGACCGGGCTGCTGGTTGCGTCCTTTCCTGCCATTGCGCAGACACACGATGCCATGGTGCCCTGCACCGTCACGACCTCCCCCCACTGCATGACACCGGCACAACTGACCCACATGGCGCACATGCACCATAAGGAAGGCCAGTGCTGCCATGTCCATGTCAGTTCTACTGACATGCCATCCCCACCCGCCACCCTGCTGCCCCCGCAACCCGGGGCTGGCACGCAGTCCTACCTGCCCCATCCGCAGGCCCGCCTGACTGGCGGTGACTGGCTGCGCCCCTTGCGCCCCCCCAAATCCCGGAACAGCCAGGCGCCATCAGGCGTATAATGTGCCCGCCACCCCGTCGGGATGGTGGGGTGTAACTGCCCTGTTTCCGGAATTTTCCATATGTCCAATGCCTCTCGCACGCGGGACGGCCTGACACGTCGCCGTTTCGTCACGGGTATGGGGGCGGGTGGGCTGCTTGCCGCCCTGCCCGTACCCGCTTCCGCCAGCCCCGTCACAACCATCGCTCCGGGCACGGTACCTGCCGCAGCCAGTGCGACATGGAACCTGCATGTCGGTCGCAGGCGTATCGAAATCGACCGCAAGGTCCTGCACGCCCCCTGTATCGGCGGGAACGTGCCCGGTCCCGTCCTGCGCTGGCAGGAGGGGGATAACGTGACCCTGAACGTCACCAATACGCTGCGTGATGAGGAGACCTCCATCCACTGGCACGGCATCCGCCTGCCCGCCAACATGGACGGCGTACCAGGACTGAGCTTTACCGGCATTCCCCCCGGTGAAACCTTTACCTACCGTTTTCCCGTCCAGCAGAGCGGAACCTACTGGTACCACAGCCATTCCGGCATGCAGGAAGCGCAGGGTCTGTACGGCGCCATCATCATTGACCCCCGTCGTCCCGACCCGAATGCATGCGTGCGGGATTATGTCGTCGTACTGTCCGAATGGACCGACGTGTCCCCCATGGACATGATCAATAACCTCAAGATGCAGGATGATTATTATGTTTTCCGGCAACGCACGCTGGCGTCCCTGCCGCATGAGGCCCGGATGGCGGGCAGCGTCGGCGCGGCGCTGAAGGACCGGCTGCAATGGTCACGCATGCGCATGGCCGCGACCGATATTTCCGATGTCACGGGCATCATCTACACCTACCTGCTGAACGGGCATGCGCCGGACATGAACTGGAGCGGCCTGTTTACTCCCGGGGAACGGGTAAGGCTGCGGTTTGTCAACGCGGCCTCCATGACGTTTTTCGACATACGCATACCCGGTCTGGAAATGCTGGTGGTGCAGGCGGATGGCAATGATGTCGAACCCGTGCCGGTGGATGAATTCCGCATCGGTGTAGCCGAAACCTATGACGTAATCATCCAGCCGCGCGACAGCCGGGCCTATACGATCTTTGCCCAGAGCGAGGACCGCACCGGCTACGCCCGTGGCACGCTGGCCCCGCAGCCCGGCATGACCGGTCCCATCCCCCCCATGGACCCGCGCCCGGTACGCACCATGGTCGACATGGGGATGGGCGACATGAAACCGGGGCAGGACATGAAAGATATGAAGGGTATGGATATGCCCGGCATGTCGAAAAAAGATGCCCCGATGGACGGCATGGACATGTCAGACATGGACAATGGGAACATGGACCACATGGACCACATGGACCACATGGACCACATGGACCACATGGACCACATGGACCACATGGACCACATGGACCATGCCACGCCCGCAACGCCGGTTATGGAAGTGGATGATCCCGGTCCTCCTCCCATCAATGTCGAAAACCAGAATGTCGCCAGAATGCCAGTGGACCGTCTGGGCAGCCCCGGTGACGGGCTGGAAGACAATGGGCGCCGCGTGCTGAATTACCGACAGTTGCGCGCAACCCGCCCCGGTACCGACCCGCGCCCGCCATCGCGCGAAATCATCATGCACCTGACCGGCAACATGGAACGCTACATATGGGGCTTCAATGGCCGGAAGTTTTCTGAATCCGGGCCAATCCGCCTGAAACTGGGTGAACGGGTGCGCTTCACACTCATCAACGATACCATGATGGAACACCCCATCCACCTGCATGGCATGTGGAGCGAACTGGAAAATGGCCAGGGTGACTACCGCCCCTACAAACATACCCTCATCTCACAACCGGGATCACGGCTGAGCTATCTTGTCACGGTCGATGTGCCGGGCATGTGGGCGTATCACTGCCACCTTATGCTGCATATGGAACTGGGCATGTTCCGCACGGTCATCGTGGCATGAGGTACGTATCTCTTCTGGCAGCCCTGACAGGCTGCATCACGTGCATCACGGGCACGCCTGCGCTGGCGCAGGTCCCCTCCGCCACTGCCACGACGACGACAACACAGAATACGAAGCCCGCTTACCACGCGGCTGATGCCCCGTCATCCACACCGGTCGTATATCTGGGCAACATGAAACCGGTCATGGACCATGCCAGCTATTTTCATGGTATCCTTGATGAATTCGAGGGACGGTACGCCCCCGGTGGTTCGGATTTCCGCTGGGATGGCGAAGCATGGTACGGCACGGATTACAACCGGGTCTGGCTCAAAACCGAAGGCACACTTGAACACGGCCACCTGCATGACGGGGACCATGAACTGCTGTACAGCCGCGCGATTTCGTCCTATTTCAATGTGCAGGGTGGTGTGCGCGCGGATATTGACGACGGGCCGACGCGCACATGGGGCGCACTGGGGGTACAGGGACTGGCGCTGTATGAATTCGAATTTCAGGCCACCGCCTATGTCAGCGACCGCGGACGGTTCGCCACCCGGATTGAAGGATCGTATGACTTCCTTCTGACCAACCGGCTGATCCTGCAGCCACAGGCGGAATTCAACCTCTATACCAAGTCCGATCCCGCGCGGCAGGTTGGCGCGGGCCTGTCGGATGTCGATGCGGGACTGCGCCTGCGGTATGAAGTCTGGCGCAAATTCGCACCATACGTCGCGGTATCCTATGCCGGGTACCTGACACAGGCCCGCAGGATCGTGCATGACCAGCACGAGGAGACAGGAGCGCTACGCTTTACCTTTGGCATTCGAAGCTGGTTCTGATCCACCTCGGGGTCTACGCAGCGTGACGAAGGGAATTGTCGCGGCGTATTCCAGCCCCTATATTCTGATTCATGGATGTATCCTGTGTCCGGGAAGGGCCTGATCCTTTCACGTATCAGGATGCAGCCAGGGACCCTTCATGGTCGTGTAAAACCATACCCATGATTTTTTCCTGATGGAGGATTGGGAAAATGCCTATGTGTAAATCTGTCAGAACAGGCACGCTCCGCGCCCTTGCCACCGCACTGATTGGGGGTAGCCTTGCCACGCACCCGGCACTGGCCCAGACGCTCACGGTTATTGATGCCAGCGGGCACACGGTGGACATCATTGTTCCCCGACAGGTCGCAGCGCGCCCCGCATTCGATGCGATCGACCAGATGATGGATCGTGAATTCGCCGCGATGGAAGCACGGCAGCAGCAGATGATGCATCTTATGGACCAGACGATGTCCAGCCCGGTTGCCGCCCTGCCTACTCCTGCCCTTGATACCCGTAACGCTCACGGACAGGGCAGCATGTACCAGAGCGTCACGACCATATCATGGGGCAGCAATGGCATCCCGTGCAGCCAGACAGTGACCAGCACCAGCAACGGCAATTCTGCCCCCGTCTTTCAGGTTGCAACCCGTGGCGATGCCACCTGTACCGCGAGGCTGACCCCCGCCACAAACCGGCAGACACCAGCCACGCAGGCACAGGACCTGACCCCGGCGGTGGATACGACACCGTCCCCTGCGCGGCGGATTACGTCCCGGCCCTTCTGAAAATAAAAGTCTTTGGTAAAGCTTTTTTCAAAGAGCTTCAGAAAACGCCGTCTTTTTGAAAAAAGGCGGCGTCCAGAAGTTTTATTTAGAACAATCCGTGATTGTCCCGATCAGACATCGACAGCATTTCTTCCCATGTGCCGGAATACGTTAATTTATCACCGTGTCATGAGATCATTTATTTACTAAGCAGGGGCCCGATGCGATCCCATACATATTTCGCCATTATCTCATGTCCCTGCTGGTTGGCATGCGTTGTATCTGGGGCCCATGTCTGGTGATCAAGAACGTTGGCAAGGGACTGCCCGGAGGCGAAAAGATCGATGATGGTGTCAGTTGGCGTCGTAAATGGCTGCACGGGGGGCCACCGGTCTGGGCTTCGTCAATAATGGCGACAGTATACCCTGCTGCCTTCAGGCGACTGACAATCAGTGCCAGGTTACACACCGTTTCAGTAGCAGAAATATTGTAGGCAGGCAGGTGGTCATTATAGCCGCCAAAGACAACAGCTACCTTGTGCACGGCACCATGGACCACGCTCTCGACAGCGGGCAGCCTGTCCAGCTTCTGCCGCGTCGTTGCCCCTGACACACTGCGAAATCGTAACTCTGCCAACGCGCGAAACGCTGCATGAGGTAAGGCCAGTTACGGCCATCATACACGCGGAAACCTTCGGTGCCGCTATCACCAATGGCGATACAGACAGCACGCAACTGTGGCATGTAATCCCCTGCCACGGCTGCGGACGCGGCAAATGCCTGCGTCTCCGCTGGTGGCGGGCATGGTCGGCTATGACAATGCCGTTCTACATCCCGCCACCAGCGCGTGTGCCGGAAGCAATGGCGCAACGATACCCGTAAGGATAGCTGCAACCTGTCCGCGCATGTTCATGTCACGCCCTTACCAAAAGGTGATGGGACCGTGCAGGCATCCCGGCACTGAAGGATAATGCCGCTACTGACCATCAAGGGTGTAGTGTGCCATCCACATGCCACTGGCCTCCGACCAGCTGCCCGCGCGGCTGTAGCCGCCTTCCAGCCCCACGCGCAGCCGGTGATCGACCTGATAGACAAGCCGCCCGCGCATATTGCCCGCAAGGCCGCTTGCCCCTTCATCACCATAATAGCTGGGCTGGTTTTCATTGCCCCTGGCCTGCAGCACATTGCTGGTCGGGAAATACGGCGCGCCGTTGCTGTGGTAGTACTGGTATCCCGCTTCCCCGCGCAGGAACCACGTCCAGCGCCTGTTATGTCCCGACCATTCTACTGGTATCATGGCACCGTAATACTGCTGGGGCGAGAAGTATCCACCCTGCCCCCATGTAAAGAAGTAGGCATTACGCTTATACCCGAAATACATGAG
This sequence comes from Komagataeibacter diospyri, assembly GCF_006538165.1. Taxonomy (GTDB): domain Bacteria; phylum Pseudomonadota; class Alphaproteobacteria; order Acetobacterales; family Acetobacteraceae; genus Komagataeibacter; species Komagataeibacter diospyri. Next base: position 16,692 of record NZ_BDLU01000033.1, read on the forward strand.
ATCCAGGCCCACACGCAGCCACTGTCGGTCATGCCACTGCCATACGGTGGCGCTGCCGCCCGCACCGGCCTCGGTCTCGGTATTGCCTATGACGTTGGTCCCACTGAGATAGGCGAAACCACCACCCGCATATGCATTCCATCCCGGCGCGGACCATTCCAGCGCGCCATGTCCAAACAGGCGCGTCACCCCGCCCCACAGTTTGCCCGTGCCCGGATCACGTTCCCCCGCATAGGATAGTTCGCTGTCAGTCACCATCCGCCGCCCGCCACTTATGCGCAGGCCCAGGTTGCGGGTCAGGCGCGGGGCGAATTCCAGGCCGCCCACCACATTGGTGATGGGGAAGCCAAGCGGGGAAGACCCCACATCGGCCGAGAACCAGTGATTGACGTAATTCAGGCTCAGCCCCACGCCCTGCGTGTAATAATGGTGATAACCCCATGGCTGCGCGCCATTGACCGCAACCGTCCCGAACTGATGGGCGGAATAGGCGTTGTTCAGCGGGTCGCCCGTGAACAGCAACGTTGGCGTCACGGAAAATGACAGCCGGTGTTCCCACGATTCAAACGGCAGGGTAGCGGTGATGGGTATGGCGAATTCCGTAAGCTGCCCCAGCCCTGCAACCCCCGTGCGGCTGCGCGCGTAGGTATTGGCGTCGAACTGCGGCGAGATGGAATCACGCAGGTAGACGATCTGCCGGTCCATTGCCTCGGGGCTGTCGTCCTCGGGGATGTAATGGTAGCTCGCCGGAAGGGTCGCGCCATGCAGGTCGAGATATTCACTGTCGATGTAGGGCCAGCGGTAATCGGGCAGGAAGCTTTCATGCCCGCCACACTCCCCTTCCCCATCAAGGCTGCACTGGGCATGCCGGGCATGTTCCACATCCACCAGCTGCGCACGCGAATTACCCTCGATCCGTTCAATGTCGGAACGGACTTCCCAGCTCATCGGGCCGTCGGGGTCCTCATGGGCCAGCCGTGTGGCATAGTCCCTGGCCTGCGCCAGATGATGGGATCCACCGGCGTCACGCGCGGCTGCGGCCAGCGCATAAATGTCTGTGGGCTTCAGCCGCAGCGCGATCTCGTCCTCCTCCAGCGCGCGCACGGCCATGTTCCGGGTCTGGTACACACGGCCCATGGCCAGATGGGCCTCGACGGAATCCGGGTGGGCGCGCAACACGGGAGCCAGCACCTGTGCCGCCTGCGCCGTCTGGCCATAACGGTCGAAACTGTCGGCAGTCATGACCGCAAGGCCAATCGCGATCTGGTCACGCGCACGTGTCTGTTCGAACGTGATATCGGCGGGATGGGCCTTTGCCATGGTGTCAAAGACATCAAGGCAACGTGTCGTGTCAAAGGACGAACGCATGCGCAGGTACATCCCCGCATAGGCCAGCATCTGGGCTGCATGCGGCGGTTGCGTCAGACTTTCCTCACGCGCCAGCGCCTGGCGCGCGTCCTGTGGCGCATGCCGCGACAACAGGGCGGCGGCGATACGCATGCCGCGCTCACCCGTAGGATCAGGCCGGTCAGCCAATGCCAGAATGGCTGCGTTATCCGCGGCAGGCGGGTGGTTGAGTTCGGCTATGCGCCGGTCCAGCGCAATCAGTTCGGCCACGCTGTCCATGCCCGGCGTGCGACCGGTTCTGGGCAGGCGTTCCAGCAGCGCGTTGGCAGTCGCCATGTCATGGCGGCCCATGGCGTAGATAATGCCCGCCTGCAGCGCCTCGGGGGATGCCGTGCGTGGCATGGTCAGGTCATCCATCAGGGCCTGCGCCGCCACATGGTCACCCGCGTCATCAAGCGCGTGCGCCAGCTTGAGCCGTATCCACGGGTCATTCGGTTCCAGTGCATGCGCACGGCGCAGCAGCGTAATGCGCCCGTCACTGTCCTTCGCCCGGTCAGCCTGCGCGGACAGCGCGGCAACAGCCAGCCGCCGCGCCAGCGCCGGGTTCATCTGGTCAAGGCGGGCAATGATCGTGTCCATTCCCGAGCCGCCACCTGTCTGCACCTCCAGCATGCCGAGGTTGAACAATGCCTCGGCATTACGCGGCGCGCGGCGCACGACTTCACGATACAGCCGTTCGGCCTCGTCCATGTTTCCCTGGCTGCGTTCGAGCAGCGCCTGCAGCGACAGTACGGTCAGCGTATTGCCCGGACGGCGGCCAAGGGTGGCAAGGTCGGTACGCGCCGTGTCGTAATGTCCGGTATTGATGGCCTGCACGATACGCGCCACCAACGGGTCCATGCCCGTGCCACCCGCCTCTATCGCCTTCAGCGTCGCGCGCCAGTGCGGCGCGGCTGCCGGATCGGCCTGTATGGCCTGCAGGAAATACTGCCGCGCCAGCGCCGGCTGCTGACGGGCCAGGGCCACCAGCCCCAGGCCGCCCAGCGCATCGGCATCATGGGGGCTGGCGGCCACGGCGCGACGGAATTCAACCGCTGCCGCATCAAGGCTATGCCGCGCCAGCAGTGCATAACCGTGCTGGCGGAAATTGGTGGCATCAATGTCGGCCTGCATTTCCTGAGCCTTTTGCAGGCGTACCGTGAACTCCGTATCATCGGGATGGCGGCCCAGCCATTCCTTATAGAGCGGGATGCTCTCCCCGGTAATCGGCTCCCATAGCAACGCATCACGCCATGCCGCAACCGCGTCATTGCGGATCTGGGCTGACACATCGGATTGCGCAAGCGCACGCAACCCGTCCAGGCCTTCCTGCCGCGAGGTAACGCGATAAGTCAGGATCTGGTCAAGGCACAGCCGCGCATCAATGTCACGCGGGTTGCGCGCCACCCACGCCGCCAGCCCGGTGCGCGCTTCCTGATAGCCAAGGACGGTCGCCCCGAGCACACGGTAATATTCCAGCGCGAGATCAGGCGGCGGGGCACCATTCCTGAATATTGCCCTGTACTTCAGCATCGCGGGCATCATCTTGCCTGATGCCGCCAGCGCGCGTGCTTCTGCCAGGGCCTGCGGATCTATCGGCCCGGCCTGAATCTGCGCCTTCAGGTCGGAGGCCAGTCCCTCCGACCCATCCATACGCTCCAGAATCTCCAGCGTGTGCCTGGCCTGGGCGGACCTGCCCTCGGCCATCTGCAGTCGGCCCTGCAGGAACAGGGCCACGGTATTGTCCGGTTCAATCGACAGCGCGCGCTGGATCGTCTCGTGCGCCTTGCCCAGATTATGCTGGCCCAGCCAGTAATACCCCTGATTGAGCAGCAGTTCCAGCACAGCCGCTGCATGCGCCAGATGCGCACTGCTCGCCATGGTGGATGTGAACTGCGCTTCGGCAGGGGAAACGGGCTGCGCCGGGGTTCCTGCTACAGCATCTCCGGTGGCCGGAACAGTCACCGGCGCATCGGGGGGGGTACCCGTTATCGCCATATGAGCGTCCTGCGCGTTGACACTTCCACATGACAGGATGAGACCCGCCATCATGGCGCAGGCCAGCCGCAGCCCGCTTTCACGCATGCGCGGGTAGCCCAGCATGTCGCCGCGTACCAGCACCCATGAAGCCGGCGCGAAACGCCATGCCACTCCGTCACGCAGATCGCGCCCGGGCGGTCGTGTCATGTCACGCCTAATGGACACGGGACACATGGGAAATAAAGGCGAGAACAACCGCAAGCCCCAGGCACCCACCCACCAGCAGGCCCGCGCCACGGTTACGGACAGCGACGCTAACCCTGTCCTCGTAATCAAGGGCGGGCCGCTCGACAAAAACATAGCTCAGCAGGCTGACCACCGTGACCAGCGCCAGTACACCCGCCATCACGGCACCATGTACCTGAAAGAACAGCAGATAATTCGCCACGACAATACCCGGCCAGTGCCACAGATAGACGGAATACGAAATCACCCCCAGCGGTGACAGCGGCACAAGCCACCTTTGCCCCACTTTCGTGTCAGGCAGCATGATGATGACCGCGACTGCGATACACGGAAACACTGCCATGTAGGATGGACAGGCAAAGCTGCGGGGATAGAACAGCCCCGATCCCACGATGACCGCAAGGGCCACGGCATAGACAAGGTTGGCAACACCACACGACAGTCGCAGGCGGGGCAGCATCCAGATCATCGTGCCCAGCAGAAACTGCCACAGCCGGGCGAAAATGGTATAATAGGCCTGCCCGTCACCCCAGTACCATGCCAGCGCGCAGTACGCTGCGGAGGCAGTGAACACAGACAGGAGCAGCAGCCTGCGGTGCCGTATCACCGGCAGCAGCAGTGCCACGACGAAAATGATGGCGTAGAACTGCATTTCCAGCGACAGCGACCATGTATGCAGGAACGGGTAGGCCATGGCCTGCCCCTGAAAATACCCGACATGTCCCGCCGCCCAGATATTGGACAGGTACACCAGCGCATATGCACCATTGCTCGCGATATCGGCGCGATCGCTCTGCAATACCCACCACAGCATTCCCGCCGAGGTCACTGCAATCATGCACAGAAGCGCCGGCAGCAGGCGGTACAACCTGCGGCACACGAAGCGCACCGGCTGGAACGGGTGCTGCATGAGCGCAGAACGGCCCATGAAATAGCCTGATATCACCACGAAAATATCGACACCGATAAACCCGCCCTTCAGCCATCCCGCATGAAACAGCACCACAAGGACAACGGCCAGTCCCCGCAGGCCATCGACGTCGCGCCGACGGTTCCTGGGGAAAAAATCCTTTTCCACAATGGTACGCCAGCGACCGGGTGCGGGCTGAATGGGTTCAAGTTGCAGCATCAATACTTTCCACGGCTTGCGCCAGTCTCGGGCAAAGCGGCGGGCACCCGGCATCCCGGGCCGCCACCACGTCAGGATAGGCCTATTGCGCGGCCACTGGCGGCGCGTCCTTCAGCTTCTCAAGTTCGGGCAGCGTCGCCTGCACGATCGCATCCCCCCATATCTTGTAGCTTTCGGCAGTGGCATGAATGCCATCAGTCGTCTTCACGCTACCCTGCCTGAGCAGTGCCGTACCATCGACATACGTGCACGGCGCGACCTCGCCCTTGAGGAACGTCGCCATTTCCGTTGCACGCTGGTCGGTCTTGCCATAACGCGGGCTGAACTGCCCCCACGTCGGACCGACCCAGATGCAGGCCGTCTTGCCAATGGCATAGGTCAGGGTCTTGACCTGTTCATCCACCCAGTCCCTGGACACTGCATTCTGGCCATACGCCGCCATCGTGTCGCCCATAACCACCATGACCACGTTGGGGTGCCATTTTTCGATCAGTGAATTGATCGGCGGCGGGGAAGCAGGCTTCATGTCGGGCGCACCGATCGGTGCATCCCCCACACGTTCGGCGGCACCACAGCCATTGTTGGGATTGGGCACGACCCAGTCGGCGGCGGTCGATGAACAGACCCCGTACGTCACGACCTTTGCCCCCTGCCTGGTGAATTCATCTGGCAGCACGGACAGGAGCGTGTCTTTGTAGGTAACATGACTGTCGCCAATAATCAGCAGGGTCAGGCCTGCGAGAAGGGCACTCATCTGTTCTGTCTCCGTACCATGATTATTTCGATTATGACCCAGGCGTGTTCACGACGTCCGCCACATGCACTGGCGTCCCGCCGCCATGCCGACGGCCATGAACGTCGTAATGATGGAAAGGGATGAAGATGACCTATCACAAATCCCCCGTCAGGTCGTCATGCGCAACCCGCTTGCGCGACCAGCCACGCAGCCATGCCCAGATCCCGAGTGCGGCCAGTCCCGTGCCAGCCAGCCCGGTCAGGTAAAGCGCTGCGGGATGACGGCCAAGGTACCAGTCAAGACGCATCCACATCGGCAGGGAACCTACGGTATAAAGCGGCGCCGTGCGGTAGCTGGTGAACTGGTCGCCATTCTTGAGCACAAGGTCACCCTGCAGTGACGGCAGGTCCGTCTTGTTACGCAGGCTGAGCACCATGTCATGAATACGTTCGGGCGTATCCCCCATGAAGGCCACGACCGAGCGCTGGCTGTCATAGGGCGACTGCGCGGCCAGCATTACCCCCGCTTCCGCAATGGGGGCATTCAGGTTGGCCGTCACCCCATTTTTCAGCCCCGCATGGTCACGGTCCTGGAACAGGTACCATATCCCCTGCAGCCCCATGTGCTGGCCCACCGTGATGTGCTGGTCATGGATCACATAGGGGGAACGGGCCAGCACAGCCGTCGCCCGGCCAAGCTGTGTTGCCGTGCCCAGCACGACAATATCCCCTTTCGGCGGGGCCTGCTCCACCTCATCCGCCTTCATGATTTCCACGCCCGCCGCCGGATACCACGTCGAGGCGCCAAAGAAGCCCATGAGGTCAAGGAACGCCCCGGCCGTGCCCGCATCGGGATGGTCAGGCAGGACAACGGTCGTTTCCGACAGGTCGGCCATGCGCGAAAACGGGAAGGCCGCCTCGGCGAAATAGGACAGGTTGGGTAGCTGTGCAAAATGGTGGCCGCGCCGGAAGTCCAGCGTGGAATCCGAATCCACGCTCATGCGGATGTCGCCCGGCGTGCGGCGGCACGCGCCGCGATCAATGGGACGGGCGTCAAAGTTGAACTGCAGCTGGTTCTGTCCGAACAGGAGCCATGGCGGCAGCGCCGTGACATGGCCCGTAGCCCCCGTGTGCTGGTTGACCAGGCGTTCGGACCATTTGCGCCACAGACCCGGCGGCGAGAGCGTATAGCTCTGCAGGTAGTTGTTATTGACGCTGACATCGACGCGCGACGTCTCAAGATCGACCACCGGACCGCCGGGCGCGCGGATCCACATGTTCATGAGGAACGGTCGGCCGCGCCACGTATACAGGTCGGGTGGCAGGTGGAACGGCAGCGTCATGCCCGCAGGCGTGAAGCCGCCACCCTGCAGGTCCGCCGCCCCCACCAGTTCGCCAAAGCGCACGGGCCGGTCCGTCGGCACGAAGGCAGGCGCATCATAGGGACGGCGTGTCTCAAGGTTGACATCACTGACCACCTTCGAGGCCACGCCACCCAGCGTATCTGGTGAGAAAACCACCGCGCGGGCCGCGACTTCCACTTCATGTGCGTTACGCCCGGTCACAACCAGCACCGTGCCCCAGCGGTCATTGGGGTTGGCGATTTCTGCCACCATCGGCCCTGCTGGCCGCGCGCCATTGGCGTCCACAACCAGGTTTTCGCCCACTTCCACGGCATTGCCCGAAGACGGGATGGTGGTCGAGACGGGGAAGGACAGCTTGCGGAAGTCAGCGACCTTGCCAAACCACGACGCAATCAGCCCTGCCGCCTTGAGCGCCCCCTTGTCCCCCGTCGCAGGCATCACGACGGGGACACGCAGCGTGGAACGCAGGTTGGGATCAAAAAAGGGAGCAGGCAGGCGCGAAAGCTTGCGTTCTGGCGCGATGCGCACCGTTGTCAGCGTAATGTGCGACAGGTCGGAGATGCGCGCCCACAGGATCTCGTTGAACAGGTCATTACAGTCACGCCGGTATTCCCCGGCAAAACGGAAATTGAGCTTGTTGTCGCCCGTGAAATACAACGGGTCGATATCGAATGTCAGTGGCCCGAACTGCGGATGCTGCGGATCAACCTTGATGGTGCCCACATACTGTTCGTTCATCGTGACCGTCACGGCACTCGCCTCGGGCAGCAGCGAAGGCGACAGCGCACCCGACAGCGTCAGTTGCGCATGCGTTACCACCCGGTTGGCAGGCACGACCACATCCAGCCCCTGCAGCGGGGAATACCCGCGCAGCGTCAGCGGACCGGTCGTGGCGCCAAGGTTGCGGAACGTAATGGTGCGTGTCACCTCCGTATCGCTGATGCGATCGGCGGCGAGGGGATCGATAGCCGGCGTCTCGTCCGGGACGTTACCGGTATTGCTGTCCCCGAAGGGGGCATCCGTCGTGACACCGGTCTGGTCCACGACTGGCGTCATGGCCACAGGCACCGCCTCCTGGGCCATGGCGACCGGCACCAGGGCCGTAAATGCGACAAACAGGGCGGCGGATGCGGTAGCGCCGTTACGAACGCTACGGGGAACAGGTTTCAGCACGAGGCTTTGTTTCTCCAGTTTTTCTTCCGTGGCGGGAAGGTCCTCCTCCCCCCCGTCCGACATGGGACGCGATGCCTCAGGCCCGCGCCTGCTGAAAAGGCCGCCGATGCTGCGGAACACCATCGCAAGACTGCGCAGCGGGCGGTCGGCCGGGAAATCCGCCCAGTTGGCCCAGGCGTCATTGCGCCCGAAGACCATACTGACGATCTGCTGTTCATCATGCAGGTCGCGCCGGATCCACTGCAGGCGCAGCATGTCCTGCCCAACCCCCATGACCTGCGCGGGAACGCCGACATGGATACCGTCGCGCGCATTGTCGTAATGGACCGTGACCTCGGTCCCTTCCATTTCGGCCGTGGCCCAGTTGCCTTTCACCGCAAGCCCGCCCAGCGAGATGTCATACGTATGACCGTTAAACCTGCGGCCATGGGCGTCAGTGACGGCGACGGGCAGCTTGACGGTGACGCGTGGCGCGTGGCGGGTCTGCCGCGTTTCCCGTCCCACCGCGATCGACGCCAGGACGATAATCATGCTGATGACCACCCACAGCGTATTCAGTACGAAAGACTGCAGCGCCAGCCGGTCATGAAACTCCCAGAAGATGCCGAATATCCCGCGCACAAAGGCAGCAAACAGCACCACGGCAAGAATGATGTTGGGATACACCGCGCTGAAATCGAAATATCCCCGCGCCAGAAGCCCCCCCTTGTCCGTCACATTGAATTTGCCCTTGTGCGGCTGCAGCAGGGTGACGATGGTGATGCGGATGAGAAACAGCGCGAGCGATGTCTCGTAGATTTCGCTCCAGAACGAATAGCGCCACCGTCCCTCAATCCGCGACAGGGTCAGGACCGAATGGAAAATGTGCGGCAGCGCATAGACACTGATGGCCAGCGGCGACGCTGCGATGATGTTCTGCCCGAGGAACAGATAGGCGAGTGGCGACACCAGAAACGTTACCCGCGGTATGGCGAACAGGAAATGCGACATGGCCGACAGGTAGCAAAGCCGCTGTTCCCACCGCAGTCCTGCACCCAGCATGGGATTGTCCAGCCGCATGATCTGGATCATGCCGCGGGCCCAGCGCACGCGCTGCCCGATATGCAGGATCAGCCGTTCCGTGGACAGGCCCGCCGCCAGCGGTTCGCGCAGGTAGGCCGTCCCCCACCCCCTGCGCTGCATCTTCAGCGCGGTATGCGCGTCCTCGGTCACGGTTTCGGTGGCGAAGCCGCCAATTTTCATGACCGCCTCGCGCCGGATGATGGCGCAGGAACCGCAGAAAAACGTGGCATCCCAGAAATCATTGCCGTCCTGTACCAGCCCGTAGAACATGTTGCCTTCGGGTGGCACATGCATCCCGCTTGCAAGGTTACGCTGGAACGGGTCGGGAGCGTAGAAATGGTGTGGTGTCTGCAGCAGGGCGAGATTGGGATCGGCCATCATCCAGCCGATGGTGCGCTTGAGGAACCCCCGCGTCGGCACGTGGTCGCAGTCGAAAATGACCGCGAACTGGCTGTGCGTTACCTGTAGCGCGTGATTGAGGTTGCCGGCCTTGGCATGGTTGTTCTCGGAACGGATGATATAGCCCGCCCCTGACGCCACCGCGAAATCACGGAACGCCTTACGCCGCCCGTCATCAAGGATGTAGACATGCAGCTTGTCCTCGGGCCAGTCGAGGTCGAGCGCGCCAAGCACCGTCGATCGGACAAGGGAGAGTTCTTCGTTATAGGACGGGACGAACACATCCACGCTCGGCCATTGCGCCGTATCGTCGGGCAGGGGGTGTTCCCTGCGCCGCAGTGGCCACGCCATCTGGAAATAGCTCAGGCACAGCGTCACCAGGGCGTAGGTTTCCGCCATCAGCAGCAGCAGGGCCAGTCCCGTCTGTAACCAGTTATCGAACTGCAACGTCGTGGTCAGCCGCCACACGATGTAGCGCAGCGACACAAGCAGGGACAGCATCATGAGAAAGACGGTGATTCCCCGCCCCGGCCGCCGGTTGAGAAACAGCAGGACCGTAACCGTACCAATGGAAATGAGGCCCTGCATCGCAGGGTCAACCGTCACCGAGCCGACAAACGCCATAATGGCCACACCCAGTACGACCGGCACCCACACCGGAACGCGGTCAAGCCCCGTCCGTGCAAGTAACCCGGCGACTTTCCCGGTCATGAAGCCTGTTCTGTACATCGTCAGCTATACCACTGCCCTACAATAAAAATATCTGATATTTCTACTACCCGCATAGATGCAGCGGCGTGAATTTTCAGGCACTCGTGAATTTTTATCGGAAATAAAACAAAATATTTCCGAAAAAACAAATACCATTTACTTCCAAAACCAGAAGGGAATTCTGGCAGCCCGACTCTCCCGTCACGCAATACCGAAACAATTCATTTACGAGCCGCCAACGTGCTGCATGACCCCACACCCGGACAATGCGAACGGTGTTAATTTTGCATCAACCTTCTGTCAAGAGAAAAACTGGAGACCGGAAGACAGCTTTCTACCATACCCATTGGCAGGACGTACCCGGACCATTGCCCGAGACATGGGAGGATGTATTTATATTTTTGTTTTGCAGAGAACACTTATCTATATTTTCGTTTCATTATCAGCACCATAGACAGACCACCCGCTCCTCTCGCGACTGTCATGCCGCACCCGGCCCCGCTTGACGCCTTGCAGATAGGAATCTATGTGAACACTGTTCATTATCATCAACATCAAAGATGTACGGAAGCCCGCATGAACGCCGACCGGACAGTCCTGACGCGGCGTGCCCACTTTCCCATATGGGACAGCATGCAAAGGGAATGGTCATGAAGACCACCACTCCGCCTGCAATGCGCAGCGGCAGTTACCACAAAGGACATGTCGCGGAGGACCTGCTGCGCACGGCGCGGAGCCTGCTGGATCGGGAAACGGCGGAAAGTGTATCGGTGCGGCGCCTGACGCGGGAAATTGGCGTGACGCCTGCCAATTTCTATAACCACTTCAGCAGCGTTCACGACCTGCTGTTGCAGATCGCCGCCGATTCATTCGTGCAATGCACCCGACAGTTACGCTATTTTCAGCGCAACACGGTTACACGTACGGATGCGCTGAAGGCCGCCCTGGTAGAATATGCCAGCTTTGCCCAGCGCCACCCGCAGACATTCCGGATCATGTTCGGCTTTGTACCCAACGCCATTTCCCACAAGATCTACCATAACGCCGCGATACAGGCGTTCGCAACATTGCTGGAAATTGTATATGGCCAGAAGATGCTCCACCTTCATGACATTGAAGGTACCCGGAAACGCGCACGTATCGGATATGGCCTGTGTGCAATGGGGCACGGATTGGCGATGATGCTGGCAGATGGCCAGCTGCTGTTTGGCAAGGACCCCGGTCAGGCACAGCAGGAAATGATCGAGGGTATTATCGATGCCTTCATTCACAACGAATTGCATGAAGCCCTGACCCGACCGACGGGACGCAAGGCATAAAGCCTTGATAGTGGTCGTCTCTTGGCTTTCAAGCAGGGCTGTCCTAAAAAATTGACATTACAGGCGGCAGCCATAATGAAATTATAAAGATTACGGACCAACCCGGGACTTTGACTATGTAAAATTGTGTATCTGAAACTACCTTTTTCCTGCCATATTTGTGCAGTCATAAGCCGCAGGTTCTGTCCTGATCATGTCGGCCAGCACCCCCTGCCCCATTCATATGGATTGATTCGCCAGATCCGCCCACGCCCACAAGGATGACTTCCCATTTCAAGAGCCTACCATAAAGGAAACGTCGCCGAAGATCTCCGGATTGCCACCGTCAGGATACTGGAAACCGAACGGCTGGAAGATCTGTCGGTGCGTCGCCTTGCGCGGGAAGTCAAGGTAGCGCCAGCGAACTTCTATAACCATTACGGAAGCCTGAACGATCTCCTGCTTGAAATAGCCGCAGATTATTTCGAGGTTTTCCGGGATCAGGCAGCCCATATCGGTCGCACATCCGCAGACAGGACGGAAGCATTGAAGCGAACCGTTTTCTATTTCGTTGACTTCGCGCACACCCATCCACAACTTTATCGCCTGATGTTTGGCTATATACCCGATGCCTATACCTATCCCCGGTACCGCCTGACGGCGGGCGCTGCATTCGAGGATCTTATGGAGCTTATATACGGCTACAAGGTCTTTACCATCAGCGATGATTTCGGCCCCAACGACATGGCGGCACTGGGAAGCAGGGCACAGATCGGCTATGGGATGTATGCCATGCTATGCGGCCTGTCGAACCTGTTTGTCGCCAATGCCATCGAGGGACCGTTTGCACAAACCAGCAACCCACGTGAAAGCATCGCCGCGTTCCTGAATGGCATTCTGGATGCTTTCATCAAAGGTGATCTGGCCAGGGTTCTGGGGGCAAAATCCTGAAGCTGCCCATCCCTTTCCTCCATCCGGGACAGGTGGTACCTTTCACCCCCGATTTGAAAACCGGACCGCGTAAGGGGTAAGGATTCAGCTGTCATGGTTTCAGCCCTTCCCAAAACTCCGGTCGCGCGACCGGAGCTGACACGATCACAGACATGGCTCTTCGCCTTTCCGGCCCTGCCGGCGGCTTTCATTATTCTGCCGATGAACATTTTCATACCGGCCTTCTATGCCAGCCATACGGCTGTCACCCTTGTGCAGATCGGTACGGTTACATCATTATGCAGGATCATTGATGCGCTGGTGGACCCGGCCATCGGCTTCATGTCCGACAGCCTTGCTACCCGAACGGGCGGTCGTGGGATATGGGGCGTAGCCAGCGCCATCATCTGCTGTATCGCCCTGTATTTTCTGTTCCAGCCATCTGCGCATACGACAGTCATATATTACGGGTTATGGGCCTCCGTGCTGTATCTGGGGTATTCCCTGTTTGAAATTCCCCGTAGCGCATGGAGTGCCGAACTCGGTTCGCGTCCATCCCTGCGCACACGCATCAACGCGGTCATTGGCCTGTTTACCGTTGCGGGAAGCCTGATTTTCTGGCTGGTTCCTGTCATCCTGTTCCGGGTCTATGGCACGGCGGGTTTCACGCAGGGAACACTGTCCGTCATTGTCTGGTTGTATATGACGCTCATGGTGCCGGCCGTCCTGTGCATCATGCGTTACATTCCCGGCAGATCACCCGAAGAACGAACCTGCGCGCCGACATTACCCGACCTCGTGCATTCCCTGAAAAAGAACCGTCCCCTCACCCTTTATTTCTCTGCCATCGGCCTATGGGCCATAGGACAGGGAATATGGCTGTCCACGACATACCTGTTCCTGAATGACCATCTGCAGGTTGGCGGGGCGTTTCCGGTCATAATGATCGTGTTTTTCCTGTCCACCATTGTCGCCATCCCGTTATGGGAACGATCGGAACGCTGGCTCGAACGCCACGACATATGGGCCATCAGTATTATCCTGACCGCGGTAACGCGCCCGCTTGCGTTGCTACCAGCGCCAGGCATGCAGAACCTGCCCTTCATCATGCTGCTGGCAGCCGTGGGCGGAGCATTATCCGCACCTGCAAATTTCGCACCCGCCGCCGTATTGGGGGATGTGATCGATTATGATATCTGGAAGACACGGACCAACAAATCCGGTATCATTTATGCCCTGAACACACTGGTAACCAAAGCCACCCTTGCCATAGGCGGTGGCGCGGGGTTCATCATCCTTGGATGGGTCCATTATCATGCCGGACAGGTCAACCATGGCTTTCCACTGACCGGCCTGCTGTCATGCTACACTGTCCTGTGCAGCATTCCCCAACTGATCGCGGCGGTTATCATTTTTCGTTTCCCTATTGGACGCCACGCGCATACCTTGATCCGCCATCGCCTGCATGGACGCTGACATCATCCGGATGCCCGTTAAAGAATGATACCTGGATATTCCTTTCCTGCTGACAGGAAACGACAGGCATGCAGGATATCATGGCCTGTATACATGCTGTTTTTCATGACAGTGCATTCCGTCATGCCTCCTGCTGGAGCAGCAACCCCGTCTCCCCACAAGAAAAACCGGAAGCATCCTGTCGCCCATATAGAACACGACAGGCCACAGGCCGAACAGATGGAAGTAACAGCCCGGCGCACGTCGCAGCGGCTATCTGACGTCCCCGCCCCCACAACCGCCATCAGCGGCCAGACACTGCATACCTTTGATGTCCTGGATATGAAAAGCATCATGGACATGGTGCCGAACGCCGTGGTGCCGACTGATCCGCAGAACATCAATACATACATCAATATCCGTGGCATCCGGCAGGTGGACAACAACGCTGATCCCAATTTCGGCATGTACCGCAATGGTATTTATGACGGGGGCCTGCGCACCAACCTTGGCCCACAGGTCGATGTCGCACGGGTCGAGGTCAATCCCGGCCCGCAGACTGGCCTGTACGGACGTGACGCCGTGGGCGGTGCGGTCAACATGATATACGCGACACCAGAACAGAAAACAGGGGGATACCTGACCGGGTCCTACGGCAATTATGGCCGGGGTGAATTACAGGGCGCAATCAACGTGCCGCTATCCCATCATTTTGCCATCCGGTTGACGGGCTGGTACATCGACCAGCCACGGGGATCACTCTACAACGCCACATTGCATGAATATGAAGACCGCTACCGCCAGCAGGGCCTGCGGCTGGGGGCAAAGTGGGTACCCAATGACAACCTGTCGCTGACATGGATGGCGGAATATGCCGATGTGCACGGACCGTCCCTGGCTGGCTACGCACCCGATGGCGTCGCCAACCTGATCCAGAGCGGGGCAGACGAAACATCGGGCACGGTTTACCGCGACACCCCCGACCGTTCCCATAACCACCAGTTCTACCTTTCACAGGATCTTACATATAAATCACGCTGGGGCACATTCCAGTGGCTGTCTTCCTATCGGGATTATCATCTGGATGCCGTAGAGGACGGGGACCGCACGGACCTGTCGGCTTCCTCCTATCCCCTTACGTTACAGAACCAGTTTGTCCGCCATGAAAATACGCGTAATTACTATACTGAACTGCTGTGGTCTTCCCCCCGGAACCGCCGTCTGACCTTTATGGCGGGCGCATCCTATTTCCATGAATATTTTTCATTTCAACAGATATACAATACAAAAATAAACCTGAGCCTTCTGCAGGGGATATGGGGCAACATTGCCTGTGGTGCCTTACGGGGTGACCCGACATGTTCCTCCATCCCCGGGGGCGGTTTTCCCGATACCGGCATGCAGGCCGAGAGCGAATATGCCCCGGGTCCCGGATCAGGTATTGCGACACAGTCATGGTCCGGGTTCGTTTCTTCCACATTTCATATTACCCGGTCCCTCAGCCTGACGGCAACGGCGCGATATGCACGCGACCGGAAAACGCTGTCCTACAACCAGTACAACAATCCCATGGATGTCAGTGGTCGGGCCATTGCCGCCCTGTTCGGGGATATCTATCCGAACATCTCGCTGGATGACACGGCAACCTATGGCAACTGGAGCCCCAGCGCAGAGCTGAATTACCGCCCTTTCCACAACGTCAACCTTTATGCCCTGTACAGCAACGGGTTCCGTGCGGGCGGTTTCAGCACGACCACGACAACCCCATCCCTGATACCGTATGGCGAGGAGACAGCAACCAATTACGAACTGGGTGGACGCACGCAGTGGCTTGGCGGGCGTCTGGGCGTAAATGCCAGCATGTTTTACATGACACAGAAACATCTGCTGCTGGATGAAGCCGACCCGCGTGCGCCTGCCGCGTTCAGTTTCTATTATCTTGCCAATGTCGGCAGTGCGCGGACATACGGCGCGGAACTTTCGGCCCAGCTTGTGCTGACCCGCTGGTGGTCACTATCAGGCAATATGGGCTGGCTGCATGCCCGCATGTCCGGCGGCCGGTCATATGGCAGTTGCGTTGCCAACCAGCTCCTGCCCGATACGCGTACATGGACAACAAACATACGATCCGAAATGGCGTATCCCTTAACGCCCACCTACAACCTGCTGTTCAATGCAAACTGGCATCATGAGGCAGGTGGCGTGCTGGATATCACCAATGTCCCGTGGCATTCGCTTGACCGTCTGGACCTGACGCTGGGCATGGCGTGGAAGAAGAACCAGCTTGTCGTCTTTGCCAACAATGCCTTCAATAACCGCGTCGTGGATTATGCACTGACCGACGGGATGGACATCCTGACCGCGCCCGCAACCTATGGGGCGCGCTTTACCGCAGCCTTTTAGAACCCTTCATCAATAAAGATGCGACGTTCACTCAGTTGTCGTCGCGTAATCCGATCAGTGATCTGATCTGCTGTCTGAAGTCGTTCCGCAGGGCATCTTTTTCCACATCCGGCAGCCATGTCGCATCAATCGTTTGCAGCGACAGGTCTGCCACCGCATGTACGTCCAGTGATAATACACGAGCCATCGTAACGTACGCCGTCCCGATATCCGTCGCGAACATGGCAGGATCATCGGTACAGGGAACCATGGACAGGCCAGCCTGCGCCATGGCCTTCAGGGACGTCCAGCGTTTTTCCAAGCGTTCAGGCACACAGGTCTGCGGGCAGACCGTAAAGGCCACGCCACGTTCACGGCAGCGACAGACCAGTTCGGGATCGGCCAGCAGGTTATAGCCATGGTCGATCCGGTCACAGCCCAGCACATCAAGACACGTCATGACGTTTTGGGGAGGCGCCTGTTCCAGCGTCTGGTTATCTTCACAGGCATGAGCCGTGCAGCGCAGTCCCGAAGCGCGCGCCAGTGCATAGGCATCATGGAACAGTTCGGGCGGTCCCTTGCATTCCGCGCAATCCATCCCGATCCCGATGACTTCCGCGCGTGGATTGGCCACAACGTCCCTGACCATGGTCATGGCAGCTTCCGGCCCCAGTTCGCGGTTGATGGCCGGGATCAGTCGCCCGACCACACCCAGTTCCGTTTCTGCCGCGCGCAGGCCATCAATCAGGCCATCTACAATTGTCGTGTACCGGACCCCATGGGGATAATGATAATCGGGGCTGAAAAAAAACTCGGCATAGCGCAGGTTGCCCTGACGGTATCCATCCTCCATCGCTTCATAGGCTATGCGTGCGAAATCATCACGCGTGATGATGCACTTTCCAATGGTCTCAAGCCGGGACAGGAAATCATAGAAATCCGTAAAACGGTAAAACGCATCCGGATCGGTTATGGGCAGTGCGACACCATTCCCTGCCGCCAGGGACATGACCGTCGTGGCCCGCACCGCCCCCGCCAGATGGCAATGAAGGTCAATTTTTGGAATCTTCCGTATAATCGCATCCATATTCATACTCGCTCATCCTTTTCGGGGGCCGTCATGCAACGCGCCTCCCGCGCCACAGCGGGCAGAACACAACCGCACAATTGACAAGAAGCCCTATAAAACCCGGATTGATGCCCCCAACGGACAGGCCGCTGGCGAACAGTGCAATCGCAGTCGCAGCCCCACACACGACCCCTGCCCCCGCGACACGCGCTGAAACAGGCCAGTCCAGCAGGACAACAAACCACAACGATGCAAACTGGATGCCGACATAACCGCTGATGTTCAGTGCCGTCAGCATGATGGCGGGGGCATGCGCCGTTGCCACCAACGCCAGCATCAGAAACAGGATAACACCCAGATTGATCGCCCGCCGCGGATGTCCGTGCGCCAGACGGGGCATGATGCTGCGTGTCATCATCGCCGCAATGTTCAGCGATGTCGCGGCCAAAACCAGCAATCCCGCCAGTACTGCGCCCGCCATGACCAATGCCACCACCCATGGGGGCAACAGTACGTTCGCCACATGAAAAAACACCCCGTTCGCATTATGTAGCGGTGGCAATGAACGGACGGCAAAATACGTGGCAAATACAGCAAAGGGATACATCAGCATGTAAAGCGGCATGAACACCATGGCTTTGCGCACCGCCTGTGCAGAACGCGCCGTAAAGAGGTACGGCGTAACGGATGGCTGGAAATAGAACCCGACACCCTGATAGACAATCGTACTGACGGCAAAGACCATATCCGTCACGGCAGGCTGCCGGAACACGACAGGATGGGCGACATGTACCCCTGTCCCACCATATTGCGCGCAGATTGCCGCCACACCGACAGCCGCAATCCCGAACAGCATCAGGCTGTCCTTGAGAAACGCGACATAGGTCGATGCGCGCATGCCACCCAATGCCACGTATGCAAAGGCAATGACCGCACATCCCGCCAGTCCCGCCGCCGGCGCGCCCGGCAGGCCCATCATGCCCAGCGTCGCCCGCAGCCCGATAAACTGGAACTGTCCCCACGGCACCAGTGCGGCAATGCATCCCCATGCTGTCAGGCGTTCGAAAATACGGCTTCCGAAATGCCTGCCAAATACTTCTGGCACCGTGCAGGCATCATATCGCCGGGCCCGTTCCCATATGGCGGGACCGACAAAATACCCAACCGGAAATGCCAGCAGAAGATAACCCAGAAACCAGTATCCATAACTGATCCCATGGGCGTACAGCCCGGCTGGGAAGGCAACAATCGACCCGATACTGTAGATTTCCCCCACTGTCAGGATAAACAGCATGGGAGCAGGCAGCGCCCTGTCCGCCACCAGCAGTGTTTCCACCGACAGATGCTGCGAACGCGATCGGGCAAGGCAGGCCGCGCCAAGCGACAGAAGGACAACACACGCCACAATCGCAGCCATCATGATCGTTGCTCACACAGCCACAGGCAGAGGGATGTCAGCGGGAACCAGACGAACATCCAGACCAGGATGACCGGAATCCCCATAATCGTCCACGACAGGAATCCCAGAAACGGGGCGACAGGAACAATGGCCATGAACGGCACACCCAGGCCCAGTGCGACACGCCGCCAATCCGGTCGATCTGGCTGACGATCCGGATTCATGACTGTCCCGTATCATCATGCCGGCTGGCTTCAGCACGGGTTTCGCGCAGGACAAGCTCTATTGCCCAACTGATGACGGCACCTGCGTCCTTGCCGTTCATGCCGAATTCTTCCTTAAGCGTAAGCCACGACAGCACGTTATCCAGACAGGCCACGACAGCTTCCGCCCGCAACCTGGCCGCTGGCGGTACATCGGGCGTGTCACGCCACAATGCCTGACGCCGACGAATTGCCAGTTCATTCCGAAACCGGATGCGCATTGAGCGCCCGATACGGGTCAGGGCAAGGATACGGGCAAGATTGGGACGACTGTCGAATTTCTCCGCAGCCGTACGGAAACCCTGCACCAGTTCCTTTTCATTCGTACCGGATACCAGCCCGAAGACTTCCGAATTCAGCCAGTCACCTGTCGCGCGCAGCAGATCATCACGCGATGGAAAATAGCGATAGACAGTCCGCAATGACACATCCGCCTTCCTTGCAATGGCAGACGTCGGGACTGCCACATCATCCATTTCTTCAAGCAGGGCAATGAAGCTGTCGATAATGCGCTGTCGGGTCAGGGCGGCATATTCTTCACGTAACATATGACACACACATGCAGTTGTGACACATGTGTGTCATAATGCCGTAAATGAGTCAATTACACACGTTGTGCCGTTCACATGGGCCCTATCATGATTGACGAAATGACGACGACGGGACGCGACAGGGGCAGGCTGCCGCAAAGACAGCCTGAAAAGTTCAGCAGGGCGCGTCCCGCGCAACGTTAGCCAGAAAACCGCTATTTTTCGATCCGGCTAGTGGCTGAGGACGCGCCCCAGCCAGAAGACCTACTTTTCCAGTTTCATCAGACGTGATGCACGGCTGAGCGCCATGATCGGGAAAAACTGCCGGTACAGGTCATAGCGCAGCATGAAGGCACGCGAGAGTTCTGCCCCCTGCTGCAGCCGTTTTGACAATGCGGGGTCATCCAGCCTGATGGTCTGGCCAACCCCGTAACCGGGGAATCCGGTGCCGGTGAATTCCTTTTCATGCCAGCTACCGTCAGCCTGCTGCAGGTCGATCAGGTAACGGCACCCGCGGGCGATCGCCCCGTAATCCTGCGGGCGGTTGGCTGCGATCAGACCCATCAGCGCCCACGCGGTCTGCGATGGCGTGGTCGGGCCGCGCCCGACCGCGGACAGTTCCATATAGGACGCGCAGCTTTCACCCCAGCCGCCATTTTCCTGCTGGTGCGCCACCAGCCAGTCACAGGCTCTGGTAATATAGGGCTGCGTCATGTCCTCACCAATTGCGGCAAGGGCGGGCAGGACCGCACCCGTGCCATACAGGTAATTGACACCCCAGCGACCGAACCACGGCCCATCCGGTTCCTGTTCGGCGCGGATATAGGCAAGCCCACGCTGGATGGCAGGCAGGTCGCGCGGCAGACCCAGAACGCCAAAGGCTTCCAGAACGTGCGCCGTCACATCAACGGATGGCGGATCAAGGGCCTCGCCAAAATCACAGAACGGAATTTTTGACAGGATGCTGCGGTTATTGTCCTTGTCGAACGCCCCCCAGCCGCCACATTCACTCTGCATGCCGATCAACCAGTTCACCCCACGGCGAATGGCGTCCTCCACCCCGCGTTTTTTCCATTCTTCCCGGTTACGGCATGAAGAAAGCGCGATCAGCGCAACGGCGGTGTCATCCGTGTCGGGATAACGGTCATTGGCATATTCAAATGCCCAGCCACCGGGTTCCACATCCGGCAGCTTGATGGACCAGTCGCCCTTGACCCGGACCTGACGGTCCAGCAGCCAGCCCAGTGCTTTTTCCATCTGCGGCGAAAACCGGGTTTCGCCATCAGCATCGTGCAGCGCCATGATGGCCAGCATGGTGTCCCATACCGGGCTGTTCGTGGCCTGGATCCAGCTTGCATCGCCCCTGTCATGCCGCCAGCCGGGATCATTCAGGGCAGACAGTGCCTTGGCCATGACCGGATGATGGAACTGATAATCCTCGCCATGCAGCGCCATCAGGCCATAAACCCATGGCGGCTGAATGCCGCCCCAGCCACCATCAGCATCCTGATGACGGATGACCCATTCCAGCATGTGCCGGATGGCAGCTTCACGCAGGGTATTGCGTTTGAGGAATCTGGACTGTAGCCAGTGCAGGCCACGATCTGTCGTGCGGAAGAACCTGTCCCACAGGTCCCGTTCGCCCCTGGCGGGCAGTTCGTAATCGAAATTCGCGCGCCCCCCGGGAAACAGGGCGTCCAGACGGTCCTGCGGGCGCAGCGGGCGGCTGGGCCTGCGTGCGGACAGGATGGCCAGTGGCACCAGTGTCGCACGCGCCCACTGCGCGAAGTTGTAGATGGAAAAGACGAATTTATTGGGAAACCAGATGACTTCAGGCGGCAGGTTCGGCGTTTTCTCCCACGGCCATTCCCCGATCAGGGCCAGCCAGTACCGCGTGAATACACGGATGTTTTTCAGCCCCCCCTTGCTGGCGATCCATGTAGCGGCCCGGCTTACAGCGGGATCATCGGCAGGATAACCAAGGGAACGCAGGGCAGCATAGGATTCGACCGTCGCGTTGATGTCGCCATTCCCGGCGCCATAATAGGTGCCCCATGATCCGTCCTCGCGCTGCATTTCCAGCAGCGCCTTGCCCAGACGGGGGCGCAGCGGGTGATCTTCAAGACCAAGGAACCACAGGGCCAGGCACCATTCCGCCTCCATGGAGGCATTGGACGCAACCGGGCCGACCCAATGCCCGTCGGGTTTCTGCTGCCCGACCAGCCAGTCACAGGCGGAAGAAATTGCATGGGACAGACTGTTATCCATTGTCCGGAGCGCCGAAGCCGCGGGCAGGGATTTATCCTTCCCCTTCACGGACTGAATACCAGCTGCGGGGAAAGTAGTGCCGGAAGCGATATCGTGGATTACTGCGTCGGAAGATGAGGCGGTCTTTGTTAACGGGCGACTTTCCCTAGTCATGTTTTCCATACCTGTGCGAAATGTCATGGAGGATCTGAATGATCTTGTTGGCCTGAATCACGGCATGCGGGGGTCGGACAGGATCAGATGCTGAAAATCGGCAAAGGCCGTTTTCCACCATCCCGGGTCCATTTCCATAAAACCGAGGCTCCTTAGAAAAAATGCTCCTTCAGCGGCAAAGATCGCGGTGCGGGCCTGACGTGCTTCCCGACAGTCAGGATCGCACCCGTTAAACCACCCCGCGTACCACGCACGTATCTTCTGTAAATATTTTGGCGACTGAAGCAAGGTGACAAGCATGCCCACCATCCTGATCTGGGTTGTATCATCAATCTGGCTGACGGTCAGGACATAGGCACGCGCCCGGTCAATAATACCGGCATCGGGGCCGATATGCCGGGCGACGCTTGCATCAAATGCCGCAAGCCAGCGGTCGATCAGCGCGGTAATCAGGTCGTCCTTGCTGCCGAAGCAGTACTGCAGGCCACCCTTGGTAATGCCCGCTTCCCTTGCCACGGCTTCCAGCGTCAGGGCCGCCACGCCTTCGCGGTGGACAAGATGTTCGACACAGTCCAGGACATTTTCACGGTCAATGGTTCTGGGACGCGCCATGCGGTGCCTCTGCCGTTTCAATCCGATCGTATGGAAATAAAACACGCACTGTCATCGCGCAACCCGGAATCAGCCGTGCCGCATATCAGGCGGATGGCCGCCCGTTACGCACCATCAACCCGACAATCATGAGGAACGCCACGAACATGAAGCTGCTGCTGACGCTCAGGCTGGCGCTGATCGCAGCTTTGTAGGCATCACGTATCTGCAGGTGCATTTCAGGCGACAGCCCGCGGACGGCGGCCATGCCCTTTTCCAGAAATGCCGTCACATCAATCTTTTCCGACAGGGCATGCAGTCGGTTGTGCAATGTCAGCGCCATGACGCCACCTGACAGCGCAACACCAAGCGCCCCACCCAGCGAGCGGATGAAGGACATCATGGCCGTGGCTATTCCCAGCATGCCGGGCGGCACGGAGTTCTGGATGATGACCGTTGCATTGGGCATGCCGATCCCCATGCCCACGCCAAGTCCCCCAAGGCTGAGCAGGAAGAACAGGGCAGGCGCGCCATGATGGGCGCACAGCGCGATCAGGGTCAGCGCCGAGAATTCGATGCCGACACCCAGCGCAAGCAGTGGCGCATAACGCTGCGTCCGCGATGAGACATACCCCCCCGCCACCGAACTGACCATCATCGTGCCCACCTGCGGCAGCATCATCAATCCCGACATTTCCGGGGTCTGCCCAAGGACAAGCTGGTAGTAAAGCGGCAGAAAAACCAATGATCCCATCATCGCGAACGACATGATGCCAGTTGCAGCAACGCAGATGGAAAAACTGGCGATACGCAGCAGGTCAAGACTGACCAGCGGTTCGGGTGCGCGCCGTTCCTGGCGGATGAACAGCATGAAAAACGCCACGCTGGCGCCAAGCAGCGCGCATGTCAGCGGCGAAGTCCACGCAAGTGTCGTGCCAAGCGAATTGAACAGCAGCAGGAAACCCGCTGTCGCCACACTCAGCAACGCAGCGCCCGCATAATCAATCCGGGGCCTGGCCTCGCGCTGA
This sequence comes from Komagataeibacter diospyri, assembly GCF_006538165.1. GTDB lineage: Bacteria > Pseudomonadota > Alphaproteobacteria > Acetobacterales > Acetobacteraceae > Komagataeibacter > Komagataeibacter diospyri. The sequence continues at coordinate 40,243 of NZ_BDLU01000033.1, forward strand.
CCCGCAGGCAGGCCCAGCATGACCAGCACCATGGCCAGACCGCCGACCGGCAGGTTGACAAGGAAAACCCACCGCCATGACAGCGCACTGGTCAGCACGCCCCCCAGAAAGGGGCCCGCCACGCTACTGACCGCGAACGCCCCGGTAAACAGGCCCTGATACCGTCCGCGCTGTTGCGGCGCAACCATGTCGCCGATCACCGTCTGCGACAGTGTCATAAGCCCGCCTGCCCCGATGCCCTGAAGCCCGCGGAACACGATCAGCTGCCACATGCCCTGCGCCAGCCCACACAGCAGGGACGCCGCAAGAAAAGCCCCGATGCTGAACGCCAGCAACGGCCTTCTGCCAAACATGTCGGACAGCTTGCCATACATGGGTGTTGCAATGGTGGAGGTCAGCATGAAGGCCGTAACCACCCATGACATATGTGCAAGCCCGCCAAGGTCGGTAACAATGGTGGGCAGCGCGGTCGATACGATGCTCTGATCCAGCGCCCCCATGACCATGGTCAGGATAAGGCCGCTGAAAACAAGGATGCGTGTCGCGGGTGTATAGGCGGAAACGGTTGCCACAGTAGAAGAAGGCTGCACGAAGGGATCCTGTAACGTCAAAAACCGATCATGCAGCCAGTCATGCGGGACAGGCAAGGCAACGCCCCTGATCGCCCAGAACGGAAAAGCGGCCTGCAGCATCCAGCACATCATGCAGACGTTCCGGGGAAGGCTTTTTCAAAAAGCTTCATGAAACGTCGCCTTTTCAGGAAAAGGCGACTTCCGAAACCTTTTCTTTTTTACAATTTCTTACATATCCAGTGTCAGGGATGGACTGCGACTGCGTGAACAGCACAGGGCAATATGACTACCCTGTTCTTCTTCCGTCAGGACCATATCCCGGTGGTCCCCTTCACCGGACAGCAGCGGCACGACACAGGCACCGCACATGCCCTGTTCGCACGACAGGGAAACGTCCACCCCCGCCGCCAGCAGGGCGGATGCAATGCTCTGCCCCGCAGGCACGGTCACAGTCTGCCCCGACTGCGCCAGAACCACGTCAAACGGACGGTCTGACAGGACATCCGACGGTTCCGTGGGCCGAAAATATTCAGTATGGATCTGGTCCGCCCGCCACCCGGCCGCAATGGCATGAGCATAAACGGCATTCATGAAACCATCCGGTCCGCACAGCATGATCGCCGTATCGGCACATGGCCTGTCCAGCGCATCCGGATACCCGTTTTTCAGGCTCTGGCTGAACCGGACGCGGTCCCGACAAGGACTTTCACGCAGCATATCCCCAAACGGTGCCTGGCCCGGCACACGGACGTAATAATAAAGCTGCCAGTCGGCACTGTTACGCTGCAGCCGTACCATCATGGACAGCAGCGGGGTTATACCAATTCCACCCGCGACAAGAATGTAGTGCTGTGCCGGTGGCAGGGAAAACGCATTGCGCGGGCCGGATATCTGCAACTCCATGCCCTGCCGGGCCTGCGTGCACAGTGAGTCCGATCCGCCACGGGAATCCGCCTCATGCTTGACGCACAATTCATAAGCGGATGGATCATCAGCCGGTCCACACAGGGAATACTGCCGGATCATGCCTGCAGGCGTCATGACATCAATATGCGCGCCGGGTTCAAAATCAGGCAGGGCGTCATCACCGGGGCGGGCAACCAGACGCAGGCGTACACATCCGGCGCCCTCCGGTGCTGCCGCATCAATGATGACAGGAAACAGGGTAGACATGACCGGGCTTCCTTCAGGCAGTAAAGAACTGACTCAGCCCCATCGTGCGCAGGGCGCGGCGATAGGCGATCGAGCTACGGTCCGCCATCACATGCGCCTCCAGCGTCGGATCCAGTGGCAGGTTTTCCGGTTTCTGGGCTTCCACCAGTGCGCGGTCTTCCTCAAACACCTTCAGGTTGAAATCGTACACATCCTGCAGCGGCAGATCCCTGTCGAAGTTACGGCACATGGGCGCGAACATACGCGTCTGGCGGGCTGATACGGGTGAGGCCGCATTCATGATGACAAGGCGGCCGTTATCGGGAAAATGAATCTCCAGTGTCGCGACAAAAGGCACATGCACCCGGAAATGCCGCAGCCATTCAAAACCCGGACGCCCCCGGTCGGATTTACCGATGGGATAATTGCCGACACTGCTGCGGTACTCCGCTTCGAACCCATCCGGCGTGATGCGGGTTTTATAGGGCGGCACAACGGGATTTTCGGGATCGGCAAAGGTATCGGTATGGACAAAGGCAAAATGCGCCACGTCAATGAACCCCTCGACCTGCCTTCCTGCAAAACCGGCAATATCGATCCACGGGCAGTTGATCTGCTGAAAGGCCGGGTCATTCCAGTGCGGCATGGGCGGAATGGCGACCGTATCCCCTTCCGGCCGCAGGCAGGTCCAGATCAGGCCATATCGTTCCACTGCCGGATAGGTACGCAGGTTCAGCTTTGATGGAATGGCGCTGTCGGGGTGGGCGGGAACCCGGACGCATTTCCCCTGCCCGCCAAAGCGGAACCCGTGATAGGCGCAGGCCACGGTCTGCCCGTCGCCTTTCCCCATGCTGAGCGGCACGCCACGGTGGGGGCACAGATCATCGGCAATGACAATACCCTCACCCGCCCGATAGACCACCAGCGGCGCATCCAGCAGGGTAACACCCAGCGGCTGTTCACCCAGTTCACGCACAAGGGCAACGGGATACCAGCACCGGGCAAGAATATTCCAGTCATCGATATCGAACATCATGGTGCGGGGCAGGCTGCGGGTTTCTGTGGGACGGATGCTGGCTGTGGTGGTCACGATCGGTTCTCCTGAACGGGCCGGGACTGTCCGGCGGCTTTCAGAAAGATCATTTCACATGCGACGCGCTCTCAGATATATCATAATTGATCCTTATTCATTCGCAAAATAAGAACGCATGCAGCCCTTTTCCCGCTTTCTGGTCTATTTCCTGGCTGTGGCCCGCCACCGCTCCATCCGCAGGGCGGCCGAGGACCTGCACATTGCGGGGTCCGCCATCAACCGGCACATCCTGCTGGGGGAAAAACAGTTACAGACCCCGCTGTTCGAACGCCTGCCCACCGGCATGCGCCTGACGGCGGCGGGCGAACTGCTGTATGGCTGTGCGCGGCGCTGGGTCAGGGATCTTGATGACCTGAACCGCCAGATTGATGACCTGAAGGGCATACGTCGTGGCCAGGTTGACCTGCTGGCGCCCGAAGCCCTGTCACGCGCCTTCCTGCCCGAACTGGTCACGCGCATGAACCACAGCCACCCCGGCGTGGTGCTGAACATGAACATCCGCGACAATCAACGGATTCATCAGGCCCTGCTGTCTGGCGAAGGCGACCTTGCCCTGGTTCTGGACCCCGAAGAAATGCGCGACCTTACGATCATCCGCCGCATGTCCTTTCCGCTTGGTTTTGTCTGCCAACCCGACCACCCGCTGGCGCAACATACCGCCATCAGGCTGACGCAATGCGCAGATTACCCCATGATCGTGCCGGAACAGCCGCTTGCACTTTCGTCCGTTTTCGCACGGCTTATGGATACCCGGCGCATTATCCCCCACGTTGCGGCACGGGCAAATAATGTCCAGATGATCATTTCCCTTGTCACAACCGGCATCGGCGTCTGTTTCCTGAGCTTTCTGGATGTGATGTCCGAAGTCATGCGGGGGGGATCTGGCGTTTGTGCCACTTGTGGGTGCAAACGTGCCGCACCTTACGCTGGCACTGGTGCATGACCGCACGCGCCAGCTTTCGCGCACCACGCATCTGGTCGAGAACATTATCGAGGACATCATGTCCCGGCATATGACCTGAGCAGATGGATTCAGGAAAAAGACGACTGGTCTAATTTTTTCATGGACACCCACGCCGCTCCGCCCTATATACACTCCCATGAAGATTGCAGAAAAACATCGCGCTGCCCGGCAGCACATCCTTGAAGCGGCCCGGCCGCTGATCGGCCAGCGTGGTTTTTCGGCTGTCGGTCTGGCGCAGATACTGGATGTCGCGGGCATTCCCAAGGGATCGTTTTACCATTACTTCGAGTCAAAAGAAGCATTTGGCGAAGCCCTGCTTCAGACTTACATCGATGACTATCTGATAAAGATGAACGATATCCTTAGTGACGGTCAGGGGAATGCGGCACAACGGATCACACGCTACTGCCAGTTCTGGCGCGATACCCATATCGAAGGGCAGATCGGGAACAAATGCCTGATCGTAAAGCTGGCGGCTGAAGTATCGGACCTGTCCGAACGGATGCGCGCCATTCTGGATGTCGGCACCCGTACGGTCATTGACCGGATCAGCGCAGTCATTGCCACTGGTCAGGCGGAAGGGTCCATTGGCAATACACGGCAACCCGCGCCAGTGCTGGCGGCGTCGCTGTACCAGCTCTGGCTGGGTTCGACGCTTATGGTGAAGATCACCCACAGTTCTCCGCCGTTTGATCATGCCTGGGCAGCAAGCAGGCAGCTACTGGAAATCTAGTTTCCGGAGCATGGCAGAGTGCCCTATTCCACGATTTTAATAGATGACCGGTCCATTAAAGACGACCGGTCCAATAGGTGTGAAAATGCAGAATTTCGAATTCTACAACCCCACTCGGGTCCTGTTTGGCAAAGGCATGATTGCACGCCTTGATGAACAGCTGTCACCTGAAGCCCGCGTGCTCGTTCTGTATGGTGGCTCCAGCGCGGAACGCAGCGGCACGCTGAATGAGGTGCGAGCGGCACTGGGCAAGCGGACCTTCCGTGAGTTTGGCGGCATTGAAGCCAACCCGACTTACGAAACCCTGATGAAAGCCGTGGCCATGGTGCGGGCGGAAAAGCTCGACTTCCTTCTGGCCGTGGGTGGCGGGTCGGTTATGGACGGTACCAAATTCGTTGCTGCCGCCGTGCCGTATGAAGGCGAGCCATGGGACATTCTGGTCAGCAAGGGAGAAGCGGCGAAGAAGGCACTGCCGCTGGGCACCGTTGTCACCCTGCCTGCGACCGGGTCCGAAATGAACTGCCTGAGCGTGATTTCACGTCAGTCCACGGGTGACAAGCTGCTGTTTTCCAACCCACTGGTCTATCCGCGCTTTTCCGTGCTCGACCCCATGCGCACCATGAGCCTGCCCATGAAGCAGGTCATCAACGGTGTCGTGGACTCCTTCGTGCATGTGATGGAGCAGTACATGACCTATCCGGTCGACGGCATGGCGCAGGACCGCTTTTCCGAAGGACTGCTGTCCAGCCTGGTGGAAATCGGGCCGCGTATCGTCGCCACACCGGAAGATTATGACCTGCGCTCCAACCTCATGTGGGTTGCGACCCTGGCACTGAATGGCCTGATCGGCGCGGGCGTGCCGCATGACTGGACCACGCACATGATTGGTCATGAAATCACGGCGAAATACCACATCGACCATGCCCGCACGCTGGCCATGGTGTTCCCCGCCCTGCTGAAGGTGCGCCGCACCGAAAAGCGCGCCAAGCTTCTGCAATATGCCGCACGGGTCTGGAACCTGACCGAAGGCAGCGAAGATGCGCGGATCGACGCGGTTATCCGCAAGACCGAGGAATTCTTTGAAAACCTTGGCGTGCCGACCCGCCTGTCGGCTTACGACATCGGGGCTGATGGCATTAACGACCTGGTGCAGCAGCTTGAAGATCACGGCATGACCCATCTGGGTGAAAACGGTGATGTCACGCTGGATGTCAGCCGCCAGATCCTCGAATCCGCTGCCTGATTTCCACTGAAATACCACCGGGATACGGGCACACATCGTATCCCGGGCATAACTGGCTATATTAAGGGACAGATATCCAAAATGGCTTACGCATCAACCAATCCCTATACCAACGAAGTTGTTGCAACCTTCGCTGATGCGACGGACGCGGAAGTACAGACGGCCCTGAGCGAAGCGCACGCTGCATTTGAAAGCTGGCGCGACACATCCTTTGCCGATCGGGCAAAAGTCATGAACGCGGCTGCCGCCATCCTGCGCCGTGACATTGATAAATATGCCCGTCTTGGCACGCTGGAAATGGGCAAGCTGTTTGATGAGTCAAAGAAGGAAGTCATTCTTTCTGCCGAGATCTTCGAATACTACGCAAACCATGCCGAAGAACTGCTGAAGCCGGAAATACTGCCGGTTGCCAACGCTGCGGAAGGCAGACCCGTCCTGGTTCACGAACCGCTGGGCATCGTGCTGGCGATCGAGCCGTGGAACTTCCCCTTCTATCAGGTCGTGCGCATTATCGCGCCGCAGCTTTCAGCCGGTAATGCCGTGCTGCTCAAGCACGCATCCAACCTGCCGCAGTGTGCCGCAGCTTTTGATACACTGATGGCGGAAGCTGGCCTGCCCAAGGGGCTGTTCCGCAACCTGTATGCGGCGCGCCCCCACACTGCCATGATCCTGAACGACCCGCGCGTATGTGGTGTTGCCCTGACGGGTTCGGAAGGGGCTGGCACCGTTATTGCCGGCATTGCGGGCAAGGCGCTGAAAAAGGCGACCATGGAACTGGGGGGCGCGGACGCCTTTATCGTTCTGGATGACGCCGATGTGGAAAAAGCAGCCCGCTGGGCGGTTATCGGCCGCCACTGGAATGCCGGTCAGGTCTGTGTTTCGGCCAAGCGCCTGATCGTGGCAGATAGCGTTTATGACCAGTTCCTTGCCCTGTACAAGGAAGGTGTTGCGGCCCTGAAGGCGGGCGACCCGATGGACCCGGCCACCACGCTTGCTCCCCTGTCGTCACAGGCAGCGGCAGACGACCTGCGCGATCAGGTCACGCGGGCGATGGATCTGGGCGCGAAGGTCGAGATCATCGGGGCGCCGGTGCCGGAACAGGGCGCATTTTTCCAGCCGCTGCTCATGTCGGGGCTTGATGAAAAGAATGCAGCCCGTCACTGGGAATTCTTTGGTCCCGTTACCCAGATATACCGCGCAAAGGATGAAGCGGACGCCATCCGTATCGCCAATGACTCCCCTTACGGGCTGGGTGGTTCCGTATTTACGAAGGACGAAGCACGCGGTGCACGGGTGGCACGCGCCATCCGCACGGGCATGGTGTTCATCAACCATCCGCTGTCACCCAAGGCCGACCTGCCGTTCGGTGGCATCAAGAACTCGGGCTATGGCCGTGAACTGATCGGCCTTGGCATCAAGGAGTTCATTAACCACAAGCTGATCAACGTGGTGGATATCGACGCGCCGTTCTGAACCAGACAGTTGTGGATAATGACGGGATGACGTCCCGTTATGGACCGCAATAATAAATCCCCCTTGTGACATCTGTCACAAGGGGGATTTATTAACTATTATTCCAGCCCCCATTACCTGAAAAAATAATAAAAGTTTTTTGGATACCATCTTTTTTCAAAAAGGCGGCATTCCCCGAATATTAAAAAAAACTGCACCAAAAACTTTTACGATTTACAGGCGGCCCCTTAATGGGCATCGGGTAACACGCAGGCAAAGCTGGCTGCATCATCCATGTTGCCATGACCATCATACCGCGCAACTTTCGGCCATGCGCATAGTGGCCGGGTACGCACGACCTGCCCATTGTCCACGCGTGCCGCAATGACCTGTTCTGGCGCCTGTCTGTGGCTGACCCAGTCATCAATCGCCCCCAGCTTGCTGAATGTGTCACACGCAGTCCCACCATAACAGTGCCCCATGCCCGGAATGGTAATCAGGCGCACCGCATCCGCGCCTGCGGGTCCGGCATTGCGCTGGACGGACTGGTAATATCCAGCCAGCTGTTCAGGGTTATGTCCGTCGTTCCAGCCAATATACATGAGCAGCCTGCCGCCATGACGGAAGAAAGGCGTCAGGTTGTCATCCACATGCAGCAGTGGACCGACCCTGCGCGCGGCTTCCTGTATGTCCGTATCCCATTTCAGCGTTGTCCAGTCCCAGTCCGGGTTCTGGAAAGCCGCATATCTGAACAGGTCGAGAGCTACGGGGAATGCTTTGCCGTCGGCTGAAAAACCGTCCTCGCTCCCTTTCGCCGCGCCGGGGAAGATGACCTGGTGCGTCTGCGGGTCAAGCGGCCCCTGATAGATGTTATTGGCGGCCTGTACCTCATTCGCGGTCAGGCATTTTGCTGTATTCTTCCCCTTGCACTGCAACTGTTCAGGCGTGAAGGTGCATTTGTCCGGCTCCTCCAGAAACCCCTGTTTCTTGCCTACGGGTGATGCGCAGGCATTCATGACTGCCGCGTTCAGCAGGTGAAATTTGTCATGCGATACGCGCAGGGCCGGATTATGGTAACTCATCCACCCGGCCCATAGCTGTTCGGCATTGAAGTTCACGATCGGATTGGGCGGTGCACCGGCCACGATCCCGTCATAGTCCTCGGGATAGCGTTTGGCCTCGATCAGCCCCTCAAGCCCCCCCAGTGAGCAGCCAATCCAGTAGGCATGCACTGCCTTCCGGCCATAGAAATTCCGGATCAGCGCCTTTGCCATCACCGTCATCAGGTGGTCGGCACGATAGGCGTAATCAATCATCTTTTCCGGATGACCCAGCGTAAAACGTCCCCCCTGCCCTTCGGGGGTGGAACTGTCATGCCCGGTATCGGTACTGGCCACGGCATAGCCCTCGGCTATCCCCGTCGCCATGCCGTAATACATGAGCGAACCGGCCCAGCCGAAATTGCCAACCCCCAGCAGCTTGCCATTCCAGCCTTTGAGCGGCAGCCAGACTTCCGTACGGATATGGGAATCCGGAGACGGGTGCAGTGTAATGGCCACGCGGCAGAAAGCGGGATTGGGAGCCTGTGTCGGATGACCGGCCACGTTCATGCCGGGTGCTGACATGATGCGGGTCAACTGGTCCTGCGGTGGCTGCCAGCGTCCGTCGGGTACCGTCTCCACCGTGGTGAAGGTCGCATCCGGCAGGGCACGGCGGGCAAGATCGGCGCAGCCTGTAGCATGGGCATCCGCCGTATCCAGCATCGCAAACGGTACTGCAAGGGTTGTCCCTGCCACCAGCAGGAAAAACAGGCGCGACAGGCCGCATGAAGATTTCGAAAGTGGCGCAGGACGGGACATGACAGTTTCCTGACGGGTCATTGCAACATAATCGGGGTCAGTACCGGAACACCCCCATGGACAGGGCGCCGACATGACGACAGGCGGCATTCTGGACAGGAAATACGCAAAAGGGAAAGACCTTGATCCCATGACTGGGGGCGGGCAGTGTTCGCATACACGATGACAATTCCGCGCAATGGCAAAAGTTAGGGGACTGATGCAAAAGATTTCCTTGGTGGCGGGTGGACTGTTTCTGGCCATACTACCCGTCATGGCCCGCACGGTTCCGGCCCGGGCGGCAACGGTTTCAGCCAGCACGGAAGAAGATACGGCCGCCCGCCAGACACAGGCGGTCGTCACCGCAGCGCAGTCCTTTCTCGGGCTATTCGATGCAGCCAGCCGTGCGAAATTACAGTTTCCCTTTGTTACACAAAAATCAGGCACACTTGCCCGTTTCCGACGCAGCGCCCCCGACCAGCCCGTCCAGCCGGTAACGGACGTGCAGGTCAGCGCACCCACGGCACGCGGGCCGGGCATGGGACCACCCGGCGGTTTCACAGGCGAACGTTATGGCACATCGGTGTGGTCCAACTTTCCGGTCAGTGACGTGCTACGACCAGGACTGCGGATGGGTCAGTTGACACCTGCCCAGCGTACCGCCGCACTACACCTGTTGCAGACAGTGTTAAGCCCGAAAGGCTACCAGAAGGTAATGGACATAATGGGAGGCGATCAGGCGCTGGCAGATGCCGGCACGCCGTTCGCGTCCGGCAGAGCCGTCTACACCATCGCGATTTTTGGTGAACCGGGCATGACCAGCCCATGGATGGTGCAGTTTGGCGGCCACCATCTGGGACTTAACATTGTTATTGACGGCATGCATGGCGTCATGACGCCGACCCTGACGGGGGCACAACCTGCAATCTATCAGGCGGATGGAAAGAGCGTACGCGTTCTGGCAGGTGAAAATGACCGGGCCTTTGCCCTGCTGGATGCCTTTGACGCAAAACAGCGCAAACAGGCCATCCTTTCATATAAGGTGGAGGATCTGGTGCAGGGACCGGGACATGAAGGTGAAACCCTCATTCCCGAAGGAATAAAAGGCTCTGCGCTGACCACGACACAGAAAGACCTGCTGATGGGGGTAATCGGAGAATGGGCAGGTATCATAAACGATGCCTATGCCGTCCCGCGCCTGAAGGAAATCAGGGACGATCTGGACAATACATGGTTTGCATGGAGCGGCCCCACCACGCATGCGCCCGGCCGCAACGGATCATCCTATTACCGTATTCAGGGACCGCGACTGCTGATCGAGTTTTCACCGCAGGGTGTGGGCGACGACCCGACCATGCATGTGCATACCGTCTATCGTGACCCCACCAACGACTATGGCACCCGGTATACCATGCCATGAATTACGCCATGACCATGTTGCTGGCAGCAGCGGGGCTTGCAACAACCTGCAGTCCGGCAGGTGCGCACCGTCTGGATGAATACCTGCAGGCCACGGTCATTGATATCACGCGGCAGGACATTGCCGTGACCCTGCGGCTTACGCCCGGCGCGGATGTGGCATACGGTGTCATTCACCAGATTGACAGCAATGGCGATGGCATCCTGTCACCACAGGAACAGCAGGCTTACGGTGCATGGATCAGGCAGGGATTATCATTTTCCATTAACGGTAACCCGGTTTCCCTCACCACCGGTGGGGCTGCGTTTCCATCTGTCACGACCCTACGGACGGGAAGTGGCGTTATCAGCCTGTACTTTCATATAACGACCAGCCTGACACCGGGATCATATCGGCTGGTCTATACCAATCATGGTAGTGACCCGGATATGGTCTATCTGGTCAACGGATTGCTGCCCCATGACCGGGCCATTCATATCCAGCGACAGCAGCGTTCAGTCAATCAGTCCACTTACGAACTGGATTTCACGGTGGAACCGTAATCTGCAGCCCATGCACCCGGAAACTGTTCCGAAAAGCCTGCCTTTGAAACATCCTTAAAAAATAAAGATTTTTTTGGGCGAAGCTTTTTCACAAACATTCAGAAGGTACCATTCAAAAAATGGCGCTACTAAAAAATTTCATATATCAATAAATGACTTTCGACAAAATCAGGCTTCAAAACGACATGGTCTTGTAATTTTCTTGCGTTATTATCCGATTACAGGAGAAATAGTTCATGTCCATTCGCGTCGGTGTCGCTGGCTGGTCAATCCCCTCCGCACTTGCCAGCCAATTTCCCACGGTCGGCACGCATCTGGAGCGCTATGGCGCGCGTTTCCCCGCGGTCGAGATCAACAGCAGTTTCTATCGGCCGCACCAACGCACGACCTACGCGCGTTGGGCCGCAAGCGTGCCGCCCGCGTTCCGCTTTTCCGTCAAACTGCCCAAAACAATCACGCATGAACGCCGTCTGATCGACTGCCATGCGCTTATTGAACGCTTTGCCGAAGAAACCGGTGGTCTGGGTGACAAACGCGGTCCCATACTGGTCCAGCTTCCCCCAAGCTTTACCTATCCCGGCGAAAGCGCCGAACATTTCTTCCATGACCTGAAAACTACAATCACTGGCCCCATCGTTGTGGAACCAAGGCATGCCAGCTGGTTCATGCCAGAAATCAGTCATATGTTGGAAAGGCTGCAGATAGCGCGGGTTGCGGCAGATCCGGCCAAGCCATTCCTTGCGGCACAGCCCGGAGGCTGGAACGGCCTGGCCTATTTTCGGCTGCATGGTTCCCCCCGCGTTTATGAATCAGCGTATGCAAGGGAAACCATTGAAGCCCAAGCAAAAACCGTCACGTCGCTTGCCATGCGCGGCATTGATGTCTGGACGATTTATGACAATACCACCTATGGCGCCGCCACCCAGAACGCGTTTGAGCTTATGGAAATCATTGAGAATATGACTGGCTGTCTTTGAAAGACCACGAAAATTAAAATATTCCTTTAAAGTTCCAGGAAACGCACCTAAAAAAGGCAGCACCCACAAACTTATTTATACTTTATAAGCAGGATTTTTAATAAATAATTTACTTCCTCTGGTCACTACCAGAAATGACACATATTCCCATCATGTCGTTGGCAGCACGCCCTTCGCTCACCTGATTGCGCCATTATTTGCAGGCCGCATATCTGGCTGACCGGGCAATGCCGTCAGGGGATAATGAATTTCTCCATCATCCCCTCCACAACACAAATGAAGTCGCGGTCCGGATTTCAGTTTTGAGACTGTTCCAGCTTCGCCATAAGCGTGGATGGTACACTACAGGCATCCGGCATGAGTCCCTGCAACGTCTGACAGACGCGCAGGACAGTCACGTCATCCATGGATTTCCCGCCAACCTGCATGCCAATCGGCAACCCCGTCGCGGAAAAACCGATCGGCAGCGATGCCGCTGGCTGTCCGGTCAGGTTATTCAGGAATGCAAACCCACCCCATTCCAGCCAGTCCGGCCATGAGGAATCCGGCACGGTCTTTCCTGCCTCAAACGGAAGGATGGAGACGGCGGGCGACAGGACAATGTCAAAATTCTGGAACATGACACCCGCTTCCTGCCGGTAACGTACCCGTGCAGCATGCGCATCCGCAATAACCTGCGCATCAAGGTCACGTCCTTTCTGCGCCTCGGCCCAGAACTCCTGATCTACCAGATCGATCCTGTCTGCGGGAATGGTCTTCAGGGCCTGCCAGGCACGGGACTGCCACAGCACGCGATAATCCGGACGCCAGTCCGCAAATGCCGGGACGGGACAGATTACCGCCCCGGCCTGTTCCGCAATAGCAACCGCGGCATGAAACGCCGCGCGTACTTCCGGATCAACAGGCAGGCAACCGAAATCATCCGTCACACCAATGCGCAGACCAGACAGGGGCAGTGGCCCTGCCGTGAATGCATCGGGTGCCGCGCGCGGGAAACTGTACGGATCGCGGGCATCATAACCTTCAATAACTGACAGCATCAGTGCGGCATCCGCCACCGAACGGGTCAGCGGCCCATAATGGGAAAAGTCGGAATAGTGAATGCTCATGGGCCACTGGGGCACCCGCCCATAAGTGGCCTTGAACCCGAACACACCGCTGAAACTTGCTGGCACACGGATGGAACCACCGCCATCACTTCCCAGTGCCAGCGGCCCGCATCCAGTCGCCATCGAGGCACCCGCCCCGCCACTGCTGCCTCCGGGCGAAACCCTCGGGTCATGCGGATTGCGCGTGATCCCCGTCAGCGGTGTGTCCGTCACCGCCTTCCATCCCCCTTCGCAGGTCGTGGTACAAGCCCAGATCAATGCGCCGGACGCACGGATACGGGCACAGGCCGGGGCATCTTCGGTTGCCGGTGCCTGTCCTATGGACAACCGCGATCCACGCCCCAGCACCCAGCCCTTCACCATGGCCGTATCCTTGATGGATACCGGTACCCCCTCCAGTGGCCGCACCGGCAGGCCGCCGCGCCATGCCCGTTCGGATACGCGCGCGGCGGCAAGTGCCGCATCGTCATCAATATGTACGAAGGGATTGAGAACCGGCTGTAACGCATGCGCACGTTCAAGCACTGCCCGCATGACGTCTACAGGCGAGACCTCACCACTGGCATAGGCGCCAAGCAGGCTTGCAGCGTCAAGATCACACAGATCGGTCACGTCGGCAGTGATTCGGGCTGCAGCCATCATTTCATGTCCCATGCGGTTCATCGAATATTTTCTTTAGCGTCATGAAGATCGATTCGATACCGTCTCGATTCACAATCACGGAAAAAGGCGAATGACTACAGCAGAAATTGCGACACCCCCGCGCGCTGAACAGCCGAATGGCAATACCTCCTGTTCTCAGGACGAAGAATTCTGATCGAGACCAGATGGTGGCAAGCGGCCACCATCTACCCTTTCTGCGCAGGGGAAATATACAGGTCAGTTCCACTATATGAGGACTGCAAATCCTGGTAATTACTTCTGGAGCATTTAATATGAAAGTTTTCCAAAGGAACAGCAGCATGGTGCGGACAGGGCGTCCCCGTGAGTTTGACCGCGACAAGGCAATTGACGCCGCCACATCTCTTTTCTGGGCGCAGGGCTATGAACCGCCCCCTGACCCATATCAAGACCTGCTGGGCAATATCTCGCCTTCAAACCTCCATGCCGCGTTCGGCTCCAAGGAAGCCTGTTCCGGGAAGTCTTACAGCGATACCTGGTAATCTATGGGCAGCTCATGGCGCCTTTACGGGACGCAAGCCTGCCACCGCGCGATGCCATGGAACTTATGTTGCGCGGTTCAACGCACATGCAGGCTGCCCACACACATCTGGGCAGATGCCTGATCATGTCAGGCGCCAGTAATTGCTCGCCTGAAAACGGCTCCCGCCCGGACCCTCCTCGTGGCAGCACGGCATGGCGCAGTGCGCCGGATGGCTGGCCCGATATGACAGTCGGGACGCTACCGTGCATGAGCGACTGGGCGCGGGTTGGGCACAACACCACCATACGCGCGCCTTTCTACTGTGATTACGGCTATAATATCTTCTGGGGGACAATGTGTTCCTGAACTTTAGGCTGCGTCGTGCGGGACGTGGTACCGGTCAGGATCAACGGCGGCGTCATTATCCTGCCCGGTTTCACGATCGGGGATAATACAATTATCGGTGCCGGCAGTGTGGTCACGCACGATGTCACCTCCTGTGCAAAGGTGGCGGACAATCCGGCATGGCCTTTGCGTAGCTGATTATTGCGCCAATAGAATACTCAGCCCCTGTTGCGCCATGCCAGAAGGCATAAGACCTGCATGCAGACCGTCCCCAGCGGCAGCCACACAAATCCTGCCGTAATCCACGCGGACAGTTCCGGTGGCTGCGTGGCTCCATTCTCAACATAATGGCCCTGTGACAGGAACTGCGCCAGAATGAAGCCGGTCAGGCCCATCGCCAGTTTCGTGACCCATGTATTGATCGAATACGCCAGACCTGCAGATCCGGTCGATGTCCGTGAATCACCATCATCCACGGCCTGTGCCAGCAGGGTGTAATACAATGGGGACATCACCCCCTGCCCCAGTGCCAGAAGACTTACGGACAGGAAAAAACCAGTCATGGACATCCCTGCCATAGCCATGGACAGATAGGCTACCCCCTGCGCAATCAGGCATACGATCCCGCTGCGGACAGTCCCCAGATGTCTGGCAAGCGGAAGACAAACGGGCACGCCCGCAAAGAGCAGCACAGTAATAAAAGTAATGATATTGGCACCCAGCTGCTCCGTGCCACCAAGAACGATGCGGGCGTAATACAGGGCAAACCCGAAAAGGGCTGCCTGCCCCATGAAATAGAAGAATGCGAGCAGGTTGCTCAACACCCACTGCCGGTTGCCACAAAGATACCGCAGCGTGACCATCAGATCCTGCCGCACGGGTGCTGGCGGATGCCGCACGGTGCAGCCTCGCGCCACGCACAGCCATAAAAAACTGCCAAGAACCGATAGACCCAGAACATAGACCGCCATGCCATACCGGTGCTGCACGGCACTCTCGCCCCCGCCCAGCCAAGTAATGGCAGGAATGGTCAGCAGCGCCACAAACAGCGACCCGGCCTGGCAGCCCATCATACGGAATGCATTCAGGCCAACACGCTGCGTTGCGGAACGGCTGATCATGACCGCCAGCGCGCCATAAGGGGTATTGATGCAGGAATAGATCGCACCGAACACGATATAGGTCAGTCCCGCCCACAGAACCTTTCCCGTAGGCGAAAGCGGCAGGGCCAGAAAGCACAGGAATCCCGTTATGCCGAAGGGAATGGCAAGCACCCGGATCAGGCGCGGCACGATCAGGCCGCCCACACGGTCAACGATATAGCCGATGGCCGGGTCACAGAAAGCATCAACAACACGGGCCACCAGCAATATCCAAGATACGGCGACCAGCGGCAGGCCATAAATATCCGTGTAGTAATACATCAGATAGGATGACGTCATGCCCCACATCATGTTGGAGGCGACATCACCACAGCCATAGGCCATCTTTTCCTTCAGGGGCAGTATCTGAATACTTTTCATTATTCCATTGTCCCTGACATGTCCGGTTCAGACGGACGTTATCATGCGGTGCCAGAACGACAAGCCACGCCATACATGATTCATTGCAAATCCAGTCGGATCCGGATGCCTGGCTGGTCAAAGGGACGCGTGGCGCCGGTGGGTGATGCAGCGTTTGCCCACTTCTGTTCGATCAGGACTGGACACCAGGCGGGCTCTGGCTGGTGCCTATGTGCTGGCAGACGACCTGACGATACATGACGCGTTTGCCTGCCTATGGGCATCTCGCGCGACCGTAACCTTGCCGAAATCGTGCGGAATGGAACGGTTGGCATGTTCGATGACACCAAACAGGCGGTGCAGGGCGCCCTGCGCCTGCCGGACTATACGCCTGTTTTTGCTGACGGACGAACAGATGGAGCATCTGCGGCCGTTCTTTCCCAAGAGCCATGGCCGCTCTCGGGTTGATGACCGCCGAATGCTGAGCGGGATCATTCTCGTGAACCGAAATAGTCTGCGCTGGCGTGATGCGCCCCCGGAATACGGCCCATACAAGACGCACTACGGCGTGTCGTCAGTTAAGCCCTGAGTGTGGTAGGTGAGGGTTGTACTTTGTGTCTGAGTATGCTGACTGTTTTCCCGTTTTTTGGGGGAGACAGACAGATGCGGCGCTATAGTTTACGCGATGACCAGTGGGAGCGGATAAAGGATTTTCTTCCCGGTCGAGAAGGCTATGTCGGCGGCACTGCGGCGGACAACCGTCTGTTCGTGGAGGCGGTGCTGTATCGCTATCGCGCGGGTATTCCATGGCGCGACCTTCCTGCCCGTTTCGGGGACTGGAAAAACGTGCACCGGCGTCTGCGCCGCTGGTGTGAAAG
>NZ_BDLU01000034.1 GCF_006538165.1 Komagataeibacter diospyri
GCTACGATAAACTGAAATCGACCTTCCTCGCAGCCGTGCAGTTCGCCTCAATCATCATCCTGCTTAACTGACGACACGCCGTAAGGGACCAAAGCTTCGATACGGGCAATGCCGCGTTGTACGGCAGGTCGGCTCTCGATATCCGCGTACCAGCGGGCGACATGAGGCGTGTCGTCGAGCGTGATATTGGGAAAACTGCGACGCCACAGCCAACCGAAATGGGCGATATCAGCGATGGTGAATTCGTCTCCAGCTACGAACCGGCTTTTGGCAAGCACCCTGTCGAGGATATGAAGCGTCCGGTTTGCTTCAGTTGAGAAGCGCTCCAGCGCAATCGGTTCTGGTGCTGCTGCGAACCTTTGGAAAAAGCCGGATTGTCCGAAGGCCGGGCTGAGGCCAGAGGCATGAAAGAACAGCTGCTCAAAAACTCTGGCACGATCCTGCCCTGTGACGGGAAGAAGACGTCCTGTTTTCTCTGCGAGGAAAACGAGAATGGCGGCGGACTCCGTTAGAACAAAGGTCTGCCCTGTTTCCTCTGTTTCGGTAAGAACCGGCACTTTCCCATTGGGGTTTAACGTCAGAAATTCCGAAGTCTTCTGCTCCCCTTTACGGACGTTTACGCCATGAAGCGTGTAGGGAAGCTCAAGTTCTTCCAGTGCAATTGTCACCTTGACGCTGTTGGGTGTTGCGAAAGCGTAGACCTCAAACATCGGCGGTTTCTCCCTGTCTTGTAGAAGACAGGCCGGACATGACATGCCCCAGAAGGGTAGATGCAGCGTGCAGCAGGCTGCCTGTCAGCTGAAAAGCCAGAAGACTGTCTGCAACGACCAGTCCAGACGTAGCGCGTATGAATGAACCGGACATCTCTGGGCTCCTTTGAAACCCGGCCTGTCCGGGTTGATACCTAAGAGATGCCTCTTCCTTACTCGACAGGGCAGAGCGCTTGAGGCGATAAGGATCATTCCCTGGAGGAATATCATGGATCGCTATCAGGCAATGGCCGCGTTCATCCGCGTGGTGGACACCGGCTCGTTCTCGGCAGCCGCACGACAACTCGGCGTGGGGCAACCGGCAGTGTCGAAGACTATTGCGCAGCTTGAGGCGCGCCTTCAGGTCAGCCTGCTCATCCGCTCCACACATGGCTTGACGCCGACCGAGGCAGGACAGAACTTCTACGAGCGTGCACGAAATGCCGTTCAGGAGGCCGATGAAGCGGAGCTTGCCGCAAAGGGCGCTGGCGCAGGCCTGTCAGGCCGCTTGCGGGTTTCGGCGGCAACGACGTTTGCAAGGCTGCATATCATCCCAGAGTTACCGCGATTTCTTGCAGACCATCCTCAGTTGACCGTCGAAATCATTCTTGATGACCGAATGATCGATCTCGTGGCGGAAGGCGTTGATATTTCCCTACGAATGGGAACACTCACAGATTCCACAGCAATCGCCCGGAAGATCGCAACAGGACGACGCTCGGTCCTCGCTACGCCTGCCTATCTCAAGTGGGCTGGAATGCCGCGTTCTCCGGCAGATCTGACGAACCATGAAGCGATCATTTACAGCCAGTTATCAGCCGCCTGGTCATTCCGCCGGGATGGTGCCGCGGTGTCGGTCTCTGTCAGCGGACGACTTAAGGTCAGCGCTGCCGAAGGGCTCAGGGCCGCCGTTCTGGCGGATATGGGCCTGACCATCGCATCCGACTGGATGTTTGCGCCAGAACTTGAGAGTAGCGCAGTCGTTCGTGTCCTTGAAGCGTGGTCCCTGCCGACAATCGATCTCTGGGCCGTCTTTCCCGCGGGACGGCTGGTGACCGCCAAGGCCCGTCAGTTCTCAGATTTTGTGGAAAGCATTATGAAAACAGCAGACAAGTCCCACATAGAAGCGAGTGGTTCCTTTCAGTCCTCGTAACGCCCGTCACGCTCTGTTCTCCAGACGTCCCAGTAAAGAAGACCCAGAAACGGCAGGGCCAAAGAAACGGAAAGCTGCCGTGCACTGCCAGCCCGAGTGCTGCCATCACGGCCCCCCAGGTTGCAATACCAGATGCGGCTTTCAGAAGATTGGTTGTAATGACAATCGTCGGCATCGGTGTGCCGGAAAATTTTGCAATGGTTTCTCCCTGGACAGCCAGCAGGGCTGGAAGAATCACGAACTCGCCCCAGTATCGGTAAGAAGATGAATGAGCCGCCTGTGCCAGCACCATCAGGATCGTCATGAACAGAACGCCGTATGCCGGAAGCCAGAGAAGGCGCGCCAAGCTGGTCAGGACTGCACTGGCAAAGAAAATAGCCAGCGCACCGACCAGCAGGAAACCATGGGACCAGTTTCCCTGTACGAAGGAAGCGCCCATATGCGTGGTGTTTCCAGTCATCGCACCTGCGAAGACACCTCCGAGGTCCACGAAGCTCAGAGCATCTACATATCCTGCCACAAGACCCAGGATGAAGACGCGGCGACCGGAGACAGCAATGGGCATGAGGGAAGGCGACATCATGAATTCCGATATTTGACCCGGTCCAGACAAATCTGGCACGACATTCTTATTCCAGTTTTCCAGTCGTCGTCATGAGGGCCGAGGAAACGGCTTATACTGCTATGGACGTTCTCTGTGTCTGATGTGCCTTCTGCTCCTGTGAAACCATCTGCTCACCACAAGGGCAGGATCCATCATCTCAGACGAACAGCGCGTGCCAGGACAACACGCTGGCGCAGGATGAGTCTTTACTGGATCGGCGCTGTCCTTGTGGGTCTGACAGCCGTTTTGTTCGCCCGGCTGGGTGATCAGTGCGCGGACCTGCGGACGCGCTTCGTGATGTGGCATCCCGGGGCCATGCTTGTTCTCGCGCCTGCAGGCTTTGCCTTTATTACCTGGATGACGCGAACCCTTTTCAAAGGGTCACAGGGGTCATGAATTCCCCAGACGATCGCCACCCTCCACATGGGAAAATACGACGTTGTTGACCGTATTCTCACGTTGCGGATTTCTGCCGGGAAAATCATTCTGACCTGCCTTGGGCTTGTCTGCGGTGCCTCCATCGGACGTGAAGGTCCCAGCGTGCAGATTGGAGCGTCGATCATGCATGGTTTTTCCAGACTGCTTGGGCAATCCAATATCGCGTCCAAGCGCAGCATGATTCTGGCGGGTGGCGCTGCTGGAATGGCAGCGGCTTTCAACACGCCTCTGGCTGGAATTGTCTTTGCCATTGAGGAGCTTTCTCACTCTTTCGAGAAGAAAGCCTCAGGTCGCACATTGACGATCGTTGTGATCTCAGGTGTCACCGCTATCACCCTTATGGGGAACTATACCTATTTTGGTCATGCCGACGTCAACATCCCGGTGGGGACGGCGTGGATCGCCGTTCTCGTCTGCGGGATTGTTGGTGGCTTGGCTGGGGGAAGCTTTGCCGCACTCGTCATCAGGGCTTCCAGAGGCTTACCAGGGTCTGTCGGCCGACTGGCCAAACAGCGTCCGATCATGTTCTCGGCACTATGTGGCCTGCTAACCGCCGTGATCGGCCTGATATCCAAAGGCAACACTTACGGAACGGGCTATGTGCAGGCTCAGGCAATTTTTGCAGGGACCGACCACTATCCCGCCTCGTTCTTTATCCTGAAGTACCTCTCCATGCTGGTCTCGTACTGCTCCGGAATTCCAGGTGGTATGTTCGCACCCTCTCTTGCAATCGGAGCGGGAATCGGCGGATGGATCGAGCAGTTTCTGCTGCACACGACCCCTGGGGCAGTCGTGCTGTTGGGGACAGTCGCCTATTTCTGTGGTGTTGCTCAATCGCCTTTAACGGCGACGATCATCGTCATGGAAATCTGCGATAACCAACAGGTCACACTTGCCCTTCTGGCCACAGCTTTTCTGGCATTTGGTGTCTCCCGGATTGTTTGCCCTCAACCGCTTTATACCGCCTTGGCCGATAGATTTCTGGAAACGATGGACAAACCCGCCACGCCACCAAAGCCGCTGCCCGTCAAGCAAATGGCTGCCCCTGAGGAGAAATTACCCATCTGAGCTTGAGAGATGGGTGGAAGGGAACAGTCTCCGGACAACCCATTCCATCGTGAGCCCTTGTACGATGATTGTGAACACCACCACGCCGTAACAAACTGGCAACAGCAACTCGCGTAAGTCTCCAGGTGGCAGACCAAGCGCCAGAGAGACCGAGATGCCGCCACGCAGGCCGCCCCATGTCAGGATACTCAGGACGCGGCCCCGTTCCCATTGTCTGAGGTGGGCCGGAAGCGTCGAAAAGAGTACGCTCAGAGCCCGTACAGCAATGGACAGCGGGATAATGGCAAGCATCGCTAGAATTTCAAACAAATGCGGCTTAATCTCGAGGATTTCAAAGCCGATAAGCATGAACAACAGGACGTTCAGCACCTCGTCAATGAGGGTCCACGCCACGTCGAGGTCCTTGCGAGACGCCTCGTCGAAAATGGAATGGCTATAGCTTGTTCCAAAGCTGAGACCGGCCACAACGACGGCAATCGCTCCGGACATTCCAAACTGATTGGCAATACTGAAGGTTCCAGTGGCCAGAGCCAGCGATGTCAGCAGGTCGATATGTGGATCCCGCTGCCCCTTAAGCACCCGCAAAGCAATCCACCCGGTCAATGCGCCCAACAGACCACCACCGATTGCCTCCCGGCAGAAACTCAGTGCAATCTCAGAGGCCGTCACTTCTTGACTTCCCCCGGTTGCCAGCCCGATCGTGACACCGAAAATGACAACGCCCACGCCATCGTTGAACAGACTTTCACCCGCAAAAACAGCCTGAAGCGGTCCCGGCAGGCCCAGACGTTTCAGCATTCCCACGACTGAAACCGGGTCCGTAGGCGCGAGAATGGCACCGAGTACGATGCACCATGTGAAGGAAACGGCGTGTCCCAGCAGGGGAAAAACGTACCACGCTGCGACCGCAAGAAACGCGACAGCCAGAACGGTTCCCAGAATGGAGAGGGCTGTCACAGACATCAGCTTTGCTCTCAGATGGCCGACATTGACCTGCATGGCCCCGGCAAACAGAAGGAGAGACAACGCGCCATTCAGAAGGGTCGTAGGGAGATTGATCGCTCCAAGCATCGATCGTGGAAAAGCCTGAAGGTCGTAGGCCGGAAGCATCGGATTCAGAATCATGACCACAAGCGACGTCAGCAACGAGAAAATCAGAACACCAATCGTGACAGGAATACGCAGTGTGTGATGGTTGAGAATGCTGAAGCCTGCCGAGAGGGTCAGGAGCAGAGCAAGGAGGCTGATGGTATCCATGCCGTTACCGCTGGACACTTCCAGATCCTACGTCAAGGGAAACCGGTAATGTCCTCTGTGGATGGCTCCTGCTTTGCAAGAGAAAAGTGACATTCCGGCGTTGGTCGGGAGCAGTCTTCTGTTCGGCCTGTTGATGCAGTCGTTCAAAAGACTGCTGGCCCTGATGGAGTCCGCGAACAAGGTCCCATTCTGCTTATCAGGTTGTGACGCCTCGGACATTAAGTGGGTTGTCCCTGTTCCCGGCCTGACCGGTTTTGCCATTACGTCGCGTTGCTCCCGCAACCTCCTTCAGCCAGGGTCAACCAGCCGATCTCTCTGTGTTCCGTTCGCCTTCAGGCGGCCAGCGCTGGTATGTGGCCGACGCGATATGTTTCGCCACGCGCCATCAACGCCCAGACGATCCGCGCCATCTTGTTCGTCATGGCAACCGTCGCCACCCGAACTGGCTTGCGGGCCATCAACGATGCGACATGCGGCGGTGTCTTTTCCGGTCGCATTTTGAACTGCCGCACCATCGCGGTCGCTCCAATCATCAGCAGGCTCCGCAAATATTGATCGCCCAGTTTTCTGATCCGTCCGAGACGCTCCTTGCCACCACTCGAGTTTTGCAACGGCGTCAGCCCGAGCCACGCCGCAAACTAGAGCGCGTCCACTGAACTATGAATCGTGTGGGGTGACACAGAGCGTGGATTGTGATTCACCGTTTCCATTGATGGAGATGGTGATGGCGCGAGCATTGAGCGACGATCTTCGGGTGCGCGTTCTGGAAGGCGGAGCAGCGGGCGTGTCAGCCCGTTCATTGGCGAAGCGGTTCGGGATCGGCATTTCGACGGCGATCCGGTGGCTTCGGCGTGAGCGTGAAAGCGGCGAACGGGCGGCGCGCCGTCAGGGCAAGCCGCGCGGCTCAAAGCTGGACGGACATGAAGCTTTCATTAGTGGCATGATCGAAGCGCAGAAAGATATCACGCTCAACGAGATGGTGACGCGCCTGAAGTATGAGCAGTCTGTAGGGATCGGCCGCAGCATGATCAGCCGATGGCTGCGGCAGCGCGGGTGGACATTCAAAAAAAGACCGCACATGCATTGGAGCAGGAGCGCGAAGATATCCTGAAACGTCGGCAGGACTGGTTCGACGGCCAGCCTGACCTTGATCCACGCCGCCTGGTCTTCATCGACGAAACCTGCCTCTCCACGAAGATGGCCCGCCTGCGTGGTCGCGCTTTACGCGGAGAACGCTGTCGGGCAGGCGTTCCTCATGGCCATTGGAAAACCACGACTTTCACTGCCGGCTTGCGCCTCACGGGCATGACCGCACCCTTCGTGCATGATGGCGCCATGAACGGCGAGATTTTTCAGGCCTATGTAGAGCATGTTCTCGTGCCGACGCTGAGCCCGGGCGATGTCATCGTGCTGGACAATCTGCCCGCCCACAAGGTTCCGGGAGTGCGAAAGGCTATCGAACGAGTGGGGGTACAGATGATGTTCCTGCCTCCCTCCCTATAGTCCCGATTTCAACCCGATCGAAATGGCATTCGCCAAACTCAAGGCCCTTTTACGCGCCAAGGCAGCAAGAACCGTCACAGCCTTATGGGACGCCGCTGGATCAGTCCTGGATGCCTTTACTCCTGACGAATGCGCCAACTTCTTCACCGCCGCAGGGTATGAACCAGAATAAGGTAGACGTACTCTAGAACACGTTCTTCGCCAGATCGAGGCCGATCGTGGTAATCTCCATGATGGGTGGCTCCTTTGCTCGTGAGATCCTCGCGACAGATTCTCACACTTTGGCACTCAGATGCCGTGAGCAGGAGCCATCCACACCATCTGCTATCGGGAAAGCATGACAGGTCTTGGAACGGCAGAGATGAGGGCGACTGCCGCCTGTCTGCTCCTATATGACTGAGCGGACAGGCAGATCAGGAGGAGAACAGACTGTCCGCTGTCGAAGTGCCAAAAGACACAACCAGTCATTAAACAGTCGTATTCTCCCTCTTTTCCGCAAGTGAGCGTTTGAAAGGAGACAAATTAAAATGGATACACCGGGCAAGGTGACATTATACGAAGCGCGTCGCTAACATGCCAAAAAATATTGACATGAGTCAGCAGATAAGTCGTATTATGGCGGGACGGCAATGGACTCTGCCTGACTTCGTAATGAAGTCGAACCGCCCGAAGGGCTGATGACTCCTACCTCGCCATAGTGGCATGTGAGGGAGGAGTGCGTTCAGAGCCATGGGTCGTTTTCCGTTTTTTCAAAATTCTATTGTAGCCAACATTCTGACCGTTTTGCGTTGGAGTGGGCTTTTGCTGCCCATGGCGGCCTGTGTCGGCACGTTATGCGCCGTCTTCCTCTGGGCGCTTGATCACGTCACCGACTATCGCTCCACCCATCCCGATCTGCTGTGGTTCCTGCCGCTGGCAGGTGTAGCTGTTGGGCTGGCTTATCACTGGTTCGGACGCTCCGCTGAAGGGGGCAACAATCTGATCGTCGATCAGATCCATGAACCGAGTGGCGGTGTGCCCCTGCGCATGGCCCCTCTTGTTCTGATCGCCACCGTCATCAGCCACCTGTTCGGCGCCTCCGTCGGTCGGGAAGGAACAGCGGTCCAGATCAGTGGAAGTATCGCATCCGGGTTTGCCCGCCTGTTCCGGCTAGACGACAGCGCGATCCGCATCATCCTGATGGCCGGAATCGCGGCTGGATTTGGCGCGGTCTTCGGAACACCCGTTGCCGGCGCTGTGTTCGCCATGGAAGTGCTGAGTATCGGCAGCATTGACTACCGTGCCCTCGTCCCGGTCGCGGCGGCCTCAATCCTCGCGGATATGGTATGTCATGCTTGGGGCATTCGTCACGTCCCTTACAAGGTCGCGTTTGCCGGTTATCCTGATCTTTCCGGACCGATATTTCATACGGATCCGGTGCTGCTGCTGAAGGTTGGCCTGGCGTCCGTCTGCTTTGGCCTGACCAGCCTGCTGTTCGCGGAATCTGTTCACCGCCTCAGCCCGGTTTTCCGCCACGTTTGTCCTATTGCCTGGCTGCGCCCCCTGATGGCGCTTCAATCCTCAATTTCTTCCATCTGGATGACTATACGTGGAGTTGGCTATGGAAACTTGCCTTCACGGCCGCCGCCCTGTCGACCGGCTTCAAGGGCGGGGAAGTCACGCCCCTTTTCTTCATTGGCGTCGGTCTGGGCCATACGCTGTCCATCCTTCTCAGCGTGCCGACCGATCTTCTCGCGGCCGTCGGATTTGTGGCTGTTTTCGCGGGAGCGGCCAACACCCCCCTGGCCTGCACCTTCATGGAGGTCGAACTGTTTGGCGCGACGGATGTCATCTATATCGCGACCGGCTGTTTCATTGCCTATCTCTGCTCCGGTCATTCCGGGATCTACCTTTCCCAGCGCATCGGCATTCCAAAGGCCGCACATCCTCACATCACGGCGGGCATGGCGCTCCGGCAGGCGCGAGATTTCATCGGACGACGCGTCCGGAAAACTGACACACAGACCTCATGTGACCCAGCAGCACAAACCGGAAAATGAGCTATGCACGAGGCACCCACACTTCTGACAGAACCTGCCGGTATCCTTCGAATCTTCATGACGTCCGCATCACGGGCGCAAAACAGGCAGCAGAGGCCTTTTGCCCGCCTGTTTCAGCGCCGACCTCTCTATCGTGACATCGTCCTTGCGGCCCGGGCAGCAGGCTTTACCTACTCGAATGCCCACTTTTCACATTACGGCTTCTGGAAAAGCGGTGAAATCCAGCAGACACTGGGGGAAATCCCCAACACGCTTCTGTCCGTCTATGTCGATATTCTGGGCGACCATGAAGATCTGAAAGCATTCTGCCTCTCCCACGCAGCACTTCTGAAAGACACGTCGCTTTATTTCAAGCCCGCTGAATCCTGGCGTTTCGGTATGCAGCCGACGCCCTGACAGAGAGTGCGCCACCATCATTTCAGGAGCACAGACCATGCGTATTCTTGCCATCCTCGACCGTATCGAAACTGCAACCTATACTCTTGAGACCGCAGGAGAACTGGCCGCCCGTCTCGGTCATCCACCGATCAGGGTTCTCCATCCTGAACTTCAGGACAATCCCGATTATCAGACGCCTGATGAAGGAATGCCCAGCCCCGAAGAAGAAAAGCGTTTTGCGCAGAAGGTTTCTACAAAAGCTGATGTGCTGCGCGACATCTTCCAGAAATGGAACGCCGGTCTGACCGACCAGCAGACGGCCGAATGGATTGAAATCGCGGGGGATATCCGCAAGACAGTCGCCCGTGAGACCATGAATGCTGACATGGCCGTTCTCAGCCGTCCACGCTCTTCTTCAGACCCGGAGGAAGTCACGCAGGCCTTCAGCGGGGCCTTATATGATGCGGGTGCCACGGTGGTCGTGGCGCCGCTTCAGCATCATGAGACCGTTGGGGGGCATCCGGTGATCGCCTGGCATCCGTCCTCAGCCCTTGAGCGGGCCATGGCCGCTGCTCAGCCCTTTCTGGAGCGGGCATCCCATGTCAGTATTGTAATTGGCGAGGACCGGGTCAATGAGGTCACTGAACCGCCCATCGTGGAAGAACTCCGGCGGAAAGGCGTGATTGTCGCCATTGATCGCTTTGTCATTGCCTCATCCGATGTGGGAGAGGAAATCCGACAGCATGCCCTGAAGGCAGGTGGTGATCTTCTGGTCATGGGCGCCTATAGCCGCCCGCATTTCATCGAGTGGCTGTTTGGCGGGCCGACGCAGGATATCCTCTTACACGCCACGCTTCCGATCCTGACCCATCATTGACCGCAGATCGCAGGAAAGAGGCTTATGCTGCCCAATATTCTGCCGACACTCCTGATCGGATTTGGGGGTGCCACTGGCACATTGTTACGCTATTGGGTCGGTCTGGCCACCGCGCGCTGGAGCCATACCCTGCCCTGGGGTACGATCCTGATCAACTTCACCGGTTCGTTCGCCATAGCCCTGTTTGCAGCACTGACGGCGGCAGGTGGTCGCACGCATGTTTCCGACACGGCACGTCTGGTTTTTATGGTTGGGGTCTGCGGTGGTTACACCACCTTCTCCTCATTCAGCCTTCAGACCTTTAACCTGCTTCAGAATGGACATCCCGGTAGGGCCTGTCTGAATGTCGGGATTTCGCTCGTGCTCGGCATGAGTGCAGTCTTTCTCGGATTCATGCTTGCTCAGGCTCTCAATCACGCCCATCACGGACTCAGATCGTAAAAAGACGCTCGCGCATTTTCTGGCGGTTTGCCACCACCTCAAGGATATTCACCTCTCACGTTCGGAACGAAAGCAATGCCGACGAATCCGTCAGTCACCATGAAAACACGCGATCCCGTATGCGGCATGACGGTTGATCCAGGTGCCAGCCGGTTCAAGAGCGAGCATAACGGGCACAGCTATTTATTCTGCAGCGCGCACTGCCAGAAGAAGTTTGAGGCCGATCCGGCAGCCTTCATCAAGGCTGACAGCACGCCCCCGATGGTGTGGACATGTCCCATGCATCCCGAGATCAGGGAGACGCATCCCGGCAAATGCCCCAAATGCGGCATGACACTAGTGTCCTGATTCTGAAGTTTCGCTGATTTTGGTAGTACGGAGGCAGAATCGCTTGACGGCCTGCAGGATGTCGTCAGCGGACCTGGTCCATTTGAAGGGCTTGGGCTGTTCGTTATGGACGGCAATGAAAGCCCTGATGTCGGACTCCAGGGCTTCGGTCGAACGGTGGATGCCGCGCCTGATCTGCTTTTCAGTGACGAGAGCAAAAAACCGCTCTACCTGATTGATCCATGAGGCCCCGGTCGGCGTAAAATGAACGTGCCAGCGCGGGCGCCTGGCCAACCAGTCACGGATCAGCTTCGTCTTGTGGGTGGCATAGTTATCCATCACCAGATGGATATCGAGGTCAGTCGGCACATTGGTTTCGATCTGATCGAGGAATTTGCGGAATTCCGTGGATCGGTGCTTCGGGTAACACTTTCCAATAATGGTGCCGGTGGCAATGTCGAGAGCTGCGAACAGCGAGGTCGTGCCGTGGCGGGTATAGTCATGTGTCCGCCGCTCGACCTGTCCGGGCCGCATCGGGAGCATGGGCTGGCTGCGATCCAGCGCCTGGATCTGGCTCTTCTCATCCACGCACAGCACCAGCGCACGCTCCGGCGGTGCCATATACAGTCCAACGATGTCGCGAACCTTCTCCACGAAGAGGGGATCGGTCGACAGTTTGAAGGTCTCTGTTCGATGCGGCTGTAACCCGAACGCTTTCCATATGCGATGGATCGTTGACGGTGCATACCCCACGGCCTGCGCCATCGAGCGCAGTGACCAATGCGTGGCATCGCGCGGGGTTTCTTCCAGTGTCCTACGGATCGTCTCCGCGATCTCCTCGTCGCCGATCGAGCGCGGCGTCCCGGGGCGTGGTTCATCGTAAAGCCCCTCCAGACGGTCTACCGCGAACCGTCGGCGCCATTTGCCAACCGTGTTGATATCCGCGCCCGTCAGGTCACGGATCGCCCTGTTCTCATGCCCATCGGCTGCGGCAAGGACAATACGGGCTCGCCGCGCAAGCGCCTGGCCCGTCTTGCGCGCCCTTGCCAGAGACTCCAGTTCCTGACGCTCTAATGCCGTCAGTTCGATCGCAACCGCCGCACGTCCCATTCGATTACCCCAACCATCAGAATAATCATACAAACTTCTCGATCAGGACACTAGAACCTGTGAAGGAAGCGCAGGAAAAAGCGGCGCCCTCCAGGCGGGTGATGAACTGCCATTATGCGCTCCAACAGCCTTCCGCCGTTGGAGAAAGCAAGCCGGGGACGATCTGGACCTGCCCGATGCATCCGCAGATCCGGCAGGATCACCCGGGGAGCTGTCCGCTTTGTGGCATGCCGCTGGAGCCGGAGGAACCGACAGGAGCAGAAAGGGAAAACCCCGAACTGCATGATTTCAGACGTCGTCTGATCGTCTCCGTGTTTTTAGCCGTTCCGCTAATGTTCATCGCCATGGGTGGCGATGTCGGTCTCCACCTTGTTCCGAGATCATGGTCTTCCTGGGTTCAGCTTGCGCTGACTACTCCGATTGTCTGCTGGGCAGGACTGCCTTTCTTTCAGCGTGGGCTGGCCTCACTGCGGACCGGCCACTTCAACATGTTCACGCTGATCATGTTCGGCGTCGGCGCCGCGTTTGGCTACAGTCTGGCCGCAACGCTCGCACCGGGGACGTTCCCGGCCAGTTTCAGAATGCCCGATGGAGCCCTGCCGGTCTATTACGAGGCGGCGGGCGTGGTCGTTGCGCTGGTTCTGCTGGGACAGGTTCTGGAACTTCGGGCACGTGCCGCAACCGGTGATGCCATCCGCGCCCTGCTGGATCTCACACCAAAGCAAGCTCACCGTATCGGAGAGAACGGGCAGCCGACAGACATAACCGTGGACGCTGTCGTAGTCGGAGATCGACTGCGGGTGCTGCCGGGAGAAGCGATTCCTGTTGACGGCAGGGTGCTCGACGGCACGTCCAGCGTTGACGAAGCCATGATTACCGGGGAACCAGCGCCTGTCGCCAAAAAGGTCGGTAGCATGGTGACTGGCGGCACGATCAACGGCAATGGCAGCCTCGAAATCGAAGCACAGGCAATCGGCAGCGACACCATGCTGGCGCGGATCGTGAAAATGGTCGCCTCTGCCCAGCGCAGCCGCGCGCCCATTCAGGCCGTGGCCGACCGGGTCGCCGCATGGTTCGTCCCTCTGGTGCTGGCCATTTCCGCGCTTACTTTCATCGTATGGTACGTCGTTGGACCGGCTCCGCGCTTCGGGCATGCTCTTCTGAATGCCATCTCGGTTCTGATTATCGCCTGTCCCTGCGCGCTTGGGCTGGCTACGCCCATATCAATCATGGTCGGCACAGGGCGGGGTGCACGTGAAGGCGTTCTGGTCCGCAATGCCGAAGCACTTCAGGCGCTCGACAGGGTGGATACGCTGGTTGTGGACAAGACCGGCACGCTGACGGAAGGCCTTCCGAAGCTGATCTCCGTGGAAGCGGCCAATGGCTGGCCGGAAAACGAAGTGCTGCGTTTTGCCGCCTCTGTGGAGACACGCTCCCAGCATCCTCTCGCGCAGGCCATCACGCAGGCCCTGAAAGACCGGCAGGGCGTAACCGGCGCTCTCACCCATTTCGACTCCCGGCCGGGACTGGGCGTAACCGGCAATGTTGATGGCCATGCCGTTGTCGTGGGTAATGCCGAGTGTCTGAAACAGGCCGGTGCTGATGTATCCCCTGTTGAAGACAGTGCGACCGCGCATCGGGAAGCCGGAGCGGGTGTGATGTTCGTGGCGGTGGACGGCAGGCTCGCCGGACTGATCGCCGTGGCGGACCCTCTGCGCGCGGATACACGCGCGTCTCTCGCGGCTCTCCACAAAGACGGTCTCCGGATCATCATGCTCACAGGCGACAGTGACGCGACGGCGAAGGCTGTGGCAGCGCAGGCGGGCAATATCGCGGAGATTCATGCTGGCCTGAAGCCACAGGACAAGGCGGATATCATACGACGTCTGGAAGCGCAGGGCGCGCATGTCGCCATGACGGGCGATGGCGTGAATGATGCCCCCGCGCTCGCAGCCGCATCCGTCGGGATCGCGATGGGAACCGGCACCGACGTGGCGATCGAAAGCGCCGGGATCACTCTGACGCATGGCAGTCTGGAAGCACTGGTCCGGGCGAGATGGCTCGCCCATGCGACCATGCGCAATATCCGGCAGAATCTGGCCTTCTCTTTCCTGTTCAACGGGATCGGCATTCCGATCGCCGCCGGTGTGCTCTATCCGATCTGCGGGCTTCTTCTTTCCCCGGTTATCGGCGGCGCGGCCATGGCTCTGTCGTCCGTGACGGTTGTCACCAACGCTCTCAGGCTCGGCCGAGGAAAAGACCGAGCTTAGCGTTTTTCGGCTGCGGCGCGGGTGCGCAACGCCTCATAAATCGGCGCTTCACCCATGCCATCAGCAACGAACATCGCGGCAAAACTGCCCGAGAGCAGCGGAAGCAGCAGGCTGGGCGTATTGGTCATTTCCGTCACGAGAATGATCCCGGTCAAAGGCGCCCGCACCGCTCCAGCAAACATCGCCGCCATACCGACCACAACAAAGGGTGTGGTCCGCCCCGCCAGCGTGGGTGCCAAAACATGAGCCAGATCTCCGCAGCCCAGCCCCGCCAGAGCCCCCAGAGCCAGCATGGGAGCGAAGAGGCCACCCGGCGTTGCTGCGGCATAGGAAAGCGAGCCGAAGACCAGACGCAGGACATACAGTCCCGGCAGCATTGTCCAGATCAGCGTTCCGTCGATGGCGCTTTGCGTGATCCAGTCGCCTCCACCGGCAAGGTGCGGTGTAAGCCAGACGATCAGCCCACCGATAGCGCCAATAACCGTAGCCCGAATTTCCACGCCAATATTCATCCGTTCAGCCAGCCGTAACGTGGCCAGAACTGTCCGGTTGTAAACGACAGAGAGCAGGCCAACTGCAAGCCCCGTCAGTAAAAACAGCAACTGTGTTGAGACGCTGATGACCATGGGACTGTCGGCCACCATAAAATCAGGATCACCGCCCAGCAACGCGCGGGCGACAAGGATGGCGGACACGGAAGCACCGAGTGCGGAACAGGCGGTTCGCGCCTCGAACCTGCCGACCAGTTCTTCCAGAACAAAAATCGCGCCAGCGCCCGGGGCATTGAATGCTGTTGCCAGTCCAGCCCCGGCGCCAGCCGCCAGCAACGAACGGCAATCCGCTGGTCCCAGCCGTAACAGCCGGCCAATCGTATTGGCGGCCGTTGCGCCCATCTGCACGCTAGGCCCCTCGCGCCCCAGCGCCAGTCCCCCGCCGATGGCCAGCAATCCTCCGATGAACTTGACCGGTATCAGCCCGACAGAAGCAGGTGTTGCCAGTCCGGCCAGAACGGCCTCGACATGAGGGATCCCGCTTCCAGAAGCCAGAGGTGCCAGTCGCCTGACCATCCAGGCCGCGATGAAAGCCGTGATGCTGCCGATCGCAATCATCATCAGACCGGCGGGAAACGGGTGCGCGGCATCAAGCGCCAGAGCTGTTCTCAAGCCCGCTGCATGTTCCAGTAACAGCCGGAATGTTCCACAGACCGTTCCGACAACGACACCAGTCAGGATGGAAAGGAGGGAGAGCATAGTGAGGCCGCTAGGCGGCTGGATCATCACCGAGTGCTGTGTTTCGTGACTATAAGTGGTGTCTGACATCACCTTGTTACCACATTATCATCGTTGCAAAATCGGCGATGACAATCGATTCTCCCTGAAGTCTGAAAAAAGTTCAGCATGTTTACTCTTATATCGACAACGATATCAGATCGGTGTCAAAGCATGCGAAATCGCCTCGATGGGCTTCATACTCTGGCCGAAACGAGCAATGGATGCACGGTCCTTCTCAAGCGCCCCATAAGGCAGATACCGGACTTTCAGATCGGCTATCCTGCTGAAGGCCGGCCGCCGCAACTGTTCCCGCACGTCAGCTTCCCGCTTGTCTGGTGCCACAAGAAACAGGCCCTCCAAGGCCTGCGCCTCTGACCCGAGAGCAAGATCCAGCATTCGCACGATACCGGAATAGATGGTCGTTGAATGCTCGATTTCGAAGGCTGCAACAATCCTTTGGCTTTCCCGGTCCAGCCAAAGCACATCGATCAGGCGCACGGATTCCGCTCCCTGCGTTGCTGTCGTGAAGCCCGGCAACACCGACAGGCAGCCGTCCCCCAGCTTGCCGTCCTGCCATGGACGACTGCGATCGTTGGCGGCAATCCAGACATCGTAACCCAGAGAATGCCCCAGATCACGAAGCCAGCCCTGAATCTCGGTATGGGTATGATCCGTTTCCCGCTCCGCAGCGAGGATCCGGGCCTCTTTTGCGCTCTGCTCCCTCACCTGGTAAAGATCGGCTTCCCAGAGTTCCCGCGCTGTTTTGTCATTCTCGAGAGGCGGAGCTGAATAGCGTCCGCTTCCGAGATCAAATAGCAGTCCACCAATTGCGCCCAGATCATTGGACAACAGCGAACGATAGGTCGCATTCAGCTTCAGGATGCCCTGCCGCATGGCAAGATAGTCCTCCCATCGCCCCAGCTTCACCTTTGATCCGGTCAGGGCATTATAGCCCTTCACGATCGCCGTATTGAAAGGCGGCATGATCGTGGGATGCAGGAAATAGAGCAGATTGGCGACGGCTGGTCCCAGTCCCTTTATCTTGCGGGCATCGATTGCATGAATGGCCGAGACCACATGCTCTTCGGTATTGCAGCACAAACAGGTATCAAGAAGCTGCCCGAATGCTTTCTGGTTGGCAGGACTTTCATAGATATCGGGAATGCGCAGCTTCGGCTTCCACAGGAACGCGTGATCTGCTCCCTTGAAAATCTGACGCTGCTCAGCAATCGAATGAACAACCGTTTCCAAGGATGAGCCACGATAGGCAACCCCGAATGTGCCATCGGCAATCTCGGCAACGACCTGCTGCAGACCGCGACGGATAGACCGGAAGTTCTTGAGGCGCTCATCCCACAAAAACCAGCTCCGATAGGTGCCTGCCGGATCGTCCCGCCAGCGAAGAATGAGGTCTCGAATAAGGTCGGTCATCAGTCCAGAAGCTAGAATTACATTCGCTTTTGACACTGATTATAACAGCATCTCACGTCAATGCGGATAATCGCAAGGCTTGGCGAGGTTTCAGATCCTCATGTCCGCTTTCCGGAACGTCGAATAGCTCCGCTTATGACCGGGATGAGGGCGAAACCAGCAGGTCGCTTACCTACGAATTTGTCAGTAATTTTACCTGACTTATGCAGGTGCGAACAGATTTTTCGATGCGGAGCACGTCGTCCGTCGCAGCAAGATCCAGCGTGACACCATGGAATACCGTCATGATCAGTGTTGCAAGTTCCTGCCCCGGCCCATCCTTGATGCCAAAGCGCTCCAACAAGTCCGAGATATGTTTCAGCCATTCATCGGCAATCCTTCGCGCATAGCCGTTGTAACGCTCAGGATTATTGACGGAAATTCCGAACATTTCATATAGTAGCCGTTCCATGCGGCGGTGCTTTGGCGCAGCCAGCCAGTCCCAGTGCCGGTTCAGCGCATCCTCCAGTGAGGACGCATCCTCCTGAACCGCGCGAAACTCTTCGTAAACCCGTTCCCTGACGGTATCAAAAATCAGGCAGAGCAGGTCCTCCCGTGAGCCAAAATGGTAGGCGATGTTTCGGGGGCTTGAACTCACCGCCTCAGCCAGCGGTCGCAACGAAAAATCAGAAATCCCATGTTCCCAGACATAGGCAATGATCCTGTCCAGTAATCGGCTTCGGATATCCGGATCAACAGGGCGTCCCATCAGAGCTCCCTGACCGACGGTTGCTGATCCCGATCACGGAGAGGTGTTTTTACCACGAACGAGGTATAAACAATCATGATCCTGCCTTGCTCCCTGAATGCATAGTTACTGGATGGCCTCAGTTCTGCAAAGGCACGTCCAGACAGGCAAAATAGCGTGCTCCCGGAATCGGGCACAGCCTGCAATGAGAGAAGCGCTTCACAGAAGGGAACATTCCAATGACCCAGAGCAGAACCGAAACCGATAAACAGGCGACCATGGCACAGTGGGACGCACAGCAGCGTGCGGCTGCGTCTGGAATCCTTCATGATATCATGCCGGTACAGGCCGACGATCTTGTATTGACAGGCGGTGAGACTGCGTGGCATTCTATCGGATGTTCCGTGAAAAAAGGTCAACATTTCAGTGTATCGTCCACGGGGGCGAATATTGTTGACCGGGAGCATGCCGTTCTCATTCAGCCCAAATATGCGCTCTGGATCAGGATTGGTGGACAGGGTCCGATTCGAAAAATCATCTTCGAAAAAGAAACGGTATTCCGTGCATGGACGGATGGAGAGGTTGAGGCCTTCACCAAGGCCCTTTCCCTATGGGCCAGTATGGATGGGGCAGTCCTGCCCGGACCACGGAATGCCTGCGAAGGTGGGATTGGTGTCTCGGTCCGGCTTACTGATGCATCTGTGACGCACATTCAACCACCCGAACACTGGACGTTCATGGATATTTTTGGAGAGGTCACGATCTTTTCCGGGGCCCGCACTGATATTACCGTGGATACCCATGACGGTGATTGCTGTATTCTTGAGACGCCGGTCGATATTCCACTCAACGACAGAACACGTCTGTCCTGGTCATGGCTGGTAGACAAGCTTCCTTCTGAACTTCCGGAAGACCTCGTTCTGACCCATGATTATATCAGCGTAGCAGTTCGGTTCGATAACGGGCGTGATCTGACCTATATGTGGAGCAAAGAGCTTCCAACCGACTATCATTTTGTCTGCCCGTTGCCTTGGTGGTGTGACCGGGAAACCCATTGGATTGTTGAAAGTGGCACAGAGAAACTTGGGCAATGGCAGGATGCCGTCCGTCCCGTTGCATCTGATTACCGTAAGGCTATTGGCGGCCCCTTGCCGGGTCGGATCGTTGCGGTCTGGCTGATTGCGAACTCGGTTTTCCAGCGGATCGGTGGGAAGGCGCGATTTCGAAATATCCGTTTGTCTGAAGATGGGACAGACAGAACAGTCACGGCAGGAAGCGGATTACGATGTTATAGTGTGAGATGAACGCTATGTCACGCTTGGCGAGGCCGATGTTGAATAATTAAAGGACCGGTATGAGGGCAATTCTGTTGAAAAAGTCGCGACAGAGCTGCTACGCAGCAATCAGGTTCGATATTGCAACATTTAGAATGCTGTAATCATGGGAAATTTTCATTCCTGATCGCATACGAAATCCTAAACGGACACCTCGACCTGACTTTTTCAACAGAATTAAGGCGGAAGCGGACATAGCTCTGGATACATAAGCTCCACGCTTTATGAGGGTAGGGGTATTTATTTTAGTAAGAGGTCATGCGTGTGCCGAAAAGAGTTCATTAAAACAGCTTATTAGCCCCGCTTTGTTCTCAACTTGCGGTTGCCGCAAGTTGAGAACCAATCCTGCCCCCGCAACCCAATCTCTATGTCCTATAAGAAATCTTATGCCAACAAACGACCGGATACACCTGCAGGGCTCGTGATAAGACGCCGGGATACCGGGACGCTGATCGTCGCGCGCCACCCGAAGCCGTCGGCGTAGCAGTTCGTCGCAGAGATCCTGATGCGGTGACAGATCTTTGGCTTCACCCAGCGGGACGAACACGGCTTCGGACAGATCGAAGAACACGCCACGCTCGATCAGATCCAGAAGTCAGTCCTCCAGCGTCGACAGTAGAAACACCTCAAAGCGCAGGCCGCCCTCCCGTGCCGCAATGGCCTTCACACCCTCAAGACTCGATCATGGCGACATGGCCACGAAGCCACGGCTTCAGATGCTCGAAATCAAATGTTCCGGCGGCATAAAGACCGAGAATAAAGTCTTCCGTTTCACCGGCGCCAGCCGTTAAGCACGCGCCGTTGATGGCCAGGAAGGTCCAGGTCACGGCAAAAGCCGTGCGCTTGTTGCCATCAATGAAGGGATGGTTCTGCGACAGGCTTTCCCAGAGCGCCGCCGCTTCTTCGACCAGGTCGGCATAATAGCCAGTCTGCAGCCGGAAAAGCGCCGCTTCCAGCAAACCTCGATCTCGAATCCCCGTAGCTCCGCCATAGCGCCCGATCTGATCGTCATGAATCGCCAATACCTCGATGACGGTCAGATAGTCCGTCACTCGGCCAGTTTCCGGTAGAGCGGCGCGAATTCCTCATGGCTGGCCTGGTAGGCGGCCATGACATGGACACGCGGACGCTGCTGTTTCCGCTTCTCGACCAGATCGGCCAGCGCCTCATCAACCAGGGCCTGGAGTTGCCGCCCTTCGCTCCGGGCCAAATCGCGCACCGCCTGCAGGATCTGCGGATCGACTTGGGTCGCGAATTTCTCACGCTGCGGGGTAACCATGACACCTCTCCTGTTGGATGTTTTACCATATCATGACAGATCATGATCCATCAAGAAATACCCGTACCCTTCCGCGATAGGGAACAATTATCAGAGATAGCGATGCGCGACGGCCTTCTACGTCAAACCTGCCTATCAAAGAGATGGTCCATACACCACAAAGAGGACACTTCCGGTAGAGCTGCTTCTCCTTTTGCAATCAAACGCCTAAACACGAAATTCCTGACAGTCCCAAGGGCGTCCGACATCGTGCGGACCACGCGACCAGCCAGAACCTGGTCCAGTACGTCGTCAGGGATCATGGACTTCTTGCGTCGGGCCATGATGCTTCTCCTTCCTCAGCATCACACCAAACACACGAAATTCAGGATAGGCCCTTTGCCAGTTTTTGTTCAGGACAACTCCTTACCGTACGTTTTCGACCATCCTCTCACCGGCCCCCGTCAATGCGCTCGAACACGAAAAGACCGCCAGCCGCGCCGGACAGATTGCCGACAGGCTGCTCTGCCTGGATCTTGTGATCCTTGATGAACCCGGTTATCTCCCCTTCCGCGCATCTGGTGGCACCCTGCTGTTCCATCTGCTCAGCCGCCTCTACGGACGCACCAGTGTCATCATCACAACCAATCTGAGCTTCACTGACTGGGGAGACGTTTTTGGTGACCCGAAGATGACAACGCCGCTCATCGAGAGGCTGACCCATCACTGTCATATCCCCGAGACAGGAAATGACAGCGACAGGTTCCGCGCCAGCACTACCGCGTCAAAAAACAGAAAGGATAGCCCCCCTTCTTGACCGCCCGCATAACTGTGCCTGAAATAGCTTCTGGATGGGTCAATTCCTAATGGAAAACCCGGGTCATGTATGGATGCCCGCGTTCGTGCAAGCAGATGCGCTGAACAGTAGAGGCGTGTGATCGGATTCGGTCATGTATCAGGCCTTTGGGTGTGATCTGAACATGACCACTGCCGGTATGGGCTACGCAGATCTGGCGCAAATCAATTCTGCGAACTCGAGGTTCATTGACCCGAATGCTTTTCCAGACCCGTTCTTTCCGATCGTTTGTCCTTACTGTTCGACGACCTCATCACACGCTGACATACCGCGCGTGGCTACCGACTGATTGTCAGGCGGCCACCGCGCGCGGATCTCTGAAAAACTCTTCCCGTGTCTCCATGGCCCAGAGCGACCGGGCCATTTTATTAGCCAGGGCAATGGCAGCCAATTGACGGGGCTTGCGGCGCAGCAGCCGCCCGAGCCACGTATCGGCGTCGGGCGTCTTCTGGCTGAACCAGCGAATAACGGACATGGCGCCGATGATGAGCAGGCGCCGGATGTCACGCTGTCCCATCTTCGACGTATGCCCCAGAGCCTGTTTGCCGCCGGACGAGTACTGTTTCGGCACCAGGCCCAGCCATGCCGCGAAATCCCGACCGCGGCGGAATGTTGACAGGGTCGGCGCGAACGCCTCGACCGCCATGGCCGTCACCGGGCCGATCCCCGGCATGCTCATCATCCGTGCCGTTCTGTCGGAATCGCCGGCCTCCTTCCTGAGCGTTTTCTCCAATGCCGAGATTCGCCCCGAAATCTATTCGATATGATCGAGATAGAGGCGGGCCATCTCTACGACCAGAGGCTCGATCCCGGTTTCCGCCGTCTCGATGATCCGTCCCAATTCCTGCACGTTCGTAATTCCCTTGGCGGCGATCACACCATGTTCCGCCAGATGAGCCCGGAGCGCGTTGATCATCTGTGTCAGCTGGCGCACAAACATGTCACGCGTCCTGAAAACCATAGCCCGAGCCTGCTGTCGTTCCGTCCTGGGTTCCACGAAGCGCATCGTCGGACGGCTCGCCGCCTCCGCGATGGCTTCGGCGTCGGCCACGTCGTTTTTCTGGCGCTTGACAAAAGGCTTCACATACACCGGCGGCACGAGCCTCACGTCATGTCCAAATGCACCGATCGTCCGGGCCCAGAAATGAGCGGTCGCGCAGCCTTCCATCGCAACGACGCACCGTGGCAGCTTCGCCAGAAATGTCGTCACCTGAGCGCGCGACAGTTTCTTGCGGAACGCGACGCTTCCGTCCGCCCGGGCGCCATGAAGCTGAAAAACCCGCTTTGCGAGATCGAGGCCAATAATGGTAACTCCGTCCATGGATGCCTTCTCCTTCTCGTGACGTTATTCAACAACATCACCTTGGCACATCGCGATGCCGTCGGGAGCGGGCATCCACCCCATCAGTTCTCAGTGAAAATCAACATGATGTCTTTCTGCGCTTCGTTCATGCCGACAATGAACGCTTCATGCGCGTCCGGCCGTGACCCGCGCGGCTTGCCCTGGCGACGGGGCGTCTGCTCGCCGCTTTCGCGTTCCCGACGCAACCAGCGGATCGCCGTCGAAATCCCAACACCGAACCGCGCCGCAATCGAGCGGGCTGACGCTCCCCCAACTCCAGCTTCCAGAACCCGCTTCCGAAGATCCTAACTCAATGCTCGTGCCATCACCGTCTCCATCAGGAAAAACGGTGAATCACATCGCGCCCTCACTGTCACCTCTCGATTCAGAGTTCAGTGGAACCGCTCTAGCTGGGCGCACGCTCAGTCATGAAGCGAATGCCAAGTGCCATGAAGGCAAGCCCCGCGCAGCGATCGATCCAACGTCGGCATCGCAGAAACGCGGTCGAAACCCGCTCATGGCTTAGCACCATCGCAACTAGAGTAAACCAGCCGACAGCAATAGCAAACATGGCAACCACGCAGGCAAGTCCCAGCTGGACCGGGGCGTGCTGCGGCATAGCGGCGGCGAAAAGGCTCGAGACAAAGACGGGGGCCTTCGGGTTAGCCAGATTGGTCAGAAGTCCTGTGCGAAAGCCGCCGAAAATGGGATCAGTTGATGCGGTTGTGGCATCCGCCGCGCTGGACTTCCAGCTTCCGATCAACAGCTTGCAACCAGCTATGAACAGATAGAGCCCACCGCCAACTTTGAGTAAAAGATAAAGCCAGGGAGCGGCATAAAACAGCGTACGGATCCCGAAAAACCCGCATATCCCCCAAATCGCGACGCCGGTTGCGATCCCCAGCGTCGCCCGCCATGCCGCCGATCGGCCCCGCAGAACAGCAAGGCGCGTCACAAGCAGGAAATCCAGTCCAGGTACAATCATAGCGATCAGCCAGAATGCCGAAACAGCGATAACGACAGAAAGATACTGCATCAGGCTCATGTGATTGTTGGTCCTTGGAACAGTTTTTACTTAGCAGACTCTAACGAACTGCACGCATAGGCCATGAGGCGCACAAATTTTGAACATTCTTTCATTCAACGCGAGCACCTGACGACGTCCGCTTTCGGAAAAGCACTCTACAGCTTCAAATGTCTGAAATGAAGGCGGAAGCTGCCTGTTTCCTAATTTTTTATCTCCGAAAATTACCATTTGACGGTCACTGGATGACGTGTCCAATCAGACTGCCTTCTTCAGCACTCAGCTTGCCTTGAAGCGTACGGTCTTGCCAGCCTTCACTTTCACAGGCTCACCGGTGCGGGGATTGAGCGCCTTGCGGGCCTTGGTCTTGTGGGCCGTGAACGTCCCGAAGGATGGCAGCGTGAACCCGCCCTCCTGCTTCAGTTTGGCGACAACGGCCCCAACGAGGTCATCGGCGGTCTTGGTGGCGACAACGCCGGTGCAGTCGAGAGAGTCCTGAAGAATGGCGGCGATGAAGGATTTGCTCATGCGGGCACAGGTCCGTGTCGTGGTCGATTCCAGAAAACGGTAGCAGCGCCCTGTCGCCCCGTCACCGCACAAACGCACTTTACTCCTATGCAAGTTCTTCTATCCCAGCGCCCTACGACCCAAGAGACTTGTTGCGCTTCCATGTCCATGCCTCTTTCTAATTGACCCCGTTGATTCATTGCCTCTCACGGGAGGCCAATCACGGGTTGTGGGCCGGTTGCAGAAGGAAGACGAGGGGTTCATCTGGTCGCGTACGAAATTATTGATCTCTCTCATCTGCTGGCCGATGTGGACAATCGGTCGTTGAAGGCCGCCCTTGACGCCGATCAGGATTATTTGCCGGGAAATATCGTAGTGAAAGCGCGGAATTTCCATTAAACGCCAGCAGCCATCCAAATGAGGGTAATCCCTGAAAAATATGCATGCCATGCAAGCCCCATACTAATTTTATCTCAGTACTGACACGCAGGCTGCATCATGAGGCAGGTCCATGCCGTAGGCTTCGCTGTAGCGCGAAGCAAAAGCTTCCCGCTCAGCCCGCGTCGTGCGGCCATAGAGAGGTGATGTTGTGGACGGCCCCCGCACGAAATGTGCGAGGATGAAATCGTCACCGTCTGCAACGCATGGAGCCACCTATGGGAACGATTTCGACGATTGGCCTCGACCTGGCCAAGAATGTTTTTCAGGTGCATGGGATCGATAGTCTTGGGAACATTCTCGTACGCCGTCGCTTACGGCGCGGTGAAGTTCTCCGATTTTTCGAAACACTCCCACCATGCCTGGTCGGTATGGAAGCGTGTGGCACGTCGCATTACTGGGCGCGCTCAATTGCGGCTTTCGGACATACGGTCAGGATGATGCCGCCGGTCTATGTGAAGCCCTACGTCAAGCGGGGTAAAACTGATGCCGCTGACGCCGAGGCGATCTGCGAGGCGGTGACCCGCCCGACGATGCGCTTCGTGCCAGTCAAGTCACCGGCTCAGCAGGCAGCGTTGCTTCAGCACAAGACGAGGGATTTGCTGGTGCGTCAAAGAACCATGCAGGTCAATGCCCTGCGGGGGCACCTTGCCGAGTTCGGTATTATATCGGCAGCTGGCGTCGCGGGCCTGAACCAGATGATTACATTGCTGCATGCGGAGCAGGAAATGTTGCCCGAGCCCGCTCGGAAACTGTTTCAGGAAATTGTCGCGCATCTGCGGGCTCTTGAGCAACGCATCGACGATATCGAGAAGCAGATCGT
Source organism: Komagataeibacter diospyri (assembly GCF_006538165.1). Taxonomy (GTDB): domain Bacteria; phylum Pseudomonadota; class Alphaproteobacteria; order Acetobacterales; family Acetobacteraceae; genus Komagataeibacter; species Komagataeibacter diospyri. Next base: position 25,226 of record NZ_BDLU01000034.1, read on the forward strand.
CGCGGAACATCGGGCAAGCAGTGTCAGCCGTCGGTTGGCTGGCATTCCCGGTATCGGCCCGATCACTGCCAGCGCGATCGTCGCGGCCGTTCCGGATGCCTCGACTTTCCGGTCAGGCCGTCAATTCGCTGCGTGGCTCGGTCTGACGCCCAAAAGTCACAGCAGTGGTGGCAAGGAACGACAGGTTGGCATCAGCAAACAGGGGGATAGCTATCTCAGACGCCTGCTCGTGCTGGGCGCCACGGCGGTGATCCGTCTTGCACGCAAGGAAAACGCCAGTCGTCAATGGGCTGCAAAGTTGCTCGAGAAGAAGGCGGCGCGTGTCGTATCTGTCGCTCTCGCCAACAAGACTGCCAGGATTGTCTGGGCACTTCTCACAACGGGCGATGCATACAGCGCCAGGAGCGCCTGAAAGAATTCAGAGATCCGCCCTCGTCGAACACCAGAAGCGACGAAGGTGAATGTGCGGAGTGGTGAGATATGATGGCGAACCGGTCAGGCCGGGGAGAGGATAAACCCGACGGGACCAAGCGCAGCAAAAGCGGGACTATCCTGAATTTTGTGCGGTGCAGTGATAATCTGCTCGAAGAGGAGCCCCCGCATGAGCATTGATAAAGATA
>NZ_BDLU01000035.1 GCF_006538165.1 Komagataeibacter diospyri
AATTGCCCCGGGTTTTGTGGAGACAGCAAGACCCGTGAGGTAAGAGATATTCATGAGTAACAAATCGAAGCGTTTTCCGCCTGAATTTCGTGAACGTGCAGCCCGCATGGTTCTGGAGGAAGAGAAGAACCATCCGTCACGCTGGTCCGCAGTGATGATGATAGCACCAAAGCTGGATATTCATCCTGACACGCTGTCAAAATGGACACGTCTGCATGAACGGGCCAATGCACCTGCGGTAAATGATCTGCCTGATCGGGAAAAGATCAGGCGACTGGAGCGCGAGAACCGCGAACTGCGGCAGGTCAATGAGATCCTGCGCAAGGCGTCAGCATATTTTGCGGAAGGGGAACTCGACCGCCGCTTCAGGCCATGACGCGCTTCATCAATGATGCACCGGCAGGCATATGGTGTCGGGTCAATCTGCAGGGTTCTGCCGATTGCGCCATCTGTCTATTATGCTTCCGTGACCAGACAGAAAAATCCTTGTATGCGCAGCCAGAAAGACAAAGGACCGTGCGATGAAATCCGTCGAGTATGGAACGATAATTTTTGTGTTTATGGAGCGCGTAAGGTCTGGCATCAGCTCAGACGCGAAGGCAGGAATGTCGCCCGCTGCACGGTAGAGCGGCTGATG
>NZ_BDLU01000036.1 GCF_006538165.1 Komagataeibacter diospyri
CAGCTCGCTATCATGTTCGATGAGCGGTTCCCAATGGCCTGAAAAAATGGCACCGCACAAAATTCTACACAGTCTCGCAAAAGCGCGCAGAGGTGATCAGGGATCCAATCCGCGGACTTCATCAGGGCCAGCAGCCCCCGGGCTGCGCAAACAGGCCGGACACATGGCTGCACCCGACCATCAAAGTCATACTTTCCACTTGCATCGTCAGGGCCGTCCACACATGGCTCCATGCGTTGCAGACGGTGACGATTTCATCCTCGCACATTTCGTGCGGGGGCCGTCCACAACATCACCTCTATCCGTTATCGTCCAATACGCGGGTACGGCGATTGCATATATCGGATCGCGCTCCTCAAAACGCGCCAGTTCGCGCTCAAGAACGCCGAGACAGGCCTCCATCAGTCCGAAATACGGTACTTGCCGTCCCCGGGGTGCGTCAGTCAGGGCACTGCATCCCCGCGCAAATGTCGTTACTCCGAGTTGTGGACGCTCCTCCAGCCAGGTCGCTGCAGCTCGGATGCGCAAAAGCTCGTCGAGATGAGCGACAATGCGATGCGCTTCCTTTTCGGCGTCTCTCCGCTCAACCTGAGAGGCGAACAATAACCTGGAGCGTAAAAACATCAATCTGGCCACCCAGATCAGCCAGTGGGCCCGTTTCATAAGTGGGGTCGTGCGCGCCAGGCGGTCTGCCTCCACGACAAACTGCTCCGCAAGCATGGCAACAGAAATCATCCCAAGATCAATCCGTTGCCGCTCTGCAAGGTCAAGCAGCAGATCAAGAGGACCATCAAACCCGACGACATGAAATTCGGGAGCCGAGGTCTGCGGTACAGGTTGCGCTGACATCTCCCCGTCGTGATTTGAGTCAGGGCACATCATTTTCCACGGTCTTGTGTCCAAAATCATAATGGGGACGGATATCAAAAACGAGTTCGTGCCATTCGGATCGTAGACGGGCAAAAGCCTGCCAGGGGGTCCAATCTGCAGACCAGAATTCGTACATGATCTTCACATGTCGTCGAGCGCGACGATCCTGAAGAGCACGGACCGAGACATGTCGTAACGGCCTCATACCAAAGGATGTAGCCCCTAACTCGTATGTGAAGTGACGAACGGAGTTGGCTCTGATTCTCTTGCTGCGGGAGGAACTGGCTGATGACGAGGTCGGTGAAGCTACGGGATGACTATTCGGCCTCTGACCTGAGGCGGCTTGCGGCGCGCAGTCGGCATGCGAATGCTGCGCGCCGGCTTCTGGCCCTGGCGGCGATCCGTGACGGGGCAAACCGCACCGATGCAGCCCGCGTAGGTGGCATGGACCGCCAGACATTGCGAAACTGGGTTCACCGTTTCAATGCCGAAGGGCCCGATGGCCTGCGCGACTATCAGCACGCGGGGTCGGCCTGCCGTCTGAATGCCGCACAGGAGGCCGAATTGAAGGCGCTGGTCGAGGCGGGTCCGGATCGGCCAGAAGAACGGCATCGTCCGGCAATGGGCCCGGCGAGGCACGCTGCCACGCCAGCCGGCCGACCAGCGCTACGACAATGCCTGGCTGTTCGGGGCGATCTACCCGGCGCGCGGCAAAGCCGCTGGCCTGGCGCTCCCATTCACCGGCACGGCCAGCATGCAACTGCATATCGAGGAAATCTCGCGTTGCGTGGCACGGGGCGCCCACTCGGTCGTCCTGCTCGATCGCGCCGGATGGCATACTACGCCCAGGCTCAAAATGCCCCGCAATGTCAGCCTGATCTTCCTACCGTCCCGTGCTCCCGAACTGAACCCGGTCGAGAATCTCTGGCAATTCCTGTGCGCCAACTGGTTGTCCAATACCGTCTTTGACGGCATTGAGCACATCATCGACGCCGCCTGTTCCGCCTGGAACAACCTTGCCGACCTGCCGGAAACCCTCTCTCCGCTCAAAACGCAGAGCGAAAATCAGGACCAGGAACCAGAAATCAACACGCCACAAACCTGAAATCAGGCGCAAGAGGAATCAATAAATGGTTCTTGGAACCCTCCACCTGTGGCCAAATGCGACATTGCTTTCCGAAAAATGGCTTCATCCGGAAGTGTCATAATGGTTCCTTGGGTCATATCCCCATGAGCCTATACACACTCTCTTTTGATTAGAAAAGCAGCGGCCTTGACTGGAAACGAGTCATACTTGTTGCGGCATAAAAACATACAAGCCAGACTTATTTGTCGACATAAGCCCTTTATTTTCCTGTTTCTGAAGCAAACGTTATGAAATCTTCAAGGTATTTAATATCTTCATCTGTTTCGCGATGGCCAAGGAATATCTGTTTCGCAATGCCTTTTTTGCCCAGTTTTACGGGATAAAGTTCAAAGCGTGTGGCGTATTCTTCCACAAGCCAGCGAGGAAGTGCCGCAACGCCCCTTCCATGGCTGACCATCACCAGCATGATATCCGTCGTTTCAATCTGCTTCTGCTGTCGTGGTCCAATCCCTGCTGGTTGCAGGAACTGCGTGTAAATATCGAGCCGCTCAGACGGAACCGGATAGGTAATCAATGTTTCATCTGCTAACTGCTCTGGTAAAACAAATTTTGCCTCCCGAAGAGGATGCTCCGGACCAACAGCCAGCACCAGTTCATAGTCAAATACCGGCGTGAATTTCAGACCGGGTTTGTAAAGTGGATCAGGGGTCACCAGAATATCGATCTCATTACTGAACAGTGCACCGATCCCGCCAAACTGGAATTTCTGTCGCACATCCACATCGACCTTTGGCCATCTCTCCAAGTAAGGTGAAACGACCTTCAGAAGCCACTGATAACAGGGATGGCATTCCATCCCGATGCGCAATGTCCCTCGCCCGCCATTTGCGAATTGTTCAATACGGCTTTCCGCCAGTTCAAACTGCGGGAGCAGACGGTTCGCCAGGGACAAAAGCCATTCACCGGCCTGAGTAAGAACAAGGGATCGTCCCTCCCGTCGCCATATCCTGACGCCAAGCTGCTGTTCAATCTTGCGAATGGAATGGCTGAGCGCAGGTTGGGTCAGGTTCAGACGCGTTCCGGCAGCCGTCAACGAACCTTCCCGTGCGACTTCCTGAATGATTGTCAGATGACTGCGTTCCAGAATGCCCATGTTTTGTCCGATAAATGCACGAAATTCATATAGTCATAAAAATATATCATTTCAGTTCATTTTTATAAACTTCTATTATGAGGGACCAATCATTCATGCGGACGCAGCCCATGGTCTCCAACAACATTCACGACCGCTTTCACTATGGACTGCAATGTGACTTCAATCTTCCTCCAGAAACTTTCAAAGAAAAATCGGACGCTGTGAGAACTTGTTACTGACATGACAGATGGGCTGAGTAACTGGCTGTCGGAAAGGCGTATCGACGGACTGTTGTCGCGTAATTCCGAAACTCCAATCCTGTCCTTCGAGTTTGTTCCACCCCGAACTGACGCAATGGAACAGCGGCTCTGGTGCTGCATCCGGCATCTGGCACCGCTTGCACCCCGCTTTGTCTCGGTCACCTATGGCGCGGGCGGAACCACGCAGGCTGGCACTCTCTCGACGGTGTTGCGTCTTAAGCGGGAGACAGACCTCATCCCCGCCGCCCACCTGACCTGTGTCGGTGCGACCCGCGAGGAGGTAGATGGCCTTGCCCGTTGCTACCGGGATGCTGGTGTTAATCATATCGTGGCTCTGCGTGGTGATCCTCCTGCAGGTGCTGCAGACTATAGTCCGCGACCGGGTGGCTATGCCTATGCCAGTGATCTTGTCGCCGGTCTGCGGCGTATCGCGGATTTCGATATTTCTGTCGCCGCTTATCCCGAAACCCATCCTACAGCGTCAAGTCCGGACGCTGATCTGGATAATCTCAAGCGCAAGCTCGATGCTGGGGCCACCCGGGCCATCACGCAGTATTTCTTTGATAATGAAATCTATCTGCGTTTTCTGGACCGGTGTCTGGCGGCCGGAATTACTGCCCCCATCATTCCTGGGATTATGCCGGTTTCGAATTACGAGCAGATCGTGCGCTTCTCGGCTGTGTGTGGGGTAACGGTCCCGGCATGGCTGAGGCATCTGTTCGATGGGACTGCGGAGAATCCTGAACTTCGTCGTATTGTCGCCAGTCTGGTGGCGGTAGAGCAGATCCGTACCTTGCAGACCTATGGACTGAACGAGTTTCATGTCTCCACTTTGAACCGGTCTGACCTGATTTACGCGATTGCGCATATCCTTGGGGTGCCCCCAACGCAGACGAACGCATCTCGTAATGTGACAGACCTTTTGGAAACAACGGAAGTCCCCGATGACCGAGAAACCCCGGAAAATTTTGACCCCACCAAAGGGACACAGGAAGGTGCTCCTCCATTCATGCTGCGCACCCTGTTCGGGTGAGGTGATGGAGGCCATGACCGCATCGGGTATCGACTACACGATCTTCTTCTACAATCCGAACATCCATCCCGAGCGGGAATATCTTCTCCGTAAGGACGAAAACATCCGGTTTGCCGATAAACATGGTATCCCCTTCGTCGATGCCGATTATGACAGGGATAACTGGTTCGCTCGTGCGAAAGGCATGGAATGGGAGCCGGAACGCGGTGTGCGTTGCACCATGTGCTTCGATATGCGCTTCGAGCGCACAGCGCTTTACGCTCATGAGCATGGTTTCCCTGTGATGACCAGTTCACTCGGTATTTCACGATGGAAGAACATGGCGCAGATCAATGACTGCGGCCAACGCACCGTATCCCCTTATGAAGGACTCTCCTACTGGGATTTCAACTGGCGCAAAGGGGGTGGCTCCGCGCGAATGATCGAGATCAGCAAACAGGAGAAGTTCTACCAGCAGGAATATTGCGGCTGCGCCTATTCCCTGCGTGATACCAATGCTCACCGCCGCAGTCAGGGGCGTTCGCCGATCGAGCTTGGCAAGCTCTATTATGGAACTGATGATGAGGCCTGATTACACACAAGATGACGGAGCTCGTTCGTTCGGCAAAGTTCAACCCACCGCCACCAGTGATAATAAACCACAGCACAAACCAGTTTTGAGATGTGATGAGCTGGAGGACAGCGTTTCAGATGAGGAAAGCCTGTTCAGCTGTCCATGTTGTATGAACCCGTGGTTCCGTTGATCTGGACAAAATACTGTTTGAACTGTGAAACGACCCATACATCATGCCCTTGTCAGAGATATTCTGTCTTATCTCCAGGCACCTGAACGTCTGGCCCTTTCAAAGGGCGAACGTCTCACGCGATTTGTGGATTTTCTTTCAGAACGTCACAGGATTATAGGCTGGCGAAAGCAGGAATGTCGGAAACGACTGCGTCGGTTCGAACACGTTCTGGACATGGCTTGCCCCACGTCAAACAATGCGCGTGATATTGAAAAACTGATAACGACGGCGGAAGAAATCTGCACACGTCCTTTCACGCCAGCCACTCTCCAGGACGCACTGGGAATTTCCAGTCGGGAACGTACCAGATGGACGCGTGAGGGCAAGCTCAGGCCGGTTGGAACGAAAAAGATAAAGGATAGAGGGCGTTTCTCGCTGACTTTATACAGCGCGGAAGACGTGGCGAGACTGCTGATGCCTCCGGAAATTCTGACATCGTGGGGGGCAAGACCTGTGTCCTGTCCTCCACGATAGAAACCTGCCGGGCTGCCTGTCAGGCCGAAAGTTCTTTTCGAACAATTTCTGCACCCGCGCCCAGAGCGTTCAGCTTACCACGCGCCACATCACGCGGCAAAGGCGCCATACCACAATTGGTGCAGGGATAAAGCTTGTCGGCATCAACAAACTGAAGCGCTTTTCGCAGAATATCTGCGACTTTCCCTGGTGTCTCAATGGTTTTTGTGGCCACGTCAATGGCGCCAACCATGACCCTTTTCCCACGAATGAGTTCAATCAGATCCATCGGAACGCGGGAGTTCTGACATTCCAGGGAGATTAGATCGATATTGGACTTCTGCAGTTTGGGAAAGATCTCTTCATACTGACGCCACTCTTCCCCAAGAGCACTTTTCCAGTCGATATTGGCTTTGATGCCGTAACCATAACAGATATGGACTGCGGTTTCGCATTTCAGGCCTTCAATGGCTTTCTCCAGCGCGGCAATACCCCAGTCATTGACCTCATCAAAGAACACATTGAAGGCAGGTTCATCGAACTGGATAATGTCGACACCTGCCGCTTCCAGTTCTTTTGCTTCCTGATTAAGAATTTTGGCAAATTCCCACGCGAGTTTTTCGCGGCTTTTATAGTGACCATCATGGAGCGTGTCTATCATCGTCATGGGGCCAGGGAGCGCCCATTTGATGGGTTTTGTCGTCAGTGTGCGTAAAAACTTCGCGTCCTCAACAAAAACTGGTTTTTCACGCGCTACGGCACCCACAACGGACGGCACGCTTGCATCGTAACGGTTGCGAATTTTAACCGTCTGACGGTTCTCGAAATCGACACCACTGAGATGCTCAATAAAGGTCGTGACGAAATGCTGACGCGTCTGTTCACCGTCACTGACGATATCAATCCCAGCGCGGTCCTGATCGTCCAGCGTCAGGCGAAGCGCATCCTGCTTACCTTCGACCAGCTCTTCCCCCTGCAATTTCCAGGGGGACCAGAGTGTCTCAGGCTGGGCGAGCCATGAAGGTTTGGGCAGGCTACCAGCCGTTGAAGTGGGGAGCAGTGTTTTCATGGAAGATGACCTTGTATTTCTTCTTATGGATCAGGCGGGGTAACTGGCAGACCATTTTTCGAGAATATCATGATACGGCTTGATGAAATGCTCGTCCGTATAATGCCCCTGTGAAATCGCCAGTTGTGTACGCTCCTCACGGTCGTAGACAATGCGGGTGTTGGAATAATCCTGATGTTTCAGGCTCGGTTGATAACAGTCAGCCGCCGCAGAATTGGCATTGTAAATTTCAGGACGGTAGACCTTCTGAAAAGATTCCATCACGCTAATGGTGCTGATCAGTTCAAGGGCAGAATAGTCAGACAGCAGATCGTCAAAAAAATAGAAGGCCAATGGTGCTGCACTATTGCACGGCATGAAATAACGGACCTGCATCCCCATTTTTTTAAAATACTGGTCTGTCAGGGAAAATTCACGCTGCTCATATTCAACACCGAGAACAGGATGCTGATTTTCCGTCCGATGATAGGTGCGATTGGTCGAGACACTGAGGCAGATGACAGGTAGTTTTTTGAAATTCTGCTTGTAAGCCGCCGAGTTCATAACGCTTTTAAAGAGATTTCCTTGTAGGTCCCCATAGTTATGGGGGACACTGAATTCGGCTTTCTCTTTATTATAAGCCGGCAACAACACGCTGAAGTCGTAATCCCGCACGTACGAGGAAAAACTGTTCCCAGCGAGGCCCGCTATCCGTTTGTTAGCGTTTTTATCAACAATTGTTGTGTAGAGGACTTCGATCAGAGGAAAGCTGCCGCTTTTGCCAGCAAAGGCGAGATCCATCTCAACGGAGACGATCTCAAGTTCAAGAGTGTAGCGATCTCTGTTGGCATTATCCCAATGCGCCAGATCATTGAACCGGTTGTCGATCATGCGCAGGACGTTGCGCAGGTTTTCCTGACGACTTTCCCCCCTCGCCAGATTGGCAAAATTGGTCGTAAGGCGCGTTCTGTCGGAAGGATGATAGTTCTCATCGAAACTAAGCCGATGGATACTGAATATCGAGTCCTGAATCATTGCTATCCTGTGTCCCTTTTACCACCTCAAACCAGACTGCGAACACTGGGGATGCAAAGCGTTTCCAGTTTTAGTCTCTGAGTTTTTTAGGCGGTGGTGGTCATCATCATGTCAGCTTTATGCCTGAATGAACCTGTGAGCAGAAATGATTTAATTTCATCAATACATCAATATTGTTCATGGACTAATGTGGCTGCATTGCCTCAGGAAAAGACGCAGTCAGAAGTTGATTAGCGTAATGTTTGTTTTCAGGACATCAGGTCAATCAGACGCACGGTCTACATGCGAAAAACTGATATCTGCCTTTCGCCACTCCAGGATGTTCCAGCTTGCATGCTGGATACGTTTGTTGGCATGGTACAGGAGCAAACGCTTCAATGGTCCCGCGCGAGCGGGTTAATAGGGAACTCCGTTATGTTCTGGTCAGACAATCGGCCGGAAGCAAAGTCGGAGGCTGCTCCCGCAACTGTAGGCGGTATGCCGCTGGTTCGTTCACTTTGAACGTGGACCACTGTTCTCATAGGAACGGGAAGGTTGGAACCAGTTGGCTATGATCCGTGAGCCAGGAGACCTGCCATTGTTCAGCCACCAACCGTCGGGCGGGATGACCGAAGGAAGGAGAGAATATATGTTTGTCTGCCTCACGCCTCGGTCGTTCTTGATGAATCAGACGGTGGAGTCTTTTCCGGACATGCTCCTCTGCTCTGTTATTCCTGAGCGATATACAGACGGTGCTTCTGTGTCACGGACAGCATTGGTCCGTTAAAAACTCTAGAGCCTGTTAGGAGGCCTTGATATAGTCTGCTGTAGCAGCGATGAGAATGACGGAAAGAAAGGACGCGGCTGTCTTTTCGTATCGGGTCGCGACAGCCCGCCACTCCTTGAACCTTGCCCACAGGTTTTCGACCAGATGCCGGTGTCTGTAAGCCCATTTGGGACAGGCGACTTCCGGATCATTCTTCCGTGGCTGAATGACGGGACGAACTCCCCGGTCCCAGAGATATTCACGGAATTTATGCGAGGCATATCCACGGTCACAGACGACATAGGTCGGTGGGTATGGCAGATCGTCGAGCAAGGAATAAGCGGATGGCAGTTCATGTGCCTGTCCGGGCGAAAGCGTGAAAGACAGTGCCCTGCCATGTCCATCCGCAGCTACGCAGACCTTGGTGCCAAAGCCTCCACGTGAGCGGCCAGGCGCCTCACGATCCCTGAGGCATCCTCTGTATCCCCCTTTTTTGGCGGCCCCGGCCGCCTTGTGATGGGCACGGATCGTCGTGCCATCGAGAAAAACCGTGCCGAGGGCCTGACCCCAAGCTTCGACCAGCGAATGAACAACTGTGCGGCAATCCACCAGGGACCAAACTCAGATGGCAGAGCGCGCCATTTTGCACCGTTCTGATGGCGCCAGAAAATCGCAGATATCGTCCGTCGAAGGTTCTTCGGCGGGGTCTTGCCCTTCGGGCGAACTGCCTCGATCAAAGGCTCCCAGACGGACCATGCGGTATCAGAAAAGACAGACTGCATCATGCTCATCATAAACAGCTATGCAGTCCGTTCTGTCATTCAAGGACTAACAGGCCCTAGGAGCCGCAACTTTCGAGTTTGTGCCGCAGTTCCCGGCCACGTGTGGTGAGGCGGGAGCGTTCCATTCCCCATCGCGCCGAACATCCACCTGCGATAAAGCCCATCAGTACGAGAGATGACCGGATACTTCCTCCGTCCAGTAAGGTTCCATACCCACCGTCTTCCGGCAGGGACAGAATGGCCCGTTTCTGTGCAGGAGTCAGGCTTTCCGATCCAAAATAGGATCGACCCGTTCCGTTTCGCTGGTTACCGCCAATATATGTATGCATTTCCCGTGTTCCCCTTGAAGCGTTTGACGGGACCAGGCCCGCGACACGCCATTGCCCGACGTACGTAATTCTTCAGAACTGTTCAGGAAAGAACACGCGGATGGGGAAAGCTGCGGATAAAACAGAAAACATGACCGTCACTCCGTCTGTCGGGCACCCCGCCCGATAGAACTGGTTACGTCACAAAGGCAGGTCTCCTGGCTTGCGGGTCGTCAATATCGGTTCTGTCTTCCCGGCCTGTTCGTTATGGCCAGTGACGGGTCCTGCCATGAGGACATACGATCCGGTATCTCTCCGCTTACAGTTGCGGGGGCAGCCACCGACTTGTTCCCGGACCCTGATCAGTCCTGCCAGAACGCACGGCGTTCCCTATTAACCCGTTCGCACGGGGCCTTGTGATGTAAAGGTAGTGTGACGCACGCCAGCCTGCAGTGCAAGTCTGCCAGCTTCCCGTCTGTGTGAAGGATACCATGCTCTTTCATCGCAGGTTTTTGGAAAATCCATATTGCGTGGCTCACGAGATCTGACGCATATTGCGGCCAGCTTTTATGTCGGTGGTGCCGCGCAAGCGGAGTAATAGGGAATACCGTAAGCTCTGGCGGGATCTGCAATGATCCGGGAGCCAGTCGGTGGCTGCGCCCGCAACTGTAGGCGGTATGTAGCCGGATCCGATCATCTGATATTCAGTCAGATGGGTCACTGCTTCCAGTAAGGGAAGTGGGAAGACAGGACCGGGCTGCCATGATCCGTGAGCCAGGAAACCTGCTACCGTCGCAAACCGTGCCACCGGGCGGGACTGACCGGCGGCAGGAGATCAGCTGTGACGCGTTCTTTTGCGTATCGATGTGCCTGTCAAGCCTCCATATGTATGCGGATCATTGGTCTGCACCCAGATAAATCCCGGCTTCGCAAAGCGGTGCGCTCCGTAGGCCTTCTGGCCGACGGCTTATAATCCGCATGTACTTTCCTGACCTCGTGACACAGGTGCCTGCGTTTTATTCTGATAAAAAGAAATATCCATGAACACAGATATGAGCATGGTGCTCCCCGCCATTGCGCCGCGCCTCATGGCGACCGTTACAGAGCCTGAGCCGGTTGTCGCAATTCGTATGCTTGCTGCTGCATGTCTTGATCAGTCGTCGGCCCTTCGCCTGCGGCGGCCAGAGGTGAAACAGCTTTTCGCCCGCTTTGTAGCGGCCCTTATGCGTGAAAGGACCGACGCTTTGGAGGCTATTGCCTGCTCAGTGGAAAAACAGATCAACGCGCTGTCTTCCCGTCCATTTACGCCGCGGCAGGTGCGACGGATACTGGGTATCACCAACCAGGAACGTCTGTTCTGGACACGTGACGGACGCCTGCAGCAGACCGGAACAATCCTGAATAACCAGCGCGGTCAAAAATTCAGAGTTCCTGTATATTGTGCCGAGAGAATTGGATGGCTCAGCCAGAATCCTGACATGATCGAAGCATGGCGTGACGAGGATGCTCGCATCCTGACACACGAAGACCTGTCCGATGCAGCCCTTTCCAGTTAATCCGTTCCGATTCCGAGTGAGAAAAAAGATGGCCTCTCCCGTGCCTTCGCCGGATTTTATCCTCATACAACAGCGGCGACGTCGGCGTTCCATCTCGGTATCCCGCCTTATGGAATCCGCACCTCTCCGGGAAGACGTCATTCAGGCAATAGCCGAGACGGAACTCCCTGTCCCAAACCCGGAAGACCGCATTCGTGCAGATGGATTTGAAACATTCCTCCGTCTGGCGCCTCCCGCTGATCTGCTCCCCGCCGCGCCGAAGGCGCGGGGCGACTACCTGGAGGAACTGTTCTCGCCCCTGCTGTCAGAGGCTCTGGCCTATGTGGATACAGCCTGCGATTTATCGAACACGCACGGGATCGAGGCGCTCATGGCTTTGCTTCAGGCCTATATTTCCGCACACTGGACAATTGGCGCGCGTGATGCCGCCATGCACCTATACGGTGTACCAAGCCCAGAGGGTTGATTGAAAACATAGTGGCCACCGCATGGGGCGTAGTACCCCACCTGTGGGTTTCAGGCGTGCAGATACTCGGTAATCTGGCGTTATCGGGCGGGGCGAGCAGTTTGATCAGCATCAACAAGCTCTTCGCTCCGTGCAGGCCGGCATCGCGTTTCGAGGAATTGGGCGTTCCTTTCGCTTCGCGCATAATCAGATGAGACCCTTGATTGACGATGGCCCCGCGCGAGCGGGTTAAAAGGGAACGCTGTAACGCTCCGGCCGGACAATTCTGTTCCGGGAGCCAGTCAGCGGCTGCTCCCGCAACTGTATGCGGTATGCCACCGGTTCGTTCACCTGCGGGTGGGCCACTGTTTCCCTCGGGAAATGGGAAGGCATGAACAGGCTGGCCATGATCCGTGAGCCAGGAGACCTGCCCTCGTCTGCAAACCACGTCGTCGGGCGGGATGCACCGAAGGCAGGAGATTTCCCATGCGTTCTGGGAAGACCATTACGGCCGGTCGATGCCCCGGATGTTTCATAATTCTGGCGGAGACATCGTGATGCGGCGCTGTATGACCGGCGCGTTTCTGACAACCGGCCTGCTTGCCATGCATGGTTCAGGGACATGCGCTCATGCTGCTGATATTCCTGACACCAGCACAGGCGACCTTTCCTTCTGCGTGCGCCGGACGGACGTGGCTTCTGGCTATGTATGGGGACATGGCACGCGGATATATGGCGGAGAATTTGCCGGCACTGGCTTTGCGCATATTGCGGGCACGGCACATTTAACCGGCCAGGGACGCCAGCATGATGCTGAAGACCCATACCGGGTTCTTCAGACCGATACGGCAGCAGGCGGCGGACGCGACAGGGCCGTCATGGAAAACATCCATGGTGCTCTGACCGCTCATTCCCATGGCGTATATCCCGGAGCATCGGTCATGCGCTTTTCCATGCGAATTCGCCGATAGATCCGCCAATGTTCCATAATTTCAGTCACGCGCGAAGCGACGAAAGAGACATCATGCATATTGCGCAAAAAGCAGCCTGTGTCTCGCTACTCCTCAGTGTCATGATGGGAGGCACTGCTGTTCACGCACAGGTTCCTCCAGCGACAACAGTTCCGCCCGCCGTTCTGGGGCAATGGGTCACCAGAAACCACAAGGGTGTCTTCGAGATCACACGGTGTGGCGACAATTTATGTGGGAAGCTGGTGGGCCTGAACTATAGTGATGGCATCCCACGGGACCAGACAGGACGTTCGGAATGTGGCTTGCCCATGCTGCGGGACTTTGTGCGGGATCCGGATCAACCGGACCGCTGGGACGGGTCCATTCTCGACCCCAATACCAATCACGTCTATCAGGCCCGCATGTGGGTTAATCAGTCCGGACAACTCAAGTTACGGGGCTATCTCGGGATTCCGATGTTCGGGCAGACACAGACCTGGCTTCCTTACAATGGTCATATCGGCCCGGACTGCAAAATGAGCACCTGATCTGCATGGTGCCAGGTCAGGCGAAGATGCCCATGCGCATTGAGACGGAGCATGGGCATCGACCGGTTTACTCCCTGACATCCTTCCGGAGCGACATACCATTCTGGATAAGGATCTGGCGCAGCGCCACGATAACCGGAAAGACCTCCTGATTCCGGTCGCCATCCTGCTCCCGCCAGGCCTGCTGCTCCAGCTCGACAATTTCGCGATCTTCAGTGAAAACCCGCTCCGTAAAGGCGATCAGCAATGGCCACGCCAGATCCAGCACGAACGGGATTTTCAACCTGCGTATGGATAACAGGCCGAAAACGCGGTTGCTCCGCTCTTCCCGATCCTGGGGCACGTAGGCGATCCACAATTCCATCACCGGTTCATTTACGCCCTGGGTCTCGATACGTAATGTCTGATACGGATACTGCGAGCGGATGGTCATGACATCCCGGTAGGCGAAATCCCGGCCGTCTTTCCGGCGCTGTCCGTAAATCAGGGCTTCGCTCAACGGCTGCTTGCCGCCCGTGCGGGCAAATGTATAGCGGGCCTCCACGAAATCCTTGCCACGCTCCATCCCCAGAAATCGCGGTTTCATGCTTCCGACCAGACGACTGTGGAGAACCTGATGGTTCATATCCATCAGGTTCTCATGCATGAAACTGTAGTGGCATTGCACGACCTTGCCGAACCGGCGGGTCCTGTACTGCGGGTCGCGGACACGCGGGAAGTCAGGCAGGGGTACGCTGTCGGATTTTTCCAGATCCCCCATGAACACGAAGATCAGGCCGTCCTTTTCACGACAGGGCCAGGTACGCAGTCGAGGTGGTTCATTTTCCAGCTTCATGTCAGGTGAGAAGCATTGGCCGCGTCGACTGTATTTCAGCCCATGATACGCACAGCGGACGAAATCCCCACACACTTCCCCCCTGCTGAGGGGGAGTTGACGGTGGGGGCAGACGTCATCCAGCGCGAAAATGGCTCCGGCATCTGGCCTGACCACGACAATAGGCTGTCCTGCATAACGGACGCCGATCGCCTTGCCCCGGCGCAGTTCACGCGACCACGCTACCGGATACCAGAAATCGGGATTGCTGCGGACGCGGCGGATATCGACACCTGACGAGGCCGCGATTTCGGGCACGGTTGTTTCCGATATATCTCCTGTCATGATCTGTTCAATGTCTCACACTGTCGGCAGCGCATGGGACAAAACGAATATCGTTTTCACAAAATTCGCGAACGGGCTCTGTCTGGCGTTTCCACTGACGGGAAGCGGCCAATGACACGATTTCAGACATTTTCTGCCGCAGCATAACCGTGACGTCTGTGTCATTCAGCCCCGCCTCGCCACCTAACGCCCCGGATGGCGCGATCATAAGACGGTCCCGGCGATGGGAGTTCAGTATCTGGTCTACAATGGTCCGGGCCATACCAATATGGGTTGGTGCCATGCCACAGGCATCGACCAATCCCAGTGACAGCCAGCGATCCGCTGGAAAATGCTTCAGAACATAAGGTAAATCGCGATAACCGTGCACCAGGTCTATATGCAGACCATCGAAGGGCAGTTGCAGCACAAACGGAAGATGCGGCCCAAAGCCTCCTTCCCCACCTACCAGAACCAGCGACGTGACGCCTGATATCTCGGCCAGGATGCGCCATGCAACGTCAATGTGGGTCAGTGTAGCAGCCGACAGATCGGGATGTGCGAGGACAGGTTCGTCAATCTGGACCCATAAGCACCCTGCAGTGGTCAACTGTTCGAGGCATTCAATATAGGCCGGCAACAGGCGCATCAGGCCCTGACCAATATTGTCTTCCTTCGTCATGCCGCATAAGGCGAGAAAACTGACTGGCCCCAATAGAATGGGCCGGGTCGTGATACCCTGCTGCCACGCCGCGACAAACACGTCGTAAGGCCAGTTCTGAACAAGATGAAATGGTTGTGCCGGTCTCAGGAGGGGCTGCCGGTATTCACCATTCACGGGGTCGCAGGCCAGTACCGTATCGTCAGTCGCAACACCAAACATCCTGGCAGTCTGTACGATCCTGCTGTGCCAAGGGCTATTGGCCGTCGCGATATGGGAAATGCCGGCTGCGCGCTGGAAGGCGACTCCCCGGCTCTCACTCGCAAACGGAAAACCCAGTGTCGCCGTCAGAAGCCGGGTTGGGTGTCGGGAATGGATTGATGAATAATGGCGCGTGGACGCACATTCCGGCATGTCGTCATGACACGCGGCTTCCTGCCATAGGGGCATAAGCTTCTCCCGCCTTCGGCACATCCCGTCCGACGGCTTGATATATGACGATGGCAGGTCTCCTGGCTCACGGATCATGGCCAGCCGGTTCCTGCCTTCCCATTTCCTTTCCAGAAACAGTGACTCACCTTTTCAGGGTGAATGAACCGACGGCATACCGCCTACAGTTGCGGGAGCAGCCTCTGACTTCGCTCCCGGGTTCATGACCCGGCCGGAGCGTGACAGTGTTCCCTATTAACCCACTCGCGTGGGGCCATCGACTTGATAGGGTTATATAGTGCCTGAAGCGGACGGTTGGGCGCAAGGTATCGTGGGCATGACGGCACGACACGCCGCACACATTAACGGCACAAAGCCCATGGAAGGACCGCGTTCTCGACCCGTCGCACCGTGACCCCATAAACGGTGCGCATGATGTCATCATCCAGCACCTGCGTGGGCGGTCCGTGACGGATGACGGCGCCGTCATCCATCAGCACCAGTTCATCACAGAAACGGGTCGCCAGCACCAGATCATGCAGCACGACGACAATCCCCTTCCCCTGCCCGGCCTGCTGTCGGAACAGATGCATCATGGACAGGGCATGTGCCGGGTCGAGTGCCGCGATCGGCTCATCGGCCAGTATGACCGGTGTATCGGTCGCCAGCGCACGCGCCAGGTTCATGCGCGCCCGTTCCCCACCTGACAGGTGGCTGGCCGGGCGAGCGCACAGGTCCAGCAGACCGGTAACATCAAGGGCATGGTCCACGGCCGGGTGACGGGCGGCATGGTCATCCGCCTGACCATGCGGCAGACGCCCGAGTGCGACCAGCGCACGCACCGGCATGGGCGGTGGTGCGCCCCCGTCCTGTGGAATGAAGGCAAGCTGCCGGGCGCGCAGCGCCGGGGGAATCTGGCCCATGCCGCGATCCAGAAGCTGGATATCCCCACAATCGGGAGCCTCCAGCCCTGCCAGCAGTCGCATGAAAGTGCTTTTCCCTGCGCCATTCGGCCCGATCAGGCCAATGACCCGTCCTTTCGCAAGAGTCAGGGACGCGGCCGAGACGACAGCGCGATCCCCACGCCGGAGTGAGACGTTGCGTGCCTGCAGCAGGATCATGATACGGTTCTTTTCAGCATGATGACCCGGGTGAAGAAAACCGGCGCGCCGACCAGCGCCGTCAGTACGCCCAGTTGCAGTTCGGGTCCGACCGCCACCAGACGCACCACCATGTCCGCCAGCAACAGCAGCAGACTGCCCCCCAGAAACGATGGCACAAGCAGACGCGATGGCTGGTATCCCGTCAGCGGCCGCAACAGATGCGGCACCACCAGCCCCACAAAGCCGATCGCCCCCGAAACCGCCACGCATGATCCCACGGCCAGCGCCGCCCCCAGCACGATACGCGTCTGGATACCCCCCAGGCCATGCAGTCGGAACCCAAGGCTTTCCGCCACGTCCTCCCCCAATGTCAGCGCATCCAGCGCGCGGCCCGCAGACAGCATGAGCAGCGTGCCGCACACAACACCGGGCAGGCAGATCCAGACATGGGTAAAGGTCCGGTCCGTCAGCGACCCCATGAGCCAGTGCATGATCTCGAATGACGCATAGGGACTGGGCACAAGGTTCAGCACCAGCGCCGTCAGGGCCGCCGCAAAACTGCTGAGCGCCGCCCCCGCCAGCAGCAGCACCAGCGTGCCCCCGCGTCCCACCAGCCCCATCAGCACAGCAGCCGCACATAACGCGCCCGTCAGGCCACCCAGCGGCAGGGCCGCGATGGAAACCTGCATGAGGCCGGTATAGAACACGCTGACCGCCCCCAGCGCCGCCCCTCCCGATACCCCCAGAATGCCGGGATCGGCCAGCGGATTGCGCAAATATCCCTGCAGCACCGCACCCGACAGGCCCAGCGTCCCGCCCACCATCACGGCAAGAAGCGTGCGCGGCAGGCGAAGACGCTCTATAATAATTGCCCCGGCACTGTGCCGTCCCGCCAGAATGTCCGCGAGCGCATGTGAAAACACGACGCGGGTTTCTCCCCACATGAGCGACGCCCCAAACAGGCCGATAACACCAGTCAGGAGCACGGCATTCAGCAGCAGGGTCTTGTGGGCTGATTTCACGGGGCGGACATTTCAAGGTTGTGACGTGCGTTACGCAGCATGACGACACTGTCCAGTGTCTGCGGCAGGCCACACAGCCACAGCCGTGCGGGCAGATCCAGATGATGCGCTCCGGCAAAGGCCTGCTTCAGCGCCGGATGGTCCAGCATGGACTGGGCAAGGGACGTCCCCTTCCCCGAGCGGTCAAGGATCAGCAGGTCGGGCGGCTGCGCGATCAGCAGTTCCAGGGAAAAGCGGGAAGAGGCCTGATGCCCCATGAGCGTTGCGTAATTGCGAAATCCGGCATGGGCAAGGACATCATCCGGGAGCGAACCCGCATGGGTAACAAAGCCATTGGCGGCGTAGACAGCCGCCGTGGGATCGGTGGAACTCCGCGCGACCGAAAGGGAGGCCAGGCGCGTGGCAAAGGCCGTGGCCAGTTGCCGCCCCCGTTCAGGGACGCCGATGGCGTTGGCGACTGTCATGATCTGGCCCGGGATGTCCGTCAGGGATCTGGCGGGCGGCAACGCGATCACCTGTGCGCCCCCTTCCCGTCCCGCCTGCATCGCGACGGCCGCCGTGTAGACGCCGCCCAGCACGACATCGGGATGGGACGCCACGACATTTTCCGCCGTGGGCCGCAACACCGGAACATGTTGCGCCTGCTCGCACAATACCGCGTTCCAGCAGTCCCGGGCCAGTGGCGTGATCCCCACGATCTGGCCCGGTTCAGCCAGCATAAGCAGCAATTGGTCGGTGCAGAGATTGAGCGAGGCCACGCGTGGCAGCGCCAGAGCCTGCGTCAATGGGACACAGGCAAGAAAACCGGCCACAATCGCTGCCATCATGCCTTTCATGTCAGTAATTCAGCGTAAACCCGCCATAACCGGCGCGCCCCGGCTGCAGGTAGCCGATCGGGTCCTCGAACTGGCGGTTCAGCAGGTTGTCGGCGCGGGCATAGACGGAAACATAGCGGTTGATTTTATAGTTGGCGGCTACATCAATGGTAAAATATCCATGCCCCTTGGCACAGGTGCTGCACGTCTCGCTGCCAATGACCGGCAGGTCACGCCATCCGCTGGTGTACAGGATATTTCCAGAAAATGTCAGGTCGCGGATAGGGGTCCATGTCGTATTGAAGTTGAACTTGTGCTGCGGACGGCGCTGCAGTTCGACGTTACTGGTTTCATCCCGGGCATGGGTCCAGGTATAGCTGAGATTGAATTCCAGATTGCTCAGCGCTTTCCAGTTCAGGAAAGCTTCCACGCCATACATCCGTGCCTTCGCAACATTGGCGTAGGAATAATTGTAGTCATATGACGAATCAATCGAAAGCGAGGACTGGATCAGGTTCCGGACCCTGTTGTCATACCATGTCGCGCCGAAGTTCAGGCGATCATGCAGAAGTTTCTGTTCCACCCCCGCGTCATAGCCGATCAGCTGTTCAGCCTTCAGGTTCGGATTACCTTTTTCCGAATATCCCACGCCTGCCTGATTGGCGAATAACTGGTACAGCGATGGGCCATGGAAGCCCGAACCGGCGCTGGCCTTGATGATCGTTCCTGTGCCCGGCACATGGATCGCAGGCGCGACACGCCATGTCACGTGGTTGCCATAGCGTGAGTTGGCATCGTAGCGGATATTGGCGGCGCCGTACAGAATATGGTTCCAGTTCCCCTGATACTGCCCGTAACCGGCGGTCGTATCCATGCTGGCGGATGTATTGTATCCACTATCCCACATATCGGCGGCTGTATGGCTGGTGTTGAACGTGTCATGGAAATGTTCGGCCCCGATCAGAAGCTGACCATACTGTCTGAAATTGAACGTACCATGCCAGTCCACCTTCAGTCGGCTGGAACGGTAATAATCAGGGTCGGGATTGACCGGACTGCCGTAACTTGTGCCTGTCTCCGTCCAGCGGTTGCGATTGGTCATGTAACCAAGGCCAAGCACCTGATCGAACAGTCCATGGAATGACACCAGATGGGCCGTTCCACGCACAATAGCCTCGTTCTGATTGGTCTGTTCCCTCACGCCTTTATCGCCGTAAAGGTTCTCACTCTGCAGATCATACAATGAATATGAATGATTGTTGCCCTGTATCAGGCGTGCCGTCAGGCCAAGGTCAAGATTGCGGGTTACGTCATAACCCAGCCTGATATTGACGCCGCGGTTGTCGTTGCGGTTGCCCTCATGGCGCTGCTGCCGGTCAGCACCATAATACCGTTCGATGTAGGAGGGGATATTGTTGAACCCATCCATCCGGTAATGGGAGAACTCAACATTATAATGGAACCGCCCCTTGCTGCCTCGCGCACCAAAGGTCTGGTTGAAGGTGCCGTAACCACCGCCTTCAATCCTGACAAACGGCCTGAAGCGTCCCTGTCCCTGCGCCGTGGTAATATCGATGACCCCTGCCATGGCGTCCGCGCCATAGAGACCGCTTTGCGGACCCCGCAGGATTTCGATCCGTCCCATGCCATCGGTTACGAACTGACCGGCATCAAACATGCCATTTGTTGAACTGCCGTCGTTGATGTCCATGCCATCCAGACGGACTTTCACTTCGCTCGAATTGTTGCCACGCATGAAGATGGATGAAGTGCCTCCCGGGCCGCCGGTCTGCACCACGTTCAGGCCAGGCTGACGCATCAGGATATCCGTCAGGCTGCGCCGCTGCTGGGTCTGGATCTGCTTTTCGGTGATGATGGTCATGCTGGTGCCGATATCATCAGTGGAGGTTGGCCGACGTGCTGCACTGACGCTGATCAGTTCGGGAAGACCGGTATCTCCCAGAGAAACAACGGCTTTCGATTTTTTATTCTCGACGACGTACTGGTTGGCGGACGGTTTTTGCGGCTTATGCTGTCTGACTGAATCATCGGCACGCGCCACTGCAGCTCCCATGGTCATCAACGTGGTGGAAGCAATCAGCAGATTACGGAATAGGATCATCTGGTTCAGATCTCGCGGTCACATCATCGTTGCCACGAGAGCGCGTTGCCACAGGACTTCCGATCCGCAGGAAAGCCCGTAACACCACACCGTCAGGACACCCCGCCCGACAGTTCCCGGTCGCAACCATCATGACGGCAGGTCTCCTGGCTCACGGCGTGACATCCTGCTTAACCTTCCCGGAAAACCGCGGTTTCCAGTGGCCCGGATCAAGACATCCGGTATTGCAAGGACAGACCGTTTACAGTTGCGGGGGCAGCCTGAGCATTGGATCGTGATCCGCACTCTGTTCCCTTTTCATCCCCTCGAAAGGGGACACCGTCGGAACGGTTCTGATCGGATGGGGCGTTCTTGTCAACCCGCATTCAATCTTTCAGTATCCTGTCAGGATTGCAGTTATTTTCAGCCAGATTGATGAATCACAGGATGTTTCCGATGAAACGTATCACGCCTGCCATGCTGACTTCGCTAGCGCTGGATCTCCGCAACGGCTGGAGCATTGGTACGTTTGGTGCGATTGGCGAATTCCATCATGTCCCGGGAGACAGGGTCTGCGTTAACCCCTGTTTCGACGGGCTGGAGATCGTCACCCAACGCGGCGCCATACGCTTCCGTCCCAGCGGTCCCCTGCATGCCATTGCGTGGGATTCACTTGTCGGAAGAGGCAGACGCTGGCGGCACAGCATGGCGTTCTGCGGCCCGTTACAACTGACCGGGAGACATACCCTGAGGGTTCTGGGAAAGGATGTGGATGCCGTCCGGCCAGAGGATCGTGATGCATGGCTGGTTGATCTGGGAATCGGCGTGGGTCAGGTCCGGATGTGCGTGCGGACAGGAAATGCCCGCCTGGTCGAAGCTCTTGCTGTTCACACGGATGACCCATTGGCCGTCATCACAGAAGCATTTGCGCTTCTGATGGAAGCCCAGCCCCACAGGGTCATGCTTTCACCAGCTGGCAGGCTGGAGGTTTACCAGCCCATTCCCACACCTGATGGAGACTCCCCGCTCGGTGCCCATACCCACCTGCTGCCAAAACTGGTGAGACTGAGACGGTCCTGTTCCGCTCTTGATCCTGTTCCGGAAGGCTGGCAGCCCTTCCTCACGCTTCATCCGGCGGCGCCATTCAGACCGTCCGATGATGATTCCTATGATTATGACCGTCTGGCAGATCTGTCCTTTCTGCCGTTGCTTGAGGAATTCGGCACGCAGGAAGACCTGCAGGTCTCAGGCACATTCCGGGCTCATGTTCGTCAACATGGAACACCGGAAAATCTGAAAATACCGGATACGAGACGTGGTCGCGCGCGCATGCATATCGAACTGCTTCGTATGGCAGCCCAGGGTCACGAGGGCATGGAGCGGTTTGTGCCTGCCGATACGGTCAAGAGCGCTACGGACTGCGGGTGACTTCATGCCCGCGATCATGTTGCAAGGTACGGGATCCGATGTAGGCAAGTCCGTGTTGACGGCAGGCTTATGCCGGGTTTTTGCCAATCGGGGCCTGACAGTCCGGCCCTTCAAGCCCCAGAACATGTCAAACAATGCTGCCGTAACGATAGATGGAGGCGAAATCGGCCGGGCGCAGGCATTTCAGGCGCACGCCTGTCGTGTTGCCCCCTCCACCCTTATGAATCCGGTCCTTCTGAAACCGGAAAGCGATCATACAGCGCAGGTTATCGTGCGTGGACGGGCACAAGGACACCTGCATGCTTCCAATTTTATCAGCGGCCGGGCCGCATTCCTGCCCGAGGTTCTGACCGCTTTCGAGACGTTATGTGGCCAATCTGATCTGGTGATTGTCGAGGGCGCGGGTAGCCCCGCGGAAATCAACCTGCGGCAGGGCGACATCGCCAATATGGGTTTTGCCAGAGCCGCAAATGTTCCGGTCATCATGATAGGCGATATAGACCGGGGCGGGGTTATCGCATCACTCGTCGGCACCCATGCCATTCTTGAGCCGGCTGACCGGGAGTTGATCAAGGGCTTTATCATAAATCGCCTTCGGGGGGATGCCAGCATTTTCCAGTCCGGATATGATTTCATAGAAAAGTTTACCGGCTGGAAGGGGCTGGGCGTTCTTCCCTGGATAGACAGTATACGTGACCTGCCTTCTGAAGATAGTATTCCCGATGATGTCGGCTGTTCTTCGACATCAGGGATCGAGATCGCCGTCCCCCTTATGCCCCGCATCGCCAATTTCGATGACCTTGATGCGCTGGAAGGCGAAACGCATGTGAAGATTACACGGGTCAGGCCCGGACAACCCCTTCCCGCGTCTGCGCATGTCGTGTTCCTTCCCGGTAGCAAGGCGACAATAGCGGACCTGCGGTTTTTCAGGCGGCAGGGATGGGATATTGATCTCGCGGGGCACGTCAGGCGGGGTGGATATGTATTCGGTCTCTGCGGTGGTTATCAGATGCTGGGACAGACCATAGATGATCCCGATGGAGTAGAGGGAAGCCCGACGACGATACCGGGACTTGGACTTCTGGAGGTTAATACTGTTCTGACCCGTGATAAGAAGATCAGTCAGACGTCAGGGATAACCCTTTCCGATAGCGCGCGATTCAGTGGTTACGAAATTCATTGTGGAGAGACAGCGGGATCCCGTCACCGGATTATTCCCCTGATCAAACGCGACGATGGGCGGCCCGATGGTGCGATAAGCCCGGATGGTCGTATTGCAGGCTGCTACGTACACCGTCTGTTTGACACGACTGGCCAGCGCGCAGCATGGCTGGAAAGATGGGGCACACACTCCGACGGACTGGATTATACGGCGCGAGTAGAACACGCCCTTGAAACCGTCGCTGCCACCATGGAAAGCAGGCTGGATATTGAGGAGCTACTGGCTATTGCCAGATGACCTTCTTTCGATCTCCGGATCCTGTTGTGTCAGGGCATCCAGACAGACAGGACAGAGACATCCTGCCTGATCATCCGTCGGAACCGGCAGGCCACGGGGCTTTTCCATGCACCAGCACCCACCTTTAGGCTGACACGAAAATTCAGCACCACATTTTTTACACTCTATCATTCCGTGCCTGCCTGCTGTTGCCATGACCGGATCAAACGCTCAGCCCTGCTGGATGGCATTCCGTTTCCATGCTGTCAGCATAATATTTGATCGTCTATCCGTATCCAGCAATCCTTGTAGTCCTGCGGCACCTGTAAGCCCAGATGACAGGTTAACCGCCCTTTGGTCACTCCATTATGCAGCAGAATACGCGCACCGGGCTCAAGGAAAGAAACAACGGCCGAATTCAGCCCGGGAGTTGCCGCAGCAAACTGTGCCGTACATGGCATCCGCCGACTGTTCGGCGGAACGCCTGCCGCTCCATGTCGGCAATCCATGGGAAAAGACTGGTATCAAGAACTGGCGTATCAGGAACAGGGGAATTACGTGCAATCAGGATATTTAATAGTGGCCGCACTTTTTTACCAGTCCGAATGATAAACGGGCGGCCAGAAACGGCATCCGACATGTAATCTATCCTTCTTTATCCGTCCGTTGGTTATTTTTTGTCTGGAGATCCTGCATGGTTTGTGCTGGCGGAAAGAAATCGCTGTGTCCAGGTCGACCAGACTGTTGGATGGCGGACCACTCCACTTCCGCTAGGCTCCGCTCCTTCCACAGCAGTTTCCATAATAATGTCGCCCACAGGGAACCCGATACGCGACCAGGCAGACGCGTATGGTCCTGCCGGATGGCTATTTTACCGCACACACGTGTTCGACCGTCGCGCCCTGTGGGCATGTAACCAAGCCATATCTCCGCGAGCAATTTGGCGTCGTCTTCAGAGGAAAGATAAATGTTCTGGTCAACCGGGGTCGTATCGACCGTTGCCCGCCAGTTCCTTGTCATACCTGGCAGAGCCGATAACGGTGCAGAAGCCACGACACGGTAATGACTGGAAATCTGTTGCTCGCTGATACTCTGATCAAGATAGGTTACCAGGCCTGTTGTCGTACCGCGTCCGAAGCGTTGCACATGATCCATCAGGAGCAGAACCGGCGCATTGATTTCGCACACGAATGTTTCATGACACCAGTTTTTACCATCGTGATGCGTCATGGAGGGAATGAGCGCTTCGTCTGCATCCTCAGCATTACCTGAGTACAGGAATATCCAGCCTTCCTTTTCCCTACATCCCCACCCTTCCGCACGCGGCGGCATTTCTTCCAGAACCATATCCGGCGAGTAGCAACGGCCACTGCGTGCAAACTTGATCCCATGCAACGGACATCGGATAAAGGTTCCGCTGACCACGCCACGACTGAGTGGTACCTGACGATGCGTACACCGGTCATCAAGTGCGAACACCAGTCCGGCCTCCGGACGGACAATGACAACGGGTCTGCTGCCACAATAAACCCCGATTGCTTTTTGATGTTTCAGATCCGCACTGCGCAAAGCGGGATACCATTGTGCATGTTGGTCAGGATCAAAAGGTTGAAGTAGAGTATCTGTCATGCTCATGACAATTCCTCCAAATTCCTGTTAATGGACGAACGCCGCCGCCGCGCAGGCACGTTGAACCTTCGTCAGGTCTGAAAGTGTATTGTGAACTTCAGGTGGCAGGTGCCTGCCGTCCTTGTTGGCGAAACGCATTATCGTAGACGGTGTAATAATCACGCGCCTTCGTGGATATTCTGATCGGATCTTATCTATCCATCGCATCGCGCTATAGACATCCGTTGGAAGCCGGTTCAGGCCATCTACGATTCCCAGAAGAAGGTCACAACGCGGATTAAGATCAGAGAGGATCGATGGAAGCTCTGCTCCACCGCGCACCATGTCGATATGCATGCCATTCATCGGCAGTGACATGACGTGTGACAGGTTACGCCAGAAGCCGCCACCGCCTCCGACGAAGATGAGCGATAGTGCATGCCCGGAGGCCACCTCAGCCATGCTCCGCCATGCAAGTTCCATTGCCGTCTGGCGTTCCTGTGGCATTGGACCGGCCGTTGTGACAGGTTCCGCAATCTGCACCCAGAAACAGCCTGCCATGGCAAGTTCATGCAGGATCCCGGTGTACACCGGAAGAAGTTTCAGTAATGACAGGACAGGGTCCGTTCCGTCACGTCTGTCACACGCGGCAAGAAAACTTACCGGCCCAAGAAGAATTGGCACAGTCGCGATTCCGCGTTGCCACGCAGCAACAAACGCATCACGAACAGGATTGCAGCATAGGTGAAAGAACGTCTGATCTGTCACTTCGGGCGTGCGCTTCCTGCCTTGAGGAGGCCCTCCCATGCCCACCATCCGTGCTGTCTGCCATACGCGATGCAGTTCGTCCGGGCAGGAATTGGAAGCTACATGCGAAACGCCTGCGCGCCGCTGCAATGCGATCAGTTCCGGGGTATCAAAACCCGAGAGACCAAGCGTCCCAGTCAGTAGCATGAGGGTTTACCGCAGGTCTGCGCATCATGAAGCAAGTTTGTAATTGTGGGAGTGGCGTGCCTGTCAGTGACAGGCACGCCCGTGCAGTGGTGCAAAGCTCTGCTCCTGCCTCCGGTTCATCCCGCCCGGCGGCCGTGAGATCGACAGTGGCAGGTCTCCTGGCTCGCGGATTATCGCAGATCGTCTCAACCTTCCCGTTGCTAATGCAACAGTGGCCCATTCCCCACAGAAAATGGACGACACGATCCCATACCGCTTACAGTTGCGGGAGCAGCCACCGACTGGCTTCCGGGACGAACCCTGCCGAAGCGGAACGGTGTTCCCTTTTCATCCGTTTGCACGGAACCACTGACTATGTAGAAGGCGAATATGCCATTCCCTTCCATTTTTCAGCAATGTTTTCCTTTCAATGCTGATCAGACGACTGAATACACCCAATTTCTGAGCATGTTTGCACGTTCTGTATGATTTCACTGCAATATAAATTAATACTATCTATATATGTATTTCTTCCTAAAAAGTAATGCTACTGTGCAGGCCGAAGATCGCTTCGTCACCCACGCGGCGCAGACCGGTCCAGTCCGGCGCTCCGCCCGAAGGGTGCCAGACGTACTGGAAGTCAGGCTGCATCACCATCCACGGCGTGACCTGCGCCTGATAGGTCAGTTCAAGGTGGTTTTCATTGCCCTGCACAAGCGTCTGGCTATCTCGATCAAATTGCCGCAGGCCGGAACTGGCGCGACCGATGCCCCAGCCCAGACCGATCGTGTCGTTGTCACGCCCCCTGAACGGCGCCTTCAGGTTCAGTCCTGCGTCAATGGCGAAGCTGATCTGGTTACGATCGCCGCCATTACCCGTAGCGCGTACGAACACGCCAACCGAGCGGGCCGATGTTAACGAGGGTCGCCAGATCATCTGATCGATGATGCCGTAGACCATCCAGTTACCCCGATCCCAGCGTGGGGTCAGGTCGCTCTGTGGCGTGGTGTTGATGGCGTTTGCCACTGCAGCCCCTAGCGAACCGCCATTGCGATTGTAGCGGTAGTCGGCGAACTTCGCGGTATCATAGAACCCGCCCAGCTTGTACACGCCTGGCAGGCCGGGGTTTTTGGTCACGTTCGACATGTCGGCCGGCTGCGGGTTGAGTGCATATTGCAGTTCGGTCATCAGCAGCGCGCCGGTGCCCATGTTGAAATTGGTACCGTTGGCGCCATCATAGGTCTGGCTGGTGGGGTCGGAATTGTAGCCGCTGATGGAGCCTGTGGCCTGCTGGATGGGGGTGGAATTGTAGCGGTTCCCCGGCGGGTTGTCGTCCGCTGCGGCGAACATGAAGGTGAACTTCTCGCTGGGCCGGTAGCGGATGCGGATGGCAGGGGATGAGAGCGGCCAGGACGGGCCGCCGCCATACAGGTTGACCGAAGGCGCCATCGGCCAGCCGAAATTGGCGTTGAGGTAAAGGGAAGCATAATCGCTGATCAGGAATTCGGTATCGAGATCCTGCTGGCCGATCTTTACGTCCAGCTTGCCGCCGAGGAAAGACTGCTGGTACCACAGTTCGAACAGGCGGGTGGAGCGGTCGGCCTCGAACCCACTGACGGGGTTGAAATTGGCCAGATGGTCCTGCGAGATCGAGCGCCCGCGGGTCTGCAGCGCGCTGACATTGAACAGGCCACCCTTCAGCCCGAACAGCTTTTCGGTATCGATGGTAAGCGTCGGCATGGTCACGCCATCATAGGACGGGCCGGTGCCCGAGCCTGCCGCGCCATCATTGCCCGAGGCCGAACCGCCGGTGCCGTTGCCCCAGAGTTCATCGACTTCCTGAATGTCGAAGCTGATGCCGTGCCTGTACATCCACGACCGCGCGCCCCACATGTTGCCCAGCAGATTTCCACTGGTGTCGAGTTTATCGTCACCTGCCGCCTTTTCTGCAGCATCGGCTTGTGCGCGCTCCGAATCACGTATGGTTGCTGGGTCGATCTGCTCAACCAGCGGAGTGGAGTTGCCAAGACGCGCCCGATCTTCCTCGATCTGGGTCTGAGGGGCCTGAGCGTAAGCGGCTGAGTATGCGAAGAGGCTTCCTACCAGAGTGGAGTTGATCAAAAGCACACGAGCCGAGCGTCGCGTAACGCACGGAGAGTCAAAAAATGTCATGAAAAGAGCCTGTCGGGGAGCGTCGGTAAAAGAGCAACAATTCCGAATGCTGTCATTTCCCGACCGGGAAACGAACACGCATGCCATCGCGACAGAGCGTCAAAGAAGAAAATGCATTACGCCTTGATCCGCCTCCGGCTCCACCCGCCCGGCGACATATCTGGACTCGACGGTAGGTCTCCTGACTCACGGGTCATCACGTTACGTCCGCCTTCCCAACCGAAGTCAGTGGCTGCTACCCAATTGGTAGCTGAGGACACAACGCTCGCCGTCTACAGTTGCGGGGGCAGTTATCGACTGAACTCCCGGGGAAACATCCCCCAGCCAGAGTTATACGACATTCCCTTTTCACCCGTTCGCACGGGACCGTCGACTTGATAGACAGCGTTATAAAAGTCTTGTGCCAAAAAACGCAAGGCAGGAGAATTGAAGAAAACCATTCCTGACGGATATTGATCGCCTGCGCATGGGCATTTCACCTGTAACCATCATGGTTCGTGTCAAATTATGTCAGACCATACCCTTTTAGGAGTTTTAGATTAAGGAAGAGTGGACTATACCCCTGCAGGCCATTAACGCGGAAGCTGGTGAAATTCCGGCACGGTTGCGCCACTGTAAACTGGTGTAGAACGCACTTGTTCTACCCGAAAGTCAGACCCGCGCATGGCTCCATTCCGAGCGAAACAGGACGCATTTTTCCTGAGGAGTCGTATAAAATGTCTGATACCGCAATAGGTTCCCACGCCATCCCCTCTCCCGCGCCCATTCCCGTCAGGGAGATAGCGCCATGGTTGATTTTCGGCCTGTTGATGCTTCTGGCCCTTTATTTTGTCGGCGCAGAAGAAGGGGCGACATCAATTATCCCTGGCATGTACGTCCACGAGTGGGTGCATGACAGTCGTCATCTTCTGGGTTTTCCCTGCCACTGACATGGAAAACAGAATGATGGTCCGTACCCTACTTATTCGCGGAATGCTTGTCGGTTTTCTGGCCGGCATTCTGGTATTCAGTTTCGCAAAAGTTTTTGGAGAACCACAGGTCGATCATGCCATTGCATTTGAATCTGCCATGGACGAGGCCAAAGCCAAAGCAGATCTGGAGCGAGGCATCCACGATGTTGAAGAGCCGGAACTTGTAAGCCGGAAACTTCAAGCCAGTTACGGATTGCTTACAGGTGTAATGGTTTATTCGACAGCGTTTGGTGGGCTTTTCGCCCTCGTATTTTCTTATGCAAACGGGCGCATGAGAAGCACAGACCCTCGCGTTGTGTCTGTCCTGCTGGCGATAACCGGTATTATTGCAGTATATGTGGTGCCAAGCATCAAATATCCTGCCAACCCACCATCCGTTGGAAATCCGGATACAATTGGCATGCGGACAGAATTATATTTTATAATGATGTTGGTATCCCTACTTGGGATGATCGTAGCAACAATGCTTCAGGGACGCTTACGTCAGCAGTATAATACATGGACAGCAACCTATCTTGCAGGCGCGTGTTATATTCTGATTGTTTTTACGACAGGCGAATTACTTCCTGCGGTTAATGAAGTCCCCTCCAACTTTCCTGCTGATCTGCTCTGGAATTTCAGGATCGACTCCTTAGGCATGCAGATCATCATGTGGGCCACACTGGGTCTGGGGTTCGGTGCTTTTACTGAATATGCAAATCGAAACCGGTTTGGATATCGTAGTGGCGCTAAAGCTCAGCTTCATGTTCATTAAAACGGCGTAAAATTTAAAACATGAGAACTGGCGTTGGCTTGAAGTCGCGCCAGACACTCAACCACAATCATAAAATTTTATCCTGATATTTCAGGAAACTCGCCGATATCATCACGATTTTCTGTTTCAGTTGTCGATTTCCTCGTGCGTCGACCGGCGCAAGAGCGGGCGGCAACCTCGCGCTACCAGATGGCGTCCCTTCTTCATCTCTGCTCTGCGCTACAGGTCATCGCCTCAACCAAAGGAGCGATTGTCCCGGGTTGATACGGTCTGACCATAATAATCTGGATGGTCTATCGCACCGACAGCTTGAATTGCGTTGCGATAGGGCGGTCACGTTATCCAGAAGGGTAAGGATTCCAGCCGAAAGGAGCCTGGACGCTACGGCGTATAAGGCGTCATTGTCGTTCCATGCCACACGCGTCAGGATGGTCAAGGGTCAGAAGCAGGCGTGTGACAGGTACCAGGAGATCAGAGAGAGGCGGCGAACGGTGAAGCACCGCCCTCTTTGTCGACCAACCGGGGTATAATCGCCCTTTCAGAAGGGTAATCCAGCCCGCTGGCGTTTCATGGATAGTCTCACTGTCAGCGTATTTCCATTGAACCCCGGGACCGGTGTAGGTGCACAGGAAACGTAATGGGACCTGATCAACATGAAAGCGGCGGCAACTGTCATGACGGATCTTTTCCAGTCGGAAGCGGAGTTCGGCCGTACCTGACAGACGCTGATAACGACGGGCAAGCTTCAGGGCGTCTTCTGCAAGCGCCTGCGTGCCTGCAGGCAGGACGGCGCGCAACCCGGCTTCAAGAATTTTAATGGTGCCTCGACGCAGAAACAGATCCGGGCCATGGGCATTCCATGATGCTGCAGCCTGCGTGACGTCCTGCCCCATGTGACGCTCTTCCTGAACGATGAAACAGTCGCTTCTGTCGATGTCCTGGAATGCGGCCGGAATGGCAAGGCGCTGGCGGGTCGGGCAGGCCGATCTCATGTCGAAGTCCTTTAGGGATTGTTATATTATAACGTAACATATAGGTTCGGCGGATCGCAACCGAATGAATGGTGTCCGTCATGCGCGAAAGACTTCCGGTAACAGTTCTTTCCGGCTTTCTGGGGGCTGGCAAGACAACGCTCCTCAATCACGTGCTCAATAATCGCGAAGGCCGGAAAGTCGCGGTGATCGTCAATGACATGAGCGATGTGAACATTGACGCGGATCTGGTGCGCGAGGGCAGCGATCTGTCCCGAACGAACGAAACGCTTGTGGAGATGAGCAATGGCTGCATCTGCTGCACGCTGCGTGATGATCTGCTACTGGAAGTAAGGCGCCTCGCGGAAGAAGGCCGCTTCGATTACCTGCTGATTGAATCGACAGGAATTGCGGAACCCCTTCCGGTTGCGGCGACATTCGAGTTCCGTGACGAGGAGGGCGAAAGCCTGTCTGACATCGCGCGGCTGGATACGATGGTAACCGTGGTCGATGCCGTCAACCTGCTGAAGGATTACGCTTCAACGGATTTCCTGCGCGATCGGGGCGAGACGGCAGGCGATGGGGATGACAGGGCGCTGGTTGACCTGCTGGTCGAGCAGATCGAGTTTGCCGATGTCGTGGTGCTGAACAAGGTCTCGAGTGCAACCGCGGCGCAGCGCGAGGCTACACGGCTGGTTATCCAGGCCCTGAACGCCGATGCGGATATTATCGAAACGGACCAGGGCGTCGTGCCCTGCACGCGCATTCTGGATACGCACCGCTTCGATTACGATCGGGCCCATAAGCATCCGCTGTGGTACAAAGAGCTTTTCGAATTTCGGAATCATGTTCCCGAGACCGAGGAATATGGCATCCACACTTTTGTCTGGCGCGCCCGCCGTCCGCTGGTGCCCGAACGGTTCAAGGCCTTCATCGACTCTGCGTGGCCGGGCGTGATCCGGGCGAAGGGCCATTTCTGGCTGGCGACCCGCCCGCAATGGGTGGGTGACCTGGGGCAGGCCGGTGCACTCGTGCGCACGCAGGCAATGGGGCGCTGGTGGGTGACGATACCTAAAAACCAGTGGCCGGAGAGTGATGAATGGCGGGATCTGATCCTGTCGAAATGGCACGCGGTTTATGGGGACCGCCGACAGGAAATCGTGTTTATCGGCACACCGGAGATGGACGATACTGGCCTTTGCGCGGTTCTGGATGCCTGCCTTGTACCGGAGCTTGATCTGGAGCGGTTTGACCCGCTGCTGTTTGCCCATCTGCCTGACCCGTTCCCGGTCTGGGGGAACGGAGAAATGGCGGATGCGTAGGCTGGCGGATAACGAGCGGACCTTACGGCACGAGATGTGGCGGCGGTATGAGGGTAATGACTGGGCAGCCTTTGACGCGCTTCCCGCAGCAATCCGCAAACGGGTGGCAGCGCATGCCTATGATGCCTGGTCGGTCAATGTGATGATGCTGTGGCAGCATTATAAAAGGCTCTATGGCCGCACGACGCGCGCCGAGCGGGCCCTGATCCGGTATCTTGACTATTGCGAGAGGCTGTAGCGGGAAGCTTTTGCTTCGCGCTACAGCGAAGCCTACGGCATGGATCTGCCGCATGATGCAGCCTGCGTGTCAGTACTGAGATAAAATTATGGTGTGTCGTCAGTTAAGCAGGATGATGATTGAGGCGAACTGCACGGCTGCGAGGAAGGTCGATTTCAGTTTATCGTAGC
>NZ_BDLU01000037.1 GCF_006538165.1 Komagataeibacter diospyri
AACCATAAAACAGGATAAACCCGCATACAGCTTCAAAACACTCAACGCATATTCCTAAAAAGATACGCAAAGCTACCCAGACCAGTCTCACCCAGTCCAGACCGCCAGTCATTACCCCCTAAAGAGCAACAACCGCGCCGCCAGCATATCCCTTCCAGATACTCTCTCTATTCTCTTGTCAAAGACCAAAACCCAACAGGGCCGAATAACCTAGCAAATCCACCGGAAAGGCTCAAGAAGTTTCCTCAGCGCCGCCGGTGATTGGGGATATAGGACCCACTCTCACTACCGTCAATCATAAAAATGCATGCAGCCTAAAAAAATCACCGCGCTTTTTCAGGCCAATAGGCAAAAAACCGCACTAGGCCGCGCGATCACGATCCATCAGCATATTCGTGACAACTGATTTGAAAGGGGACAGGGCATCGGCCACTCGCAGCCCAGCCTGGCGTAAAACACGGAAAGCAGGCTCATCACGGGTATAAATCGTGGCGATTCCATTGGTGGCGGCGAACAGGGGTGCGGTTGCAAGACGGTGTCTGCGTTCAAAACGCCGCAGGACGGATAGACTGCCCGGCGATTCACCGCGTGCCAGACCTGCCTGGATTTCCTGTGCCAGTGCTTCCTGACCTTTCAGGCCAAGATTGAATCCATGGGCGGTAATAGGGTGCATGCCCACAGCCGCGTCCCCAATCAGCGCAAAGCCGGGAGATGCAAAGCGATGGGCATAGACCCCACGCAGGGGATAGGCATGCCGCGTGCTGACCAGACGCATATTGCCCAGCCGTCCACCCACGCGTTGCATGATTTCGGCATTGAAGGCATCGCGTTCCAGCTTACGCAGGCGTTCGATCTCCTCCACCGGCAGTGTCAGGACAATAGAGGACGCGCCACCATTGACAGGCAGCAATGCGATTGTCTGCCCTTCATCAAACCATTGGGTCGCCACATGGTGATGGGGCAGATCGTGCGCCATACGACAGACCAGCATGGCACGTTTGAAATCATGCATGACCGCACCAATGCGCTGCAGGCGGCGGATCTGGGAAAAGCGTCCATCCGCCCCTACTGCAAGGCGGGATGTGATCTCGCCCCCGTCATGCACGACCGTCATATCCTCCCCTATGCGCCGGATATGCTGGGTGGAAGTGCCGCCAAGCAGGCGGATACCGGGACGCTGGCTGGCTGCAAGGTACAGCCCGCGCCGGATGCAGTGGTTGGACACAAGATAACCCAGCGCATCAACGCCGCGCCCCTGCGTATCGAATGTAAGGGGATGATTGCTGCGCCCGGTTTCCACCCGCGCTTCCCGCAGGGGAGAAATGGCGACCTGCGGGATGTGTTCCCACGCCCCCAGTTCCTTCAGCACCGAAACCGAATGATGGGTCAGGGCGATTTCGCGCCCATCAAAGGCAGGCTCGGCCCAGCGCGGCTGCGGGGCACGTTCCAGCACCGCGACGGACAGGCCACAGGCCTCCAGCGACAGGGCCGCAGCCAGCCCTGCCGGACCGCCACCCATTATGGTTACATCACAATATGCCATTGCCTGCCTGTTTCCTGTCCATCTGCCGCCCTGATGAGGTTGTCTGAAAAGCCTGCCCCTGAGGTATCCTGCCAGTTATAAAGAAGTTTCCGGAGAAGCCCTTTTCAAAACACTTCGAAGAACGCCGCCTTTTTTCAAAAAGACGGCACCTGAAAACTTTTACTTTATCTATCAACCGGTTATTTCAAGAAGGCTTTTCCAGATCATGCATCTGCGCCGAAATGCACGGGGCTTCCCGTCCAATTGGCCACATATCCGTCAACCGGACGACGTTTCGGCGCGGTCGCATCCGGCTTTGGCGTGCCGACAAACAGAAAACCCGCCAGTTTGTGTGGGGCGGGAAAACCCAGTTCGGCCGCGAACTCCGGATCATAGGCCACATCGCCACTGACCCACACCCCGCCAAAACCCGTGGCATGCAGGGCATTGAGGATATTCATCGCCGCGGCACCTACCGCCAGTTCCTGCTCGATCAGGGGAATCTTGTGTTCGGGGCACAGGTGCATGCCCAGCACGATGGTCAGCGGCATGGTGGAAAAACGCGACAGGCGCTTCTCGATCTTGGCGGGTTCAACATTCGGGTCCAGACGCTTCATGCTGGCCACCACGCGCTGTGCCAGTCCGGGCCGGGCATCTCCTTCCACCAGCACATAACGCCACGGCCGCAGCTTGCCATGGTCGGGCGCGCGCATGGCGGTAGACAGGATGGCGTGCAGCACGTCCCCCGCGGGTGCTGGTTCCATCAGCGCGTCGGTGGAAAAGCGCGACAGAAGAAGATCGAGCGATGTCATATGGTCATTCCCTGATAAACTGGGCGCCCGCTGACAGTCCATGGCCTGATGGCGGGTGTCATGACACGACACCATGCAGCAAGTATCCCGTCCTGCCAATATCCACCCCGCCATGCGTGGCCAACGCCATGGGATCGGTATGGATTCCGGCTACGGGCTTCTATAGAAGGGGAGGCATGAACACCCCGCGCACAGCCACGGTCCACCGCGCCACCAGCGAGACCGACATTACCGTCACCATCAACCTTGATGGCACGGGACAGACCCATATCGATACCGGCATTGGCTTCTTTGACCACATGCTGACAGCCCTCGGCCGTCACAGCATGTGCGATCTGGACATTACCGCCAAGGGCGACCTGCATATCGATTACCACCACACGGTGGAGGATACCGGCATCGCACTGGGCAAGGCCTTTGCCAAAGCCATAGGCGACAAGCGTGGTATCCGCCGTTACGGCAGCGCCACCGTGCCACTGGACGAGGCATTGTGCGAAGCGGTGGTGGATATTTCTGGCCGCCCCTTCCTGGCATGGTCCGTCACCTTCGGACGCGACAAGATCGGGGAAATGGATACCGAACTGTTCGAGGAATTCTTCCGCGCCTTCGCCATGAGCGCGCTGGTCACACTACATGTCATCCAGCGCGCGGGGCATAACTGCCACCATATCGCCGAAGCCGCCTTCAAGGCGCTGGCCCGCGCGCTGCGCACCGCAGGCGAGGCCGACCCACGCTCGGGCGGGATCATCCCGTCCACCAAGGGCAGCCTGTGACATTCCATTCCGCCCTGCTGCCCCCTGCCCGCGCAACAGGACCTGCCGCATGGCCGGTCATGGTGGCGTGGCGCATGTCGTGGCTGGTGCTGCTGTGCGGATGGGTCGGGCTGTTGCTGCGTGGCTGCTGGATCAGCGGACTGATCGCAGGGGGAGCGGCCATTCTGATCGAACAACTGCTGCCACTGCCGGTCGCCCTGCCGATTCTGGGCGGACTGCACCTTATCCTGGCGCTGAACGCTCCGGACCTGCGGCAGTGGGAACTGCGCCTGCGTGGCTACCGGCCCGTGCGCGGCGTTTACGCCACCGACCCCAAGGCAGCCGTGCTGCGCTGGATGGACCATGACCGGTCCCGTCCCCTTTCCCCCGTATCATGAGGCATCCCATGCCCACGTCCGCGCATTCTTCCGCACAATCCATCGTGGTGGTCGACTATAACGGTGGCAACCTTGCCTCCGCGGCCCGCGCCCTGTCCCGCGCGGCGGCCGACAGTGGCATTGACGCCACCGTCACCATCACCGCCGATCCGCAGGCCGTAATGCAGGCCGACCGGATCGTCCTGCCCGGACAGGGCGCATTTGCTGACTGCGCGGCGGGCCTTGCCGCCCGGCCCGGCCTGCATGACGCCATTGTAGCCGCGACCGATAACGGCACGCCCTTCCTTGGCATATGTGTCGGCATGCAACTTATGGCCGAACGCGGGCGCGAACATGGGGTAACATCCGGTTTTGGCTGGATCGCGGGCGAAATCGCCCTGATGGACGCCCCGGACCTGCGCCTGCCGCAGATGGGGTGGAACCAGCTTGAGTTCACGCCCGGCATCCACCCGCTGACCGAAGGCCTGCCGGTGGAAGCCCATGGCTATTTCGTCCATTCCTTCGCCCTGCGTGGATATGACCCGGCCGACATGGTGGCAACCACCGATTACGGCGGCACGGTGCCCGCCATCGTCGCGCGCGGCAACCGGGCGGGCACGCAGTTCCATGTGGAAAAAAGCCAGAAGGTGGGCCTGCGCATCCTGTCCAATTTCCTGCGCTGGACGCCCGTGCCGGACCGCATGACATGACACGGCAGGCCCCTACTGCCGGCACGATCCATGCCGAACGCGTGCAGCGGATGCATGAAGATGACCTGCATGCCCTGTGTGATGCGACCAACGCCGCCATTCTGGAAGGTGGCGGGTTTGGCTGGTTGGCCCCGCCGCCGCGTGAAACACTGGAACGGTATTTCCGTGGCGTCCTGCTGGTGCCCGAACGCCAGATGTTTGTTGCGCGGCTGGATGACATGATCGTGGGATCGGCCCAGCTTGTCCGCCCGCCGCGCAATAACGAAGCACAGGCCATGAGTGCGACACTCATGCATTTCTATATCGCCCCCTATGCCCGCGGGCTGGGGCTGGGCCGCCTGCTTCTGAACGAAGTGGAAAGCTGCGCGCGTAGCATGGGATACCAGATCATCAACCTTGATGTGCGCGAAACCCAGACCGACGCGGTGCGCCTGTTCCGCAGCAGCGGTTTCCACCACTGGGGCACCCACCCCAGCTACGCCCGCACCGACGGCCGCACCGTGCGCGGCCTGTTCTTCACCAAGCGCCTGCAGGATGACGAGCGGATCGTACCCGCCCACCCGCAGGCGGCTTCAACCCCCATTCCTGCAGCAGGACATGCCCCCGTGACCGGACACAGCCTGACACTCTATCCCGCAATAGACCTCAAGGACGGCACATGCGTGCGCCTGCGCCGGGGGGAAATGGATAACGCCACCGTCTATTCCGATGACCCCGGCGCACAGGCGCGGGCATGGATCGATGCCGGATGCGGCTGGCTGCATGTCGTGGACCTGAACGGCGCCTTCGCGGGGCGTTCAGCCAATACAGAAGCAATCGAGTCCATCATCGCCAATGCCTCCGTCCCGGTGCAGCTGGGTGGCGGGCTGCGTGATCTGGACAGCATCGGCAAATGGCTCAATGCCGGAATCAGCCGTGTGATCCTGGGGTCCATCGCGGTCAAGAACCCCGAACTGGTGCGTGAGGCCTGCCGCCTGTTCCCCGGACGGGTCGTGGCGGGCATTGACGCGCGCAGCGGGCAGGTCGCGACCGAAGGCTGGGCCGAGACATCGGAAATGAAGGCCGTGGAACTGGGCCAGCGCATGCAGGATGCAGGCGTCGCCGCCGTCATTTTTACCGAAATCAGCCGCGATGGCATGCTGACGGGCATTGATATCGAACAGACCGCCGACATGGCCAATGCCCTGTCCATTCCCGTCATCGCCAGCGGCGGGGTCGGCAACCTTGAACACCTTGAAGCCCTGCGCGCCGCGACTGCACGGGCGCCGGGCATCGAGGGCGTGATCGTAGGGCGCGCGCTGTATGACGGACGCATCGATCTGGGCGAAGCCCTGCGGGTCCTGTCCTGATGCTGAAGCTGCGTGTCATCCCCTGCCTGGATGTCAAGAATGGCCGCGTGGTCAAGGGCGTCAACTTCGTCTCGCTGCGTGACGCGGGCGATCCGGTGGAACAGGCGGCCGTGTATGATGCAGCAGGGGCGGACGAACTGACCTTTCTCGACATCACCGCCAGCAATGAAAACCGCGACACCATCCTTGATGTCGTCAGCCGCACGGCGGAACGTATCTTCCTGCCGCTGACGGTGGGCGGCGGCGTGCGCACTACGGATGACATGCGCCGCCTGCTGCTGGCAGGTGCTGATAAATGCGCCATGAACTCGGCCGCCGTCTCGCGCCCCGAACTGGTCAGTGAGGCAGCACGGAAATTCGGCAGCCAGTGCGTGGTCGTCGCCATTGATGCACGCAGTGACGGCCATGGATCATGGGAAGTCTACACCCATGGTGGCCGCACCCCTACCGGGCGCAACGTCATCGACTGGTGCCGCGAAGTGGCCGAACGGGGTGCTGGCGAAATCCTGCTGACCAGCATGGACCGCGACGGCACGGGCAAGGGGTTCGACCTTGACCTGCTGCGCGCGGCCAACAGGGCGGTGCGCATTCCCATCGTGGCCTCTGGCGGGGTGGGAGAGCTGGAACATTTTGTCGAAGGCGCGCGCGCGGGTGCGACCGGCCTGCTGGCCGCCAGCGTGTTCCATTTCGGCCAGTTCACCATTCCACAGGTCAAGCAGACGCTGGCGGCAGCGGGCCTGCCGGTCCGCCTTAGCGACTGATTCCTTATTTCCTGCCTATCGGAGCATTGTGATGGCCAAGCCAGAAAAATCCCGCAAGAACGCCCCGGCAAAAGCCGCCGCCAGCCTTAAGCTGGAAGCGGTGGGGCCTGCCACCCCTGATGTGCTGGACCGCCTGTTCGATGTTGTGGAATCCCGGCGCGGAACGGATCCGTCGGTCAGCCATTCCGCCCGCCTGCTGGCGCGCGGTCGCCGCAAGATCGCGCAGAAATTTGGCGAGGAAGCCGTTGAATGCCTGATCGAGGCCGTGGCCGGCAACCGGGGTGAACTGGTCAGCGAAAGTGCCGACGTGCTGTACCATCTGATCGTGATGTGGGTGGATGCCGGGGTGAAACCGGCGGAAGTCTGGACGGAACTGCTGCGCCGCGAAGGCACCAGCGGCGTCGCGGAAAAGGCGTCGCGCCCGCACGACCCGCTGGCCTGATCCCCCGCAAACAGGAGAATACCCATGGCCGTCAACGGCACCGGACCCTACGACCCGCAGAATGTATTCGCCCGTATCCTGCGTGGCGAACTGCCGTGCAAGAAAGTCTATGAGGACGAATACGCCCTCGCCTTCCATGACATCGCCCCCAAGGCGCCGGTGCATGTGCTGGTCATTCCCAAAGGACCTTTTGTCTCCTTTGCCGATTTCAGCAGCAATGCGACGGATGCCGAAATCACCGGTTTCACCCGCGCGGTTGGCAAGGTTGCACGTGACCTGAAGCTGGAAACGCCCGGCTACCGCCTGTTGTCCAATGTGGGCGTGGAGGGCGGACAGGAAGTGCCGCATTTCCATGTCCACCTGTTTGGCGGCAGGGCGCTAGGCGCCATGCTGCCGGGCTAAATGGTTCTTTAAAAACAACCTTCTGATCAGGAAATAAACGTTTTTTGGTGCGGCTTTTTTGAAAAAATCCCCACCAAAAAACGGCCTTATGATTACTGGGTGTTTTCCAGTGATACCTATAAGGACTGAAGTTCAAACAGTCCGCGATAGAGTCCGCCCTCACGCGCCATCAGCACCGCGTGGGGGCCGTCCTCGCACACATGCCCACGGCGGAAGACGATAATGCGGTCCAGCCCCATCACGGTGGACAGCCGGTGGGCGATGACCAGCACCGTGCGCCCGGCCATCAGCCGTTCCATAGCCTGCTGGACCAGCATTTCGGAGCGGGAATCAAGGCTGGATGTCGCCTCGTCCATGATGACGATGCGGGCATGGCTTAAGAACGCGCGCGCGATGGCGATGCGCTGGCGCTCCCCGCCCGACAGCTTGACGCCGCGTTCCCCCACCATGGTGGCGTAACCGCGCGGCAGGCGGGCGATGAAGTCCGCTGCATTGGCCTGCCGGGCCGCATGTTCGATTTCAGCCAGCGTGGCATCGGGTCGGCCATAGGCAATGTTTTCCGCCAGAGAACGATGGAACAGCAATGGTTCCTGCGGCACGATGGCGATCTGCCCGCGCAGGCTGGACTGCGTGACGGTGGCGATATCCGTCCCGTCAATCGTGATCTGTCCCCCCTGCACGTCATACAGGCGCTGCAGCAGCCGGGTCAGTGTGGTCTTGCCCGAACCTGACGGGCCGACAAGGGCCACCTTGCTGCCCGGCGCGATATCAAGGTTCAGGTCATCAAACAGCAGCCTGCCATGCTGGCGTTCATAGCCAAAGCGCACATGCTCGAAACGGATATGGCCCTGCATCACGCGCAATGTCGCAGCACCGGGACAATCGGCCACTGCAGGCTGCGTGTGGAACAGGGTAACCAGTTCCTCCATTTCATTGACCGAACGCTGCACGACAGAAATCTGCTGGCCGATGTCACGCAGGTATCCCTGGATCACGAACATCATCGTCAGCACATAGGCCACGTCCCCCGGTCCCGCGCGACCATGCATCCATAACAGCGCCACCCCTGCGATCAGCACCATGCGCATGATGAGGGCGGCGAGGTTCTGCAGATTGGCGCTGTCCGTCCCGCGCAGCCATGACCGCACCGTGCGCTGCCGCCAGCGGCCCGCGACCCATGCAAGACGCGCATCCTCCCGCGCTTCCGCCCCGCATGCCTTTACCACGGCATTGCATGTTACCGCATCCGACAGGGTCGCGCCCATGCGCGTATCCCAAGCATTGGCAAGACGCGCGGACGGTGCCACGTAACGCAGCGTCAGCATGACCGACAGCACTACCAGGGCCGCCGATCCCACCGCCAGCACCATCCCCATAAGCGGCCAGTGAAAGGCCAGTACGGCAGTGGTGGCGCACAGCACGATCCCCTCCGGCACCAGCATGAGCAGCAGCGTATCGCCCAGCGTATCGACCGCCCCCATCCCGCGCGTGATGCGCCTTACGGTTGACCCGGCGAAGTTGGAGGCATGCCATTCACTGGAAAACCGCTGCACGCGTGCGAACACCTCGGTCACGATGCCGGCCATGACGCGCGATGTCAGGTGGGTAATGCCGATATAGGCCGTGCGCCGCGCAATGATGCCACCCAGACCCAGCACGGCCAGGCCGAC
The DNA here is from genome assembly GCF_006538165.1 of Komagataeibacter diospyri. Lineage (GTDB taxonomy): Bacteria > Pseudomonadota > Alphaproteobacteria > Acetobacterales > Acetobacteraceae > Komagataeibacter > Komagataeibacter diospyri. The sequence goes on from NZ_BDLU01000037.1 coordinate 8,798, forward strand.
CACATCCCATATGGCGCGATGGACCGCAGCATGGCGCGCGGGCTGAGACACATCATTGACCAGCCAGCCCGCCACCAGTGGCATCATCACATCAGCCACGGTGGCAGATGCAATCCCTACCAGTGTCCATGCAAGAAAGCCGGGATGCGCGCACCACCTGCGCCAGACAAAGCCCAGCACGGCGGAAAACTCATGTCGTCCCGATGCCGGGCGGGAGAAAAAGGATGCCATTGCCAACACGCCCTGATGCAGGAAACCGCACGACCATGCGTTCAGGACACATGCACCGCCGGGGCCGGAACGACTAGCCTCCGCAGCAGCCATGCGCAAGGATAATGGCCGCGGCCAGAGGGCCGGGTGATTTACACCGCCCCCTGCAACGCCGCACAATGCCGGGCGATCCAATGCCTGCGAGTATCAGATGACAACAGCCAGAGCCCCGAAGAAACCCGCGCGCCGCGCCATGACACTGGCGGAAGTACGCGCCTTCATTACCCGGTTGGCCTCTGCCAACCCGAATGCCGAAAGCGAACTTGATTTCGTGGACGACTATACCCTGCTGGTTGCCGTGGTCCTGTCGGCGCAGGCGACCGATGCCTCGGTCAACAGGGCGACAAAGGCACTGTTCCGTGATGCGCCCACGCCACGGGCCATGGTGGAACTGGGGGAAGAAAAGGTCGGCGCACATATCCGCACCATCGGGCTGTGGCGGACCAAGGCGCGTAATGTCGTGGCCCTGTCGCAGCAGCTGCTCGAACGCTTTGACGGCAGGGTGCCCTATGACCGCGCGGCCCTTGAATCGCTGCCCGGCGTGGGACGCAAGACCGCGAACGTGGTCATGAACGTGGCGTTTGGCGACAGCACCATGGCGGTCGATACCCACATTTTCCGTATTGGCAATCGCACGGGCCTGGCGCCCGGCACGACACCGCGCGCGGTGGAGGACCAGCTTGTCCGCCGTATTCCCTCCGACATGCTGCGCCCCGCGCATCACTGGCTGATCCTGCACGGGCGGTATGTCTGCAAGGCCCGCAAGCCCGAATGCTGGCGCTGTCCCGCCTTTGACCCGTGCCAGTACCGCATGAAGAACGACCTGCGTGCGACAGGCCCGGACAGAATCCCGCCCCCTTCGCCGGAATGAATGGACAGGCATGGCGGTCCGGGAACGATGAGCCCACAACAACTTCTGATTTTCAGGATATCTGACAGGCGCAGGTTTTTTCCGCCCTGCCCCCGACAGATCTCATGCATGCACAATGTCCTGCGGTCACGGCCGCAAACGATGGATGGCACGGCCCCTATTCCGTGCGGGCCAGCGGCAGGTCAGGCATGCCTGCCCCTCCGGGTCGCATGACCCATGGCCGTGTCCCGCGCACCTGCCGGTCAGCCCACACCGTTACACCGCCATCATAAGGGGCAAACAGGGCATGCGCCCCATTGCGCCATATGTCGAAACGCCCGATTACCGGGACATCGGGACAGCCAGCCTGACCTGACAGGTTCACCACCATGCGGGCATCACGACATAACGCCTGTCCCGGCCGCGACACGGATAACAGCAGCACAATATCCCCCACCCGTCCCCGGACGCGGCACGCACCTGCCTGACAGGATACCGGTCCCTGCCTGCCGTAATCCGGCAACAGCCCTGCATCCTGCCCCGTCACCCGCTGCCATTCCTGCAAAACGAACGGATCGGGATGCCCCCCGGGACCGGTCAGGATCATATGGCCCGCGGCAATACCCGCCATCCGCGCGTCGGGTGACACCATCACCGCCGGGCGTGCCACCCACCACGGCGACAGCAGCGCCAGCACAACCGGGACGAATCCCGGCAGCCGTCCGCGCCCACCCCACAGGCACAGCCAGCACAACCCGGCAAAAAACAATGCCAGCCCGCCATTGCTGATGGCAGGCATCCTGATATGCGCTACCGGCAGGCAGGCCACCTGCCGCGCCAGCCATGCCACCAGCCCGATCCCCCACCCCATGGGAAGCAGCGCCAGTTTTTCCCACCCCAGCGGCAACAGCATGAAAGCCGCCAGTCCCCATGGCATGATCCACACCGACATGAGCGGCACCGCCAGCAGGTTGGCCAGCACGAACCATGGCTGCACCGTGCCAAAATGCGCCATGCCGATGGGAATGCACGCACTACCCGCCAGCACGCTGGCCAGCAGGGGGTGAGCAAGCCACGCGCCAGCCCTGCGCCACCACGTCATGTCATGTTCCCATGCCGACAGGTACGGGCGCAGCGCATCGAAACCGGCGATCAGTGCCATTACCGCCGCAGCCGACATCTGCAGGGGCAGTTCGACCACATTTTCCGCATTCAGGCACAACAGGACGGTCACCGCCATCGCCAGGGCCCGCATCGACATCACCCGCCTGCCCGCCATTAACGCCATGACCGCAAGGCCCGCCATGAACAGGCTGCGCTGTGCCGGCAGGTGCGCGCCGGTGATGATGACATATCCTCCGCCGGCCAGCAGCGCACATACCGCCGCAATCTGCCTGCATGGCCAGAACAGGGCCGCGCGTTCGGACAGCGCCAGCCCCATGCGCACCACCGCCATGACCAGCCCCATGACAATGGCAAGGTGCAGCCCCGCCACCGCCAGCAGGTGGGCCAGCCCCGCATCGGCAAAGGCATCCCGCACGCCAGGTGCAATCACGCCATCCGCCCCCACAAGAACGGTTGCCGCGATATCGCCGCGCACGCCCGGCAGGGCCGTGCGAATCCGTCGGGCCACGGCCTGCCGCACACTGGCGATGCGGCTGGACATGCCGATCGGAGCCTGCCCATGCAGACATATCACTCCATCCAGCGCACGCGCACTGCCCGCCCGCCCGTCAAACCATGCACGGCGCTGGGCATCATAGCCACCCGGCAGGGCGGGAAAGGCAGGCGGTGACAGCATCACCCGCGCCAGAACGGTATCACCCGGCACGGGCATGCAGGCGTTATCAGGCCGCAGCCGCAGCAGAAGGGCACGGCGCAGCGGCGGCATACCGATATTGATGCCATCAAGAAAGCGGACATCCGCCAGCCGCACCCGCCATGCCTGCGTGCCATCGCGCAGGACCTGCGCGTCCACATCCAGCACCTGACCCGACAGATGCACCGCCCGGCGGGGCAGGTCGGGAAACGGCGGCATGTGGTGCGCCTGCACCCATGCCAGCAATGCCCCCGCCGCACATGCGCCCGCCATACCGCTACCGATGCGTACCAGCAGCCCCGTGCCCCATACCAGCCGCGCGGTCACACACGCCACGACCACCATGCCAGCCCCCCACGCCCATGTGACCGAAGGTTCCCATGACAGCATGAAATACACGGCAGCACCCGCCGCCAGCAGGACAGGCAGCCACAGCGCGAAACGGGCATGCTGCCCCCACAGCCATGCACTGACGCCCGCATTCACGTGCGAAAGTCCGGCCCTGATGCGGTCAATATGCTGGCGCGGCAGGACAACCCCCGTAATGATCTGCACCCGTGACACGACCATGCCCATGCGTGGCCGGAATGCACACCCTACCGGTGGAGATGGCACACAGGCCAGACTGCCCCCTGTCAGCAGGGCGAAAACATGATAAAGAACCGGCTCATGACTGTCCGTACGCGTTTTGCTCCCAGCCCCACCGGCCTGCTGCATATCGGCAACGCCCGTGCCGCCCTTTTCAATTTCCTCTATGCCCGCCATCACGGTGGCCAGTTCCTGCTCAGGATCGAGGATACCGACCGAGAACGCTCGACCCAGAAAGCGGTCGATGTGCTGTTCGACGGGCTGGCGTGGATGGATATCCACTCAGACGAAAAACCGGTATTCCAGTCCACCCGGCAGGCGCGCCATACCGAAGTGGCGCATGAACTGCTGGCAAAAGGGCTGGCCTACCGCTGTTACTGCACGGCGGATGAACTGAAGGAAATGCGTGAGAAGGCGATGGCCGAGGGCCGTCCTCCCCGCTACAACGGCATGTGGCGCGACCGCGACCCGTCCGAAGCCCCCGCCAATACCCCTTACACCATCCGCATCAAGGCCCCGCGTGAGGGGGAAACCACCATCCACGACCTGGTGCAGGGCGACGTGCGCGTGGCCAATGCCGAACTGGATGACATGATCATCCTGCGCGCCGACGGCACCCCGGTTTACCAGCTTGCGGTGGTGGTGGATGACCATGACATGGACATCACCCACGTAATCCGTGGCGATGACCACCTGACCAACACCTTCCGCCAGGCCATGATCTACCGCGCCATGGGCTGGGACCTGCCGCATTTCGCCCACCTGCCGCTGATCCACGGGCCGGACGGCGCCAAGCTGTCCAAGCGGCACGGGGCGCAGTCGGTGGTTGAATTCCGTGACATGGGCTACCTGCCCGAAGCCCTGAACAACTACCTGCTGCGTCTTGGCTGGGGCCACGGCGATGCCGAGATCCTGTCACGTGAAGAACAGATCAAACTGTTCGACCTCGATGGCGTGGGCCGCTCGCCATCGCGCATGGATTACGCCAAGCTGCTGCACATCAATGGCGTATGGCTGCGTCAGGCCGATGACACGCGTCTGACCAATGACGTGATGGAACGCCTGGGCAGGATGGAGGGCGTTGATACCTCCGACGCAACACGCGCAAAGGTGCTGGCCCTTATGCCGGGACTGAAGGAACGTGCGAAGACGCTGGTGGAACTGGCGGATAACGCCGCCTTTCTTGGTCGTTCACTGCCGCTTTCGTTCGATCCCAAGGCCGAAAAGCAGCTGACGCCTGAGAACCGCGTCATGCTGGGCAGGCTGGCCGAAGCCCTGAAGGCGACGGCGCCGTTTGACAAGGACGCCATCGACGCGACCCTGCGCCAGTTTGCCGAAACGCACGAAATGAAGCTGGGCAAGGTGGCGCAGCCACTGCGCGCCGCCGTGACCGGCAGCACCATGTCGCCCGGCATCGATGATACGCTGGCGGCCCTTGGCCGTGACGAAGTGCTGGCGCGCATCAACGCGGTTGCCGCCCATGAGTGAGCGCGGCAGCCATGGCAGCAATGTCTTCCTGACCCACCCGGCGCGCCACCTGCTGGGCGTGCAGGGCATGCATCCCGCCCGGATCACGCCCTTCCTTGATCTGGCGGAACATTACGCGCTGCTCAACCGCTCGCGCAAAACCCCGCGTGACCTGCTGCGCGGGCGCACGCTGATCAACCTGTTTTTCGAGGACAGTACCCGCACGCGCACCTCATTCGAACTGGCGGGCAAGCGGCTGGGCGCGGATGTGGTGAACATGACGGTTGCCAGTTCCTCGGTCAACAAGGGGGAGACCCTGCTGGATACGGCAGCCACCCTGAACGCCATGCATACCGACCTGCTGGTGGTGCGCCATTCGCAGTCCGGCGCGCCCGCCCTGCTGGCGCAGAAGGTACAGGCCAGCGTGGTCAATGCCGGTGACGGCACGCATGAACATCCGACACAGGCGCTGCTCGATGCGCTGACCATCCGCCGTCATTTCGGCATGTTCGAAGGGCTGACCATCGCCATCTGCGGTGATGTCAGCCACAGCCGTGTCGCACGCTCCAACATCCACCTGCTGACCGCCATGGGCTGTCAGGTGCGCGTGGTGGGGCCGCCAACACTGGTTCCCGGCGCCATCGGGGCGCTGGGGGTCAGCATCCACCATACGATGGAAGACGGCCTGCGCGGGGTGGATGTGGTGATGATGCTACGTGTGCAGCGCGAACGCATGAAAGGTACGCAGGTGCCCAGTGCGCGCGAGTATTTCCGTTTCTACGGACTGGACAACAAACGCCTCGCACTGGCGAAGCCGCATGCGCTGGTCATGCATCCCGGCCCGATGAACCGGGGCGTGGAAATTGACAGCCGTGTTGCCGATTCCGACCAGAGCGTAATCCGTGAACAGGTGGAAATGGGGGTTGCCGTGCGCATGGCGGTTCTGGACATCCTCTCCCGTGGGGGAGATGGCGCATGAAGCCGGTCCTGTTTGAAAATGTCCGCCTGATCGATCCCGCAAACGCCCTTGACCGCCCCGGTCGCCTGCTGGTGAAGGACGGCGTGATTGCCGGCACCGACCTGCCGCAGGCCGAAGGCGTGCCGGAAGGGGCCGAAATCGTGGATGGCGGCGGCCAGCTTGTCCTGTGCCCCGGCTTGGTGGACATGCGGGTCACAATTGGCGAACCCGGTTATGAATACCGTGAAACGGTGCTGTCCGCGGCAAAGGCTGCGGTTGCCGGGGGCATCACCACCATCGCCGTGCTGCCCAATACCAGCCCGACCATAGACAACCCCGCCCTTGCCCGCCTGCTGCGTGCGCGCGGCGAGGAAACGGGCATGATCGACATCCTGCCCTATGGCGCGCTGACACGGGAATGCGCGGGTAAGGAAATGGCGGAAATCGGCCTGCTGGCCGAAGCGGGCGCCATTGCGTTTACCGACGGTCCCCACGCCATTGCCGACAGCCGCACCATGCGGCAGATGCTGACCTATGCGCGCGGATTCGACGCGCTGATCGTCCAGCATCCCGAAGACCCGTCACTGGCGCGCGGCGGGTGTGCGACCGATGGCGAACTGGCCACCCGCCTTGGGCTGCCGGGCATACCGGCGGCGGCCGAGGCCATCCTGATCGCGCGCGACCTGCGCCTTGCGCGCATGACGGGGGGACGGCTGCATTTCGGCCATGTCTCCACCGCCGAGGGGCTGGACCTGATCCGGGCGGCCAGGGCAGATGGCATCAGGGTGACATGCGATACCGCGCCGCCGTATTTTGACCTGAATGAAACCGTGATCGGGGACTTCCGCACCTATGCCAAGCTGTCGCCGCCGCTGCGTACGGAAGCAGACAGGCAGGCGGTCTGCGCGGCGCTGGCAGATGGCACGATCGATGCTGTCGCATCCGACCACATGCCCTGCGACGCGGATGATAAACGCCAGCCCTTTGCCGTAGCCGCCGCCGGGGGAACGGGCCTGTACACGTTGCTGGCCGTAACCATGGCACAGGTACATTCAGGCACGATCAGCATGATGGACGCCCTTGGCCTGCTGACCCATCGCCCTGCTGGCGTGCTGCGCAGCGGGGCCGGGACGCTGGTTGCGGGCCGACCTGCCGACCTGTGCCTGTTCAACCCCGATACCGGGTGGATCGTGCGGGCGGGCGAAGTGCCGGGCAAGGCCCAGAATACCCCGTTTGACGGCCGGGCGCTGGAAGGCCGCGTGCTGGGCACATGGAAAAACGGACGACGCGTATTCGGGACTACCGCCGCATGATTTACGGCATTCCCACTTACGACCTGCCGCTTATGGCGGCGGTTGCGTTCCTGTCCTACCTGATCGGCAGCATCCCCTTCGGGCTGGTACTGACGGCACTGTCGGGCAACGGGGATATCCGTAAGATCGGGTCGGGCAATATCGGGGCCACCAACGTGCTGCGCACCGGGCGCAAGGGGCTGGCGGCAGGCACGCTGGCGCTGGATGGCACAAAGGGGGCTTTCGCGGTTTTCTGCGCTTTCGTGCTGTGCCCGTTCCATACGCTGGCTGCCGAATCCCTGGCTGCCGTCTTTGCCGTGGCGGGACACTGCTTTCCCGTATGGCTGAAATTCCGTGGCGGCAAGGGAGTTGCGACCGGGCTGGGCTGCATACTTGCCCTCATGCCCGGTGTCGGTCTGTGCTGCTGCGCTCTGTGGCTGATCTTTGCCAAGGTCACGCGCATTTCATCGGCAGGGGCGATCATTGCCTTCGCGGCCCTGCCGCTGCTCATGATCCGGCCGGGACGGATCGACTTTTCCTCTCCCGCCTATGTCGCGGGTGGCCTGATCGCGATGATGATCCTGATCCGCCATCACGCCAACATCATGCGCCTGCTGAAAGGCACGGAACCCAGGATCGGCCAGAAAAGCGCATGACCTTACCCGATGCCGCAACGGTGCTGGCCTGCCTGCGGCTGGCGCGGACGGACGGCATCGGCCCGGTCGCCTACCGCCGCCTTGTCCGCACGCATGGCAGCGTGCATGCAGCACTCGACATGCTCGAACGCGGGGCAACGCGCATAAGCCGCAGCGTGGGGCCTGTCTGTCCGCGCGATGATGCATTACGCGAAATCGACCGTCTGCAGGATATGGGCGCGCACCTGCTGGTACATGGACAGCCCGGCTATCCGCCCCTGCTGGCCCGCCTGCATGACGCGCCACCGGTATTAAGCGTTCTGGGTGATCCCGCATTGCTGGCGAATCGCATGGTAGGAATCGTAGGCGGGCGCAATGCCTCATCGGGCGGAATCCGCATGGCGGAAAGCCTGGCAGCATTACTGGCCGCCCACGGTGTGGACACCGTGTCGGGGCTGGCGCGTGGGATCGACGCCGCAGCCCATCGTGGTGCCATGACGGCAGGCCGCACGGTGGCGGCCATTGCAGGGGGACTGGACTGTCCCTATCCGCCCGAACATGACGCCCTGCAGGACCAGATCGCACGTACTGGCGCGGTTGTGACCGAAGCCCCGCTGGGCACTGTACCGCAGGCCCGGCATTTCCCGCGCCGCAACCGGTTGATTGCCGGTCTGGGGCTGGGTTGCGTTGTGATCGAGGCGGCACTGCGTTCAGGCAGCCTGATTACCGCACGCATGGCGCTGGAATATGACCGCACCATATTTGCCGTGCCCGGATCGCCGCTGGACCCGCGCTGCCATGGCAGCAACGACCTGTTGCGCCAGGGCGCGGTGCTGACGGAAAACGAACGTGACATTCTGCGTGAACTACCTGAATTCATGGAAGAAACCACGCTATTTCCCCTACAGGCACCGCCATCGGTTGCAACGGCGCGTGGTCCCGCTCCCCGCCATGAATCCCGGCCACGGGCCATGCCCGCGCCGCCGCCTGCCGCCCCCCCGGAGGGAACGGGCGACCTACATGAAATGATAGAGGGTTTTCTATCTTTCACGCCATCACCTGTTGACGATCTCGTACGGCGCTGCCAGTTCTCGACAGCAGCAGTCCTGACCGTCCTGTCGGAAATGGAGATTGCGGGCACGATCGAATTCCTTGCGGGGGATATGGTCGTGCGGCGTCCACCCCCCGCCTGACAGCCGGGATTATACAAGGTTTTAGAATCGTGATCCGGAGACAGAATGACTGACGTCGTGGTGGTCGAATCGCCAGCCAAGGCGAAAACGATCAATAAGTATCTGGGTGATAACTACACGGTTCTTGCCTCGTTCGGGCATGTACGCGACCTGCCGCCCAAGGATGGCAGCGTCAAGCCCGACGAAGGCTTTGCCATGGTGTGGGAAACCGACGAGCGCGGCAGCCGCCAGATTGCGGCCATTGCCAAGGCGCTGCGTGGGGCAAAACACCTTTACCTCGCCACTGACCCCGACCGTGAGGGCGAGGCCATTTCGTGGCACGTACGCGCGATCCTGGAGGAGAAGAACCTCCTCAGGGGGATCGACGTACAACGCGTTACCTTCAATGAAATCACCAAAAGCGCCATCAAGACCGCGATGGCCCACCCGCGCGGACTGGATTTCCCGCTGATCGAGGCGTATCTCGCCCGCCGCGCGCTGGACTACCTCGTGGGCTTTACGCTGTCGCCCGTGCTGTGGCGCAAGCTGCCCGGATCGCGCAGCGCGGGGCGCGTGCAGTCGGTCGCCCTGCGCCTGATCTGCGAGCGCGAGGCGGAGATCGAGGTCTTCAAGCCACGTGAATACTGGTCGGTCATCGCGCGCATGACCACACCGGGCGGGGCTGCATTCTCCGCACGGCTGACCCATCTGGACGGGCACAAGCTGGACCAGTTCGACCTGAACAACGAAGCCCGCGCCATGGACGCGAAGGCGGCGGTGGAGGCAGGCGACTTCAGCGTTGAAAAGGTTGAACGCCGCAAGGTCCGCCGCAACCCGCCACCGCCCTTCACCACATCGACCATGCAGCAGGAAGCATCACGCAAGCTGGGCATGGGCGCGCAGGTGGCCATGCGTACGGCCCAGCAGCTGTATGAAGGCATTGACATCGGTGGTGAGACGGTCGGCCTGATCACCTATATGCGAACCGATGGCGTGCAGATGGCGGGCGAGGCCATCGGGGCCATCCGTGGCCATATCGGCCACAGCTTCGGCCCGGAATACGTGCCGGAAAAAGCCCGCATCTATTCCACCAAGGCCAAGAATGCGCAGGAAGCGCATGAAGCCATCCGCCCGACCGACGTGCGCCGCACGCCAGCCGACATGGCGCGCTACCTCTCACCCGAGCAGAAGAAGCTGTATGATCTGGTGTGGAAACGCTCGGTCGCCAGCCAGATGCAGTCGGCCGAACTGGATCAGGTCGCCGTCGATATCGTGGACCGCCAGCAGCGCGTGACCCTGCGCGCCACCGGCTCCATGATTGCATTTGATGGTTTCCTGCGCCTGTACAGCGAAGGCCGCGACGATTCCCCCGCCAGGGCGGATGACGATCAGGACCGCATGCTGCCCGCCATGAAGGAACGCGACGCCATCGGGCGGGGTGATGTCGCGGCGGAACAGCACTTCACCCAGCCGCCGCCGCGTTATTCGGAAGCATCGCTGGTAAAGAAGATGGAGGAAATCGGCATTGGCCGTCCCTCCACCTACGCCTCGATCCTGACCGTACTGCGCGACCGCAATTACGTGCAGCTGGAAAACCGGCGATTCGTGCCTGAGGATAGGGGGCGGCTGGTCACGGCCTTCCTCACCTCCTTCTTTGAACGCTATGTCGATACGCAGTTCACGGCGGGGCTGGAAGAACAGCTTGATGACATTTCCGGCGGCCGCGCCAACTGGCGCGATGTCATGTCCGCGTTCTGGTCCGATTTCTCCCACGCGGTGGACCAGACCAAGGACCTGAAAATCTCAGACGTCATCACGGCGCTGGATGCGGACCTTGCCCCCTATTTCTTCCCGCAGCGCGAGGACGGGCAGGACCCGCGCGTCTGCACCGCCTGCCACACCGGGCGTCTGGGGCTGAAGCTGGGGCGTTATGGCGCATTCATCGGGTGTTCCAACTATCCCACCTGCCAGTACACCCGCAAACTGGTGGTTGACCCTTCCAAGGAAGGCGAGGACGCAGCGGCGCTGAAAGATGGCATGCGCGTGCTGGGCAATGCCCCCACGGGCGAGGAAGTCACCGTGCGCCGTGGCCCGTGGGGCCTGTATGTGCAGCAGGGCGAACCCGACCCCGAGGACAAGAAGGCCAAGCCGAAGCGCGCCACCATCCCGCGTGGGCTGGATGGGGACAAGATCACGCTGGAACAGGCCGTGGGCCTGCTGTCCCTGCCGCGCATCGTGGGTATCCACCCCGAACTGGGTGAACCGATCGAGGCCGGTCTGGGCCGCTTCGGGCCGTATGTGAAAATGGGCGCGGTCTACGGGTCGCTGGACAAGGACGATGATGTCCTGACCGTAGGCCTGAACCGCGCGGTGGATGCGCTGGCGAAAAAGCTGGCATCCATCCGCACCATTGGTCCCCATCCCAGGGATGGCGAGCCGGTCATGGTGCGCAAGGGCCGCTTTGGTCCCTATGTGCAGCATGGCTCGATCGTGGCCACCGTGCCGCGCGGGCAGGACATGAACGATGTGACCATGGACGAGGCGCTGACGCTGCTGACCGAAAAGGGCAAGCCGCTGAAAGCCAAGGGCAAGAAGACGACCACCACCCGCAAGCCCGCCGCCCGCAAGACCAGGGCCAAGACGGCAGAGGGAGCAGAGGGCGCGGACGAGGCGAAAGCCGCCCCCAAAAAGAAGGCAGCCCCACGCAAGACAGCGACCAAAACGGCAGCCAAAACGGCAGCCAAAACGACCACGCGCAAGACCACGACCCGCAAGAAGGCCAGTCCGGCCAAGACTGAAAGCGAGACTGACTGATCATGAAACGGCAGCGTCCAGCAACTTCCGAGATGCCGGACCCCCTGCCCACGGGCACGCCACAGGCCCGTGCGGGCAGCCTGCCGGATCGTGAACAGCTTCGCGCGTTTATCGAAAACGCAACCGGGCGGATCGGCAAGCGCGAAATCTGCCGGGAATTCGGGCTGGGACCGGAACACAGGCAGGCCCTGCGGCAGATGCTGCGCGACATGGCGCTGGATGGCACACTGGCCCCTGCGGGCGCGCGACGGTTCCGTGTTTCGGACCGCCTGCCCGAATCCATGGTCGTGCAGGTGACCGGCACGGATTCCGATGGCGACCCCATCGCCCGCCCCGTGCAGTGGGATGGGGAAGGACATGCCCCCGTCGTCTTCATGCACCCGGAACTGCGTGGCCGCGCCGCACTTGCGCCGGGCGAACGCGTGGTCGCCCGCCTGCGTCGCATCGGACCGGGCAAATATGAAGGCCGCACGCTACGCCGCCTGACCGATGCGCCGATGCAGGTCGTGGGCCTGTTCCGCACCCTGAGTGAAACCGACCCCATGGCGTCCGCACCCGCCCGCTACCGCCCGGCCGGCACGCTGACCCCCGCCGACCGGCGGGCGAAGGCGCAATGGGTCATTCCCATGGGCGAGGACGCGGACAGCCCTGATGACGAAATCGTCATTGCCACTCCCCTGCCCCAGTCCGGACCGGGGCTGCATCCCGCGCAAATCATTGAACGCCTTGGCCCGCAGGGGGATGCCCGGACCATAAGCATGATCTCGGTAGCCATGCTGGGAATCCCGCATGTCTTCCCGGCCGAGGCGCTGGCACAGGCAAAGGCCGCCCGTAGCGTGGCGGCACAGGACCGCACCGACCTGCGTGACATGCCGCTGGTCACCATTGATGGCGCGGATGCACGGGATTTTGATGATGCGGTCTATGCCGAACCTGTTGGCGACGGTTTCCGCATCACCGTCGCGATCGCGGATGTCGCATGGTATGTGCGACCGAACAGCGCACTGGACCGCGCAGCCCGTCTGCGGGGCAATTCGGTCTATTTTCCCGACCGGGTGATCCCCATGCTGCCCGAAGACCTGTCCAACGGGTGGTGCTCGCTGCGACCGGGGGAAGACCGGGGATGTCTGTTCGTCAACATGGATGTGGCGGCCAATGGCGCCATCAGCAATGCCCGCTTCGGGCGCGGCATCATGCGCAGTGCCGCGCGCCTGACCTATGAACAGGTGCAGGAAGCGCGTGACGGCGCACCGGACACCACCATCGCCGGCCTGCCCGACGGACTGCTGGACAGTCTGTTCGGGGCATGGCGATGCCTGTCGGCAGCACGGGCGCAGCGCGGCACGCTGGACCTTGAACTGCCCGAACGGCTGGTGCGGCTGGATGACCATGGGCGGATTGCGGCCATTGCGCCACGTATCCGCCTCGACAGCCACCGGCTGGTCGAGGAATTCATGATCGCGGCCAATGTCGCCGCCGCCCGCTGCCTTGAAGGACGGCACCTGCCCTGCCTGTACCGGATCCACGCACCACCGACGCCCGAACGGCTGGAAAGCCTGCGCCGCACGCTGGACACCATGGGCCTGAAGCTGCCGCCTGTGGGCAGCCTGCGCGCCGCCGACCTTGACCATGTGCTGCGTCAGGTACGCGATACCGACCAGGCCGGACTGGTAAACGAACTGATCCTGCGCGCGCAGAACCAGGCGGAATACAGTCCCGAACCGGTCGGGCATTTTGGCCTGTCCCTTGCGTCCTATGCCCATTTCACCAGTCCGATCCGCCGTTATGCCGACCTGCTGACCCACCGCGCCCTGCTGGTGGCCATCGGGCTGGAACCCGGTCCGGCCCCCGGCCATGACGAACTGGAGGAAGCGGGTATCGCCATTACCCGCACCGAACGCCGCGCGGCACAGGCCGAACGCGAAACACTGGAACGCTACGCCGCCACATGGCTGCAGGCCCGCGTGGGCATGGTCATGGACGCGCATATATCCAGCCTGTCCCGATTCGGCATTTTCACCGTGCTGGATGCAACCGGCACCTCCGCGCTGCTGCCCATGTCTGCCCTGCCGGAAGATCAATGGCATCATGACGAAAAAACGCAGACACTGACCGCACGCGATACGACCATGGTATTCCGCCCCGGTCAGGCCCTGCGCGTACGGATAGAAGAAGCATGCGCCATCCGGGGGACAGTCCTGCTGGCACTGCCCGATGCCCCACCCAGCCACCGCAGGCGGCGGACATGAAACGCAGCCGGTTTCCGGTCATCATCCTGCGCCCGCAGGCCACGGGACGGGAAAACGCCAGCATGTGGCGTCGCCGTATCTCCACACTCGGGCATATCCCGCGTGACACCATTGTCCTGCTGCTTGTCATCATCCGGCTGACCACGGCCGCCTGTGCCGATGACATGCCCACAACCCCGCGCACCCCCACGCCCCAGCCCCCCATGCATGAAGACAGCGTGGACACGACCGATGCCGCCAGCATGGACCTTGGGGTCATTTCCTCGGTCATTCAGGCGAGTCTGTCATTCCTGCAGCCCCGGACACTGGACAGCCATGAGATCCGTGATTTCGCGCTATGGGGCCTGAACGGGCTGAGCGCGCTGGACCCGTCGCTGAGCATCGAGGAACAGCACGGCTTCCTGCAACTGGCCGCGACGCAGAAAACCGTACTCGCCCTGCCTGTCCCCGCGCCGGACGACGTAACGGGATGGAGTGCTGCCATCACCCGCATACTGGATGTGGCGTGGCATCACTCCCCCGCCATGCGCAGCACGGGACAGGATGGCGTGCTGCAGGGTTTCTTTGATGAACTGTTCAACCATCTCGACCCGTATTCACGCTATGTCCCGCCGGGGGCGGCCGTATCGGACCGCAGCATCCGCACCGGGGGTGAGGCCACGGCGGGCCTGACGCTGGGGCTGGACCATCACGCCATCATCATTACAGCCGTCAACGCGAATGGCCCCGCATGGCCAACCAGCCTTGCAGCGGGCCAGATCGTACGCGCGATCAACGGACGTCCCACCGAGTCCCACAGCCTGGATACCGTGACCTCATGGCTAAACGGTCCCAATGGCAGCCTTGTCCGCATAACCGTCGAGTCGAAGGGACGGCGGAGCACGGTCACGCTGCACCGGGCCTCCACGCCCCCCGAAACCGTCTTCGCCTATACCAGCGGCAAGCACGTCGTCCTGCACATCACCGCCTTTTCCGCCAACACGGCGGAGGAAATGAGCCAGTACCTGGACGAAGCGATGAACGTTCCCGGCATTTCGGGCCTGATCATCGACCTGCGCGGCAACCGGGGTGGCGTGCTGCAGCAGGCGGTCACCACATCTGCCCTGATGCTGGACCACGGTGTGGCGGCCATAACACAGGGACGGGACCCGCAGGCCAACCATGTCTGGGCCGTGCAGGGGGGCGATATGACCAATGGCCTGCCCATCATTGTCCTGGTCGATGGCCGGACCGCCAGCGCCGCCGAGATACTGGCCGCAGCCCTGGCCGACCAGAAACGCGGCGTTGTCATAGGCAGCGCCACGCTGGGCAAGGGACTGGTGCAGACCATCGGGCAGATGCCCAACGGGGCCGAACTGTTCGTGACATGGAGTCGCGTGCTGGCGCCGCTGGGCTGGCCCCTGCAGGGACTGGGCGTCATGCCCCAGGTCTGCACCAGCCTTGGGGAAAGCGAACTGGAACGCCAGCTGCAGGACCTGGCCGAAGGCGCGGCCGACAGCCGGGAATGGATCGCGGCCGCCCGCCAGGTCCGCTATCCCGTGGACCTGGCGCGCATCCTGACCATACGCAAGGCCTGTCCCGCCGCGATCGGCACGGATGGTGATCTTGATGCCGCCCATTCCCTGCTGGATAACCCGGTCGAGTACCATGCCGCCCTGTCCACCATACCCGAAGAAGGGCCACCCCCGCCCGGTGGCGGGTAAGCCACAACCATGCGGGAAACCGTGCTATTCCTGCATACCTCCCGCTGTTTTTCTGCATTACCGGAGAAGTCCGCCCCAATGGAAGAAGCACGTCTGAAAACCGGCATCTGGGTCCGGGCAATGCTGCGCCAGGCTGGACAAACGGGAAATCCGGGCATGGTGCTGCACCATGGCGATGACGATGCGGGTGGCGTTCTGATCGTGCTGCTGGGCCGCGGCGGACACATGTCCGTGCTGGCCCAGACCCGCACCCCCGATGGACGGCGGGCATGGTTCCGCGCTACAGGAGAGGCGGCTGTAGATCAGGCCGGTGTGGATGCCTATGTTACAAGACAGATGGAACGGGACCCGGATTTATGGGTTCTTGAATTCGACGCACCGGATCTGACGCCACCGTTTGAAGCAAAGTTGATATGAAAGACGTGATTCCACGGGTTTGAAAAACAGTGAAACCGGACCGGACAGGGGTGTGGCATCTTGCACACAGTCAGGTCCGCCAGTTGGCACGGCAGCCCAAAGCGGCCGATAAGGTGGTGGCAATGGATTGTCAGGGCTGGTTTCTTTCAGCAAAAGAATGCTGATGCTGATCATTCCAAGGAATAGGGCACGTGCACCCGACCGGGCCGATATGCCGGAAGAGGCCCGTCGAAGGGAGAAGAAGAGTATGAATCTGCGGTACGGATTGCTTGCAGGGTCTTTATTGGCTGCCTCGGTTACCCTGGGCTCCGTACTGGTCTCCGCTCCGGTATTCGCCCAGCCTGTTCAGGGCCTGTATATTTCAGGTGCTGGCGGTGCAAGCTTCAATCAGGGACAGGTCATACGTCATTCCTCCGCACGTGATGAGTTCAAGACAGGGGGCACGGGCATCGGCAGCCTTGGCTGGGGGCTGGGCAACGGTTTCCGTGTCGAACTGGAAGGCTTTTACCGCAGCAACGACATGAAGACGGTGGGCGGCAACGCAGCCTATCATGCCCATGCGGATGGCCGGCAGCAGACATCGGGGCTTATGGCCAACGCCCTGTTTGACCTTGATATCGGCAAAAGCTGGCTGTTCCCGTATTTCGGCGCGGGTATCGGTTATGGCTGGCAGAACATGAACAGCACCATTACCGGCAACGTAGGCGGGCAGAACTACAGCCAGCACGTCGGGGGCACATACGGCAACTTCGCCTATCAGGGTATTTTCGGCCTGTCCTTCCCCATGCCGTTTGCCGTGGGCCTGTCAGCCACGGCGGAATACCGGTTCTGGACCATGCTTGGCCCGCAGTCGCACCATTCCATTGTCAGCGGCAGTTCCACGGCCCTGTCAGCCATGAACAGCGATTACGGCTTCCGCAATGGCAACCGCGACAGCCGGACCGATTTCAATCATTCGCTGATGCTGGGACTGCGGTACGAGTTCAACCCCGCCCCCCCGCCGCCGCCTGCGCCCACTTCCGTCGCGGCACCGGCACCGGCTGAAAACCGGACCTATCTCGTGTTTTTTGACTGGGATCGCAGCGACCTGACCGAGCGGGCCCGTTCCATCGTAGCTGTCGCGGCACAGGCATCGACCAATACCCAGACCACCCGGATCGAGGTCAACGGCTATACCGACAACTCGGCAGCCCATCCCGGTCCGCAGGGTGAAAAATATAATCAGACCCTGTCCCTGAAGCGGGCGCAGGTCATCAAGGCGGAACTGGTACGTGACGGTGTGCCTGGTCCCGCCATCGACATCCATGGCTATGGCGACAGCAACCCGCTGGTCCAGACTGCGGCCAACACACGCGAAGCGCAGAATCGCCGTGTCGAGATCATCCTGCACTGATCCCGCCACAACCCATCTGACCTGACTATGGAAAAGAAAAAAGCGGCGCCCCTAGGGGCAGCCGCTTTTTCCATATGCGCAGGCCCTCAGGCCGCGCATATGGGATGAATCAGACCAACCCGGTAAAGAGCGAAGTGGACAGGTAACGTTCAGCAAAGGACGGTGCGATAGTCACGATGGTCTTGCCCGCGTTTTCCGGGCGTCCTGCCAGTTGCACGGCCGCATGCAGTGCAGCACCCGATGAAATGCCCACCGGCACCCCATCCAGCCGTGCACAGCGGCGCGCGGCCGCAATGGCCTCACGTTCCGATACGGGGATCACGCCATCAAGGGCGGCCAGATCGAGTGTCCGGGGACAGAATCCCGGCCCGATGCCCTGAATGCCATGCGGCCCCGGTTCATCACCGTTCAGGATGGCGCTTTCCATGGGTTCGACACCATAGACCTGCAGGCTTTTCTTGCGTGGCTTCAGACCATGTGCGATGCCACTGGCCGTGCCACCCGTACCCAGTCCGGCCACAATGATATCGACCTCGCCCGCCGTATCGGCCCAGATTTCCTCTGCCGTGGTCGCGGCGTGAATGGCCGGGTTGGCCGGATTGTCAAACTGGCGCGGCATCCATGCATTCGGAGTCTTTTCGAGGATTTCCTCGGCGCGTGCGATGGCGCCCGCCATACCCAGACGCGACGGCGTCAGTTCCAGCTGCGCATCCAGCAGCCGCAGCATCTTGCGCCGTTCGATCGATGCCCCTTCGGGCATGGTGACAATCAGGCGATATCCCCGGGCGGCGGCGACAAACGCAAGTGAAATACCCGTATTGCCCGAAGTCGGTTCCACCAGCGTGGTCTTGCCCGGATGGATTTCCCCCCGGCTTTCCGCATCCTCGATCATGGCCGCGCCAATACGGTCCTTGACCGAGCCGAGTGGATTGAAAAATTCCAGCTTCATCAGCACCCGGCTCTGCAACCCATCCTCACGGGTCAGATGCGGCAGCGCCACCAGTGGCGTTCCCCCCACGGTATCGACAATGGAGTCGTAGACCCTGCCTCGAGGTGCTGCAAAACCATACGTGCGATCTGGCGGGGTGGTCTTTTTCATTCGTTATCACTCCTTGTTGCGGAAATGGCCTATTCACGCATACAGTCTGTACATAATCCACCATCCTCCTTAACAGAAGCGTGGATCAATCGGGGGATTGCTGGTAAATGAAGCGGGCTGGTTTCCAAATCCATTAAAAGCGAGGCTGAACGATATGCTGCTCCGGCGGGACAGGACCATGATCGCAATCCTGATCATGCTAGATGTGGCCTTCCACGCAGGGCGCAATGGCACCATCAGTGCGGCCGATATTGCAGAACGTGCGGGTCTGGCGCGACGCGGAATTGAACCGCTGCTGCAGACGCTGTCGCGTTCCGGACTGCTGGAAAGCGTGCGGGGGCCGCGCGGGGGCTACCGGTTGGGTCGGCCCCGGCGTGATATCCTGCTGTCGGATATCCTGTCCGTCATCACGGCGGAAGACAACACGGATGATGGCCCGATCGGCGGACTGTTCCAGAAGGTGGTTGAACCCTGCTGGCAGGAATTCGACACCATGCTGGATGAGGAATGTCGCAAGATCAGCCTGGATGACCTGGTGCGCCGTGCCGAACATGCCGGCATGCGCCGTCCGTTACCCGAACCCATCACCTTTTCCATCTGATATTGGGCCGGGATACGCATTGACGCGTATCCCGGCCCGGTCAGGGCCGGAAAACCGGCCTTATTTCGCAGTGCTTACGGCAGGGGCGGTGACGTTGGCCGTCACGTCCATGTATTCACGCGGCTGCTTTTCACCCGTAATCAGCACGACGCGGAACCTGTCCGCGCCGGAATAGGCGGTGTTGGGCGTATACGTCACATAAGTGTGATCGTTGTAGTTGTAGATGAACGCCTTGCCATGCTCAGGTGCCGGGGACACGCCAAACGAGGCATAGGGGTGGCCTGCAGAAACACGCGTCTCGATCGCGCAGTACCCGTCATCGCTGCGCACCTGCATGCTGGCGGTCCTGGTGTCCTTGCCCGCAGCGGTGGGGCCGGTCACCTGGCACTGCCCCGACGCCTTCATGTAGTTGTAGGGATTGGGGGTTCCGCCGATACCACCAAGGTTCACGGCCGGTTTGTTGTCACATCCGGCGAGCAGAATGCCCGTCGTCATCATGATTGCAGACAGTCGCAGTCGCACTCGTCAGCTCCGCTGTATTTGATACATACCCGTTATCAGGACAGTCAGTTTCGCCCGCGCCGTCCCGTAACGGTCTGGATCGGCACAACGGCTAACCGCTTTGGCATATGCTCTAGAGCAACGCACCCCGGCGGGAAAGACCCGTTGGTCCTTTTACGCAAGCGGACAAGCCCTGCCCATGTGGCATACCTGCCCCGGGTGGCGCTGTCATCCCATGCCGCCATCATAACGCATCTTTTTGAACGTGGGTTGATATCCCTCCCTTTTGGCGACTGCCGGTTTGCGCTATAGACCTGATCCGGATTTCATTCCTGCCGGAATATGCGGGGTCCGTGCATTCCCCGTTGGCAACTGCCCCAATATCTGGAGAACCCGTCCTGATGTCCATGTCGATCTGGCGCGCTGGCGCTGCTGCCCTTGCCCTTATGGGGCTGGTTAATGGTGGGCAGGCACTGGCTGCCGGCCCCTGCTCCCCCTCCCCCGCGCATGAGGCGTTTGATGTGCAGGGCCTGAAAAGCGAGCTGATGGTGACAGCCCTGTCATGCGGCGCACAGGACAGATACAACAGCTTTGTCATGAAATTCCGCACCAAGCTGGCATCCGAGGAGCATGTCCTCAACAGCTATTTCAACAGCACCTACGGCCGTAACTCACAGCGCCAGCATGACGACTACATCACGCAGCTTGCCAACGTGCAGTCCGAACGTGGCCTGAAATCCGGCACCGCCTTCTGCCAGCAGCGCATGTCCATGTTTGATGAAGTGCAGGTACTCGACAGCACCGCCGACCTGTCCAACTATGCTCAGGCGAAGGATATCCTGCAGCCTGCGTCCTACCTGACCTGCACTGCGCCCAACCGCCCGGCCGCCAGCACACGCAGCCGCGCCCCGGCCCGCCGCACGGTCCGCAGCTAGGCTGTCACCCACCACACGGGTATGAAGAAAAAATATGGCCGGACCCGTGTCCGGCCTT
The DNA here is from genome assembly GCF_006538165.1 of Komagataeibacter diospyri. GTDB lineage: Bacteria > Pseudomonadota > Alphaproteobacteria > Acetobacterales > Acetobacteraceae > Komagataeibacter > Komagataeibacter diospyri. The sequence continues at coordinate 29,619 of NZ_BDLU01000037.1, forward strand.
TTTCATGCCCGCAAGTGCAGGCATAGTCCATGCCGCGTGCAGGGCCTTACGGCTTGACAGGACGCGATCTGACAGAACAAAAGAACGCTTCATGAACGACGATCTTTTTTCCGCACCTGCAGGCCCCGCAAAGCCTACCCGACGCAAGGTTTCCGCTGACCCCATGCCAGATAACGCCAAGAACGGCCCAGATGCCTATGACGCCAGCGCCATCGAAGTGCTGGAAGGGCTGGAACCCGTGCGCCGCCGTCCGGGCATGTATATCGGCGGCACGGATGAGACGGCGTACCACCACCTCGCTTCCGAAATCCTTGATAACGCGATGGATGAAGCGGTGGCTGGCCACGCCACCACCATTGATGTGACACTGGAAGCCGGTGACTGCCTGACCATACGCGACAACGGGCGCGGCATTCCGGTGGACCCGCACCCGCGCTTTCCCGACCGTTCGGCGCTGGAAGTCATCCTGACCACGCTGCATGCGGGTGGCAAGTTTTCGGGCAAGGCCTATGCCACGTCGGGCGGCCTGCATGGCGTAGGATCGTCGGTGGTCAACGCGCTGGCGTCGCGTATGGAAGTCGAGATCGCCCGCGACCGCGAACTGTGGCGGCAGATCTATGAACGCGGCCACCCGCTGAGCGGCGTTGAAAAGATCGGCCCGGTCAACAACCGGCGCGGAACACAGATCCGCTTTACCCCCGATCCGCAGATTTTCGGGCGGCTGCATTTTTCACCCCTGCGCCTGTACCGGCTGTGCCGGTCAAAGGCGTTCCTGTTCCGGGGCGTGACCATCCGCTGGTCATGCGACCCGTCCCTTATCAAGAATGATGAAGTCCCGGCGGAAGCGGTCCTGCACTTCCCCGGTGGGCTGGCAGACAGCCTGCGTGACGAACTTGGTGACAGGGCCGCCCTGCTGACCGACCTGTGGTCGGGGGATGCAGACCTGCCTACCGGCCCCGACGGGGCGGATACGGGCCGGATGGAATGGGCCATCGCCTTTCTGGAACAGGGCACTGCGGCCCTTGCGTCCTACTGCAACACCATTCCCACGCCCAATGGCGGCACGCACGAGACGGGCTTTCGCAACGCGCTGCTCAAGGGCCTGCGCAACTGGGGCGAACAGCGCGCCAACAAGCGCGCGGCCAGCATCAACGCCGATGATATCCTTGGCTGCATCGCCGCCAAGCTGTCGGTCTTCATCCGTGACCCGCAGTTTCAGGGCCAGACCAAGGAAAAGCTGACCAGCAGCGAGGCCAGCAAGCTGGTTGAAACCGCCTTGCGTGATCGCTTTGACCACTGGCTGGCGGGTAACCCGCAACAGGCGGACAACCTGCTGGCCTTTGTCGTGGAACGCGCCGAGGAACGCCTGCGCCGCAAGGAGCAGAAGGAAACCCCGCGCAAAAGCGCGACCCGCCGCCTGCGCCTGCCGGGCAAGCTTACGGACTGCACGCGTGAAAACGCGGCTGAAACTGAAATTTTCCTGGTCGAGGGAGACTCGGCGGGTGGATCTGCCAAACAGGCCCGCAACCGTGAAACGCAGGCGGTCCTGCCGTTACGTGGCAAGATCCTGAACGTTGCCAGCGCCTCGACCGAAAAGCTGCGTGGCAATCAGGAACTGCGCGATCTGGTGGAGGCACTGGGCTGTGGCATGGGCGAACGCTTTGACGCGACCAAGCTGCGCTATGGCCGCATCATCATCATGACCGACGCGGATGTGGACGGGGCGCATATCGCCTCGCTGCTCATGACGTTCTTCTACCGTGAACTGCCGGGCCTGATCCGGGGCGGGCATCTGTACCTGGCCCAGCCACCGCTGTACCGCCTGACACAGGGCGGAAAGAGCATCTATGCCATGGACGATGCCGACCGTGAGCGAAAGATGAAGAAGGATTTCAAATCCAACAGCAAGGTTGAGGTCTCACGCTTCAAGGGGCTTGGTGAAATGCCGCCGGGTGATCTGAAACAGACCACCATGGACCCCAGACACCGCACCCTTCTGAAGGTCATCACCCCGCCCGAGGACAGGGCGCTGACGCTGGAACGCGTGGAACACCTGATGGGCCGCAAGGCGGAACTGCGCTTCCGCTTCATTCAGGAACATGCCCGTCAGGTCGATAACCTCGACGTCTGAACCATCCGAAACAAAAAAAGCCCGGTTGCCTGCATCAAGGTAGCCGGGCTTTTTCATAAGAAGCTTTTTGCCGAGGCTTTGTTTCAGAAAGCCTCACGGAACGCCGCCTTTTTGAAAAAAGGCGGTGCCCAGAAACTTTTATTATGCTCTGTCAGTTTCAACCCGCGCTGTTCAGCGGAACAACCTGCTGCGGGTCAACCGTAGCAACAGTTGTTACCGGATGCAGCAGACCGGTCACCGCCGGATCAAACACCCGCAGGAACGATCCCGGATGCACTCCCATCCAGATCGTCACGACAGCCAGCGGCACCAGCACGGCCAGTTCCTGTCCCGTCAGGTCACGCAGCAGGGCCACAACCCCACCCTGATCCGCCCCGAACAGTACCCGGCGATACAGCACCAGCATATAGACCGCACCAAGGATCATGCTGGTTCCCCCAAGGAAGGCCAGCCAGAACGACACGTGCAACGCGCCGACCATGACGAGGAATTCACCCACGAACGCGCCCGTGCCTGGCAGGCCGATATTGGCCATGACAAACAGCATGGCCAGCGTGGCAAGCACCGGCATTTTGTGCGCAACCCCCGAAAATGCACTGATTTCACGCGTTTCCGCCCGCCACGACACGGCAGAGACACAGAAGAACAGCGCCGCGATCACGATGCCATGCGACAGCATCTGGAAAATCGCGCCGTCGATTCCCTCCGGCGTCATGGTGAACAGCCCTATGGCGATCACCCCCATATGCGAGAACGAGGAATAGGCGATCACCCGCTTCATGTCCGTTTGCGCCAGCGCAATCATGGCGGCGTAGATCACTGCAATCACACCCAGCGTCAGCACTACCGGCGCGAACATCCGCGCGGCGTCGGGAAACATCATCACGCCAAAACGCAGCAGGCCATACGCCCCCGCCTTGGACAGCACGCCTGACAGCATGACGGATGCAGGGGTCGGAGCCTCGGTATAGGCATCGGGTAGCCATGCATGCAGCGGGAACAGCGGCAGTTTCACGCCAAAGGCAATAATGAAGCCTGCCAGCAGCCAGCACTGCATGGCATGGCCAAAACCATGATGCTGCAGCGCCACGATGTCGGTCGTGCCTGCAACGTTCCACATGGCCAGCAACGCCAGCAGCATGAATAGCGACCCGCCAAAGGTGAACAGGAAGAACTGCAGCGACGCCCAGACCCGCTTCGGCCCACCCCAGACGCCGATCATAAGGCTGGCGGGCAGCAGCGTCGCTTCGTAAAACAGGTAGAACAGCACCAGATCAAGGGCGGAAAACAGCCCGATCAGCGTTGTTTCCAGCACCAGCATGGCGATCATGTAATCCCGTACCCGCCCCGTCACCTGACGCCAGCCACCAATAATGGACAGCGGGGTCAGGAACGCGGACAGCAGCACGAACATGAGGCTGATGCCATCAAGCCCGGCATGGTAAGAAATGCCGGCATTACTGGCCCATCCCACCTGCTGCTCGAACTGGATGCCGGGCCGGGCGGGGTCGAATTCGGCCCACATGATCACGGCCAGCGCGAATACGATGCCGCTGGTCCACAACGCCACCCATCGGGCGGCGGTCTCGACCGTCTGGGTCGTGCCGCGCGTCAGCAATATGGCCAGGGCCCCGGCAAGGGGCAGATACGTAACTAGGGACAGCAGGATCGGATGCACATTCGGTCTCACATCATCCATGGATAATGGCTGACCCTAGGGGTGTTACGCCCCGGGAATCCAGTAAGCCGCCGCTCACATTATGCAGAGGCCATGCCCCGTTCCGTGTCCAGCCACCCCGTCACCGGCATGCGCGGGTACTGGCCGCAGGGGATCACCTGCGGCCGAACATCCGCTCCAGATCAGCTTTTTCCAGCTTCAGCCATGTCGGCCGCCCGTGTGAGCATGTGCCTGAACGGGGGGTACGTTCCATGTCACGCAGCAGGGCGTTCATTTCCTCGTGTGTCAGCTTCCGACCTGCCCGTACGCTGCCATGACAGGCCATGCGCGCGATGATCGCGTCCATGCGCGCATCCAGCGCATCGGCCTGTGCGGGGTTGGCCAGATCATCAGCTTCCAGTTCCTCCGCCAGATCACGCAACATGCCCACCGGGTCTTCCTTGCCCAGAAGGGCTGGCATGGTCCGGACCAGAACGGCCGTGCCGCCAAAGGGTTCGATCTCGATTCCCAGCCGGGCAAGGGCGGCACCAAAGGACAGCAGCGCCTCCACCTGTCGTGCCGGCAGATCCACTACCTCAGGCAGCAGCAGGCGCTGGGCGCGGATTTCACCACCCAGATACTGCTGACGCAGGATTTCATGGGTCAGACGTTCATGGGCTGCGTGCTGGTCCACCAGAACCAGCGCACCATCAGCCGTCTGGGACACGATATAGGTACCCAGAACCTGCGCCACCGCAGCACCCAGCGGGTGGTCGATGGCAGGCGTCATGTCATCGGCTGCCGGCTGTCCCGGCCCGTCGGGCACCACCTTGCGCGCGGCAGGCAGGGCGGACAGGGGCAATGTCGATTCGGCAAAGCCCGGCGGCAGGCCCGCATCAGGCTGGCCAGGGGCATCAAGAGGGGCTGCCAGACGGGCGGAAACCCCTGCTGCATCAGCACTGCGTTCGCTTGGGTACCAGATCCGCGCGGACGATGGCCCACGCGATTGCAGCAGGTCGGGCCTGACACCTGCGACCCCTGCCCCCGTGCCCAGTGCGCGCCCCAGCGATCCGATCACCAGCGCCCGTACCGCCGCCGAGTCGGCATAGCGCAGTTCCGTCTTGGCCGGATGCACGTTCACGTCCACCTGTTCTGGCGGAATGTCCAGTGACAACGCCACAACGGCATGCCGCCCGTGTTCCATTACATTGCGATAGGCCACCCGCACCGCCGTGCGCAGGACCGGGTCCACCACGGGGCGGCCATTGACCATCAGCATCTGCCCGTTGGCCGTGGCACGGTGTACGGATGGCGCGCAGATAAAACCACTCAGCTTCAGATCACCACGCTGCCCTTCCACCGGCAGCAGGCCATCGGCATGGCCCGCCTCCAGAATGGCGGCCACGCGCGCGGCCATATCCTGCACCGGAAGGTCGAGGACCACACGCTGGTCGAACTCCAGCCGGAAGGCGATATGCGGGGCAGACAGGGCCAGACGGCGCACCACGTTTTCGGCATGGCTGGATTCGACACGTGGGCTTTTGAGGAATTTACGCCGCGCGGGTGTGGCAAAGAACATGTCTTCCACCAGCACGCGCGTGCCGGGCGGCCCGGCGCAGGGTTCCACTTCCCCCACCACGCCACCTTCCACACGGATCGCCCATGCCGAATCGCTGTTGTGCAGCCGGGACATGACCGTAAGCCGCGCCGCCGCGCCGATCGAAGGCAGGGCCTCGCCACGAAAACCAAGCGTGGAAATACGCACCAGTGTCTCGTCACGCAGCTTGGACGTGCAATGCCGCTCCACCGCAAGAAGCAGGTCATCGGGCGACATGCCACAGCCATCATCCGTGACATCGATCCGGTCGATACCACCACGGTCCAGACGGACGTGGATCCGGCGCGCACCGGAATCGATGGCGTTTTCCACCAGTTCCTTCAGGGCTGCGGCCGGGCGTTCAATCACCTCGCCCGCAGCAATGCGGTTGACGACCTGTTCCGACAGGCGACGGATGACCGGCTGGCCATTACCAGAAGACATGTTCATATCATGGACCGGACTTCACGCAGCAGGCCACATGCCGCGCACCCGCCGGATGCACGGTCAGGCCATTTATTTGCCGGGACCGCTGACGGTGGGTGTCGCACCCTGCGTCAGGTTGCGCCCAAGGGCCGAATCCTCACGCAGGCGGGCATTTTCCGCCTTACCGTTCACAAGGTTACCGGCCCCGCCACCATGCCAGAACATCAGCTTGTCCACGAAGCTGGTGTCGGCGCGGCCCATTTCGCCCTTGTCTTCCTCATTGGAGGCAACCTGCGCCTCACCCACCAGCGCGGTCTGCCCGGCGCTGCCGGTGCCATCCGCGCCCTGCAGCGCCACATTGGGGGACAGCGTTTCCAGCGCCTGCATCCGCGGGTTCGTGTCCTGCGCGCGCTGGATGGCGTTACTGTTGGGTGCGCCCAGTTCATCGGACGGCGGCATGGACAGCGGCGCACGGGTCGTGACCGTGTATTCATCCGGCAGGCTCCGCTCCAGGCCGAAGGCGCGCGAAACATCGGCACCGGTGCAGCCTGACAACAGGAAGCCACCCGACACGAGCATTGCACAGGAAAGGGGTCTGAGAACAGAAATCGCCATATCTCGCCTATTACCGTTAGTGGAACGGTTCGGCAAGCATGTGCAGGCCGCGCCCCCCTTAATTTACATCGCGATTACGCATGTTGTCGATAATCAGGATCGCGACGCCACAATCAATCATGGCGTCGGCGATGTTGAACACCGGCCATGACCAGCCAAAGGCATGGGCGTCAATAAAATCAACCACCGCGCCAAAGCGCAACCGGTCAATCACGTTGCCGATCGCGCCCCCCATGATCATGCCCAGCGCAACCGCCACCCACCGGCGCGGCGTGCGCGCAAGCCATACCGACAGACCCGCCACGATCGCCAGCGCTGCCACGGAAAAGATGATGCGCCCGGCGGCACCGGCCCCACCCAGCATGCCGAACGTGATGGCATGGTTCCATACCATCGTCAGGTTCAGCACCGGCAGCAGCGGCACGCTTTCACGCGCCGGCAGGTCATAGATATCCAGTATCCAGAACTTGCTGGCCTGATCGGCGGCCAGCGCGCCCAGCAGGCAGGCGCCGCCCAGCACACGGTTGTTCATGAAGGTTACGTCCCGTCCCGCACCACGTCGACACAGCGCAGGCACAGTTCGGGGTGGGCCCTGTCCTGACCTACTTCCTCCAGCACCTTCCAGCAGCGCGCGCATTTATGGCCCGCCGCCACACTGATGGTGGGAATGCCGTGCGGCACGCCTTCCTGCGCCCCGTCCTCGCCCAGATAGATCGAACCGGCACCCGCGATGACGTTTACATCCGCCTGCGAGACGATGGTCAGTTCCGCCCAGTCCACACCATCAAACCGTGCGGCTTCCGCTTCCGACAGTGGCAGTTCCAGTGCCGCCTGAAGCGATGACTTGACCATGCCGTCGCGGCGCGCTGTCTCGATTTCAGTCGTAATTACGCGGCGCACCGCGCGCAGCATGGCCCAGCGTTCACCCAGTTCGGGATCATGCCACTGCGTCGGCAGTTCGGGGAAGGGCTGCAGGTGGACGCTTTCGGTATTGCCCGGACGGGCCAGCCATGCCTCTTCCGCCGTGAAAACCAGCACAGGGGCAAGCCAGGCGCACAGGCAGCGATGCAGATGGTCCAGCACGGTGCGCGCAGCACGGCGCTTCAGGCTGGATGCGCCATCACAGTAGATGGTGTCCTTGCGCACGTCGAAATAGAAGGCCGAAAGGTCGGCGGCACAGAACCCATGCAGCGCGGGATAGACGCCCACCCATTCATGCGTTTCCACCGCACGCGCCACAAGGCTGCCCAGTTCGGACATGCGGTGCAGCACCCAGCGTTCAAGTTCCGGCAGTTCCCCGAACGGTACGCGCTCGGCTTCGGCAAAGCCGTCCAGCGCCCCCAGCAGCCAGCGCAGCGTGTTACGCAGGCGACGGTAGAGTTCACCCTGCTGCTTGAGGATTTCCTTGCCTATGCGCAGGTCATCATTCGTATCCGAATTCATGACCCACAGACGCAGGATGTCGGCACCAAGGCTGTCATTCACGTCCTGTGGCGCGATGACATTACCCAGCGACTTGGACATCTTGCGGCCCTGCTCATCCAGCACGAAACCATTTGTGACCAGCGCCTTGTAGGGGGCGATGCCACGGGTGCCGACACTTTCCAGCAGCGAGGACTGGAACCAGCCGCGATGCTGGTCGGAGCCTTCCAGATACAGGTCGGCGGGAAATGGCATGTCGCCATGCCCCAGCACGAAGGCATGGGTCGAACCGCTTTCGAACCACACATCGACAATATCGAACACCTGTTCGTAATCGTCGGGGTTGCGGCCCTCACCAAGGAAGCGCGAGGCGGGAGAACTGTACCACGCATCAGCCCCTTCGGCGCGGAAGGCGGTGACGATGCGGTCCATCACCGCGGCGTCACGCAGGACCTCACCCGTGCGCTTTTCCACGAACACGGCAATCGGCACGCCCCATGCGCGCTGGCGGCTGATGCACCAGTCGGGACGGCCCGCCACCATGGATGTCAGGCGATTGCGCGACTGCGCAGGGACAAACGTTACCTTTTCCAGCGCCGCCAGTGCCCGTTCACGCAGGCGACCTTCACCGTCCATGCTAATGAACCACTGCGGTGTGGCACGGTAGATGATCGGCGCGCGCGACCGCCATGAATGCGGATAGGAATGAACCAGTGACGCACGCGCCACCAGGCCGCATGGTGCCGTGCCCGCCACCACGGCGCGCTGCATGGCCTCCAGCAGCGCCTGGCACACCGGCTCGGCCGCCTTGAACACATGGCCACCGGCAAACAGCGGCACCCAGTCGGCGTAGCGGCCGTCATCCATCACCATTTCAGTGATTTCCAGCCCGTAGGCACGGCCGAGGTTGAAGTCGTCCTCGCCATGGGCGGGAGCAGTGTGAACCAGTCCGGTGCCCGCTTCGGTCGTAACATGCACGCCGGGCAGCAGCGGCACGTCAAAATCATAGCCCTGCCCCCGCAGCGGATGGGCGCATATGGCCCCCTCCAGGGCGCTGCCGGGCAGTGTGTACAGCACATGATGGGCCGTCACGTCCGCCGCCTGACAGAACGGTGCAATCAGTTCTTCGGCCACCAGCACGCGGGCTTCGGGCTCCAGTGTTGCATTGTCGCCCACGCCATCGACGCGCACCACGGCGTAAGTGATGTCGGGACCATAGGCGATGGCGCGGTTGGCGGGAATGGTCCACGGCGTGGTGGTCCAGATCACTGCCGCCACGTCCTTGAGCGCCTTCGCCGGCGTGGGATCGGTCACGAAGGGGAAGGCCACGTGGATGGCGGTGGATTCGTGATCACGGTATTCGATCTCGGCTTCGGCCAGCGCGGTCTTTTCAACCGGGCTCCACATGACCGGGCGCAGGCCACGGTACAGCAGGCCGTTGAGCAGGAATTTACCGATTTCGCCCGCGATTGCCGCTTCTGATGAAAAATCCATGGTGGCGTAACGGTTGGCCCATTCCGCCTGCACGCCCAGCCTGCGGAACTCACTGGCCTGCGTATCCAGCCATTTCTGGGCATAGGCGCGACATTCGGCGCGGAACTGCAGGACGGGCACGCTGTCCTTGTCCTGCCCGCGCTTGCGGTATTCTTCCTCGATCTTCCATTCGATCGGCAGGCCGTGGCAGTCCCAGCCCGGCACATAATGGATGCCGTAGCCCGACATGCGGTGGGCGCGGTTGATGACATCCTTGAGAATCTTGTTCAGCGCGTGGCCGATGTGCAGGTGCCCGTTGGCATAGGGCGGGCCATCATGCAGCATGAACACGTCACGCCCGCGCGCCTGTTCGAACAGGCGGTCATCAAGCTTCTCGCTCTCCCACCCCGCCAGAATCTCCGGCTCCCGCCTGGGCAGGTTGCCCCGCATGGGAAAGGAAGTGGTCGGCAGGAAGACCGTCTCCCGGTAGAGATCCTGTGGTTTTGACTCGGACATGGCCTGTTCTGTTCTTCTGGCAAGGGGAAGTGCATGCGTGACCGGTGGCCCGCGTGCAGGGCAAGGTTATGGGGACCGCGACGGCGCGTGGTCAAGTTCTGGCGGATATGGGCGCGAATTCGTGGGTGGACAGGTACGACATCGCCTGCGTGCAATCCCGCCCGATCTGTTCCTTGAGCGCGTCAAGACCGTCAAACCGGCGTTCGGCCCGCAGCAGGGTATGCAGCGCCACCGACAGGGTCTGGCCATACAGATCGCCTGAAAAGCCCAGCAGGTGGACCTCCAGCCGGCTTTCCTGTCCGTCATTGATGGTTGGCCTGCGACCGATATTGGCAACGCCGGGATAGACACCGCCATCGGCCATGCGCACGCTGACGGCATATACCCCGCGCGCGGGTTCCAGATGGCGGCCCAACGCGATGTTGGCGGTAGGAAAACCCAGCAGGCGACCGCGCTTGTCCCCATGCTGGACCACGCCACGAATCGACCATGGACGGCCCAGTTCCTCCGCCGCGCGTTCGGGATAGCCATCCTGCAGCAACCTGCGGATACGGCTGGATGAATACGGCCCCAGCGCATCCGACAGCGGTGGCACCACGCTCAGCCCGATGCCCAGTTCAGCAGTCCGTTCGGTCAGGAAAGCGACATTGCCGCGCCTGCGGTGGCCAAAGGCGAAATCCATGCCACAGGCGACATGATGCAGCCCCAATCCTTCATGCAGCACGCGAGTGACGAAATCCTCCGCACTCATTGCGCTGAATTCACGGTCGAAGCCGATCTGGAACACGTGCTGGACGCCAAGGGCGGACAGGGCGGCAAAGCGTTCCTGCGGCAATGTCAGGCGAAAGGGAGGGTCCTGCGGGCGAAACAGTTCACGCGGGTGCGGCTCGAACGTCACAACGGCCAGCTTCCGGTCAGGACGCGCCGTGTGCAGGGCCTGTACCAAGTGGGCATGACCCAGATGCACGCCGTCAAAATTGCCCAGCGCCGCCACGGTCCCCCGCGCGGTATCGGGAATATCGCGCCAGTCTGTATGCAGGTGCGCCTTCATGCCTGCCCCGCGCGGGGCAGGCCAAAGCGTTCGGCAACCTCATCCAGCGTCGCGGCCACGGGATGCGCGGTGCCGGGCTGCGTGCCGTCCTGCGGGCGGACGATCTGGCAGGTGCGCAGGCCTGCCGCCGCTGCCGCATCCAGTTCGGCCACCACATCGGACAGGAACAGCACATCGCCCGCCTGCCACTGCGCGTCCTGCAGGATTCTGGCATAGCTCTGCGCATCGCGCTTGCCACCCATCTGCAGGTCATAGAAGCCGACGAACACGCTGCTCAGGTCGCCATCGGTCGTATGGCCATAGATCAGCTTCTGCGCTGCGACCGACCCCGATGAATAGACCGCCAGCGCCAGTCCCGCCGCCGCCCAGCAGCGCAGCGCGGGCGTGACGTCGGGGTATAGCGTGGCCTTGAGCACGCCATCGGCATAGCCCTGCGCCCACACCATGCCCTGCAGCGCCTTCAGGGGGGCTACCTTGGCATCGGCATCCATCCATGTCTCAAGCTGGCGCAGGGGCGGCACGCCGGGGGCAAGCCGTGCGATTTCTTCCACCTGTGCATGGACGGACGGGTCGTCCGCCTGTTTGCGCAGCAGTACTGGCAGCGCCTTGCGGGCATAGGGGAACAAGGTGTCATGGACGAAGGAAACCGGTATGGTCGTTCCCTCAATATCCAGCAGCACCGCGCGTACTGGCGGCTGCGTGGCCTGGGTCACGTTCTCATCTCCCTCAGTGCGGATCAGGCTTCAACGGGGAAGCGGGCCGCGATGTCACTGCCAGTATATTGCGCGATCCACCCATCGGGGTTGGTGAATATGCGCAGGGTCACGAAATCCGGCGTCTCCCCCCCATCAAACCAGTGGGGAATACCGGCGGGTACTGAAATCAGGTCACCCGCCGTGCAGCGCACGTCATACACGCGCCCGCCCACATGCAGGATGAAATCCCCCTGCCCATGGACGAAAAAGCGGACCTCGTCTTCACTATGGACGTGTTCGGACAGGTATTTGCTGCGCGCCTGCGCCCAGCCCTGTGTTTCGGGGCCGACCCGCAGCACATCGGCTGAGCCGGCGCCCGTCTCGCCCATCAGCTGGTCAAGATAGGGACGGTAGGCATCCAGTACCTCGGTTTCGGATGCGGTGCGCACGGGAACGACGGGACTGTCCCAGCGTTCGAAGCGCACATTGATCGCCGCCAGTTCGGAGGCGATCCGCTTCGGGTCGGTCAGATGGATGATGGGCGTGCCGGGATTGTTATCGGCATAGACGTTCAGGCTGCTCATCGGATCTTTCTTTCTTCCAGTTCGCAGGCAAGCAGGAATTCCAGGCCTTCCAGCCGGGCCAGCGCGGTATCCATGTCCGCGCCCCACACATACACCCCGTGACCACGAATGATGTAGCCTGCGCACATGCCATCCAGATGCGGGGCCACGACACCGGACAGGCGGGCAATGTCCTGGTCATTGTCGAATATGGGCACGCGCACCTGTGCCGCGTGGGTGCTCTGGCCCGCAAACACCTTCTGGACTTCATACCCGTCCAGCACCAGCGCATCCCCACCCAGTCGCGACAGCACGGTGGAGGCCACGGAATGGCCATGCAGCACCGCACCCGCATGTGGGTCATGGGCATAGATCTGGCAATGCAGCAGGGTTTCCGCACTGGGCCGGTCGCCTGTGGTCAGGGGCCTGCCCGTCGCATCAACGCATATGACCCCATCCACCCCCAGCATGCCCTTGTGGCCGCCCGAGCGCGTGATGGCCAGATTGCCGTCGGGCAGGCGGATGCTGATATTGCCAGCCGTGGCCGGCACCCAGCCAAAGCGGTCCATGCGCTGTCCCGCCGCGATGACCTGTTCCACCGCGCGGCAGTACGCACCAGCCGGAAACACTGCTTTATCCATTACGCCGCCCACCCGTGCGCCGCCGGCGCACGGTCCATCATCATTTTACGTTATTGGCCGAATGCTGCGGTGCTTCGGAAAAGGACGCGTCCTTTTCCTTGCCCGGCCCCTGGATATGGCCGGTCGGCACCGGCTCTTCCGGCGTGTCGTCCGCCATGTTCTTCTTGAACGACTTGATCCCGCGCGCCATGTCACCCATGAGCGAACTGATCTTGCCACCGCCGCCAAACAGCACCAGCACCACCGCCAGCACGATCAGCCAATGTCCCCAGCTCAAGCTACCCATCGCATCCCTCGATCCGCGTCCATGACGCAAAATACCGTATTGTCCATCCGCCATCCCATATGGCGGCGGCCTGCCCTTCCCCGCCTATGTGAGGGGAGAACCGGTGATATGCAAGCCCCCCCGCCACAATACCGGTCAGCCCGCCGGCAGGATAAACCCGTAAGCAGGATAGACGGTTTTGCCCATGTCGTGAATGGGGGACCACCATACCTTCACCCGCGACCAGTCATTGCGGGCCGACACGTCGATCACCGGCTCACCCCGGCCGATGCGTCCGGGCACCCAGTTGGCCTGGTCCACCAGCACCTCACGCGGGCTGCGTACCGAACGCACGACGGATACATGCCCGTCGGGCAGGCGGCCCGTGGCGCGGAACACCAGCACCGCCCCCGATCTTGGCGCATGGGTGCGCGGGTAATGGCCCTGCGCCTGCCCCCACCATGACGCGGCCGCCCCACTCAGCTGCACATGCGTAACCTGCCTTGCATAGGGTGCGCACTGCACCGCCCCGTGCCAGCCATGTCCACTGCCGCCACCTGCGCAGGCCGCAAGCGACAGCAGGCCGCCCACGGCTGCAATCCGCCCCAGCACGCCCTTCATGCCATCCTCATGCGCATGATCCTGTCCTCCGCCTCCTCCAGCTCCATGTCCAGCGCCCTGCGCGCCGTATCATGGCCAAAACCTGCCCGCGCCATGGCGTCCATCGCACGGCGGTAACGTTTATCCGCCTCGACTTCATCCGCATCGGGCCGGACGAAGGGACCGGCGCGCCGCTTGCGGGCAAAGACAAGGGCGGCGGCCAGTTCGGTATCCCGCCCTTCCCCGTCACGGGGGCCAAGGGCTTCCTCCACCGCGTGGCCCACCGTGGCCTCATCCACGCCGCGCGCGCCCAGATGGGCGGCGACCATGCGCCGCGACCGGCCCGCGCGGGTAAGGGAGCGGGCGCGGAATTCGGAAAAGCGGGCGTCATCCACAGCGCCCAGCCCCTCCATGTCGGTCACGATACCGGCAATGGCGCCGCGCGCGGGCAGCACGGCGCGGGCTGCCTCATCTGCATCCATGCCGCTGCTGACCGCGCGACGTACCCAGCGGTCGATATGACGCGCAAGCATCCGTTCCACGCCCATGCGGGTCGCGGAAAAGCGCGCAAGATAGGCAAGAGCCGCCTCACGCAGCCGGGCTGCATCCGGCACGGGGGCAAGCGGTCGGGGTTCGGAACGGGAAGGACGGGCCACCATAGTCCTTACTGTGCCACAGCCATGCGCCCGCGCCCATCACTATGCACGGATGTATGGCTGCCATGGCCGTATCGGGGGCGGAAATGGCGCGAAGGTTGCATTTCGCACAGGCGGGCCATATTCTTCCTTCTTTCCGGATTGACATACGGAGACAGGACGGCGCGTTGGGGCGCCACCCCGTAGTAGCCGGAGAAATCGGAAAACGGAATATGCCCACCCCCATGGCGGTGGGCCGTTTTCGTTTCTGAACCCCGATCCTTTTTCTTTGACCTGAAATCACAAGGCTGTTCCATGATTTCCGCCCTGATGCCGAATTACAATCGCGCCGACCTCGCTTTCGAGCGCGGCGAAGGTGCCTGGCTGTACACGGTGGACGGGCGACGATTCCTCGATTTCGGGTCCGGCATCGCCACATCCTCGGTCGGACACAACAACCCCCACCTTGTCGGTGCCATCACACAGCAGGCGCAGCGCGTGATGCATGTGTCCAACCTGTACCGCGTACCACAGGCCGAGCGGCTGGCGGAACGGCTGGTGGCCAACTCCTTTGCCGACAGCACGTTCTTCTGCAATTCCGGCGCGGAAGCCAACGAAGGCATGATCAAGATGATCCGCCGTGCGCAGGCCAGGTCCGGTCACCCCGAACGCACGCGCATCATCTGCTTCAACGGCGCGTTCCACGGGCGTACGCTGGCGACGCTGTCGGCCACGGGCAATCCAAAGTACCTCGACGGGTTCGGCCCGCGGGTGGAGGGATTTGACCATGTACCGCTCAACAACATGAACGCCGTGCGCGACGCCATCGGGGCGGAGACGGCCGGTATCATGATCGAGCCGGTGCAGGGAGAAAGCGGCATCCATGTCGCCACCCCGCGCTTCATGCAGGAATTACGCGCGGTGTGCGATGAATTCGGCCTGTTTCTGGGCGTGGATGAAGTCCAGTGCGGCATGGGCCGCACCGGCCGCCTGTTCGCGTATGAATGGTCGGACATAACCCCGGACATCCTGTCCACCGCCAAGGGTATTGCCGGCGGTTTCCCCATGGGGGCGGTACTGACCACCGAAACCATAGCGAAGCACATGACGCCAGGCAGCCATGGCACGACCTTTGGCGGCAGCCCGCTGGCATGTGCGGCGGCGAATGCGGTGCTGGACATCCTGCTCGCCCCCGGTTTCCTCGAAGGCGTGCGCGCACGTGCCGCACAGCTGGATGCGGGCATTGACCGGCTGTGCGCGGCCTATCCCGATGTTTTTGCGGGCCGCCGCGGGCTTGGGCTGCTGATCGGCCTGAAATGCAAGGCCGATGTGGCGCTGGTGCAGAATGCCGCCATCCTTGAAGGCATGCTGAGTGTCACGGCGGGGGACAACGTGCTGCGCATGCTGCCGCCCCTGACCGTGACCGAGGCCGATTGCGTGGATGCCCTGTCCATGCTGGACCGCGCGGCCCAGCGGGTGCGCGCCCATGTCGCCGCCGCCAAGCCGGAGAACGTGGCATGAATGCGCTGCAGAACCCCATCCACGTAACCCCGCGCCATTTCCTTGACCTGCGTGACCTTGACGCTGCCACCCTGCGCGCGATCCTGGATGTCGCGGCCGGGATCAAGCGCATGCAGCGCCATCGCGCCCGCCCGCTGCACCCGGCCCTGCCGGTACATGGACGCGCGCTTGGCCTTATGCTGTCCAAACCGTCCACGCGTACCCGCGTCTCGTTCGAAGTGGGAATGCAGCAGCTGGGCGGAAACGTGATCCTGCTGTCGCCGGCCGACATGCAGCTGGGCCGGGGGGAAAGCATTGCCGATACCGCCCGCGTGCTGTCGCGTTTTGTTGACGCCATCGTGCTGCGCACCGGCAGGACGGAAAACCTGCGCGAGCTTGCGCGGTGGAGCAGCGTTCCCGTCATCAACGGCCTGACGCCGGATTCGCATCCGGTGCAGATCATGGCCGACATCATGACGTTCGAGGAACATCGCGGCCCGATCCGGGGACGCACGCTGGCATGGGTGGGCGATGGCAACAACGTCGCCACATCCTTCATCGAGGCGGCGGCCCTGTTCGGCTTCCACCTGCGTCTGGCAACCCCCGCGACGCATGCGCCGTCAGGTGCTGCCGTGGCGTGGGCGCGCGAACATGGGGCGCAGATTACAGTCACAACCGACCCCCTGGCGGCGGTCAGGGGGGCAGATGCGGTCATTACCGATACATGGGTCAGCATGTCCGACAAGGAATCGGCACAGCGCATCAGCGCGTTCGAGCCATACCGTGTCGATGCAGCCTTAATGGCGCATGCGGCACCCGATGCCCTTTTCCTGCACTGCCTGCCTGCCCATATCGGGGAAGAGGTGACGGAAGACGTGTTCGAAGGCCCGCATTCCGTCGTGTTCGATGAGGCCGAAAATCGCCTGCATGCGCAGAAGGGCATCCTTGTCTGGGCGCTGTGTGGCGAAGACTGGCAGCAATATGGAAAGGAACCCACGGCATGACCGGACCGGCCGAACAGCCCGCCCTGCCCTCCGCTACCGAAGATACGCCGGAAGTCCCCGGCTGGGCGGAAAAAAGCGTGCGCGACATCTTTGCCGCCCTGCCCACCCGTGACACCCGCATTGATGCGGTGCGTGATGCCTATCTGGACTGCATTGCCGGCGCTGGCCGCACGGAAGACCTGGATATGGAGCATGACCGCTGCCGCCTGCGCGCCATGACCGCGCTGGAAACGGACGGCCTGCTGCCTGCGGGCCAGCTGAAAGACCTCGACCAGCGCCTCGCCGCGCTGGAGGCGGACATTACCGCCAATCTCTGATGACCCACGCCCCCCGGCAACGGGGTGCGTGATGCTGCGGGTTTCTGCCATGACTGCCAATCATTCCTCCCCCGCCTTTCTCGACGCCAGCCGTCCTGACACGCCCGATCTGGTCGTGCCGCAGGGTGTGGTGCCATTCTATCTGGACCACCGACCGGTGCGCGGTCGCCTTGTCCGCCCCGGCGTGCTGACCGACACGCTGCTGACCCGCCATGACAATCCCGACGCCGTGCTGCGGCTGGCGGGGGAAGCGCTGGCGCTGGTCGCGGCCCTTGCGTCGTCCCTGAAGTTCAAGGGATCATTTTCCCTGCAGGCCAAGGGCGATGGCCCGGTCAGCCTGCTGCTGGCCGACTGCACCGATTCCGGCGCGCTGCGTTTCCATGCCCGTTCGGATGATGAACAGGTGGCCGAACTGCTGAAAACCATCCCCGACCCGACCGCAAGCCAGCTGCTGGGCAAGGGCTACATTGCGTTCAGCGTCGATCAGGGGCCAGACACCGACATCCATCAGGGTATTGTCGAGATGAATGGTGAAAGCCTGTCGGAAATGGCCGCGCATTACTTCGCCACCAGTGAACAGCATGCCTGCTGGGTCAGGCTGTTCTGTGAAAAGACGCCCGCTGGCTGGCGCTCGGGTGCGCTGGTGATGGAAAAGATCGCCATGGATGGCGGCGTGGACAACGACATCACGACCGAAGAAGGTGATGATGCATGGGAAACCGCCGTCACCCTGGCCACGACGCTGACGGCGCGTGAGGTGCTGGATGACAACCTGTCATCGGGGGACCTGCTGTACCGCCTGTTTCATGCCGAAGGACTGATCCCGGGACAGCCGCGCGCGCTGGCGTTTGGCTGCCGCTGTTCGCGTGCCCGCCTGTCGGGTATTCTGGAGACCTTCCCGCTGGATGACCTGGACCATATGGCACAGGACGGCACGATCACCATGAACTGTTCGTTCTGCAACCACAGCTTCCACTTCCAGCGTGATGAGATCGGCGGCCAGGCGGCCTGACGCTGCCCTGCCCCTGTTCCACCAGCGCGTAACGTGGCACGCTTGCCAGCCTGACCTACTGCGCTGCCAGCGCCTGCCGTTACCGGGATATAATCCATGCGACCGAACCGTTCGCCGCTTTTCGCCCCTGCCCTGCACCGCAGCCTGCGCATGGCGCTTGTGGCCAGCCTGCCGTTCCTGACGCTGCCGCTGTGCGGTCCTGCCTACAGCCGCAGCCATCATAATGACGCCCCCACCACGTTCGAGGGACCGCAATATGGCGATGCCCAGCCGCTGAACCTGAATGTGGCGTCCATCTCGATCGTGGACCGGGGGCAGCCGGGGCTGGTACCGGGCGACCTGTCAGGCCGTGCGCCCAATCCGCCTGACCAGCTTCTCAAGCAGATGGCACATGACCGGCTGATTGCCGCCGGTAGCGGGGGCGAGGGTGTGTTCACCATCGACCGGGCCTCCATCCTGCATGAACCCGGCGGCATACTGGACGGGCAACTGAACGTGCATCTGGACGTGACTTCGGCCGATGGCCGCCGGACGGGCTATGCCGTAGCCCAGGTAACCCGGTCCTATGACCCGAAGCGCAAGCACGGTAACAGCGACACGCCGGAAAACCTGAACACGCTCACCAACATGATGCTGGTGGACATGAACAAAGAGCTGGAGAACCAGATCCGCAACAATCTGGGCAACTGGCTGGTCACCGGACAGGGACAGGTGCCCGGCGGCATCGTCGCACAGCCTCTGGATGGAACCGAAGAGTCTCAGCCCGCCCCGACCACACAGGCCACCCCCACCACCCCGGACACCAGCACAATGACCATTGGCGGCGGACCGACCGATCTTCCGGCCGCGGCACCTTCCACGTCCGCCCCGGCGCAGGCCACCCCCAAACCCGCGAATGAGGGACCGGACGCCATCTTCCCCACCGGCTATCCATCCGATGACGGAGACAGCGCGACACCGGCGGCCAAGCCGCAATTGCGTTCCCCTCCACCGGGGAACCTGACGCTGCCGGGCAGCACCGACTGATCTTTCCATTCCCAGTTTTTGGTACCGCCTTTTTTTTTCAAAAAGGCGGTATTCTTCCGGAGCTTTTTGAAAAAAGCTTCACCAGAAACCTTTATGCTTATTTCTCTTCCGGCGCGGTCATACGAATGACAAGGCCGGGTGTCAGGATTTCAGGCAGGATCACCTCCGGCCCGTGGGCTGGATAATAAATGTAAAACGGTACACCATCGCGTCCATGCTCATGCAGGAAGGCGGTAATAGCCGCATCCCGCAGGGTCCAGTCGCCTTTCATGTAAACGATCCCGCGCCGGGCAAAGGCATCCTGCACCGCATGGGTGGACAGGGCCACGCGTTCATTGACCAGACATGAAATGCACCATGCCGCCGTCATGTCCACGAATACCGGACGGCCCTGCCGACGCAGTTCCGCCAGGCGGGTGGGGGAAAAGGCGGAACTGCCATCCGTCACCCGGTCGGTCCCCCGGCTGCGGTCATGCACGCTGGCGGGTGGCAGCACACCGCCCCCCACGAACGCCACCAGCAGCAGAAGGATCGCCATGGCACGATACAGCCCCGCGCGGCCTTCCATGGCATCACGCAGGTCCATCATGCTGGCACGGCGCAGGCACCAGCACCCCACCAGCACCAGAACCAGCCCTGCGGCCAGCAGGCCCAGCGCATCCATGCCACCTTCCAGCTTCGCCACCCATGCCAGCCACACGCATGTGCCCAGCACCGGCAGGGCCAGCAGGTTGCGCACGGTTTCCATCCACCGCCCCGGCTGTGGCAGCCAGCCCAGAAGCCCCGGCATGCACGCCAGCAACAGGTAAGGGGCCGCAAGCCCGCACCCAAGGGACACGAAAACCAGCAGCCCCACCACCGGCGGTGCCGCCAGCGCACCCGCCACCGCCGCCCCCATGAACGGCGCGGTACAGGGCGAAGCGAGGACAACCGCCAGCACTCCGGTCAGGAAATCCCCCGCATGTGCAGGCAACCCATTCCCCAGTCCCATGAGTCGCAGGCCGATGGTAAAGAAACCCAGCAGGTTCAGGGCGACGGCAAACAGCAGCAGGCAGATCGCGATGACAAAGCCGGTGGACTGGAACTGGAACCCCCATCCCGCCTGCTGGCCCGCCACGCGCAGGGCGGCAATCGCCCCCCCCAATACAACAAACGACCCGACCACCCCCGCCGCATAGGCCCCGGCCCCGGCAAGCGCCGCCCTGCGTTCGCCACGCGCCATGCGTTCCAGCGACAGTACCTTCATCGCCAGCACCGGAAACACGCAGGGCATGAGGTTCAGGATCATTCCCCCCACAAACGCCATACCCACCAACCAGCCGACATGCACGATCCCGTCGGGGGGGGGGGCTTCCACGGACGGCGACACGAGCGTGCGCACTTCGCCCACCACCGGCAGGACCGACAAACCGCGTTCCCGCCCCATGGGATCACGCAGCACCACGATACCGGACAGGGCCGCCCCGTCATGGAAGACCGGCCCCGGTTTCAGCACCAGTTGCACGACCCCGTCACGCACGGTGACAGCCTGCGGCGCGTCCTGATCGATCGCGCCCGCCACTTCGGGCATAAACCACGCATCCTTCACCGCATCCGGTGACAGTCCACGCCCGTCCAGTTGCAGGACACCAGCAGGCGAGACGCGGGCGGCAAAGGGCGACGGCACCGGCCTGTCAGCGGCAGCACGTGCGAAGGCCGCGGCCTCCGCCGAAGGGCGTACATCGCCGCGTGGCAGGGTCAGGGTAAAGCTGCCATTTTCCGGCACGCAGACTTCGGCGCAGACCAGCCACTCCGCCTTTGCACTGAGTGTGACCGGTCCATCCCCTGCCCCGGCCACCGGGGACAGCATGACCGGCAGCAGCACATCGCCGGTATAGGCATAGGACGTCAGCGGCCCGTCATGCAGCACGCGTGGCGTGGGCCATTCAATGGTACCGGCCTGTCCTGTTGCCCCGCCTGTCGCCCGCACATCCAGCGTCGGCGCATCTCCCGCGTCACCGGGATTGAGCCAGTAGGTATGCCACCCCGGCGCAAGCCGCAGGCGCAGCCCCACATGCAGGGGCCTGCCGGGCATGTAAGTATCGTCATCCGTGACCAGGGTTACGGTGGCCCGGGGGGAAATCACGGCATCACTCTGTGCGGCACGCGCCGTGGGCAGGATGCTCACCAGCAGGGACAGGATGGACACAAGCCACAGAAAGGGCACGGACAGTACTCCGCAAGAACCGGGTAAAGGAAAAACGCACCGGTGTACCATGCCAAGGATTGCCCCACCACCATGCCGGACGCCATAAGATCAGGATATGGCCTTAGACCCCACCTTGCAAAACCGTCTCAACACCCTTCTGTCCGAAAACGGCAACGCACTGCCTGTCGCCGCAGCCCTGCCACCGCTGCAGGCCGCGCTGGCGCGCACGTCCAACGCCGTTCTGGTCGCACCACCGGGTGCGGGCAAGACCACGCTGGTTCCGCTTGCGCTGCTGGATGCCCCGTGGCGGGGGGACGGGCGGATCGTGATGCTGGAGCCACGCAGGCTGGCCACCCGTGCGGCCGCCACGCGCATGTCGGAGCTTATGGATGAACAGCCGGGCGGTCTGGTGGGCTACCGCACCCGGCTGGATGGTGCGACGTCGGAACGCACGCGCATAGAGGTCATTACCGAAGGTCTGCTTGTGCGCCGCCTGCTGTCCGATCCCACACTGGATGGGGTGGCATGCGTCATTTTTGACGAAATCCACGAACGTTCGGTTGATGCGGACGCAGCCCTCGCCTTCTGCCTGGACCTGCAACGCAGCCTGCGGCCCGAGCTAAGGCTGGTCGCCATGTCCGCCACCATGGATGGCGCGGCGCTGGCGCAGCGCATGAATGCCGAACTGGTGGAAAGCGAAGGCCGGATGTTTCCGGTGGAAATCCGCCACGCCACCCGCGACCTTGTCCACCGCCGCGACCTGCCTGACGCGATGGCCGCCGCCATTCGCACCGCCATCACACAGGCCCCCGGCGATGTGCTGGCCTTCCTGCCCGGTGTGGCCGAAATCCACCGCACACGTGGCCTGCTGGACGGAATCGCGGCGGATATCCTGCCATTATATGGTGAACTCCCCCCCGCCGAGCAGGATCGCGCCCTTACCCCCCGCCCCGACGGGCGCAGGCGGGTGATCCTGTCCACCTCCATTGCCGAAACCTCCCTGACCGTGCCGGGCGTGCGCATTGTGGTGGATGGGGGGTTCCGCCGCGTACCCCGGCTGGATGTGGGCACGGGGCTTACGCGACTCGATACGGTGCGGATTTCGCGGGCTGCGGCCAGCCAGCGCGCGGGCCGCGCGGGACGTGTCGCCCCCGGTGTCGCCATACGGCTGTGGACGGAAATGACCACCCGCGCCATGCCACCCCATGATCAGCCCGAAATGATGGAGGCCGAACTGACCGGCCTGCGGCTGGATGCGGCGGCATGGCAGGATGCGATGGGCACGGCGCCCGCCGACCTGCCCTTTCCCGACACGCCCCCCAATGGCGCGTTCGAGGCCGGGCGCAGCCTGCTGCAGGCGCTGGGCGCGCTGGATGATGATGCCCGGATCACGCGGGAGGGCACGCGCATGGCCGTCCTTGGCGCCCATCCCCGCCTTGCCGCCATGATGCTGACCGCGCGCACGCCTGCCGAGCGCGCCATGGCCGCCGATATCGCCGCCCTGCTGGAGGAACGCGACCCGCTACGTCCCCGTCGCCCCGCCGGTGGCAGCCGGGGCGCGCCACCCGTGGCCCCTGCGGATATCCGCCTGCGTCTGGATCTGCTGGCCGGTGGCGACCATCCCGATGCAGACCGCGCGGCGCTGTCGCGCATCCGCCATGCCGCCCGGCAGTATCGCAGGCGGCTGGGGCTGGGACGTGACATTCCCGCAAGTGGTGACCCCGCCGCCCTGATTGCCGCAGCCTTCCCCGACCGGGTGGCGCAGTCCCGTGGGGATGCAGGGTCTTTCCGCCTTGCTGGCGGTGGCAGCGCACGCCTGTCCAAGACGGATGAACTGGCGCGATGTTCCCTGCTGGCGGTGGCGGGAATGCATGTGCGCAAGGCCGCCGAGATCTGTCTTGCCGTCCCGCTGGACCGTGATGCGCTGCCTGCCAGCCTGCTGGCGCGGGCACGTGAACAGGTTGAAACCACGCTGGATACGACAACGGGCAACGTGCTGGCGCGGCGCAGGCTGCGCCTGGGCAACCTTGTGCTGCGTGACCGCACCGTGACCGCAGGTGCCGATGAAGTCCGTGCGCTGTTATGCGCGCAGGCGGCGCAGAACCTGGCCGCGACATTTACATGGGGCGACGCCTGCCGGCAGTTGCAGGCCCGCGTGGAACTGGCACGCACCCGTCTGGACCGTCCGGACCTGCCCGACCTGTCGGATGAGGCGCTGGCCCAGGCAACAGAAAGCTGGCTGGCCCCATGGCTTGCGGGGGTGAACCGCCTGTCGGCGCTGGCGGAAATGGACCTGCTGGGCATGCTGCGCGCCACGATGGACCATGCCACGCTGAAATGGCTGGATCGCATGCTGCCCACCCATCTGGACCTGCCGGGCGGGCGGGCCGCGATCGACTACCTGCAACCCGTGCCGGTGGCGGCGGCACGGGCGCAGACTTTCTATGGTGTGACACAGACACCCTGCATTGCCGGTGGCCGGGTGGACCTGCGTATCGCCCTGCTGTCGCCTGCGGGCAGGCCACAGGCCATCACCGCCGACCTGGCCGGATTCTGGGCCGGTTCATGGGCGGATATGCGCCGTGACATGCGCGGTCGTTATCCCCGCCATGACTGGCCTGAAAATCCCGCCACGACCAGTCCACCGCCGCCAGGACCACGGCGCACACCATAAAACCGCATGCATTTACGTCGATGTTGTCATGCAGCCATGGCATTGCCGCTTTTTTCAGATAACATGGGGCATCATGAACATTCCTTCGCCCCGCCCTGCATGAAACGGATTGCCATGGTCTGTCGTCCGGCTTTCCGGCTGTTACCGATGCTGCTGCTGGGCCTGCCCGGACCGGGCGGAATGGCAACAGTGGCGTACGCCGGGGAGATTACGCCCTCACCCGCCGTGTCACCCAATCCTTCCCTGTTCGCACCACCCGTGCCGCCGGTGGTCTCGACCGGACCGCTGACCTTCGCCCCGCTGGTGCGCCAGGTGGGACCGGCCGTGGTCAATATCGCGGTGGCGCAGGACAGCCACACCACCACCGGCAGCCGCCAGCCCCTGCCCCCCAGCGTCAAGGGCACACCGTTTGAACACAAATTCCGCGAGCGCATGCGCGCACATGGGGAGGAAATGCTGGGGGCCGGCTCGGGCTTCCTGATCGACCCCGGGGGCGTGATCGTAACCAACGCGCATGTAGTGGGCGGGGCCGACCTGATTACCGTGTCACTGGCCGATGGCACGGAATTCCCCGCCCATCTGGTTGGCAGCGACGACCTGACGGATATCGCGGTCATCCAGATCCATGCACCCCATCCCATGCCCTTCGTGCCATGGGGGGACAGCCGTCTGGTCAATATCGGGGACTGGATCATGGCGGCAGGCAACCCGTTCGGGCTGGGGTCATCCGTTACCGCGGGCATCGTGTCTGCGCGCGGACGCGATATCGGCACCAGCCCGTTTGATGATTTCTTCCAGATCGACGCCCCGATCAATCCCGGCAATTCCGGCGGGCCGTCCTTCAACCTTGGCGGGCAGGTGGTGGCGGTAAATACGGCCATTGTCTCCCCCACCGGCGGGTCGGTGGGTATCGGATTTGGCCTTCCGTCGGAAATCGTGGCACCTATTGTGGAAGAACTGCGCCGTAATGGCCATATCGACCGGGGGTGGCTGGGTGTTACACTGACGGACGGAACGGGACATGACGGCGTGCAGATTGTCGGCATCGACCGGAATGGACCGGCCATGAAGGCGCACCTGCATATAGGGGATGTCATTACCGCCGTGAACGATGAACCGATCGATACGTCACGCATGCTGATCCGCTCGATCGCGGCAAAAAGACCCCAATCAACCGTGGTGCTGCACATCCGCCGCCACCACGAGGCGTTAAGCCTGCCAGCCTGTGTCGGCCACCGCCCCGACGAGGACATGGAAGACTGACTGATCCCGCCCCAAACGACGTGAGGCAACGTGCATATTCTTGTTGTTGAAGATGACCCCACCGTCCGCAACTTCGTGGCCAAGGGCCTGAAGGAAGCCGGGCATCTGGTCGAACTGACCGATAACGGCAAGGACGGCCTGTTCATGGCCGTAAGCGAGAAATTTGACCTGATCATACTCGACCGCATGCTGCCCGGCGGCATTGATGGCGTGCGCCTGCTGGAAACCATACGCGCGCAGAACAACACGACCCCCGTGCTGCTGCTGTCGGCGCTGGCGGATGTGGATGACCGCGTGCAGGGGCTGAAGGCGGGGGGCGATGATTATGTCACCAAGCCATTTGCCTTCAGCGAGCTGCTGGCCCGTGTCGAGGCCCTGGGCCGGCGTGGCCGGACGGAAACGGCCCCCCAGACCAAGCTGGAACTGGCCGACCTGGAAATCGACCTGCTGTCGCGCACTGTACGCCGCGCAGGCCAGAAGATCGACCTGCAGCCGCGTGAATTCCGCCTGCTGGAATACCTGACCCGCCACGCGGGGCAGGTCGTGACCCGCACCATGCTGCTGGAAGGCGTATGGGACTACCATTTCGACCCGCAGACCAACGTGATCGACGTTCATGTCTCGCGCCTGCGACAGAAGGTGGACAAGCCGTTCGGCACGCCGCTGATCCACACCATCCGCAACGCTGGATACATGCTGCGTGCCGAATAGGCCCCATTCCTGCCTGTGGGCGGGACACTGATGCCCACCGGTTTTCCCCGCGCCATGCCCCGCCCGTCACGCTGGCGGGCATGGCGATCGGCCAGCCTGCGGTTTTCGCTGGCGTATGGCATGATGTTCGCCCTGTCCTCCATCCTGTTCATGTCCTTCATGTGGTGGGGCACGATCGGGTTTCTGGAACGCCAGGTGGAAACCGCCATCAACGCCGACGCCCACGCCCTGGCCGAACGGTGGATAATGGGGGGCCTGCCCACGCTGGCCCTGACCATCGAGGACAGGCTGGAACAGAACCTGGATGACGATGCGATCTATCTCGTCATCGACCCACAGGGAAATTACCTGACGGGCAATGTCTCGGCATGGCCTGCGAAAGTGCAGTACACGGACCGCTGGTATTCCCTGCCTGATACGCGGGCGGGACTGCGTGGGATGGCGGAACTGCATGCCTACCGCCTGCCTGGCACGGCGCAGAGCCATACCGCGGGACAACTGGACAGCGGCTATCGCCTGCTGGTGGGACGTGACGTGCGCGCGCGCGGCATCCTGCGCCACCTGCTGACCGATTCGCTGTTATGGGCATGGGTCATGGTCACGCTGCTGGCTGTCAGCGGGGCGGTGCTGGTGCATGGCATTTTCCGCCGCATGGTCAAGACCGTGGCCCGCACGACCTCGGCCATCGCCCATGGCGACCTGAGCCGCCGCATGCCACTGGTTGGCAATGGCGATGAAATGGATCAGGTGGCCGAAGCCATCAACGAAATGCTGGACCGGATCGTGCGCCTGATGGATGGCGTGCGTCAGGTATCCAATTCCATCGCCCATGACCTGCGCACCCCCATCGCCCGCGCGCGCACCCAGCTGGAAGATGCGGCCCTGCACGCGAAATCGGACGCGGAACTGCGCGATGCGATCGAACGCGCGGTCGGTAATCTGGACAACGTAACCGCCGTGTTCGAGGCCCTGCTGCGCATTGCCCAGATCGAGGCCGGCGCCCGCCGATCCGCCTTCATGACATTCGATCTGGTGCCGGTCCTGCGCGATGTTGCCGACCTGTATGAAGCCGTGGCGGAAGATCATGACATCAGGCTGGCGCTGGACCTGCCCGACAGCCTGAGCTTTTACGGTGACCGTTCGCTGGTCCAGCAGGCCGTGGCCAACATGCTGGACAACGCCATCAAGTTCTCGCCCCCCGGTGGCACCGTCCACCTGCGCGCGCAGGTGCGCGAACTGGCACCCGGCCGCGTTATCGGCCCCACGGGCGAAGGGATGCTGGACCTGTGTGTCAGTGATGAAGGCGTGGGCATGAGCGAGGCCGACATGGCCCGCGCCACGGAACGTTTTTTCCGCGCGGAAAAGGCACGCAACACCCCCGGTTCGGGGCTGGGGCTGTCCATGGTGCGGGCCATCGTGCAACTGCATGGGGGGCGGATGCACCTGTCGGCGCATAACCCCGGACTTACGGTTTCGCTGGCGCTGCCGATCGCCGCCTGCGCGATTTCGAAAAGCGAGGAGGATTTTCCATCTCCCCCACACATATCAGGCATGACGGAAAGGTCACCTTTCCCCCATCAGCATGACATGAACAGTAGCGTAGAGTAACGCCATGAACATGCACCCCGCCATGGCGCCTGCCATTGTTGTGATGAGTTTCTGCCTGTGTGGCGCGGCCCCGGCCGGGGCAGACACCGGGGCGGACGTAATCGCCGCACGGGATGGATCGGAAAAGCCCGTGATCATTACCAGTGACACCAAGGCTTACTGCAACCGGCTGCTGAACATTATCGACGCCTATGGCCCGGCCCTGCCGCAGGATGTAGACAGCCTGCGCACGCAGGGCGAAGACATGTGCCGCGCAGGGCGAATCCGTTCTGGCATCGTGCGGCTGCGTCGTGCGTTGGTCGAACTGAAGGAGACTACGCATTCATGACTTTTCCAGCTTTCACGACCCTTGCCCGTCACAGCCTGCGTATAGCCCTGCCCGGCATGCTGGCGGCGGCAACACTGCACCCGGCAGGTAGCATGGCCCAGACCCAGCCCGCGAACAACGCACTTCCCCCCAATGCAACAGAACTGGAACTGTCCGCATCCGGCACGGTGCAGGCCCAGCCGGATGAACTGACCGCCACCTTCCTGGCCGAAGCGCGGGCCGATACGGCCGCCAGCGCACAGGCGCAGGTCAACGCGCTGGTGGGCAAGGTCACGGCGGCCAGTGCCCATGTAACGGGACTGACCCTGAATGCCGAGTCGTATTTCGTGCATCATGATGATGGTGACGCGCACCAGAACCGCAGACCGCAGTGGGTGGCACGCCAGAGCATCCGTCTGACCGCCACGGATGGCAAGGTCCTGCTGCCACTGGTGGGTCAGTTACAGGCCGATAATCTGGCCCTGACGCGGCTGGACTGGTCCCTGTCACGCGAAAAGCGGATGGAACTGACCCGCGGGGCCGAAACGCTGGCCCTGCAGGACATGCAGCAGCGTGCCCAGGCGGCAGCATCCACGCTGAAGCTGACTATCGCCTCCATCCGCAGCGTGACGCTGGAAGACCAGAACATGCCGCGTCCGATGCCCATGATGATGATGGCCCGCGCCGCCAGCATGGACATGCCCGCCCCGGAAGCGCCGACCGGCCTGCAGGATGTCACGGCAACCGTCCGCGCCACGCTGATCCTGAAGCCCGCCGGATAAAAGCCCGCCAATAATGGAAAGTTTCTGGTGAAGCTTTTTTCAAAAAGCTTCCAAGAACGCCGCCTTCCTGAAAAAAGGCGGCACCCAGAACCTTTTCCATATTAATGAGTTAACGGACCGAATCTTTCTGTCATGCCCAAAACCATGCAGAACGGATTGACCGATATCCCCCATACATACCGCACGACGGTGGATAAGGGGCAGGATCTGTCCGCCGTTCCTGTTTCCTCATATGCAGGACAGACGAAAAAGGCCCGGTGGAATAATCCCACCGGGCCTTTTTCATGATGCGAACAGTGACACTGCGCCTAGCGCGGGGCCAGCACCATGATCATCTGGCGGTTTTCAAGCTTGGGCATATGCTCAACCTTGGCGACCTCATCCATTTCTGCGCGGATACGCTCCAGAACCTTCACACCCAGATCCTGATGCGCCATTTCACGGCCACGGAAACGCAGGGTGACCTTCACCTTGTCGCCTTCGCCGATGAAGGTCTTCATCGCACGCA
The DNA here is from genome assembly GCF_006538165.1 of Komagataeibacter diospyri. Classification (GTDB taxonomy): domain Bacteria; phylum Pseudomonadota; class Alphaproteobacteria; order Acetobacterales; family Acetobacteraceae; genus Komagataeibacter; species Komagataeibacter diospyri. The sequence goes on from NZ_BDLU01000037.1 coordinate 58,806, forward strand.
TTTTCACCTGATAGTCATTTTCGTCAATATTCGGACGAACCTTGACTTCCTTGATTTCAATGACTTTCTGCTTCTTGCGCGCTTCGTTGCGCTTCTTCTGCTGTTCGTACTTGAACTTCCCGTAATCAAGGACCTTCGCCACGGGCGGCTCGGCGTTCGGGCTGATTTCCAGAAGGTCAAGGCCAACAGAATAGGCACGGGCCAGCGCATCACGCGTGGACATGATGCCCAGCATCTCGCCTTCTTCGTCGATCAGACGGACCTGCGGTACGCGGATCTCTTCATTGACACGGGGGCCCTCTCGATTTGGCGGAGTGGGCATCGGGGGTCTGGCTATGGTCAGCTCCTGTAACTGTTTCATTCAAACGGCAGATAAGGCCATCCCGCATACCCGCGCGTCCGTGGCTGAAACCATGGAAAACGCACAGGCAAGGCATGACCTTACATTATGGAAAGATATGTGACGCAAAGACGCGTCCCAGATCAAGTACTGTCTTGTCCCGTACCTGCGAAAACAGCCATGCAATCGTGGCACGGAACCAGATGGATCAGCCGCGTGCCCTGCGGATATCGGGTGGCAGGGCTTCATATGCAAGGGCGGACACCGCTTCTTCCAGCGGCAGGACTTCCTGCGCCTTGCCGCCAAGACGACGCAGGGCGACGGTATTTTCCTCCGCTTCCTTGCGGCCAACCACTAAAATGACCGGCACGCGCGCAAGGCTGTGTTCGCGAATCTTGGCGTTGATCTTTTCATTCCGCAGGTCGGCTTCCACCACCAGACCCGCCTTGCGCAGGCTGTCGGTCACATGTTGGGCATAATCCGCCGCATCGGTCACGATGGACGCCACCACCACCTGCACCGGCGCAAGCCATAGCGGGAAACGGCCCGCATGCTGTTCTATCAGGATGCCAAGGAATCGCTCGAACGATCCCAGAATCGCCCGGTGCAGCATGACGGGACGATGCCGCGCGCTGTCCTCACCCACATAGGATGCATCCAGCCGTTCGGGCAGCACGTAATCGACCTGCAGCGTGCCGCACTGCCAGTCACGCCCAATGGCGTCACGCAGCACGAATTCCAGCTTGGGGCCATAAAACGCGCCCTCGCCGGGATTGTGCTCATACGTGACACCCGCCATGTCACACGCGACTTTCAGCGCGTTTTCCGCGCGGTCCCATGTCGCATCATCACCGGCGCGCTGTTCGGGACGGTCGGCGAATTTCACGCGGAAATGCTCGAACCCGAGATCCTGATACACATCAGCCAGCATGCGCACGAAACGCGCGGTTTCATCGGCGATCTGGTCTTCGGTGCAGAAAATATGCGCATCATCCTGCGTGAAGCCGCGCACGCGCATGATACCGTGCAGCGCGCCAGACGGTTCGTAACGGTGGCAGGCACCGAATTCAGCCATGCGCAGCGGCAGTTCACGGTAGGACCGCAGCCCGTGGCGGAAGATCTGCACATGGCACGGGCAGTTCATCGGCTTCAGGGCAAGGGTCTTGTCCTCGTCCTCGACTGTGGCGATGAACATGTGCTCGCGGTACTTGTCCCAGTGCCCGGACGCTTCCCACAGGGCGCGGTCCACAAGCTGCGGCGTGCGCACTTCCTGATAGCCGTTACCGTTCTGCGCGCGGCGCATATAGTCCTGCAGCACCGAATACAGGCGCCAGCCCTTGGGGTGCCAGAAGATCTGACCCACGGCTTCTTCCTGAATGTGGAACAGATCCATCTCGCGCCCGATGCGGCGGTGGTCGCGGCGCTCGGCTTCCTCAAGCTGGTGCAGGTGCGCCTCCAGCTCCTTGCGGTCGCGCCATGCCGTGCCATAGATGCGCGTCAGCATGGGGTTGCGGTGATCGCCGCGCCAGTAGGCCCCTGCCACTTTCATAAGCTTGAAGGCATTGCCCACATCCGCCGTGCCGCGCAGGTGCGGCCCACGGCACAGATCCAGCCATTCACCCTGACGGTAGATCGATATTTCCTCATCTTCGGGCAGATCACGGATCAGTTCGGCCTTGAAGCGTTCACCCTTGTTTTCAAAGAATTCGATGGCCTTCTCACGCGGCCATGTCTCACGCACGAAAGGCTCGTTCGCGGCCACGATTTCACCCATGCGCTTTTCGATCGCGGCGAAATCTTCCGGCCTGAACGGTTCGTTGCGATAGAAATCGTAATAGAATCCGTTTTCGATCGATGGGCCGATCGTGACCTGGGTTCCGGGAAACAGCGACTGCACCGCTTCGGCCAGCACATGGGCGGCATCATGACGGATCATTTCCAGCGCCTCGGGGTCCTTGCGCGTGACAAAGCGGACCCTGGCGTCATGATCGATCTCGCGACCAATATCCATAAGCCTGCCATCCACTTCCATGGCGAGGGCGGCACGGGCCAGTCCGGCACCGATGGATTGCGCCACGGTAGTGCCCGTCACTGCCCCGTCAAAGCGGCGAACGGATCCGTCAGGCAGGGTTATGGCAGGCATGGTTTCATTGCTCCGGTAAGAAGATATTCCGCTGTAATGGCGTCAGGCGAGCGTTGCCGCAACCCTGTCAACGCGCAGAGTAGCCAGATCATGTACATAAATGATCCGCACCTGCCCCGCATACTGGCCCACGGGCGCGGTCAGGGCAGGGTTGCTGTCGGCTGAAAACAGCACGGTGCTGGGCACGCCAAGAGCCGCCGCAAGATGCATGGGGCCGGTGTCGTTTCCCACAGCGCATGCTGCCCGCGCCATCACGCCACCCAGTTCCAGCAGCGATGTCCGCCCCGTCAGGTCCACCGCAACAGGGCAGGTGTCGCGGATGGTGGCGGCAAGCGTGCCTTCCCCCCTGCCCCCCACGATAACGGGCGACAGCCCTTGCGCATGCATGTGCCGCGCAAGGGCGGCGTAGCGTTCCACAGGCCAGCGCTTGGCCGGGCGATGCGCCGCCGCCCCCGGCACCAGCACGCCATAGGGCGCGGGCAAAACAGGACCATCGTGCATAAGCCACGACAGGTCGGGCACCGGCAGGCTGTCGATTCCCGCGCGGCGCAACTGGTCACGCTGGCGCGCACGGGTATGCATGATGCGCCGCTGCGGGCTGTCATGCACCGCCTGCGCGCCGCGAGCGATTCCCGACCATGCCTTCATGCCCGACAGGTGAAAATAGCGCGTGCTGCGGCCAGATGTCTGCAGGTCATAAATAAAGTCATACGACCGCAGCAGCCGGCGCAGCGCCATGACCGCGGGCAGGTCACGCCATGGCGGCCTGCGGTCGACATGCACATGGTCGAACCACGGTGCATGCCGTGCAAGCTCGGCAAAGGGCGCCTGCGTCAGCAGGTCGACCGTATCATGCACATAATGGGCGCGAATGGCCGCGAACGGCGCGAAGGACTGGATGAAATCGCCCAGCGCGCCCAGCCGGATAACCAGAATGCGGGCCATGGGTTCAGGGTGCCTCGGGGTCGGTTTCAAGCAGCGACAGATCCTGACGCGCCAGATCGGCCTCATCCGAATCCGGGGCCAGCGTCACGACATCCTGCCAGTCGGCGCGCGCCTGCGCCATCTGGCCCTCGCGCTGGTACAGGATACCGCGTTCCAGCAGTGCCGCGCCATTGCGGGGCATGTCCTTCAGGGCCGCGTTGATATCGGTCATGGCCTGTTCGATCCGGCCCATCCGGCGCCATGCAGCCGCGCGCGCGACCAGTGCCTCATCACGTTCCGCCGGAACGGATGGCAGCGGTGTCAGGGTATCGATCGCCCTCTGGGGCTGATCCAGTTCAACCGCGACCCGCGCGTAGACCAGACGTAGCGGCACGTCATCCGGTTCCAGCATCAGGCCATAGGTCGCGCTATCAAATGCCTGTTTCGGGCTGTCATCCGCCTGCCATGCCCGCGCTGCCTGTTCAGCGACGGCCGCGCGGCGGCGCAGGGACTGCGGGGTATCAGGCTGCATGCCCGCATGGGCCGAGTCCCCCACGGGCCAGCCGGGCACATGCGCCAGACGGTCCAGCGATGCCGCCGCCGTCGCCACATCCCCCAGTTCGATGCGCGCAAGGGCTTCGCACTGCTGGGCCTCCAGGCCACCGCCATGGTTCAGCCAGTCCTCGGCATAATCACGCGCGCCATCGGGATCATCGGACACGGTGGCGGTGCAGCGGGCGAAGCTCCATGCCTCATGCCCGGCCCCCTCATGCTCCGGCACGGTGGGGACAGGTGTCGGGGCGGCGGCCCGTGGCGCATCAGCCGCCCATACACGGCCATTCCACGCGACGTTGACCGCCAGCAGCAGGCATGCCCCCACAATCACGACACCAGCCGCCATGATGCCCCGGCATCCCACCCGCACCCGGCGGGCGGGCCGGACCGGCGCAATGGCGGGACGAACGGGACACCCCTCCGGCAGGGAAAAGGGGGATACAGGCAGGCACGCAAAGACTCTCATTACCGCATTCGTCGGCCTGCCCGCCAAGAAGGTCAAGGGCCAGCCCCCCATTCGCCACCGACCCGTGCAGTTCCGATACGATCATGATATGGGGAAGGGTGATGCAAACCGTGAGCGACCGACCTGTCATCCTGCAGGCCCTGCCAGCCCTCGAATCCGGCGGGATAGAACATGGCACGCTGGAAATGGCGCGTGCCATCGTCCAGGGCGGTGGCACGGCCATCGTGGCCAGTGCGGGCGGACGCCTTGTCCCGCGCCTGAAATACATCGGGGCCATTCCGGTCGAGATGGACCTGAAAGCGAAGAATCCCCTTTCCATCATGCGCAACGCGGCCCGCCTGCGCCATGTCATCCGGGAATTCGGTGTCAATCTGGTCCATGCGCGTTCGCGCGCGCCTGCATGGGCGGCCTCCCTGGCATGCAGGCGGCTGAAGATACCGCTGGTCACTACATGGCATGGCGTGCACGCCGCCAACCTGCCGGGCAAGCGGCGGTACAACAGCGTGCTGGCGTCCGGCAACCGGGTTATTGCCATAAGCCGCTACATCGAAAACCGCCTGCGTGAGGAATACAGGGTGGACGACGATCGCCTGCGCCTGATCCCGCGCGGGGCAGACATGCTGCGCTTCGACCCGCAGGGCGTGCGCGGCAACCGGGTGCAGAACCTGATCAACCTGTGGAACATCCCCGACGGCGCCACCGTCATCATGCTGCCCGCGCGCGTGACCCCGTGGAAGGGGCATGCGCTGCTGATCGAGGCGCTGGCGCGGATGAATGAAACAGCGGGCTTCAACGGGGACTGGGTGTGCATTTTCGTGGGTGAGGCGAACGAAAAGCTGGGCCGCGAACTCGTCACTCTCGCCCAGCGCAGGGGAATCGCCACGCACCTGCGTTTTGCCGGGCACTGCGCCGACATGCCGGCCGCCATGATGCTGGCGGACATGGTGGTTGTACCCTCGCTGCGGCCCGAACCCTTCGGCCGCGTCGTGGTGGAGGCCCAGGCCATGGGCCGCCCCGTTATCGTGGCGGGCCATGGCGCGGCGCTGGAAACGGTGGATGACGGCGTGACCGGTTTCGTATTCCCCCCCGATGACGTGCAGGCACTGGCAGCCTGCATGCGCCATATCGCCACCATGACGCAGGAAGAACGCACCCGGCTGGCATGGCACGCGCGCGAGAATGTGCGCGACCATTATTCAACACAGGCGATGCAGTACGCGACCCTGTCCGTATATGATGAACTGCTGCACACGCAGTTGGCGAATACCTTCTACCATGCCGCCATGGCGGACATGGGCTGGGGTGATGAAGCCCTGCCACAGGCAGGATAGCAGCACGTGTGCGGTAATTGTGCCATATCGGGTGCGGGATTACCTTGATCTGCCTCATGGCATTCCAAAAAGCCGGGCCGAGCATCCAGTATTCAGCATGGGCCTTATGCAACGGGTGGTTTTACAGTCGACAAGACGACTGAAATTCTTCACCCATTGCGCATTCTTCTTTCTGGCGGACGGGGATGACCCGCGGCCCGCCGTTTCAACGCGAACACTTCGGGACTGCACCACATGAACCAGATTTCCCCCGCCCAGACCGACGATATCACCCCCGTACCCGGCCCCCACCACCCCGACCTGCGCCGGGTCAACTCCAACCCGGATTTCTGGTATCCGGTGGCATGGTCAGCCGACCTGAAACGCGACAAGACGCTGGCCGTCAGCTATGCTGGCATTCCCATCGTGCTGGTCCGCCCCGAAGAGGGCAGCGTCTTCGCGCTGTATGACCGTTGCCCCCACCGGCAGGTCCCGCTGAGCAAGGGCACCGTGAACGGCCAGACCGTGCGCTGCTGCTATCATGGCTGGGCCTTTGGCCGTTCGGGCCGCTGCATCGACGTGCCCTATCTTGGCAAGGGCAAGCTGCCCAATGGCGTACGTACCTTCCCGGTGCGTGAAGCGGGCGGGCTGATCTTCATCTTCCCCGGCGACCCGGACAAGGCAGACAGCACCCCCTTCCCCAAGCTGGCCCAGACGGACAACCCCAAATACAAGACCAAGCATTTCAGCCCGCGGGTGAACTGCCACTACACCTTCATGCATGAAAACCTGATGGACATGAACCATCAGTTCCTGCACCGCCGCCAGATGGGCCAGATCAAGGCCCGTTTCCTGGGGCAGGACAAGGGCGAGGACTTTATCGAGGCACGTTACAGCTTCATGCGCTGCGCGGGACAGCAGCCGCTGGCCGAACGCCTGATCTTTGGCAAGCACAAGGACCTGCAGGGCAAGGAACAGCCCGTTGAGGAAGTTGTGACGATCCGCACGGAATATCCGTACCAGACCCTGCGCATCACCGACAAGGACGGTGACCTGATCATGGATCTGTGGACCGCCTACGTGCCGGTGGACAAGGACGAACGCGTAACCCAGTCCTTTGGCCTGCTGTCCATCCTGCGCCCGCAGACCCCGTTCCTGATCGACATGATCTGGCCCGCGCTGGGCTGGTTCACCAACCGCATCTTCCTTGAAGACAAGGAAATCGTGGAACTGGAACAGGCCGCGTGGAACGAGGCTGGCTACGACCGCAACGTGGAAATCTTCCCCGTGGTCAAGGCGCTGCGTGAACTGCTTATCCGTCGTGGCATTCCGCAGGACATGCCGCCCGCTACGGACGCGAAACAGCCTGCTGCTCCCGCACCGGCCGAACCCGCCACATCAGCCTGATTGTCCGCCCGCCATCCCCATGGATGGCGGGCATTCCCCTTCCCGTCGCTACGTGAAAACACCCTATGACCGAACGGCCTGACACACCCCGCCTGACCGATCGGGCCGAGGCCGCCCGCCAGCAGCGCCTCGCCCGGGAAGCCGAGGCCCTGCGCGCCAACCTGCGCCGGCGCAAGCAGCAGACCCGTGCCCGCACGGCCCCTGCATCCGATGCCCCTACTCCCGGCAGCGGCGACATATCCAGCAACGAAGCGTGATTGCGGTTGCGGTCGGGCGGCCACTTCGTTAGTGGTCGCGCAACGGCCGACGGGTTGCCCGCGTGCCGCGCCACTGATGCCGAAGGAAGGGACAGCATGCCAATAATGCCCGATACGTGGATTCGTCGCATGGCCACGGACCATGGCATGATCGAACCCTTCGTGGAAAAGCAGAGCCGGGAGGGCGTGATTTCCTTCGGGCTGTCATCGTACGGGTATGATGCGCGCGTCGCCAATGAATTCAAGATTTTCACCGACGTGGACAACGCGGTGGTCGATCCCAAGAACTTTGCCGAAAACAGCTTTGTCACCCGCCGGGGCGACTGCTGCACCATTCCGCCGCACAGCTTCGTGCTGGCGCACACGGTCGAATATTTCCGCATACCGCGCGACACGCTGGTGGTCTGCCTGGGCAAGTCCACCTATGCGCGCTGCGGCATCATCGTGAACGTGACCCCGCTGGAACCGGAATGGGAAGGGCAGGTCACGATCGAGATCAGCAACACTACCCCCCTGCCCGCGCGCATTTACGCCAATGAAGGGATCTGCCAGTTCCTGTTCTTCCAGGGGGCATCACCGTGTGAAGTCAGCTACGCCGACCGCAAGGGCAAATACATGGGGCAGGTCGGCGTCGCCCCGCCGCGTATGTAAGGGCAGGAAGCGCAAGTCATGGACCGTTTCATCATTCACGGCGGCCACCCGCTGCGTGGGGACATCGTCATTGGCGGGGCAAAGAATTCCGCCCTGAAGCTGCTGGTGGCGGGGTTGCTGACCTCCGAAAAGCTGGTGCTGAACAATGTCCCGCGCATTGCGGACATCCGCACCATGCGCAGGCTGCTTGAACAGCATGGCCTGACGGTGGAAGATGTCAGCGGCGACGGTGGCACACTGTCGGTTGGTGGCGAGATCACCAATACCGAGGCCCCCTACAATATCGTATCCAAGATGCGGGCATCGATCCTTGTGCTCGGCCCGCTTCTGGCACGCTGTGGCGAAGCCCGCGTGTCGCTGCCCGGTGGCTGCGCCATCGGCACGCGCCCGGTTGACCTGCACCTGAAGGCGCTGGAAACGCTGGGGGCAAAGATCACGCTGGAAAATGGCTACATCCATGCCGAAGCCCCCCACGGCCTGAAGGGGGAGCGGGTGATCCTGCCGTTCGCCTCCGTGGGTGCTACGGAAAACCTGCTGATGGCCGCAACCCTGGCCAAGGGGCGCACCGAAATCGTCAATGCCGCACGTGAACCCGAAATCGGGGACCTTGTCGGCTGCCTCAACGCCATGGGCGCGCGCATTACCGGCATCGGCACGGGCAAGCTGGTCATTGACGGGGTGGACGGGCTGCATGGCGCGCATTACCGCGTCATGCCCGACCGGATCGAATGCGGCACCTATGCCTGTGCTGCCGCCATTACCGGCGGCGAGCTGCGCCTGGTGGGCGGTCAGGTCGAACACCTTGGCGCCGTCGTGCGCGCGCTGGAAGAAGCGGGCGTGGAGATGGTGCAGGAGGAAGGGGCCGTGCGCGTACAGCGTACCGGCGCACTGCGCGGGGTCGATATCATGACCGAGCCCTATCCCGGCTTCCCCACCGACATGCAGGCCCAGTTCATGGCGCTGCTGTCGGTTGCCGAAGGAGCATCGATGGTGACCGAAACCATTTTCGAAAACCGTTTCATGCATGTGCCCGAACTCAACCGCATGGGCGCGCGCATCAACGTGCATGGGTCATCGGCCATTATCCGGGGCGTGCATTCGCTGTCTGGTGCGCCAGTCATGGCGACCGACCTGCGGGCATCGTTCTCGCTCATCCTCGCGGGGCTTGCAGCCCATGGGGAGACGATCCTGAGCCGCGTCTACCACCTTGACCGGGGTTACGAGGCCGTGGAACGCAAGCTGGCGCAGTGCGGCGCGCATATCGAACGCGTTTCCGACTAGCTGCCGCCAGAAAAGCGCCCTTCCTGCATGATGGCTGAATGTGGTATGCGCGCATGTCACCAGAGGCACCCCGTACCATGCGGGGCAACTCCAGCCTTCAATGTCGGAGAATGCATTGACCGTCCTGTCACCGGCCCAGACCGCCGTTCCGGAAACGGATAGCCCGCTGATACTTGCCCTGCCCAAGGGCCGTATCCTCAAAGCCGCGGCGCCGCTTCTGCATAGGGCGGGCATTGTGCCCGGACCGGATTTCAATGACGAGAAAAGCCGCCTGCTGCGCTTTGAAACCAATGATCCCAACATTGACGTGGTGCGCGTGCGCTCGTTCGATGTCGCGACCTTCGTTGCCTTTGGCGGCGCGCAGATCGGCATATGCGGCGCTGATGTGCTGATGGAATTCGACTACCCCGAAATCTACGCCCCGCTTGATCTGGGCATCGGCGGCTGCCGCATTTCCATCGCCCAGCCCAAGGACCGCAGCGGGCTTGAAGACAATCCCAACCGCCTGTCACAGGTGCGGGTCGCGACCAAGTATCCCTCCATCACGCGCCGTCACTTTGCCGCGCGCGGCATCAACGCCAGCATCGTCCACCTGCATGGCGCGATGGAACTGGCCCCGGTTCTGGACCTGTCCCACCTGATCGTTGATCTGGTTGATACGGGGTCCACCCTGCGCGCCAACGGACTGGAGGAAACCCACACCATCGCCCATGTCACCAGCCGCCTGATCGTGAATCGCACGGCGCTGAAAACCCAGCCCGAGCGCATAAGCGCCATCATCAACCGTTTCCGCACGGCGCTGGCGTCCAATTCCGCACCAGCCAAGGACCAGCAGGCATGAAGCGCCTTGATACCACCCAGCCTGATTTCAAAGCCGAATTCGCCGGCCTGCTGGCTGACCGTGACAGCGACACCGCCCGCGTGGACGGCCCCGTAACCGAAATTCTGGCTGCCGTGCGGGCACGCGGTGATGACGCATTGTGCGAATTCACCAACCGTTTCGACCGGGCCAATGTCACCCCCGCCACCCTGCGGATCACGGCAGCGGAAGTCGAAGCCGCCTGTGCGCAGGTTCCGGCCAGATTGCTGGAATCCCTTGAAGTCGCAGCCACGCGGATCGAGTCGTTCCACAAGGCGCAGATGCCATCCGACATGCGTTACGTGGATGATGCGGGTGTTACGCTGGGCATGCGCTGGACGGCACTGGACTCGGTAGGGCTGTACGTGCCGGGCGGCAAGGCGGCGTATCCGTCCTCCGTGCTGATGAACGCCATTCCCGCCCATGTGGCGGGGGTCGGGCGCATCGCCATGTGCGTGCCCACGCCTGATGGCGCGCTCAATCCGCTGGTGCTGGCGGCGGCGCGACGCGCGGGTGTGACTGAAATCTACCGCGTGGGCGGCGCGCAGGCCGTGGGCGCCATGGCCTATGGCACGGCCACCATCGCACCTGTGGACCGCGTGGTGGGACCGGGCAACGCCTATGTGGCCGAAGCGAAGCGGCAGGTCTTCGGCACGGTGGGAATCGACAGCATCGCCGGTCCATCCGAGGTGGTGGTGATTGCGGATGGCAACAACGATCCCCGCGCCATCGCACTCGACCTGCTGGCGCAGGCGGAACATGACCCCATGGCCCAGTCCATCCTGATTACGCCGGATGCAGGCATGGCGGCGAAGGTGGAACAGGCGGTCGCAACCGAGCTGGAAACCCTGCCGCGCGCTGAAATCGCCCGCACCAGCTGGGACGCCCATGGCGCAATCATCACGGTGCGTGACCTGAATGAGGCCGCCGACCTTGTAAACACCATAGCGCCTGAACATCTGGAACTCATGATCGATGATCCGGCCCCGGTCTTTGACCGCGTGCGGCATGCTGGCGCCATTTTTGTCGGTCGGCACTGCCCCGAGGCCATTGGCGATTATGTCGGTGGTCCCAACCATGTGCTGCCGACCAGCCGCACGGCGCGTTTCTCGTCCGGGCTGTCGGTGTTCGACTTCATCAAGCGCACGACATTCATCGAGGCACAGCCCGAGTCGCTGCGCAGGATCGGGCCCGCCGCCGTCAGCCTGGCACAGGCCGAAGGCCTTGATGCACATGCACTGAGCGTGTCGGTCCGGCTGGCCGACCTTGATCGCCGCGCATAAGGAAACTTGACCCGGGCGACGAGTATCCCCACATAAACCAACCGTATTGCGCTGCGGGCCCGCAGCATGACGGCAATTTTGATGATTGAAGGACACGATGTCTAAAGAAGACATGATCGAATTCAGTGGCACAGTAACCGAACTGCTGCCCAATGCCATGTTCCGCGTGACACTGGATAATGAGCATACCATCCTGGCGCATACCAGCGGCAAGATGCGCAAGAACCGTATCCGCGTGCTGGCGGGCGACCGCGTGAATGTGGAAATGACGCCCTATGACCTGACAAAAGGTCGCATCACGTTCCGCTTCAAGTAAGCCGCCCTTTGTCGGTCATGACCGCAGACACCGCTCCATCCGGGGCGGATACGGGTGCGCAGCTTGTCCTCGCCTCGGCTTCCCCCCGCAGGCTCGCGCTCCTGCGACAGATCGGGCTGGTTCCTGATCAGGTTCATCCAGCAGATATCGATGAAACGCCCCGGCCTGACGAACTGCCCCGTTCCCATGCCCAGCGTCTGGCGACGGAAAAGGCCGAACACGTAGCGGACGCGTTGGATATTCCGGCACTGGTCATCGCGGCCGATACCGTTGTGGCCCTTGGCCGACGCATCCTGCCCAAGGCGGAGGATGCGGATACGGCACGCAGGTGCCTTAACCTGCTGTCCGGACGGCGCCATACCGTCTTTACCGCCGTGGCCCTGCGTCCCACCACCGCATGGCAGGGTGGCCGCGCGGGCAACCGGCTGGTCGCCAGCACGGTCACATTCTCCCGCCTGACGTCGGTGCAGATCGATGCGCTGATTGAAGCAGGTGACTGGAACGGCAAGGCCGGGGGCTATGCCATCCAGGGCCAGGCGGCGGCGTTCGTGCGCTTCATGTCTGGCAGCTACACCGGCATTGTCGGCCTGCCACTGTTTGAAACCGCGCAGATGCTGCGTGGCCAGAAGGGATGCTGGCTCCGGTGAGCATGCGCATCTGCGCCAGCAGCAGCCCTGGAGAGGTCCGCATCGCCGTCATGGACAATGACGTCATGCAGGATTTTGCCCTGTGGCGGCCTGACATGGCTGATGGCGTGGGCGATATCTATCGCGCCCGTGTCAGCGCCCATGTCCCTGCACTTGGCGGCACGTTCATCACCCTGCCGGGACTGGAGCAGGCAGGTTTCCTGCCGGATTCTGAAGGACTTGGTCCCCTGACACAGGGGCAGACCGTCCTTGTGACCGTCACCCGCAGCGCACAGGGGGGCAAGGGCGTGCGGCTGGGTGCGCGCAACCTGCCGTCCGACCTGCCCGGTGGGGCGGAACCAAAACTGCTGCGTCGTGGTCCTACGCCGCTGGAACGACTGGCCCGATATTACCCGCTGGCGCCCATCATCATTGATGACGTCGCCATTGGCACCCTGCTGCCTGCTGTCTTTCACCCACGCCTGACCCGCGTCAACTGCGCGTTCGACAGTGACCTCCGCGCGCAGGCCGATGCGCTGGAAGATCCCGTTGTGCCATTGCCCGGCGGCATGTCGGCCAGCATTACGCCCACACCCGCGCTGGTAGCGATCGACATGGATGGCGGAGGCACCAGCATGGACCGCCGCCCCAAGCAGACGGCACAGTTTGCCGCCAACCGTGATGCACTGCCTGACCTGCTGCGCCAGTTGCGGCTGCGCAACCTGTCCGGCGCGATCATTGTCGATGTCGCGGGGCTTGCCATACGCAAGCGCCGGGCGCTGTCGGAAACGGTCGAGGCATTACTGAAAAACGACCCGCTGCGTCCGCGCTTCCTGGGCTTTACGGCGCTTGGGCTGGCAGAAATTGTCCGCCCGCGCATCCATCCGCCGCTGCATGAACTGTTCCAGTCGCGCGAAGGCCGACTGCTCCATGCGCTGCGTGGGCAGATGCAGGCCTATCGTGGCATGCCGCCCGATGGCGGCCCTGTCATGCTGGCGTGTGGTTATGGCATCATGGCGCTGTTGCAGGACCATCCGGGCTGGATGGAGGACTTCATGCGCCTGACGGGCCGCGTACTTCAGCCTGTCATGGATCAGGGCCTGCCCGCCAATGGCTGGAGATTCGATCATGGCTGAACAGTCTACCCTTCCCCCCTGCCCCGTCTGCGGTCAACCCGCACAGCAGCAATACCGGCCGTTCTGTTCGCGCCGATGCGCCGATGTTGACCTGGGTCGCTGGTTTTCCGGCCAGTACCGCGTGCCCTCGACGGAGATTCCATCCGGAGAGGATGAAAAATACACAAGACGGGTTGATCCCGATGATGAGGTAGGTTAAACGCTTGTCCAACGTCACGGCGGTCCCGACTGCCCTGACATAGCCGGACAGACGGCCCGGTGCCCAAGTAGCTCAGTTGGTAGAGCATGCGACTGAAAATCGCAGTGTCGGTGGTTCGATCCCGCCCTTGGGCACCATTCAAATTTCAAAAAATATAATGAAATCTGTAAGTCCATGTCATTCCGCACAGCCTGCGGTTCATGGTCCAGTCGGCTGTCTTATCCCACATATTCCTGACATGCCTGGGGACGCCCCATAGCACAGGTGGCATCAGGCCGATGCGGCGGTCACCATCATGTCGCGGGTCATATGATCTGCCTGGGTCAGGGCTTCATTACTGTTTAGCCCGTCTGGCGCTGAAAAATGGGAGACGACCGCAGAAGGAATCGGAGTAGCTACCCCTGTGGCCAGTAAGAGACTGTCTGAAACAGACTGCAAATCATCAAGAAGTTTTAGGTGAAGCTTTTTTCAAAGGGCTACAGGGAATACCGCTTTTTTGAAAAAAGCGGCATCCAGAAACTTTTACTGCCCTTCTGTCTGCCTGTCTGCGACAACGCTCAAACGGATTGCGGGCGGTCCGTAGCGTCAAACAGCAGGGGTTTACCCTGGGCCGTCGGGGCAAGCTGGCCTTCCCACATGACAACATTGCCACGAATGATCGTGCCGATGGGGCGCCCCGTCAGTTCGCGACCAACAAAAGGTGACCAGCCACATTTGGAAGCCAGCCATTCCTGCTGAACCGTCCAGCGCGCGGCAAGATCGACCACCGAGAAGTCGGCATCATACCCCACGGCAATGCGCCCCTTGCGCACCAGCCCGAACAGGCGCTGCGGACCGGCCGATGTCATGTCCACCACCCGACGCAGCGACAGGCGGCCATGCGCCACATGGTCCAGCATCAGCGGCAGCAGGGTCTGCACGCCGGGCATGCCCGAAGGCGTTTCAGGATAACTGCGCTGCTTGGCTTCCAACGTATGGGGCGCATGATCGGACCCGATGATGTCAGGCACCCCCTGCCCCATCCAGTACCACAGGCCATCACGCCATTTGCGGCCACGGATGGGCGGGTTCATCTGCGCCAGCGTGCCCAGTTCGGCATAGGCCTCTTCACCCGCCAGCGTCAGATGCTGGGGGGTTACCTCACAACTGGCGATATCCTTGTGCCCCGACAGGAATTCCAGTTCCGCGGGTGTCGTGACATGCAGCACATGGATCCGCCGGCCCGTGCGCCGCGCCAGACGCACGATACGCTGTGTCGCGCGCAGGGCCGTTTCCTCATCACGCCAGACAGGATGGCTGGATGGATCACCTGCCTTGCGTTCAGACAGGCGTTCATGCAGCCGGGCCTCGTCTTCGGCATGGATGGCGACACGGCGGCGGCCCGAACGCAGCACGCGCTCCAGCACCGCGTCATCGGATACCAGCAGGCTGCCGGTGGAAGACCCCATGAAAATCTTGATCCCCGCCGTACCGGGCAGCATTTCCAGTTCACCACACCGATCGGCATTGTCGGTCGTGGCCCCCACATAAAACGCATGGTCACACCACATGCGCCCACGCGCGCGTTCCAGCTTGTCGACAACGGCTTCGGGCCGGTCGGTGGCGGGCTTGGTATTGGGCATTTCGAATACGGCGGTAATCCCTCCCATCACGGCGGCCATGCTGCCGGTCGCCAGATCTTCCGCCGCAGTCAGGCCCGGTTCACGGAAATGGACCTGCGTGTCAATGACGCCGGGCAGGATGGTCAGGCCGGTACAGTCAATGACGCGACCGGCATCCCCCTGCCCCCCGATCCGGGCAATCCGCCCGTCGCGCACGTATACATCGGTCACGACCGTTGCATCAGGCAGGACAACGCTGCCATTTTTCAGACAAAGATCAAAAACGGGTAAGGTCATGGGACTATCCTGTGGCCATTGCCCGCAGGTCGGCAGCGCGGGCGGAAAATATCGCGCCGGGCCACGCCTGTGCCCGCCACGTCCTGACCCGATGTATGGCACGCGCCCGGTAGCATGCAAACCATCCTCACCCGTAATGACCCCCATAATGAAACACCCCGGCCCTTTCGGACCGGGGTGCTGCCATTACATTGACATGCTGGGAGGATGTCAGTCCGCAGACGCGATCTTACGTTCTTCCTGCGCTTTTTGCAGAACGGTCTGCAAGCTGCCTTCCTTGATCCATTCCTCCAGCTTCTGCGGCGTCATGGGACGGGCGAACAGGTATCCCTGAACCACGTCACAGCCAAGCTGACACAGCAGGTCAAGCTGACGCACGGTCTCGACACCTTCAGTCACCACCGTCATGCCAAGGCGCCCGCCAATCCCGATCACCGCCGTGGTCACGGCCTGTGCGTTGGCGTCGTGCTCCAGGTTCATGATAAAGCTGCGGTCGATCTTGATTTCCGTCAGCGGCAGGCGCGTCAGCCTCGAGAGCGACGAATATCCCGTCCCGAAATCATCCATCGACAGGGCGACGCCAAGGTTACGAATGGCCTGCAGGACCATGTTCGTATCCTCGTTTTCCGTCATCATGACGCTTTCGGTAATCTCGACCGTCAGGCGGTGCGGCTCCAGATTGCTGTCACTGAGCAGGCGGGCAATGAAACCGGGCAGATTACGGTTACGGAAATGCCCCGCCGACAGGTTAACCGCTACCGTCGGCACATAAATGCCATGGGCGTCCCATTCCAGGATCTGCTGCACCGCGCGTTCCAGCGACCATGTGCCAATGGCTTCGATCTGCCCGGTTTCCTCGGCCACGGCAATGAAGCGCGAGGGATAGATGTTGCCCAGTGTCGGGTGGTTCCACCGCGACAGGGCCTCCACACCATACAGCGTATTGTTCCGCACATCGATCTGGGGCTGGTAATGCAGGTTGAGCAGGCCCTGCGCCAGCGATTCACGCAGCGCCGACCCCAGCAGCAGCCGGTCCTGTGCCGCCTTGTTGTCTTCCGAACGCGCAAGGTGGGTCATGCCCAGTCCCGAACGCTTGGCCTGACGCATCGCCTGTTCGGCATAGCTGAGCAGGGATTCGCCGTCCGGCCCGTTTTCGGGGAACAGGCTGATGCCGATACCCAGGGTCGGCACGATCATGTTGCCACCGATTTCAATCGGCTGCTTTACGCATTCATGCAGCCTGTCGGCAAATTTCAGTGCGTCTGCCTGGTTCGTATTCGGCACGATAATCAGGAATTCATTCGAACCGGAACGGCTGAGAATATAATTGCTGCGTGAAATACCCTTCAGCCGTTCGGAAACGGACTTCAGGAACCCATCGCCATTGATATGGCCCAGCGCATCATTGATATCGCGGAAACGGTCGATATCGATCATGTACAGCGCGAAATGATTGTCACCCGGCTGACCGATCAGGGAGCGGATCACCTTATGCACCGCCGTACGGTTCAGGAAACCGGTCAGCGGGTCATAGTTCGACAGCTGCGAGATATGCTGGCGCGCCTCGTGCTGCTCGATCAGCACGCCACAGAACGGTACGCAGCTGCTGACGATCTGGGCCGGCCATTCGCCCCGGTTGCGTTCGGAACGCGAATACAGCGCGAAAATGCCCGTGATGCGCCCGTTGCGGGTACGGATGGCCGATGCCCAGCAATGGTGCAGCCCAAGCGAGATGCCCACGGAACGGTAGCTGTCCCACACAATGGTGGTGGCCTCACCCAGATCATTGGCCAGGGCTGCGATATCCGCATCCGTCAGGCGCATTTCTTCCAGGGCCGCGGCAAAGCGGCGCGGCATGCCGGGACCGGACAGGATGCGCAGGCGGTTCTGTTCATCAAGCAGGATCAGCACGGCGACGGTATTGGGAACCAGCACCTCCACCTCGCGGCAGACCATGTCGGCCACGTCCTGAATCTGGATCTCGCTGGAAAGGGAGCGGAAAACAGTATTCTGCAGTTCCATCACCCGGCTGCGATGGCCCGCGCCGGTAATGCCACGCACCATCATCAGGCGATAGGTGCGTCCACCCTTCCCCAGCCGTGCCGCCGTCAGGCTGACCTCGGCGGAGATGTAATCCCCGCTGCGGTTTTCAAACGTGACCTCACCCGCGACCGGCTCCAGTGCCGGTGCCTCCACGGCGATCGGCAGGCTGCTGTTCCCGACCGATGCGGCCAGAAGTTCACCCACCGGCCTGCCCGCCAGCGCGCCGGTGTCGTAACCCCACAGCGTTTCAGCCGCAGGGTTGGCATACAGGATCATGTTATGATCATCGATTATGACCATCCCGTCGCGGGCCTGATTCAGCAGTTCAAAGCTGATGTCAGGAATGGTCTCGGTAGCTGGAAGCGGCTTGGGGTTCTCGGTTTTCATGGTAATCCAAAATTATAAATGCCTGTTTCCAGGCAGGCACCAGGACGGGCGGGCGGTCATGGACCGCCCGGGGACCTATTTTGTCTGCTCGCCTTCATGCGGGACATCGCGCGCCATGTCGGACACGCGCTTCATGTCCGGCCCTTTCGCCCATTTCAGCAGGGCATCGGGCGCCATGGGACGGGCAAACAGGTAACCCTGCACCACATCACAGTTCAGCCCCCGCAGCAGCTTGAGCTGCGCCTCCGTCTCGACCCCTTCGGTCACGACGGTCATGTTCAGGCGGTTGCCAATCCCGATCACCGCCGTGGTCACGGCCTGCGCATTGGGATCGTGTTCAAGGTTCATGATGAAACTGCGGTCGATCTTGATTTCCGTCAGCGGCAGGCGCGTCAGCCGTGACAGGGATGAATAACCCGTCCCGAAATCATCCATCGACAACCCGACGCCAAGGTTACGGATGGCGGCCAGCCCCTCCATCGTGTCCTCGTTTTCGTCCATCATGACGCTTTCGGTAATCTCGACACACAGGCGTTCAGGCTGCAGCTTGCGCTCCTTGAGGATACGCTCGATCAGCGCAGGCAGGCCACGGTTGCGGAAGTGTGCTGCCGACAGGTTGACCGAAACCGTAGGGACATGCAGCCCCTGGCGTTCCCAGTCAATGATCTGGCGCGTCGCTTCTTCCAGCGACCACGTGCCGATCGTCTCGATCTGCCCGGTATCTTCCGCCACCGCGATGAAACGTGAAGGGTAGATGTTGCCCAGCGTCGGATGCTGCCACCGCGACAGGGCCTCCACGCCATACAGCCTGCCCGTCTTGATATCGACCTGCGGCTGGTAATTCAGGTTGAGCATGCCCTTGGCCAGCGACTCACGCAGCGCGGACCCCAGCAGCAGCCGGTCCTGTGCCGCGCGGTTATCCGCCGTGCTGGACACACAGTAGCCACCACGCGCCTCCTTCTTGCACCGGCGCATGGCGATTTCGGCATGGCCCAGCAGGGATTCGCCATCCGGCCCGTTTTCAGGGAACACGCTGATGCCGATGCCAAGCGAGACGACAAGCAGGTTGCCCGCAATCTCGATGGGTTCCTGCATGGCCTTGATCAGGCTTTCGGCAAAGGCGGATGCCTTTGCTTCATCACTGTCGGGCATGACGATGACGAATTCATCACCGCCCGAACGGCTGAGGATATAGTTGCTGCGTGACATGCCCTTCAGCCGTTCGGCAATCGCCTTGAGGAAGGCATCGCCATTCTGGTGGCCAAGGGTGTCGTTGATATCGCGGAAACGGTCCACGTCGATCATGAAGACCGCGAACTGATTGTCACCCGGCCGGTCGATCATCGACTTGATGACCTTGTGGATGGCGGTCCGGTTCAGGAAACCCGTCAGGGAATCATGGTTGGCCAGCTGCGAGATATGCTGCTGGGCCTCATAATTCTCGATCACGACGCTACAGAACGGCACGCAACCGGTGACGATCTTCTGCGGCCAGTCGCTCAGCTTGTACTGGTTGCGCGAATACAGCGCGAAAATGCCCGAAATCCGCCCGTTGCGCGACTTGATGGCCGAAGCCCAGCAATTATGCAGCCCCAGCGAGATCCCGAGCGAGCGGTAGCTGTCCCACACGATGCTGTTCGCTTCGGACAGGTCATTGCCCAGTGCGGCAAGATCCCCTTCGGTCAGGGACATGTTTTCAAGGGCTGCGGCATAACGCCGCGGCAGGCCGGGACCGGACAGGATGCTCAGGCGGTTGTTTTCATCCAGCAGGATGATGGCGGACACCGTGTTGGGAACAAAGCTTTCCACTTCACGGCAGACGAGGTCGGCTACGTCCTCCACCTGCATGTCATTGGAAATGGCCTGGAATACCGTATTCTGCAGGTCCAGCAGCTTGCGGCGGTGGCTTTCCTCGGTCACGCCCTTCATGAAGGCCATGTAGTAGCGCTTCTTTTCCGGCCCCAGCAGCGCGGTCGAGATCGACATCTCGCCCGAAATGTAGTCCCCGGCCTTGTTCTCGAACGTGACTTCGCGTGAGGTGCCGACAATACGGTTCACGCCCGTCTTGCGGTTCTTGTAGATATAGCTGTCATGATCGGCGCGATAGACCGAGGGAACGAGGCAGCTGACATTGCGGCCAATCACCTCTTCCTCGGTGAAACCCCACAGTTTTTCCGCTGCCGGGTTGAAAAACACGACCTCGTTGCGCTCATTGATGATCACGACGCCATCCGTTGCCTGCTCCAGCAGCTGGAGGCTGACATCCGCTGTCATGTCCAGCTTGGTGGCAGGCTTGTGGTCGTCAGTCATGGCAGGCGCTTCGTGGGGGTTCATTACTTTCTCACACAGTTTCATAGGAATATTCCAGCCGGCAATCAGGCGGCGGGATAGAATGACGGGGCGCACGCCGCACGCATGGGCGTCGCAGCGAACGCCTGTGGCATCGTGGGGGCTGCAGGCGCTGGCACGGTTGCCGCCATGGGGGCATGCGCGGGACGGCCAAGCAGGTAGCCCTGCCCTTCGTCACACCCTTCGGATGACAGCAGCGCAAGCTGGGCCGGCGTCTCGATCCCCTGCGCCAGAACAGAGACCTGCAGCGCATGACCCGCGATCATGACGGAGCGCACCAGTTCGGCCATGGCCGGGTCCGTGCCCACCTGCTGCATGAGGGTGCGGTCGATCTTGATCTTGCCAAAGGGGAATTCGCGCAGCATCGACAGGACCGATTTCGGGCCACCGAATTCGTCCAGCGCAAGCCTGACCCCAAGCGCATGCACCTTACGGGCCATGGCCAGGGCACGCGGACGGTCACGCTGTATCGTTGCCTCGGTAATTTCGATGACAAGGCGGCCCGCGGGCAGGCCAGTGCGTGCAAGGGTCGCCTGCACCGTATCGGCAAAACGCGGCAGCAGGAACTGCGATGCGGACATGTTGACCGCGACACGGACATCCCCATCCCAGCCCACCGCAGCCTGGCACGCCTGGTCCAGCACCCATTCACCCAGTTCGATAATCAGGCCGTTTTCATAGGCAAGGTCCAGGATTTCCGTGGGGGGAACGCTGCCACGCACCGGATGTTCCCACCGCAGCAGGGCCTCATATCCCGAAACCGCGCCCGTCGCGACGACAGTCTGCACCTGAAAGAACAGCGAAAGCTGGCCATTGGTCATGGCGTCGCGCAGGTCATCACCCATCGCACGGCGTTCACGCACGTTCTGGTCCAGCGAGCTTTCATAATACCAGATCGTATGCTGCAGGTCGGTCTTGGCGCGATACATGGCAAGATCGGCACGCGAGATCAGGGTTTCACTGTCCGTCGCATCAACCGGATAGACCGCAACCCCGATGCTGCCGCCACTGGTCACCATGTAATCATCAATGGGAATGGGCTGGTTCAGCGCCTGCTGGATGCGGTTTACGAAATCATGCAGTTCCGCCTGATCCGACGTGCGGTGGATGGCTATGAATTCATCCCCCCCCAGGCGAGCCACGAATTCTCCTTCCCCCAGTAGCGCGCTGAAACGCCCGGCCAGTGTGGTCAGCACGACATCGCCAGCCGCATGGCCACGGGTATCGTTGATTTCCTTAAATTTATTAAGGTCAATACCAATGACCGCAAACTGTTCGCCATTCTGGTCAGCCGTTGCGACTTCCTGATTGAGGCGTTCATTGAAGCTTATGCGGTTGGGCAGGCCGGTCAGCGCATCGGACATGGCCATGCGGTGCAGTTCGTCATACGATTCCTGCCGCACGCTGCCGTCAATGACAAAGCAGGCGATACCGGCAATGATTGTCAGCATCGAACCGGCAATGACAGCGAAGCCGATGGCCTGAAACTGTTCATTGTCATGCAGCATCTGCATATGCGGGTGCATGGTGACATGCATGGCCGCCATGCCGGTGAAATGCAGCCCGGCCACGGCACCCACCATGGCCAGCGTCATTTCGATCTCGCGCCGCAGGCTGACCGGGCGCAACGCCAGCAGCAGGGCCGCGGCGGACAGCCCGATGCCGATCAGGACCGACACGATCGCCAGCGGCATGTTCCACACGACGGGCGCATCGATATGGTACGCCGCCATGCCGATATAATGCATGCTGGCGATACCAAGGCCGAGGATAATTCCCCCCAGCATGCAGCCCCCGCGCCCGCGCAGCCTGACCGCCACCATGACCGCACAGGGCATGGCCACGAACATGGCCACCAGCGAAAGCACGGTATACTGCGGGTCCAGATTCACGTCGGCGCCGGCATGATAGGCCAGCATGGCCGCAAAATGAGTACACCAGACAAAGCTGGCGCCCGCCATGGCGGTCAGAAAATACCAGCCGACACGCTGCCTGCCACTGGTTTCAGATACGCGGGCGACCAGTCGCATGGTAATCCATGCACCCAGCACACAAACGATCAGCGCACCAGAAAGCAGAAAGGGGTTATAAACCCTCAGTTCATAGATATGATTGCTCATTGATTCCATTTTTCAACGATCAATACCATCCAGTTATCAGCAGATTTCTGGGTAAAATCTGCCACCACACACGTAATGCGGAAAACCGACCGGTATCAAACGCCTACAATAGGGGCATTTAACAAAGTATCAGATATTTATTTTTATATTTATTATGATTAATCGGATATTAGTAAAGGTTTCCAGAATATGCAACAACAAATATCCCGTTCAAAATCCTATATCCAATCTCCCGCATCCCTACATCATGCTGATAGGAACACTGCTCCAATATTAATAAGGAAATACCAGACCAACATACAATAATAGGTTTATTTTCCTAAATTATACCTATTTTCGTATTGTTTCTGTTTGTTTCTGGCTGGATTGCAAACGGTAGCAGTCCACCAAGCCCCGCATGCCGCCATTAGGGCAGCATGCGTTGGAAAACCTGATCCCGGATCCCCAGCAGGTGATAAAATCCTGCGCCGGCGTGAAAGCATGCCAGACAGAACAGTAACCATGCATTCCAATGATGTAACGACGAAAAAAAGAAATGCGCCCCGCCCATCAATGCCGGAAAAGGGGAATTGATCGGCACGCCAAATGCAATCACGGGACGCCCAGTTGTCCAGCGCGCCATGTAACCGAACACGATTTCCCCACCCAGCAGCAGATAAAGCAGGCGGTGTATGCTGCGCGCGACACGATCCTGAAATGTTACAACGGGAAAACGAATTGCTTTCCCCCCCGTCATTGCCCATGCCATGCGGGTAACGAACACCGCCGCCAGCAGCACGCCCAGCGACGTATGGGTAACCGCCAGAAACAACCGCATGGGGGCCGTGCGGTCCATAAGGTGCCACGCCACCTGCCCGACCACGAACTGTTCCACCACCAGGACGGCGGTGATCCAGTGCAGCCAGCGGGTTTCCCAACTGTACCGCTGGGGCATACGCGACGTGACGGATGAATATGCTGCCATACCGATCACCTGCTGGCCTGGTAGCTGCGTGAAGACACTGGGAACGTGACGGTCGTATCAGTCAACGCCGGGCAGAATCGAACTGTCTTCCCCACCAATATGCATGTTGGAATAACTGCCGTCACTCATGCCGGGGGCTTCGCTGCCCGATGCGGTGCCGGGCATCATCATGGCGCCTGTCATCTGGTCGGATTCCTCGCCATCATTACGGAACTGTGGCACGCCGCCGCCCGAACCGGTTTCCGGCGCGCTATAGTTACCCCTTACCCCGGCGGATGCATCGTTCGCTTCCGATTCACCCGGTGTATAGCTGCCCATGTCACTGCTGTTTCCGCTGGAATGGCTGCGTGCATGTGCTACGCCACCATGACTGACCGCCACCATCACCGTCAGGGCGGCCAGACCCTTCGTAATATAACCTGACATCCGGCTTTTCCTCCCGTTATGCGCCATGCAATTGGTCCGCATGGCGTTCATGCTGTTTACATGGGGCATGCACCCCGCCGCGCCAATAGTATTGCGCATACGGCCGGACCGGGACATTTCTGCCACGCATATGACGCGCGTGTGCCATGCATCCTAAAACACGTGAACGGGCGTATGGTTGTCATGAAACGTAACGCTGTACACGGTCCACCCGCAGCGTTACCGACACATTGCCTGCTGGAGAATGAGAGATGACCATCCTCGCCACCCTTCCCCTGACCCAGATGACCGTTGTGCCCGACCTGCTGGCAGCACCGGTGGGCACCGTGATGCTTGCATCGGAAGTCTCACGCGATGACCAGAAAATCGTCATTCGCAGCCGCCTTGTCACGAACGGCAGGACAACGCCCGGCCTGATCATGATGACGGCGGCGGCCAAGGGCTATTTCGTGCCCGATGAAGCCTGCACCGCCTTCGTACGCACGGCGCTGGATGTCACGGAAGTCATGCCGCTGCTGCTGACAAAGATCATTCCCGGCTTCCGCTACAAATACGATGCGGTCGTGCGCGGGGATGTATGGCAGCTGAAGGATGAAGCGGGCACGCAGTTCGCGGGGCTTGCGATCGGTTCCTCCGATGAGGAGGAAAGCAAGGTCTATGCCTATGCCCGGATCGAGGGTGGCCGGATCGGCGACATCGTGGCCGCAAGCCGCGTGGCCTATCTGGGCCAGCTTGATTTCGGCGCAGGCACAGCTACCCCTACCCTGGGCTGAGGATATGGCCCCACCCGCCGCATTCGCGGGTGGGGACCGGACGGTTACGCCGCGCCGGCCTGGCTTTCCAGGCTGGCGGAATTGGACGTGCGCGGCAGGAAGAAGCGGATGAGACGCGCAAGATTGGGCGCAAGCTTCGGCCGCAGCAGGCGCGGGTCGTAGCCGGAAAAACGGCGTTCGTTCTCGATCAGGCAGATGTCGATCATGTCGCGCAGCGGCACGTCGACATTGGCGACTTCCTTCGTGCCATTCACGGTGAAGTTGTTGTCCTGTTCGTGCTTGTTGCCTTCGGCATCGAACGTCGTGACCATGCCCAGACGTTCATACAGCAGGAAGAACCATACGCCGATCACGCGCGCCTCGAACCAGGGGCGCTTCCACATCGGCATGGTGGCGCGATGCCACGCCAGCCAGTTGGCGAACAGCAGGATATGGCGGCATTCTTCCTGCATCACCGGCTCGAACGTATCGATCAGCGCAGGGGGGAAGAAGGCGGATTTCTGCGCGATGGCGAACAGGCCGAACGCGAAGAAGCTGTCCACGCATTCCGAAAAACCCGTGACCAGATAGGCCCATTCCACATCGCGCGGTTCGATGTAGGGGGGTTCGGACGCCAGCGGGATATCGTAGGCCGCCACCATCTTGGACAGGACTTCCTTATGGCGGTTTTCCTCCCACGCGTTGCGTGACAGGGCATCCTTCATGTCCGGGTCGTCAATCAGGCGGGCATAGGCCGCCATGCGCAGGCGGGCCTTGCCTTCGGTCTGCACGGCAATGTCCCAGATCGGCAGCGAGGTCACGCGTTCCAGCGTTTCCTTGTCCAGCTTGGGCCATTCGATGACCGAGGGTTTGTAGGGATTGAAGGTGTCGCGGAACATGTCCGCCACCGCCTTCTTGTGCTCCGCCGATCCGGGCGTAAGCGGGCCCGGCACCGGGCTGGACCAGTGACGGGCATTGAAATCGGCCTTTGCCACGGCATCAGGGGTCGCGGCCCCCGGGTCGCGGGCTTCGGGCAGAGTAGTGTAGATGTCAGAAAGTGATTTCGTCATGTCGGCTCGCTGCTCGGAACGGTGTCGCGTGGATACGCCGGCCGATGTGGCATTCATCCCAACAGCTGACACCCTGATTTCTGGTGTCCATATCACA
Source organism: Komagataeibacter diospyri (assembly GCF_006538165.1). Lineage (GTDB taxonomy): Bacteria > Pseudomonadota > Alphaproteobacteria > Acetobacterales > Acetobacteraceae > Komagataeibacter > Komagataeibacter diospyri. Next base: position 84,665 of record NZ_BDLU01000037.1, read on the forward strand.
CCAAACCAGGAAGTGCAGAACTGTTATCTGAAATTTGCGGGGAATGCCGAAACACCCCCCGCACAACGCACCATCAGCATTATGGACCCGACAGGCGGTCCGCCTTGCCTTAAATCAATGCAGGTCAGAGATTTTGTCGATCACGCGCGTCACCAGCCCGTATTCGATCGCCTCATGCGCGGACATCCAGTAATTGCGGTCCGTATCCTTGCACACCTTTTCATAAGGCTGTCCGGTTTCACGCGCGAACAGGCGGTTCAGGCGCTCACGCATCTTGATGATCTCGCGCGCTTCGATATCGATATCGGTCGCGGGGCCACGCACGCCGCCCATGGGCTGGTGCAGCAGGAAACGCGTATTGGGCAGGCAGTAGCGCCGTTCCTTATTGCCCGCAGCAAAGATCAGCGCGCCAGCGGATGCGACCCAGCCGGTACCGATCATGTTGACGGGCGCCACCGAATCGACAAAGCGGATCATGTCATGGATGGTGTCGCCACTTTCCACATGACCGCCGGGGGAGTTCACGTACACATCGATCGGCTTGTCCGACGCACCGGCCAGCGCCAGCAGGCGACCTGTCACGTCACGGGCGATCTTGTCATTGATCGGACCGAACACCAGCACCTTGCGCTGATCGAACAGACGACTTTCCAGTTCCCCGATGGGGGAGGACAACGTACGGTTCTTGTCAGGTTCCTCGGTTTCCGGGCCCTGGGGTTCGGGGATATCGGGATCCCTGGGATCTTCATCATCCATGCGGATGCGGTGTTTCGGCTGCATGCCGTTCATCGGGTTCTCCCTATGCTCCGGGACTGTCCTGGTCATGTCCTTATCCTGCGCCGCCTTGCGTCCGGTGCCAAGTCCCGACCTGACAATCAGCCACGATGACCGCTGCCGGCTACGGCCCCGGTGCGCGATCCCCCTCGCTAAGATCGGCATTGCAGGCTAGTTTGCCCCGGTCGTGTTGTGTGCAGGCCAAAAAAAGGCCATGGGAGCTAAGATTGGGAAAGCGGGCACTATCGCCAAGTCCCGGAAGATTTTTTTTTCCGCCGTCCAGACAGACCGCCGTCGCGCGGGCTGCCCTGCTGGCGTTGCTTGCCACCGGTGTGGCGGGCTGCGCGCACCATCAGGACACGGTCGATTCCGTGTCCGACTGGTACCATAACTACCAGGGCGGCGTGATCGGCCAGCAGCGTCCCCCGCCACCCGGCACGCACCAACCCTATCCCAAGGTCGGGCTGGGGCCGGACAGAACGCCCGAACTCCCCTCACCCGACCTGCGTCAGGACATCACCGCCGACCTTGAGGCCCAGCGCGAACTCAACCAGCGCCAGGACGCGATCATGGGCACCATGCCCACGGCTGCCGACATTCCCCCCATCCCGTCGCGCCCGGCCAGCAATGGTGGGGGACAATCCGCCTCCCTCGCGGCGGCGGATGACGGCACGCAGGCAGGAAGGCAGGCAGCAGCGGGCACCAGGCCAAAATCCGAACGTGGCATGTCCCATCAGGCCGAACCCGTGCGTGACAGCAATGGACAGCTGGTCATGCCGGAGGTGACGGAAACGGTATCCGACACGCCCGAGGCGATTCCCGCCAACCTGCCATCGATCGCCGATGCACCGCCCGAACTGCCCTCCGTGGGTGGGATCAGCCTGCCCGACAATGCCGCGCGAGACGGCATGGACCTGCCCACCTATCATCTGGCAACGCCGGAAGACGGGGACCCGGTACGCTTCCTGCCCGGGTCGGACCAGATCGAGGATGGCGAGGAAGACGTGGTCGGCAACGTCGTGAAACAGCGGGGCAACCGCTTTGTGATCGTGAATGGTTATGGCAATGCCGCCACCGCCACGGCGGAAGGGCAGACCGCGGCCCTCAATCTTGCCCTGCTGCGCACCCGCACCCTAAGCAACATGCTGCGGGCGCGTGGCGTGCCAGCCAACCGAATCGTGGTACACGCCCATGCCTTTGGCAATGGTGCAAGAATTGCCATCGTGCGCTAGAGTGTGGTGCATGCCCCCCCGCCGGGCGGGCATGTCATTTTTCCAACCCGGCGCACATCCTTCCGTGCGCCCGCAACAGAGCGTCCCATGACCGAAGAATTCCATCGTATCCGCCGCCTGCCGCCCTATGTCTTCGCTGAAGTCAACAAGGCCAAGGCCCAGGCCCGAGCGCGGGGGGAGGATATCATTGATCTGGGCATGGGCAATCCCGACACCCCCACCCCGCCCCATATCGTGCAGAAGCTGGTGGAAACGGTGGCGGACCCGCGCGCGCACCGTTATTCCGTCAGCCGTGGCATTCCGGGCCTGCGCCGGGCGCTGGCGGGGTATTACGAACGACGTTTCAACGTAAAGCTGGACCCCGAGACGGAAGTGATTGCGACCCTTGGGTCCAAGGAAGGGCTGGCGAATCTCGCCTCCGCCATCACCAGCCCGGGCGATACGATCCTGGTGCCCAATCCGTCCTATCCCATCCATCAGTTCGGCTTCATCATCGCAGGCGCGTCCGTGCGCTCCATTCCTGCGACACCGGATGATGAAATGCTGGAAGCACTGGACCGCGCGGTGCGCCATTCCGTGCCGAAGCCCACTGCGCTGATCGTCAATTTTCCGTCAAATCCCACCGCATATCTCGCGGACCTTGATTTCTACCGCAAGCTTGTGGCCTTTGCGCGCAAGCATGAAATCTGGATCCTGTCGGACCTTGCGTATGCGGAAATCTATTTTGGCGACAATGTGCCCCCTTCCATCCTTGAGGTTCCCGGGGCGAAGGACATCGCCGTTGAATTCACGTCCCTGTCCAAGACCTATTCCATGGCGGGCTGGCGCATGGGCTTTGCCGCGGGCAACCCGAAGCTGATCGCGGCCCTTACCCGTATCAAGTCCTATCTGGACTATGGCGCGTTCACCCCCATTCAGGTCGCGGCGGTCGCGGCACTCAGCGGCCCGCAGGACTGTGTGGCTGAAATCCGCGACATCTATCGCAAGCGCCGTGACGTGCTGATCCAGGGACTGCAGGCGGCAGGATGGGAGGTTCCTTCCCCCGAAGGGTCGATGTTCGCATGGGCCCCCATCCCCGGACGCTTCCGCGAACTGGGCAGCGTGGGTTTTTCCAAGCTGCTGCTGAAGGAAGCGGGCGTCGCGGTGGCCCCCGGCCTTGGCTTCGGGGAACATGGCGAGGGTTTCGTGCGCATCGGACTGGTGGAAAATACCCAGCGCCTGCGTCAGGCCTGCCGTTCCATCCGCCATTTCATGACGGAACATGGCGGCATCGCCCCCACCACGCAGCAGGCTGCCCCGCTGCCTGACTCGCAGCCTGCCCATTCATGACTGCCCACTCGGTTGACGGAAAACAGATGACTTCTTCCCCTTGCAAACCCGCCCCCAAACCGCCGCTGCGCATCGGTATTGCGGGACTGGGCACGGTTGGTGCCGGCGTTGTAAAACTGCTGCGTGAAAACGCGTCCCTGATCCGTGCCCGCGCGGGCCGCGAACTGGTGGTGACCGCCGTCAGCGCGCGCGACCGCACGCGTGACCGTGGCATAGACCTGGGCAATGTCGCCTGGTGTGACACGCCCGAGGAACTGGCCACCCACCCCGACGTGGATGTAGTGGCAGAACTGATTGGCGGGGCTGAAGGCGCTGCGCGCCTGACGGTGACCCGCGCACTGGAAAACCGGCGCCCGGTAGTGACCGCCAACAAGGCGCTGATCGCCATTCACGGTGCCGAACTGGCCTGCACGGCGCAGGCAGCTGGCGTGCCATTGATGTTCGAGGCGGCTGTGGCCGGTGGCATTCCCGCCATCAAGACCGTGCGCGAGGGACTGGCAGCGGACCGGATCCTGAAGATCGGCGGCATCCTGAACGGCACGTGCAACTACATCCTGACCGTCATGCATGAAACCGGGCGGGACTTTGCCGAAATTCTGTCCGATGCGCAGAAGCTTGGCTATGCCGAGGCCGATCCATCGACCGATGTGGATGGCATCGATACCGCGCACAAGCTGGCAATTCTTGCCGGCCTGGCGTTCGGTCGGCCCGTGGTGTTTGCCTCCGTCTATATCGAAGGCATCCGCCGCATCGGCGCGCTGGACCTGCAGTTCGCGCGCAGGATGGGTTACCGCATCAAGCTGCTGGGCATCGCGCGCCAGCATGAAAACGGCATCGAGGCCCGGGTGCATCCCTGCCTTGTGCCGCAGGATGCGCCAATCGCGGAAGTCAATGGCGTCTTCAACGCCGTGGTGGCGGAAGGGGCCTTTGCCGGCCGCCTGATGCTGGAAGGCCGCGGTGCGGGCGAAGGGCCGACCGCCACCGCCGTATGCGCCGACCTGATCGACATAGCCCGTGGCTCCGCCATGCCGGTCTGGGGTTGTGCCGCTGACAGCCTGATGCAGGCCGTAGCCCTGCCCAGCAAGTCGTTTACGGGTGAGTACTACCTGCGCCTGAATGTGGAAGACCGCCCCGGCGTGATTGCCGACATAACGGCAGTACTGCGGGACAACGGGGTATCGCTGCGCAGCATGCTCCAGCATGCCGATGCGCATGACGTCCGCGCCGATGGTACCCATGCCGTGCCGCTGGTGCTGCTGACGCACAAAACCAGCGAGGCGGCGATGCAGCACGCGCTGCACCATATTGCGGAACTGTCCGCCGTACTGGATGAGCCTGCGCTGATCCGTATCGAAGCGGCCTGACCGTCGGGCGGGGAATGGTTCCGGTCGGACCATTCCCCCTGCCTTCCCGTGCGCCGCATACCAACAAGGATCCGTTTTCATGTCCGCTGCCGACCTGCTTGCCCCCTTTCCCGCGTCCCCCGCGCCACAGGAGGAACAGGAGCCAGCCGTGCTGGGGGTTACCCGCAGTGTTACGGGCCGCCGGTGGAACTGGCGCGAAGGCGGACAGGCCAGCCATACCGACCGCATGGGCATGGCCATTGCACAGCAGACCGGGCTACCGGAAATCGTGGGCCGCATGCTGGCCCTGCGCCGTATCGCACCCGAACAGGTTGCAACCTACCTGACACCCACCCTGCGCGCGCTGATGCCCGATCCGTCCACCTTTACGGATATGGATACGGCGGCTGCCCGTCTGGCCACTGCCATCCGCAATGGAGAAACGGTGGGCCTGTTCGGGGATTATGACGTGGATGGCGCGTGTTCCACGGCACTCCTGACCGATTTCCTGCGCCGTCAGGGCTGCACGGTGCTGACCCATATTCCTGACCGCATGCGGGAAGGTTACGGCCCGAACGCACCCGCAATCGCGGCCATGCAGGACCAGGGGGCGACCCTGATCGTCTGCCTGGACTGCGGCACGGCGGCGGTGGAGGTGCTGGAACACGCAAGCGGGCGCGGTGACGTCATTGTCCTTGACCACCATCAGGTGCAGGGCGCACTGCCGCGCGTGCTGGCCACGGTCAACCCGAACCGGCCCGACTGCCCTTCGGGACTACACGGCATCTGTGCCGCCGCGGTCACATTCATGACCGTGGTGGCCACAGTGCGCATCCTGCGTCACGACGGGTGGTTCGACACCCATACCGACCCGCAGCTTATGGACAGCCTCGACCTCGTCGCGCTGGCGACCGTATGCGACGTCATGCCGTTAAGCGGCCTGAACCGCGCCTTTGTCACCCAGGGGCTGAAAGTCATGGCACGACGGCAGCGCACGGGATTGTCCGCACTGCTGGATGCGGCGGGGGCACGTGACCCGCTATCAGCATTTACATGTGGATTCGCGCTGGGGCCGCGCATCAATGCCGGCGGGCGTATCGCGGATTCCGGTCTGGGGCTGCGCCTGCTGCTGTGCGCGGACGCAGCGGAAGCGCAGGCACTGGCCGAGAAGCTGAATTCCGTCAACCATAACCGGCAGGGCGTCGAATCCGGCATCCTTGACCGTGCCATGGAACTGGCGGCCGAACAACGCGCGCAGGGTCATGCCGTACTGGTGCTGAGCGGCCGGGACTGGCACCCCGGCGTGGTCGGAATCGTGGCCGGACGTATCAAGGAAAAATTCAACCGCCCCGTTCTGGTGGGTGCGGAAATGGAAGATGGCAGCATAAAAGGCTCCGCCCGGTCCGTTCCGGGGCTGGACCTTGGTGGCGCCATTATCGCGGCACGACAGGCGGGACTGCTGTCATCGGGGGGGGGACATGCCATGGCGGCGGGCTTCGGCCTGCCAGCGGATGGCATTCCCGCCCTGCAGGAATTCCTTGACCGCCACCTGGCTACCGCCGCCAGCCTGCCCGATGCCGTGGACCTGACCATCGACGCCGTGGTGAATGTCGCTGCCGCCGATGTGGCCCTGGCGACCGACATGGACCGTCTGGCCCCCTTTGGCGCGGGCAATGATGAACCCCTGATCGCCCTGCCCCGCGTGCGCGTGGCCTATGCCGAACGGATCGGGCGGGAAGGCAATACCCTGCGCCTGACGCTGCAGGGCGAAGGCCGTGGTCCCCGACTGAAGGCGCTGGTGTTCCGCGCCAATGAAAGCCCCCTGGCCCCCGTGCTGGAAGATCGCGACAGCCCGCCGCTGCATCTGGCGGGATGGCTGCGCGCGGAAAGCTGGAACGGCCGGACATCCGCCACTTTTTTTATCCGCGACGCGGCAATCGCCCAATAATTTCAATATTTTTGAATCAGGGGGTTGACCCCACCCCCGTGTCGGGATACTTACCGCTCACGCCTTTAGTCCCGTTCGTCTAGAGGCCTAGGACACCGCCCTTTCACGGCGGCAACACGGGTTCGAATCCCGTACGGGACGCCAGCTACTTTGTCGCAGTCTTTTGCGAATGTAAGCTGATTACAGGCACTTTCCAGATTGCCGCTTTATTTTAATTTGTATCCTGCGGGCTTCGTTGCCCGGGTTACAGCGGATAGGCTGGCACGCCTATGGCCATAAAGGCAGTTTGAAAACAAAACTTATTGTAAAAAATTTTGACGCCGCCCTTGCCAAAACAAGACTGCATTCCATGAAGCTTCTGACAAAGCTTCACCAAACAACTTCCTTTAATTACAGGAAGTTTCCCGGTTTGACTTTCCAACCAGCCTCTCAGCGACCGTTTTTTTACTGGTCTGTTCTATCCAATAACATTTTCTGCCCATCCGGTCGGACTGTCTGTTCAATAGTACAGGTTTCGTCTTTGAGATTGACGCCACTGTAATTGCGCATTCGCGCCATCTTCAGCAACCATACCAGACTGCTTGCTGCCGTCATGGCGGATAACCCGCCATGACCATGGATATTGGAAATGCAGTTCCGTCCTGAATCCCGCATCCCGACCTTCGGGTTCCATGTCATGTACAGACTCATGCTTTCGGCACAGCGCAGGCCGGGACGCTCCCCGATCATCATCACCACGCACCGCGCACCCAGGCAGGTCGCGATTTCATCGCCCAACGCCACCCGCGCCCTTTGCGCCACAACCAGCGGGGCGATACACCAGTCCGCCAGCAAGGGTATTACCGCTGCCAGTACTGCAGGCCCCTGCTGCTGCGCCGCGAGAGCCGACAGTCCATCGGCAATGACAAACACGATATCATACCGCCCATGTGGCAGGCTTTCCCGACTGGTGTCGGACAACTGTCGCCCAAGGTCGGGACGCCTGACGTATTCATCACGGTCCCCAGCCCTGCTTTCAACCTCGATATGAGGCAGCGACAGGTTCAGTTGGTTGATATCCAGCGTGATGGAGACAGCATGACGCGCACGGACATGGGCGTACTGGAATTCCCGTACCGCCGCGCCGGAAATCGTGTTGCCCGCACGGGCAAGGCCGATGCGCGCCGAAGTCCGTGCCTGCAATGCCTGCCAGGAAATGGGACGATCATCAGTCATTACAGGGTATTATCCCGGAAAAAATGCTGGGGGAATTGACGCGTATCCGACCCTTTGCATCAACCATTTCACGCGCAACCAGCCACTCTTCAAACTCCGGCGCCGCCCGCACGCCAAACAGCGAACGCAGGGTCTGGATATCGTGGTAGGACAGGCTCTGGTAATTCAGCATGATGTCATCACTGCCGGGTACGGCGATAAGGAAATTGATGCCTGCGGTGCATAACAGCATCATCAGGTTGTCCATGTCGTCCTGATCCACTTCCGCATGATTGGTGTAACAGACGTCACACCCCATCGGCAGCCCCATGAGCTTCCCGCAGAAATGGTCTTCCAGCCCCGCCCGGATGATCTGTTTGCCATCGTACAGATATTCCGGGCCGATGAAGCCGACCACCGTATTGACCAGCAGTGGCGAGAAAGCCCGCGCCACGGCATAGGCCCGTACCTCCGCCGTCTGCTGGTCCATGCCATGATGGGCGTCGGCCGACAGGGCCGACCCCTGTCCCGTTTCGAAATACATGGTATTCGTGCCCAGCGTTCCCCGCCCCAGCGACTGGCTGGCCATATACGCTTCCGACAGTACTGACAGGGAAATGCCAAAGCCGGCATTCGCCTCCTGTGTGCCCGATATGGACTGGAACACGAGGTCCACCGGCGCATTCCGCTCCATAAGCTGGAGTGTATTGGTCACATGCGTCAGCAGGCAGGTCTGTATGGGAATGTCATACCGCACCCGCACATCTTCAAGCATATGCAGGATGTCACTGGCATTGGCCATGTTGTCTGATGCGGGGTTTATGCCGACCACGGCATCACCCACCCCCAGCAGCAGGCCATCCAGCATGGATGCGGCAATGCCCGGCAGGCTGTCCACCGGGTGATTGGGCTGCAGCCGCGATCCCATGCATCCCGGCAGGCCCTGCGTGTTGCGAAAGGCCGTACGGACCGTAATCTTGCGCGCAACCGCCACCAGATCCTGGTTGCGCATGAGCTTGCTGACCGCCGCAACCATTTCCGCCGTCAGTCCCGGCGCAAGCGCCGCAAGGGTCGCGCCGTCAGTTTCGTGATCCAGCAGCCAGTCGCGCAGGTCCCCCACCGTCATATGCGCGACGGGGGCAAAGGCCGCGGCATCATGACTGTCAATAATCAGCCGCGTGACTTCATCCGTCTCGTACGGGACAGGAACCTCGTTCAGAAAGGTCCGGAGCGGAATGTTCGCCAGCGCTTCACGCGCACCGATGCGCTGCAGGGGATCAGGTGCCGCAACCCCTGCCAGTTCATCACCGCTGCGATAGGGTGAAGCATAGGCAAGCACCTGTTTCAGGGAGGAAAAGCAGAATTTCTCCCCCCCCAGAAAAGCATGATATGACACAGTACAATAGCCTTCCCAACGGGAGGTAGTTCATCCACGGCTGAATTATAAACGTCTGTTTTCAGATATCTTGACCGACAGGCACAAAGACTTGACCTGACTGCCGCGCCGCGCGGTACAGGCGTGGCGATACCCCGGTCCATTTGCGGAATGCGCGACTGAAAGCGCTGATTTCCGAATATCCCAGCAGTAACGCGATTTCGCCAACAGGCATCATGGGACGGGCAAGGTATTCGCGGGCCATTTCCTGCCGGGTCCGTTCCACCAGGGCGGAAAATGTGATGCCCATTGCATCCAGACGACGCTGCAGGGTCCAGCGCGGCATGCGCAGCGTTTCCGCCATCTGCGACAGGGCTGGCACGCCATTGCCCATGGAATACCGGATTTCGGTGCGGATACGCAACAGCAGCGGATCCATGGCGGGCGGCGCCTGCTGGCGCATGTCGGCAGATGACAGTGCTGTCAGGCTACACCGCAGCACATCAAGCAGCCGCACATTTCCCTGCGGCATGGCGCAGCCCATTTCCGCCCTGTCAAACACGACCGCATTGACGCCCATGCCAAAATGCACCGGCGCGCCAAAGGCATTATCGTATTCGCCCGGCGCGGCAATGCGGCGATGTTCCAGCCAGATGGCCCGTGGCACCCAGTATTGCCCCAGCACATGGCGGAATATGTTACAGAACATACCCATGGTCAGTTCCGCATCCTGCTCACGCCCGATGATGCCACCCGTCATGATCCGGTATTCCAGCCGCGCGCATCCATCATCCTGATAGACAAGGCGGGTAATGGTACCGCCCTGATGATACGGAAACAGTTCAGCCACATTTTCCACCGCATTGCCCAACGTGGGGGACGCCATGGCGATAAAACCGATCAGGCCCAGCATGTCCGGGGTAAAATGCCGGCCATATGACAGGCCCACCCCTGCATGCCCGCTCTGCCGGGTGGTTTCCTCAAACAGAAGGCAGTATCCGGCAAGGTCGAGCAAGGCCGTCTGCGACAGGCCCGGATCAAGCCGCAGCCCGGCAGACAGGGCCACGCGATCAGGATCGCAGCCCTGTTCACGAATGAACTGGTATGCCCCTGTAGCAGCGGCGGCAAGCACGTGCGGCTGCCTGATCGCGCCATCTGCCGGGCCAGGTATATCGCCAGACAGCATCGTCCCTTCCCCACATCCTGAAGCGACTGCCAGTTTTCATGTTTTGACGATCTGGAACAAGCCTAAACGCCATGATGCCAGAATTATGTAGGGCATGTCGTCAGTGCCCCCCATGCCAGCAATGACGATCTGGACGGAAGTCATTTTACTATACTTCAATTCCCGTCGCAAAAGCTGCGCGATGGTGAATTCCTTAATATTAAGGAACAAGACACTTAGTATTGACACAAGCGCGCACCGAAAAACCAGATACACGCGACCGGACAGCACCTGCCGGTCAGCCCCCCCCTCAGGCTTCAGCCCTGCGGCTGATCAGATAAACCGTAAGCCCCATGACCATGAACACGACGTAGATGCCAAAAATGGCCAGATGACTGGCTGCCATGCCTACCAGTGCACAGGACGCCGCGACAAAGGCAAACACGGGCACCACAGGATAACCCGGCACGGACCATGGCCGCACCCGTTCCGGCTGCCTATGCCGCAGCCGGAACAGGCTGGCCATGGCAAACAGGTACATGGTCAGCGCACCGAATACCGATATGGTCACGATATTGGCGGTCAGCGGCTGGCCACCGATGGTAATATACCGGTCACCATAGATGGCCAGCATCCCCACGATCCCGCCAGCCAGCGTTGCGGCCCACGGCGTCCCGAACCGGGGATGCAGACGCCCCAGCACCACAGGCAGGTAGCCTTCACGCGCCATGGCATAGATCTGGCGCGAATACCCCATGATGATCCCATGGAAAGACGCCACAAGACCGAACAGCCCAAGCCACACCAGCATATGCACATAACCGCTGCGGGGGCCGACCACGCTCAGCATGGCCTGTGGCAGCGGGTCGTTCAGGCTGGCCAGGGTCTTCCAGTCACCCACGCCGCCTGCAAGGATCATGATGCCAAACGCCAGAACCATCAGGGTCATGATCCCGGCGATGTAGGCCACCGGAATGGTCCGGTGCGGGGTGTGCGCTTCTTCCGCTGTCATGGCCACCCCTTCAATCGCAAGGAAAAACCATATGGCGAAGGGAACCGCCGCCAGAATGCCGCCAACGGCATGCAGGCTGAACGTATCGGACCCGGCCCAGCCATCATGGACGAAATTCGCCCACGAAAAACCGGGCATCACCACAATCATGAACACAAGAAGCTCGGCAATGGCCGCTATGGTAATGACCAGTTCAAATGTGGCCGCAATATTCACACCGAATATATTCAGCGCCATGAACACTACATAGGCGCCAGTCGCGGCTGTCGATGCGCTGACATCGGGATACTGCACATGCAGATAGGCCCCGATCGCCAGCGCGATGGCGGGGGGCGCAAAGACAAATTCCATGATCGACGCAAAGCCCGTAAGGAATGCCGGTACGGGACCATAAGCCGCCAGAACATACGCAAACGGACCGCCTGCCTTCGGTATGGAAGTGGTCAGTTCGGTATAGGAAAAAATCAACGCCGCATACATGAGCGCAACCATGAACGTGGTGACAAGGAAACCCAGCGTGCCCGCCGTGGCCCACCCGTAACTCCACCCGAAATATTCCCCCGAAATCACCAGACCTACGGCAATGCCCCATAGATGAAAGACCCCGAACCGGCGCTGGAGCGCGGGCGCGGGGCCATCTGCATCATGCGGCGGAGTCAGCGGGGCGGCAGCAGTCACGGAAGGTCGGGTCATTGTCCACAACAGATCTTAGGATGGCCTGTACAGGCAACACGCATGATGAATGCCCCCGCTTAACACGAAGCCCGGACTGGCTTCCATCACCACGATAGACCGCTCCACCGGCAACATTCTTGACCCCTTGAAACATTTTCTTGACCTGGAAAAACGTCTTACTTCAACCTTAAGGACCGCATCATCCCATTCTAATGGTGAAAATCCTGTTTCAGGCCGCCGCCCCATGAAACATCCCATGAATGATCAAAAATTCCGGTCGCCTGTCGGCAGGGTCATGGCAGGCATTGCATCATCAATTACGGGATACCCCCTTATTTGCCGGGGATATCAGGCATCCATTGCGCCATCGACAGAGAGCCCGACACAACGTGGCCCGCATGGCTGATGGACGACGCGCCCCTATCCCACCGGCGTGATGAGATATGGCATAGTGCGACCACCACCCAAGGAGGGAACAGGCTTATGGAACCGTGGACTTCTTTCACGCTATTTGGAAAATCCGGCACGATCTACCAGTTCCGGCGCACACCCTCGCCCCTGCCGCCGCAGGCCTGCATATTCCTGCTAACAACCGTCATGGGATCAACGGTCAAGGGCGGGTCATGGCAGTTTGTGGAACCGGCAATCGGCACCGTGACCTCACTGTCGGGCGATTGGGACAGCGTGATCACGCCTGCCCGCGAAGCCAAATCGGAAAGCGATGACGTCCTTGTCTGCTTTCCTGAAAGCGGTGACGTGGCCGACGCATTTACCGATCTGATCGAAGGCGGGGCGACACGCCTGCCGCGCTAGGTTTCACCTGAAAAAGCTGACTGAAAACAACTTATTGATAAATAATGAAAGTTTTCAGTTACGGCCTTTTTTTGAAAAAAGGCAGCGTTTTCCAAGGGTTTTTTCACAATTTGCAGGATGTTCCACAAGCAGGGTTAGCAAGCAGTCGCCCGGCCCGCCCAGATGTGAATGGACGCGCGTTTGCACGCGTTCCACACTGCGCCGTCCCGCCGGATGGAGATCCCGCCATGTTCCGTTACCGTCGCCCTGCCCTGCTGACCTTCATGACGGGGCTTCTGCTGGCCCACGGCATGGCCCATGCCCGGCCCGACCGGCCGGTGCTGCTGCGCCATGCCACCGTTATTGATGGCACGGGCAGCGCGCCGCAGGCGGATACGGATATCCTGATCCGCGGCGGGCATATTGCGGCAACCGGTCACAACCTGCCGTCAGCAGCACATGCACGGACCATTGACCTGTCGGGCCAGACCGTGCTGCCCGGACTGATTTCCGACCACAGCCATGTGGGACAGGTCAGCGGCACGCAGAATGGGGAAGTCAATTATACCCGCGCCAACATCCTGTCCGAACTGTCGCAGTATGAACGTTACGGAGTGCTGACCATTGTTGCGCTGGGACTGAACCGCTCACCCCTGTTTGACGACCTGCGGCGCGAGCAGCATGCGGGCCTTAACCCCGGCGCCGACCTGTTTGGCGTGGATCAGGGCATTGGCGCACCCGATGGTGTGCCACCGCAGAACATGTTCCACCTTGGCGCGGATCAGGTTTTCCGTCCCACCACGCCCGATGAAGCCCGCGCCGCAGTCAATAAAATGGCGGATGAAGGTACGGACCTGATCAAGCTGTGGGTCGATGATTTCCGCAACGGCGTGCCCGGCGCACGTGGCCTGCCCAAAATGCAGCCCGAGATATACCGCGCCGCCATTACGCAGGCCCATCTGCGCGGCAAGCGCGTGGCCGCCCATATCCATGACCTGTCCGATGCCCGCGCGCTGGTGGCCGCGGGCGTGGACATCCTTGCCCACGGCGTGCGCGACAAACCGGTTGACGCCACCCTGATCCACGCCATGACACAGCAGGGCACGGGCTATATCGCGACGCTGGACCTTGATGAAGCCAACTATATCTTTGCCGAGCATCCCGAATGGCTGGATGATCCCTTCCTGTCATTCGGGCTGTCGCCTGCGTTGCGCCAGCAGTTCGCGGATCCGACATGGCGGGAAAAGGTTCTGGCAGCCCCTCTGACCGCAGCAGCACACAAGGCGCTGGCGATGAACATGCGCAATCTGCTGACCCTTTACCGTGCGGGCATCTCCATCGGGTTCGGTACGGATTCGGGGGCAACGCCAACCCGCATTCCCGGTTTTGCCGAACATCGGGAATTCCGGCTGTCGATCATGGCCGGGCTGACCCCGCTGCAGGCCATTACGCTGGCGACGGGGGATGCCGCCCACCTCATGCAGCTTACGGACCGGGGCACCATCGCGGCGGGACAACTGGCGGACCTGCTGGTGGTCTCAGGCAATCCGGCACAGGACCCGACGGCGCTGGATCGTATCCAGCAGGTCTGGCACCGTGGGCGTCAGGTACCCGGCCCGCTGGCGGGACAGGACAGGCCGGTATCCCGGCCCGAGTAAAGAAAGCCGACATGACCGGAAAAATGACACGCAATCCCTTTTGCAGACTGCTTCCCCTGATCGGGATGGCAGCAGCCCTTGCCGCCTGCGCCGGGCCGACCGGCCCGCAGTTATCGGGACCTGATGGGCCGATGATCGCCAACAATGACTGGAACGAACATAATTACGGCATGGGGTTCTATTCCGGGCCGTATGATGATGGCTTCGAGGCGGAAGGCCTGAATGGCGGGCCGCCCAATTATCTGGGCGATGAGTTTATGGGCGTTCCCTAAGAAATATTCAAAATAAATATACTGATAAAAAATAATAAAAGTTTTTAATCGCTTCATTTTTTAAATGAAATTATCTTGTAATATTTAAAAAAATATTCACAAAAAACTTTTATTATTTATAATCTGAGTGTCTGACCGAAAATGAGTTGAGTGATTTCAGCAGGTTATGATTCATGGGTTTGCGAGAACCTGATGAGATCAGGATGGCCTGGACTGAAATCACCCGCGCGCAGTATCAAAGGGACGATCTGGAGTATGCAAGCGACCTGCGCGATGCGGAGTGGGCGCAGATTGCGCCGCTGATGCCCGAGAGGAAACGACCGGGGAGACCACGACGTACGGATTTGCGCCGGGTCATGGAGGCGATCCTCCATATCGTCACGACCGGCTGCCAATGGCGGCAGTTGCCCCGGCACTTTCCCGCCTTCACGACCGTACAGGGCTATTTCTACCGTTGGATCCGCGAGGGACGATGGGAAGCGATGAACCATATTCTCGTGATCCTGTCACGTGAGCAGGACGGGCGAGACGCCACGCCTTCAGTGGGCATTATCGACAGCCAGTCGGTTAAAACTACTGAAAACGGCGATCCACGAGGTTATGACGCGGGCAAGAAGATCAAGGGACGCAAGCGGCATATCGCGACCGACACGCCGGGCCATGTCGTGGCGGCTGTCGTGCATCCCGCCGACGTTCAGGATCGTGATGGTGCGCCGCTGGTAGCAACCAGAATACGCTCATTATTCCCCTGGCTTCGCCATCTGATCGGTGACGGCGGGTATGCTGGCGAGAAGTTGCGTGGTGCGCTGGCTGAACGCGGCCGATGGACGATCGAAATCGTCAGGCGTAGCAATCGAGACGAAGGCTTCGTCGTCCTGCCGAAACGCTGGATCGTGGAGCGCAGCTTTGCATGGCTCGGACGCTGCCGCCGCCTCACGAAGGATGTCGAGGCAACAATCTCGTCATCCCATGCGTGGTTGATGATTGCCCATATCCGCAGGGTTCTGCGAAAAATCAATCAAACCGCTTTCTGATTCAGGCTCTGAGGATCATTCCACCCGATATACCCTGTGGTCGTGCCGTCAGCACCGCGTGGAAAAACGGTCCCACGGCGTGATGCGGGTTACGGGCAGTTCAACGGGGCGCGCATAGACCTCGGCCGACAGGAATGCCAGTTCTGCCGCCACCTGCTCTTCAGGCAGCGAGATGGACCATGCACGCGGGTTGCCATCGGTTCCATCATTCCAGCGGTAACCACGCTGGCGTAGCATATCCTTGTATTCATAAGGCGCGTTTTCAGCCCAGATCCGGCAACGGATCTGCCGCGCATTTTCCAGCAGCACCCCCAGCGCCGGACGCCCCGATACCGGCAGGTCACGATCCAGAATCGCAATCCCCGCCTGACAGTCATCCACCGCCCGATGGCCATCGAACCAGAAGCCCGCCTGCATGCCCAGATAGGACAGCTTGCGCCCTTCATACCCTTCCGCCGCCCAATCGACATCGCGCATGGAACATGCCCACGGCTTGGTAGTGAAGGCAGGCGTGAAGCGTTCTGCAAACTTGCGGTCGAAATTTGCATTATGAGCGATAATTAATGATGCAGGCGCGACAAAACGCTCCACCTCTTCCGGGGTGACGGACTGTCCCGCCACCATGGCCGGGGTAATGCCGGTCAGTTCGGTAATCTGGGCCGGAATGGGACAGGACGGTTCACGCAGGCGACTGAAGGGCTCCAGCGATCCCAGTATCCGACCGTCCAGCGTATAGACGAAGGGCACGATCCCGAATTCGATGATTTCGTCCTGGGCGGCACTCAGCCCGGTTGTCTCAAGATCAAGGAACATGCCAAGCCGCGTGCCCGCCCCCGCCGGATAATGGTCCAGCACGCGTGGCGCCAGCGGGCGCAGGACACGGTAACGACCCGTACCCTCCAGCGTCCTGGCCATGTGTTCCATCTGTTCGGGGGCTGGGTCGTCTGTCATCGCAGGTCTCCTGTGCAGGCATGTCTGCATGGATATGTAGACTGCATGCCCGTTCCGTCCAGCAGAACGGACGTTGTCCTGTAGCGCGACATGGAATATTACAAAACTTGTCAGGTCGGCCTGATCCTGATGCAATACGACATGCGCACACAGGATACGTCATGGCCCAGCATGCCGCGCCAGACCGCACAGCCCGGCCCACCAGACCCACGCCCCCGCCATCAGGGGCTGCGAATACCCACCGTCTGGAAGATAACGGGCATGATACGATCATACGCGTGGGGCAGGTTGACCGCATCTGGTCCGATTTCTATCACCATGCCCTGACCGCACCGTGGAGCACGTTCTTCTATGGCTCCCTGCTGGTTTATGTCGGCATCAACCTGCTGTTCGCCCTGCTGTACATGGCGGACAGTGACGGGATCAGCGGCACGCATCCGCACAGCTTTGCCGATTTCTTCTTTTTCAGCGTGCAGACCCTGTCCACCGTGGGCTATGGTGGCATGATCCCCATCAGCCGTACCGCCAACCTGATCGCCACGGTGGAGGTACTGGGCGGCATGATGATAAACGCCCTGGCGACCGGGCTGATCTTCGCCCGTTTTTCCCGCCCCCGCGCCCGGGTCATGTTCAGTGACAAGGCGCTCATACTACGCGAAAACAACCAGCTTCACCTTGATATCCGCATTGCCAACTGCAGGCGCAGCCCGATCCTGTCGGTGGATGTGGAATTCGCTCTGGCCCGCCTGATCCGCACGCCCGCGGGCCGGGTGGTGCGACAGTTTGATCCCCTGCCCCTGCAGCAGGCCCATGTGCCGGTGCTGCGCTTTGCCTGCACGCCCACACATGTCATTGATGAAGACAGCCCGCTATATGGCATGACGGAAGCCGACCTGTCGGCACAGGAAGCGGAAATCATCGTCAGCCTGACCGGCACGGACGAAGCATCCGGCCAGACAGTATTTGCTCGCTCGGCTTACGGATTTGACCGTATGCTCTATAACCATCGCTTCGTGGATATCATAAACGCCGGGCCGGATGGACGGATCACCGTTGACTACACCCGTTTCGACCAGACCGAATCCCCACAGGACGCAACTGCCGATGTGGCGGAATACCTGGCTGACCAGCCTGACTGACATGTCTCCGCGCATCCTGCGCGCGGGCCTGTGCGCCATGGGTATCATGAGCTGCGCGGGGTCCACCCATGCCCGTCCCATTCACCATCCCCCGCCACCGCCCGAAGCCGCGCCGGAACTGCTGTATGGCCTGCCTGCCGCCTGCATTGCCCATGTCATCACGGCCCCGCTGCTGACCAATAGCGGCAGCCCCATCATTCCCGTCACGTTCAACGCGACGGACGGGCTGTCCTATATCAGCGTGACACAGGACAGGGTGGGCGTGTACGCCGCCACGACACATGATTTCCCCGTGGAATCCATCGTCAACATCAAGACCATCGCAGGCGAGGACACCACTTACGCCACCACCCTGAACACCCTGCGCATAAACAACGGCATGGCGGAAAACGTACCCGCCCTGCTGGAGGGGATCGGCCTGCCGCATATCAACACCCGGCCGGTGCTGGGAATCATCGGGTATGATGTGCTGGGTAATTATGACGTGCTGTTCGATTTTCCGGCCCGGCGCATGGTCCTGTTCCTGCCGCGTAAGGGCAAGGCGTGCCCGCCAATGCGTGACTGGCTGGGGGCGGACAGCACGGCGCTGCCGCTTCTGCCCGATTCCACCGGGCGGATGACCGGGGTGGCCCTGCGGGTGGGGGAGCGCACCGTCCGGATGGAAATCGAACCGGGGGCCGACATCTCCTCCCTTTCACGCAGGGATGCACGCGCGCTGGGCCTGACCAGTGCCATGCTGCATGCGGATATGCATGTGCGCACCAATGCAGGCAAGATCCTGAACGGACGGCGGCATCATTTCGATAATGTCACGCTGGGGACATGGCAGAACCTTGGTCTGGACGTGAACGTGGAAAAGACCACCTACAGCGTCCTTGGCATGAATTTCCTGCGCCGCAGGCAGGTCCTCATGGCCTTTCCACAGGACATGATCTTCATGACCCCGCAGCAGGACATGCCCGATGACCGGGGGCAGGCGACACATGGCGTGCTGAGCACGCGCACCGCCATCGCCCGCATGGTCGATACCCCCCCGCCGCCACCTGCGGGCAGCAGCACCCTGCTGGCGCCAACGGACAGCCCCGCTGCCCAGCCTGCCGCGCACTGATCCCTATGCCGGCAGGTCGCCGCCCATGGGCAGCAGCCTGTCACGATAGGGACCGGGCACGCGTTCGAGTTCCGCCATGCTGCCCTGCTGGGCGATGCGTCCTTTCTCCATCACCACGATGCGGTCAAACCCCCGCAACGTGGACAGGCGGTGCGCCACCGCGATCACGGTGCGCCCGACCATCAGCCGCTCAAGGGCAGCATGGACATGGCGCTCGCTTTCACCATCCAGCGCGCTGGTGGCCTCATCCAGGATCAGCACCGGCGCATTGCGCAGAAAGGCACGCGCAATGGCGATGCGCTGGCGCTGCCCACCCGACAGCATCACGCCACGCTCCCCCACCACGGTATCGAACCCACGCGGCATGGCGGCTATAAAACCGCTACATCCCGCGGCCTCCGCCGCCGCGCGGACTTCGGCATCGGTGGCGTCGGGGCGGCCATAGCGGATATTTTCCCCTACCGAGCGGCGCAGCAGGTACACATCCTGCGGCACGACCGCCATGGTGGCGCGCAGGCTGGCCTCATCCAGTTCCAGAATGTTGATGCCATCCATTTCCACCGCCCCCGCCTGCACGAAACGCTGGCGCTGCAACAGGGCGAGGACCGTACTTTTGCCTGATCCCGATACCCCCACCAGCCCGACACGGCTGCCTGCGGGAATATCCAGATCGAAATGCGACAGGACGGGCGGACTGCCGGGATAGGCAAAGGTGACATCACGCAGCCGCACATGCCCCCGACATGCGGCGGAAGGCAGGGTCATGGACTCCACGACACCGCTATGTTCATGCGGCACCAGCAGGTGACCCAGCGTTTCGGACAGGCGGGTGACATGCTTCATGGCCTCGACCATTGAAAAAGCAAGGTCGCGCGTGCAGTTCAGGATCAGGAACCCCAGCGTCGTCACCATCACCACATCACCCGTCGTGGCCTGGTGCATGCGCCACAGCAGCACCGTCCATACCAGAAGCCCCGTGGTCATGAAGGCGGTGACGGTGGAATGGATCATGCGCAGCTGTTCCATGTACCGCAGCGACCGGCTGTGCATGCCCGTTTCCACCTGAATGCGCCTGCGCATGCGGCCATGTTCGGAACCGATCATGCCATACGCACGCACCAGCGGCAGGTTCTGCATTACATCCAGCATTTCGCCGTCCACCTCCGCCGCCTCGGCGGCATAGGACAGGTGCAGGAACTGCCCCCGCCCTGCCAGCCGGTATATGCCAAGGCCCAGCAGCAGGGTCATGCCCACCAGAACCAGCGCCATCCACGGGCTGACCGTGCCAAGGGTGACGATGGCCAGCACAAGGTTCAGCACCGAAGGCAGCAGGTTCCATGCCGCCATGTTTTCCAGCGCCACCACCGCAGCCGCGGCTGCCGATACACGTGCCGCCAGCGCACCGGACAGCCGCTCCGCGAAATAGGTCGCGGCGTGGCCGGTCAGATATCGGAACAGGTCCTGGCGCACATCACCACCCACGCGCACGAACACACCCGACGCCATCCACCCCGCGACACGCCATGCCGCGTTGTCACAGATGATGGTACCGCAGAACAGGATGATGGATACCCATACCGCCCCCATCCCCCGCCCGCCCTGCGTCATGCCATCGACCAGATGGCGGATGATGGCGGACATGCCCACGTTGCACGCAACCGCCACCGCAATCGCGCTGACTATGATGACATGCCAGCGCGCATGCAGGCGCACGTAATGGAAAATGAAGGCAAGCGGATGATGCCGGTAACGCTGCAGGTCGACCACCCCCGCCATATCGGGCGCGGGATCGGGGTTTGCCGGATGGGGCAAACGGGGATCAATGACGGTCATGGATGTGATGCTGCCCTCCAGGCGTGACGAACGGAATGACCCGTATTTCTGCCGTATTCGGCCCGGTATCATGGCTGCATGACAGACGCACCCCTATCCCGACTGGCGGGACGTATCACGATCGTGTCCCTGCTGGTCCTGTGGCTGGCCATCATGGCGCATGACCCGGTTTCGCTCCCCTTCTTCTGAAACCCGTCGAGGCGGCGGTGGTTCATATCCAAACACCGACCGGCCGCCATATTCGTGTGAACGGTTGTATTCCTCTGCCATGATGGCGGAAAAGGTGGGGCCGGTCGCGTCCCGTTCCAGACGGCGTGCTGCCGCATCCAGCCTGCGGATGGCGTCCAGCCGTTCCTCACGCCCCAGCTTCGCCGCCGTCACCGCCGCCTTCATGACCGACAGCGTACGGTCATATACCGCCACCGGCACGGGATAGGGATGGCGGTCCTTGCCGCCATGGGCCAGTGAAAACCGCGCCGGATCGGAAAAACGGCACGGCGCGCCATGCACGACCTCCGCCACCAGCGCCAGCGCGCGCACGGTCCGCGCGCCCACACCGGGCACGCGCAGCAGGCCCGCGAAATCACGCGGCCCCGCTTCCGCCGCCGCAGCCAGCGCGCCATGCAGGCGACGCATGTTCACATCCTGTGGCTGGACATCATGGTGGCCGGGCATGGACAGGTGCGGCAGTTCCCCCTGCGCGGGCACTGGTGGGGGTAGACGCCCCTCGATACGCATGAGTTCGCGTGTCAGCCTGTCCGGCCCCATGTTGTGCAGCAGGTCCACCTGTCCCCGGCGCGAGGCATCGGCACGCCGGTCGGTCAGGTTCATGATCGCAGACTTCGTGACCTGGCCATCAATGGCCGCGTGCGGGGCTTCAACAAAATCATCCAGCCCTTCGGACAGCCAGTGATAGCGCCGCGCCATGCGCTGGCCCGCATGCATGCCCTGCTGGACCACACACCACCGCCCATCCGCCGCCACCATGAATCCATGCAGGTACAGATCGAACCCATCCTGCACGGCGGCGCTGTCCACTTTCGCCACCATACGGCTGGTCGCCACCAGCGGGGTTGCATCAAGGCCGGTCGCCTGCCCCACTTCCAGCAGCTCATCAGGCGTGCGGCGCGAATGTCGGCCCCGACCGCCACACACATACAGGCCCAGTTCGTCCTGCAACGGGGCCAGCCCGCGCTTGAGCGCACCGATCACGCTGGTGGTCATGCCCGATGAATGCCAGTCCATGCCCATGACCGCGCCAAAGGACTGGAACCAGAAAGGATGGGCAAGGCGGCGCAGGAATTCATCACGCCCGTAATGATGGATGATCGCCTGTGTCATGACCGCGCCAAGGCGCGCCATGCGCTGGCCCAGCCATGCAGGCACGCGGCCGGTATGCAGCGGCAGGTCGGCAGAACCCGCGCGTCTGGTCATGGCGTTCCCCCCCCTGTGGGCGTCCCCCCGTGGCCTGCCCCCCCCCCCGGCGGGGGTCAGTCGTGGCGGTGCGTGCTGGCGGTTTTCATGAATGCGGCAAGACCCGCATCCAGTGCGTGACGGAAAGCATCCAGCGTTTCAGCGCCCACATAATGCTCCATGCCCTCGGCATCAATACGGGCATTGGCTTCACTTACGCCCAGCGCGCGCAGGAAGCGTTCAACCGTATGATGCCGCGCGCGGCTCAGGGCCGCCATGTCACGCCCGGCCGCGGTCAGGAAAATGCCGCGATACGGGCGGCGCGTCACCAGCCCGTCCGCTTCCAGCCGCACCAGCATCTTGGCCACCGTAGGTTGTGATACGCCCAGCCGGGCGGCGATATCCACCTGTCGCGCTTCCTGCCCGTCATTGAGCAGGTCATCGATCAGTTCGACATAATCCTCGATCAGGGCGGTCTTGCGCGCCAGGCGCGCCTGGCGGAAACCGGCGGACTGCATGTCGGCGTCCGGCATGGGCTGCGGGTGCCGGTCACGCCGTGGTCCGCCACCGTGTCCCGCTGGCGTCATGGGTTGAACACGATCGTCTTGTGCCCGTTGGGAATGACCCGGCATTCGGTGAAATAGCGCACGGCGCGGGCCAGCACCCGGCGTTCGATATCACGTCCCTTGCGGATCAGGTCATCAGGGCTGTCGGCATGGGTGATGCGTTCGACATCCTGTTCGATAATCGGACCTTCATCCAGGTCGGGTGTCACGAAATGGGCCGTGGCCCCGATCAGCTTCACACCACGCGCAAAGGCCTGATGATAGGGCTTCGCCCCCTTGAAACCGGGCAGGAAGGAATGATGGATGTTGATGCAGCGCCCGGCAAGCCATTCACTCATGCCATCGGACAGGATCTGCATGTACCGCGCCAGCACCACCAGTTCAGCATCCGTCTCGCGCACGATATCCGCGATGCGGGCTTCCTGTTCGCCACGGGTGGCGGCGGTGACCGGCAGGTAGTGGAACGCAATGCCGTCCAGATCGATATGGGCGTAGGTCTGCCGGGGGTGGTTGGCGATGATGGCCACCGGTTCGATGGCCAGTTCGCCAATGCGCCAGCGGTACAGCAGGTCCACAAGGCAGTGGTCAAAGCGCGAGACCATGATGACGGTGCGGGTGGGACGCGGGTTCTCGCGCAGCGACCATTTCATGCTGAACCGGGCGGCAACCCGGGCCAGCGCGACGTCAAGCCCCCCGCGCGCGATGCCATCGGCCGGCACGCTGAACACGACGCGCATGAAGAAGATACGGCTTTCGCGTTCGTCAAACTGCTGGGCACCCGCGATATCCCCACCCAGTTCGAACAGTGTGTGGCTGATCGCGGCGACAATGCCCGGACGGTTCGGGCATGACAGTGTCAGGATATAGGAACGGCGATCGCGGTTCTTGTGGTCGGGCATCATTTCCCCATTGCCGGACATGGCGCGCTAGCGGGTGCGGCCCGTATCGGGCACGCTGTTATAGAACCAGCATTCACCCGCAGCCTTGCGCACACCGGCCTGCGTGGTAGGCACTGGCCTGACCACATCACCACCCGGCACCCAGCCCTCGGGTGTCATGACGGCGTTGCCGGCACTGCGGCGCAGGGCTTCGACAAGACGGAGCAGTTCCTCCACCGAACGGCCGACAGACATGGGATACCACATCACGGCACGGACAATGCCATCGGGATCGATCACGTAGCACGCGCGCACGGTCGCGCTGTCCTGCGCGGTCTGGTCCAGCATGCCATAGGCGCGACATACCGCCATGGAGGGATCTTCCACCAGCGGAAAGGGAATCTCGACCCCGAAGCGTTCGTATATCGTCTCCAGCCACGCAAGATGCGCGTACAGGCTGTCAACCGACAGCCCCAGCAGGGCGCAGTCCAGCGCATCGAAACGGTCCTGCGCCTTGGCCAGCGCCATGAATTCGCTGGTGCAGACCGGCGTGAAATCCGCCGGGTGCGAAAAAAACAGAAGCCAGCGCCCACGGAAATCCGACAGGCGTATCTCACCTTTCGTTGTGCGGGCCTGAAAGTCCGGCGCCACGTCACCAATACGCAACGGGCGTGCTTCGATCACGCCGCCGGTTGCGGGAATGCTGCCCTCGTTACTCATACCCTGCCCTTTTGCATCTGTCGCGCCTTGACGCAAGCCATCTTATAACATACATTTATTATGTAATTCATAAAGTATGGAAAATATTCCATGACCGACCCTGTCATCGCGGCCGCCGCCAGCCAGATCACAACATGCCGCGCCACAGGCCATACGCCTGTTGTCAGGACGTTTTTTGACGATCCGACCTTCACCGCCACACATGTCGTCCATGATCCGGCCACCATGGCCTGCGCCGTTGTGGACAGCGTGATGGACTACGACCCCGCATCCGGCCGCACCGACCACGCCATGGCGCAGGAAATCGTGGATTACGTGACGGCGGAAAAGCTGAAGGTGGAATGGCTGCTGGAAACCCACGTCCATGCCGACCATCTGTCCGCAGCGCCGTGGCTGCAGGAACGGCTGGGCGGAAAGCTGGGCATCGGGGAATCCATCATCCGCGTGCAGGACATCTTTGGCAAAATGTTCAATGCGGGCACACGCTTCGCGCGCGACGGGTCGCAGTTCGACTGCCTGTTCAGCGACGGGACGCAGTTCATGCTGGGTTCACTTCCCGTCATCGCCATGCATGTGCCTGGCCACACGCCCGCGGACATGGCTTATGTGATCGGGGACGCCGCCTTCATCGGTGATACGCTGTTCATGCCCGATTACGGCACCGCGCGCGCCGATTTTCCCGGTGGCGATGCCCGCACGCTGTACCATTCCATCCGGCGGCTGCTTTCCCTGCCCGATGAAACCCGTGTTTTCCTGTGCCATGACTACAAGGCGCCGGGACGCGATGAATATGCGTGGGAAACCACAATCGGCGCGGAACGGCGCGACAATGTCCACGTTCATGACGGCGTGGATGAAAATACATTCGTCACGATGCGTACCGCACGCGACGCCACGCTGTCGCTGCCAAACCTGATCATGCCTTCGGTGCAGGTCAACATGCGTGGCGGGCACCTGCCCGAACCGGAAGACAATGGTGTAAGTTATATCAAAATTCCGGTCAGCGGCTCATGACATCCCTGCCGCAGCCGATTACAGCCGATCATTCATTCTGAGTTACGGAGACCCTTCATGACAGATACCGACGCAGCCGCCCCGAACCTGTCCAGCCCCGCACACGGGCTGACCTATGATGTTGTCGTGGTAGGCGGCGGGGCGGCCGGCCTGTCCACGGCTGCCAGCATCCTCAGGCGTCGGGGCGGTATCACGGTCGCGATCATCGAGCCGTCGGGATCGCATTTCTACCAGCCGGGCTGGACACTGGTGGGCGGCGGGGTATTCAAGCAGTCCCAGACGCGCCGTTCGGAAAAGCGGCTGATCCCCGCGGGTGCCGACTGGGTGCAGGCGGCGGCGACCGGGTTTGAACCCGAATCGAACCTTGTCCACCTGTCGAACGGGTCGTCCATCCGCTACAACGTGCTGGTTGTCGCCACCGGCCTGACGCTGGACTGGGACGCAATCGAGGGGCTGAACGAAACGCTGGGCCGCAACGGTGTGACATCCAACTACCGTTACGATCTTGCCCCCTACACATGGCAACTGGTGCAGACGCTGGGCCGTGGCAATGCCATATTCACCCAGCCGCCCATGCCCATCAAATGCGCAGGCGCCCCGCAGAAGGCGATGTACCTGGCCTGTGACGCATGGCGCAAGCGGGGGCTGGCCGACAATATCAACGTCTCCTTCCACACCGCCACGCCGGGGCTGTTCGGGGTGAAGGAATTCGTGCCGGCCCTTATGGAATACATCCAGCGCTACCACATCGACCTGCGCCTGAAATCCAACCTGACGAAGGTGGATGGCAAGAACCGGGTCGCGACCTTCACCAACGTGGCCGAAGACGGAACCAAGACCACGACCGAGACGGAATTCGACATGCTGCATGTCGTCCCGCCCCAGCGCGCGCCGGATGTGATCCGCAACAGCCCGCTGGCGGGTGAAGGCGGCTGGGTATCGGTTGATCCCGCCACCCTGCGGCATACAAAATACGAAAACGTCTTCGCGCTGGGTGATGTTGCCGGCACGTCCAACGCCAAGACGGCGGCAGCCGTGCGCGTGCAGGCCCCAGTGGTTGCAGTCAACGTGCTGGCCACGCTGGACCACAAGCCTGCCGTCGCCGATTACAACGGTTACGGCGCCTGCCCGCTGACGGTCGAACGCGGCAAGATCGTGCTGGCGGAATTCGGTTATGGCGGCAAGCTGGAACCGACTCTGCCGACATGGCTGCTCAATGGCCAGAAGCCCACGCATCTGGCATGGATGCTGAAGGAATGGGTCATGCCGGCGCTGTACTGGGATGGCATGCTCAAGGGGCGTGAAATCATGGTTGCCCCACACAAGATCGGCACGCCGCGCTGAGGACTCGTTTCAAGACAGATCATTGATAAAAAATAATAAAATTTTTGGATGCCGCCTTTCTTAAAAAGGCGGCATTCTTCCTGAAGCTTTTCGAAAGACAGTTTTCCGTCCGATGGGATGATGCATGGCCGCGTGGGGTGGACCTTCACGCGGCCATGCGTATGAATACGGCCATGGATACCAAGCCGTCTGCCACCCACCATGTGGGGTCTTCCCGTCCGCTGCGCCTGGCCGATGATGTGGTCAGCCATGCCGTCTATGGCGGCCGGGACAGATGTTATCGTTACGAACTGACCCGCACGTGGGATGCGGACCGTCCCGCTGTCATGTGGCTCATGATGAACCCTTCGGTCGCGACCGAGGACGGGGACGACCGCACCGTGGCCAAGTGTCAGCGTTATGCACGTGCATGGGGATACGGCACGCTGCTGGTGGGCAATACGTTCGCCTATCGCTGCACCGACCAGAAACGCCTGACGGAAGTGCCCGACCCGGTTGGCCCCGATAATGACCGTCACCTGCTGGAAATGGCGCGCCGGGCCGATCTGGTAATCGCCGCCTATGGCTCCCCCCAGATCAAAAGCCTGCTGCCGCGGGGGCCGGAAGTGGTACGGATGCTGCAGCAGCACGGCATTACCGTCAGCGCCATGCGCCTGAGCCGCCGTTCGGGCCGGCCGGAACATCCGTTATACCTGCCCGCCGACCTGCGTCCCGCCCCCCTGCCCGCCTATCCGCCTGCCTGAACGGCTGCGACGGAACGCGGCGGACGTTGTGCGGGCTGCCGGGTCAGAAGCTTTCTTCTGCCCGGCAGTTGACCGGCACTTCGGAAATGCTGACCTCGTTGGGCGATGTGACAAGGAAATGGGCAATACGGCCGATTTCCTCCGGCGGGGTCATTTTCAGGTCCGGCATCATGCCAGCCACCATGTCCGTCTTGACGAATCCCGGGCAGATGACGGTAGCGCGGATGCCATGGTCAAAACCTGCATGCCGGATGGCGTGGGCCAGCGCCAGCGACCCGAATTTGGACACGGCATAGGCTCCCGAATCCGCATCATAGACACGTTTGCTGGACAGTGAACCAATCACGATCACCCGCCCCTGTCCACAGGCCACCAACTGGTCCCATGCGGCGGCCACAAGCCTGCGGGGGCTTTTGATATGGACCTCCAGCATGTCGTTCATATCACGTTCGGAAATGTCGATGACGCTGTTCCATGTCCCGATTCCCGCATTGGCCACGACAGCGTCAATCCGTCTGAAACGGGCCTGTGTCTCGGCTACCCATGCCGCTTCGGTCGTGGCGTCAAGGGCATCATAGCTGGAAACCAGCACACGCTCCCCATCCGCCCATGCAGGCATGTGGGGGGTACGCATGCCAAGGCTGACGCACCAGCCCTCGTCATGAAATTTGCGGGCGATGGCGGCTCCCATGCCACGTGCGGCACCCGAAACCATAATGACCCGTGTGGATTCTACCATCTAGGCTTTTCCTGCATCCTGTTTGTTATCGATACAGGTACCATCCTTTCACATGACGAACGATCTGACGAATTCATATGCACGCCGTAACGAAAAGAACGCCATCATGCCCTTAGACAGATAAAAGTTCATGGATGCCGCCTTTTTTTCAAAAAGGTAGCATTTTCCTTTACCCGAACAGTGCCAGTTGCCGGGGCGCAGGCTGTGTATCGCGGGTGCGCAGTCCCGATACGGTAATGCCCAGTAGCCTTATGCCCCGTGGCGGGGGAAAGCAGGGGGCCAGCAATGCCTGTGCCCGATCCGTAAGATCGGTTGCGTCATGCACTGGCTCCTCCGCCGTGCGCCCACGCACGATCTGGCGGAAATCGTTGTATTTTACTTTTACTGTCACGGTAACGCCCGTCAGGCTGCGGGACGTGCAGCGGTCCCAGACACGTGCCGACAGGTCCACCACAATATCGCGTGCCATGGGCCAGTCATGGATATCAGCTTCGAATGTTTTTTCGGCTCCCACCGAACGGCGTGGACGATTGACCTCGACCGGGCGTTCGTCAATTCCGCGCGCGATGCCATAATAGAAATCTGCCGCCTTGCCAAAATGCCGCAGCAGGCGGGACAGTGGCTGCTGCCGCAGGTCCAGTCCCGTGCGAATGCCCAGCGCATGCATCCGCGCCGCCGTGGCCGGGCCGATGCCGTGAAATTCTTCCACCGGCAGGGCCGCCACAAAATCGCCCCCCATACGCGGCGTTATGACAAACTGCCCGTCCGGTTTGCGATAATCCGACGCCAGCTTGGCCAGGAATTTATTGTAGGACACGCCTGCAGATGCGGTCAGCCCCGTTTCCGCGCGGATCAGGTCACGAATGGTCTGTGCAATTGCCGTGGCGGATGGATAGGGCAGCAAAGGACGGGTGACATCCAGATAGGCTTCATCAAGGGAAAGCGGCTGGATCAGCGGGGTAAAACGCGAAAAGATGTCATGAACCTGTGCCGAGACGCCACGATAGACATCAAAGCGCGGTGGCACGAACACCAGGTCTGGGCATTTACGTAGCGCGGTCACGGACGGCATGGCCGAACGGACACCGAAACGACGGGCTTCGTAACTGGCTGCGGCAACCACCCCACGGCGGCCCAGTCCCCCTACGGCAAGGGGCCTGCCCCGCAGGGCCGGGTCATCGCGCTGTTCAACCGAAGCATAGAATGCATCCATGTCTACATGGATGATACGGCGGTGCGCAGGCTGCTGCGTCACGGCGCGCCATCCGCCCGGTGGCATGGCGTGCCGCGCGCGGCCACGCCCCGATGGGGCATGGCCGGCACGACATTACGGCGGATCAGCCGTTGCACTTCTTCTTCTTAAGGAAATACGCGATGACACCGGCGATCGCGCCAAGAACCAGGATGCCCTTGAGGCAAGGGGACTTGGAAGGGCACTTGGTTGTACATTCAGACATGGTTCATTCCTTGATAGACAGGTCCGTTCCAGACGGGAACGACACCGTTTCATACTAACGCATGGCGGAAACATGACCATACCGCATTTTACACCGATTGCGCCCGGTCAGGCCTGACATGCGAAGACAGGGCAGCGGCATTGCGTTGCTACATCTTTTGTTACATCTGGCGCCGCGCGATGATGCGGTGACAGAGACCGGAGTATGAACCATGAAGAAATTCGCCCTACTGCCTGCCGCAGCCCTGATGATGGGAACCGCGCTGGGTGTTGCCCATGCCGTCCCTTCCAACGGCCGTGCCGTCAACCGTGACTTCGCCAAGCTGTCGGCGGATGGCAGCCGTGCATTTGACGACATCGCCATGGCCCGTACCGCACTGGCCAATAACGACCCTGCCGGTGCGGCAAAGCTGCTGACCGACGCCAACAATGCCCTGACCCGCGCCAAGAGCGACAACAAGGTGTTCATGAAGGCGGAAGCCCAGCTGACCCCGCCCAGGAAGGCCCCGGCCGGCACGCCTGCGCCCTCCGCCGCGGCTTCCACCCAGCCTGTCGCGTGGCTGCCGGTTGATGGCGAATATATCGTGACCGAGGACCTTGAGCCCACATCCACCAAGGGTTCGGCCGTGGCGTCCGCCAATACCAGCCTGAACAAGGGCCAGACCGCACAGGCGGCGCAGAACCTGCAGGTTGCGGCCGTGGATGTTGACTTCGTCCTGGCCATCGCCCCGCTCGACGCCAGCGCAGGCGATGTCTACCGTGCATCCAACCTGCTGGCAGGCAAGGACACCAAGGGCGCCGACAGCGCACTGCAGGAAGCACAGAACAGCATCCGCTTCGTATCCGAAGACATGGTCGGCTCCCCCGAAGGCCAGGGTAGCGGCAAGAAATCCGCTGCCCACTGATACGCAGTCGTTTCCGGTCGTTTTCATGCACTGCATGCTTACGTCATATGCCGCTTTCCGGTCAGGAAAGCGGCATTGCCTGCCTGACCGGCTACGGACAGCCTGCCTTACCGCTGCATATGTCGGCATGGCCTGCGCGGTCCTGTCGGCCCGGCCCGCACGGGCAGGTGGCGAAATCGAGCTGTGCCTGGAACAGCACGCAGTGGAAAACGCCTTTGTACAGGATACGCCAGCGCGTGGCCCGATCCATGTACCTGCGGGCACAGCGTTCAGCTATGCCGGGCATGCCTTCGGGCCTGCATCCGACCCGCTGGATCGTGCCCACGCCGCCCCGGACGGGGATGGATGGCGAAACGTCACACCAGCCGAAGAAGCGCGCCGTCGCCAGTTGCAGATGGAAGATATCGGGGGGGACGGCGATTATCACCGTCCGCAGGCGGCCCTCATGACCACAACGGCAACGACCCTGTCCCGTGCCCACCCCTGCGCGCACATTGGTGCGATGGCGCTGTTGTCCGATGACTGGACATGGACAATGGATACCATCCCGGACCGTCCCGACATGTATTTTCAGGTTTATGGCACGGTCACCAATGACCAGCTTGACCCGACATTCAACAATGATGCCGATCCATTCCAGTGGACTGCCGCGCATGGCGGCCTGAACGCAATCGTTACCCAGACCATTGACCAGTCACTGACCCTGCATTCAGGGAATTAGTATTACACGAATTTAAATAATATACTGCCTTATACTCCGACCGTCGCGAACCGTTCCATAACCTGCGCAACATGCCCATCCGGAATGTTGCATTCAGTTACCGGAAAGGCGGATGACCGAAGATGGTGGTATAACATAACATGCATGCTAAAGGTTGTTTTAACAGCCCTGTTGGCAGGCTGGACAATTCCTGGCAACCGATATGGGAAACTATGGAGAACGGGATGGCCCTTTACCAGTCCGCACAGTTTGTTGATACGTGGACCGATCCTGAATTCGACAAGATCCATCCCCCTCGTACCGTAGCACCCCATTCCGGCATTTATCGCTGTGTTGGCTGCGGCGTGGAAATTGCCGCAAGCGAGGGGCATCTCCTGCCCCCCGCCCATGCCCACCCGCACCGGCTGGGTACACGCGAAGCGTGGCAAATGGTGGTCTATGCCGACCACCGCCCCAAAATAGTGTGAAATATCACTGAACAGGTGCGGTACACGGATGTACCTTACCCTTTACCACCAGCCGCCACCCCATGGGCCGCCCCAGCCGCCACCCCAGCCCCACATGCCCCAGTTCCATGAAGCATCCTGGTACATATCGGCGGTCATCTGCTGCTGGTCCGCCAGGTTCTGGGCCTGCACATAGGACATGTACCGTCCATAGGCCGCCTGGTTACCGACATACAGGCAATTACATACCTTGGGGTCGGAATAGACATACAGCATGTGATCCCCGAACGATTTCTGAAGAAACCGGTTGGGGGGAAGTTTCTGCAGCATTTCCTGACGTTCCGGCGTGTTGGCGGGACGGGCGACAAACCCTGCCGCGGCCAGGCTGTTTTCCTTGTCCACAATCTGGTCATGCACGCTTTCGCACGCAGTCAGGCCACCAGCCGCCGCAACCAGCAATGCGCCGCCAGTGTATAGGTTCCTGAACCTTTTCCTGTGTCCCATCGACATTCTGCCTGTTTCCATCCTGTTAATTCCCGCATCCTGTCCCATGCGCGAAACGGAATAAAGATGTGACAGAAAAAACATATGCATTATTCCGACCGACTTTGATTTATCTCATGTCCGGGGGTGGAACACCAATGCAATAACAGCAGGGCGATGGGGGCATCGCATATCGAATCATCACTTTAAAACTCAGGCAGGCTCACCATACGGTGGCCTGCCTTTTTTAATTACTACCAGATTCAACTGTTATCCATGACTTTTTTAAGGCACGAGGTGCCAGAAAGTCATCCAGCGACAGCCATGCCGCGGTCAGAAAACCGCTGCATGCGTCTTGGCCTGTTCAGGGGGCACTGCAAGCGGACTGCCTTCATCACGCAGGACGTAACCCTGTCCCCATACGGTGGAGATAAGCTGCCCTGCCCCTGCCATCTGCAGTTTTTTGCGCAGCTTGCAGATGAAGACGTCAATGATCTTCATTTCCGGTTCATCCATGCCGCCATACAGGTGATTAAGGAAGGCATCCTTGGTCAGCACCATGCCCTTGCGCAGCAGCAACAGCTCCAGGATCATGTATTCCTTGCCGGTCAGGTGTACATTCTGGCCATGGACCGTGACTTCCCGGCTGTCCAGACTCAGCTCAAGCTCCCCCGCGCGCAGCGTTGGTTCACTATACCCCTTTGATCGCCGGATGACCGCCTGCATCCGTGCGGTCAGTTCCATGGATTCATAGGGACGTGTCACATAATCATCCGCACCGATGGAAAATGCCTTCACCTTGGCCATGGCGGTCCGTTCTTCCGACAGGACCAGCACCGGGGTGGGTACACGTGCGGCCCGGCTGATGCGCAGGACTTCATACCCATCCAAATCAGGAAGCCGGACATCAATAACAGCAAGATCGTAATTGTACGATTTCAGCATGCCCAGCGCATCATGCCCCGTATCGACATGATCGACTGTAAATCCACCTTTTTCCATATGCCGGGTGGTCTCTTCGGCTTTTCGTGCAACAGGCTCAACAAGCAGGATCCGCATATCGACCATCCAGTAGATATTTTACAACAAAACCACCTATAAGTGCATTGTAAATTTAGGACAACCTAAAGTTGATAATATATTACTCTCCTGTTATGACGATTATGAATTAATACCATTCGCTTTATTAATTAAATATTAATATCCCCACATCGTCATTCCAGCCGTATGGTCCAGTGGCCCAGCCCCCGCACCATAACCGGGAGCCCCGGCAATCGCCTGCTGCACATAGGCACGTGCCCGTACTACCGCATCACGCAGGGGCATGCCCTGCCCCAGGCCGGTTGCAATCGCACTGGCCAGCGTACAACCGGTTCCGTGCGTATGGCGGGTATGGATGCGCCGGGTCACGAATTCTTCCGCTACGCCGCCACGTTCCAGCAGCACATCCACCAGTTCATCCCCTTCCATATGCCCACCCTTGAGCAATACGGCACGCGGTCCCAGAACCAGCAGGTCGTATGCTGCGGCAATCATTTCCGCCCGGTTCCCGATCCGTCGTTCCAGCAGGGCCTCGGCTTCCGGCAGGTTGGGGGTCAGGACGGATGCAAGCGGCAACAGCCGCGATTTCAGGGTAGACAGCGCACTGTCCTGCAATAACGCCGCCCCCCCCTTCGCCACCATGACCGGGTCAAGGACGTAGGGAATATCAGCGGAGGTCATCAGTACACTGGCGATGGCTTCGATCGCTTCGGGACGATCCAGCATGCCGCTCTTGAACGCATCCACGCCCAGGTCATCCATGACGCAGCGCATCTGCGCGATTATGAAAGCGGGCGATACCGGCATCACTTCCTGCACACCCAAGGTATTCTGCGCGGTCAGCGCCGTCACGGCGGTCATGGCGAAACCACCCAGCATGGTGACGGTCTTGATATCCGCCTGGATACCGGCTCCGCCCCCGCTATCGCTGCCTGCCATGATAAGGATACGCCCACGCATGGATCAGCCCGCCATCTGGATCGCGTTGATTGCGTCGCACATATCCTCGACCACTTCTTTCACCAGCACTTCATCTTCCGCTTCCGCCATCACGCGCACCAGCGGTTCCGTCCCGCTTTCACGCAGCAGCAGCCGGCCGCGTTCCCCCAGGCGTTTTTCCGCGGCCTTGCGCGCTTCGTGCACCTGCGGGTCCTGCAGCGGGCTTTTTCCGGCAAAGCGGACATTCTGCAAAAGCTGGGGATAGGGTTTGAACATGCGGCAGACCGCACTGGCGGGACGGCCGGATTCAACCACTTCCGCCAGTACCTGCAGGGCGGCGATCAGCCCGTCGCCCGTCGTGGCGAAATCGGACAGAACCATGTGCCCTGACTGCTCGCCACCGATATTAGCGCCGAGTTCACGCATCTTTTCGACCACGTAACGGTCACCCACCGCCGTGCGGACCAGTTCCAGCCCCTGTGTTTCCAGATAACGCTCCAGCCCCATGTTGGACATGACGGTCGCCACGATATACCGGCTGGACAGTCGTCCCTGCCGCGCCCATGACTTGGAAATCAGGGCAAGGATCTGATCACCATCGATCAGACGGCCCTTTTCATCGGAAATCAGTACCCGGTCGGCATCCCCATCAAGGGCTATGCCGATATCCGCGCGGTGCCGCAGCACGGCGGCACACAGGGCTTCGGGCCGGGTTGAGCCACAGCCTTCGTTGATGTTGATGCCATCGGGGTCACACCCGATCCGCACAACCTCTGCCCCCAGTTCCCACAATGCCGTAGGTGCCACACGGTAGGCCGCGCCATTGGCGCAGTCGATCACGATACGCAGTCCGTCCAGCCGCAGCCCGCGCGGGAACGATGATTTGGCGTTTTCCACATACCGTCCCGCCGCGTCATTCAGACGGGATGCGCGACCGATCTGGTCCGGGGCCGCCAGCATGTGGGTCAGGTCGGAACCCATCGCCGCCTCGATCCCGGCTTCCGTCTCATCCGACAGCT
The DNA here is from genome assembly GCF_006538165.1 of Komagataeibacter diospyri. GTDB lineage: Bacteria > Pseudomonadota > Alphaproteobacteria > Acetobacterales > Acetobacteraceae > Komagataeibacter > Komagataeibacter diospyri. The sequence continues at coordinate 119,926 of NZ_BDLU01000037.1, forward strand.
TGAAACCATCCGGGCCGAACAGCTTGATGCCGTTATCACCATACGGGTTATGCGACGCCGAGATCATGACCCCCAGATCCGCGCGCAGCGAACGGGTCAGCATGGCAATGGCAGGTGTGGGCATTGGTCCCACCAGCGTCACATCCATGCCCGCCGACAGGAAACCCGACACCAGCGCACATTCGATCATGTACCCCGACAGGCGCGTATCCTTGCCCAGCAGTACGCTATGGCGATGCGTCCCCTGAATGAAGCGAAGGCCGGCAGCCTGTCCCAGCTTCTGTGCCACTTCGACCGTCATGGGAAAACGGTTGGCGGTGCCCCGAATTCCATCAGTACCGAACAGCTTTCTTGTTTTTACCATTACTGGGGATCTCCGGATGCATTCAGGTCGTACACCGACCTACCTTACCTGTCAGTGACGATCCAGCCCTTGGCAGACCCGCATGGCCTGCATCATGGCCGTAACGTTATGAACGCGCAGCACGGTGCCTGCAAAAACCAGTCCCGGCAGGCTGGCGGCAATGGTGGCCGGATCACGACGGGCCGCATCCGGCTGGTCACAGATTTCACCCAGCATGCGCTTGCGTGAAACGCCCAGCACCACCCGACAGCCCAGATTGGCCAGCAACGGCAGGCGGGCAAGCAGGTCCAGATTGCCCTCCACCGTCTTGGCAAAACCGATACCGGGATCAACCAGTATGCGCGTCCTGTCGATACCGGCGGCCACCGCTTCGTCCACCCGCTGCGACAGTTCACGCACTACATCCACCGCAATATCATCGTAGGCCGTATGGTCACGCATGGTTGCAGGCGTGCCGCGCATGTGCATGAGCATGACCGGGCAGCCATGCCGCGCTACCACGCCACGCGCCGCCGGATCATATGTCAGGGCCGAGACATCATTGATGATATTGGCCCCTGCCCCCAGCGCACGGTCCATGACCATGCCCTGTCGCGTATCAATGGACAGGAGCAGGTCATCAAGGACAGTGCATTCCCGCACCGCATGGATAACCGGCCCGATACGCCGCCATTCTTCTTCCGCGGTCACCGGCGGGGCACCGGGACGGGTGCTTTCGCCGCCAATATCAACAATCCGGCATCCGGCCGCATACATCGCCTGTATGGATTCCAGCGCGGGGGCAACGCAGTAATGCCGTCCCCCATCGCTGAAACTGTCGGGGGTGACATTGATGATTCCCATTACCTGCGGGCCGGACGGCAGACCGGCATCAGGAAATCCCGTGCTGACCCTGTCCACAACCCCCGCCCATTGTGCAGGAATGGCGCGAACCGGAAAGATATGTCCGTCTTTCCCTCCACCCCACAGGCGCGCCAGCGTATAGGCGGACGCCCCCCCCGCCAGCCAGCGGGCCAGACCAGCCGCCACGGCCTGCCGGGCGGCTTGCCCATGCAGCAGGGCAAGGGGTTCAATCAGCCAGTCGTTCATGATCATCCTGTCAATGCGGGTATCCGGGAAAGCATTTTTCGGAAACCGGTTTATCCCAAGAATGGTTCCGACGGCTTCGGACAATGCCGCCTTTATTAAAAAAAGGCGGCACCCAAAAACTTTTATTACTTTCCTATCAAGGGATTATTTCAAACAATTCCTTATGCTTCAGATACAAACATGGCGGGGCAGCCATGGGCCACCCCGCCATCTTCTTCCGTCCAGATCAAATGTCCTAGCCAGCCGGCGCCGCGCCGACTCCACCGCCACCTTCCGGCGCGGGCAGCGGCGCCACCGGGGCGGAAGGGGCCGAAGGCGGCACGGACGGACGCCGGTTTTCCGGCATCGGGTCATCCACCACCACGCGCTCGATCTTCTCGCCACGCAGTACCTGCCGGATTTCCTCACCCGTCAGGGTTTCATATTCCAGCAGGGCGCTACCCAGACGGTGCAGCTGGTCAATATGTTCCAGCAGCAGGCTACGGGCACGATCGTATGCGGCGTCGATCAGCTTGCGGACCTCATTATCGATCTCGCGGGCTGTTTCCTCGGACACGTTCTTGTTCTGCGTGACACTGTGACCAAGGAACACTTCCTGTCCGTTACCGCCATAGGCCACCATGCCCAGCTTTTCGCTCATGCCCCATTCGGTCACCATGCGGCGGGCCACGTCGGTCGCCATCTTGATGTCGCCTGAAGCGCCGGTAGATACATTGTCCGGGCCAAAGATGATTTCCTCAGCCGCACGTCCACCCATGGCCAGCGTCAGCTTGCCGATACACCATGACCTGCTTTCGGAATAACGGTCTTTTTCCGGCAGGCTCATCACCATGCCCAGCGCACGCCCACGCGGAATGATGGTCGCCTTGTGAACCGGGTCGGAACCGGGGGTGAGGATACCTACCAGCGCATGACCACCTTCATGATAGGCGGTCATCTTCTTTTCGTCCTCGGTCATGACCAGGGACCGGCGCTCGGCCCCCATCATCACCTTGTCCTTGGCATTCTCGAATTCCAGCATGGCGACAGTACGCTTGCCAAGCCGGGCCGCCATAAGGGCCGCTTCATTGACAAGGTTGGCCAGATCCGCGCCAGAGAAGCCGGGCGTGCCACGGGCAATGACCTTGGGATCCACATCGGATGCCAGCGGTACCTTGCGCATATGGACACGCAGGATCTTTTCGCGGCCTGCCACATCGGGGTTGGGCACCACGACCTGACGGTCAAAACGGCCGGGACGCAGCAGGGCGGGGTCCAGCACGTCGGGACGGTTGGTCGCAGCAATCAGGATCACGCCCTCATTGCTGTCAAACCCGTCCATCTCGACCAGCATCTGGTTCAGGGTCTGCTCGCGCTCGTCATTCCCGCCGCCAAGGCCCGCGCCACGGTGGCGGCCGACAGCGTCGATTTCGTCAATGAAGATGATGCAGGGCGCAGCCTTCTTGCCCTGTTCGAACATGTCACGGACACGCGACGCCCCCACACCCACGAACATTTCCACGAAGTCGGAACCGGAAATGGTGAAGAACGGCACGTTCGCCTCACCCGCGATGGCGCGGGCCAGCAGCGTCTTACCGGTGCCGGGAGGACCGACCAGCAGCACGCCCTTCGGGATCTTGCCACCCAGGCGGGTGAATTTCTGCGGATCACGCAGAAAGTCGACGATTTCCTGCAGTTCGCCCTTGGCTTCATCAATGCCGGCCACGTCGTCAAACGTTACGCGGCCCTGCTTTTCGGTCAGCATCCGCGCACGCGACTTGCCAAATCCCATGGCGCGCCCGCCACCGGACTGCATCTGGCGCATGATGAAGATCCAAGCACCCACCATAAGCAGCAGCGGCGCATAGTTGATGAGGTAACGCAGGAAGGGGTTCGTGTCGCTTTCCAGCGGTTTGGCCGCGACCTCCACCCCCTTGTCCGTCAGGCGGGAAATCAGGGTCGGGTCCTGCGGCGCGTACGTGTCGAACGAGGTGCCATCCGTCAACGTGCCGGTAATATTATGTTCCTGCACCACGACAGACCGGACATGTCCGCTGTTCACGTCTCCGATGAAATCGGAATACGCCAGTTGCTGCGATGCGTGCTGCACGCTTCCCGGCTGGAAAACGTTAAACAGCAGCAGCAACAGGACGATGATGATAACCCACAGGGCCAGGTTGCGGCCGAAATTGTTCATCTTGCCTACTGTTCCATGCGCTGGCCCCTTCGCCATCACCCCACGCGGGCAGACGAACAGACGCCACGTTCACTACGTCCTAACATACATAGGACGATCAAGGGACATTCACACCCCCAATCCGCCACCTTTTATGACAATGGATCAGAAGGTCCGTCATCGGGAGCACAAAACATGGCTCCGGGCAGCACGGGATGGGGTGGCTGGTTCACAAAAACTGCATCGGCCACGCAATCCTGCGTGCACAGCCCCATATGCGGAACGGCCATTACCCGCCCATCATGCCACAGCGCGGGCAGCGTGCGCAACACGCGCGCGGGCCAGATGGAACGCGACCGGCCGGCAGGCCACCATGACGCCACGGCCCCAGCTGCCCCCATGGTCCACCCCGGCATCACGGCGTGCGTCCGCAGCACGAAGCGCCGATCCCATATAATGCCCGCGCGGGCAGGTATGGGGGGCGCAAGCGCCGATTCCTCACGCGCGATGATCCACTGCCCATCACGCCACGGAATGATGGCCGCACCCGCCAGGGTTGCGGGCCGGGGCGTATGGGCCAGTCTTTCGACAGCCTCGCGCCCCGGCGGATAATCCCGTCCCCCAATCACGCCGATCAGGGCAGACAGCAGTCGTGCGGACGCCAGCCCCGCCGGCAGCACCACCCAGCCCCCGCAATGGAACCGCGCATGGGCCGCAAGCCACCGCGCATCCGCCGCATCACGCGCCATACGCCCTGCCCCTGCGTGCCGGGCCCCGGCCAGCAACTGCGCGGCGTGCACCCCATCATGCGCCAGCGCCTGCCGCGCACGCGCCCGTTCCGTACGCAGGTCATGGTTTGACGGGTCTTCCACCCATGCCACCCCTGCCGCGCGGACAGTGGCATACAGGGCAGACTTGGGAATTCCCAGCAAGGGCCTGACAAGCCGCACATCGGTTACAGGAATCTCAGCCGCCATGGCCGCCAGTCCGTCATTCCCACTGGCGGCGCGCCTGCGCATCATGACCGTTTCAGCCTGATCCCCCGCATGATGGGCCACCAGCAGGTCCAGCGCCCCGATTTCGCGACAGGCGGCAAAAAGGGCCTGATAGCGCATGCGCCGGGCACGTTCCGCCATGCGGGGGCCGCGCACCAGCCCCGTCAGGGACAGCAGGAGACCGGGGATGCCAAGCGTGGACAGCCGGGCCAGGGTCTGCACGGCTTCGGATCGGGATTCGGCACGCAGGCCATGATCGACCACCAGCGCAACCACATCACGCCGCCATTGCCGCGCAAGAATGGCCAGCGCCATGCTGTCCGCCCCCCCCGATACGGCAACCGCAACTGGCACGCCCTGACCCGGCCATGGGCCAAGGGCCACCATCATGGCAGAAAAATGCGACGGATTAACCGCTTCAGCCGAAAGCACCAGCGCCCTGCCGCAGGTCAGCTACACTTGGCGCGCTTACGATAAACCTGTTCGGCGGATTTGATACGGGCGGCGGGTTCAGGAAACTCACTGGACAGCTTGTCCAGCGCCTGACAGGCCGACGCCCTGTCATTCAGCGCCACAAGCGTCGCTGCCACTCCCAGCAGGGCGCTGGGTGCGCGCTGGCCGTGCGGCGCACGGTTATAGGCGTCATAATAGGCCAGCGCCGACTGACGATACTGTTTCTGCCCCGCCAGTGACTGGGCCAGAAGATACTGGGCATCCACCTGTCGGGGCGATTTGGGACCGGACAGAACCTGCTGTGCATCAGCCTGCGCCGTGGCGTAATCCTGTTTCAGCAGCGCGTCATTTCCGGCTTTCAGCACTTCGTCAGGCGTGCGCTTGGCAGATGCAGCGGCCGGGGCCGCAGCCGCTGCGGTGGCAGGCGGGGCAACGGTACTGGCACCTGCGCCGCCATGGCCATGCTGCATGGCGAAGTTCATGTCCTCGATCTGCTTGTTCATGGTTGCGTTCTGCTGCTGGACCTGATTGGTCAACTGGTCGATCTGACCGCGCATTTCCCGCGTCTGGTCTTCCAGCGCATTGACGCGGTCAAGCAGCTGCAGGGTCAGATTGCCGCTATTGTCAGCAGCCTGCGCCAGCCCCATGCCCACCAGCGAGACCCCACCGGCCAGCACGCCCACCCTGCCCCACCGTCGGCACAGGGCGGGGACCGAAAGGAAACATGACATCACAGACTGCATGGACCAAACCCTTTGAAACACAAGACATGCATACCTAAAACAAAACCGGCCGAGCGATAAGCGCCCGGCCGGTTCCATAACTGTCACGCCATAAAAAGCGTGGGCAGAAACTTACTGTACCGCCGTGATGGCGTTACGGTTCTGGGCCCAGGACGCTTCGTCATCGCCAACAGCGGTCGGACGGTCCTTGCCATAGGAAATGGTGGTGATGCGCGATGCATCGACACCCTTTGCCACCAGATAGTCATGCGCCGCGTTGGCACGACGTTCACCCAGCGCGATGTTGTATTCTTCCGTGCCACGATCATCGCAGTTACCAGCGATCTGCACGTGCACCTGCGGGTACTTGGCCAGCCAGGCTGCCTGCTTGTCCAGCGTTGCCTTCGCATCGCTCGACAGCGTGTTCTGGTTCAGCGCGAACAGCACGCGGTCACCAGCGGTTGCAACCAGGTCAGCCTCGCTGCCCGGGGCCGGGCCGACCTGCTGCGTGGCGGCGCCCGTGTTCACGTTCTTGTTCGCATGATCGGAACAGGCAGCGAGAAAAAGGGCCATGCCGGCCGCACCGAGAAGCTTCAGTTTCATTACTTTTGATCCTGGATCGGTTTCATTGCTTGAAACCATTTGTTGAATTTCCGGATTTAAATATAGAACGGTCCCGAGTCTCGTTGCGCCCTGCCAAACAAACTGTCCAAACAGAAACTCGCGATCGCTGGAAACCGCCGCTAGCATAGAGATAAAATCCGGCCACAGTCAATGTTGGACAAACACATACCCGCCATTTGTTAAATGATTAGGTAGCGGAATATTATCTGCCCAACACATTGAAAGAATTACTTGTTCAGCGGCGACCATGTCGGATCGGACGCACTGCCCGCCGGCAGGGCCCGTTCATGGAAGCCGGTAATATCAATTGTATTGATACCTGTTGCAAATCCGGCACCATTGCTGCCTGCCGAACTCTGGCGACAGAAGGCCAGCACACGGCCATTGGGGCAGAAAGTCGGGCTTTCCACCGTAAAGCCCTGCGTCAGGATCCGCTCCCCCGTTCCGTCGGGGGCCATGACCCCCAGCGAGAAACTGCCATTGGCAATACGTGAAAACGCGATCAGGTCGCCACGCGGGGACCAGACCGGGGATCCATAATGCCCGTGGCCATAGGAAATCCGCTTCGCGTCGCCGCCCGCAGCACTCATGATATAAAGCTGCGGAGAGCCGCCACGATCGGAGTTGAATACGATCTGCGACCCATCGGGGCTATAGGACGGGCTGGTGTCAATCGCACCGGAGGACGTAAGCTGCCGCCGCGCCATCGTGGCCAGGTCCACGGTATAGATATCCGACCCGCCACCACGCGTGACCGACAGGACCACGGAACGTCCATCCGGGGCGAAACGGGGCGCAAAGGAAATACCTGAAAAATCACCCAGCAGTCTCTGCTGTCCGGTATTCAGGTTGAACAGGTAAACACGCGGCCTATAGTTGGCATACGACATGAATGCCAGCTCACTATTTGCCGGATTGAAACGCGGCGTCAGCGTCAGCCACTGCCCGTTGGTCAGGTAACGGCTGTCCGCCCCGTCCTGATCCATGATGGCCAGCCGGGTGGTCTGGCGCGCGCGCGGGCCGGAACGGGCGATATAGGCAATGCGGGAATTGAAATATCCCTGCTCACCCAGCAGGCGGCCATAGATCACATCAGCAATCACATGCGCGATGCGACGCCAGTCCTGGGCAGATGCGGTATAGGCCGTGCCCTGGATCTGCTTGCCGGTCACGACATCCCACAGGCGGAATTCCACCCGCAGGCTGCCGCCCTGGTCCATGACCCTGCCGGTCATGGCTGCGCGTGCGCCCATGGACTTGTAGCTGCCGAAATCAGGCGTGCCCTGCGGCATGCTGGCGCTGATGGGACGGAACAGGCCACAATTTCCCAGATCAGCGGAAATGACATCCGTGATCTGCTGCGCCACACCACTGCCCAGCGAAGGCAGGACAATGGGAATGGGTGCCGTGCGGGCCTGGTCCACCGTGATTTCGGCATCGCCCGCCTGCGCGTGGGCGACACCCGCGGCAAACAGCGGCGTGGCCATAAGGCCCCCGGCCACACCAGCCCCCATGAAACCGCGACGGCCAAAGGCCGCGGCCAGCCGATCGGCATCATCATCGGGAATCAATGGCTTTACGCTTGACGTCATTTTCCTCTCCTCGCCTTCGTCCACTTTATCTCAGGGACGGAATACGAATTTCAGTTGCCTGGTCTGGCCCAGAAGGTTCTGCGGAATGGGCAGTTTGGCACAGGTGGGGCTTAGCACCGCATCACGCGCACGTTCCGCCAGCGCGCGGTAGGACGGGTCCGACGCCATCTGCGCCTGTGTCTGGGGAGCAAATTCCACCAGCCGCGCCGTGCCCGTTTCATCCACTGTCACAACCAGATGCGCCACGAACTGGGCATAATTACGCGCGGCCGTATCTTCCGAATAACAGCGCCGCACGGAATTGCCGATTGCCTTCTGCTGCGTTGCGTTCAGCGCGCTGGTGATATCCCCATCCGGTGTTCCGCCGCCATCTGGCGCGCCTCCCTGCTGCGGGTTGGGCCGCGCCTTGGGCGGATGGGTCTGCTTCTGGTCCGCGCGGAACGCATCCAGCGTCGCCAGCAGGGAATGCGTATCAGGCACGTGCTTCTTCGCCTCATTGGGCTGCGTCGTGCTTGACTTCTCCTGCACCTTGGGCGCGGCCGTCGGGTCCGGCTGGGCCGAAGGGGGCACCGGGGCATGGGCCTGTGCCGGGGCAGCCTTGGCCGGCGTGGGCGGCAGCTTTACCGCATCGGGCGAGGGCTGCTGTTCACGCGGGGGCGTTGGCGCGTCGGGTACCGGCCTGGGCGCCTGCTGCGGCGGTGGCATGGGGGGCGGAGGCGGAGGCGGCGGGGCCGCTTCCTCATTGGGTGCTTTTTCCGGTGGGGTGGGCGCAGGGGGCGCATCCTGCCTGACCGGCGCGGGCGCCGGGGCGGGCCTGGGTGCTGGCTTGTCACCCTTGTGCGGGGTGGACGTACCGGTATCGGCTGCGAATTCCATCTCGATCGTGGGTGGCGGCGGCGGTTCCCTGGGAACCGGCACCGGCATCCGCAGCAGCACGGCCAGCAGCAGTGCGACATGCAGCCCGCCCGACACAATGACGGAACGCCGCATGAGGACACGTTCGGAACGACGCGGTGGCACCACGATCAGACGGCTCCCGGTATCAGGTTCAGCTTAATGGCCACCGGGCGGCTGCTGTGCCAGCAGAGCCACGTGCGTAAAGCCACCTGCCGTGATCTGGCCCATGATCTGCATCACACGGCCATAATCGATATGGGAATCCCCGCGCACGAAAATGCGGTGTTCACGGTCATTCTGGGCCGCCGCCTTCAACTGGTCGACCAGCTGGTCCGGCGAGACGGGATCATCCCCCAGATACAGGTCGCCATTGGACCGGATAGAGACGGTAATCGGCTTGGTGTCCGTATTGACCGGGGCCGCGTCCGTCTTGGGCAGGTCCACGTTCACGCCACTGGTCATCATTGGTGCCGTCACCATGAAGATGATGAGCAGCACCAGCATCACGTCAACCAGAGGGGTGACGTTGATTTCCGCCATGGGCCGCCGCTTGCGCCGGCGTCCACGCAGGTCGCTCAGGCTTGCCCCCATGGTCACGCACCCCTTTCTTCGGACTGACGCGACAGGATGGCGGCGAATTCGGTGCCGAAGGCGTCCAGCCGGTCTTCGAACACGCCCATGCTGTTGCTGATCACGTTATAGGCGATCACCGCAGGAATGGCCGTGACAAGGCCGATGGCGGTTGCAAACAGGGCTTCGGAAATACCGGGGGCCACGACGGACAGGTTGGTGTTGTGCATCGCCGCGATCGACCCGAAGGCATGCATGATGCCCCAGACCGTGCCGAACAGGCCGATGAACGGTGCCACCGGTCCGATGGTGGCGAGGAAGATGACCCACCGGTTCAGGCGGTCCATTTCACGCGTAATGGTGATGGCCATGGCGCGGTTGACACGATCCTGCACCCCACCATGCACCAGGTCGATGCCGGTAATGCGCGATGAACGCCGCCATTCCCCCATGGCCGCACCGAATACGGCGGCCATCGGGTGGACCGGCTTGGCGCCATCGGATTCGTACAGGTCATCAAGGCTGCCACCGGCCCAGAAGCGTTCCTCAAAATCATTCGCCTGCCGGTTGATCCGGCGGACAGTCGTGAATTTGTCGAAAATGATTGCCCACACAATCACACTGCAGGTCACCAGGCCAATCATTACCAGCTTAACGACAATCGATGCGTGCATGAACAACGCCCACATCGACAGATCACCCGCTGCAGCGCCCAGATTCGCCGCGTTAACCGCTTGGTCCAAATATACCTCCTGCCCACCTTGACCGTTCGCACAAACACGAAACTTGCCCCTTTAGCAAGTCGCGGCCAACCCGCTTTCCGCACAGCCTTGCATCCCGGTCAACCCATGGCACGAAAAGCACATGCAGACTGCATGCCTCCGTCTGGCTCAGGCCACGAGTTCGCGTAACAGATCACGCCATCGCGGCGGAAATCGGGCAGCGCGCCCATCCTGTGCGCGAACGCAGGCCAGACGGACATCCAGCGATCCGCATCCCAGATCGCCAGCCCCATCCACGCGGTGGAAATCCTGCATGAGCCGACAGCTTGCCGCCCCGAGTTCGGTCAGGCGAGTCGTGATACGCACGATATCATCCAGCCGAAGCGGTGCACGGTAGTCGATGGCCGCATGCCGCACCACGAAGGCCAGCCCGTAATCGGCCAGCAGGTCGGACGCCGCCTGCCCCTGCGCGCGGATGGCTTCCGTGCGGGCGCGTTCCGCCAGCGCAAGATAGCGGGCGTGATAGACCACGCCACCCGCGTCCGTATCCTCATAATAGATACGGAAATCGATATTATGTTCCACCATCAGTCATCCCCCAGCAGGTCACCCTGTCCAGGCGTGCGGGCGGGGGGCTGCAGCCCAAGATGCCGCCAGCCCCGTTCGCCCAGCATGCGCCCGCGGCTTGTCCGTAGCACAAGCCCTTCCTGAATCAGGTAAGGCTCGATCACGTCCTCAAGTGTATCGCGTGCTTCGGCCAGGGCGGCCGCCAGCGTTTCCACGCCCACCGGACCGCCATGGTGATATTCGGCAATACGGCGCAGATAGCGGCGGTCCATGCCATCCAAGCCCATCGAATCGACTTCCAGACGCGACAGCGCAGCATCGGCCAGCGCCCGGTCAACCGGCCCGCTGCCCGCGCGCGCCACGGCGGCGAAATCTCTCACCCGGCGCAGCAGCCTGCCCGCGATGCGTGGCGTGCCACGCGAACGGCGGGCGATTTCCTCCGCCCCTTCCGGTGTAAGGTCGAATTCCAGCTTGCGCGCGCCACGGGTCACGATCTGGCACAGTTCTTCAGGCGTGTAGAACACCAGCCGCAGCGGAATGCCAAACCGGTCACGCAGCGGGGTCGCCAGCAGACCCGCGCGCGTAGTGGCGGCCACCAGCGTAAAGGGGGCAAGATCAATCCGCACCGAGCGCGCGGCAGGCCCTTCCCCAATAATCAGATCAAGCTGGAAATCCTCCATCGCCGGGTACAGCACTTCCTCGATGGACGGGTGCAGGCGGTGGATTTCGTCAATGAACAGCACGTCGCGCGGCTGCAGGTTGGTCAGGATCGCGGCCAGATCCCCAGCGCGCTGGATCACCGGCCCCGATGTCGCGCGGAAGCCCACGCCCAGTTCACGCGCCACGATCTGCGCCAGTGTGGTCTTGCCCAGTCCCGGCGGCCCGTGCAGCAGCACATGGTCCAGCGCATCGCCACGCTGCCGCGCGGCAGCGATGAAAATGGCCAGATTCTCACGGCTGGCCTTCTGGCCGGTAAAATCGTCAAGCGTCTGGGGGCGGAGCGAACCTTCGTTGCCGTCTTCCTCGCCCCGGCGGGCGTCGATCTCACGCTCGGGCTGTTCGCTCATCGGGCCAGCTCCTTCAGCGCGTCACGGATCACGACATCCAGGTCGGCACTGCCTTCCAGCCGGTCAATCACGCGTTCCACTACTGGCTGCGCTTCTGCCCGGCGGAAGCCAAGGCCGGATAGCGCCAGCAACGCATCCGCCGCGATGCTGCGCTGCGTCGGCACGGTAATGGTCACGCCCGGCACCACACTGCCCACCGGTGCGCCCGTGGGCATGCCTTCACATTTGTCACGCAGTTCGGTCACGATGCGCTGGGCCAGGCGCGCGCCTACGCCGCCCGCACGGGTCAGCATGGCCTTGTCCCCTCCGCCAATGGCCACCATCAGGTCAGGCGGCGGCAGGACGGACAGGATAGCCAGCGCCACCTTGGCCCCCACTCCCTGCACGGTGGTCAGCAGGCGGAACCATGACCGCTCCGACGCCTCGGCAAAACCGTAAAGCAGGATGGCGTCTTCGCGCACCACGGTTTCCACCAGCACGCACGCCAGTTCCGGTGGCTGTGGCAGAACGGCCAGCGTGCGGCTGGACGCCTGTACCAGATAGCCGACGCCATTTACGTCAATCACGCAACGATCCGCCTCCACCTGCGCCAGCAGGCCACGCAGTTGCGCGATCATGCCATCCTCGTCGCGTTGGCGATGTGGGCTGCGCTGGCGCGATGGTGCGCGTGGCAGATGGCGACCGCCAGCGCATCCGCGGCATCCGCGCGCTTCAGCAGGGCCGTGGGCAGGATACGACGGACCATCATGCTGACCTGCTCCTTTGTCGCGGCCCCGGTGCCAACCACGGCGCGCTTGACCGTTTTCGCCCCGTATTCGGATACGGGAATGTCCAGCAGCATCGGCACCAGCAGCCCAACGCCACGGGCGTAACCCAGCTTCAGCGTCGCGGCCCCGTTGCGGTTGACATAGGTTTCCTCGACCGCGGCTTCATCCGGGGCGAAGTTACGGGCCAGTTCCAGCAGCGCATCATGCAGGTGACGCAGGCGCTCGGGCACGCTCCATGCCGAATCGGTGGCGATCACACCATCGGCCACGTGGCTCAGCCGGTTACCCTGCGCCGTCACGACCCCCCAACCGGTAAACCGCAGGCCGGGATCAATGCCAAGGATGCGGACCACCGGCCGGGTCAGGCCGACAGCTTTTCGGCCACGTCGTCCGGCACGTCGAAATTGGCGTACACCGCCTGCACGTCGTCATGGTCTTCCAGCGTGTCGATCAGCTTGAACACGCTGCGCGCCCTGTCTTCATCCAGTTCAACCGTGTTGGACGGCCGCCAGTCCAGCTTGGCCGAAGCGGGTTCGCCAAAGCGGGTTTCCAGCGCGTCACGCACGGCAAAAAAAGATTCGACCGGGCAGGTCACTTCATGCACGCCGTCCACGGTCTCGACATTCTCGGCCCCGGCTTCAAGCCCGGTTTCGATCAGGTCATCCTCGCTGGCCGCATCAAGCGGATAGGTAATCACACCAAGGCGAGTGAACATGAAGGACACCGAATTCGTCTCCCCCAGTGAACCGCCATGCTTGGAAAACGCAGCCCGCACGTCGGACGCCGTGCGGTTGCGGTTATCCGTCAGTCCTTCCACGATCACGGCCACACCGGCGGGGCCATACCCTTCGTAACGGACTTCGGTGTAGTCATCACCGCCGCCAGCACCCGATGCCTTCTTGATCGCGCGCTCAACCGTGTCCTTGGGCATGTTGACTTCACGCGCGGCCGAAATCGCGGCGCGCAGGCGCGGGTTCATGGCCGGGTCGGGCATGCCCTCACGCGTGGCCACGGTGATTTCACGAATGACCTTGGCAAACTGCTTGGCCCGCTTGGCGTCCTGCGCGCCCTTGCGATGCATGATGTTCTTGAATTGGGAATGACCCGCCATCGTTCGTCCCTGATCCTGTTTCGTCTATCGTTCTTGGCTGTCCGCACCGGGACGGCTGGTCAGACCAGCCGCCCGTGGCAGTGCTTGTATTTCTTGCCTGACCCGCAGGGGCAGGGCGAATTACGTGAGACCTCGCCCCAGCTGGACGGGTCATCAGGCATGACCGCAGCCCCGCCAATGGGTGTCGCCATGGACGGGTCCGGCTGGCTGCCCGTCGCGTCGGGCATAAGCCCCGGTCCCGGCTCGTTCTCCAGCCCCGGCACCTCCGGGTCGGAATGGATTTCGGCGACACCGGCAAACGGGTTGTCGATCGGCGGCGGTGCCATTTCCACCCGCGCCATGGTTGACGTCACGCGCACCCGCAGGTGGTCAAGCATGGCATGGAACAGCTCAAACGCCTCGTGCTTGAACTCGTTCAGCGGGTCCTTCTGGCCATAGGCGCGCAGGCCGATGCCCTGCCGCAGCTGGTCCAGCGCCAGCAGATGTTCCTTCCATACCGCGTCAAACGTGGTCAACAGCACCTGTTTTTCCACATAGCGCATGACGGACGGTCCGAAATTGGCGGCCCGGCTGGCCTGTGACTGGGCGGCCGCCTGCTCGATCCGTTCGGCGACGACCGTGGCGTCCACGCCGTCTTCCTTCGCCCATTCCGCGATTGGCAGGGTCAGGTTCAGCGTGGTCTGCACATCCTGCGCCAGTTCATCCTTCAGCCACTGTTCGGCAAAGGATTTTTCGGGAATGCGACGGGCCACCATGTCATGGATCACGTCTTCACGCATTTCGGTGATGATGGGGGAGACATCCTCCGCCGCCATGTATTCCCGGCGCTGGGCATAGACTTCCTTGCGCTGGTCATTCATCACGTCATCATATTTGAGCGTGTTCTTCCGCATGTCGAAGTTACGGGCCTCGACCTTCTTCTGCGCACGCTCAAGGGCCTTGTTGATCCAGGGATGGACGATCGCCTCCCCTTCCTTCAGGCCCAGCTTCTGCAGCATGTTGCCCATGCGGTCGGTACCGAAGATGCGCATGAGGTCATCTTCAAGCGAGATGAAGAAGCGCGAATTGCCCGGATCGCCCTGACGACCCGCGCGCCCACGCAGCTGGTTGTCGATACGGCGGCTTTCGTGCCGCTCGGTGCCGATGACATACAGGCCACCCGCCTTGCGCACGATATCGTGATCGCGGGCCACCGTCTCACGCAGTTCCTGCTCGCGCAGGGCGCGTTCGTCCGGATCCTCGATTCCGGCAAGGCGCTGATGGATCAGCATGTCCACATTGCCGCCCAGCTTGATGTCCGTGCCGCGCCCGGCCATGTTGGTCGCAATCGTGATCGCGCCCGGCGCCCCGGCCTGCGCCACGATCTCGGCCTCGAGTTCATGGAAACGGGCGTTCAGCACGTTATGCTTGATGCCATGCTGGCGCAGCAGGGACGAGAGGTATTCGCTCTTCTCGATCGAGGTGGTGCCCACCAGCACCGGCTGGCCGGATGTATTGCTGATATCCTTGATAAGGCTCGCGACCGCCTCGTATTTCTCCCGTGCGGTCAGGTAGACCTCGTCATCATCGTCCTTGCGCGCGACGGGCAGGTTTGTCGGGATCTCGATTACGTCGAGCTTGTAGATATCCGCGAATTCCTCGGCTTCCGTCATGGCCGTGCCGGTCATGCCGGACAGGCGGGGATACATGCGGAAGTAGTTCTGGAACGTGATCGAGGCCAGGGTCTGGTTTTCCTGCTGGACCTCGACATGTTCCTTGGCTTCCAGCGCCTGGTGCAGGCCATCCGAATACCGGCGGCCTTCCATCATGCGGCCGGTGAACTCATCAATGATGACCACCTTGCCACCGCGCACGATGTAATCGACATCACGGGTGAACAGCGTATGCGCGCGCAGAGACTGCTGGACGTGGTGGATCACCGCCACGTTCTGGCTGTCATACAGGCCGCCTTCGTGCAGGACGCCAGCACCGCGCAGCAGCTCCTCCACCTGTTCCGCGCCCTTTTCGGTCAGGATGACGGAGCGGAATTTCTCGTCCTTCTCATACGCCTCCGGGTCAGCCACCAGGGCGACCATCACTTCGTCCACCGCACGGTACAGGTCGGAACTGTCCTCGGCAGGGCCGGAGATGATGAGGGGGGTGCGCGCCTCATCGATCAGGATCGAGTCGACTTCATCGACAATGGCATGGTGAAAGGGCCGCTGGACCATGTCTTCCACGCGGTACTTCATGTTGTCGCGCAGATAGTCGAAGCCAAATTCGTTGTTGGTGCCGTAGGTTATGTCGGCACGGTAGGCGGCGCGGCGCTCGTCCTCGGGCATGTTGGGCACGACCACGCCCACGCTCAGCCCAAGGAATTCGTACAGCCTGCCCATCTGGTCTGCGTCGCGGCTGGCCAGGTAGTCGTTGACGGTCACGACATGCACGCCTTTACCCGCCAGCGCGCTGAGATAGACGGCAAGGGTCGCGACGAGGGTCTTTCCCTCACCGGTGCGCATTTCCGCAATCTTGCCATCATGCAGGACCATGCCACCAATCAGCTGCACATCGAAATGCCGCATGCCCAGCACACGCTTCGAGGCCTCGCGGCAGACGGCGAAGGCTTCGGGCAGCAGGGCATCCAGCGTTTCACCTTTGGCAAGGCGTTCACGGAATTCGGGCGTCTTGGCGGCAAGGGCGGCATCGTCCAGCGTCTGGACCTGGGCTTCCAGCGCGTTGATCGCGGGCACGCGCCGCTGGTACGATTTCAGCGCCCGGTCATTGGCGGTTCCGAACAGGGCGCGGGCAATACTGGCGAACATGAAGACCTTCCCGGAATGGCATTCCCGCACGCCCGCGACGGACCGGCGGGGGCGGGGGCAGGCTTGGCGGATAAAATTCTCGCGCGGAGACATGAGATAGGACCCACGCCGCCAACGGTCAACCGATGGACCGCAGCGCCGTGGCAAAAGCGGGGGAAAACGGCCATATCGCATCCGGCCCTTGCAGGCCGGGCCACCCTTCGCCATGATGCCTGCCGAACGCGTTCATAACTAGGGTTTTTTGCACATGCGGACTATCAGTCCGGCAAAGGCTGTCGCAACGATGGCCCTGCTTGCTTCCTCTTTCATCATCCCTCCTGCATTCGCGGCGACACCCGCCCCGGCGCCCGCCCCCGCGGCGGCCAAGCCGGGCGCGCCGGCCACGGCGGACCAGAATCCGCTCCTCGCCAGCGTGAACGGACAGGACATCCGCCTCAATGACGTGCGGCAGGCCATGGCCACGATGCCCGAGCAGCTGCGCAAGCTGCCCGACAACATCATCGTGCCGATCCTGCTCAACCAGCTTGTGGACCAGCGCGCCATCCAGGTCGCAGCCGCCAAGGCCGGGCTGGACAAGCAGCCCGACGTCCAGCAGCAGATGCAGCAGGCGGCACAGAATGCGCTGCAGAATGCGTATCTGTCGGCACAGGTCGCCCCCACGCTGACCGATGATGCGGTCAAGGCGTATTACGACAAGAACTACGCCAACAAGCCGGGCGCGGAAGAAATCCACGCCCGTCATATTCTGGTGCAGACCGAGGCCGAGGCCAACGACGTCATCAAGCAGCTCAAGGGCGGCGCCGATTTCGGCCAGCTGGCCACCAAGCTGTCCAAGGACCCCGGGTCGGCCAAGCAGAATGGCGGCGATCTTGGCTGGTTCAAGAAGGGCGACATGCTACCGACCTTCTGGGATGCGGCATCGGCCATGCAGCCCAACACCTTCAGCCAGACCCCGGTTCATACCCAGTATGGCTGGCACGTGATTCAGGTGCTGGGCAAGCGCACCGCGCCGACGCCCACGCTGGATGCAACCCGCGACCAGATCCGCCAGAAGCTGATCCAGGAAGGCGTGCAGAAGGCCGTCAGCAACGCCCTGTCACAGGTCAAGGTCGTGCGCTTCGGCCCCGATGGCAAGCCGCTGCCTGAACAGCCCGCTGCCCACTGACCGGACTGTGGCGCGGGTGGGCATGCAACCGCATTCCCGCCCGCGCCCTTATTATATTCATTCCCTGTTTCCCGCTGTCATCCCAGGATCCTGACTGACCATGGCCCATGCCCTGCCCGTCTCCCCCCTTGCCCGGTCAATGCCTGACCTTCCGCCCGTGGCGGGCGTGCGTTTTGGTGCAACAGCGGCAGGCATCCGCTACAAGGGGCGGACCGATCTGGTAATGGCGGAATTCGCGCCAGGCACGACGGTGGCAGGCGTGTATACCCGCAGCAAATGCCCCGGCGCGCCGGTGGACTGGTGCCGCGCCGCGATGGCCGATGGCCGTGCGCGTGCTCTGGTGGTCAATGCCGGGAACGCCAATGTCTTTACCGGCCGCGCCGGTTTCGAGGCGACGCAGGCCAATGCAGCTGATGCGGCACGTCTGGTCAACTGTGCCGCGAGCGAGGTCTTCCTCGCCTCCACCGGCGTGATCGGTGAAATCCTGCCCTATCAGAAGATTTCAGCCGCCCTGCCCGGCCTGTACGCCACCCTGTCCGATGACGGGTGGGCGGACGCCGCACGTGGCATCATGACCACCGACACCTTTCCCAAGGCCGCGACCCGCACGGCACGCATTGGTGAGACGACGGTGCGCATCCAGGGCATCGTCAAGGGCAGCGGCATGGTGGCACCGGACATGGCGACCCTGCTGTCCTTCATCGCAACTGATGCGAAGCTGCCCGCCAGCGTGATCCAGTCCCTGCTGGCCGATGGCGTCAACCGCAGCTTCAACTGCATCACTGTGGATTCGGATACATCCACCTCCGACATGATCCTGCTGTTCGCCACCGGACAGGCAGGCAATGCGGAAATCGGGGATGCACAGTCGACCGACCTGGCGGATTTCCGCGATGCACTCGATTCCCTGCTGCTGGAACTGGCGCTGCTGGTGATCCGCGACGGGGAAGGCGTGACGAAGATGATGCACATCACCGTCACCGGCGCCGTATCCGATGAATCGGCCCACCGCGTGGCCATGGCCGTCGCCAATTCCCCGCTGGTCAAGACGGCCGTGGCGGGGGAAGACGCCAACTGGGGCCGCGTCGTCATGGCGGTTGGCAAATGTGGCGAACCCGCCAACCGTGATACGCTGTCGGTCGGCATTGGCGGAGCATGGATCGCCCAGAATGGCACCGTTGTGCCCGATTACGATGAAACCCCCGTGGTCGCGCATATGCGCGGGCAGGAAATCGAGATTACCATTGACCTGGGACTTGGCAACGGCACGGCGCAGGCATGGGGCTGCGACCTGACGCACGGCTATATCGACATCAACGGTTCCTACCGCAGCTAGGCAATAATGGGCACCTGATTGAGGGGAGGCCGTTTTTCCTGTTCCGTTGCGCACGCAGCGATGGCATTGCTGTCCGGGTATACCCACCACGTCTGCCAGACAGGAAACGCCTGCATGACAAACCCGTTTTTCCGCCCTGCTTCCACCCCACAGGACGTCTGGACCTATGGGGGGTTCTGGATCCGGGTCGTGGCCTATGTGATCGATTCCATCGTGCTATGGGCGGTGCTCGGCCTGCTGGGCATGCTGCTGGTACCGCCCAGCCTGTCGATCTCGATATTCGACCCGCAATCGACGGGGGGCAGCGGGGGCGACTACCGCATCTCCTATATCCAGCCCGCAGACTACACCATCCTGTCCAGCACGCCCCACCTGCACTGGAACGGCAACGGGCTGTTCGAACTGATTACCCTGCTGCTGCCCGCCGCGTATTACATCGTGTTCGAGGCATCATCCCTGCAGGCCACGCCGGGCAAGATCATGTGCAACATGCGCGTGACCGACCTGTATGGCAACCGCATCACGCTGCTGCGCGCGGCGGGGCGGTATTTCGGCAAATACCTGTCGGCGCTGATCTGTGGGGTGGGCTTCCTCATGGTCATGTGGACGCAGCGCAAGCAGGGTCTGCATGACATCCTGGCGGGCACCTGCGTGATCCGCCGCGAGGCACGGGCCGCTGCCCCGCCGCCACCGCAATGGGGTGGCTGACACAAAAAAACATGGCAAAAATGCAACCTTCCCGCCTCGCTCGGCCTTCTATTCTGATATTGAATGTTTTTCCCGCAGCATGACGGTCCGCCCCGCGCAGGAATGCGCGCGGGCGTTTTGGTGTTACGGCGGGGAACCTGACGCTGCGCCGGGTTTCCTGATTTTCCAAGGAGGTGAACAATCCGCATGTCGGCCCATTACGCGACAACGGTCCATTCCGCCCCAACCCGGTCCAGACGGGGCGGTATCCTGACATTGCTGGCGGCCTTCATGCTGGCACTACTGCCATGGGCCATGCAGGCCCGCGCGGCGGATACCGACGCAGCCCCGCAGGGCATAACCAGCCAGCAGGCGCAGCAGGTACTGTCGGTCATGAACGACCCGCAGAAGCGCGAGGAGTTCACCCGCACCCTTGACGCCATCGCCAAGGGGCTGCCCGCGCCCCAACCAGCCCCGGCTGCTGCGGCCCCCGCGAAAAAAGCCGCCCCTGCCGATGTGTCGCTTGAACCCGACAGCATCAGCAGCGAAACCATGAGCGAACTGACCCACATACGCGACATCGCGTTGCAGCAGGGCCAGAACTTCATGGGGCTGTTCAAGGATCTGGCCTTTGTGGGCCGGTGGGTTCACTCCATCCTGTCCAATGCGGATTCACGCCGGATCCTGCTGGATGCGATGGGTCGCGCCAGCATCATCTTCATCCTCGCCCTTGTTGCCGAACGCGCGCTGTCCATCGCCATGCGCAAGCCGCTGGCGGGTGTCACCGCGCGCGCAGTGGCGACCGAGCAGCGCCTGAACCAGCGCCTGAAGCGGGAAGACCAGGCGGATGAGAACCAGCCTGCCCCGCCGCCCGCCACCACCGCCGATGCACAGGCCGAACAGCAGACCGAACAGGCACGCCAGAACGATGACCGCCAGCAGCATGAAACGCTGCGCATCATCACGCGCATTCCCTATTCACTGCTGCACCTGCTGATCAAACTGCTGCCGGTCGCCCTGTTCTGCGGGCTGGGTTATGGCGCATCCGCGCTGTTCACCTCCACCCATCAGGCCGCGATGGTCACCATCACGCTGACGAACGCGTACGTAATAGCGCGCGTGATCTACCTGCTGCTGGAGACGGTGTTCGTCCCGCACTCCCCCACCATCCGCCTGTGCAGTGCATCGGACGCGACGGCGCGCATGGTCACGCGGTGGTGGAACTTCCTTGTCGCGGCCCCGTCCATCGTGGTCTGCCTGTCCACGCTGGGTGGCGTGTTTCACATGCCCGCCCGCGGCACGGAAGCCATCATCCGCGCCGTGGTGCTGATCGAACATATCCTGATCGCGATCTTCATCTGGCGCATCCGCCACCATGTGGGTGCGGCACTGCAGCCCTCGGGCCGCCTGCGTGAAAAGCCGTTCTGGATCTTCGTGGGCAAGATGGTCCGCTTCTGGTGGATTCCGGCCATGTTCTTCGACTTCGCGCTGTGGCTGGTCTGGGCCACCCAGATCCGTGGTGGCTATGCCTGGATCCTGCGCACGCTGTCGCTGACCATTGTGGTCATCCTTGGCGCACGGCTGCTGTCCGTGCTGGCCTTCAGCGTGCAGAACAAGATCTTCCATGTGCCTGAAGCGACCGAAAAGCGCTATCCCGGCCTGCAGGCCCGCGTGGACTACTACTACCCCATCGCGCGGCGCGCGCTGTCGGTGCTGCTGACATTCGTGACCGTCGTGCTGCTGCTGCAGTCATGGGGCCTGCCCGCCATCCGCTTCTTCGTACATGGTTCGCTGGGCACCAAGATCGTGGGGGCCATGCTGACGGTCATGATCGCCTACACCATCGCCATCGTGGTGTGGGAAGTGGCCAACGCCACGCTGCAGAACCAGATTACCCGGTTCGAGACATCGGACCAGGCATCCCGCGCCACCCGGCTGCGCACGGTACTGCCGATCATCCGCACGGTGCTGCTGACCTTCATCATCATCATCGTGACCGTGACCACGCTGTCGCAGATTGGCATCAACGTCGCCCCGCTGCTGACCGGTGCGGGCATCATGGGTGCGGCCATCGCCTTCGGTTCGCAGAGTCTGGTCAAGGACTTCATCACCGGCTTCTTCATGCTGGTGGAAAATGCGATGCAGGTGGGTGACTGGGTCACCGCGGGCAGTGTCGCGGGTACGGTGGAACACCTGTCGATCCGCACCCTGCGACTGCGCGCGATCAACGGGGACCTGCATATCATCCCGTTCTCCTCCGTCACGTCGATCGCCAATACCTCACGTGATTACAACCTTGTGGTGGTCAGCTTCATGCTGGACCTGACGGAAGATCCGCACCGGGTCGCGGCGATCCTGAAGGACGAGTTGTCCGTGCTGCGCAAGGACCCCGTCTATGGCCCGCTGATCAAGTCCGACTTCTCGTTCCTTGGTGTCGAACAGGCTGATGGGAACGGGGCCAAGTTCCTTGGCTCCATCCGCACGGCGGCGGGAGCGAAGTGGAAGGTCTATCGTGAATACTATGCCCGTCTTGGCGCGCGCATGGTGAAGGAAAAGGTCGCATTCCCGATTCCGACTTCGCTCAACCTGCTGGCCAATGGCCCGAAGGGCGCCCTGCAGATGAACATGGAGGAAAACCCCGCAGCCATCCTCGCTGCGCACAACGCGCAGCCTGATGCGTCCAAACCTGCCACCCCCAGCCCGGATGACAGCGACGGCAGGGATGCAACCAGCCCCAAGGGCGATGAACCCTCCCATGGCTGACGGCACGCCCACGCTGCTGGCGCGACTGGAATCGCCCCTGCGCACGGATGGCTACGCCTTCGTGCCGGCAGGGGAGATGCGGCCCCTGCTGGAGCAGTATGGCCTACGGGACTGGGCCAGCTTCGCCGCCAGCTGGAACCGGCTGGGCCTGGACCGCTACATGGCGGATGGCGGGCGTTACCGCCGCCGCCGCCATGCCACTTTTTCCATCAGCGACGACGGCATCCAGCGCAAGAAACACCAGCCCCATTACCAGAGCCGTGATTACAACGAACTCAATGGCGGGATCGAACGCTGGTTCCGCGCGGTGGAACCGGAAGTGGGCGCACACCCCGCACTGGTCGCCATCCTGCGGCTCATGCACCGGATCGTGGCGGACCTGACCGATCCGGCCAGCATGCCTGATACATGGCATACCGAAATCCACCAGTTCCGTATCGAGGCGCTGGATGACAGTCCCGGCCAGCCCACACCGGAAGGGCTGCACCGTGACGGCGTGGACTGGGTCATGGTCGTGATGATCCGGCGCGAGAACGTCATGTCGGGCGAAACCGCGATCCATGACCTGCAGCGCACCATGGTAGGCAGCTTCATGCTGGATGAACCGCTGGATACGGCGGTGGTCAACGACAACCGCGTCTATCACGGGGTGACGGCGGTAAAGCCCCTTGATCCCGCGCGACCGGCCTATCGTGACGTACTGGTCGTAACATTCCGCCATCAATGACGCGGGCGCGCCCTGGCGCATGGAAGCAGTTCTGCCGGCTTGCGCTGGGAACCATGCTGGTGGTGGGCGGCGGCCTTTACCTGTTCATCGTAACGGTTGACCCGTGGGACGTACTGCCCTTTTCCCCCTGCCTGCCACGCATTCCCATTACATCCAACGCCCGCTACACCATGCCCGCGCTGGCGCGTAACCCGCGCTTCGATTCCGTCATGCTGGGTACATCCACCAGCAGGCTGATCCAGCCCGTCGTGATGGACCGCGCACTGGGCACCCATTTCCTGAACATGGCCATGAACAGCGCCAGCCCGTGGGAACAGGCGCGCGAACTCGATACCTTCCTGCGTGCCCACCCCACCCCGCGCATTGTCATGATCGATGTGGACGCCGCCTGGTGCCATGAACGCCCCGGCAGCCTGACATCCCCCAACCGCCCGTGGCCGGAATGGATGTATGGCCACCCCGCATGGACCGGCTACCTGCACATGGCCAGCCTGTATGCCCTGCAGGAAGCGGCCAACCAGTTCCTGTGGCTGGTGGGGCTGAAAACCCAGCGTTTCGGTCTGGATGGCTACACCAGTTTCGTGCCGCCCGATAACCGCTATGACCAGTTGCGCAGCCGGGTGCAGGCCGCCTTCGACCACTGGACGCCACCTGACAACACCCCCGCCCCACCGGGCATGGCCGCCACGCCACCGGCCACCATGGCGCTACTGGATTCAATGGTCGGACGCATGCCTGCTTCCACCATCCCCATCCTGTGGTTTGCGCCTGCGTCCGCTTTCCTGCACGGAACGGCAGGCGGTATCGCCGCAACCCGGCTGCAGGCATGCAGGCTAGGGGTAGAAAGGATCGCGGCCCACTGGCCCAACGTGATCGCCCTTGATTTCAACCATGACAGCCCATTGACGGAAAACCGCGATAATTTCTGGGATCCGCTGCATTACCGACTTCCGGTGGCACGGCGGCTGGTGGCGGATATCACGGCTGTCGTGCAGGGAAGGCCGGTTGCGGATCCAGCGCTGGATATACTGCATGACCCACGCGGCGTGCCCGATACGGACCGGCAGTAACCCAAAGCCATGCGTTGCCATCGCGGAGCCTCCACACCGGCGGGGCTTGTGCCGGGCGGGTCATCTGGTATGGAAAACAGAATACCATGGGATGCCCGCCATACGCATGCGCGACGCATCCATGTAACGTGGACGGGGATCGTTCTGTGCATGCCGCCCCCGTGACCGGGCAGGCATAGGTTGCGGCACTGAGGTTGGAGAGGCTGGTGAATACGTCCGTCAATGGTGCGCCGCAATGGCATCTTCAGCCCGAGGCGAACCGGACCCTTGTCACACTGTCAGGGAACTGGATTGCACAGGAAGGACGTACCCCCGCCTTTCCCGCCGAGGCACTGAAGGATGTGCCGCACGGTGAGCCGGTTGAATTCCGCACCGACCAGCTGGGCAGATGGGATACCTCGCTCATCAGCTTCCTGTGGGAACTCAAGCGCAGCGCGCGTGAAGCCCATGTGGAAGTCGATACCAACACCCTGCCGGAATCCGCGCACAAGCTGCTGGACCTGCTGCCTGAAATCCCACCCGAACCAACGCCTCCACCCTCCCACCATTTCGCGCCGGTGGCGGCAGTGGGACAGTTTACGCTCGATACCCTGAACGAGGTCGGCTGCGTCAGCGAAATGGGGACGGCCGCAGCCCGTGGTGGCCTGGCCTCACTGGTCGGGCGCGGGATGATGCGCACCGTCGACCTCATGTCCGACCTGAATGCGGCGGGGCCTGCGGCGCTGCTGATCGTGGGCGTGGTGAACTTTCTGGTGGGCGCGATCCTTGCCTTTGTCGGTTCGGTGGAACTGCATAAATTCGCGGCCGACATCTATGTCGCAAGCCTTGTGGCCATCGCCATGGTGCGCGAGATGTCCGCCGTCATGACCGCCATCATCATGGCCGGGCGCACCGGTGGCGCCTATGCCGCGCGCATTTCCACCATGCAGGCCAATGAAGAAATCGACGCGCTGCAGGTATTCGGCATCCCGGTTTCCAGTTACCTGATCCTGCCTTCGGTGCTGGCACTCGCCTTCACCATGCCGCTGCTTTACCTGTACGGGTGCCTTATCGGCATGCTGGGCGGGTTCTTCGTGTCCTACATCATGCTGGATGTGTCGCCGCTGGGCTACTTCCATGAAACGATCCAGGCGCTGCCGCTGGACCAGTTCACCTTCGGCTTCATCAAGAGCTTCGTGTTCGGCACCTTTGTCGGCCTGACCAGCTGCCGCATCGGGCTGAAGGCCGGACGTAGCGCCGCCGACGTGGGCATTGCCGCGACCAAGGCCGTGGTCGTGGGCATTGTGGGCGTAATCGCGCTGGATGCGATTTTCGCGGTTATTGCCAATGTCATCGGGATCTGACCGTCATGAATGATACGAATACCCAGATGCCCTCCACCGATGACCGCCCGGTGATGATTTCCGTCGATGACGTGACTCTGGCCTTCGGCAGCAAGGTGATCCAGCACGACGTATCCTTTCGCGTAAAGCGTGGCAGCATCTTTGCGGTCATGGGCGGGTCGGGCTGCGGCAAGAGCACCCTGCTCAAGAGCATGATCGGCCTGCTGCGTCCCACCCATGGCACTTACCTGGTGGAAAAGGACGATTACTGGGCAGGCGATGACGCCAGCCGCGTGCGGATCGGGCGGCGTTTCGGCGTCCTGTTCCAAAGTGGCGCGCTGTGGAGTTCCATGACGGTAGGCGAAAACGTCGCCCTGCCCATGCAGATGTTCACCAAGCTGAAACCGGACGTGATCCGCCAGCTTGTGGAACTCAAGCTGGGGCTGGTGGGCATGCTGCACGCCATTGACCAGTATCCGTCCGAACTCAGTGGCGGCATGCGCAAGCGTGCGGGCCTCGCGCGCGCCATGTCGCTGGACCCTGACATCCTGTTTTTTGATGAACCCTCCGCCGGGCTGGACCCGATCACGTCCGCCCGCCTGGATGAACTGATCCTGAACCTGCGCGACGGGCTGGGGGCGACGATCATCATCGTCAGCCATGAACTGTCCAGCCTGTTCCACATCGCTGATGATGGCATCTTCCTTGATGCCGACCAGAAAACCGCCATTGCCCACGGATCACCACGCTGGCTGCGCGACCACTGCACCGATCCGATGGTTCATGCCTTCATGCACCGTGAACAGCTGGACAGTTCCAGCCCCGCTGGAAACGGGTAATGCCAATGCCCGGCAGGCAGACGCTGATCGGTTCAGCCGTGCTGGGGGTTGCGGCCATTGCGCTCGTCATACTGGGCGTAAAGGGATCGCTTCCCCTGCCCGGTCGCACCACCGAGGCACTGGTGATTTTTGAAAGCCCGACCAACGGGCTGGACATCGGCTCCCCCGTTAATTTCCGGGGCGTGCCGGTGGGTGCCGTCGAACGCATTACGGTCAAGGTCGATCCGGCCAGCCATCACACCTACATGCCGGTCTATATCCTGTTTGATCCCGACCATGCGCCCGGTCGCAGCGACCTGCCGCCATTGTCCGAACTGATCGCCAACGGGCTGCGGGCGGAAATGTCGCTGCACAGCCTTGTCACCGGACAGACCGAGCTTGACCTTGACCTTGCCCCCAACGTACCGGCCCTGCTGCACCCGGGACTGGTGGACACGGACCTGACGGAAATACCGATGGGACAGACGGCGCTGCAGCAGATGGAAACCTCGCTGGTCGCCATATCCGTCCAGCAGCTTCATCATGATCTGCAGACCGCTATGGCCAGCATCCACAAGCTGGCGGAAGACATGAACCGTGACCTGCCGGGCATGATCGCCAGTATCCGCGAGACATCCGTACATAGTGACGCGGCGGTCACCCACATCCGTACTGCCATTGCAGATGTGGAAAACCGCGCCAGCATCACCATCAACAAGCTGGACCAGTTGATCGCCACCAACAGCCAGCAGTTCGCCGCACGGCGGGCGGAGCTTCTGACGCTGATCGCCAGTACCCGCCAGACCATGACACAGGCGCATGAAACCCTTGCCAGCCTGCGAACGCTGACCGACCCGCAATCACGTGACAGGCTCAATCTGGACGATACGATGCGTGATATTATGGAAGCTGGTTACGGGCTGCGCGGATTCGCCAATGAAGTCGAAAGTAATCCGCAACTTCTGCTGATGGGACGCAATAAATGAAAACGCGCCAGCCCGCTGTCTCCCTTTCCCGTTTGTATCCGGCCCTGCGGGCAGGGGGCGGACTGCTGCTGTCGGCGGTTGTGCTGTCGGCCTGTTCCTCCGCCCCGGTGCGCTTCTATACCCTTGGCGCGCCCGCCGTGGCCGTCGGCGCGGAAAGCACCGCCACCATGCCCATCACGGACAGCACGCCCGTGATCGAGGTCGAACGCGCGCGCATGCCCGACTATCTGGACAGTCAGGACATCATGGTGCGCAACGGCCACGAGATCGAACGCAGTGGGCTGGGCCGCTGGGCCAGCCGCCTGTCGGTGGGTGCGACCGACCTGATCACGGCGCGGCTGGCGCAGAAATGGCCGCACCTGTTCGTAACCGACCAGAGCCAGCCTGACCGGCCGACATGGCGGCTGCAGCTCAATATCAGCCGTCTTGATGTCAGCCGCGACGGCCAGGCCGCCCTGAATGCAGACTGGGCCATCATTCCGCAGGATTCGCGCGCCTCCATCCTGCGTAACCGCACCACCATCGTCACGCAGGGCAATACGGGCAGCAATGCCAATATTGCCAAGGTGACCGAAAACCTGCTGAATGAACTGAGCGACCGGATCGAGGCAAGCTGGCCCAGCACGACCGGCACAGCGACGCCACAGACCGCCATGACGTTCCACCGCCACACAAGCAACTGACCCTGTAGCGGGACGGGAGCCAGTCCTGTCCCGGTCTGGCAGGATCAGGGAAATGGCCGGGTTGCGGCATCCGCCCCGCACGAATGGGGAACCTTTCGGCATGAAAGACATTGGGTGCGCAACCCTGTTCCCCCAGCCGGAGTGTCCGCCATGCCCCGATTTTTCCCTTCCCTTCGTGGGGCTGCCTATGTCGCCAGCCTGTCTGCAGCACTTCTGTCGGGCACGGGTGTTGCGCGGGCGGAAAGCGGACCGGTGATCCTGGCGCAGCATCCCGGCACCGAACTGGACCGGCAGGCCCGAAAACTGGTGACGCAGGACCTGCATGACGCCGCGAACCAGCGTGAACAGCCCGTCCTGTTGACCGGATCGGGCCAGTTGTCGGACAACCCGCGCCGCATGGCGTTGTTTGTACAGTTGCAGTCCGCCAGCCTGTGCGGATCGGCGGGATGCTCCACGTCCGTGTATCTGCCCGATGGGCGCAAGTGGATTTTGGTTCTGGATTCCGTCAGCGGGCCGATCACCATTACCCCACAGATGCATGACGGCATGCATGACCTGCTGGTTGATGACACGGATCGCTGGATCTGGAACGGCACGACCTATATCGATACGCAGGCGGCAGCCGAACCGTCCCCCACGCCGACAGACAGGTAAACGACCGGTACCTCGCGACACCGACATTGCCGGACAGATCGGCTGGACATGGTGTTTTTTTTGGGATGATGGAGCGGGTGAAGGGAATCGAACCCTCGTATGCAGCTTGGGAAGCTGCCGTTCTACCATTGAACTACACCCGCGTTCCGGCCCCTCTATACTGCACAAGCCGGACGGATGCAATCACCCCGCCATACGGGCGGCAGTTGACGCACCCTGCCCTGATCCGCAATAAGCATTGATGTCTGGCTGGCTTGCCCGTCAGACCCTCGTGATTTGATACGGCCGGCTTGCGGCGAGGTAAAACATACGCGCTAAAGAGGCCTGATCCCGCCCGCAAGGGCGCGGGCATCATGGTTTCCACGGTCGTGAACCGCCTTTTGGGGGAATGGGCTGCCGGAACAGAACCGGCGCTGGCCCCTGCCCGTATTCACGCCCATCCCCGTTCACAGGAATCGCCATCCGCCATGACTGACCAGCCTGATCCCAAATCCTTCCGCCCCGCCACCCGTCTGATCAACGCGGGCCTTGAGCGTACGCCATATGGTGAAACCAGCGAAGCGATGTTCCTGACCTCCGGCTTTGTCTATGACAGCGCGGAACAGGCCGAGGGTACTTTTACGGGCGATGTCTCGCATTACCAGTATTCGCGCTTTGGCAATCCGACCACGTCCAACCTTGAACGCCGCCTGTGTGATCTGGAGGGCGCGGAAGCCTGCGTGCTGACGGCAACGGGCATGGGCGCTGTCTCCTCCGCCCTGCTGGCGCAGGTGCGCGCGGGAGACCGGGTCGTGGCGTCACGCGCACTGTTCGGTTCGTGCCACTGGATCGTGGCCGAGCTGCTGCCGCGTTATGGCGTGGAAACCATATTCGTCGATGGTGGCGACATGGCGGCATGGAAGGACGCGCTGAGCAAGCCTGCGCGCGCCGTGCTGCTGGAAAGCCCGTCCAACCCGATGCTGGATGTGCTGGACATCCGCATGATCTGTGAACTGGCGCACAAGGCCGGGGCGACTGTGGTGGTGGATAATGTGTTCGCGACCCCGCTGTACCAGAAGCCGCTGGAACTGGGTGCGGACGTGGTGGTGTATTCATGCACCAAGCATATCGACGGACAGGGCCGCGTACTGGGTGGCGCGGTGCTGGGCAATGCCAAATGGATTGACGAGGTCCTGCGTCCCTTTACCCGCAATACCGGCAACAGCCTGTCGCCCTTCAACGCATGGGTCATGCTGAAAAGCATCGAGACACTGGGCCTGCGCGTGAACGCCATGACGCAGAATGCCGCAAGGGTTGCGGACTTCCTGGCGGATGCACCCGGCATCGTCCGGGTCTTCTATCCCGGCCGCAAGGACCACCCGCAGTATGAGCTGGCAAAAAAGCAGATGTCCGCCGGTTCCACGCTGGTGGCGTTTGAGGTCGAGGGCGGCAAGGAAGGGGCGTTCGTCTTCATGAACGCACTGCGCCTGATCTCGATTTCCAACAACCTTGGCGATGCGCGCTCGCTTGTCACGCATCCGGCCACGACCACGCACATGAAGCTGGCGCCCGAAGAACGCGCCCGCCTTGGCATTACAGACGGGGCGATCCGCTTTTCCGTCGGACTGGAAGATGCCGACGACCTGATTGATGACCTCAAGCGCGGCATCGCGGCGCTGGGCAACCGGTAAGCAAGGAGCTTCCCTCCATGAGCAAGAACAGGCCTTTCCCTCCCCCCGGTGGGGAAGGAGCGGAATCCCCGCTGGGCGAGACAATGGACAATACCCCCTGTTTCGAGGCGACGACCGACAATGTCCGCGTGGTTGTCCAGACCTTCTGGCTGGATGACCAGTCGGAACCGGATGAACACCGTTATGTATGGGCGTACCGAATCCGTATCGAAAACCACGGCAAGGACCAGATCCAGCTACTGCGCCGCAGCTGGCGCATCGTGGACGGAAAGGGACGGATCGACCGCGTGGAAGGCGACGGCGTGGTAGGGGAGCAGCCCCTTATCGACGCCGCCGCCAGTTTCGAATACATGTCCGGGGCCGCCCTTGAAACGCCAACCGGCTTCATGGGTGGCATGTACCACATGATCCGCCCCGCCAGCCGGCAGCATTTTGATGTCAGTATTCCCGTCTTCAGCCTGGACAGCCCGCATCATCCGGCCATCCTTCATTAAATTTCCCCTCTGCGGCGTGTCCCTGCCGGACAGGCCCATGCAACAAGAACCAACAGCATGACTCCCATCGATTCCCGCCCCTCCCGCACGGAAGCAGAGGAGGCCGTCCGCACCCTGCTGCGCTGGGCGGGTGAAGATCCCGACCGCGAGGGGCTGCGTGATACGCCCCAGCGCGTCATAAAATCATATGACGAATTCTTCTGCGGCTATGCCGAAGACCCGGTCGACCTGCTGCGCCGCACCTTTTCCGAAGTCGATGATTATGACGAGATGGTGCTGCTGCGCGATATCCGCGTGGAAAGCCATTGCGAACACCACATGGTGCCCATCATTGGGGTGGCCCACGTAGCCTACCTGCCGCGCAAGCGGGTGGTGGGGATTTCCAAGCTGGCCCGCGTGGTGGATGCCTACGCCCGGCGTTTCCAGATCCAGGAACGGCTGACGGCCCAGATCGCCAACACCATCAACGAGGAACTGCAGCCTTATGGCGTGGGGGTGGTGATCGAAGCATCGCACCAGTGCATGACCACGCGCGGCGTGCATCGTCCCGGCGTGTCGATGGTCACCAGCCGCATGCTGGGCACCTTCCGTACCAATTCGGACACACGGCGCGAATTCCTGTCGATCCTCAACCGTCCGGCCATGAACAGCAGCGGTATCTGATTGATAAAAAAAGTTTTTGGTGCCGCCTTTTTTAAAAAGGCGGCGTTTCCCTGAAGCTTAAAAAAAAGCTTCACCAGAAACTTCTTTATTTATCGCGAGGCTACAGGGTGACTTTCGCCCCCAGCACGGCGATGAACTGTGCAAGCCATGCCGGATGGGCGGGCCATGCCGGGGCCGTGACCAGCTGGCCATCGGTAATCGCGGCATCCAGCGCGATATCGGCATAAATACCATCTGCCAGTTCCACTTCCGGGCGGCAGGCAGGATAGGCTGAAACCTTCCGTCCCGAAATGATGCGGGCGGCAGCCAGAAGCTGGCCCGCATGGCAGATCGCGGCAATGGGCCGGTCGGCAAAGGCGCGGACCAGTTCGATCACCCGTGCGTCCAGCCGCAGGTATTCCGGCGCACGCCCACCGGGCAGGACAAGGCCCGCGTAGTCGCCGTGACTGATCTCATCAAAGGTCGCGTTCAGCGCAAAGCGGTGACCCGGCTTTTCACTGTAGGTCTGCGCCCCCTCAAAATCATGGATGGCGGTCAGGACATGTTCGCCCTTCCTGCGGCCCGGACAGACCGCATCAACGCGATAGCCCAGCATGGTCAGGGCCTGATAGGGCACCATGACCTCATAATCCTCGACATAATCGCCAGCCAGCAGCAGCAGCCTTGGTGCGCTCATTATCCGTTTCCTTCCCGTTATCCGGTCAGTCGTGATGGTCGTCCGGGGACAGGTGCTCACGCAGCCGGGGCATGAGTTCGACAAAATTGCAGGGCACATGGCGACTGTCGAGCTGCCAGACCAGTATGTCGTCCCACCCGTCCTTCACCGCGCCGGATGACCCGGGCAACGCGAACAGATAAGTACCATTCGCAACCCCAGCCAGTGCGCGTGACTGGATCGTGGATGTGCCGATTTTCTGGTAGGACAGCATGCGAAACAGCTCACCAAAGCCTTCAATCCGTTTTTCGATCACTTTATCGAAAGCTTCCGGCGTAACGTCACGGCCCGTTACCCCCGTGCCGCCCGTCGAGATGACGACATCCACCTGCGGGTCCGCAATCCACCCCGACAGGGTGGCGGCAAGCTGCCCGACATCATCGGACACGATGGCGCGCGCTGCCACGGCATGGCCTGCGGCGGTGATGCGCGCGGCCAGTATATCGCCGGATCTGTCCGTTTCCGGCGTACGGGTATCGGATACCGTCAGCACCGCGATGCGGACAGGCAGGAAGGTTTTTTTCATATCAAGTCGCGACATGAAGCCATGTTCACCATTCCCGCGCCATGGCGTCAACGGGCATCGCAGCGGGCATGCCCACCGTCATTCCGACAGGGAAATAATGAGTAATGTGTGAGAACAAACACAAAATTCTGATGTATTTGTGCATTGCACAAAAAAAACATACACATTAATAATAACATCTTACATAAATCTATTGATATAACAAAAAAAATTCCTTTACCGTTATTTTACAAAACATTAGTTTTTACATAATTCCCCTGCCAAGGTTTATATTCGGCATGAAATATGCTATCGATACGCGGATGATCAGAACATTCTCCCGCTTTTTTGTCCCGCTATCCCTGCTTCTTCTTGCGTTTTTCACCCAGAGTGAAACCGCATCGGCACAGGCCATCCCCGGCGAAGGACAGGGCGTGATCGGCTCTCAGCCCAGCCTCAACGTCAATGCACGACGTAATGTCCCAGTGAACGATCCGGGATCATTTTTCAGCGCGCCTTACGGAAACCAGCATTTTTTCGGGGACTGGGCCGGGATTCAGCCCTTCCTGCTGAAACACGGCGTACATATCGAGGCCGACGTGCATGAGGAGCTGGCGGGTAACTTCCGTGGCGGTGCCAAGCAGGGCGTGACCGATGCGGGTCAGGTCGGTGTGGAAATCGATATCGACTGGCACAAGCTGGCCGGTGCACCGAAGAATTTCTGGACACATACCATGATCGTGAACGGTCATGGCCGTAATGCCAGTACCGATTACATTCACGATTCCCTTGCCGGCGTGCAGCAGATCTATGGCGCCCGTGGTAACGTGGTCGCCCATCTGGTGTACATGTATGCCGAACAGTCCCTGTTCCATAACCGGCTGGACATCAGCGCAGGCTGGATCCCGGTGGGCAGCTTCTTCGCCGCATCCCCGCTGTTCTGTGACTTCATGAACGTGTCGATATGCGGTAACCCCGCGCCGGGCAAATACGTGCCGGGTGGCCGTGACTGGCCTTCGGGCAACCTGGGTGTCGTAGCCCGCGTCATGCCGACGGTCGATACCTACATCATGGCCAGTATGTTCGCCGTATCACCGCATTCCTATAACGGTGGCATTTCAGGCTGGTCATGGGCACAGAGTGGCCTTGGCAAATTCTCCACCCCGGTGGAAATCGGCTGGCTGCCGGAATTTGGTCCCCACCACCTGGCCGGTCACTACAAGGCAGGTTACGGCTACGACAATTCCCAGTACAGCGACCTGTATCAGGACATAAACGGCAACTCGGCCGTTCTGACGGGCCGGCCGTTCCGCAAGCAGTCGGGCGTCAGTACCGCATGGTTCCAGGCAGACCAGATGTTCATGCGCAATGGCGCAGGTCCGACCAACGGCCTGATCGCGCTGGCGGGCTTCATGTATACGTCGGGCAAGGTCTCGGCAATGAAATACCACGCATGGGCCGGTATGGTGGAAACCGGTGCGAAATGGGGCCGTCCGCTCGATACGGTGGGGGCAATGTTCCACTATTTCGAAATGAGCCGCGCATCCGTCCTGCAGCAGGAATCCTCGGTGCTGGCTGGCACGCCGTTCCTGACCAACCAGTGGGGCAAGGTATGGGGCATCCAGACGCATGAAGATGTGTACGAGCTGTTCTACAACATCCACACCGCTCGTGGCATGAGCTTCCAGCCGGATTTCCAGTACATCAACCGCCCCGGCGGCACCACGACCTATCATGATGCGGCGGTGATGGGCCTGCAGTTCAACTGCATCCTGTAACGCACCCTTCATCAATGGGGTTTCCCACGGTATGGGGGGCGGATCATGACCGATCCCGCCCTCCTTTACCGACAGGCCCATGCGGCATTGGCAGATTACCGCCTGCCTGATGCGCAGACCACCCTGCTGTCCATTTCAGAAAACGTCATTTTCCGTATCGACGCAGGCGATGGGCGACGTTATGCACTGCGCCTGCACCGGCCCGGCTACCACAGCGCACCCGAAATCCGCAGCGAACTGGCATGGCTTGATGCCCTTCACGTAGCGGGACTTGAAGTTCCCCTGCCCATCCCCGCCCATGACGGCATGCCCCTGCGCACCGTGCAGTGTGGTGACGGGGTAACGCGCCATGCGGTCCTGTTTGCATGGATGGATGGCACCGAACCCACACCGGACATTGATCCGGCAGCCTTTGACCGGCTGGGCCGCATGACCGCACGCCTGCATGGCCACAGCCGCGGCTGGACGCGTCCCGACGGGTTTATCCGCAAGATATGGACACCTGACACCATGACGGGTCCCCACGCACTGTGGGGACGATGGGACCGGGTACCGGGCATGACCCCATCCGCACACGACCTGATTGCGCAATGCGTGCGGCAGGTTGATGCGCAACTGGCCGGTTATGGCATGCACCCGGATCGATTCGGACTGATCCATGCCGACCTGCGGCTGGCCAACCTGCTGGTCAGCGGCACGCATACACGCCTGATCGACTTTGATGACTGCGGCATAAGCTGGTTCATGCAGGATCTTGCAGCAGCGCTGAGTTTCCATGAAGACCATCCGCATGTACCGCGCTGGGTCGATCACTGGCTGCGCGGCTACAGCACGACAGGCACCATTACACAGGCGGATCTGGACATCCTGCCCGCCCTGGTCATCCAGCGCCGCATCCAGCTTCTGGCATGGACCGGCACGCATCACGACACACAACAGGTCCACAGCCTTGGCCCCGACTGGTTCGACGGCACGCTGGGGTTATGCCATGCGTGGACACGGGGGCGACTGCTGCGCGATATCGGCTGACACCGGTTTGGAGAAAAGGATAATTAGATATTTTTTTAATTCATCTATGCGATGAATGCGGCCACATTACTTTTTGGAAACTTTTGTAATGCGCAGGACAGAATGCCGCTGGGTTGCATGGTATCAATTAAATGTGACTTACAGAATCGCATTTCCGGCGTGGTATGTCTTTTATGCCTCATTCCTGACATGTATGGACGTTAGGTAATGTGTCGTTCGGTTAACAACCCGATTCACCGGAGCCCGTCCCGTCCTTGGCACATAACGGAAAAACAGCAATGACCCCTGCAGTTGACACGATCGCCTCGTCCCCGGCAGCTTCCCCCGTCGTCGCCGTTGGACTGTCCGTGGCATCCGATGAAATCCCGACCCGGTCCCAGACCACCCGGATGATCTATTCCCGCCACCGTCGCGCCCTGCGGGACTATGCCCGCACGCTGGCAACCACTACCGACAATGCCTGATCTGCCAGCATCGTTTAATCAGTTGACCGCATGGCCAGCACACCGGCCACGATAAAAATCAAACTTTGACATTATTTTTCTGATCGCATCTGCAGGGCCGCCAGGGCATGGCGGGTTGGTTCGGTCAGATCCACCGGCAACGCGTCCAGTGCGTACCAGCATGGGCCTTCATGCTTGTCCGGTTCCATAAGGGTCGGCACACCCTGCCATGATGTGACCAGATACACAGGCGAAATCCAGTGATATCCGGCATCGGCGTCCATCTGCTCCACAAGGCATAGCAGGTCACGGGCCTGTATGGTGATGCCCAGTTCCTCCGCAATTTCACGTTCTGCCGCCTGGGCCGTGGTTTCGTAAGAATCCACCTTGCCACCGGGCAGGCCCCAGCATCCGGCTTCCGGCCGTTTCAGACGTCGCAGCAGCAGGATACGGCCCTTTTCATCCACAATGGCCGCACCACATCCCACGCGTGGGCCGGTTATTGCCGTCATGTTCCTTTGTCTTCCCATTTAAGAGACTTCTTTAAAACAGCCCCTGAAAAACACATCCCATACGACAAGGGGGCACCCGAAGGCACCCCCATATGATCCCATTCGGGCATTACAGCGGCTCGTAATCAGCGCACGGCAGGCGGCCGGGCATTGGCGGTTGCAACGCGGCGGCCCCACGAAATCAGGTCGCTGGTGCAATCGTCACGATCGATCACGCATTCAATCAGTGTCGGACCTTCCTTATTCGCGACGGCTGCGGCAATGGCCTTTTCCATTTCAGCGCCGGTCGTGGCGCGGAAACCCTTGCCATGGCCGTCTTCCGCGTTGAATACGTTCATGAGACCCGCATAGTCCCAGTTCTTGATATTGTTGTACGGACCGTCATGGATCTGGACTTCAATGGTGTAGCCACGGTTGTTGACCAGGAAAATGATCACCGGCAGCTTCAGCCGCACCATCTGGGCCACTTCCTGCGCCGTCAGCTGGAACGATCCGTCGCCAATCATGGCAATGATCCGACGTTCGGGTGCGGCCACGGCATAACCGAAGGTGGCGGGCACGGACCAGCCGATATGACCCCACTGCATTTCCAGTTCCACGCGCGCACCGCGCGGCAGCTTCATCTGCATGGCGTTGAACCAGGAATCCCCGGTCTCGGCAATGACAGACGTATCGGATGTCAGCAGGCCCTGAATCTGGCGGGCCATTTCGGCCCGTACCAGCGGGGCACTGGGATCGGCTACGGCCACCGGCGCTTCGGGAGGTTTGATGCGGCGGTATTCAACCAGAGTCGCATCCTTTTTTGGTTGGCCCTTCAGCCGTGCGATCAGACCTTCGATCACATCACGCAGGTGCACGCCGTCAAATGCCTTGCCACCGGCCGCGATATGTCGCGTATCCATCAGCGCCACGTTGTCGCCCCTGGGCCACGCGGTCCAGCCAACGGTGGAATAATCATTGAACACCGGCGTCAGGCACAGCACACCATCCGCCCAGTCAAAGATCTGCTGCGCACCGGGGCTGCTGACATCCCCCCAGTACGTCCCGGCATAAGCGGGGTGATCTTCGGGGAAGAAACTCTTGGCGGCGGCCATGGTAGTCACGACGCAGCCCAGCGTATCGGCCAGGCGGATGGCGGCATCCTCGCAGCCTGCGGCACGCAGGCGGCTGCCCACCAGCATGATCGGCTTCCTGCGCGCGGCAATGAAGTCGGCCAGTTCATCAATCGCCAGTTTCAGCGTGTCCGGGTCGGACGGCGCATCCGCCAGGATCGCGCCTGCCGGACCAGGACGCGGGCATGGCTGGGACGAGACATTACACGCGATTTCGATATAGGCCGGCTTCTTCTCACGCAGCGCGGTGCGGATGGCGTGGTCGATCAGCACCGGCGCGTCCCCGGCCGAAGTGATCGAGACCGCCGCACAGGTCAGGCGTTTGGCGATTTCAAGCTGGTAGCCATAATCCGGCGTGCCAATGGTATGGTGCAGGATATGCCCGCTGCCATGATCGTTGGAGTTGGGCGCACCAGAAATCAGAATGACCGGCAGGTTTTCAGCATATGCGCCGCCAATGGCGTTCAGTGCCGACAGCGCGCCCACGCTGAAGGTGACGACGGCGGCACCCGCCCCGTTCGCACGGGCGTAACCTTCCGCGCTGAAACCGCAGTTCAGTTCGTTACAGCAATAAACCTGCCGCAGGCCGTCAATTTCAAGAAGCTGATCCAGCAGGACAAGATTGTAGTCGCCCGCAACCGCGAAATGATCCTTGAGCCCGATCTGCGCCAGGCGTTCACCAAGGTAATGGCCAACTGTATATGTCATTATTCAGACTTTCCTTCCCTTGTGTGGGGGCGTGGCATGCCGCGCCCTTTCCCCATCATGGGGGAACCACATGGATGGCCCGCAACCGGGCCATCATGCCGAAAGGACAGCAGGGGCGGCCGCGTGTGCGGCCAGCTGCTCACCCTACACTTTCGGCAACCCAGTTCCGGCGCTTGGTGGCCTGACCAATGCCCGGATTGAAACAGTTGCACGGATCAAGCTGACGGTAATGGGCCAGCACGTCATCGGGTGCCGCATACAGGTGCCCGAAATTATGTTCCGCCGGGTACCGTGCGCCGCGTCTGTCCAGCAGCGGCAGCATGCGGTGTTCCAGCGCCATGCAGTCATAGCCTTTGCGGACCACATAATCCTGATGCATTACGTGGCACAGGAAATGGCCATAGTACAGCTTGACGATGATCTCGTCATTGATGTCTTTCGGTAGTACCTCGAACCAGTTCTGGTCGTTACGGCGCAGGGCCACGTCCAGCGCCACGATATTCTCGGTCGTGTCGGTATGGACGTTGCGGTACCGCACGGCGGCTCCTGCTGCGGCAAAACGGTGCAGGAATGCCTTCGATCCCTCATCGGGCGTGCATTCGAAGAAATCGCCCTCATGCGTTGCAAAATGGCTTTTCAGGAAATCCCGTGCTTCCTGCGCGCCCGACGCACTGACCTTGAGCATCAGGTGATGTTCAAACCGGTCACGGTAGTCGCGCATGCGCGCGGGCAGGTGCTGCGGAAAGAAATGGCTCATGAACTGCATGAACCGGTCGCTGAAATGCTTGGGCAGGAACCCGATTTTATCAGCCAGACGGTCAAACGCGTTTTTCATCGCGAACATGGCCGGCAGGCGCTTCGTGCCGATCATGCGGATGATGACAAACGTGTCCTTGCCGTATTTTTCGGCAATGTTGAACGCGTCGCGATGCAGGTATTCGCCCGCAATCGGCAGTTCGGCAAAGGATGACAGGATGTGGCGACGCACATCTTCCAGCACATCGGTCTGGTTGGTGCCGATATAGAAGACGACGGGATCCTTTTCCGCCTCGAACGTATCAAGACGGACGGCGAACAGACCCAGCTTGCCCGCACAGCCAGCCCCTTCGTGCAGGCGGCGCAGGTCGGCATTATAGCGGGCGGGCGTGTCGGCATTCACGTCGCGCACATGCCGGGCATAATCGTCGTCATGCCCGCGGCCTGCGTTCCAGTTGATGCTGGCGTCAGGGAAGTTGCCTTCTTCCGTGCGCTTCAGGATTTCCTCGGGATCGCTGCCCAGTTCGATGCCAAGGTGGTTGACCAGCTGCAGTTCGCCCCTGTCCGACACCTGCGCGAACAGCGCCATATCGGTATAGGCCGGGCCACGGCGCACCAGCGCGCCACCGGAATTGTTGCTGACACCGCCAAACACCGACGCGCCAATGCATGACGACCCGATAACCGAATGCGGTTCACGCCCGATGGGCTTGAGCATGTTTTCAAGCTGGTCCAGCGTGGCGCCGGGCAGGCACACGACCTGCCTGCCTTCGCCAATCAGGTGGATCGTGCGCATGCGCATGCTGTGCACGATCACCACGTCGCGGTCATAGGTATTGCCATCAGGCGTGGAGCCGCCGGTCAGCCCGGTATTGGCTGCCTGCATGATCACGATCACGCCCGCCTTCACACAGGCCTGCAGCACACGCCACTGTTCCACCAGCGAACCGGGCATGACCACCGCCAGCGCGCGGCCTTCGCCAAAACGGAACCCCCGGCGATACGGCAGGGTCGCCCCGTCTTCGGTCAGCACATGGTGGTGTCCCACCACCTGCTGAAGTTCCGTAACCAGTTGTGCGCCCGCAGTAGATGACATGTCCTGTGCCGCTTTCAGCATTTTATTTGTTCCTCAATCCCATTCTGAAACCTGCCGGCGCCCCGTGGCCAGGCCATGCCGCATTTCCAAAATAGCGTTTTATAGTCTGGCATGTTCTGCATCGGACGACGTGCGCATAAAATGCCGATGTCACATGTCCAAACAGAACGACCCGCCCGCCGGTCAGGGCGTGGCGGGGCGTTCGCGTCATGCATGCGACCGGTTTATGCGGCGGCCGACGTCTCGCCCAGCGTGGCCAGCGGCTTCATCAGCAGGTGATTCTGGGAATAGTCAACCGGCACCGAGATCACGACCGGACCTTCGATTTCCATGGCTTCGCGCATTGCGCTGGCAATCCCGTCGGCAGACTGCACCGAAATGCCGTGCGCGCCACACGAACGGGCGAACAGGGCGAAGTCGATCGGCCCGAATTCCACACCCGAACCACGACCGTACTTCTTCTTTTCCTGCATCTCGACCATGTTGTAGGCCTGATCAACCCAGACCATGTGGATCAGGTTGCACTTCAGCCGCACCGCCGTTTCCAGTTCCATGCATGACATCATGAAACCGCCGTCACCGGAAATGGAGATCACTTTCTGCGCCGGGTTGACCAGGCTTGCGGCAATACCCCACGGCAGGCCGACGCCCATGGTCTGCTGGCCATTGCTGATCAGCATCTGGCGCGCACGGAAGGACAGCAGGTAACGTGCCAGCCAGATGTGAAAGGTGCCCATGTCAAGGCACATCGTGACATCAGGGGTCACGAACGGCTCAAGCTCACGCACGATCTGCAGCGGATGCACCGCCGTGTTGGAGGTGCTGCGCGCGCCCGACAGCGCGGCCAGACGGGTCGCGTGGTACTGCGACAGGATTTCTTCCAGCTGGGGCGCACGCGGCAGCTTGCCCGCCTGCGTCGCAAGGGCGCGAACGGATGCGGCAATGTCACCGACCAGTTCAACCGCCGGGTCGTAATGCGTGTCCAGTTCGGCAGCCACGACGTCAACATGGACGATCCTGCGGCCGTTATCGACATTCCACAGCCACGGATCGTATTCGATCGGGTTGTAACCGATCGAGATGACCAGATCCGCCTCATGCAGCAGCTGGTCGCCCGGCTGATTGCGGAACAGGCCGACACGACCGCCAAAACGGTCCGACAGGTCTTCCGACACCGCGCCCGCAGCCTGATAGGTACCGATAACCGGCACGCCCGTGGTTGCGACCAGCGCGCGCACGGCGTCAGCGACATCAGGGCGGCTGGCCAGCAGGCCCAGCAGGATGACGGGACGCTGCGCCTTGCGCACCAGCGTCAGCGCCTCGTTCACGGCTTCAGCGGGGGCGGCGCCGGCGGTGGGCACCTTGCGGCCCGACAGCACCTTGCCTTCGGCTGGCATGGACAGGATATCCATCGGCGTACTGACGAAGGCCGCACCCGGACGGCCACTTTCGGCAAAGCGCAGGGCGTTGGAAATGCATTCCGACACGGCAGCAGGGGATGTGATTTCCGCGCTGTATTTCGTGATCGGCTGGAACAGGGCGACGGTGTCCATACTCTGGTGCGTAAGCTTCAGCCGGTCGGCCAGCTTGACCGCGCCACCAATGGCCAGCACCGGGTCGCCTTCGGAATTGGCGGTCGCAAGACCGGTCACGAAGTTGGACGCACCGGGGCCGGAAGTTGCAATGGCCACACCCGCCTTGCCCGTCAGGCGGCCAATACCACCGGCGATGAAGGCGGCATTCTGTTCATGCCGGGTCACCACCGTTTCGATCGGACTGTCCACCAGCGCGTCAAACAGGCGGTCCACCTTTGCACCCGGAATACCGAATACGTGGGTGGTGCCGTGTGCGACCAGGTTGCGCACGATCATGTCCGCCCCGCACTCAGACGTGGCAGGTTTGTTCTTGTCAGTCATTATTTCAGATATCCTGAACGGGTAGGCGCCGCAGCCAGTGCGCGGGCGGTCAATTCCAAGGAAACGGGAGGGGAAAAACCCCTCAGCCGCCTTCAGCCACGCGAATGGCTTCGTGAATGTTTTCGGGGGACAGGTTGGCGCGCGCGAACTGTTCCGTACGGGGCAGCTGGATTTCCACGTCGGAAATCACGCCCACTTCCAGCCTGCCCTTCAGCACGCCGTAATCGGTCACGTGGCCACCGCGACGCCCGTCTTCCGTCAGGAAGTGCAGGTGATAGCCCGCAACGTTCACGCCCTGCATGTAGCCCGGCGTGCGAAAGCCGAGCATGGTGCCGGTGGACGCACCAAGCTGCATGGTCGGCTGGCGCGCCACCACTTCCAGCATGGGCGGATAGGGACGGCACTGGCAGAACACGGTGCGGGTCTCGACCCGTTCGAACATGCCGGTAAAGCGCACGGCGGCGAACAGGTTGGGATTGTTGACCAGCTGGTCGACAATCGCCTCGAAGCCTTCCTTGTCCTGCGCCGTGTCGATCATGTATTCCTTCTCCGGGTTGAAGAAGGTGACGCAGGCGAACGGGGTCTTGAGATCACCCGGCACGCGTCCGGCCTGACCGTCGGCGCGGAACTGGTGGATCACGCTGTCATTGACGATCATCTCGCCATCCAGCCCGTTGAACGTGCCCAGCCCGAAATTACCGTGCATCAGCAGTTCATCAAGGGTGGTCTCCCCATCGTACACCGCGTCCAGCAGTGCCGCCATGGTGGATGTCTGGTACAGACGGTTCATGCGCGGACGCACGCCCGTCGTATCCGCAGCACTGGAACGGGTATCGATATCGCCTACCGAGTAGCATTTCAGCTTCAAGACCTGAGTCTCCTGCATCGGGTGACAGCACGCCCCTGGGCGCCGCACTTCCCGGTCATATGTGATTGCAGGGGGATGGTGAAGCAGGCGGGTTCGTACGTCCAATATATATTCAAGGCTATTTCCATATATAAAACATATGGATTATGCCCTGCCCGTTTCCATCCGTGGGGACTGGCGTGCAGCGCGTGCGCTTGCCCATCAGGGCGCGCACCTGCCATTGTGAATGCCGGAATCAGATCAGGAAGACTGTAATTGATGAAACCATTCCACATGGCACTGGCCGCACTGGCCCTGGGTGGCGCTGTCGGGTGCAGCACCATCGCCCGCGCCGATGGCACGGACCCAAAGCCCCCCTATGGTCCGGGCGCCTATACCGGGAACTGGACAGCGCTGGGTCTCCAGCCTGTCACCATCAGCGCCAACAAGGCGCTTGGCCCGGCGGCAAGGCTGTACCTCCGCCTGCCGGACTCGCTGGGCAAGATCACCGGCCTGACCGGACGCACCATTGAAATGAAGGTGCAGGACGATACATCGCTACGGTCGATTAATGACAACCCGCGCGCGGTGTTCCGCCTGACATCACCCAACGCCGCCGACCTGCAGATGCAGGGCGAAAAGCCG
Source organism: Komagataeibacter diospyri (assembly GCF_006538165.1). Taxonomy (GTDB): domain Bacteria; phylum Pseudomonadota; class Alphaproteobacteria; order Acetobacterales; family Acetobacteraceae; genus Komagataeibacter; species Komagataeibacter diospyri. The sequence continues at coordinate 163,522 of NZ_BDLU01000037.1, forward strand.
GGCCAGAAGATGAATCTGCCGCTCAGCCGCGCGGATTAAGTAAAAAATACCCCATGCCGGTTCGGCATGGGGGCCATACGATCAGTCAGTCCTGCATGCTGGCAAGCAGGGCGCGTACCCGGCTGCGCAGTTCGTTTTCACGCGGGACGCTGATGGCCTCACGCAGGCGGCGCATCTGCCGCCGGGCAGCATAAAGCTGATCCAGCAGGGACAGGACGACGGGCATCCCTTCCGCGTTGATGCCCATGTCATCGCGCAGTTCAAGGATCAGGCGGGCGCGGGCCTCGTCAATCTCGCGGAACAGGTAATGCCCGCGCACCCCTTCGGGACGCAGCCAGTCGCTGTCGATCCAGCCCTGCACCTCGTCCGCTGGCACGTTGCCGATACGCACGCACAGGGTTTCGAGCGTGATCATGCCTTCTTGTCCTTCCCCTGCTCCTTCGCCTCGTCCGTCGTCGTGCCTTTCAGGAAGGCCTCAAGGGCAGGGTCCACCTTGCCTATGGTCACGACCAGCTTGACATACAGGTTGCCTGCTTCCTGCTTGCCATGCGCCTTGACCCCGCGTCCGCGCAGGCGCAGCACGCTGCCACTGTCGGAATGGGGCGGGACATTCATCTTTACCGAGCCCGCAGGCGTGGGAATGGTGATGCTGCCGCCGAGCACCGCCGTTTTCAGGTCCACCGGCAGCGACATGCGGATGTCATTGCCATCACGCGTGTAGGTACTGTCCGGGGCGACGGTGATGGTAATCAGCGCATCACCCGCGGGGCCGCCCTGTATGCCCGGGTCCCCCTTGCCACGCAGGCGCATGACCTGGCCGTCGGTAATGCCAGCGGGAATCTTCACATCCAGCTGCGCGCCGCCGGGCAGGGTAATGCGCGAAGTGCCGCCATTGACGGAATCAAGGAAGCTTACGGTCAGTGCGTACTGCCGGTCGCCCCCCGGCTGAGGCCCCTGCGGCCTGCGGCGGAATCCCCCGCCAAAGCCGGCCCCGCCGCCCTGACCGAACATGGTGCCGAAAATATCGCCCAGATCATCTTCCGAAAACTGGCCGCCGCCGTAATTGAAACCCTGCGCCCCTTCGGCATGGTCACGGTAGCCGCCACGCCCGCCACCGAAACCGAAGCCCTTTTCCTGTCCTGCGGCGTCGATTTCGCCACGGTCGAAGCGGGCGCGCTGTTCCTCATCCGACAGCAGGGCATTGGCCGCGCCAACGGCCTTGAAGTTCTCCTCCGCCACCTTGTCACCGGGGTTGAGGTCGGGATGATATTTCTTGGCCAGCTTGCGATAGGCCTTGCGGATATCATCCTGACTTGCCGTGCGGGCGACGCCGAGTACTTCGTATGGATCCTTGCTCACTTAAAAATCATCCCTCCGTCGGAACATGCCAGCCCGGCCTGTGCCACGCCCGTTATCGTCCCGAACACCATGAATACGACCTTGCGGCCCCTCTTACCCCGATAATGGGAATTGGGGCGGACCGGGTCAATGAAAGCAGGGGGAAATCTTTATTTCCTGCATGGCAGGCAGAAGAAAATAACAAAACAGAGACTTCGAAATAACATTTTTTGTATTTTTAATTAAATGAAAAATGAAGTATTCCCCAACAACAATAGAAATATAAAAAAGATCCCTGCAGATGCATGCCGTTTTCATCACCCTTGCATTACTGACCGTCACCGGGATCAGCAGCCTGATTTCACGCGTGGGGCGCATTCCCGTGCCCCTGCCGCTGATCCAGATCGGGGTTGGGGCGATCGCCGCCCTGGCGGGGCTGAATATCGGCTTCGATCCCGACATGTTCCTGCTGCTGTTCATCCCGCCGCTGCTCTATGCTGATGCCTACCGCATGCCGATGCGCGAATTTGGCGAACTGCGGAACATCATCATCATGATGGCGCTGGGACTGGTGGTCTTTACCACGCTGGTCTGTGGTTACTTCATCCACTGGCTGATCCCCCCCATCCTGCTGCCTGCGGCCTTTGCACTCGCCGCCGTCATGTCCCCCACCGACGCGGTATCGGTCGGCAGCATGATCGAAGGTGGCCGCGCACCCGCGCGCGTGGTGCATATCCTGCATGGAGAAGCGCTGCTGAACGACGCATCGGGGCTGGTGTGCTTCAAGTTCGCGGTGGCGGCAGCCATGACGGGGCTGTTTTCCTTCCAGCAGGCGCTGGGCAGCTTCATCTTCATGTCCACCGGCGGCGTGGTGATCGGCATTGCCTGCGCATGGGCCGCCTGCCGGGCGGAACACATGCTGCTGGTGCGCGGGTATGACGACCCGCCCACCCATATCACGCTGGCCATGATGCTGCCGTTCGGCATCTACCTGATTGCCGACGCGCTGCAGTGTTCAGGCATCCTTGCCGCCGTGGCGGGGGGCATGACCGTCAAGTTTACCGGCGTGATGAACGAAGCCCGGACCGAGACGCGCCTGAAGGCCACCACGGTGTGGGACATGGTGAACTTCACCTTCAATGCCGTGATCTTCCTGCTGCTGGGACTTCAGCTGCCCGACCTGGTGAACGGCGGCGCCGCGATCGCACGCGCGGGCGGTGTTTCGCCATGGTTCCTGATCCTGGCCATCATCGGGATCCAGCTCATGATGAGCCTGATCCGCTTCGCATGGATCTGGATTTCCATTTCCGCACGACGACTTTTCGCCCATTTCCGCCACCGCAAGACCGTCATTCCATCCATACGCACGGTGCTGCTGATGACGGTGGCGGGCACGCGCGGAGCCATTACGCTGGCAGCCGTGCTGTCACTCCCGGTGGCGTCCCTGTCCGGGCCGGGCTTTCCGGGACGTGATCTGCTGGTCACGCTGGCGGCGGGCGTCATCATCTGCTCGCTCCTGCTGGCCAGCCTCGCCATCCCGTCGCTGCTGCATGGCATGAGTACGGATGAGGAAGACCCCACCCTGCACGAACTGGACATGATGCGCATCGAACTGGCGCAGACCGCCATCCAGACCCTGCATGCCGAACAGGCGGCGCTGGCGCAGCAGGAAATCGAAGACCTGCCCGGCCATGAGGAATCGGTGGACCTGAAACAGGAAGCCATTGGCCGCCTGCTGCATGAATATCAGGACACCGTGCACCGGCTGGATAATTCCCGTGCTGCAGAAGCCAGCATCCGCGCGACCGCCATACGGGAAAAGCGCGCCGAACTGGCGCTGCGCTTCCGTATCATCCGGCACATGCGCGAACGCCTGCACATGCGCGTGATCCAGAAGCACATCAATGATGAAACCGAATGGACCATCAATCAGGAACTTGATTTCATTGAACAGGAACTGCAGATCGAGGCGCGCTCCCTGCCCCGCCCTGACAGCCTGCCCCATGCCGGACATGAAACCGCAATACAGCCCACCAGTGAACGCATGGCCGGAGCTGTGACCCACTGACACGGCCGGTCCGCATCCCTATACCCACGACACACCCGCGCATGACCATTTCAGGAGAAGCCTGCCATGCCCTCCCTCCGCATCCTGTTTGCGGGGCTATGCCTTGCCACGATCCTCACATCCGGTGCCCAGGCCCGTTCGCACCATTTCAGCATGCCCCAGCGCCATGTCCATGCGAATTCACCTTATGGCCAGGTCAGAGGCTACATTGCCGCCATGGATGAACATGACCCCCGCTACATCGCAGCCGAACAGAAATGTGAGACGAAAGCCTCGATGGGTGTCATTTCAAAAGGGGCGACAGGCAACGCCACCGCCAAGGCTGGTGGCAACCATGTCCATTTTTACTCGGAATGCATGGTGTCTGAAGGCGCATGGCGTACCCATTATGCTACAAACACGGGCGACCGGTTTGACGACTGACCGGATCGGCACCTGAATCATGTGCCGGGCATGACCGGGGATTGACGGGATGATCCCGGCGGCCATCGGACCTGCGGGGATTACCCCCTTCCCGTCCAGCCTGTAACGACCGCCGCCGGTCCGTTCGCATCATGCCGGTCGGGTCATGCGCATCATGTTGCGTGACTGATATCGCGCATGCGCAACCCCGAGCCTGCAGGCGTCCCTATCCTGCCATTGATCTGTGGTCAGGCATCGGAATACCTTTCCCATAATCCCCATCGCCTTTGATGCCGAACACCGCCGCGATATGCCTATATCTGAACTGACATAACAGTATGACCGCAGGTTACCGGTGATCATTATTCCTGCACCGAAACCGTGCCCGCTGAAGCGGGCCGGATATTGACCGCACCGCCTGACGTCATCCTGACAATACAGGCGCATGTCAAAATATACCTGCGCCACATGCAATAGCCACCTTCCCCATGGGGCCGGATGCAGGATGCATTTTCATCCATACAGCGCCGCCCCCCCTTCCACCAGCGCGGTCCACCCCGTATGGAATGAGCACGCCGCCTGCAATGGAGTGCCGATTTTGCGCAAGTTAGCCCCCCTCCTGTTCCTGGCCTGCCTTGCCGCCTGTGCCCATGGGCCGGACGACCATGCCCGGCGGGCGACCACGCCGGTCGCGCAATACGCAACCGGGGCGGGGCCGATGGCGGTCAATACCCATGTGCCGGATTTCGCCACCCGCAATTACGAACCCTTTACCCGGCAGGACGTGGTGGCCATTGCCCTGCGCGAATGGCGGCTGTTTGGCGAACCGGTCAGTGATGACGACCCCCTGCTGCGCCCTGAACCAACCACGCCGGTGGTCAAGCCCGAACGCACGCCCGGTCTGTGGCAGCGCGTGGGCGAATACTGGTGGATCGGTCAGGACCCGCAGGAAACCGAGATCGCGTGGGACGGCAAGCATGATGCGGACGGCCACATAACCGATTTCGTGCATGATGGCCGCTTTGCCTGGTCGGCGGCATTCATTTCCTATGTCATGCGGGTGGCGGGAGCGAACGACCGTTTTGCCTATTCCCCCAACCACGCCACTTACATCAACGCAGCCGCAAGCGGGCAGGAAAAGGGCGTGAAGGCACGCAGCCCCGCCCGCTATGCGCCAAAGCTGGGGGATCTGATCTGTGTGGGGCGGGGGGCCAGCAAGTCGGTGCGTTTTCGTGACCTGCCCACGAAACAGGGCTTTCCTGCCCATTGCGGCATCGTGGTGGCAGGCCCGCATGATGATGCGCCCTTCGGCCATGAAATCAGCATTATCGGTGGCAACATAGACGACGCGGTCGCTTTGACCCATGTGCCGGTGGGCCGTGATGGGCGACTGGCCGACCACAGTGGCAAAAGCCTCGATCCGCGCTACCCCTGGTGCGTCGTGCTGCAGGTCCGCTACGATGCCGATAGCGAACCGCAGACGGACCAGTAGCCACCGCACCCGGCAAGGTTCATGCCCGCCGGGCCGGATCTGGCTGTAACGGCCATGTCAGTCAGCCGCGTGACCACGGCAGTTCGGATGCCTGCCAGCCGGCAAGGCGGCCACGGCTGCCGGTTGCATCCTCAGGCCCTTCAAACCCGTCGGCCACGTTGTGTACATTGTGATAGCCCGCATCATACGCCGCGTGGGCGGCCGCCATGCTGCGCGCGCCGGAACGGCAGATGAAATAGACCTCGTCCGTCCTGCCGATCCCCGCCTTTTCCAGCGTGGTGATGAAATCCGGGTTGACCTGCCCTGCAGGCGGCAGCTGCCAGCTGTCACGCACCAGCACCTTGCCCGCACCCGACAGGTCGGGCACGCCGATATGCTCCCATTCCATGGGGGTGCGCACATCGACAAGCCAGGCGTTGGGGCGGCCACGCACGGCCTCCCACGTGGCGGCGGGGGAAATATCATCAATCATCGCTGTTTCCTTTCATCGGGAAAACCTGTTTAGGGATATGCCAAGCCGCACGCATTCCTGATAGTAAAGAATGCAACACGCCCGGCATGGCCGCCATGTCTGGCCGCCGTGCCGCATGATATGATCCAGACCAGTGAAGGTGCTGCCTTATGGCCGAAAGTGCAAATCCCGCCTCATCCCTCTCACCGGACATGCCGGCTGCCATCGGCAATACGCCCCTGATCCGCCTGCGACGGGCATCGGAGGCAACGGGCTGCGATATCTACGGCAAGGCGGAATTCATGAATCCCGGCGGCTCGGTCAAGGACCGCGCGGCCCTTGCCATCATCAACGATGCCGAACGCCGTGGCACGCTCAAGCCCGGCGGCACGATTGTCGAAGGGACGGCGGGCAATACCGGCATCGGGCTGACGCTGGTGGCCAACGCGCGTGGCTACCGTTCGGTCATCGTGATGCCCGAGACACAGAGCCGGGAGAAAATCGACTTCCTGAGCATGATCGGTGCCGACCTGCGCCTGGTCCCGGCCAAGCCGTTCCGCGATCCGGGCAACTACGTCCATGTCTCGCGCCGCCTGGCGGAGGAGACTGGCGGCGTCTGGGCCAACCAGTTTGACAATACCGCCAACCGTGAAGGCCACCGCCACACCACGGCCCCCGAAATCTGGGACCAGCTGGATGGCAGGATCGATGCCTTTACCTGCTCGTGCGGGACAGGCGGCACGCTGGCCGGCGTTACGCTGGGGCTGGAGGACTGCGCGAAAAAGGCCGGTGTCGCACGGCCGCGCGTCGTGCTGGCGGATCCGGAGGGGTCGGGCCTGTATGGCTGGGTCAGGTCAGGCGACCTGTCGGTCAGCGGGTCATCCGTGACCGAAGGCATCGGCCAGTCGCGGGTAACGGGCAACCTTGAGGGCCTGCATTTTGATGACGCCGTGCGCATTCCCGACCCGGAAGCGCTGGAACAGATCTATGACCTGCTGATCCATGAAGGGCTGTCGGTCGGCGGCTCGGCGGGCATCAACATCGCTGCTGCCATCCGTGTCGCCCGCGCCATGGGGCCGGGGCACCGCATCGTCACCATCCTGTGTGACGGGGGCGCGCGTTACCAGTCCAAGCTGTTCAATCCCGAATTCCTGCGCGCCAAGGACCTGCCGGTTCCCAGCTGGCTGGCCTGAGGGTTCTCACCTGATGGGACGGGAATTGCTACGGATTGAAACATCTGATGTTCCCGCCCTTTTTGTGATGTAGGATCGTGACATGAGCCCGCTGCCGCATATCCTGATCATTGATGATGACCGCGAGATCCGTGACCTGCTGGCACGCTTCCTCGAACGCAACGAACTGCGCGTCACCACCGCGCGTGATGGCCACGAAGCACGCCGCCGCTGGTCCGAAGGGCATTACCAGCTGGTGATCCTCGACCTCATGCTGCCGGGTGAAAGCGGGCTGGACATCTCGCGCTGGCTGCGCACGCAGGCGAATGTGCCCATCGTCATGCTGACCGCCATGGGCGATGATACCGACCGGATCATCGGTCTGGAACTGGGTGCCGATGATTACGTGCCCAAGCCCTTCAACCCACGTGAACTGCTGGCCCGTATCCGCGCCGTGCTGCGCCGCGCATCCGACATCCCCGACCCCCGCAGCGTGCCGGTGCTGCATACGCTGCGCTTTGCCGGGTGGGAACTGGATACCGGGCGGCGTCGGCTACTCAACCCCGAAGGGGTGGAAGTGCCGTTGACGGGCGGGGAATACGACCTGCTTCTGGCCCTGCTGGAACGGGCCAACCGCGTCATGACCCGCGACATGCTGTTTGACCTGCTGCGCGGTCGGCAGGCCGGCCCGTTTGACCGGGCGATCGACGTGGCCATAAGCCGCCTGCGCCGCAAGCTGGAAGATAACGGGCGTAACGCGCAGCTTATCAAGACAGTACGCGGGGGTGGCTATGTCCTTGCAGCGGAAGTCGAGCGTCACTGAACCGCCCGCAATGCCCCATTCCCACCGGCAGTCCTTCCTGTCCGCCCCCGTTCCCGATGAAAATACCGCACCCGGCTGGGGGCAGAAGCTGCGCAGGCGGCTGCTGCCACAGTCACTGGCGGCGCGGACCACCCTGCTGCTGATTGGCGGGCTGGGAGTCATCCAGATCATCGGCCTGACCATCCATGCGATGGACCGGTTCGATTTTGACCAGCGCATGATCTACGAACGCACACGCAGCAAGATGTTCAGCTATTACCGCGCGATCGTGGAAACCGCCCCATCGGACCGTGACAGGGAACTTGCCGCCCTGCCACTCCCCGAAAACGTGCACATTACCCTGACCCCCGGTCCCGAGCCGGACATGATCAACGCCCGCGCCCTCCCGCGTCCGCCGGGCCGTGCCGGTGAATGGAACGGCCACAGGCCCGATGACATGGGCGCCGTCCCCTTCTTCGGCCCATGGACCGGTGGGCAGCATGACCACAGGGATGGCCCCGACGGGACGGGCGGTGGCCCGCACGGACCGGGAGGGTCCCATGGTTTCGGACCTGAAAATGACGGGGGCATGGGCCCCCTGCCCCCCTCCATGCGACCCGAGCAGGTTCTGATCTCCCCCACATCGGGACGCAGGCGGGCCGTGGCCTTCCTGCTGCCTGACGAGCGGCGCTGGGTCACCATCCATTACATCCTGCCCCAGCCCAGCCCGTTCCGTTCTCCCACCTTTCCCATCGCTTTTCTCATCATGACATTCACTGGCGGGCTGCTGATCCTGTGGGGCGTGCGCCGGCTGATCGCGCCGGTCAGCACGCTGGCTGCCGCAGCCGAGGAACTGGGGCGCAACATGAATGCTCCCCCCATGCCAGAAAACGGCCCGCGCGAAGTCGCCCGTGCCGCCCATGCCTTCAACACCATGGCCCACCGCATCCGCCGCTATCTTATGGACCGCACGCTCATGCTGACCGCGATCGGCCATGACCTGCGCACGCCCATCACGCGATTGAAGCTGCGCGCCGAATTCGTTGAAGACGATGAAATGCGCACCAAGATGCTCAATGACCTTGATGAGCTTGAAGCCATGGTTGCCGCCACCCTGGCCTTTGGTCGCGATGCCTCGCAACGCGAACCGATGGGTCAGATTAACCTGACCGCCATGCTGCAGACCATCGCGGATGAAGCTGCCGAAACCCATATCGACGCCGCGGACAAAATCATGTTCGTGTCGGAAAACATGCCCGATGTGCTGGTGCGCGCGCGACCCATGGCGCTCAAGCGCGCGCTGAACAACCTGGTGACCAATGCGGTGAAATATGGCGGGGGGGCCAGGATAACCCTGCTGCATCCCCACAAGGGGAACGGAGAGGATGCCGAGGAATACAAGGTCACCATCCTGATCGAGGATGAAGGCCCCGGCCTGCCGACCGAAGACCTTGAACGCATGTTCGACCCCTTTGTCCGCGCCGAACAGAGCCGTAACCGCGAAACGGGCGGAACGGGACTTGGGCTGTCGATTTCGCGCAATATCATATGGGGGCTGGGTGGTGACATCCGCCTTGGCAACCGGCAGCCACACGGATTGCGTGTGACAGTCACACTTGTCTGCTAAGGTCCGATTCCCGTATGGACAATTCAGGATATAACGTTCAATGCCGGACAGAACACACCGCTATCAGGTCTCGCTTCTATGGACCGGAAACGGCGGAAATGACGGGGCTTCCCGGCAGGCCCATCATCGTGATTACGAACTGCACTGCACGGGGCGACCGGTCATTGACGGCTCCGCCTCCCCCGCCTTCCGTGGGGACCCCCAGAAGTGGAATCCCGAAAAACTGCTGCTGGGGGCCTTATGCGCCGACCATCAGCTATGGTTCATCCACCTGTGCACCGCCATGGGAATCGGCATCCTTTCCTATGCCGACCATGCCGAAGCCATGCTGGATGAATATGAGGACGGTTCCTTTTCCATTACGCAGGTTATCCTGCGCCCCCACGCCGCCCTGTCCACCCCACATGAAATACAGTCCGTGATCGACCTGCATCAGGACGCCGCCATGCGCAGCTGCATCGCACGTTCGGTCAGTTTCCCGGTATTGTGTGAGCCCCGCGTCACCAGCGCGCAATAAGTCCTTGCCGCAGACCGGGTGGAATGGCATTGCCCGATAATGCTTGATCGCCTGTATGCCCGCATCATCGCCCTGGCCGCCAGCCGACATGCCGTCATATGGCTGGCTGTCATTGCCTTTGCCGAGGCCAGCGTCTTTCCGCTGCCGCCCGATATCATGCTGGTGCCAATGGTGCTGGCCTGCCGGGCGCGCGCCTTCCGCCTTGCAGCCATCTGTACGGCCGCCAGCGTATGCGGGGCCATGCTGGGGTGGGTCATCGGGACGTTCCTGCTGGAATACCTCGCGATGCCCATTGTGCGTTTCTATCATGCACAGAACACATTGCTTACCCTGCAGGAACGCTTCCGCGAATGGGGGGTGTGGATCATCCTAATCAAGGGGCTAACCCCCATCCCGTTCAAATTCGTCACCATCGCCAGCGGGGCGGCCCATCTTTCCCTTGCCCCATTCCTGCTGGCCTGCGCGGTGACGCGTGGGGCCCGGTTCTTCCTGCTGGCAGCCCTGCTGCGTCGGTTTGGCGCACCGATACAGGCCTTCATCGAACGCCGCCTGCCGCTGGTGGCAGGGATATTCGCGCTGGCGCTGGTGGGTGGTATCGTGGCGATGAAATACATCTGACGCGCGACCTGTCGTCACTCCTTCCACCCGCATGGCGGTGTTCGGGCCTGACGGAGCGTGATATGACGGATTTATCGTGATTTTTGTCCCCGCGCCGCCAGCACCAGCCGCGCGGGCCTATATTCCAACGGGTGGGGAGCATATTCATGCCGCAGCAGGTTGCCGTCATTACCGGAGCGGGCGCAGGCATCGGCCGCGCCACAGCACGCACGCTGGGTCGCGCGGGGTGCGATGTCGCCCTGCTGGGCCGTAACCGTGACCGGCTGAATGATGCGGCGGCCGAACTGCGTGAACTCAATGTGCGCACCCATATCGTCTGCGTCGATGTGGCCAACGCGAAGGCTGTCGAGCAGGCTGCCGAGGAAATCGAGGAAACACTGGGCGCCATCACCCTGTGGATCAACTGTGCCGGCGCCAGCGTGACCGGACAGGTCGCGGCCCTTGATGCCGATGAAATCCGGCGCGCGACCGAAGTGACCTATCTTGGCACCGTCAACGGCACCCGGTCCGCACTGGCGCGGATGCGCAGGCGCGGACATGGCACGATCGTCAACCTTGACCGTCTGGCCAGCCTGCGTCCGCCACCGCTGCAAGCCGTGGAAAACGGTGCACGGGCCGCCGTGCGCGCTTTTTCCGAAAGCATCCGCCCCGAAATCCTGCATGATGGCGACCGTATCCATATCGCGCTGGTCCATCTGCCCTCCATCAACACGCCGCGCTTTTCATGGACGCGCAACCATACCGGCAAGCGCCTGAAACCGATGGGTCCGGTATACGAACCCGAAATCGCCGCCGAGGCGATCTGCCGCGCCGCCTTCGGGCGTGAACGTGACATCTGGGTTGGCCTGTCGGGCGTGCGCAACTGGGCACTGGCCACCTTCCTGCCTGGCCTGTCCGACCGCTGGCTGTCGGGCAGGGGCTATGCAAAGCAGATGGAAAAGACACCGGTCGCGGGCAACGAACCTGATGACCTGTATGAAACCGTTCCGGGGGCCTATGCCGCCCATGGCCGTTTTGACATGATTACCCGCAAGGGCATGCCCCTGCTGCTGACCAGCCGCCATGCGCAACTGGCCACCGTGACGGGGCTTATGGGTATTGTGCTACTGGCGCTGCGCCGCAGGCGGGGCCAGGGCACACCCGGAAAGTAATAAACGTTTTTGGGCGCCGCCTTTTTTTCAAAAAGGCGGCATTCTTTAAAGCCTTTATGATTTGCAGGATATTTCACCTGTCATTGTAAGTATCACGCAGGCAGCGAATCGGCGCAGGGTTCCAGGCGTGCCCCCGTGCGGCACAGATCACCTGCCCAGACCCACCATTTTTTCTGACGCACCGCGGATTCGGCGGCCTTTGCTGCCTCCGGGCTGTCAAACAGGGCGAAACAGGTCGCGCCCGACCCGCTCATCCGCGCAAGGCGACAGCCAGGGGCCGCACGCAGGGCGTCCAGCACGGTCACGATTTCAGGGCAGATGGCGCAGGCCGCATCCTGCAGGTCATTGGTCTGCGCGGACAGATCACGCACCATGTCCGCCAGTGTCTTCCACTGCGCGGGCAGGCCGGCACGCGGCGTGAAGCCGGGCGCACGTGACCTGAAGACCTGCGGGGTGGACACGCTCTGCCCGCAATTGACCAGCATCATACCACAGGGGGGCAATCCGGGGGCCGGGGTCAGTTCTTCCCCGATTCCTTCCATGCGGGCAGGTATCTGGTCCAGGCACACCGGTACATCAGCTCCCAGACGGGTCGCCAGCACCATGAGATCGGCACGGGAGATGGACAGGCCCCATGCCTTCAGCAACAGCCGCAGCGCCGCCGCCGCATCAGCCGACCCCCCGCCAATGCCAGATGCCACGGGCAGTTCCTTGCGCAGCACGATCTCCACATCCGGCAGATGACACGCCACATCCGGCCCCACATGCGCGCGCAGCAGCGCGCCCGCGCGTACGATCAGGTTATCGGCGCAGTCATCCTGCAACCCCGGGGCGAACGTCCCCTCGATCCGCAGATCAACCCTGCCCCCGCGTCCAGTCCCCTGTTCCAGCCGCAGTTCATCAGCCGCACCTGCGAACACGGCAAGGCTGTCCAGCAGGTGATAGCCGTCATCGCGCCGTCCCGTGACATGCAGGTACAGGTTGATCTTTGCATGGGCCAGTTCGCGTAGCGGGGACATCAGTGGTGGGTTCCATTTGCCTGTGAAGGGGAAGATGCGGGAGAAAGCGCGGGCCGCAGATCAGCCGGAAGTGCTATGCCGGGACGGGCCGCATTGGCCTGCCATGCCTTGGCATAGGTCAGGGCCGCCGTGATCTTGCGCCGGTCCATGGGATCGGGCTGGAACTGGATGGCGTTCTGCCATTCATTTACCGCTTCCAGCCTGCGACCCGCCATCCAGTACGCAACGCCAAGGTGGTAATTGATGGCCGGGTCCTGTGGCATCTGCTCGGCAGACTGTTCCAGCAGCGGCAGGCCTTCGGCCACGTGGCCAAGCCGCATGAGCACCCAGCCCACGCTGTCGCGGATCTGGTTATCGGACGGGGCCAGCGCCAGCGCACGCCGCAGGTAGGTTTCCGCCTGAACGGGATCTCCGCCATGTTCAACCATGGAATATCCGAGGTAGTTCAGCAGTTCAGCCTCGTTCGGCGAAAGCTGGAGGGCATGCAGCAGCAGCGCGCGCGCCTGTGGCCAGTGGTTCTGCCGCTCCTGCGCTATGGCCTGACCGAACAGCAGCCGCCAGTCATCACCTTCCAGCTGGTGGGGGGTCAGGGTCACGGCATGCTGGTAGGCATCCAGCGCTTCCGCCCATTTCTGCTGGTCCAGCAGCGCATCACCAAGGCTGGACCACAACATGCGGTCATCAGGGGACTGCCGCAGCAGGTCGCGCAGTTCCTGCGCCGCCTGTTCCTTATGCCCCATCACGACATCAAGGTCGGCCTGTTCGGTACGGTAGACCGGCAGCAACGGGTCGTCCGCCGACGCGCCATCCAGCGCCTCCCGCGCCTGCCGGTCCTGTTTGCGCAGATGCAGCATGGAGGACAGCAGCAACCGGGCTTCCGAATCCGCCGGGTCCAGCATCAGCGCCATGCGCAGCATCATCTGCTCGGTGCCGCGCAGGGTGCCGATCTCCATCGCCATATCGGGCGGCTGGTGATCATCATCCGGGCCGTCATGTGTATAAAGCTGCTGATCGATCAGCAGGGCGACCAGCCCGTATGCCTGCGCCAGCCCCTGCGTTGCATGGGTCACCACCGGGCGCTGGATCATGGCCATGATGTTGGCGCGCGCCGCTTCCAGCACCGGCATGCCCGCGATACGCTGATTGACCAGCGACTGCGCATCGGCCTCGTGCCCCTGCGTCACCAGCCACCGCGCCATGACCAGCGAGGTAAACAGGTCCCCGCCCGTCATGCCGCCAGCCTGCCGGAACAGTGCATCAGCCCGCATCTTCTGGCCCGACAGCTGGGCGACCAGCGCGGCATGAAGGGTGTAATATCCCCCCAGCGTACGATCCTGCCGGGCGGTATCAAGGGCGGCCAGCGCTTCATCCGTCCGGCCCGCGCCCTGCAATGCCCATGCGCGCAGCAGCGGGCGCAGCAGGGTCATGATCTGGTCGGCAGGCGCACCCTGGTAGCTTGTCAGCGCCTCATCCCATTTTCCCGCCAGGGCCGCGGTATTTCCCAGCACCAGCGCGGACATCACGCCGGGTGTCTGGGTACGCGCCAGGATTGCGGCCTCCGGGCGGCCCGCAAGGATGCTGTAATAAAACGCGCGTTCGCTGAACAGGTGATATGCGGGGGCCAGCCGCGCAGCATTGCCAAAAGCCTGCGCCGCGCTGGCGTTATCACCCTCGCTGGAGGCAACGCTGCCGACAAGCAGGCTGGTGGCCAGGTCCTGCTGTCCCGCGTGGATGATGGCTTCATCCGGGGTTGCTGCGTGTATTTCGCGGTTGGGAATCCCGGCGATGAGCGGTACAACAAGGGAGGCCACGACCATGCGTGACAGACGAGGTAAGAGCATGACGCCAGAATCTACCGCGTGCGGCGTCCGCTGCCAAACCCTGCGCATGAGGGCAGGACGGCGCGTGCATGCGTTGCCTGTGCGGGATATATCCATCCGATGACTGATTCCCTGTCCCTGTTGCGCCTGTATGTCGAATGGGGCGCCGATGACGCACTGGACCCCTGCCCACATGACCGGTTGGCATCCGCACCCACAATAGACGACCGTTCCCGACCGACACAGCCCCCCCCCATACAGCCAGATGCGGGGAATGGACATAAAAAACACCGCCCGACGCCGCCCCCGCCACGCGGGTCCGCCACCCTGATCGATCAGGCCGTGACAACGGCGCGGGCGGCGGCACAGGCCGCGCGCACGCTGGCGGAACTGCACGCCGCCATCCGCGATTTCGGGGAATGCAGCCTGCGTGACACCGCAACCAACAGCGTATTTGTCGAAGGGCCGGCAGAAGCCCCGCTCATGCTGATTGGCGAAGCCCCCGATGCGGATGAAGATCGCAGCGGCCACCCCTTCGCGGGGGAAAGCGGGGCGCTGGTCAGCACCATGTTCGCCAGTATCGGTATTGAACAGGCCAGCCTGCTGCGCGCACCGGTCATTCCGTGGCGGCCCCCAGGGGGCAGGCCGCCTTCCGCCGCCGAAGCGCGGATATGCCTGCCCTTCATCCAGCGCGCGATCGTGCTGGCGCGCCCCGCGCGCGTGGTCCTTATGGGCAATCTGCCGGTGTCGGTCCTGCTGGACCAGCGCACCACGGCGGCACGCATGCGTGGCCGGTGGCGTGACCTGCCCCTGCCTGCCGAAAGTGCGGATAAGGGGGCAACCCAGCCCATGCTGCAGGCGTTGTGCATGCGCCATCCACTGCAGTTGCGCGCCAGCGCCACAGCCCGCCGTGACGCATGGAAAGATATGCTTCTGATCCGCGAAGAAATCGGCAATATTCCTTTAAGATCATAAAATGTATTATCATAATCGTTCCAGGCCATTAGCTTGGAACAAAACAGATATTCATTGCACATCAAGTATATGTTTTTCACTGTTTACATATAGTTCCCGCATCTGTTCTGAAAACTTATTTACCGCCCTTCAATACGATATCTATTGCTTTCCATTCGCGCAGGGCTTACATCCGGCTCCGCTATGCGAGGGACAATCAATACCCCCCATCACGCGGTGACGGCCTTTCTGGCTGGCGCCGCATTTCTGGCAGGGGCAGCGTTCGCGCCGCTTCGTGCCCAAACAGTGGAAGCCGGCAGGGCGGATCAGGATCCTACCCCCCACGGTGACCATAACGAGGAAACGGCGCTTGCCCTTCCGCGCCTGCCCGCACATGGCAGCGCCGGGCTGCCGCGTCCCCTCACGCCCGATGACGTAAGCCGTATCCGCCGGGTGTTCCGGCTGCAGGCTGATGGCAAGTTCGATGCCGCCATCCGTGAAACGGCCACCATCCACGATGATACCCTGCTGGGTGACATCCTGGCCGCGCGTTACCTGAACCCGGCCTACCACGCCAGCCCGGGACAGCTGCGGCTGTGGCTGCGCACGTTCTCCGGCCTGGCTGATTCGCCCGCGATCTATTCGCTGCTGTCGTCCATGCCCAACCGGGGTGGCCCCCTGCCCCCGGCGCCCGCCCATAACGCGCTGGACAGCAGCCACCCGCCACAGCATATCCACCTGCCCGAGGAGGATGATCCCTCCCTGCGCGTGTTCACCCGCAACAGCCTGCTGGACCATACGGTGCGCGATCGCGCCGCACAGGGGGTGAAGGGGGCACGCAGCGCCCTGCACCTGATTGCGGTGACGCCGGGCATGAACGACCTGTATGCCGCGCACCTTCAGGCGGAAATCGCCATGACCATGTTCAGCAGCGGTGAAAACCGGCTGGCCATGACGATTGCACGCAACGCATTTGAAAGCTCCGGCCAACGGCTGGGGCTTGCAGGCTATGTGGCCGGTCTGGCCGCATGGCGTCAGGGACGGCCCGACGTGGCCGAACCCCTGTTCGAAGCCGCGTCGCGCGCCAGCCTGACACCGGGCAGCATCCGCGCCGGCGCCGCCTACTGGGCCGCACGCGCCCATCAGGCGACGGGTGACGTGGCGGCTTACCAACCGTGGCTGCACCGCGCGGCCGCAGCCCCGCATACATTCTATGGCATGCTGGCGTCACAGATCCTTGGACTGCGCACGCCAGCCCCAAAATTCACCCGTACACCCAATACCATCGGCCCGAACGCCGCCATGACACTGGCGGCCGAACAGCAGACCATCCACGCGGGCAACCGTGTACTGGGTGAAATCGATATCGAGGCGGTCGCCGCCACACCGGCAGGACGTCGTGCCTTCGCCCTGCTGCAGGTTGGCGAGCGAGACCGGGCGGAAGCCACCCTGCGCCGCATGTGGCCCGATATCCAGAACGACGCCGCGCTGTGCCATTCCACCCAGATGGTGGCCGACGCCATGAACATGAAGGACCTGTCGGCCCAGATGCTCATGCTGATCGACACGAACGAAAGCGAGCACAGCACCTATGCCTCCCGCTTTCCCCTGCCGCCGCTGCAGCCCGCACATGGTTTCCGCATGGACCCGGCACTGGTCTATGCGCTGACACGGCTGGAATCCAATTTTGACAGCACCGTGGTTTCCGGGGCTGGCGCGCGTGGCCTCATGCAGCTTATGCCCGTGACGGCCTCCTTCATCACGCACGACAAGGACCGTTTCATCCGTCGTCCCGCAGACCTGCATGACCCTGCGACCAACCTTGATATCGGGCAGAACTACGTGCTGTACCTGGCCCAGCGGTCCACACAGAGTGGCGGGAAGCACGTACCCCCGGGTGGCGACATGATCCGCATGCTGGCCAGTTACAATGCGGGACCGTCCGCCATTTCACGCCACAACGCCACGATGGACGAAGGGGAAGACCCGCTGCTGTATATCGAAAGCCTACCCAATGCCGAAACACGTGATTACGTCCGACGGGCCTTCACCTTCCTGTGGATCTATGCTGACAGGCTGGGGATTGCAGCGCCTTCACTGGAAACACTGGCGCGCAATGAATGGCCCGGTTTCGATGCAGAAATCTCCATGACAGGCCATGCCGGCCACACCATTCACTAACAGGTCTATTACATTCATTGAAAAAAGGGGCATCCCCGGCAACGGGATGCCCCTTTTTTATGCTGGACTGCCTGCAAGACGTCTCCGCGTGGCGCTTTTTTCAAATAACTTAAAAGAACGCCACCTTTTCAAAAAAGACCGCACCCAGAAACTTTTTTCTTTTATCAGGGCCTGTTGGGAATTATCTTGAATTGATGATTGCGCCAACGAGATAGATCATGGCTTCGAATGATCTGTCTGTTTTTTCGCTGCGCATGGCGATGCGCTTGAACTCCTTGAGCTTGCAGAAGAAGTTCTC
>NZ_BDLU01000038.1 GCF_006538165.1 Komagataeibacter diospyri
TCCGTCAGTATGAAGCGATCCATATGGTCTTTGAAACACATCATGGCCCTTTAGAAAACTCAATTCCCAACAGCCCCCAAATAGTTAGATAATATTTATCAGTTTTCTGCCAGCAGCTGCCGACTGGCCTGAACGCGCACGACGCGGCGGCCTTCCATTTCCAGCACCTCAAACAGCCAGCCGGAAAACACGACCTTGTCCCCCCTGGCGGGCACGCGCCGCAAAAGGGCAAGTATCAGCCCGGCAAGGGTGTGATAGCTGCCTTCGGCTGGCAGGTCGGACAGACCGAGCCGATCCTTGACCTCATCAGCGGGCATGGAACCATCCAGCACCAGTACATTGTCATGGGCCAGTCGCTGGGGCGGAGTGTTGCCCGGTTCATGCTGCTCACCCACGATCGCACCGAACAGATCGGATGAGGTCACGATTCCCTCAAACGAACCATATTCATCCAGTACCAGCGCAAGACCCAGCGGGGAGTCACGCATACGTTCCAGCATGTCAAAAGCCGACAGCGTATCAGGCACCGAAATGGGATGACGCAGCCCAATTTCGACCGATGGGCTCTTACCGTCCAGAAACCGGTCCAGCATGTCCTTGGCCAGGATCACGCCCACCGGGTTGTCCACGCCCCCTTCACACACCACGATGCGCGAATAGGTAGTTGAACGCAGCACCTGCAGCAGTTGCGCGCGCGGCACGTGCCGTTCCACCCAGCACAGTTCGTTACGTGGGGTCATGATGGCGCGGACAGGCCGTTCGGCCAGACGCAGCAGGCGTTCGATCATATCGCGCTCCTCCTGCTCCAGCACGCCAGCCTGCGCCCCTTCGGCGATATAGGCCCGCAGTTCCTCGACCGAGACGGACTGCCGTATCGCCCCGCCGATTCCCATAAGCTTCAGCACCAGTTCGGATGACCGCCCCAGCAGCCAGACAATGGGTCGCGTCAGCCATGCCATCCATTCCAGCAGCAGCGACAGGCGTGCCGCGATCTGTTCGGGCTGACGCAGCGCGATCTGCTTGGGCACCAGTTCTCCCAGCACCAGCATGACAGCGGTAATGGCACTGACCACCAGGAACATGGCCAGCTCATCAGCAATGGAATGCAGGGCGGGAATATGGGCCAGCCAGCGGCTGACGCCAGCCTCGATACTGTTGCCGCCAAAGGTGCCTTCCAGAATCGAGACAAGGGTCATGCCGATCTGGACGGTAGGCAGGAAGCTCTGCGGGTCACCCGCCAGTTTCAGGGCACGGTCCGCGCCCTTGATGCCATCACGCGCAAGAATGGCCAGTCGTGCGCGGCGGGCGGAAATCAGGGCCAGTTCGCCCATGGCAAACAGCCCGTTGAGCAGGACAAGGCATAATATGACAATCAGTGAAACAACCATGATCCCGCGATCCTACAGCATAATCATGCACACGGGCACATGCCTGAAAATACACACACAAAAAAGAAAAAGGCGGGACATATGCCCCGCCTTTCCCAAACGTAATGCATGAAAGCGCGAACCGCGCGATCAGTCAGCCGCGTCGGCCGTTTCAGCCGGGGCCGCCACCTTGCTTACGCGCGGCGGTGCCGCAGGCTTCTTGCGGGCGGCCAGTTCGGCCATCTTGGCGTCAACATGCTGTGTAAACACGTATTCGGCCGGACGCTGGTTGGCCAGCGAGATTTCCGGCGCCATCGGCTTTTCCGTCTCGGGCCCGAACAGGGCGACCTTGGCAATGTGCCAGGGCCTGCGGACGGCATCCATGACGGCAGTCGATTCGTATCCGGAATGGACCATGCAGTCGGCGCATTTTTCGTAATTGCCGGTGCCGTATGCATCCCAGTCGGTGTCGGCCATAAGCTCTTCAAAGCTCTTGGCGTAGCCTTCACCCAGCAGGTAGCACGGGCGCTGCCAGCCAAAGACATTACGCAGCGGCTTGCCCCACGGGGTGCAGTGGTACTGTTCGTTACCGGCCAGAAAGTTCAGGAACAGCGGCGACTGCGTGAAGCGCCACTTCTTGCCCTTGCCCAGACGGAAGATGTCACGGAACAGCTGCTTCGTCTTGTGACGGTTCAGGAAGTGCTCCTGATCCGGTGCGCGTTCGTAAGCGTAACCCGGCGCGGTCATGATGCCGTCAACGCCCATCGCCATCACTTCGTCAAAGAAGGCGGCAACGCGCTTGGGATCAGCGCCATCGAACAGTGTGCAGTTGATCGACACGCGGAAACCACGGGCCTTCGCCTTCTTGATGGCAGCGACCGCGCGTTCGTACACGCCGTCCTGACACACCGATGCGTCATGCATCGCCGGGTCGCCATCCAGATGGACATCCCACGAAAAGAAGGGGTTCGGCTCGTAATCGTCCATCTTCTTTTCCAGAAGAAGGGCGTTCGTGCACAGATACACATACTTCTTGCGTGCGATCAGCCCGCGTATGATATCGGGCATTTCCTTGTGCAGCAGCGGCTCACCACCGGCCACGGCAATGACCGGCGCGCCCGCTTCGGTATCCGCATCCAGGCATTCCTGAAGGGTCATGCGCTGGTTCAGGATCTGGGCGGGATAGTCGATCTTCCCGCACCCGGCGCACGCCAGGTTACAGCGGAACAAGGGCTCGAGCATAAGCACGAGCGGATAACGTTTGCGCCGCGTGACATGCTGCTTGACAACATAGGCGCCGACGCGGACTGCCTGCATAATAGGAACGGCCATGAAACCTCTGCTCCTGCACCGGCCCAACGCCGGTCTCATATTTCAAGTCTGGTAGGTCGGATATGGTCACATCCACCTACGAGAAAACAAGCCCAACATCGCCCAGCCGTGCATTTAAAGCATGCCGAGGTTGCGGACTTGTACGACACATGAAGCCTTTCGCGAGGGTATAGGACAGAAACCATCCTGTATTCAATTGCTATCAGCTTTGGTGTGGCCAATTAACAACAGTCATAGAATTAGAGACTGTATTTACAGCCTTAACCGGAGTAACACATCGCGATTACGCTACGGTCGCCATGGTTTTCGTGCCATGAGCCGCCATTCATCGCCGCCGGAGCAGCCTGTTTCCGGCCCCGATCGCGGGGCCGACGGGCCAAACCGAAACCCGGGTTGGTTCCTCCCCTGTAAAATGGGGCAAGGGCCAGCGCAGAACAATGGACGCGAACATCATGGATCAGACCAAGCCCGCGATTCCGACCCTTGGGCGTTACCCCCAGCTTGACCGGGTGCGCGCGCCGCATGACATGCGCAACCTTTCGG
>NZ_BDLU01000039.1 GCF_006538165.1 Komagataeibacter diospyri
GCCCCATGACCCTGCCCGACCGCTTCATCGATCACAACACCCAGGCCGCACAGTATCATGAGGCCGGGCTGGATGCGGTGGCCATCACCAATACCGCCCTTGAGGCGCTGGGTGTCGGAATCAGCATGACGCAGCCCTTGCTAAAGACAGCAAACGGACCGAAATCATGAACATTATGAAACATGTCCTGAAAACCACCTCGCTGGCGCTGTGCGCCGGACTGATGGCGGCACCGGTCGTCCCTGCCGTCCTCCCCCTTCATGCAGCCCATGCGGCCAGCGCAGCCGATGCGCAGGTGCAGGAGCCGATCAAAAGCCTGTATGCCGCGCTGGAGCGCGTGCAGGCCAAGGGCAGCGGTTCGTTCGAGCAGCGTTCACAGATGCTGGCCCCGGCGATCGACCATGCCTATGATATCGAGGCCGTGCTCGCATCCTCCATCGGACCGCGTTACGCCGGCCTGAGCGATGATCAGAAGCAGACCCTGCTGACCACATTCCGTCAGTTCACGATCGCCCGCTATGTTTCCAGCTTCAAGCCCGGCAGCGACGCCCGCTTCACCATCGACCCGACCGTCACCCCTTCTCCCGTTGGCAATGACCGTATTGTTGTAACACATATCGGCTCGTCCGATGACCCGAGCGGGACCGAAATCAACTACGTCATGCGTTCGGGTGCCAAGGGCTGGCGGATCGTTGACGTGCTGCTCAATGCCCATATCAGCCAGGTCGCGGCCCAGCGGGCGGACTTCAGCTCCGCACTGTCGGGCGGGAATGTGCAGAAACTGACGAATCTGCTACAGAAAAAGATCAAAACGTTCTCGGAAGAGTGATATTACACTCCCCTGACGTCGTTTTCTAATTCAGCTCCATACGCGGGACCTTGCCGGAAAGATAATGTCTGTTTTCAACGCTCTTGTTTCACCCGCCGGACTGGCCGCGACCGTTGCGGCCGCCGGGTGCATGCAGGCAGCGCTTGGCACTTTTCTGGTCTCGCGTTTCCGATGGCAGGAAAAACGCGTGGACCGGGCGGTGCCCATGCCTCCGGTCTCCGTGCTCAAGCCCCTCCACGGCGATGAACCGCTGCTGGAGGAAGCGCTTGAAAGCTTCTGCACGCAGGATTACCCGCAGATGCAGATTGTCTTCGGCGTACAGGCTGAAGACGATGCGGCGATCCCGATCGTACGCCGGTTGATGGAACGTCACCCGGACGTGCAGATGGAACTGGTGATTGATCCCACTTTTCACGGGGTCAACCGCAAGATCGGCAACCTGATCAACATCATGGCGCGTGTGAAGCATGATGTCCTGGTCATTTCCGACTCGGATATCCACGTTGCCCCTGATTACCTGCGGCATGTGGTGGGTGCCATGGTGCCCGACAATGTAGGCCTGGTCACGACGCTGTACGCGGGACTGCCAGCTTCCCCCACCGTGCCGCGCCTGCTGGCCGCATGCCAGATCAACCACAATTTCCTGCCCGGCGTGATGCTGTCACGCTATCTCGGGCGGCAGGACTGCCTTGGCGCGACGATGGCGCTGCGGCGTTCCATGCTGGACGAAATCGGCGGGCTGGAAGCACTCGTGCCACATGTGGCCGATGATGCGATACTGGGCCGCTACGTACGTGACCGTGGCAAGGATATCGCCATTGCCGCGTGCATGACATGGACCACCGTGGGCGAAACCTCGATGCGCGAGGTGCTGGCGCATGAACTGCGCTGGGGCCGGACCGTCAAGACGCTGGAGCCGGCAGGTTACGCCGCGTCCACCATCCAGCTTCCCCTGTTCTGGGCCACTGTTGCCGTGCTTGCCGCACCGCATGCGGCCTGGGCATGGTTCTTCTTTCTTGGTGCATGGGGATGGCGGGCCGTATGCTCCTTCATCCTGGACCGGACGCTGGCACAACGCAGCCTGCTGCCGTTACTGCTTCTGCCATTACGCGACTGGATTTCGGCTGCAGTCATGGTGGGCAGTGTCACGGGCACACGGGTTGCATGGCGTGGCCAGACAATGCATGTCACGCCCCATTCGGTCATGACACCACGATCGCAACCGGCTTCCCCCGGTGACTGACCCGCCGCCCGCAGGCTGAACTGCTTGAGAATTCCACCCCTGTAGTCAATAAGAACGGGTATTAAGGGAACCCCATTCCCCGCCAGAGCCCGAGGATATGCGTAGCATGATGAAAACCCTGTTTCTCCAGCCGCCTTCGTTTGACGGATTCGACGGTGGGGCCGGCTCCCGCTATCAGGCCAAGCGGGAAATCAAGTCGTTCTGGTATCCGACGTGGCTGGCGCAGCCTGCCGCCATGGTGGAAGGCAGCCGCCTGATTGATGCACCACCCGCGCGCATGGGCATGGAGCCGATCCTGGAAGACGTGCGCAACCGTGACCTGGTCATCATGCACACCTCCACCCCGTCCTTTGCATCCGATGTGCGCGTCGCCCAGATGCTCAAGGACGCAAACCCGAAGGTGAAAATCGGCATGGTCGGCGCAAAGGTTGCCGTCCAGCCCGAGGAAAGCCTGCTGAACGCCCCGCCGGTCGATTTCGTGGCGCGCAACGAATTCGACTTCACCATCAAGGAAATGGCGGAAGGTCGCGACTGGAAGGATGTCGATGGCATCTCCTGGCGCGATGCTGATGGCAAGATCGTCCATAACCGCGACCGCGCGATGATCGAGGACATGGACAGCCTGCCGTTCGTGACCGAAGTGTACAAGCGTGACCTGAAGATCGAGGATTACTTCATCGGGTACCTCATGCACCCGTATATCTCGATCTATACCGGCCGTGGCTGCAAGTCGCGCTGCACCTTCTGCCTGTGGCCGCAGACGGTGGGTGGCCACCACTACCGCACCCGCAGCCCCGAACACGTGGCCGCCGAAATCCGTCTGGCGAAGCAGTATTTCCCGCAGGTCAAGGAATTCTTCTTCGACGACGACACCTTCACCGATGACCTGCCGCGCGCTGAAGCGATCGCCAAGGAACTGGGCAAGCTGGGTGTGACGTGGTCGTGCAACGCGAAGGCCAATGTGCCCCGCAAGACGCTGGAAGTACTCAAGGCCAACGGCCTGCGCCTGCTGCTGGTCGGTTACGAAAGCGGCAACCAGCAGATCCTGCACAACATCAAGAAGGGCATGCGCGTCGAGACGGCGCGTGAATTCACCAAGAACTGCCACGAACTGGGTATCAAGATCCATGGTACCTTCATCCTCGGCCTGCCGGGCGAGACGAAGGAAACCATCCAGGAAACCATCAAGTTCGCCACCGAAATCAACCCGCACACGCTGCAGGTCTCGCTGGCAGCGCCGTATCCCGGCACGTTCCTGCACAAGCAGGCGACCGAGAATGGCTGGCTGGATGAAAAGAACGCCGAGCTGATTGATGATAACGGTGTGCAGATCGCACCGCTGCACTACCCGCACCTGTCGCACACGGAAATCTTCCAGAGCGTGGAAGAATTCTACCGGAAGTTCTATTTCCGTGCGCCCAAGATCGCCTCTATCGTGAACGAGATGGTCCGCAGCCCGCAGATGATGAAGCGCCGCCTGCGCGAAGGGGTGGAGTTCTTCCAGTTCCTGCGCGAACGCCGCGCCGCCTGATCGGCTTTCTGCGATTATCCCATGCCGGGACCTTCGGGTTCCGGCATTTCTTTTGTCATGTCACCCGGTTTTCCATCATGAAGCGCGTCATCATATCCGCCGATGATTTCGGCCTGTCCGAAGAAGTCAACGAGGCGATCGAGATCGCCCATCGGGATGGATTGCTGTCGACCGCAAGCCTTATGGTATCCGGCCCTGCCGCAGCCGACGCCGTACGCCGGGCCCGGAAACTGCCAGACCTGCGTGTAGGACTGCACCTTGTCGCGATCGAGGGACCGGCAACCCTGCCGCCTGCCGATATCCCGCTGCTGGTGCCGCAGGACGGGCAGTTCCCTTCCGACCAGCTGAAACTGGGGGTTGAATATTTCTTCCGCCCCGCCGTGCGTCGTGAACTGGCTGCCGAGATCGAGGCCCAGTTCCGCGCCTTTGCCGCGACGGGGCTGGCGCTGGACCACGCCAATGCACACAAGCACATGCATCTGCACCCCACAGTGGGGCGGTACATGATCGAAAGCGGACTGCGCCACGGACTGCGTGCGATCCGCGTGCCACTGGAACCACCCGAGCCGCTTTATGCCGCGGGCACCTATACCGATACATTGGGGGATGCAGCCTTACGCCGCTGGACCGGCCTGCTGCGCCATCAGGCGCACAAGGCGGGACTGGTGACGAATGACTGGTGTTTCGGGCTGGCGTGGAGCGGGCATATGACAACCAACCGGGTATCGGCCCTTGCAGCCCACCTGCCGGACGGCCTGTCGGAAATCTATTTCCACCCGGCCACGGCCAAGAACAAACTGCTGCAGAAGCTCATGCCCACATACGAGCATGAAGCCGAATTCCGCACGCTATGCGCGCCCGGTTTCCGATCCGGCCTGGCCCATTCAGGGACAGTGCCCACCACATGGACGGATGTGGCCCGCGCATCCTGACGGGCCACTCCTGACGGCTGGACAATCAGCCGAGATTGCTCTTGACCCATTCCTTGAGCTGGCTTTTGGGCAGGGCGCCGGTCTTGCTGGCAACCGGCGCACCATCCTTGAACAGGATCAGCGTCGGAATGCCGCGCACGGCGTAATTGTTGGGCGTGTTGGGGTTATCATCGATATTGACCTTGGCGACGGTCATCTTGCCCTTGAATTCAGCCCCGATTTCATCCAGTGCCGGTGCGATCATCTTGCACGGGCCACACCATTCCGCCCAGAAATCGACCAGAACGGGTTCCTTGGATTCCAGAACCTGCGTCTTGAACTGGTCGTCGCTTACGGCAATCGTGTTTTCACTCATCACTCAAAACTCCTTTATGGCGGCCAACACCGCCCTGTCCTGCTGACATGGCCATGCCGACGCATGCGGTCAAGTCGCAGCGGCCATATCCGGCGCATACCGGTCCAGTAGCGTAGCAGGCAGAATGTCAACGCGCACGCCCTCCGTCCAGACCAGCACACACACTACCTGCCTGCCGGGATAGACCCCATGCAGCAGGGCACGGTAAGCCGCCATCTGCCGCAGGTACAGCACCGGCGTTCTGTCAACGTCTGCCGGTGGTGTGCG
This sequence comes from Komagataeibacter diospyri, assembly GCF_006538165.1. Taxonomy (GTDB): domain Bacteria; phylum Pseudomonadota; class Alphaproteobacteria; order Acetobacterales; family Acetobacteraceae; genus Komagataeibacter; species Komagataeibacter diospyri. The sequence goes on from NZ_BDLU01000039.1 coordinate 5,158, forward strand.
GTTTGTCTTGAAATCGCACACCGTCACCGTATCCGTACTGACCGCCATGCGGTCCACCTGCCCTACGATCACCTGCTGGCCCACGATACCGGCCAGCGGCTGTTCCGCCCGGCTGCCAGGGGCAAACAGGGCGGCAAGGCGCGGCATGTCCATGACCGCAAGCACCTGCGCCACCAGTGACTCGCACTGCGCAGGGTCCAGTCCCGCCGCCGGGCGCCACAGCCACGACCACGCAAGCTCCGCCCGTTCATCCTCAGGACAGTCCGGCAGATATTGCAGCAGGGCATGCACCAGTTGCCCGCGTTGCAGGGCACGGGCGCGCTGGCCGGTCTGGTCAGCGCGGCTCCGCACGGTGCTGGCAGATACCAGTGGCGACCGCACGGCGGGCTGTGGGCCAAGGGCTATGTCATCGGGACGGCTGGGGGCCAGCGGACGGGCCAGTGGCCCCTCCATGACCGGCATGACGGGCTGCCATAGCGGGGCATGGCCCATCCATGCCGGCAGGGCAGGTACCGTTTCCTGTGCAACGGAGCCGTTATCGGTACGGGACGCCCGAGCGGGCAGGACCGTACGCGCTTCTTCCAGCACAAGGCTTTCACCTTCCCAGCCAAGATCAAAGGGCCGGGCCGTGGCACCGGCACTTTCGAATCCCTGTCTGCACAGATCATACCAGCAGCCATCAGGCACGCCGCGCCGGGGTTCCCACCCACAGATCACCAGCCGGTCACTGGCGCGGGTCAGGGCGACATACAGCAGGCGGTTATATTCCTCCGCCGCTTCACGGCGTATCTTCTCCTGCACGGCGGCCGTCACATCGGTGGCCAGCTCCCGCCGGGGCACCCATATCGGGATGTCGAGTGCCGTGGCCGTGTCGGTTTCCCACAATATATTGGTATCGGAACGGGGCGTCGCGATCGTATCGGGCAGGATGACAAGGCGTGCCTGCAACCCCTTCGCCCCATGCGCGGTCATGACACGCACCATGTTGGCCGATGCATCGGGTTCATGCCGCACGGTTTCATCCGATGCATTAAGCCAGTGCAGGAAACCCTGCAGGGAAATGGCGTGCGTTTCCTCAAACCGCAGGGCGGCGGACAGCAGTTCGTCCACAGGTTCCACCGCTTCAGCTCCAAGGCGGGCCAGCAGCCGGGCACGACCACCCAGCGGGCCAAGGGCTTCGGCCAGAAGCTGGTAGGGCGTGGCGTAATCGACCTGACGGAACAGGGTATTGAGGATATGCCACGCCGCCGACCAGTCGGGCCGTTCCGCATGACGCGCCCGCAGCACCGCCCAGAGCGGCTGCCCATCACGCCCCGTCGCCAGATGCATGAGCGAGTCGTCATCCAGCCCGCCGATGGGAGAGGTCAGCACGCAGGCCAGCGTCAGGTCATCCTGCGGCAGCAGCAGGGCCGCACACAGCGCCATAAGATCCTGTACCGCAAGCTGGTCGGTCAGCACGGTGCGCACCAGTGTCGCCACCGGCACGTCATTGCTTTTCAGCGCCCGGATCAATGCGCGCGCGAAGGCGGAACGACGGGGCACAAGAATCAGCACGTCGCCGGGCACCAGCGGCGATTCGCCTGCCGGGGGGGACGTACGCAACTGCCGGGAGATCCAGCCCGCCAGCGTGTCGGCCAGACGCTGCTGCGCCGTGGACTGCCCGGCGTTACGGGTCGGGGCCATCCAGGGGCTTATGTCCGTCTCATCAGGTTCCACCGGCACGGGGGGCCAGATTTCCACGCATCCGCCCTGCCCCGGCCGGGCGGTGACATGGGCGGGAATGGTGCCGTCGGGCTCCACCACGCCACGCGCGGCGGCGGGATTGGCGAACACGCTGTCCACCAGTTTCAGCACCGGTGCCGTTGAACGGAAGGAAACCGTCAGCGCCGGTTCGCGCCATATGGCGCGGGCGGCGGCAGCGCTGCGGCGGAATCGCTGCCGCCACGCACGAAAGGCCTCCGGATCGGCCCCCTGGAATGAATAGATCGACTGCTTGTAATCCCCCACCGCGAAAATTGTGCGGGGGCAGCCGTCATCATCATGCGTGCCTTCGCCCGCGAAGAATTCCGCCGTAAGGCCACCGGCAATGGCCCACTGGTCGGGGGATGTGTCCTGCACCTCATCAAGCAGCAGGTGGTCGATGCCGCCATCAAGCTTGTACAGCACCCATGCCGCCCCCGGATCGCGCAGCAGGTCCAGCGTCCGGTCGATCAGGTCATCATAATCGACCATGCCCTGCGCATTCTTGCGCGTGGCGTAGCGTTCCAGCACCGGCTGGGCCACGGAGAGCAGGGCACAGGTCAGTTCGAACACCGTGATGGCGCGCAACTGCTGGTCGATCTCAATGACCCGCGCGGCTTCAGCCAGAAGCTGGTCAACAAGACTGGAGCAGTCGGCAGCCAGCCTGGCGTTCAGGCCACCACGCTGACGGGGTTCACCCTTCTGCGTCAGCAGGCCACTGCGCCATGTGGACCAGTCCGCCGCGCGGGCAGCCGTGTCCTGCGCCAGCCAGCCCAGCATGGTTTCCGCCTGCACCCGCACCTTGGGCGATCCTTCCTGCGCCACGTACCGCAGGCCGTCACGCAGGGCGTCTTCGTCCGGGATCGTGGCGCAGGCAGCGCGCAGCACCTCGTCCACGCTGCGCCCGCTTATGCCCAGCAGGCGCATGAGGGCCGATTCCACGCCCGCGCGGTCCACCATCCACCGGCGCGCCACCGGCAGCATACGACGCGACTGGGCCTGCAGCCGGGCAATCAGCGCGGTGAAATCCCCTACCCCGATCTGCCCTGCCAGCATGGCGACGGCGGGACCATTCTGTCCCACCACATCCTCCACCGCCGCGCGCTGGGCCAGACGGGCATCGGTTTCCTCAATCAGGGTGAAATGCGGGCTGATCGCGGCCTCGACCGGGAATCGCCGCAGCAGCGACTGGCAGAAGGCATGGATGGTGCCGATGCGCATGCCGCCGGGCAGGTCCAGCACGCGGGCAAACAGTTCGCGCGCCACGCGACGGGTTTCTTCCCCCGTGGGAACGGACAGGCGGTCCAGTTCCCGGTCCAGATCCGCATCAGGCAGCATGACCCACTGGCCCAGACGGTTCTGCAGGCGGATGGACATTTCCGCCGCCGCCGCCTTGGTAAAGGTCAGGCACAGGATACGGCCGGGATCGCTGCCGGGCACGCGGGTCATGACGCCATCACGGTCGGGCACGTCACGCGGCAGCATGAGGCGCAGCAGCCGGTCGATCAGCAGCTTGGTCTTGCCACTGCCCGCCGATGCGGAAACGAACACCGACGCCTGCGGGTCAGAGGCTTCCGCCTGGCTGCGATTGGCGATGTCGATGGCGGACGCCATGCCGTCACCCTTCGTCATGACCCTGTTCATCCGCCATTCTCCTCACGCGCGGCACTCCATTCCGCGACACGGGCCAGATGCGCATAATCGGCAAAACGTGGTTCCTCCCCCGGAAAGGGATGGGACAGGTAAGGCTGGTCAGGATTGTCATAGGCCTCAACCAGCGCGCGCAGCCCGGCCCGACACCCCGCGATCAGGTCCGCCAGTTCTTCCCCCCGCGCCACATCCAGCACCTGTGCCGGGACATGGCCGCCGGTCAGCCGCCAGTACACCAGTTCCGCAACCGTGCCCGCGACCGGGGGCGGGAAGCCGCCGCATTCGATCATCGCCGCCTCCAGCACCAGCTGCGACTGCCATCCTTCCATCACGCTGCGCCGGGTGGGCAGCGTGCCGGTCTTGTAGTCAAACAGGCTCAGACTGGCATCCCCATGCAGATCAATCCGGTCCGCGCGTCCCCGCAGGGTGAAGGGGCCACCTGGCAGGTCCTCCAGCCGCATCGTGCCCCCCAGTTCCGTCAGCACGGTGCGGGGGCCGCCAGTGGCGCGACGTGTTTCCTCGGCCTGGGCGCACCATGCCGCGATACGTTCCAGCCGGGGCGCCCACCATGCGGCAAGGGCGGGACGCAGGTCGGCCTCCCGCAATACATCGGCGAATACGTCGCGCAGACGGGCCGCACCGTCATGGGGCCAGTCGGCAGGATGGGCGCGGAACCAGCGATCCAGCGCTGCATGCACGATCTGCCCGTAATCGGCGGCATCGGCCAGTTCCTCCAGATCCGCCAGTGGACGCAGCCGGAGGATACGCCGTGCGTAAATGGCGTAGGGGTCGCGCATCCATGTCTCGATTTCCGTCACCGACAGGCTGCGCGGGCGCAGGCCCACCGCAGGCCGTGGCTGTGGTGGGGCAACCGGTACGGCAGCACCCTGTGGTCGATCAAGGCTGTCCAGCCAGCGCAGCGCCGGATGTCCCGGCAGGCCATGGCCATGCCCCGCCAGATACGCATCCAGCCGCACCAGCCACCGCGCGGGCACCGTCGGCGCACCCTGCCGGCGGGCAGCCAGCGACAGCACCACGTGGGGTGCCGCGCATGCGCAGGACACGAAATCATGCGCCGCCTGCCCGATCGCCCATTCGGGGGATGGCAGGCCGACGCGCGTACGCATGGGGCGGCTCATCCATGGCCCCGGATCGGTCGCGGGTGGCCAGACGGTTTCAACCAGGCCGCCCAGCACAATGGTATCCGCCGTCTGCAGCCGGGCTTCCAACAGGCCCCATATGAATACGCGCGGATGCACCGCCGTACCCTCGCGCCCCCGCACGGCACGCCGTCCCTGCACCGTCATGCCGGCAAGTGAGGACGCCAGCAGCCCATCCAGCGCGCCAGCACGTGCATCGGGCAGCACGTCGCACCATGCCAGCATCGCACTCATATGCTGGCCCAGCGCATTGCCTTCCTCGCCCGCCCACAGCCGCTCTGCCCCATCCATCATATCGGTCGTGGCCAGCGCCTGCGCGGTTTCCACCAGTGCGGACAACAGGATGGACACCGGCACCATCGTGCTGCCCGGCAGGGCCAGCAGCGGGCCGAAGGCTGTTTCCAGACGGTCGAGGAAGGCGTTGATTTCCTCCGGCGCGTCCGGCGCATCGGCCAGCGCGCCATGCGGGTCATCGGCCGCGCGCGCCAGTGCGCTGCGCAGGCCCGCGATACCCGGCGGCGGGGCCGGACCACGCAGGACAAGGCGTTCAAGCTGTCGCGCGCTGGCGCGGCAGTTGCCCGGTGACAGCCCACATGCCGCAAGCGGATGCTTGATGACGGACAGAAGGGCGACCGGCGACAGCCCGCCATCCACTGCCTGCACGATCAGCCGCAGGAAAGCGGTCTGCGGCACGGTCAGCAGGCTTTCGCCCGCACTGTCATCGGCAATGACGCCCCAGCGCACCAGCTCCGTCGCTACACGCCCGGCCAGCGCCCGGTCGGGGGTGACAAGGGCCGCGCGCCTGCCCGGCTGTTCGATAACCTGCCGCAGCACCATGGCAATGGCGGCGGCTTCTTCCTGCTGGTCGGCGCTGCGCAGGACCGACAGGCCCTCGGCCACGACCGGGGCATCCGGCGCGCGCCAGCGGTCCAGCGCGTGGGCGGGCAGCAGCGCGCGGGCCAGCAGGCTGGCGCGGGAGACGGGGCTGCTGGCCACGCCACCATCACTCAGGGTGTCCCACTGTTCCATGCACGCGCGTTCAATGCCCAGCCTGGCCAGCATATGCGCCGTGCCTGCCTGCGGGTGGTCAGGCGGCAGGCGCTGCCAGACGTCATCATCGCAGTCCATATCCACACCGGGCAGCACCAGCATCCCGTCCGGCAGGGACAGCACGGCACGCAGCATGGCGATGGTGGAAGGCACTGCATCGGAAAAACCGGCGGCCCAGATGGGATAACCCGATGGCGGCGGTGTCTCCATCCATCGCGCGGCCTGCGCATGCAGCAGGGCGGTCTGACGGGCGACGGGGTTCATCACGCCCTGTTCCGCAAGCCACGCCGGCCACACGCTGGTGACAATGGACAGGAATTTCAGCGTCTGGTGCCAGTGCTGGGCGAAATCACCATCCGCCGCATGGGGCAGGCGTTCACACAGGTCGCATTCCGCCCATTCCGCCTCATCCATCAGGTCCGCCAGCGCACGCGCCAGCGGCCATGCCTGATCCACACCCTGCACATCGCCAAACGCCTTGCCCGCCTGCATGACCAGCAGCGTCAGCGTCGCCAGCCGCCGGACAGGATCAACCGCGGGCGGCAGTTCCAGCGCGTTGCATCCCGACAGCGCCAGCGATGCCTCATCCAGTGCGGCGATGGGCGCGATACGGGGCAGCAGGATGGGACGGCCATCCACCTGGCGCACGAAGGCTTCGGTCAGCGCACGGGCGGCACGGCGGCTGGGCAGCAGGATCACGCCGTTGCCGCAGGCCTGCGCGTCATGACCCGCCTGTTCCAGCCAGCGGGCGGCAATCTGGTCAACAAATGGCACATGCGGCGGCACGACCGCCGCACGCCCCAGCACGCAGGCGGTCGTGGCGTCGGTCATATATCGTTATCCGAATCCGGATTCAGGGCGGAATGCAGCACGCGTTCCGCCGCATCGATATCGGCGGGACGGGACAGGTGGAACCACAGCGAATCGTGTACGATCACGCCCAGCCTGCCCGCCTCCATCGCGCGGTCCCATAGCCGGTTCATGCTGAACCCGCCTTCCGGCGCGCCATCGAACAGGGAGGGGGAGACGATCTGCACGCCCGTAAAAACATAGGGCGTGATTTCCCCGGTACGGGGGCGGCGCGGCACGCCATGCGCGTTCACCGCGAAATCTCCGTGCCCGACTTCACCCACCGCGCGCGTCATGGCCCCCAGCAGCAGCATGGCGTCCATACGTTCGGGATCGAATGCCGCAGCCAGCCTGCGCAGCGCGGGCACCGGCCCGTTGAGCCACATGGCATCACCATTGAGCAGGAAAAACGGCCCCGGCCCCAGTCGTCCCACCCGCAGGGCAGCAGCCGCACTGCCCCCGGTTTCCAGCAGGGTGGGTTCGGGCTGTTCAATCGTTACCGGCCCGCGCCGGGCGGCCTTCCGCGCGGCAAGGGCTGCGTGGATGTCATCGGGCCGCCAGTGGGCGTTGACCACCACCTGCTGCACGCCACAGGCCTCCAGCCGGTCCAGCACGTGATCCAGAATGGGCTGTCCCGCCACGCGCAGCAGCGGCTTGGGCATCGATTCGCTCAGCGGCCGCATCCGCCGCCCCAGACCTGCTGCGAAAACCATGGCGGTATGGGGCATGTTCACGCCCATGATGCATCTCCTGTCCCGAAAACTGCTGATTGCGCCAGCCGCGTATCCCACCCCTCCAGCCGGGCGATCCGGCCGCCCGTCGCATCGGGCGCAAGGGTAATACGCAACGCATCAGGTGGGGCAAGCGTGCCCAGACGCTGCGGCCATTCCACAAGGACAACCCCCTCACGCGCGTCATCCCAGCCCAGTTCATGCACCCCTTCCGGTCCATCAAGACGCCACAGGTCGAAATGCGCGACCTCACCCACCGGCGCGTCATAGACCTGCACCAGGGTGTAGGACGGGCTTGGCACCTCCATGTCCGCATCGTCGCACAGGGCGCGCAGCAGGGCGCGCGCCAGCGTGGTCTTGCCCGCCCCCAGATCTCCTTCCAGCAACACGCAGTCGCCTGCACGCAGCACGCTGGCCAGCGCATGGCCAAGGGCTGTCGTGGCCTGTGTATCAGGCAGGGAAATTTCACGCATTGGCGGTCCCATCCCCTGCTTTTGCACGATTATATCTCATGAACCGATTGTGCCCCCCCATACCGCCCACGCACAAGGGGCGATGGAAAGGATGCGCCAAAGCGCTTGCGCCAGCGCCCGCAACAACGCAAAACCGCACGTGACATATGCCTATGAACCAGACCACGGACTGCGGAACACCAGAGCCGGACATGACCATGCCCTCCCCCACCCACACCACCGATGTCGCCATTATCGGCGCAGGCCCCGCCGGGCTGTTTGCCGCGTTTGAATGCGGGATGCTCAAGCTTGGCTGCATCATCATCGATGCGCTGGATGAAATCGGGGGACAGTGCACCGCGCTGTATCCCGAAAAGCCGATTTATGACATTCCCGCCCATCCGGCGATCGAGGGTGGCGCGCTGATCGAAGCCCTTGACCGCCAGATCGTCCCCTTTGACGTGCCCCGCCTGCTGGGCCGCCGGGTGGAACGGCTGGATGGCACGCGTGGCAGTTTCGTACTGGGCACGTCCAGCGGGGATGTCATTGCGGCCCGCGCGGTCATCATCGCGGCAGGGGCTGGCGCATTCGGCCCCAACCGTCCCCCGCTCGACGGGCTGGAAGCGTTCGAGCAGACCGGCGGCGTGCAGTATTTCGTCCGCCGCCGCGCCGATTTCGCGGACAGGGACGTTCTGATCGCAGGCGGTGGCGATTCCGCTGTGGACTGGGCGCTGGCCCTGCGCGACGTGGCGCGCAGCGTGAAGCTGGTGCACCGCCGCGACCGCTTCCGCGCCGCCCCTGAAAGCCTGCGCCAGCTGGATGACGCCGTGGCACTAGGTCAGGTGGAAAAGATCATCGGCTACCAGCTGCATGGCCTGCATGGCGCGCAGGGGCAGCTGACCGGTGTGGACCTTGCGACACTGGATGGCACGGTGCGGCATGTGACATGCGATCACCTGCTGCCCTTCTTCGGGCTGGCGACCGACCTTGGCCCGATCGCGCAGTGGGGGCTGGACACCATACGCGGCACCATTCCCGTCACTCCGTCCACCTGTGAAAGCAGCCTGCCCGGCATTTTCGCCGTGGGTGATGTCGCGACCTATCCCGGCAAGCTGAAACTGATCCTGCAGGGCTTTACCGAAGGGGCCATGGCCGCCCACGCCATCCACCCCATCGTGCACCCCGATACGGCGCTGCATTTTGAATACTCGACCAGCAAGGGCGTGCCCGCGGGCTGATTTCAGCCATCCCATCCTGTCATAACAGAAACGGTTGACCATTCTTCCGCCGTGGCGCATCCCCGGTGTGTCGATGATGGAAGTAAGGATGAAGCTGTGAAAGTGATCGTTCTGGGCGCTGGCGTCGTGGGTGTCACAGCGGCATGGTATCTGGCCAGGGCCGGACATGAAGTTACGGTCGTGGACCGCCAGCCTGCTGCCGCACTGGAAACCTCCTTTGCCAATGCGGGACAGATTTCACCGGGTTTTTCCGCGCCATGGGCTGAACCGGCCCTGCCGCTGAAGGTACTGCGGTGGATGGCCAGCCGCCATGCGCCCATCGTGATCCGCCCGCGTATCGATTTTGCCATGATGCGCTGGATCGAGCAGCTTCTGGCCAACTGCAACGCGCATGACTACGACATCAACAAGTCCCGTATGCTGCGCATTGCGGAATACAGCCGTGACTGCCTTGATGCCCTGCGCCGCGACACCGGCATTACCTATGATGATGAACAGCGTGGCCTGATCCAGCTTTTCCGCACGCAGAAGCAGGTTGACCATGCCGCACGCGACATGTCCCTGCTGGATCAGGCGGGCATTGCCCACGAATTCCTCAGCCCCGATGAAATAGCCAAACACGAACCGGGCCTTATGGAAAACCGGCACCTGTTCAAGGGTGGCCTGCGCCTGCCGGGTGACGAGTCGGGCGACTGTCACATGTTCACCCGGCGCCTGGCACAGAAAGCGGAAGAGGAACTGGGCGTTACCTTCCATTATGAAACCACGATCGAGGCGCTGGATGCCTCGGCCACGGATATTTTGGGCGTGCGCACATCGGCCGGTCGCATGACAGCCGATACTTATGTCGTGTCCATGGGCAGCTATTCGCCGCTGCTGCTGCGCCCGCTTGGGCTGCACCTGCCGGTCTATCCCACCAAGGGGTATTCCCTGACGCTGCCGGTAACCGATGCGGCACGCGCACCGGTTTCCACCGTCAATGACGCGACGTACAAGGTGTCCATCACCCGCCTGGGCGACCGTATCCGTATTGGCGGCACGGCGGAACTGGCTGGCTACAACCTGCGCCTGCGTCGCGACCGGCGGAAACTGCTGGAACTGTCCTTTTCCGAACTGTTCGGCGCCAGTGGCGACCTGTCACAAGGGGCGTACTGGACCGGCCTGCGTCCCAGCACCCCCGATGGCACACCCGTCATCGGGCCAGCCGGGCGTTTTTCCAACCTGTGGCTCAATACTGGCCATGGCACTCTGGGCTGGACCATGGCATGCGGATCGGGCCGTGTGCTGGCCGACCGGATGAGTGGCAAGCGTACCGAAATCCCCTGCCTGGACCTATCGCTAGACCGTTACACCACGGTCTGAAAATAACTGTCTGATAAAAATAAAAAGTTTTTGGGTGCCGCCTTTTTTTGAAAAAGGCTTCATCAGAAACTTCATGATGATCGACCCGGTATTCCTTGGGCAGGCTGTCAGCCCACCGAGGGCCAGAGCATAAAAAAAAGCCCGGTCCGAGACCGGGCTTTTCCTTTGGCTGCCCTTACTCCGGTCACATGGACCTCGGTAAGGGACGCGACAGATATTACTGCGCGGCCGGAGCTGCAGGCGCTGCATCCGTGGATTCAGCCGCCTTCTTCGCACCATGATGGTGCCCACCGTGATGATGACCACTGTGATGCTTGGTTGCCTTCTTGGCGCCAGCTTCAGCCGGAGCAGCACCTTCAGATGCATCGGGAACGTGTTCCGGTGCGGAAACGGCCGGGGTGGTCGGCTCGGCGGTCTGGGCCATGACAGGGGCGGCAACGCCCATAACGGCAACAGCGGACAGGGCTGCGACGAAACGACGGGGGAAAACGATCATATAAAAATACTCCAACAAATCAGGAATTCGGATCCCAATGCGTCAAACTGGTGACGAATCGACACACCCGAGCTGACTTCCCTGCTGTAACATGCCGCAGGAAAGCCGTCTCGAATTAAAATTCTTAAATTTGTTAGTAATGTCTTAATTCTGCCCCATGGTGACCGCAATCTCAAGAACTGAAACGTAACTAAAGATTGCAGCCACCACCGTGGCAGGCAGCCAGATCAGTCAACCGCACCCGAACGTTCGCGCTTCTTGCGTTCGTGCGGGTCAAGGTAGCGCTTGCGGATACGCACGGCAGACGGTGTGACCTCAACCAGTTCATCATCTTCAATATAGGCGATGGCCTGTTCCAGATTCATCTTGCGCGGCGGTATCAGCAGCAGGGCCTCGTCCTTGCCTGCGGCACGGATGTTGGTCAGCTTCTTTTCACGGACCGGGTTTACTTCCAGATCATTCTCACGCGAATGCTCGCCGATGATCATGCCGACATAGACCTTTTCGCCCGCGTCAACGAACAGCGTGCCACGATCCTGCAGCGAAAACAGCGAATACTGCGTGGTCGCGCCATCTTCGGACGAAATCAGCGAACCGTTACGACGGCCGGCGATCGGACCGACATAGGGCTGATAGCCATGGAACAGGCGGTTCATGATGCCCGAACCACGCGTATCAGTCAGGAATTCGCCATGGTAGCCGATCAGGCCACGTGACGGGATCAGGAAGCTCAGGCGCACCTTGCCGCCGCCAGAAGGCTGCATGTCCTGCATGATGCCCTTACGCAGCGCCATTTTTTCGACCACGACGCCCGAATACGGCTCGTCCACGTCGATCAGGACTTCCTCGAACGGCTCTTCGCGTTCACCGGTTTCCTCGTTGGTGCGGAACAGCACGCGGGGACGACCGATGGTCAGCTCAAACCCTTCACGACGCATCTGCTCGATCAGGACGCCAAGCTGCAGTTCGCCACGGCCCGCGACCTCGAAGGCCTCGCTCTCGGGGCTTTCGGATACGCGAATGGCAATGTTGCCTTCCGTTTCCTTGAACAGGCGGTCACGGATCTGACGCGACGTGACCTTCTTGCCCTCACGGCCACCCAGCGGGCCGTCGTTGAGGCGGAAGGTCATGGACAGCGTCGGCGGATCAACCGGGGTGGAGGGCAGCGGTTCCTTGACCTCAAGGGCTGCGATCGTTTCGGGAATCGTCGCTTCCGACAGACCGGCCACGGCCACGATGTCACCAGCTTCCACTTCCTCGACCGGCACGCGGTCCAGCCCACGGAAGGACAGCAGCTTGGTCAGGCGACCGGTTTCCACAACCGAACCATCGGGACGCAGCACATGCACCGGCATGTTCATCTTCGCTACGCCCTGCTCGACACGGCCGGTCAGCACGCGACCAAGGAAGTTGTCGTTTTCAAGGATGGTGGCGACCATCGCGAACGGCGCGTCCTTGTTCACCTGCGGCGGCGGCACATGGCGCAGGATCAGGTCGAACATGGGAGAGAGGTCCTTGCGCGGACCATCAATCTCGGTATCGGCCCAGCCCTGACGGCCCGATGCATACAGCATGGGGAAATCAAGCTGCTCGTCATTGGCGCCCAGGGCCGCGAACAGGTCAAAGATCTCGTTATGGACTTCGTCAGGACGGGCGTCGCCGCGGTCGATCTTGTTGACGACCACGATCGGCTTCAGGCCGCGCGCCAGCGCCTTGCCTACCACGAACTTCGTCTGCGGCAGGGCCCCTTCGGCGGAGTCGACCAGCACGACCGCGCCGTCAACCATGCTCAGGATACGCTCGACCTCACCACCGAAATCGGCATGGCCCGGGGTGTCGATGATGTTGATGCGGGTATCTTTCCACACAACCGACGTACACTTGGCCAGGATCGTGATGCCACGCTCACGCTCCAGGTCATTGCTGTCCATGGCACGTTCGGCAACGTGCTGGTTGTCACGGAAGGAACCGGACTGTTTAAGAAGCTGGTCGACCAGTGTTGTCTTGCCATGATCGACGTGCGCGATAATGGCGATATTGCGGATATCCATAAGTGCTCTTGACCTGACTTTCCTTGGCTGACGCCATAAGGGTGCGCAGCGGCACATGCGGGGGGCACCCGTGCGTGCGGCGGCGGAATGAGTGGCTGCTGCCTGCGTAGATAAAGCGGAAGGGCGCGGATTGCACGCGAAACTTCGCGCCCGCACCCATCACACGCCCGGCAGAATGCCGCCGTGGATCAGAAATCCATGTCCTGACGCATGTTCATGAGCGGACGCGCCCCGTAATGCGAGATCACTTCAGACGCCGCGACACTGCCCAGACGGCCGCATTCGGCCAGAGTCCGGTCCGATGTCCAGCCAGCCAGGAAGCCTGCGGCATAGGCGTCGCCAGCACCCGTGGTGTCGACCACCTGCGTGCGCACGCTGTCGATCACGATGCGCTGCTGGTCCTGTATGATGACGCTGCCACGTTCGGAACGGGTCAGGACGGCGAAATGCGTATCGGCCGAGACAAGGCGGGCAGCTTCGTCAAAGTCATCGGTCTGGTACAGGGCGCAGATCTCGTCCTCGTTGGCGAACAGGATGTCGATATGCCCGCGCACGAGTTCATGGAATGCATGACGATGACGGTCCACGCAGAAACGGTCGGACAGCGAAAGGGCGACCTTGCGCCCCGCGTCATGCGCGATACGGGCGGCGGTGCGGAAAGCTTCCTGCGCATCCGGCGGATCGAACAGGTAGCCTTCCATGTACACGACCTTGGACGCACGCACGACATCCGCCAGCACGTCTTCGGGGCTGAAGGTGACACATGCACCCAGATAGGTGTTCATGGTGCGCTGGCCATCGGGCGTGACCAGAATGATGCAGCGCGCGGTAGGATGGTTTTCCCCCGCATCACCCTGCAGCGGGGAAGACGGGAAATACACCCCCGCCGCCTGCATGTCCGCGCCAAAGGCCTGTCCCGGCGCATCCGCCGCCACCTTGCCCAGATAGGCCACACGCGCACCCATGTTGGACGCCACGACGCAGGTATTGGCGGCGGACCCGCCACCCATTTCCTTTTCACGCCTGATCTGGCCATACAGCGCCTTGGCGCGGTCGGCATCGATCAGCGTCATGCTGCCGGGTGTCATGCCGTTATTCTGCGGGAAGGCCGCGTCCACCGGCGCCAGGACATCAACAATCGCATTGCCGATACCCAGCAGATCAAACCGGCATTCCGCCGCCTGTCCCGAATTTTCCATCGTCTGTCCCATTACCCGTCATTAATCAGTCATATCCGCGGGTATGGCGTGCCTACGCCACGAAATAACCCATTTTTTCCCGCTTGATGTGGCCCATCGCTATCATTGGCGGGTAAGAGGCGCAATGCATGATGTTTTTTATGCGCTCCTGTTCCCCTTAACGCCCCTTGTCGGCATGACGGGGGGGCGTATAACCGTTTAAAGGGGGCTGCGGCCTGCAACCAGCCCGACAGCGTATCTTCCAGTTTCCGGGACACGTCATGTCCCGATGCAGCATAACCAAGCGGGGTAATATTGTTTAGAAGACGCAAGCCAGCAGAAACCCAGCCAGCCGCCCCGACTACGCCCCCCGTGCAGCAGCCGGGCCGACCAGCCTCAGGCGGTGGCGCCTCTCCCTCAACCACACCTGCCAGCAAGGAAAATACATCCATGGCCCGTCCCCCCTTCCCGCCCACGCCCAACGCCCCTCCCGCACCTGGCGGGGCACGTCCCGGTGCACCGGGTGCCACGGCCGCCAAAAAGGAAAATGACCGCCGCACCCTGGTTGTGGGCCGTGGCATCAGCGTGCAGGGGACCATTCAGGACGCCGAGCGTCTGGTTGTGGAAGGAACGGTTGAATCCTCCCTGATCAATGCATCCGAGCTGCAGATCGCGCAGGGCGGCGTATTCAAGGGTGAAGTCGAGGTTGAGGACGCTGAACTGGCTGGCACGATCGATGGCACGCTAACGGTGCGTGGCAGCCTGACCATCCGTTCGACCGGTCGCCTGCTGGGCAAGGCCAAGTGTCGTCGCCTGAAGGTGGAAGATGGCGGCCAGGTCACCGGTCAGCTTGAAATGATCACCACCCCCGGCGCACCGGCGGCCCCGGCGACAGCCCCCACCGCGCCACCGCGTCCGGCTGCGGAATAAGGGATCCGGTCCGTCCACACCTGTCGGACGCATACGAAAAACGCCAGCGGCAGTGATGCCCTGGCGTTTTTTAATGCAATCCCTGTCGGGTTGCCTGAAAAGGCGGACTGGAAAATCCATCCATAAGGAAGTTTCAGGCATTCCCTAAAGCGAAAACGAATCAGGCCACGTTATCGCGGCGATCGCGCAGTTTGACATAGGCAAGCTGCGCATGTTCCGCACAGTACGGTTTGCCCGGCAACGGCGTGGCACCACAGAAATGGAAGCCTGGCGTACCCGGATCACCTAACGGCCAGCAGCAGGACTGGCTGCTGCGCCGCCGTGGTTCACTGACCGGACGCAGGGCGGATTTCGCCGTGGCACGGGGCTGTGCGCGGGTGGCGCGGGGTGCCGGGGGCCCATCCTCTGCCACCGCCGGGGCGGCTGCCACGGGCTTGGCCTGCTGTGCCGGCGCAGGGGCCGCCTGCGCTTTTGCGGGGGCCTTTTCCGGTACCGGAGTCGCTGTCGCCACCGGAGCTGCCGTAACTTCGGATTTTGGGGGAGCAGGCGTGCTTTCCGTGGCGGCGGATGACGCCGTGGTTTCCACTGCTGCCGCGGCGGGCACAGGGACCACCTTCGCCGCACGCCGGATGGGCGATGGACGCGGCTTGAGGCCCAGACGGTGCGCCTTGCCAACCACCGCGTTCTTTGTAACAGATAGCTGACGGCCGATTTCCGCGGTCGATAAGCCCTGCTGCCACAGATCACGCAGGCGCGCGATCGTCTCCTCGGTCCATTCCATCGCCATCGTTCTGCACTCCTTACGCGGAATGGTGGGAAATTAGGCTTATACTGTGCCCGGCTCAACTGCCATGGCACAGAATCTTGTGGACAGTTCTGCGCATAACCTGTTTGCAACCCCGGTAAAACGCAACCGGAGCCATAAACCGGGTCAGTCGTGGATCAGCCTGACCTTCCCACCTTCGACCCCCATGGTCAGGTGGCCTGCCTTGAGTTCACGCGCCAGTTTACCAAACACCTCGTTCCGCCAGCCATGAAAGGCGGGGATGTCGGCCGCATCATCCAGCGCGAAACGGTCAAGGTCCTCGGACGAAGCCACCAGCCTGGGAGCGACACGATGCGTCTCGCAACAGGTGGCCAGCAGTACCTTGAGCAGCGCAATCAGTGCCGGTGACGGACGCTGCGCATCCTTTGCCCGCCCCTTGGGTAAGCGCGGCAGGGCCGCTTCCGGTTCCATGACCGCCTGCGCTACGGTTTCCAGCAGCGCCTGACCACTGCGCCCTTCGGCAAAACCGCGTGAGACGCCACGCACGCGGGCCAGCGCATCAACCGTACCAGGCGCGGTCGCCGCGATTTCCATCAGGCTTTCGTCCTTGAGCAACCTCTGGCGCGGCACATTGACGCGCTGGGCCTCACCTTCACGCCATGCGGTGACGGCGCGCAATATGCCCAGCATCCGGCGGTTGTTGGTGCGCGGGCGCATCTTTTCCCACAATGTCAGCGGGTCAGGACGGAACGTGGCGGGATTGTTCAGGATATCCAGTTCGGCTGCGACCCAGTCCAGACGTCCTTCGCGTTCCAGCTGGACCAGCAGTTTTTCATAAACCAGCCGCAGATAAGTGACATCCGCCGCCGCGTACCCGATCTGGGCCGGGGAAAGCGGACGCGCCGCCCAGTCGGAAAAACGGTGCGACTTGTCAATCTGCACACCCAGCAGGGAGGAGACGAGGTTGTCATAGCCCACCTGGTCACCATACCCCGCCACCATGGCTGCGACCTGCGTATCGAACAGGGCGGTCGGCAGATGGTCAAACAGATGCAGGAAGATTTCCAGATCCTGCCGTGCGGCATGGAATACCTTGACCACGCTGGCATCATCCAGCAGCACACCCAGGGAAGACAGGTCGATGCCCGGTGCGGTCGTATCGATCACCACCACGTCCTTTTCCCCGGCCAGCTGCACCAGACACAGCTCAGGCCAGTAAGTACGTTCGCGCACGAATTCGGTGTCGATCGTCACAAATGGCTCATGCCGCAGTCGCGCGGTTACAGCCTCAAGCTCCGCTGTGGTGGTCACCAGCACAGGGGCAGGAAATTCGGGTCGGGATACACGTGCCATCCGGTGCAGTTATCATGCCTGTGCCCTGTTGCGAAAGCGGGGAAAACTGCATGCCGCCCCCCTGCATTTCCGTTGACGGTGCCCTGTCCCTTCCGGCATCAGCCACACATCCCTTCCCTATTCCTGACGGACCGCCAAATGAACACCCGCCCTACCCCTGATGATGGCAGCCAGTTCCTGACGCAGCTGGGCCAGAATACCCGCCAGCCCAACAGTCCGGAAGAAGCCCGGCTGGAACGCGTGCCCGCGCCCGAACGCGGACGGAATTACGTCGTACGTTTTACCGCGCCGGAATTCACGTCGCTCTGCCCCGTGACCGGACAGCCGGATTTCGCGCATATCGTCATCGACTACATTCCCGATGAATGGATTGTGGAAAGCAAATCGCTCAAGCTGTTCCTGACCAGCTTCCGCAACCATGGCGCCTTCCATGAAAAATGCTCCGTGCAGATCGCAACGACACTGGTGGAACTGCTGAAGCCTGTATGGCTGCGGATCGGCGCTTACTGGTATCCGCGTGGTGGCATGCCTATCGATGTGTTCTGGCAGACCGGCGCACCGCCTGCAGGCGTGTGGATCCCGGCACAGGACGTGCCTGGCTATCGCGGTCGCGGCTGATAAAAGACAAAAAGCCTTGGGGTGCCGCCTTTGTGCAAAAAGACAGTATTCCCTGAAGCTTTTTTGAAAAAGCTTCACCAGGAGCGTCTTTAATTTTCAGAATGTTTTGCAGGCAGGCTTTTTAAACAGCTTCTTATGAAACAGCCCGCAGATCCCGAAAACGTTTTCCGGCAATGCTTTTTTTCACGGGGTTCTGGAAAACGTTGCCTTTATCAACAAGCGATACCCGAACACGCCTGTATTTTTATCAAGGGATTGTTTCCAAATATCCCTGAAAGACAGGCACAAAAAAAGCGCCCCGTGCAGGGGCGCTTCTTCGCAGATCCATCGTGATTCCGCCCCGGTTACAGGGCGAAATGAATCATTAGATGGACATGGACGGAATGGAGGACTGTCCGGCCTCGATCTCGGCACGGGCCGACTGGATTTTGTCCATGAGGATATCAAGCGCGGGCACGTTCATCTTGTCCGCTTCCTCATAGGATTTTTCCAGCGCGGCAAGACGTGCTTCCGCATCGTCAACCGATACGTCTTCCACCTTCAGCGCCCGGTCGGCAAGGATGGTGCAGTGGGTCGGTGCAATATCGGCAAACCCACCCGCCACGAAAAAGCGATGCATCACCACATCACCTTCATACACATCAACCACGCCACCGCGCAGGGTCAGCATGAGCGGCGCATGTTCCGGCATTGCCGCGATGTCACCTTCCGACCCCGGCATGACGACCATATCGGCGTCATGCGCGAACAGCACCTTCTCCGGACTGACAATCTTGACCTTAATGGACATGGTCTATCTTCCTTGCGTCAGTGGGTCGGGGTTCAGGCCGATTCCTTCATTTTCTCGGCCTTAGCCACCGCTTCCTCGATCGCACCGACCATATAGAAAGCACCTTCGGGCAGGTGGTCATATTCACCAGCCACGATCGCCTTGAACGAACGCACCGTGTCTTCCAGCGAAACCAGCTTGCCCGGCGCACCCGTGAACACTTCGGCCACGTGGAACGGCTGGGACAGGAAGCGCTGGATACGGCGCGCGCGCGCCACGATCAGCTTGTCATCTTCCGAGAGTTCATCCATGCCCAGGATGGCGATGATGTCCTGCAGGGACTTGTAGGTCTGCAGGATACGCTGCACGTCACGCGCCACCTGATAGTGCTCGTCACCAACAATTTTCGGATCAAGCGAGCGGGACGTGGAATCCAGCGGGTCAACGGCCGGGTAGATACCCATTTCCGCGATGGAACGGTTCAGCACCGTGGTCGCATCAAGATGGGCGAAGGTCGCGGCAGGCGCCGGATCGGTCAGGTCATCGGCAGGAACGTAAACGGCCTGTACCGAGGTGATCGAACCCTTCTTGGTCGAGGTGATACGTTCCTGCAGTGCGCCCATTTCCGTTGCCAGTGTCGGCTGGTAGCCCACGGCGGAGGGAATACGGCCCAGCAGCGCGGACACTTCAGCGCCAGCCTGCGTGAAACGGAAGATGTTATCGACAAAGAACAGCACGTCCTGACCTTCGACATCACGGAAGTATTCCGCAACAGTCACACCGGACAGGGCGACACGGGCACGCGCGCCCGGCGGCTCGTTCATCTGGCCATAGACCAGCGCCACCTTGGACCCTTCGGTCGAATCGCCATCAAGCTTGATGACGCCCGCATCCTGCATTTCGTAATACAGGTCGTTACCCTCACGGGTACGTTCACCGACACCGGCAAAGACCGACACGCCGCCATGCGCCTTGGCAATGTTGTTGATCAGTTCCTGAATGATGACGGTCTTGCCCACGCCGGCGCCGCCAAACAGACCAACCTTACCGCCCTTCAGGTACGGGCACAGCAGATCAACCACCTTGATGCCCGTGGGCAGGATTTCGGTTGCGGCAGCCTGTTCATCAAAAGCCGGTGCAGCGCGGTGGATGGGTGCGCGCCCCTTGCACTGAACCGGGCCACGGTCATCAATCGGTTCACCGATCACGTTCAGGATACGACCCAGCGTGCCCGGGCCGACCGGCACGGTGATCTGGCTGCCGGTGGCGGAGACTTCCGCGCCGCGGCTCAGGCCATCAGTGGTATCCATGGCAATGCAGCGGACTTCATGTTCGCCGATTTCCTGCGCCACTTCCAGCACCAAGGTCTGGCCGTTCAGCTGAACGTGCAGTGCTTCGAGGATATGCGGAAGCGTACCCTCGAACTGAACGTCAACAACGGCGCCGCGGACCTGCGTCACGCGACCAACGACATTGCTTTTCTGCGCCTGCGTGGAGACAGGAGCCTCTTGAGTTGTGGTTTCCGACATGGGACAGCTCCTGTGAGCGTGAAGATCGATCCTCAGACAGCCTGGGCGCCCGAGATGATCTCGATCAGTTCATTGGTAATATTGGTCTGACGCGTACGGTTGTAGGTCAGGGTCAGGCGGTCGATGGCCTTGCCAGCATTACGGGTGGCATTATCCATCGCGGTCATCCGTGCGCCGTTTTCGCCCGCCGCCGTTTCCAGCATGGTCGCATACAGCTGGACCTGCAGATTGCGTGGCAGAAGGCTGGCCAGCATCGTGCCCTCGTCCGGCTCGAACTCGTAGCTGGCGACGTCAGCATTGTCCGTATTGTCATTTTCCGGCAGCGCCAGCGGCACAAGCTGCATTTCCGTCGGCGTCTGGGTCATGACGTTGCGGAACTGGTTATACACCAGCGTGCAGACGTCGACTTCACCCTTTTCCAGCAGGGATGTAATCTGTTCACCCAGTTCCGTCGCGGACGAAAAGGGGATTTCCTTGCTGGCAGACAGATGACGGTGGCCGATGATCAGATCGGCGAAGTCGCGCGAAAGGAATTCGTACGTCTTGCGCCCGACCGGCAGGATCTTGACCGTCTTGCCTTCCCCCTGGAGCCTGAGCACCAGGTTACGGGTCGTACGGTTGATGTTGGAGTTGAATGCACCGGCCAGACCACGGTCGCTGGACATGGGGACAATCAGATGCACCCTGTCCTGACCCGTTCCGGTCAGCAGTGCCGGCTGCCCGCCTTCGCCCGCCACGCTGCGGCCCACTTCGGCCAGCATGCGGCGCATTGCATCAGCGTAGGGCCGTGCGGCCGCCGCGCGGGCTTCCGCCCGACGCAGCTTTGCCGCCGCCACCATCTTCATCGCGCTGGTGATCTTTCGCGTCGATTTGACGCTGCCGATCCGTGCGCGCAGTTCCTTCAGGGAAGCCATGGTTGCCCGATCTTCCTCAGTTGGCGAACTGACGGCCGAACGTCGTCAGGAAATCATTCAGACGGCTTTCGATATCCTTGGTCAGCTGACGCTGGGTGCGGATCGATTCCAGAATGTCCTTGCCCGACGTGCGGACATCGTCCAGCAGGCGCTTTTCATAGGTCGTCACCTGATCGACCGGCACGGCATCGATATAGCCACGCGTGCCAGCGTACAGGACAACCACCTGTTCCTCAACCGACAGGGGCGAGGTTTCGGGCTGCTTCAGCAGTTCGACCAGACGCGCGCCACGGGCCAGCTGCTTCTGCGTCGCAGGGTCCAGGTCGGACGCGAACTGCGAGAACGCCGCCATTTCACGATACTGCGCCAGTTCCAGCTTGATCTTGCCTGCAACCTGCTTCATCGCCTTGATCTGTGCCGCCGAACCAACACGGGACACGGACCCACCGACGTTCACGGCGGGGCGGATGCCACGGTAGAACAGGTCGGTTTCAAGGAATACCTGACCGTCGGTGATGGAAATCACGTTGGTCGGGATGTAGGCGGATACGTCGCCGGACTGTGTCTCGATCACCGGCAGGGCGGTCAGGGAGCCCGCACCAAACTTGTCGGACATTTTCGCAGCGCGTTCCAGCAGGCGCGAATGCAGGTAGAACACGTCACCCGGATACGCTTCACGTCCCGGCGGACGACGCAGCAGCAGCGACATCTGACGGTATGCGACGGCCTGCTTGGACAGGTCATCATACACGATCAGGGCGTGCATGCCGTTATCACGGAAGTATTCGCCCATGGAACAGGCGGCATACGGTGCCAGGTACTGCATCGGGGCCGGGTCGGACGCGGTGGCGGCCACGACGATGGAATATTCCATCGCACCGGTTTCTTCCAGTGTGCGCACCAGCTGCGCAACCGTCGAACGCTTCTGCCCGATGGCAACATAGATGCAGTACAGCGACTTCTTGTCATCACCCAGGGCATTGACGCTCTTCTGGTTGACGATGGTGTCGATCAGGATCGCGGTCTTGCCGGTCTGACGGTCACCGATGATCAGCTCACGCTGGCCACGCCCGATGGGCACGAGCGCGTCAATGGCCTTGATGCCGGTCTGCATCGGTTCGCTGACGGACTGACGCGGCATGATGCCGGGAGCCTTGATTTCCGCGCGCCTGCTGATGACTTCACCAACCAGCGGCCCCTTGCCGTCAATCGGGTTGCCAAGACCATCGACCACGCGGCCCAGCAGGGCCTTGCCGGTCGGAATTTCCACGACCTTGCCGGTGCGGGCAACGGTATCGCCTTCACGCATGGCGGTGTCGTCACCGAAAATAACAACACCGACGTTGTCATTTTCAAGGTTCAGGGCCATGCCCTTCTGGCCGCTGGCGGGGAAGTCCAGCATTTCGCCAGCTTCAACATTCTGCAGGCCGTAGACACGGGCAATGCCGTCACCCACCGACAGGATGGTACCTGTCTCGGCAACGTCAACGGCCTTGTCGAACGTAGCGATCTGCTGCTTGAGGATATCCGAAATCTCGGAGGGGCGGATTTCCATCACGCGGCTCCCTTCATGGCATGGTGCAGGCGGGTAAGGCGGGATCTGAGGCTGGTATCATACAGGCGGGCGCCAATGCGCACGACCAGACCGCCCAGCAGGGCCGCGTCAACACGCTCCTGGATATTGACTTTGGAATAGCCGGCCTCGGCAAGGCGGCTGCGAAGCTGGACACGCTGCAGATCGGTCAGGGGATGGGCGGACACGACATCCGCCACAACTTCCCCGCGCCGGGCCGCAGCGATAGCCGCCAGCGCGGCAAGAATTTCACGCAGGCGCGGAAAGCGGCGGTTATTCGCCACCACGCCAACAAAATCACGCATAAGGGGGCTGAAACCTTCAGCCTCCAGCACGGCATCGACCGCCTTCCGGCTGTCGCGGATATCGAGCGTGCGATCCGTCAGAACGGTGCGCAGGTCGGCATTGCCGTCAATCAGTCCGGCAAGGCTGGATGCCTGCTCCAGAACAGGGTCAAGCTGCTTGCGGTCAGCCGCAAGCTCATAGAGCGCCGTCGCATAACGACCGGGAAGGCCATTGGCAATGGAGGCGATCGGTATTGAGGTCGTTCCACCCGAATCCACTGTCCGCTTTTCCAATCCAGAATCTTGATTCAAACACAAGCCGCCTACCCGGAAACCTTGGCCCCGTGCGCTGCTGGCGCGGCTCTAGCACGCAGCGTAAGCGCACGCAACAGATCAGGCAGCCTGTTGGCATCGTCAGATACCGCTGAACCGCCCGTTTGCCCGCGCACGTGAACGCCCCCGCTACAGGCTGGCGGGATCATACATGCAGGACACCGTTTCGGAAACAGCAAACCAGCAATTTTGTTGCGCCCCGGCACACCCCACGCGGCAGGATCATTCAGGTCATGATATGCATTAAACGCATATCAATAATGCGTCAGTTTGAATCGAGCAGCGCCGCGACCTGTCGCGCACTTTCCTTCGCCCGGATTCCGGTTGAAACCAGCCCCAGACCGGCAATCCCGACCGCCGCAATGGCCATGCACCACCACACGACATGCGTGGCCTGGGGGAATTCGTCCCACTGCAAGCCCCCGGCATGCACGCTACCTGCACTCAGCGCGCCGCCAAGTGCTATGCCCAGCAGCGCGCCCACCTGCCGGCTGGTGGACGCGATGGCCGCCGCCACCCCCGCCTGCGTGCGCGGCATGCCCGAAATGGCGGAATTGGTAATGGGCGCATTGCACATCCCGAACCCGCATCCACACAGCCCGTAGGACACCAGCAGCAGCCATAGCGGCGTATGCGCGTCCAGCCCGGTCAGCAGCAGCGCGCTGATCCCGAATCCGACAGCCGATATCAGCAGCGGCAGCCGCGCGCCGTACCGCCCCGTCAGGCGTCCCGACAATGGCGCGCATGTCATGCTGCCAAAGGCGAAGGGCAACGTGCACAGGCCCGCCTGCAACGCGGGCAGGCCACGTACATCCTGCAGGTAGAGGGTATTGAGAAACAGGAACGCGCTAAAAATGGCAAAGGCCAGCACCGCCGTCACGATCGCGCCGGAAAAGGGCCATGCCCGGAAAAACCGCAGGTCGATCAGGGGGATTGCCGCCCGCCGTTCCACGATGATGAAGCCCAGGACGGACAGCGCCCCGAAACCGAGGAATCCGGAGATGGTGGGCGAAGACCAGCCGTAATTATGGGCCTCGATCAGTCCGGACGTAATCATGGCCAGCGCCACGATGGCCAGCAACTGTCCGGGCGCGTCAATGCTGCGCCCACGCCCGCCACGGGATTCGGGCACGAAACGCAATGTCAGCACGATCGCGATCAGGCCAATGGGCACATTGACCCAGAAAACCGCCTGCCATCCCACCCAGTGCACCAATATGCCACCCACGACCGGCCCCAGCGCCAGCGCCACGCCGGATGTCGCACCCCATATGCCGATCGCCTGCGCGCGGGCGCGTGGTTCCACATACACATTGGTCAGGATCGACAGGGCAACGGGGTTGAGCATGGATCCGCCAATGCCCTGCACCGCGCGCGCCATGACCAGCATGTCGACACTGCGGGCCATACCGCACAGGGCTGACCCGCCACAGAACAGCCCGATCCCCAGCAGGAACATCCGCCGCCGCCCGAACCGGTCCGCAAGCGACCCCACCAGCAGCATGAGGCTGGCGACCATCAGCGTATAGGCATCCACCACCCATTGCAGGGTGGAAAAACTGCCATGCATTTCCGCGCGGATGGATGGCAGCACAACATTGACGACCGTCACGTCCATCATGACCAGCAGCAGGCTGAGACAGCACGTGCCCAGCACGATACGCGGGTGAACCGCGGAAGAACCGGTCATTGTCATGTAAGGTCACCCCTCCCCCTGCCGACAGCGTAGCCCGTACGGCCACGAATCCGGCATCCTGTCCGGGAATATCTGGTTATTTCAAGGGGAGTATGGAGCGGGCGAAGGGAATCGAACCCTCCTCAGAAGCTTGGAAGGCTACTGCATTACCACTATGCTACGCCCGCTCATAAGGTTGGCTGAACCTATACCGTTCCTGCCCCGCACGTGGCAAGCCCATAAACCCATGCCGGCGGACAAACAGGTAAAACTTTCATTTTTATGCCCTACCCCCTTGACTTTCGACGCGAGTCATACTTTTTTCCGCTTCCTGTGCCGGGTTCGCATGGATGGCCCGAAACGGCGCGGCAGTCGCCACGCCATGATGTTTCGGGTTGATGCAGGCGGCTTTGCAGGGGTGTAGCTCAATTGGCTAGAGCGCCGGTCTCCAAAACCGGAGGTTGCGGGTTCGAGACCCTCCACCCCTGCCATTTTCCGGTCGGGCATTACCCTTCCGGCCTGGCACCCGATGGGTCGGGCCACAATGGTCCGCACCGGTTCTTAGGCCCCGCACTGGCTGGAATGGTCCGGTTGGTGCGCCGTGGCGTTGCAGGAAGGGTATTTCGTGTCGGTCAGTCCCGCGAAATTTGTTGAAGATGTTCGTGCCGAGGCCCGCAAGGTCACATGGCCAACACGACGCGCCACCCTGATGACAACGGGTGCGGTCCTGGCGATGGCCGGCCTTGCATCGGTTTTCTTCTTCCTCGTCGACGAGGTGATCGGCCTTGCCGTACGGAAACTCTTCGGACTGGGAGGCTGAGTTCAGCCATGGCCAAGCGGTGGTATGTGATCCACGTCTATTCGGGCTTCGAGAAAAAGATAGCCCAGCACATCACGGAACAGGCCGCCCAGAAGGGCCTGGCCGATCATTTCGGTGAAATCCTTGTTCCCTCGGAAGAAGTGACGGAAGTGCGCCGGGGCCAGAAGGTCAATTCGGAACGCAAGTTCTTCCCAGGTTACGTGCTGGTCAACATGGAACTGACCGATGAGGCATGGCATCTGGTCAAGGACACACCCAAGGTCACCGGCTTCCTTGGCAGCAAGACCCGTCCTTCGCCCATTCCCAAGGTCGAGGCCGAACGGATCATGAAGCAGGCGCAGGAAGGCGTGGAACGCGTCCGTCCGTCCGTCACCTTCGAGATCGGCGAGCAGATCCGCGTGGCCGATGGTCCCTTTACCTCCTTCAATGGCACCATTGAGGAAGTGGATGAGGAACGCGGCCGCCTGAAGGTCAGTGTGTCCATCTTCGGCCGGTCCACGCCGGTGGATCTGGAATACAATCAGGTGGAGAAGGTCTGATCCTTCCCCCTCCGACGACAAAGGCGCCTTCGGGCGCCTTTTTTATTACCTACTGGAAATTGACAATTTTTTTGGTGAAGCTTTTTCAGGGGCTGTTGGGAATTGAGTTTTCTAAAGGGCCATGATGTGTTTCAAAGACCATATGGATCGCTTCATACTGACGGA
>NZ_BDLU01000040.1 GCF_006538165.1 Komagataeibacter diospyri
GAGAACTTCTTCTGCAAGCTCAAGGAGTTCAAGCGCATCGCCATGCGCAGCGAAAAAACAGACAGATCATTCGAAGCCATGATCTATCTCGTTGGCGCAATCATCAATTCAAGATAATTCCCAACAGGCCCCAAAAGGCTTTGAAGAATGCCGCCTTTTTGAAAAAAGGTGGCACCCAGAAACCTTTATTTACCGTTCAGGGGTGATGCGCTGCTGGCGCCACAGGCAACGCCTGCAACCGTTCAGCCGCCAGATCCGCCACCTGTCCCGTCAACTGGCTCAACGCTGCCACCATGGCCCGCGTGCCGGTGCCGGTGGGTGACGCACTCAGGTCAAGCGGCACGGACAGACCGTGATCCGCATCTCCTACCCTATGCACGGACAGACTGCCGGCGAGGTGTACCAGCCCCGCCGAATCGCGCGCGAAGCGGGTGATCTCGACCTCGACAGCACCCTCCGCCGGTATGGTGGTCGCATCATTCTGGGCAAAAACGGTCCGGCCCGGCAGGCGCTGCTGCAGGTCAGTGGACAGCACATGCCCCAGCATCAGGGCCAGCGGCTCGCTCCATGCAGCCCCCGTCAGCGGTGTCACACTGTAATCATCCTGCACGCCCACAATGGTCTGCCGGTCCAGTGTGGACGGAACACCAGGGGTGCGGACTTCGATCACGGCGGGAACCTGCGACCCGACAACGGCAGGCTGCGTGCTGGCCACCGGGGCCAGTGAATACAGCGTCGGGTCGGATGACCCGCACCCGACCAGCATAAGCGTTCCCGCCATGGCAGCAGTCACGGCCATGGCCCGCCGCGCGGAATGTGTGAAGAAGGGGCGTCGCATGGTCTTATCGTCCCGTAATCAGTGCCGAGGGATGGTGGGTCAGGAAGTCCGACAGGAAGCGCAGCGAACGTGCGGCATCGTTAAGCTGCTGCATCATCTGCTGCAGATTGCGCTGGAAGTCGGTATCGCCGCCATAGCTGGACAGGACCGAGTTCGCGTTTTTCAGCGTCTTGTCCATGCCGGTCAGCAGTTGCGGCATTTCGCTGCGGGCGTCACGCGAAATGACCTGCAGGTTCTGTAGCGAACTGCGCAGCGCGGTCAGCGCCTGCTTCGTATCGGGGCTGTTGATCCGCGCATCGGCGTGGGCCAGCAGGCTGGTCAGATTGTCGCCCATCTGGGTCAGCGGCATCGCGGCGATCTTGTCGCCAATGACGGACAACGAATCCATGATGCCCGCCATGCCACCCGCCTGACCCGGCAGGACCATGGCGTCGCCTTCTATCGTGATCTGCTCGGGCTTCGCGTTCTTGACGAAGGTCAGCGCGATTTCGGATTCGCCGGTCAACATGCTGGTGCTCTGCACCGATGCGCGCAGCCCATCCGCCACCTGCGTACGCAGCAGTCCGGTCATGGCATCGGGCGGAACCTGCTGGTTATCCAGCACGCGTTCGGGCTGCAGTTCCATGGCCACGCGTACATGCGCCTTGCCGGTGGCGGGATCAACCTCCAGCTTTACATCGTCGATCATGCCGACCTGAATGCCGAACATGGTCAGGCGCCCCCCCTTCGTCAGGCCGGAAACCGAACTGGTCAGGTAGGTGACAAGGGGGATGCGTTCACGGTAGCCCGCGCTATTTGCCTCTTCCGCGCTGTCATACAGCAGGAAAGTGGTATCCTCCCCGGCGGTGCTGGGCAGGGTATTCTTCTCGTTACGCGCATCGGGCGGGTCGAACGCGACCCCACCGGACAGCAGCGCCTGCAGTGACTGCAGCTTGACCTTCAGCCCACCCGGGCCAAGCCCCACCTGCACCCCCGACACGTTCCAGAAACGCGTAGTGGTGCGCAGGTAGCTGTCATACGGGGCCTGCACGAAAATTTGCACCTTGATCGGTCCGCGGCCTTCGGGCGGCATGGTGTAACCCAGCACTTCGCCCACCACCACGTCGCGGAAGAAGATCGGCGCGCCCTGACCGAGCGAGCCAAGGGACTGCGTAATCAGCGTATAGGTATGCCCCGGCTGGTCCGAACGCACGCCCGGCGGCGATTCCAGCCCCTTGAAATGCGTGGTGTAATGACCGCCCGGCTCCCCCGCATCCATGGCAATGTAAGCGCCGGACATGACAGTTTCCAGTCCGGTCACGCTGGCACCGTTGATACGTGGCCGCACGACCCAGAAACGGGCATGATCGGTCAGCGTGCGGGCTGCCGATGATGTCATGCGCACGGCGACCTCGACATGGTGCAGATCATCGCTCAGCCGGATCGAATCGACCGTGCCCAGCGGTACCGACTTGTTCTTGACCTCGGTCTGGCCGCTGGTCAGGCCATCAGCCGTATCGAAGCTTATGACGATCAGCGGCCCACGCTCGGTCAGGCCGCGCCAGCCCAGGTAACCTGCGATCAGGATGGCGACAATCGGCACAAGCCAGACCACGGAGAAACGGTACCGCCGCGCACGGGCCTGTGGCACGTCCCCCTGCGGGTCATTGGAAAGGAAATCGTCATTCACGCCTGATCTGGCTCCATGCTGGCCGGTCCGGTGCCGACCGGGGAAAGGGAAGGTGAAGGGGGCATCTGTCCGGGATCCCGTGCGGCCTGCGCACGCAGCACGGACGGGGGCAGGCCATCCACCACCCGCCCATTGCGTCCCGCCGCATCCCACATGATGCGCGGATCAAAGCTCCATGCCCCCAGCAGGGTCAGCACTACGACAGCGGCAAAGGCCACCATGCCCGCATTGGCAGTGACACTGGCCATGGCGTTGAAACGGACCACCGCTACAAGGATTGAAATCATGAACACGTCGATCATGGACCACCTGCCCACCATATCCACCACCCGGAACAGCCGGGTCCGGGCTACAAGATGCCCGCGCGCACCATGCCATGTCTGCCAGACCATCCAGCCAAGGCTTGCGATCTTGAGCATCGGAACAGTGATGGAGGCAAAGAACACCAGAAGTGACAGCGGAATCATGCCGTCCACCCACAATTCGATCGCGCCTTCGACAATGGTATGGCCACCCCCACCACCCATGCGCATGAAGGTCATGACCGGGTACAGGTTGGCGGGAATATAGAAAACGATGGCCGCGATCAGGAAGGCGGTGGTGCGTGTCAGTGACTGCGGCAGACGGCGCCAGACCTTGTGCTCGCAGCGCGGGCAGATCCCCACGCAGGTCAGGTTGGATACCGGGTGCGCCAGTTCTCCCACCAGCCCGCACGACGTGCAGGCCACCAGATGGTCCACCGGCGGCATGCCGACATCGTCCACATGCACGTAATCCACCTCGACCGCCTGATCCCCTTCGGCACGGGTCAGGGAATCGATGCGGCGATGCCGCCAGATCATTTCGGTATCCAGCGTCGAATCCGTGGCAGCCATGGTCAGCATCAACGCGCCGATCAGATACACGGCAGGTCCGACATCGACATGGGCCATGTCGGTCAGCTTGGTATAGGCAACGAAAATGCCGAGGATGTAGACCTCGACCATCGACCACGGTCGCAGCTTGTCATACCAGACGAGGACGCGTGGTGCCCAGTCGGGCAGTTGCCGGGATGACGCGGCGTACAGGATGGCAAACATGAACCCGATGGCTACAGCCGGGGCCAGGATCGTGACCGCGCCGACCAGCACACCGGCTTCCCCCCACCCTTCGTGCATGAGTTCCATCGGCCCGGTCAGCAGGTCCACGGTGCGCTGCCTGCCATACACATCCAGTGTCATGAGCGATGATGCAAGTGCCGCCAGATAGAACGCAGCCGAGCTTATGCAGAACGCAAGTGGCGTCGCCAGTGGGGCGGTGCGCCGCCTGCGCGCCAGTTTCTGCCCGCAGCGCACGCAAGACGCCTGCTGCCCCGGCTCCAGATCCGGCAGGCGCTGGTACAGGCCGCAGCCGGGGCATTCCGACAACCCGCCAATAACACGCACGTGGCGGATGGGACCTGGTTCCACATCATCACAACGCAGGCGCGGGGAAGA
This sequence comes from Komagataeibacter diospyri, assembly GCF_006538165.1. Taxonomy (GTDB): domain Bacteria; phylum Pseudomonadota; class Alphaproteobacteria; order Acetobacterales; family Acetobacteraceae; genus Komagataeibacter; species Komagataeibacter diospyri. Next base: position 3,983 of record NZ_BDLU01000040.1, read on the forward strand.
AGAAGACGTGTTCATACCGGACACAGCATATAGACCAAATTAAAATGGGGAATGCCGCATTTGAGATATTGCATCATGCCAGACCATCGTTTATCAGACGCCACAGGTTTGCCGACATAGCTCAGGGGTAGAGCAACTGATTCGTAATCAGTAGGCCCTCGGTTCAATTCCGAGTGTCGGCACCACCTTCCCCCAGTTTTTCAAGATTTCAAAACTTACCCCCATTCATAAACCGTTCCCGTGATTCCATAGGGCAACGCGTGGGTAAGCCTGTCCAGATCGCGATCAAAAACGGATTCGATGATATTCGAATTCCCAGTCAGTTCCGCCTGTCCCGTCTGGCTGGTGCCTCCGCATGGACAAAACCGCCATGCCATTCGGCCCCCTCCCCTGATCATGATCATCTGGCCAGTCCGCAAACCCCCATCATGTCGGATATCAGCCTGTTCAATCATTGGCATTACAATATTTACAGAATATATTTTATTTATAATAAATTGTAATTACAATAGGGTGTTTGTTGTATTTTAAATGCATCATATAAAGGAGCACCTACCATGGGGATAATAAACAACCTCAATTCCTTTTTCGGAAATTACAAAGATACATTTTATATAGAAAAAATATCTATTGATGAAATATCCATAATAAAAGATGGAAAAATCATTCCGGATAAATTGGATATTTTACAAAATTTTTTATACGAACAGGAAGAAAGGACTGTATTGAATACAAGTGAAGGCTTTGTATTCCATATAGGCGGCGATTCTTATGTTATTGATTTTGATGATTATCTAACAAAAAATATTAATCTATACCCAAAAGTTACAATATCAAGAAAAGGCACAGGGCTGGAAATTAAACTATTCATGAGGCATGATTAAAATATAGAAACATATATACATAACAAATCCACCCGCTATATTATACAGGTGGCTTTGTTTTCATAATATTGCACGCAGTAATTCCCGCCGCATCCTACAGGCCGCACCAGCCCAGCATCACGCACATGGCCAGCCCCGCCACCCCGATCAGGGTCTCGATCACGGACCATGTGCGCAATGTCTGCGGCACCGTAAGACCCAGTGCATCACGCACCTGCCAGAACCCCGAATCATTCATCGGTCCGAACATGACGGCCCCCGCCCCTGTCGCCAGCACCAGCAGTTCGGGAGAGACGCCCGACCCATGCGCCATGATCGGGGCGACGATTCCGGCCGTGGTACTCATGGCGACCGTGGCGGACCCCACCGCCACGCGCATGCCCGCCGCCAGTCCCCATGCCAGAACCAGCAGCGGCACATGCATGTCCACCGCGGCGCTGGCAATCGCATCGGAAATGCCGCTATCCATAAGTTCTGCGCCAAACCCGCCACCCGCGCCGATCATCAGCAGCAGGCTGGCCAGCGGGCCGAGGCATTCGTTGGAATAGGCCAGTATTCTCTCACGCGTCATCCCCCGCCGCAGTCCCAGCGTCCAGAACGACAGCAGGGCCGCCAGCGCCAGCCCCACATTCGGGTCGCCCACGAACCGCAGGACAATGGCCCAGCCACTGCTGGCGGCCGTCCCCATGAAACGGGTGGTCGATCCCGCCAGCATCAGGACCATGGGGGCAAGGATGGTGAACAGGGTAATGCCGAATCCCGGCAGGTCCGCCTGCGCGCGGGGTGCGTCATGCCCGTGCGCGTGTTCCGCCCCGGCCCCTGCATCAGCCGGCAGGTATGGGACGATGAAACGGGTATAGACCGGCCCGGAAATGATCGCGACCGGCACACTGACCACAGCCCCCATCCAGATCAGGCGCCCGATATCGGCATGATAGGCTGCAAGGGCGAACATGGTGCCGGGATGGGGCGGCATATACCCCTGCACCACCGACAGGGCGGCAGTGACCGGCAACGCCACATGCAGGATAGGCCGCCCCGTCTGCCGCGCGATGGAAAACGCCAGCGGCACAAGGATGACGAAGCCCACGGTAAAGAAAACCGACAGCCCGACCAGCAGGCCGATCACCATCATGGCCCAGTCCAGCCGCCGTGGCCCCGCAAGAGCCACCACAGTCATGGCGATGCGGTCAGCGCCGCCTGACACTTCCAGCATCTTGCCCAGCATGGTTCCCAGCGCGATGACGGAAGCAATCTGCCCCAGCACCTGCCCGGCGCCACCTTCAAACGACGCCACGACCCGTGCCGCAGGCATACCCGCGGCGAACCCCAGCAGCATGGAGGCGATCAGCAGGGCCAGGAACGGGTTGAGCTTGATCCGCTCAATCAGGAAAACGACAACGCAAATGGCCACAACAGCCAGTAACAGGGCCATTCCGACCGACATTGACGCCTATCCTCCAGTTCCATGTCCCGATGCGTGGCCTGTCATGGCATCAGCCAGCGGGCGTGGACATGGTGTTTACTATATCAGGGCCGGACAGGAAGAACTGATACGGGTCAGTCAGAAAGCATTTCAAAACAATCAACGTTTTGGGGTGCCGTCTTTTTTCAAAACGCAGCGTTCCCTGAAGCTTTTTGATGGTTTACGGCGTAACGGTGGAATCCATCATCACATTCTCCGCCTGCCGCAACACACGGGACAGGACATCCATCATGTCCTGCACCCTGTTGGCGGGAACGCCATCCAGCACGCGGGCCTCCATGTCGGCACAGATGCGGTGCAGGGTCGCGCATTTACACCTGCCACGCGCAGTCAGCACAAGGCTCTTGGCGCGCCTGTCCTCCTGATCGGGGTGGCGTTCGACCAGGCCTTCTTCCTCCAGCAGATCCAGCACACGCACCAGCGCCGAGCTGTCGGTATTCATGGCCTGGGCCAGCGTGCGCTGGCTGACACGGTCGGGCAGCATCATGAGGTACGCCAGCGGGCGCATCATCGCCATGCTCATGCCTTCGGGCCGCAGGGCGCGGTCCAGGCCCAGCCGCCACGTATTGGCCAGCCGCATGGTCAGGAACGTCATCCTCATGTCCTGAAAGCCCGCGCCCTCGATATCAGGCAATGGTGAACGGTCAGCCATGCGCATCCCCTGCTGGTGTCAGACCCCGCCGAAGTCCTCTGCGTGCCCGATAGCATGCCCGCATGGCCGGATCATGACCCATTTATGCGATGGCTGCCCGGCGGCACCGATATATACAGGGCGGATATAATTGACATGGCATTAATTGTCATACAATAAATTGCGTTTCAGGCCCTTTATCTTCCTGCGGCATGCGTTATCAGATGCCCCAGACGCCGCAGCCGGGAGTCGGCACCCACATGTTTTCCAGCCTTACGCGCCATTTTTCCGATGATGCCCAATGGGCCGCGCTACGCACCACGGCGGCGTTCAGCGGGCGGGCGCTTCTGTCAGTCGCCATAGCCCTGTTCCTGGCGTTCAGCTTCCAGCTGCAATCCCCCATGAGTTCGGTCACCACTGTCATGATCGTGGCCAACCCGACGGTGGGCGCGCTGGTGTCCAAAAGCGTATGGCGCGTGATCGGGACCATTATCGGCGCATCCATAAGCGTGGGGCTGATGGCGGTGTTCGTGCAGTCGCCGGCCCTGTATTTCATGGGGCTGTCCGCCACGGTGGGGCTGGCGTGTATGGCGGCGACCTTCCTGCGGCTGTTCCGCGCCTATGCCGCCGTGCTGACGGGTTATACCATCGTCATCATCTCGGCCCCCGCCTTTGACGACCCGGATGGCATTTTCCTCAGCGCCATGTCGCGGCTTTCCGCCGTGGTGGTGGGAATCGTGACGACGGCGGCGGTATTCATGGTCACGTCACCGCGCCGGTCAGACACGCTGTTCGTGCAGATTCATGACCTGTTCCGCGATACGGTCAGCTATATCCTGGCCTTTCATCAGGGCTACACCAACGTGCCGGCACGGAACCCGGACGCCCTGCCGGGCAGCACGTTCCGCACGCTACCCACCAATTTTCATGACAGCCGGGCGGCCATGCTGGCACGGATAGGGCGGCTGTCGGATGCGGTGGAATACGCAGCCACCGATAATTACGACATAAGCGTACGCGAACGCGAAATCCGCGCGGGGCTTGCGCGCCTGTCGGGTATCGTGGCGTCTTACCATCCTCACACCATCACCGCATCCGATACCGAACAGGACCGTGTGGTGCATACCGAGATCGTGTCCATGCTGCAGTTCCTCATGGACAGGACGGCGGGCCGGACGCTGGAAGCCAGTTGGATGGAAGGATGCGCGCGTATACGCCATACCCGCGACCTTATGATCACGCAGGCACGGGAGACGCATTCCCCGCAATCGCTGCTGTTCCTTGACGACATACAGGACCTGCTGGGCCAGATCGAAACCGCGTTGCAGGATCTTTCGCGCCGGGGCAGCGCGGGGCGCAGGCTGCGGCTGCAACCCTATCTGGAATGGCCGACGGCGCTGCGCAACGGTGCGCGCGGCATGCTGATCACCATGTCGGCCTGCCTGATATGGTACGTCCTGCACTGGACTGCGGCCCCGACCATGATGCTGTATGTGGTGGCGGCGGCCAGCCTGCTGTCCACCCTGCCTTCCGCATCACGCGCGGCAGGGCTTATGGCGGCAGGGACCGCGCTGGGGGTTCCGGCAGGGCTTCTGTGCCATACCTACCTGCTGCCACAGATAGACGGGTACCCGCTGCTGTGGCTTTCGCTATGCATCATGCTGCTGCCGGGGATATGGCTGCAGTTCCATCCGAAATTCGGGGTTGGCGGGTTTGGTTACGGCGTGTTCTCGACCGTGATGCTGCAGGTCAACAACCCGATCCATTACTATAATGATGTCAGCCTGCTTAACGGGTGGATGGCGCTGCTTATGGGCTGCATCATGCTGGTGCTGTCGTTTCGGGTCATCCTGCCGCCCAACCACAGGCTGGATGCCGCCCGCCTCGTCACGTCACTGACCCGCAGCCTGCGCAGGCTGGCGCTGTCGGGACGCCGGCAGGGCAAGGAATGGCTGGTATGGGAAAACCTGCAACTGCAGAAAGTGCTGCGTCTGGCGATGCGGCTGTCCTTTTTCGCCCGGCCCGCCATGATTCATGAATACATAGATGCCGCACTTGCCACGCTGTCACTGGGGCGACTGGTGGAACGGATACGGATGCTGGCCGCAAGCCCCGACATAACCGGGGCGCAGCAGGTCGCCATTTACGATGCGCTCGATACGTTTTCCGAACTGGCGCACAACCCGCTGCTGACGGCGGCGGGCCTGCGGCGGGCAGCAGATGTGCTGTGCCCGCCCGATGCGATCACGCTACGTCCCCCCGCGCAGGTGGAAGCCATGGCGTGTCTGGAACAGGCGGCGCGGATCATACAGGATATTCCCGGCTTTCTCGACCAGCGCGGCCCGCTGCAATGGGCGGAGGATTATCCCGCCGCCCACCGTCCGCCGCTTGCGGCCGTCAGGACGGAATCCGGCTGAGCACCGAGAACGACACCGCATCCATGACCGTCGTGTCCACTTCATCACCCGGCTTCAGGGTTTTCAGGAATTCCTGCATCGGCTTCTGACGCACCAGCACGACGCGGGTAATGTCATCAGGATCGACAAACACAACCTGATTGCGCGTGGTGTCCACGCCCGTCACCTTCACGCGTTCACGCTTGAAGGACACCATCATGCCATGCGGGTGCGGTCCGGTGCGCGTGCCTGCGGCACTCTCGGTCGATTCCGGCATCGGCGCGCCCGGCGGTGCGATAGCGGCGTCAATGGTGCGCACGATACGCAGGCCGATCTTGTCACCGGCATGAAGGGTCGGCAGCCTGGCGCGCAGGTCGGGATCGACGCGCACGGTGTCCAGGTTGCCCGCCTTGTCACGCAGCAGCACCATGCCCGCATCGTGGTCCACGCTTTCGACGATTGCGGTCGCCGTCTGGTTGCCCACGATAACCGGGGCGGCCTGCGCCATGGCCGCATGCGACCCGCCACACAGACTGGTGGTACCTGCCGTGATGGTAATGGCCAGTGCCGCCGCAACGCGGCGGGGTGCAAACAGCTTCATGTCCATGTTTCTTGTTCTTTCCTCAGTCTCTTGACGGGTATGGATCCCTGCCGGTCGGGCCTGCGCCCGGGCCGGCTTCGTCATATTCCATACCCCCTAAATGCAGTCATGTATCCAAAGATGTATGATGATCAGGCATAGTCCGGAACGCCGGGCATGACCATAAAGCCCGGCAGGCCGCGCATCCGGCGTGCCCATCGCCGCAGGGCGGGGCAGGTATCGCGTTCCACCCCAAGGTCCACCGTCAGCGCGAACACGACAAACAGCACCACATCGGCAATGCTGGGAGCGGGGGAGGCGAACCAGTCGTGCCCTTCCATCGCGCGGGCGGTCATATGGTCTTCCATCCGGCGCAGGGCAGCCACCAGCGCGCCCATGGGCGGCAGGACCGGCAGCGTGGTGCCGAAGGCAATATCCCGAGCCGCCGCCATTGTATCAAGCGCCGTGGCCCCGAAATCCAGCCAGTCGAGGATCATCCATTCATGCGCCGGGTCCAGCCATGCCCGCGCGACCGCAGGCTGGCGGGCGACAAACTGCATGATCGCACCCGGACGTGACAGCCTCACGCTGCCTGCCACCAGTACCGGCGGCCTTTCACCCGGCCGCAGTCCCGCCGGGCGCTGGCCCATGGGCAGGTCCATGTCAGCCGCCCGCGTCTCATACGTCATGTTCATAAGCGACAGGCCAAGGCGCACGGCATAGCAGCGCACATCCGGCGTCCAGTCATACAGGACCACTCCAGCGCTCATGCCAGTTCTCCCATAGCCAGTTCGTTCATGATGCGGTCGGTCACAGCCCCGCTTTCCACCGCGTCACGCAACCGTTCGGCCCAGCGTGACAGCGCGGGGAGCGGTACTTCCTCCGCATCCGCCACCCGCACCACATGCAGCATGCCCTGCCCTGCCACCGGTTCATGCACCGCAAGGCCAACCGGCCCGTGCCATGCAATCCCTGCATCAGGCGCAATGCCGGTCACATGGCGCAATGCCCCCACGGATGCATTGACGTGAAGGGTGCGCACCGGCTGCACGTTGTCCGGTCCTGTCCCCCCGACAGGAAAATCCTCCGCCCCGTCCATGCTGACCCATGCAAGGCCTGCATGTTCACGCACGCTGTAGGCATGCACATGGATCGAGGCGGGCACGCGTACCTGCGGGTGGGCCGGGATCAGCCTGCACCGTGCACCGCCGCCAAACTGCCAGCCATGGTACAGGCACCCCAGCGCATCATCACGCACGAAGCCGAAACTCAGCCGCATGCCACGATGGGGGCAGCGGTCTTCCCACGCATGCAGCGCGGGAGTGGGTGTGTCCTCGCGCCACAACACGACTTCGCGGCCATCAATCCGCACACCCGCGACCTCGCCACGGCGTATATCGGACAGGACACTGACCGGCTGCCATCTTTTCATACGTTCCCCACTTCTCTTCCATCAGACCCTGAGGATTGCACACCGCCGGGCTTACCGGACACAACAGCGTGTATTCTTTCACGCAACACCATGGCGTACCACCACGGAGGCAGCTAACATTACGTCATCGTCACGGCAATCCGCGCCCAACGCGATGGCATACCGCAAACAGGAACCGGGCAATGACACAGATCACCGCCGATGAAACCATCCTGTCCGACTGGCATGTAATCAGTCCCCTGTCACAGCTGCGCACCACGCCCACCGACACCATGCTGCTGGACCGGCACATCACCTTTGGCCTTGATGCGCAGGGCAATCCTTTCGCCTGCGACGTGACGGACAGGCGCAGCCTGCCGGTCCGTGCCCGCCATGGCTGTCTGTGGACCTGTCTGGGCACGCCCGCAGGCGATATTCCCGCCATTGACGAAGCACAGGAACCAGACCGCAGGCTGGTGGATTGCGGGGTCTTCACGGTGCGGACATCGGCACCGCGCATTGTCGAGAATTTCCTCGACATGGCGCATTTTCCCTTTGTCCACACCAACATCCTTGGCGCCGAGCCGAACACCGAAGTCGCCCGCTACACCATCGAGATGCGTGAAGACGGTAACGAGGTCTGGGCTACGGACTGCCATTTCTTCCAGCCACAGGCCGCCCTGTCCGCCACCGACGGGCTGGATACGGAATACCTGTACCGCGTGGCGGGGCCGTTCGTGACGCTGCTGTACAAGACCTGCCCCGCGCAGCCCGAACGCTTTGATGTCATTGCCCTGTTCGTGCAGCCCATGACGCAGGAATGTTCACGTGCGCATCCGGTCATGTTCCTGGTTGACGATGTCTCGTCCCAGGCCAGCCTGATCGAATTCCAGCAGACCATCTTCCTGCAGGACCGCATCATACTGGAAAACCAGCGCCCGCGCCGGCTGCCGCTTTCGGCCGGGGCGGAAATCCCCACCATGGCGGACCGCATGTCCGTCGCCTATCGCCGGTGGCTGCGCGACCGCAAGGTGACCTATGGCACGACGGCCTGAACACCTGCGCCTGACGCATTACCCCCTTCCGCCGGGTGGGGCTGCCCACGCGGGACACATGGTGTAAGCGTCACGCATCACCAGACAGAGACAAGTCAGGAAAACCCATGACCGACCAGACCCAGCCCGACGCCTTTGAACAGGGCAAGGTAGCCGCCACCAGGGGCGAACCGCTGATCGAAAACCCGTTTGACGAGACCCTGCCCACCTATGAACAGTGGAACAAAGGCTGGTGGAGCGTGCGTGAAAATGACGGCGACTTCGATCCATTTTCCGAAAAATAATATATTAATTTCAGATAGTTATTTATAATAATAAAAATTTTTCAGATGCTGCCTTTTAAAAAAGGCAGCATTCTTCGAATGCTTTTTGAAAAAAGCTTCACCAAAAACTTCTTTATAATTTGCACGATGGCGCAACGGCAGGGCCACGATGACGTGAGGTCATTGAAACGTGAGTGTTCCCCCCATTGTAGGGAGGCTGGTCCGCGTGGAATGAATGGCGCTGACGGTTTTGCTGAAACGAAAACGGCGACTGTCCTCAGGGAAAGGCGGCATCGGCACCGATGCCGCCTTTTTCCATTCAGGCAGTCAGGACCGGACCGACATGCTGCCCGGCGCGCCGGGCTGTGTCTGGATTGCCATCCGTCCTCCCAACCGCGTACAGACCCGGAAGGCCAGCAGCGCACCGGCGGATGTAATGAAAACCGGGATCCACATGTCATGCCCCAGATGCGTGAACTCGATCCCCAGTGCCACGGCCGTCAGTGGCATGGACATGAACGTGCCCAGAAAGGCGATGCCACCCAGCAGCGCCACGCTGCCTGCATCCACCGCAGGCAGCACCATGTTCCACAGCCCCGCCAGAACGGTAGACAGCAGCGCCCCCATGGTCAGGCTGGGTGTCAGCAGGCCACCCGCCGCCCCCGCGCGCAATGCCCCCATGATGACCACGACCTTGAGAAACAGCAGGATGGCCGCCAGTTCCATGCCCAGCCGGGCCGATAGCGCAAGCTGCATCGGCCCGCGCCCGTTACCCGGCAGTTGTGGGTAAAAACAGGCCAGCCCCCCCAGCAGGGGAAATACCACCAGGCACCAGCCAATGCGCGAAACACCCTTCGCCGCGCGGTTCTGCACGATACCCATCAGCCGCCTGGCAACATGCGCGCCAATTCCAATGACCGGACCGGCGCATATCGCCCACAGCACCACAGGGGCAGTCACCCCCATCGCCCCGGTCTCATACTGGTGCACGTTACCCAGCACTGCCCACGGCACGAACGCCCCGATGGCCGAAGCCGCCACCGCGCACAGGACAGGCCGCTGCCCAACCGTACCCAGCAGCACCTCCAGTATGAACAGCGCCCCCCCCAGCGGCACGTTATAGACCGCCGACAGTCCCGCCCCCGCGCCGCAGGCGATGATGATACGCCGGTCATCGGCCACAAGGTTCAGCATACGGCCCGTCCCGGTCGCCAGCACCGCGCCCAGTTCACGCGGTGCAACCTCACGCCCCAGCGGCGAGCCAAGGCCCACGGTCACGATCTGCAGCAGCAGGTGGATCACGGTGGAAAGCGGCGGCATCGGCTTGCCCGGCCCCGTTTTGCCAACAGCGGCGGCAATGCTGACCAGCGGCCTGCCAAAACGCCCCAGCGCCCACCATCCCACACCGGCCACGACACCCGCAACGGACAGGGCCACGATACGCCGCCAGTGGGGGGCCGCGCTGACGCCGAGCAGGAAGTTATGCGGCCCGCCCGCCTGCCCGTAGCCATAGGCGATATGCTGGATCACGTGCAGCAGCAGCGACAGCACCGTGCCGCCCAGCCCGGACAGGATACCCGTGCAGACAACCGCCATGGCCATGACCGGCCAGGGCGTGGAGGCAGCAGGCGGAACGGAAGGCGAAGCGGGTGTGGTCATGGCTGCATGGGGTATGCCGGATCAGGGTGCGGGCGCAAGACAGGTTTCAGAAGCGGAAGGACAGGTTGGACATGTAATAGGTGCCGCTGCTGCCCCCCACGCGGTTCAGCGCCGACGCGGTCATGAACCGCGACAGGGTCTGCGCCCATGAAAGATGGGGCCCGATCTGCCATGTCAGCGTGGCCTGCGGGGCCATGCCAATGAACGAACCGTTGTAATGATATGCATACTGCAACGCACCCGGCCGTGACAGCGGGGCCAGCGTGCTGTAGCGCCAGTACAGCGGATAGCGCGCCATGATGCTGAGCGACCTGAAGAACGTCATGCGCACCTCTGGCGCGATATCGACCATGTTCGATTCGGATACGGTGAGCGAGGCATCGACATAGGTCAATTGCGGGTTGAACGGCTGGCTGTACGTGCCCACCGTATTACGCCGCGCATCGCCCCCCGAAAACACGTCCGCCTGCAGACCCACAAAGGTATGGAAACGGTCATGCGGGATACGGTAGCCCGCATTGCTGCTGAACGACCATGCATCAATGGGGCGCGACGGGCTGTCTGCCCCCGTGGCGCGAAAGGCGCCGCCCTGCCATATGCCGCCCACCGAAAACTCGATCGGTCCCGCGATGCCGTGCCACCGGCCGCCGAAGTTGTTGCGCGTGGCCATGCCGGGCTGCACCGCGAATGATGGCGCAGATACGCCACTGATCCCGCCGCCCGCCTTGGTGCCGAAATAGAACAGGTCAAGAAAGGAGTAGCCCGTCTGCCCCATGAAGACGAAGTCAGGCGGTGCCCATGTGGTCTCCACGCCATACAGGCGGGTGCCGTAATCTTCCGTATCGTGGAAAATGCCATCTGGCGTGATGTCGGTGCCGACAAAATCCCACGCATCCACCCGCACGCGCGACCATGCGGCATAAGCCCGGAACCCGTTCCACGCCAGCGGCACGGAAGAGGACATGCGATAGTACAGCACATAGGCCGGCATATCGAGAAAGGCCTGCCGACCGAACATGAAGCCCGCCTTTGCCCCCGCCACATGCCCCTTCACTTCAATCAAGGCCTGCTGCACGTCAAGCTGCTTGCGATAGGTGTCGCCATAGCCATAAGGTCGCCAGCCACCCGCATCGGCATTGATCAGTTCGCCATACAGCCGCACATGCGTGCCCAGATGCAGGTCCGCCCCATACAGGTTACGCACCGTAAAGCGCCCCGAATCCGCAACATGCGCCGCCCCCAGCACCGGACGGTTCTCGAACCAGTTGCGGGCCCGCGTCTCACCCGAAAAACTGATCCACACGCTACCGCTGCGGGTCAGGGGAATATATTTCAGCACATCGAAAGGATCATCACCCTTCTTTTTGCTGCGCAGGCTGCTCCAGTCCTCCGCCCAGCGGGCCACGCCATACCGGCCGACCGGGCCAAAGCCTGCCGCCTCGCCGCTGTCGCGGTTGAACACGCCCCAGTCATACTGGTGGCCCGACGGGCGGCGATACGCCATGGCGGGCATGCGGACGGGCTGGCCCACGGGGTTGGCCGATGGCAGGTACTCAACCGGTGGTACGGGGACTGCGTGCACATGGATGTTTTCCGGCGCACTGCGTCCCGGCTGCGTGACGGATGCAAAGGCTGCGGGTAGCTGCGCGCCCCATGCCAGCGCACCCGATACCGGCAGGACAAGGGCGGAAAAAGGACGTCGCCCCAAAGGCCGGACACGCCGCGAAACCGTGCGGACGGAAAGATCAGACATAAAGTGGAAAAGCACCTTTCGTTACGAAACAATTCCAATAACGGCATTTCCCCATATCGCAAACGAAAACCGGGAACACGGCGGCTCCGTAATGGCAACACACAGGCACTGCACAACCGGGGCCAAAGGCGGTAGCAAGTTCATATTGCTTCCGGATATGGTTACCTGTACGGAACAGAGACAGCGAAATGATGTTTCAGGGGCAAGGCAGGAAGGGAACGAAATGAAATTCGTTATTGCCGTCATCAAGCCATTCAAGCTCGATGAGGTGCGTGAAGGGTTGCATTCCATCGGGGTGGACGCCCTGACCGCAACCGAGGTCAAGGGGTATGGCCGCCAGAAAGGCCAGACCGAAATCTATCGCGGCGCCGAATACAACATCCAGTTCCTGCCCAAGATCAAGCTGGAGATCGCGGTGGCGGACGCGCAGTGCGACAAGGTGGTGGAAGTCATCCAGACCGCTTCGTGCACAGGCAAGATCGGCGATGGCAAGATTTTCGTACTCGACCTTGAGCAGGCAATGCGTATCAGGACACAGGAAACCGGAGAAAACGCGCTGTGATCACAAAGATTGGCAAGAGCGCCCGCCAGTTCGGGCCTGCGGCCGCAACTGTCGCGCTGTCCATGGGCTGCCTGCCCGCCATGGCGGCTGATGCGGCCCCCGCCGCGATCGACACGGGTGATACGGCATGGATGCTGATCAGTACGGGCCTTGTGCTGATGATGACCATCCCCGGTCTTGCCCTGTTCTATGCCGGGATGGTGCGCAAGAAGAACGTGCTGGCGACACTCATGCAGTCATTCAGCATCTGCTGTATCATGACGGTGGTGTGGATGGTGCTGGGCTACAGCCTGACCTTCACGTCGGGCAACGCGTTCATCGGCGGCCTGTCGCGCGTGATGCTCAACGGCGTGGGCGCAGGGATCTCCAAGGGGTCCGACGTGGCCTTCACCATGGCTGCCGGCACGCCCGCCGCAACAACCATGACCATTCCCGAAAGCGTGTGGATGACGTTCCAGATGACGTTCGCCATCATCACGCCCGCGCTGATTACCGGCGCATTTGCCGAACGCATGAAGTTCAGCGCGCTGTGTGTCTTCACCATCCTGTGGTCGCTGATCGTGTACGTGCCGGTTGCCCACTGGGTCTGGGGACCGGATGGATGGGTCGCCAGCAAGATTGGCGCGATCGACTTCGCCGGTGGCACCGTCGTTCATATCAACGCCGGTATCGCGGGTCTTGTCGCGGCCCTGGTGATCGGGCGGCGCAAGGGTTATGGGGAAGAAGACCTGTCCCCCTACAACCTGACCTACGCCATCATTGGCGCGTCCCTGCTGTGGGTGGGCTGGTTCGGGTTCAATGCCGGGTCCGCCGTAGGCGCGAACGGCCGTGCGGGCATGGCCATGGCCACCACCCAGATCGCGGCTGCCGCCGCTGGCGTGTCATGGATGTGCGCCGAATGGATGAAAACCGGCAAGCCGACCGTGCTGGGTATCATTTCCGGCGCCGTAGGCGGCCTTGTGGCCATTACGCCTGCGGCGGGCTTCGTGCTGCCCGGTGGCGCGCTGATGATCGGTCTGGCTGCTGGCCTGATCTGCTTCTGGGGGGCGACGGGCCTCAAGCACATGATGGGCTATGACGACAGCCTTGACGCCTTTGGCGTGCATGGCATTGGCGGCATCGTAGGTGCACTGCTGACCGGCGTGTTCGCCTATGGCCCGCTTTCGGCCACCGACGCCAGTCCCGAAGGGATCAGCGGGTCGTTTTCACAGTTCGTAGCGCAGGCGGAATCCGTTGGCATCACCATCGCCTGGTGCGCGGTGCTGACGTTTATCCTGCTCAAGCTGATCGACCTGACCATCGGCCTGCGCGTTACACGCGACGAGGAAATGGAAGGGCTGGACATGAGCCTGCATGGCGAGCGGATCAATTCCTGATTCCCTCTGCCTGTTCCTGCCATCCCCTGAAACTGAGGGCGGCCCTGACGGGTCGTCCTTTTTTCATGCGCAATAATCCATTGATGAAAAATAAAAGTTTTTGGGTGCTGCCTTTTTTCAAAAAGGCAGCGTTCTTCGAAGCTTTTTGAAAAAAGCTTCGCCAAAAACTTCTTTTTAATCTGCAGCCGTCACGTCCCTCCGCATTGCGCAGCGTGATCCGGCGGGAAAGCCCGCCTGTGCTTCCTCCCGCAGCGCGGCCGCGAGACGCGCATCCAGCCTGTCGGACGACAGCAGGGAAAAGCCCGATTTTTCATAAAACGGGGCGTTCCAAGGAAGCGCGCGGAAGGTTGTCAGCGTAAGCCCGGACAGACCGAGCGCACGTGCACCGCCATACGCCGCTGATAACAGCCGTCGCCCCAGCCCCCTTCCCTGCCGGTCATGGGCTACCGACATTTCAAGGATATGCAGATCCTGCCCACACGGCTGCGCGCTGAGGAAACCTGCGATCCGCCCCTGTTCATCAACCGCGACCCAGCAGGTGCGCGTGGCGATGCAGGCCCGGTGCGCGTCAACGGACATGACCCCGTCATCCGCCACCCAGGCCAGTTCGGGCACACTACGGAAAGCCTGCCCGGCCGATCGTTCGATGGCGGGAAGGAAGCTGGCGTCATCATCGACCGCCACGCGGATGGAAAAAGACATAGGGTCATCCCGGTTATGTAACGGGATGACCCTAGCACACCCGTCAGAACGACTGTGAAATACCGGTCAGGATGGTCCGACGCAGCCCGTATTGCGGTGCGCCCACGCCCACGCCGGTGCCGCTGCGCAGCATATAAGGGTGATCGAACAGGTTGGTTACATCCAGCCGCAACTGCGTGGTGCGCAGGAAGCGGGAATGGAACAGGTCACGGAAGGACTGCACGACCGACATGTTGAAGGTCGCATATTGCGGAATGACGCCGCCATTAGGCACGTCCGAATCCTGCCGCAGGCCACTGCCATAGACCATGGTGGCCGAAACGCGCGTGGGATGTCCGCTGCGATAGAAGAACGTGTAAGACCCACCGGCAGATGCCGTCCAGCGCTGGTCATGATCCAGATGGATCCAGTGCTGGCTGATATATTTCAGGTCATCGGCGTCAAAGTTGAACTGCGCGCTGGTAATGTCCTTGCCAATCGCCCGCGACCACGCGAAATTGCCATACAGCGACAGCGGCCCGTGATCATAGGATGTGGAAAATTCGTACCCGTTGACCTGCCCGCGCCGGTAATTGAATCCGGACAGGATGATGGGCGCGCCGAACTGCCCTTCATCAATCAGGTTATGGGCCAGCTTGTAATAGGCATCGACCGAGACGCGCCAGCCGGGCAGGATGACCTGCTCGATGCCTGCGTCGAAATAATGGTCACGCTCGGCCTTGACCGTATCGCTACGGCTGACATCGGTCGCAGCGGAGGTATTGGCGAACTGCCGCAGGTCGGTGCCCCCCACCACTTCGAACGGCGGCGGCGTGAAGTAGCGTGAATACCCTGCATGTAGTGCCGCCCCCTTCCATGCACGCCATACCACGTTGATGCGCGGGCTGAGCTGGTGTTCGTCGGTGTATTCCCCGACACCGTCAAAGCGCAGGCCGTAATTGACCGTCAGGTTACGCACCGGCTGCCATTCATCCTGCACATACAGGCCGTAGATATCGCCGGTGCGGCCATTGCCCGTGTGGATGTTGACCTGCTGGTTTGCATCATTGAACACCGTGGCATCGGCCTTGGTGATGTTGCGTTCGGCAAAGACCTGAAAGCCGAAACGGATGGTGTGGTCGGGGCGCACGCGCCATGTCACGTCACTCTGGGTGCCGGTGGACATGACCGAACGTTCGGCGTGCTGGCTTATACCCATATACGCAAGATCACCCATATTGGGGTCGGGGCTGTAGCCAAGGCTGCTGTAACGCGAGAAAACCGATGTCTGCAGGCTGAACGCGCCAATCGTCTTCTGTAGCGACAGGATACCAAAATCGGTAATTTCCTTCTGGCGTTCATTCAGATTGCTGCTGCCCGGCGCCTGGGGCAGCAGGCTGCTGTAATTATCGCCAAACATCGGCTGGCCGCCAATATTGGGCAGCTGGTACTCGGCATTGGATACACCGGCGATCAGGCTGATCCGCGTATTCTCATCAACCGTGTACCGCACGTGGCCCAGAAAATGGTACTGATTGCTCAGGTCATGCGGCGCATTGAAGGACGGGGTCGTGTTCTCGATCCCCACCCGGTCATGCACGTAATCGGCGGTAAAGAAGTAATCCCACTTGCCCGACTGTCCCCCATACTGGGCGGAGGGAAAGAAATAATCCCGCGCCCCACCATAAATGGATACGTTGCCGCCCTTGTTGGTGGATCCGTTCTTGGTGTTGATGTCCACCACGGCGGCCTGCAGGAAGCCATACTGCACGGGCAGCGCACCGGTTGAGAGCGACAGGTTGTCGGCAAAACGGGTCATCAGCGTCTGCCCGAACACATTCAGACCTTCGGGCAACTGCACGCCATCAAGACGGAACTGCACCTCGTTATGGTCACCACGGACATGGATCTGGCCATAGCTGTCCTGCGCCACGCCGGGGGCCTGCAGCAGCACGCTGTTCATCCCGGCATTATCGCCACCGGGAATGGTTTCCAGCGCCTTGCGGCTGAAGGCATGCACCGTGGCCCCGGTGGCAGGCTGCAACTGGATACGCGCACGATCCAGCCGGGCGGTGACCGTCATGGCGTCCGGGGCGGAAGACCGGCGCGTGCTCTCCAGATCCGTCGCCTGCACGATGGTGGTGTCAGTGGGGGTGGGCACACTTTCCCCCGTCGTGGTCTGCGCCACGAGGGAGGAAACCGGTGTCAGCACGGTCATGGCCGCCAGCACGGCGGGAGACAGCGGGTGGCGGGAAAACCATAAGCGCGTCATATCAGAGTGGGCTCGCATCCAGTCAGGAGATTTCGGATGACCCAGCCGTATATTGGTACAATATAACATAACAATCTAAAAAAGCAGACTTCTTCACGACGCAGCCAGAATGTTGTTTTTATGCAACATAAGCATGACCGCCCTGATCTATGAGCAGGACAACGATGGCATCAGGCCAGAAAGCCAGCCGTTTCAGATGAAAAGTACAGACGGGATCGCGATGCATCACCAGTCGGGACGTCGTGATCCTGTCACTCCGCAACAGGTAGGAAACAGCGGAGTATATGGGCTACCCTGCCCGCGTTTCTGGTGAAGCTTTTTTCAGAAAGCCTCCAGGGGATGCCGCCTTTTGAAAAAAGACGGCATCCAGAAACTTTTATGACCTTGAACCGGATGCCGGGCGTTCCATCACGATGGGCGGCAGGCGTGGGGCATCACGCAGGTACGCATTGAGGAACGTGCGCACGGCGGACCGGGCAATGAATTCGATATGCGCCTCATCCGTATTGACCGGCAGTTGCAGCCGAGCACGCGCCACGATTCGGGTCTGGCACAGGCCATAGAACTGTTCCGCCGCGAAAACCGGATCGGGAATGTTCAGCACGCCCGCGTCATTATGCTGCATGAGCCACGCGGACAGGATGCCAATGGCCTTCTGCGGCCCGTGTTTCCAGAAAGTTTCGGCAAGGTCGGGAAAATTCCCCGCTTCCGAAATGATGATACGGTTAAGCATGAGCGACAGCGGCGATGTCAGCAGCCGGATCATGGCCACGGCAAGGTGTTCGAGCGATTCCGTAAGGTTCGCCCCTTCGTCAATCCGGCTGAACAGCAGGGGCATTTTCTCGCACGCACACTGTTCCACAAAGGCGGAGAACAGCATGGCCTTGCTTTCGAAATAATTATACAGCGTTCCCTTGGACACGCCCGCATCCCGCGCGATGCCCGACATGCTGGCCCCTTCGTACCCCTGCTGGGCAAAAACACGCGCGGCACCGGCCAGTATCTGCTGGCGCTTGGCTGCGGACGCACCGGACAGCGGGCAGCTTTCGGCCTGTATCTGGCCCGGATGGTCTGGCGTGGTACCCATGGAAATCATCCTGCTCCCATTATCGGTGCGTACTTTCGATTGACCCCGTGTGGAAAGCCGATAGGCTAGGGGACTGACCGAACTGATCGGTCAATTCATGGCATGGTCACGAAACCATGCCAAGAGCATACAGATTTATATTAACTGTTTCCGGGACAACAGGGGGCCGCGTTGGTGGGTAAGGGATTTTCATGGCGCACGGCGGTGGTTGGGTTGTCGGTCATGACCGCCGGATGCGCGGTTGGCCCGAACTTCCACAAGCCAACCCCGTGGACGCCCAAGGAGTATGGCGGCCCGAAGCGTATCCAGGCCACGAATGGCAAGGATGGCACGCCCGCGCCGGTGGCAAGCCAGACCTCGTCGGATGACCCCGATACCGCATGGTGGACCATTTTCCACGATCCCGAGCTGACAAAGCTGGAACAGCGCGTCGCGACCGACAACCTTGATGTCCGCCGCTATGCCTACCGCATGGCGCAAAGCCGCGCGGAACTGCGTATCGCAGGGGCCGAACGCTATCCCGCCATGTCAGCCAGCGGGTCATACGCCCGCCAGCAGTACAGCACCAAGATGCTGCAGCGGATCGTAACCGACGTGGAAAGCGACCCGCAACTGAGCAACAACCCCGTATTTTCCCAATACGCGCCGGCACCCGGACAGGCCAAGATTCCACTATTCAACCAGTGGCGCGACAGCATTGACGCCACATGGGAAATTGACCTGTGGGGCCGCGTGCGTCGCCAGTATGAAGCCGCCGCAGCCCAGGCACAGGCCACGAACGAAGCCCGACGCGGCATGCTGATTTCACGCCAGGCCGAAGTGGCGCGCGATTACATGGAACTGCGCAATACGCAGGAACAACTGCGCATCGTCATGGAAAACCGCGACGTGGCCAGATCCATGCTGGACCTGAACCAGCAGCGCTACACCAGGGGACTGGCCAGCGACATGGAAGTGGAACAGGCCCGCGTGCAGTACCAGAACACGCTGGCGCAACTGCCTCAGCTGGAACAGCAGCTGGTGGCACAGGTCAATGCGCTCAGCCTGCTTATGGGTGAGCCGCCGCGTGCCCTGTCCGATGAACTGTTGACCGCATCCGCCATTCCCCCCGTCCCGCCGCGTGTGCCGGTGGGCGTGCCGTCCGAACTGGCGCGCCGCCGTCCCGATATTCGCCGCGCCGAAGCCAACCTGCACGCCGCAACAGCGCAGGTGGGCGAAGCGGTGGCCGAATTCTATCCGCGCGTGACGATCAATGCCGGGTTCGGGTTTGAATCCCTGTCGTTCCGCGACCTTGGTTTCTGGAATGCGAAGGCATGGAATGTCGGCCCGTCCATCACCCTGCCCATCTTTCAGGGCGGACGCCTGCGCGGGCAGCTGGAACTGCGCAAGGCAGCCCAGAAGGAAGCCGCCATCAGCTACCAGCAGACCGTGCTGGGCGCATGGCATGACATTGACAACGCGCTGACCGCCTATTCCGATGAACAGATCCGCCACGACAACCTGACCCAGCGCATGGAAGCCAGCCACCATGCCCTGCAACTGGCGCAGGACCAGTACCGTCACGGTATGGTGACCTATCTGAACGTGCTGGACAGCCAGCGCCAGTACCTGGGCGCGCAGTCCGACCTGACCACCAGCACGGCCACCATATCGGGCAATCTTGTCCGTCTTTACAACGCACTGGGCGGTGGCTGGGAAACCACATATCCCGAACCCGTTCCCCGCACGAAGCAGACGAAGACGGCCCAGGGCCCGGTCACGACCACCACGCCCGCAACCAGCCCTGCCCCCACCACATTGCACCAACCGGCCTGAAACCGGCGTTAAAGGCTTGGCGTGCACGCGCCTTGCTAGTATAAGCCGCCCCGTTCCCGACTGGATGGGCATACGCCGCCACACGGAACCACGGCGCAGGGACCTGTCATCATGATTACATTGCCCCCCGATTATCGCCCTTCGGATGATGAGGAATTCATGAATCCGCAGCAGGTGGAATATTTCCGCCTCAAACTGCTGAAGTGGCGAGCAGACCTCCTCAAGGAAGCGGACGAGACACTTGCCAGCCTGTCCGAAGGCGGCATTCACGAAGCGGACATTACCGACCGTGCCAGTGTCGAGACGGACCGTGCACTGGAACTGCGCACGCGCGACCGGGCGCGCAAGCTGATTTCCAAGATCAACCAGGCGTTGCTGCGCATCGAGGCCGGGACCTACGGCTATTGCGAGGAAACGGGTGAACCCATCGGCCTGAAACGGCTGGAAGCCCGCCCCATCGCGACGCTGTCGATCGAGGCGCAGGAACGTCACGAACGCATGGAACGCATCCACCGCGACGACTGATGACGCCTGCTTCCCGGCTGGATGCCCCCAATTTTCCAGAATACGACAAAAGGGGGTTGCCAGCCGATGCAGGAAAAGTTAGGAAGCGCGCATACAGTGCTGCTGTAGCTCAGTGGTAGAGCACTCCCTTGGTAAGGGAGAGGTCGACAGTTCAATCCTGTCCAGCAGCACCATGATTTCCCTACATATTCCGCCTTGCATGTTTCCGGTCCGGGTGGGCCATGGAATAAAATGCACATGCCGCGTCCGTCTGGGCCAGTATGGCTGACCGGGCGCATGGATATCCCGCCCTTTTGCCCGACCGGGCTGCCCTGTCCCCATATCCGCAGCAATCAGACATTCTGATGCCTTTCCCCTCTCGACCGGGTGCATGTGGCCGAATATGCTGCCGCAGTTGCCTGTTCCGGTCACAATGCAGGCGGGGCAAAGGGAGTCTCTTGTTCTTGTGAAGGGCATGGATCCCATATTAAAGCAGTGCCGCAGGCGGGGACGGGAACGGTAGGCACCTCATGATCGAGAACATGCATTTCGGAAACATTGCCATTGTGGGCGATGTGATACTGGATCGTTATATTTCCGGCCGGACTGACCGTATCTCCCCCGAGGCCCCCGTGCCGGTTCTGGTGCATGAACACCTCAATACCGTTGCCGGCGGAGCCGCCAATGTGGCGGCGAATGCTGCGGCACTGGGTGCCCGCGTCGCACTGGTTGGACTGGTGGGGGCTGACGATCATGCAACCTGTCTGGCCCGTACCCTTGCACGCTGGGACCATATCGACACCCATGGCCTGGTACAGGATACCCACCGCCAGACCACGACCAAGACACGGGTCATGAGCGGTCGCCAGCAGATCGTGCGCATTGATAACGAAGACACTCACGCCCCTGCCCCCGCCATACAGGCTGAACTGGTGGAAAAGGCATATATGGCCATAGACGGGGCCGATATCCTGATCTGTTCGGATTATGGCAAGGGCGTGCTGGATGACGGTGTGCTGGAAAAAATCATCACACGCGCCCGCGCACGGAACATTCCCGTAATTGTCGATCCCAAGCGCACATCCTTTGCCGCCTATCGGGGGGCGACACTGGTCACGCCCAACCGGCAGGAACTGGCACGGGCCACCGGGCTGCCGGTCCGCACGGATGAGCAGATCATTGCCGCAGCCCGGATGGCGGGCGCACAGTTTGGCGGCAGCGTGCTGGTCACCCGTTCGGAAGAAGGCATGACGCTGTGGCGGGATGATGGGGCGGTCAGCCATGTGCGCAGCCAGGCGGCCGAAGTATTTGACGTCTCGGGCGCCGGGGACTGCGTGGTTGCAACCGTGGCCGCGATCCTTTCAGCGGGTCATTCCATGGAAACGTCGGTAACAATTGCCAACACGGCCGCTGCCGTGGCAGTGGGCAAGCTGGGCACGACCACCGTTTCACGCGCCGAACTCAGCCACGCATTGATGCGTGACATGCCGGATTCGGGAAAATGCGTCTCCCTCGAACAGGCGGCTGCCATGGCGCGGGACTGGCGGCACCATGGGGCACGGGTTGTCTTTACCAACGGATGTTTCGACCTGCTGCATCCGGGCCATATTTCGCTGATACAGGGGGCCGCAGCCCAGGGGGACAAGCTGATCGTGGCACTGAACACCGATCGCTCCGTCCGCCGCCTGAAGGGGGAAAGCCGCCCCATACAGGATGAACGCGCACGGGCTACCGTGATCGGCGCGCTGCGCAATGTCGATCTGGTGGTGCTGTTCGATCAGGACACGCCGGAAGAGGCCATCCGCGCGATCCTGCCTGATGTCATCGTAAAGGGTGCCGATTACCGCGAGGATGAAGTGGTGGGCGGCGATATTGTAAAGGCCAGTGGCGGACGCGTCGTGCTGGTTGACATCATGCCCGGCCGGTCAACCACATCGCTTGTGCGGCAGGCAGGCGGCGAGCCCCGGGCCGAGACTGATACCACAGCGTGACCCCCGACCACTTCCAGACATGGGCTGTCCGGCAAGCCCTGCCGCTATGGTCTGAAAATGGGTTCGACAGGGACCGGACCCTGTTCCATGAACGGCTGGATTTCAGTGGCCGCCCGATCATCCTGCCCGCCCTGCGCCTGATGGTGCAGGCGCGCCAGATCGCGACCTACTGCCGCGCGGCCCTGCGCGGTGATCACCCCGCAGGAGAGATGGCCCTGCACTGCCTTGCGGAAGTCAAACGCCGCTACCACCGTGCCGATGGCGCGGCGGGCTGGGTCTTCTCCCTCTCGCCCGATGGACGGCCCGCTGACCGGCGGCGTGACCTGTATGGCCATGCCTTCATCCTGTATGCCCATGCATGGGCCTACCGCCTGTCGGGTGATCCGGGCCTGCGACGCCGTGCGGGGGATGCGGCGACCGAACTGGAGACCATATTCCACACCCCTGGCCCGGGATTCATGGATGCCGTCCCGCCCCATGACGCCATCCGGCGACAGAATCCCCACATGCACCTGCTGGAAGCGTGGCTGGCCCTGTTTGAAGCTACGGGAGAGGATATTTACCGCGACCGCGCAGCCAGACTGGTCACGCTGGCCATCACACGCTTCATTGACCCGGCAAGCGGCCTGCTGCTGGAGGACTTTACTGCGAACTGGCAGCCCCTTCACCCTGCGGGGCAGAACCGTGCGGAACCCGGTCATCTGCTGGAATGGTCGTGGCTGCTGCACGAATACCTGCGCCTGTGCGCGCCACGGGATGCGGACAGTATCCGGCAGGTCGCCGTGCGGCTCCATTCAACTGCGCTGGCCCATACAGCGCCCATCCATCCCCCCGTCATCCGCAATGCCGTGGGGCAGGACGGACGGGTCGTGGATGGGGGGACGCGCATCTGGCCCCAGACGGAACTGATCCGCTCCCTTGGCATGAACCATTCCACAGCGGTCTCATCCGGCGTGATCGCGGGCGTGCTGGCCCATTTCACCACCCATTACATTCCACCCCACCTGAACGGAGGGTGGATCGACCGCCTGAATGCGGACGGGACCCCGGCAATGGATCATATGCCCGCCAGTTCGCTGTACCATATTTACGGGGCGGTCTGTGACCTGACCGATGGCAGGAACGCAGGACATAAGGATGCGGCGGACAGCCTTTCGCATTCCGAACCATGATATCAACCCGACCAAATTAGCTGTCGCACAGGCAGATTTCCCGACAAGGAGGGAATGGAATGAAGATTGCTGTCATCGGGGCTGGCTATGTCGGACTGGTCACGGGTGCCTGTTTTGCCGATTTTGGACATGAAGTCCGCTGTATCGACACGGACCCGGACAAGGTCGCGGCCCTGCGGCAGGGCAGGGTTCCGATTTATGAACCCGGCCTTGCGGAACTGATTACAACCAATATGGCGGCAGGCCGCCTGTGCTTCGACATGGACCTGGCATGGGGCGTGGGCGATGCGGATGCCGTCTTCATTGCCGTGGGCACCCCGTCACGCCGGGGGGACGGGCATGCAGACCTGAGCTATGTATATGATGCCGCGCGCAACATTGCTGCCGAATTGCGGGGCTATACCGTGGTTGTCACCAAGTCCACCGTGCCGGTGGGTACGGGCGATGAAGTCGAACGCCTGATCCGCGAAGCCCGGCCTGATGCCGATTTTGCCGTGGCCTCCAACCCCGAATTCCTGCGCGAAGGGGCCGCCATTGGTGATTTCAAGCGCCCCGACCGCATCGTAATCGGCACGACCGACCCACGCGCACGCGACGTGATGGCGGAAGTCTACCGTCCGTTATTCCTCAATCAGGCCCCGATCCTGTTTACCGACCGCCGCACGTCGGAACTGACCAAATACGCGGCCAATGCCTTCCTTGCCACCAAGATCACCTTCATCAACGAAATGGCCGACCTGTGTGAACGTGCGGGAGCAAATGTGCAGGATGTCGCCCGTGGCATGGGGCTGGATAACCGCATCGGGTCGAAATTCCTGCATGCAGGCCCCGGCTTTGGCGGGTCATGCTTCCCCAAGGATGTCAGCGCCCTGATAAAAACCACGCAGGATTACGGCGTGCCGGGTCGCGTCATCGAAGCCGTGGCCCATGTGAATGAACAGCGCAAGCGCGCCATGGGCCGCAAGATCATCCGGGCAGCAGGCGGTGACGTGCGGGACCGGACGATTGCCCTGCTGGGCCTGACCTTCAAGCCCAATACCGATGACATGCGCGACGCCCCCTCCATCGCCATAACCCGCGCATTGCACGATGCCGGGGCGCATATACGCGCCTTTGACCCGGTTGGCATGGAACAGGCGCGGCGGGTGCTGGACGGCATCACCTTCTGCACCGATGCGTATGAAACGGTCACCGGGGCGGATGCCGTGGCGGTCGTGACCGAATGGGACGCCTTCCGTGCGCTGGACCTTGCACGCATGCGCAACCTCATGAACACGCCCGTTCTGGTGGACCTGCACAATGTCTATAACCCCGGTGACGTGGAAAAGGCCGGCTTTTCGTATACCGGCGTGGGTCGTGGCCACACCGGCCCCAAATCTGCCTGAAAGGGCTGCCATCCGTTTTTACCGTTGGTCGTATCGTGGCCCGTGTTCCATTTATCCGCCTGAAGATGATGCGCTTTTCCCGGCGAACCACCTGCAGGCCGATAACGGAAAAGCAGACCACGTGACGTAAGGACGTGAACAGGGCAGCCTGCCAGGACTGTCCGGATTTTTGGGAGTTCGGGGATGCGTATCCTTGTTACCGGCACGGCCGGGTTCATCGGTTTCCACCTTGCCCGCCGCCTGCTGCGCGATGGGCACGCGGTCACCGGCATTGATGGCATGACCAGCTATTACGATGTCACGCTGAAGCAGAAACGCCATGCCATGCTGCGTGAATTCGAACACTTCACCTGCAATGAATTCATGCTGGAAGATGCGCAGGCGATGGAAAACGCATTTACGCGCTGCAATCCAGAACTGGTGGTCCATCTGGCGGCACAGGCGGGCGTGCGCTACAGCATCGAAAATCCCGGCACCTATGTCAGCGCCAACATGGTGGGCACCTTCAATGTGCTGGAACAGGCCCGGCGATGCCAGCCCGCACATCTGATGATCGCTTCAACCTCATCCGTCTATGGGGCCAGCAAAGACGTGCCCTTTTCGGAAACCCAGCGCTGTGACCATCCCCTCAGCGTCTATGCCGCGACCAAGAAGGCCACGGAAGAACTGGCGCATTCCTATTCCCATATCTGGAAGCTGCCGATCACCGCCTTCCGCTTCTTTACCGTCTATGGCCCCTGGGGTCGGCCGGACATGGCGCTGTTCAGGTTCACAGCCAATACGCTGGCAGGCCAACCGATCGACGTTTACAACAACGGTGATATGGAACGTGATTTCACCTATATCGACGATCTGGTGGAAGCGATCTGCCTGCTGTCTGAAAAGCCGCCACGCGGTCCGGGCGAAAGCGATCCCGGTGCCAGTCCGGTTGCCCCTTACCGGGTCATCAATATCGGCAACAGCCATCCCGTCAGCCTGATGGCGTTTATCGAAGCGATTGAAAAGGCGCTGGGCCGTCCCTGCATCCGCAACTACATGCCCATGCAGCCCGGTGACGTGCCGCGCACATGGGCCGACTGTTCCGCCCTGCAGACCCTGACCGGCTTCCGCCCTGCGACACCGGTGCAGGCAGGGGTGGATGCGTTCGTGGACTGGTACCGGCAGTACTACCGCGTGCCACAGACTGCATAAGCATACTAACTGATAAAAGTTTTTGCGTGCCCCCTTATTTCAAATAAGACGGCGCTCTCTGAAGCTGTTTGAAAATAAGATTCACCAGAATTTCTTTGATTACAGGCTATCCAGCCCAAGGGCCGCAATATCCGCAGGCGGCCCCGCCAGCATGCAGGCAACCCCGGTCGTGCGGTCCACCACCATGCGGATATCCACCGGGCCTTCCGCGCCAAACAGATCGGATGTCACGACATAGGCCGGACGCAGGGGTTCATTGTCCGTGGCGTCATGGCGCGCCACCTCCGTCATGATGCGGCCAAGCGCACGTTCCAGCCCATCCATGACACGTGATGGGGCAAGGCGCGGGTGCCCTGGCGGGCCGTCACCGGTGCAATGAAGTTCCAACAGCCTTGCCCATGCCGCAGTCGGAATGAACATGGGCATGCGCGACCCGTCATTATGCCGTTCGGCATGCATGATGCGCCGCGTATTGGCCAGCTCGATTACATCGATACGCGGCAGGTCGTCACCAATCCGGGCGGCAACGGTACGGGGGGTATCGGTCATGCGCAGGTTGTCCCATCAAAATGCGATGGCAGCTTGAGTATATCCTGCGATGACAGGGCGGAAGAAATATAGAAACCCTGTATCCGTTCCGGCTTCATCTGCATGACCAGGTCAAACTGTTCACGGTTTTCGACGCCTTCGACCGTGATTTCCATCCCGAATCCCTGCCCCATGTCGATCAGGCTGGACAGGACCATGCAGGCATCGGGATTGCCGACGATGTTGGCGACCATGCTCTGGTCGATCTTGACCTGTGAAAAGGGCAGTTCGCGCAGGTGGTTCAGCACGGTAATCCCCTTGCCGAAATTATCCAGCGCAATGCGGAAACCCGAACGGGCCAGTTCGCGCAGGTTGCGGATCCCCTGATCCGCCCGGCGGCCATGCAGCATCGCCTCGGTCACTTCCAGCACGAAGCTGTCCGGGGACATGTTGAAACGCCTGAGCGATTCCTCCAGTTCGCGCTGGTAGTCATCGCGGATCAGGTCCATGCGCGACAGGTTGATGGCAAGCTGGCGCGGGGGCTGGCCCTTCTCGTTCCACATGCACACATCATGGCGGAAAGCCTCGATCATGCGTGGGCCCATGGCCTGCGCCAGGCCGGCATCGGTAAACACATCGGAGAAATCTTCCGCCGCCAGCAGCCCGCGTTCAGGGTGCTGCCAGCGCAGTAGCGCCTCGATCTGGTCCACTTCACGCGTGCGGCAGTTCAGGATCGGCTGGTAATAGACCTCGAACTGGTTGCGTTCGACACCGCACCGCGCCTCGCTCAGGATGGACACACGGGCCTGCGCGCGCTCACGCAGGCTGCGGGTGAACATCTGCGACTGCTTGCCACCCGCACGCTTGGCCGCATACATCGCCATGTCGGCGTTTTTCTGAACGTCTTCCATCGTGTCGGTGCCATCCAGCAGCACCGCGCCAATGCTGCCCGCGACACTTACGGTCACCGTTTCAATGTCGATGGGACGTTCCAGCACGCCCTGCAGGCGGTCCATGTACCGCTCCAGCGATACATCCTCCAGCGTGCGGTGCAGGATCACCGCGAACTCATCCCCGCCCAGACGGCTGACAGGGTCATCCGGGTGGGTCATTTCAATCAGACGCGAGGCAATGGCGCGCAGCACGATGTCACCGGCATGATGGCCATGCACATCATTGATCTGCTTGAAACCGTCAAGGTCGAACATGGCCAGGGCTGGCTGGGGCGCCCCGCCACCACCGGTTTCGCGGCAGCGCGCGATCTCGTCAGCCAGGGCAGTATTGAACCCGCCCCGGTTGAGCAGCCCCGTCAGCGTATCCGTTTCCGCCAGTTCACACAGGCGGTCACGGGTGTTCATCAGTTCGGTAATCTCAAACCGGCTGGCGACATACCCCTGTATCCGGCCCTGTCTGTCCTTCTTGGGGATGATGGTGGTCGCCACCCAGTACAGCGACCCGTCCTTGGCGCGGTTGCAGATATTGCCCTGCCACAGTTCGCCCGCCTCGATCGTGCGGTACAGGTCACGGAAGAAATCCGCGTCATGATAGCCGGAATTGACGATACGGTGCGTGGAACCGATCAGTTCCTCACGCGAGTACTGACTGATTTCACAAAAACGGTCATTCACATAGGTGATGACCCCCTTTGTGTCGGTAATGGCGACGATCAGGACACTATCAACCAGGTCGGCCCAGAAATCCGAATCCTGATGTGTCAGTGCCCGCAGCCGATCATCGTGTTGCAATGCCATATTCCCGCCTGGAACCTACAATAAAAAACAGAACAGAATGCTTCATGAAATCAGCCCGGCAACAGGACCGGAACGGTGCATGATATACCCATGCAGCTTCGTCATGCCAGAGACCACGCCATATTATACCTTGGTCGGGACAAGGAACGAACCGCGTTCCTGTCGCTCGCGAAACCACTTTTCCAGTTCCTCCGGCGGCAGGGGTTTCGCAAACAGGTAGCCCTGCATCACATCGCAGTGCAGTTCTTCCAGCAGGCGCCACTGCTGCTCGGTCTCGACCCCTTCGGTCACCACCGTCATGCCCAGACGCGAACCGATGCCGATCACAGCCATGGTTACGGCCTGGGCATTGGTATCATGCTCGAAATCATTGATGAAGCTGCGGTCGATCTTGATTTCCGTCAGCGGCAGGCGCGTCAGCCGCGACAGGGACGAATACCCCGTGCCGAAATCATCCATCGACAGTCCGACATCCAGCCTGCGGATGGCGTACAGCACCTCTTCGGTGTCGCTGCTGTTATCCATCATTACGCTTTCGGTGATTTCCACCGTCAGGCGGTCGGGCGTCAGGTTATGATGCTTCAGCAGGTTGGCGATATATTCCGGCAGTGCGCGATTGCGGAAATGCACCGCCGACAGGTTGACCGCAACCGTGGGGACATGCACCCCGTCGCGGTCCCATTTCACCATCTGGCGGCAGGCTTCCTGCAGCGACCAGCGGCCAATGGCCTCGATCTGCCCCGTATCTTCCGCCACCGCGATAAAGCGGGAAGGATAGATGTTGCCCAATGTCGGGTGATGCCACCGCGACAGGGCTTCCACCCCGTACAGGCCCCCGGTCATGGTTTCCACCTGCGGCTGGTAATGCAGCTTCAGCATGCCCCTGGCCAGAGAGTCCCGCAGGGCAGACCCCAGCATCAGCCGTTCCTGCGCCACCTGGTTTTTTTCGTGACCGGCAAAGCGGTACAGGCCACGCCCGTCCTCTTTCGCCTGACGGGCGGCGGCATCGGCCAGGCTGAGCAGGGATTCACTGTCCGGCCCGTTTTCGGGGAACGTGCTGATGCCCACGCAGCAGGAAATACTCAGCGTGTTCTCACCGACCTGCAGGGGTTTGGCGATGGAATTGATCAGGTTTTCGGCAAACTGTTCCGCGCGCCTGTGCGAACAGTCGGGCACGACAATGATGAACTCGTCCCCGCCCGAACGGCTGACGATATATTCGTCATTGACCAACGCGCGAATGCGGCGACCGATCTCGATCAGGAAACGGTCGGCGTTCACATGACCCAGCGCGTCGTTGATATCACGGAAGCGGTCGATATCCACCATGAACAGCGAGAACTGGCTGTCACCGCCACGCATGATAAGGCGTTCGATGACATTATGCAGCGACGTACGGTTCAACAGCCCGGTCAGGCTGTCGAAATTGGACAGCTGGGCAATGTGCTGGCGCGTCTGGTTCTGTTCGATCGCCAGCGCGCAGAAGGGCATGCAGGTCGAAACCACCCGTTCGGGCCATGCCAGCGATGGCTCGTCATCACGCAGATACAGGGCGAACACACCCATGACCTGCCCCTTGCGGGAAATGATGGCGGACGAACAGCATCGCTCCAGCCCCAGCGAACGGGCGAGGGAGGAATAGCCATCCCACACCACGGTGTTGCTGCTGGCGGGATCACTGCGCAGCGCATCCATCTGTTCCGGCGTCAGCTGCATGCTGTCCAGCGCGGTACGGTAGCGGTTGGGCATGCCGGGGGAAGACGTGACGGAGACCTTGTGCGCGCCGTCAAACATCAGGAGGGCCGCCACACCGCCGGGCACGAAACTGTCCACGCGGCGGCACAGCTGGTCGCCCACTTCCTGCAGGGTGACATCGGATGCCAGCGACTGGAGCACTTCGTTCTGCAGGATCAGGATCCTGCGCTGGCGGCTCTGTTCCGTCACGTCCTTCATGACGGCGATGTAGTAGATCCTGCCTGCCTCACCTACCTGCACGCGGGAAATCGACAGTTCACCGCATACATATTCGCCGTTGGCGCGGCGGAATTCCACCTCACGCGATGTGCCGACAATCCGGCCTATGCCCGTCTCACGGTTACGGTCGATATAGCTGTCATGCAGCGCGCGGTCCGTCTGCGGCACAAGGCAGCTGACATTCTGTCCCATGACCTGTGCGCGCGGCAGGCCCCATATCCGTTCGGCCGCGGCATTGAAGAAGATGATGCGGTTATGCTCATCAATCACGACCATGGGATCAATGGCCTGCTCCATTGCGGACAGCAGGACATCGGCGCTTATCTTCGGCTGATCCACCGTAAACTCCAGAACGTTGGCACAACACATCGCGCCATGTGAGATCACTTTTCCTGATCGTGGCGGGTACGCCTGCGATACCACGCCGGGCAGACCAGCCCTACACGGCGGCAGACACCACCGGGACCGTCGATTGGGGGGTTACCCTACGGGGTAAGGAACAGGGAAAACATGACATGCCTCAATCTTGACACAAAGCCTTCAGTTCCGGCTCCGTTCAAGATCCTGCGGCAGCATGCCCGCCAGCGGGCGGCAGGCATACGCACTTTCGTTTTCCGGCTGGGGCTGGTTCTGGCGCAGTTCGGCGGCCCCGGCGGCTACCGCCCGCCATGCCGCCTGTGCCAGCGCCTTGCGGCTGGGAAAATCATTGGGGTCCAACGGTGCATGCAGCAGCACGGTCGCACGCATCGAACGCCATTTGACCAGCTGCCACACATGCGGCCCCAGTTCCATATCACCATACCAGGCAAAGACCGGGCGACGTCCACGGTTGACCGGCACGCCTTCCAGCTGGTCATACACCACCGATACCGGCTGGATCAGCGGCGTCATGCCGGGACGCGCCGCGATGGCTTCCGCCTCGCTTTCCGGTGCCGCCGGAGCCTTGCCCGGCGGCAGGCGCGGCGGCTTGGCAATGGCGAAAAAGGCCGACAGGAACGGCAGCACCCGCGACCCGTCGGACGACGTGCCTTCGGGGAACAGGATCAGGTTGTCGCCTTCCACCATCAGGCGGTGCAGCATTTCGTCCCGTTCCCGGCCTGTCGTGCTGCGCTGGCGGCTGACGAATATGGTCCGGCCAATACGCGAGACAAGTCCCATGATGGGCCAGCCCTCGATATCGCCCTTGGCTACGAAATTGGACGGCAGCACCGTTCCCAGCACCGGCACATCCAGCCATGACGAATGGTTGGACACATAGATTACCGGGCGTTCGCCATTCTGTCGCGCGCGCCTGCCACCCACGCCGCCAGCCCTGCGCCCCACAACGCGGATACGCAGCGACAGCAGCAGGCACAGCCCGCCCCAGACCATCCGCGTCCACCGGATCTTGGCCGTGCCGGGCACCAGCAGCAGCACCGCCTCGAACCCGACCGACAGTGGTACCCACACGGTAATGGCGGCCAGGCGGCCCACCCCGCGCACGGTCCGGGCACAGGCGCGTATGCGCCCCGATGGCAGGACCGTTGTGGTGGCGATGGCCCGTTCCGCAACCGACCCGGGCTGGGGCGCAATGACCGGACGGGCAGCGCGCGACGTGGACCGGGACACAGGCTGTGGAGAGCGACGCCGGATAAGGCGGCGGATGAAATCGGCGATCATGCGCCTATCCATAGCCCCACCTGATGGGACGCGACAATATGGCGAAAGCGTGCAAGGCACGGGACGTGTCCTGCACGCAACGACGCGGCATGCATCAACCCTTTCATCATACGGTCATATTATGGATGCATGAATATCCATGCGCGTCATGCGATCCGTTTGTCACATCTGTAATCCTTCCTGACTGGACCCATCGTGCATACCCGTCCATGTTGGGCCCCTATCCTTCAGGAGTTGTCCCTTATGTCCGCATGCAGCCGTCGCGGCCCCCTTGTTGCCGCCACGACCGCCCTCATCATCCTTGCAGCCATCCAGCCCGGCCCGACATGGGCGGCAGATGATGTGCTGAACGTGCTGACATGGTGCGACCATGAAGACCCGGAACTGCTCGGCCCTTTTGAACAGGCGAACAAGGTACGGGTCCATTTCAAGGATATCGACAGCACCGCCGCTGCACGGACCATCCTGCGCCAGTCGCAGGCAGGCGACTGGGACGTGGTGATCCTGGAGGAAACAGCCGCCCCGCAACTGGCCGCCGCCGGCCTGCTGGCGCCGCTGGACACAGCGGATTTCCCATCGGACGGCATTCCTGCCGCCATTGCCAATCCGGCAGGCGGTTCGTACCAGGGGCGGCTGTACTCGGTACCGGAAAAATACGGCTTCCACGCCGTCGCCTTCAATCAGGCCCATGTCAGCACGCAGGACATGCAGGACATCAACGCGGTATGGCAGCCGCGTTATCACGGGCATATCGCAATTTATGACAGCTACCTGCCCATCCTGTCCTATATCGCCCTGGCGCTGGGACTTGATCCCGCGCATCTGACGGACGCCGACCTGCCCGCATTGCAGGACAGGCTTGTGGCCCTGCGCGCCAATGCAACACTGGTGGGCGATAGCGCCAGCGTGCAACAGGCGCTGGCCGATGGCGTGGTGGATATTGTCGTTGGTGGTGGCGCATGGACCACGGCGGGTGTTGGCGAAGGTGGCACGGTCAGTACGCCCACGGCACAACCCGATATCCCGAAACAGCGGCCGGACCTGACATTCACCCTGCCACGGCAGGGCGGTATCCGGTGGCAGCATGGCATCTCGATCATCGAAGCCTCGCAGCGCAAGGCGCTGGCGCTGGCATTCGCGCAATACCTGCGCACGCCTGCGGCACAGGCACGGCTGGCAACGTCATCGTGTTTCTGGGGCATGCCCGCCAATACAGGCGCGCCGCTTGATGCGGACACGAAAGCCGCACTTCACTGGGACCAGCAGCCTGCCTATATCGCGGCAAGCCATTCCTTCCCCGTGCTGGATGAGGCCATGGACACCAAGCTGCACGCGATATGGGACAGGGTCATGAAGGACAACACCCCCACCGCCGCCCCGACGCCTGACAAAATGGGCGGAAAGAACGATGGGGATGATACGCCGGATCAGCCGTAACGCGGCGCACCGCGTCCCAGCAGCCGATCGGCCATCATGCCGAACACCAGCCCGAGGCCGCCCCACAGCACGATCTGCATGCCAAGGGCGGCTTCACGGAAGCGCCACAGCAGGGTGGCGGGGAAATTGTCCGGCACTTCATTGATGTCGGGCAGTGCCCATTGCAGCAGCGCCACCAGCACAACGAACACCGCCCCCCCACATAGCGTGGCACCCCAGTTGCCCAGGCGTACAGCCAGTGCGCGACCCGACAGGACCGCCAGCGTCAGAGCGCACAGCGAAAAGACAACCATTTCAAAATAGGCGGTCGTGCGCAGGCCAATGGTTTCCGGCTGCCCCACGGCGGGGGGATTGGCCGGGTATTTCAGGTCCGGCACCACCACCACGGCCAGAAACCCCGCCCCCGCCAGCAGCATGGACAGCATGCGCGGCGAAAAGCGGCCAATACGGCCGTACGCCAGCGAGAACACCAGCGCAAACAGCCCGCCATAGGCCGCGCCATACATGACGGCCGCCGTCAGCAGGCCAAGGGATGCCTGTACGCCCCGGCTGACCAGTTCGGGTTCCGGCGGTTCACCCGCCGCCGCATCCATGGCGGATTCAAAGGCGATGGCAAGGTTGACCTGCGGTTCGCCGAACACACGGGCGAACAGGAACGCAAGGGCAGCGGCGGCAATGCCAGCCAGCATGCCACGCAGCAGAAGGCGTCCGGCCATCAGGGCATATCCCGATGCATATGGGGAAAAATAAAGGACATGGGGTCAGATCTCCTGTCGGGAAAGCGCGTCCCGTAACGGAATGAAGCTCTATCCGCCGGGAGGTCTGACTTCCGCATGGGCTGCGGTGTACAGTGGCGCGACCGTGCCGGAATCCCACCGGCTTCTCCCCACGGATACGGAGAGACCAGTCAATACCGCGCAGAGAGCGCAAGTCAATGTTGCGGCCCTGAGGGCTACTTCAGAAGTCTATGTGAAATCATAAGAAGTTTTTGGTGAAGCTTTTTTCAAAAAGCTCCAGGAAACGCCGCCTTTCTGAAAAAGGCGGCACTCAAAAAACTTTTATCTTTATCAGTATTTTTTGGAAACAGGTCTTTACCGGGATGTGGCGGGCAGCGTGACCTTGCTGGCATTACCTTGCGCCGCGTGCCACTGCTTCAGCGCCCCCAGCGTCCCGCTGACATGTCCCTTGGGCGACAGGGCGCTGTAGGCGTAAATCACCTTGCCATCCGGGGCAATGACATAGGACGTGCGGCTGGCGCGGTTCACCAGCGGCAGGCGGCTGTCATACATCTTTGCAATCTGGCCCTTCGGGTCGGTCGCGACGGGGAAGCGGCCATGACCTTCGCTTACGGAAAAACGGTCGAGGGTTGGCATGTCATCGGTGGAAACACCAATGACCGTGGCACCAAGCGCCTTGTACTGATCCATGGCGTTGGCGAAATCATGCGCCTCCATGGTACAGCCACGGGTAAAGGCAGCGGGATAGAAATACAGCACTACGGGTCCCTGACGCAGCGCATCGGCCAGCCGGAAATCGAACTCGCTGCCATTCGTGGTAGCCTGCGCATCGAACATGGGGGCCTGGCTGCCTACCGGCAGGGCCGCGCGCGCGGAGGAAAAACAGACAAAGCCGGCAAACGCCATGACACCAACCAGCGGCAGGCACAGCCCCGGCAGGGACCAGCGTGAACGCCTGTAAAAATACCTCATGTATCCTCATCACCCTGTGGGACAGGGTTTATGCCATCATGTGGTTGGCGGCAGGATCTGGCATCCTGATCCACCCAGTCGCTGACAGACCTGCTGGGCCGCTTCGTGCGACAGGCCGGTCAGCCTTGCACGATAGACATGACCGCGCGCCGATGCAACGGTTGCAACCTGCGTATGCACGCCACTGAACGAAACCTTCGCCCGTGCCTGCCCCGCCGCATGCTCCGCCTGCCCGATCGATCCATAAGCACCGACCTGCACCACCCAGTCATGACTGTTTGCCATACTGATGACGCCGGGGCGGGTTCCGGCCGTGGCCATCGGGGCCAGTCCATTCTGTTCCCGGGCACTCCATGCCGCGCGCACTGCGGCGGCCTCAGGCGATGGCGTATCAGCCGCAGCCCCGCGCGGCACGGATGCCAGAAGCTGGCGGCCACGGCTCCGGCCGCCACGCGCATTCTGCGCCGCCTGCGCGCGGGCAAGGGCGCGCGCCTGCACCAGCAGGTCGGCCTGTGAACGGTTGACCGGGCTGCTGCCCACGATCCGTGGCCCGATGGAAGCGACGTAATCGCGCGTTTCCTTGGGCAGGGTATGGTAACGGTCAAGGAAATCATCCAGTCGTCCCGGTCCGCTATTATAGGCGGCAAGGAAACCGGGGGAGCCGTAAATGTCGTACATTTCACGGATATAGGCCGTGCCCGCCTCGATATTGTCATGCGGGTCATAGGCGTCAGGGCCAAGGTTGTAGCGCGCCCGCATTATATCGTAGGTCGGCGGCATAAGCTGCATCAGCCCCATGGCGCCCGGCAGTGAGGTCACGAACTGGCCATTATGGTAAAGCTGGCCCCCCGACTCGCGCCGCATGACCTCACGAATCCAGACGCTGGGCACATCGAAACGCTGCGCGGCCTCGTTGATATAAGGCCCCCAGGGGTCTTCCGGCGGCCCTGGCGGGATATAGTTGGCGTGGGCATGGGCACGATAGGACTCGGCCTCGTGAATGATCTGCTCCTCGCTCATTTCAGAAGAAGGATTATGAGCGCAGGCGGCCAGCATGCCCGCGAACCCCAGCGCCAGCCATCGCAGTGACCGACGTCTGGAGGAAGCCTGCGCCAGACCGTCATGTTCGTCAGATGCCGCTACTGCCTGCGCTGGTGCCATGCTGGTGGTATGATCCCGGTCATGCCCATTTTCCCATGGCAGACGCGCCAACATGGCCCGCCCGACGGGACGGGCGCCGCACCATACCAGCGTGACTTCGGCTTGTGCAATCCTGACCCGTTAACATGTCCATGACGTAACCGGCGGGTCAGGTTGATATGGGCCTGTCACAATGCCTAGTGAAGTTTTTGCAGGCAGAAAGCTTCAGAAGAATACCGCCCTTTTGAAAAAAGGCGGCACCCGAAACCTTTTACCTTTTAATGACCTCTCATTCCTCGACGTAGGTGGCCGGGTCGCCACCGGTGCGGTTGTGGGGGCTATCGAGTGTTGCCAGATCACTCATGTCATCCGATGTCAGTTGGAAATCGAATGAATGCAGGTTCGCGCGCATACGATCGGGATGCGCGCTCTTGGGAATGGGCACCACGCCACAATCGATCACCCAGCGCAGCAGGACCTGTGCGGTGGATTTGCCATGCCGGTCCGCGATCCGTTTGACAACGGGGTTTTCCAGCAGCTTCCCGCGCCCCAGCGGACTCCATGCCTCGGTCAGGATGCCCAGTTTCCTGTGCAGCGCGACCTGTTCCGACTGCGCGAAATCGGCATGCATCTCGATCTGGTTGACGGCGGGGGTGACGCCGGTTTCATCAATCAGGCGCTGCAGATGCGCAGGCAGGAAGTTGGAAACACCGATCGAGCGGACGCGTCCTTCCTTCTGCAGGCGGATCATCGCCTTCCAGCTTTCGACATACTGGTCCTTGGCGGGAAGCGGCCAGTGGATCAGGTACAGGTCGACATAACTCATCTTCAGACGTGCCAGGCTCTCATCAAACGCGCGCAGCGTGCTGTCATATCCCTGATCGGCGCCGCGCAGCTTGGTGGTGACGAAAATGTCCTCACGCCCCACGTCAAAGCTGACCAGCCCGGTCCCTACCCCGCTTTCATTTCCGTAACGCGACGCGGTATCGAACAGCCGATAGCCCGCCGTCAGGGCCTCACGCACGGCCTTTTCGGCCTGCGGATTGTCCAGCGGATAGGTGCCGAACCCCATGGCGGGGATCTTGTGGCCATCATTCAGCTTAAGCAGGGGAATGGAGGTGGTCATGGTCGTTCCTTCGTCAGGCGCTCCCGGCGGCTCATGGTGCCCCGGCGCGCAGGCGGCGGGGTGGCGACCGGGCCGGGGGCTGGACGTGCGTCGCCGGTCCCTACCCTAACGACAGGCAACCACTTTTGGTTTATGCCCAGTTTTCAGGACTGGGCTGCATGTGGTTCATTATCACCATTGCTGGAGGCCCCATGACTGACACACCAACCGACATATCCGCCACGGACGCGATCGAACTGCACCGCACGCTGCTGACCATCGATACCCATGTGGACATCCCCTGGCCGGACCGGGATGATTTCGCCACGGGTGCACCGTCGCGACGGGTGGACCTGCCACGCATGCGCGCAGGCGGCCTGCGGGCGGCCTGTCTTGTCGCCTATGTAGGACAGGGCGCACGTGACGTGACGGGGCATGAGGCGGCCTCCACCCGGGCAGAAGCGATGCTGCGCGTAATCGGGCAGACCGGCCAGATTCCGGGCGTGCGGGTATGCGATACGGCGGCAGCAGTGCGCGCCACTTATGACGCAGGGGAAATCGCCATCATCCCCGCCGTGGAAAACGGTTATGCGATTGGCGAGGAGCTGTCGCTTATCGCGCGTTTCCGTGCCTTGGGCGCGCGTTACATGACGCTGACGCATAACGGGCACAACCAGCTGGCCGACTCGGCTCGGCCCATGCATCACCTTGATGATCCCGAAACGCTGCATGGCGGGCTGTCCGGCCTTGGCCGGGATGCGGTGGCCGAGATGAACCGCGCGGGCATGCTGGTTGATGTATCGCACACGTCACGCGACACCATGATGCAGGCGGTCGATCTGTCCCGCGCGCCGGTCTTCGCCAGCCATTCCTGTGTGCGCGCCCTGTGCGATCACCCGCGCAACCTTGATGATGGACAGCTTGATGCGCTGAAGGCCTGTGGCGGTGTCATCCACATTACCGCCATGGATGCCTTCCTGCGCCCGCGTGACGTGCGCGACATACGCCCGGTCACGGTGGCGGACTTCGTGGACCATATCGATTACGCGGTGCAGCGAATCGGGATCAAGCATGTTGGCATTTCGTCCGACTTCGATGGCGGAGGCGGCATACGCGGCTGGGCCGATGCATCGGAATCGCCCAATCTTACGGCAGAACTGCTGCGCCGTGGCTATGACCGCAGCCAGATCGCGGCCCTGTGGGGAGAAAATTTCCTGCGTATCCTGAAGCAGGCGGAAGAGGTCGCCAGCACGATCGCGTGAATATGGAATCCCGCGCGCTCTGGATCACGCGGGCCCAACGGGGTATATCCTGTGCCGCATTGACGAATACAGGATAAGAAATGACCACCAGCACCGACTACAAGGTCAAGGACATCTCGCTTGCCGAGTGGGGCCGCAAGGAAATCTCGATCGCGGAAGGCGAAATGCCGGGGCTTATGGCGCTCCGTGAGGAATATGGCGCGTCCAAGCCGCTGAAGGGCGCCCGTATCGCCGGCTGCCTGCATATGACGATCCAGACCGCCGTGCTGATCGAGACCCTGACGGCGCTTGGCGCCACGGTGCGCTGGTCCTCGTGCAACATCTTCTCGACACAGGACCAGGCGGCTGCCGCCATCGCCGCGACTGGCGTGCCCGTGTTCGCGTGGAAGGGTCTGACCGAGGATGAGTTCTGGTGGTGCATCGAGCAGACCATCAAGGGGCCTGACGGCTGGACGCCGAACATGATCCTCGACGACGGCGGGGACCTGACGACGCTGATGCACGAGAAGTATCCCGACATGCTCAATGACGTGCGGGGCGTCTCTGAAGAGACCACGACCGGCGTGCATCGTCTGTGGGACATGGCCAGGAAGGGCCTGCTGAAGGTTCCGGCCATCAACGTCAACGACAGCGTCACGAAGTCGAAGTTCGACAATCTGTATGGCTGCCGTGAAAGCCTGGTGGACGCGATCCGCCGTGGCACGGACGTGATGATGGCGGGCAAGGTTGCCGTGGTTGCCGGTTATGGCGACGTGGGCAAGGGTTCGGCCGCATCCCTGCGCAACGCGGGCTGCCGCGTGCTGGTGACCGAAGTCGACCCCATCTGCGCGCTGCAGGCCGCGATGGAAGGCTATGAGGTCGTGACGATGGAAGATGCTGCGCCGCGCGGCGATATCTTCGTCACCGCGACCGGCAACGAGGGCGTCATCACCATCGAGCACATGCGCGAGATGAAGAACCGTGCCATCGTGTGCAACATCGGGCATTTCGATTCCGAAATCCAGATCAACGCGCTGCGCAACTACAAGTGGGACAACATCAAGCCGCAGGTGGACGAGGTCATCTTCCCTGACGGCAAGCGCCTGATCGTCCTGTCCGAAGGGCGCCTTGTAAACCTGGGCAACGCGACGGGCCACCCGTCCTTCGTCATGTCCGCATCGTTCACCAACCAGACGCTGGCGCAGATCGACCTGTGGCAGGCACCGGCGGGCAAGTACGAGAACAAGGTCTATACCCTGCCCAAGCACCTGGATGAGAAGGTAGCCTTCCTCCACCTCGCAAAAGTGGGTGCGAAGCTGTCGAAGCTGTCGCAGACGCAGGCGGATTACATTGGCGTGCCGGTCAATGGCCCGTTCAAGAATGACCTGTATCGTTACTAAGTGCTGCAAACGTCCCTAACATATGCGTGACTGGTCCGGCATCCGCCGGACCACATCATGTGATGGAGAAAGAGAACATGAGCATTTTCGGTTCAATCCTGTCCAAGATCTTCGGAAACCACACAGCTGCTGCCGCTACGCCGGATGCCGCAACCACTGCTGCACCTGCAGCAGCGGCAACACCTGCAGCAGCTGCGGCTCCCACCGCCCCGGCACAGCCGGTTGACGTGGACGCGGTGCTGAGCGCGCTGGCTGCCAAGAACCCTGAAAAGCTGAACTGGCAGACCTCCATCGTGGACCTGCTGAAGCTGCTGGGTCTGGACAGCTCGCTTTCCGCGCGCAAGGAACTGGCGACGGAACTGCACTACACCGGTGACATGAACGATTCTGCTTCCATGAACGTCTGGCTGATCAAGCAGGTCATGCAGAAGCTGGCCGCAAATGGTGGCAAGGTCTCCCCTGACCTGATGAAGTAATACGCCGCTGGCGAAACGGGCGGGCGTGTGGCCACTGGCCACCGGCCGCCCGTTTCGTATCAGCTACGGACAGGGCCACCAGAACCAGCCAGACCGGCAGCATGACGGAGGGATACGCGATGGAAAACGTCCCCGACTTCCCCATGATGGACAACGCCACCGGGCTGTCTGTTGACATGTTATCCGCGTCTTCTGTGTCCAATGGTCTTGTATGGGCCATTGCCTGCCAGCCGGGTCAGAAGCCCGAGCGTCTGACGGATGAACAGATTGTCCGCGCGCTGGAAGGCAGCCCCCCCAGTGAGCCAGCCACGTGGGTCTGGCTGCATTACGATATTGTTCACACTGCCAGCCGTGCCCATATCCAGGCCATTCCATGCCTGTCCGAAGAAGTGCGCCTTGCTTTGGGCAGCACGGACCGGGGCACCAATGTCGAAGCGGAAGGGAACATCGTCTATGGCGCCCTGCCCGGCTTTGACGACGCCATGTCGGAAGACGACAAGAATCTGTCTGCATGGCGTTTTGCGGTCCTGCCCGACCTGCTGATTACCACACGCCGACAGCCGGTTCCGGCTCTGGGGGTGATTTACCGGGCCATGCAGCGGGCTTCTTACGACTCCCCTGCCGAGGTGGTGGATCATACCCTGCTGGAATTTGCCGATACCGTACGGCGCAATATCGCCATGCTGGATGACCAGCTGGACCGGGCCGAGGACCTGCTGCTGACGCTGGACCAGCACACTGATTTTGGTCGCATAAGCGGGCTGATCGGGCGTGTGCGCCGCCGTTCAACCGAACTGCGCCGCGTGATCTCGCCCGTGGACCGTATTTTCCATAACGAGGATCTGGAACTGCCCGAATGGGCGGAAGATGACATCCGCGACCGTTCGCAGCGACAGATCCATGCGGCCCTTGATGACCTGCTGGCCCTGCAGGATCGTGCACGATCGCTGCAGGACGAACTGGCGTCCGGTCAGGCGGAAGAAACCAACCGCCGCCTATATACCGTGTCCATCGTGACGACACTCATGCTGCCCGCAACCTTTGTGACGGGCTTTTTCGGCATGAATACTGGCGGCATGTTTCTGGCCACCGGCACACTGGGAACCGTGGAAGCCGGCGGGATCTGCTTCGTGTTCATGATGATTACATGGCTGCTGCTCAAGATCATGAAACTGCTATAGGCTCGCCTGTTTCAGAAAATTGCCGGACAGACAGGGCACATGCTTCAGATTTTTTCAGGATTGTTTTGCATGATGGGTACTGGCGCTATCCAGCCGGATCAATGCTGACGGCAGGCCATGCAGGCAGGGCGAAAGCATATGCCTGTATATTGCCATAGACAGACATATATTGTATAATTTTCAGCTTTTCAAATCTCCCCATACGTTCAGGATCATAGGGAAACCGGCAACTATTATGAAATGTCTTGTTACAGGTGGGGCAGGTTATGTGGGTAGCCATGTTGTAATAAGCCTGCTGGATGCCGGACATGACGTCGTTATTCTGGATAACCTGAGCACGGGTCATATTGCCGCCATTCCTGAAGGGGTTCGCTTCTGGAATGTCGATCTGGAAGACGCGCAGGCGACATATGACGCTGTGGCACGGGAAAACTGGGATGTCGTATTCCATTTTGCCGCCCTTTCATCGGTAGGGCATTCCATTTCCGAGCCGTTCCACTACCTGCGGCACAATACCATGAACTCCCTTAACCTGATCGAGGCATGCACATTCCATAATGTAAGGCGCTTTGTTTTTTCCTCCACTGCGGCATTGTTCGGTGATGAAAGCGATTTACCCCAGATTACGGATGATGCACTGGTCAATCCGACATCTCCCTATGGTGATAGTAAATTTTTCATTGAACGTGCATTACTGTGGGCGGATCGCATTTATGGCATGCGCAGTGCCTGCCTGAGATATTTCAATGCTGCTGGCGCTGATCCCAGGGGACGGTTGGGAGAAGACCATCGACCGGAAACCCACCTGATCCCCCTTGCCATTGATACAGCTCTGGGTGTGCGTCCCTGCCTGAAAATATTTGGCAATAATTACGACACACGGGATGGTACATGCATTCGCGATTACATCCATGTAACCGATCTGGCAGATGCGCATATCCGTGTTATTGATCAACTGGATGAAAGGTCGGTTTCGTATAATCTGGGCAACGGTCTGGGATTTACCAACCTTGAAGTCATCCAGAGCGTAGAACGCGTAAGCGGACAGAAAGTGTCATGGGAATGGGCCCCGCCCCGTTCGGGAGATCCAGCCATCCTGGTGGCTGATTCATCACGGATGCGCAGTGAAACCGGATGGAACCCCAAATACCATAGTATCGATGCAATTGTAGAAACCGCCCTGCAGTGGCGCAAACGGCACCCGCATGGGTATGATGATTATAATAGCCGGTCGGTCCTGCCGGAATTATGGTCCTGAAAAAACTGATGACACTCCACCCTCACGATGCCGTCTGCTGTCCATAAAGATGCTAATTGAATGTCTGCATTTTTTGCCGCAGGACCAAAAACCAGACCGTCCCGACAGGAGCGCCTGCAACGGTCACGACATTCCTTCAGAACGGTCAGGGACAGCCACCACCAGCCGGGCATCAAGGATAAAAATTGCTTTTTACGGCAGTTTTCAGCCATTTTCAGGGTGAAGCCTCTCACGTCATGAATTAACATAGCCAGCTAAAATACGACGTGATAAAAAGTTTCCGCATAGATATTGACAGGCCACGTCCACACAACATGCCGTAGACATGGGAATACGTCC
Organism: Komagataeibacter diospyri; assembly: GCF_006538165.1. Lineage (GTDB taxonomy): Bacteria > Pseudomonadota > Alphaproteobacteria > Acetobacterales > Acetobacteraceae > Komagataeibacter > Komagataeibacter diospyri. Next base: position 47,335 of record NZ_BDLU01000040.1, read on the forward strand.
TTAAACCTGTTTGCTACCTTCACTATAACCTCCAGTCGCGGTGCTACATTGACCAATTTCTGCTTTCCGAAAAATTTGGGTTCAATTCTACAGCGTGGTCGAAAAGGTCAGCATCTTGCTGTGATCGGTGGCACACTCCTGTTACTGGCTGGCTGCAATTCCCTGCCAGATAGCGGACCAACGGAAGCGCAGGTCAACCACGCCCAGCGTGACCCGAAACGCAATGCGGTCGGGTATGCTATTGTCCAGGTCAGCCCGGACCTCATTTCCCTTCTGGAAAGTGAGGCGCCACCCCTGTTCAGCAGTCTGGACCAGAATAATACGCCTGTTAATTACACCCATAACGATACGGTTGGCCCGGGCGATATCCTGCAGGTTTCGATATACGAGGTCGGGAGTTCCCTGTTCAGTCTCAGCAGCGTGAATATGGCCGCCTCGACAAATGCGGCCGGTGGTGCAAGTACGATACCGAGTACGTCTTCGGGTTCCAACCTGCCCCCACTTAGCGTTGATGCCAGCGGCAATATCCGGGTGCCTTTTGTGGGCGAAATCCATGTGGCTGGCATGACCACCATTCAGGTGGCGGAAGCAATCAGGGCACGACTGAAGCAGAAATCCCTCTCGCCGCAGGTTCTGGTGCGGATTATGGCGGATATCGCCAATTCAGTCATGGTTTATGGTGGTGTACGACGGCCCAGCCGTGTCCCCCTGACACCAAATCGGGAACATATCCTGGATGTCATCGCTCTGGCCGGTGGCGCGGATCACCCCAACCAGCCGGATGAAGATTATGTCGTGCGCCTGACGCGCAACGGCAAGATCGCTGAACTGCCGCTCAAGACAATTGAAAATACGCCGGCGCAGAATATCCTGATGCAGCCTGGCGATCGGGTACAGTTAACCTTCAAACCACGCAGTTATTCGGTTTTTGGCGCAAGTGGTCGGGTAACCCAGACCCAGTTCACGACCCCGACCCTGACCATGGCCGAAGCCATTTCACGTAATGGTGGCCCGATTGATTCCCGTGCGGACCCCAATGCGGTGTATCTGTTCCGCTTTGAAAATGCAGACATCGTCCGCCGCCTTGGCATGCCGATTGCTGATAGCGCGACAACGGCACCTGTGGTTTATCAGTTGGATATGATGAACCCCAGCAGCTATTTCCTTGCGGAACGTTTCATGATGCGGGATCACGATCTTATCTATATTGCCAATGCATCAAGTAACAGATTCTATAAATTCTTCAGCTTGATTACTACTGTTATATCCCCGATAGAATAACCAGGGAAAACGTTGGGAAATACCTTGTGGGATGTGAATTGGAAGGTTTCCACAGGCCGCGGCATTGCCCACAGGGTTGGCCGCATCCGCCTCGACGCTTTACGGCCCAATGCAGCCAGAAATGGCTCGAACCACACTTCCAGACCCGATCGCCAGTTATCATTCATCGCCAGCCTTTCACTATAACGGGCCTTTCATGAAACACTGATCGTAGCCAGCAGGAATCCCTGTCCCAAATTTTCTGCCAAAGTAGTGCTGGCATTCCGGCGTATTTTTGGTTAGATGGGTCTTTAATATTAAATCACATCTTGATGCAGGCTGC
>NZ_BDLU01000041.1 GCF_006538165.1 Komagataeibacter diospyri
GTTGAAACGGCCCTCCGATGGCGAGAAGCACATCCTTACGGATATCGTGAAAAACAGTCACATGATCTCGTGGCTACGTAACTGCCAGGTTGCAAGACATCATTGGGCAATGTAGTCCGGGCCATATTCATCATGCGCCATGACAGATGCCTGTTGAGCAAGGATCTATCAGAGCGGCTCGACAGAACGGCCGCAGACGATCGTCTGTTTGTGAAAGCCGCGCTGTATCGTAATTATACAGGCATCCCCTGACATGATCTGCCCGTCCGCTTCAGCGACTGGAAGACTGTGCAGAGACATCTGCAACGCCTTATGACGGGCTGAAATCAACTTTCCCCGCGCCCCATCCATCGCGTCTGCGCCATCATCAGGCTGACCTAACGACACGCCCCGGATACATATGATCCCTTTGGCTGCTGATCTTTTTGGGGTTGGCATGCAGGCTGGCGTAGCACGGATTCTTATATTCTTTTCTCGCCTCACTTCACTGTCCAATCTATAGTCACCCGGAAATAAGTTGCCGAGATCGTGACCCTGAATGAGAATACGAATGACCATATATGACAAACTGGCGGAGCTGAAAGAAGATTTCAGAATCCAGTTACAAGTTATTTATGCCTTGATGATGCGTGAAATTCATACACGTTATGGTCGAGAAAATCTTGGTTTCTTATGGGTTCTGGGCGAGCCAATCTTATTTTGTGCTGGTGTCGCCATATTATGGACTGCGATACGCCCTTCACATGAACATGGTCTGCCGATGACCGCGATTGTGGTGACGGGCTATGTGCCGCTGACAATGTGGCGGCACTGTCTGGGACATTCCGTGAAGGCTTTTGAAGCAAACGGTAGCCTTCTTTTCCATCGTCAGGTAACCCCGACCTGCATTATTATCGCACGCGCCAGTCTGGAAATAATAGGCACGACCATGGCGGGCGTACTGGTTACTTGCGCGGCAATTTTTGCCGGATTCATGAAACCCCCACAGTATTATGGTATGCTATACCTTGGACTGGGGTTTCAGATGGTATTCTGCCTGGCGATAGCCATGATTTTTGCTTCGTTAAGCGAAATGTCAAACTTGGTTGAAAAAGCAGTTGGGATTTTAAGTTATCTTTCCCTTCCATTTACCGGTGCATTTACAATGGTCAATTGGCTACCGCCAAAATACCGCTGGTATATGATGATTTCACCTAGCGTCGACAATATAGAAATGATCAGAGAAGGAGAATTTGGATTAAATGCCCATGCCCATTACGATATATTCTACGATTTCTGGATAACGCTTCTTCTTCTTATTTTGGGCTTTTATTCAGCACAACGTGTTCGCCGCTTTATATTGGTTCAATAATAATATGTTTGTTATGTAATTTTTTTAAGATTAATCTGACTTCCTAAATAGCACAGCCGGAGCGTGTCGTCAGGCAGCACCCGGCTCTGTAAGGCTTGGACTATTAGGTTATACGTAATGTTTTCTCCCTGTTACGCAGGGAGAAATGAAGATATCGTGGGCATGGCCCGATCCAAGTGACACAGTTAGTGGGCGCCGATAAAGAGTCTTCTCTCATGTCATGAAGGCCATGTCGGCAGAATGGCCGTAGATAACCATCTGTTTACCGTGCTGTATCATGATCGAACAGGCGTCCCCTGACGTGATCTGCCCACCCACTTCGGTGACTGGAGGAATGCGCACAGAGGATTTCGCAGCTGATGCGAAAGCGACGTGCACGAACAGATTTTCCGGCAACCGGCAGCCGACCATGACAATGAATACATGATGCTCGACAGCACGACTGTCCGCTCCTGCCAGCATGATCCAGGTGCCCGTGAAAAAGGGCGCGCAGATCAGGCATCGGACAGTTCCATGATGGATTGACCACCAAAATCCATGCCGTTGTCGATGCCGCAGGAAAGACGGTCGTTGCGTTCCCAATGCCCGGATATGACCGAAGCCTTATCCCGCTTTATCAACCAGGCAACACGGGAATTTCTGCATATGCGCGTCAGTAAAGGTAGTATCCGGAACTACCATTCAATCCGGCAGAGCTCCCGCATTCCCCGATCAGGACAGATCCAGACAGGCCAGCTTTGCCACCAGCCTGCCAGAAACAATAAAACCGCTTTATCTATTCTTTAACTTCAAACGTACGGACAAGGTCCGCCCAGAATGGTTCCGAGATCAGCCGCTCATAGGCCCCAGCCCATTCACCCTGTATCTGCCCGACGTGTTTCTTGAAATCTTTTAGCACTGCCTGCAACCGCTCATGCGCTTCGTGGTACAGGTCCGGGTTATAGGCAAAGATATGATACCCGATCTTCTGCGGGTCATAATATGCCCAGTCGCGGCCAGCACGGATATCGCGCCAGTTGATGTCATTGCGGGATTTGAAAACGGTTATCTGCCGTCTGCGGGTGCTCAGGATACCCAGCGGGGAGTTCTTGAACCGTAGCGGCGAGACATTCCCGTTATGGCTGATTTTTTGGTACAGATTGTACGTTTGAGCCAGGAGATTACGCTTGGAACTGGTCTTCTGTATCCACGGAACAATAAACTTACCAGATGTTCCGGGAGGTGTGGGAATGGCACCAATCGGCAGATCGGAACTGAACTGGTAATTGGTATTAAACCGCTTGTAAACCTGCATGATGCTTGCATGCAGGTCAGCAGCATCCGTCTTGGCCAGAATATTCGGACCTTTCAGGAAATCTTCGATAGCCAGAACCAGCAGCATGGCTGATCCATAGTGATAAATATTGATGAAATTGTAGAAACGACGGATCAGAAGCCGGGCCACGCGACGCATCAGTGCTTCAATGCGCTTCTGCACGTCATCATGGTATGTTTCAAAGTTATCCTGCAGCAGACGAGCGTAAAGTGCTTCCGTATGGCAGGAAAGCCGGATCAATTCGTTGCGGATATTGTAATATGCGAACCAGCCTTCAGGCTTGGCATAATACGGTTCGTGCCAGACCCCGATACCGGGAACAGACAGGATATGCCCCCCACCCAGCGAGATGCGGATACCGTATTCCACATCATCCAGATGGACAAAACACGGTAGCGGCATACCGAATTTCTTGAATCCTTCAACACTGCCGCCAAACAGCCACCAGCCATTAAAGTTGAGCTGATGATTGCGCATCAGACCATCTTTGGTCTCGATCTTACCCAGATTGGCAGGCGGCAGTCGACCAAACGGGCGTTCAAACCGATCCGGTATCCAGTGCGCGCCACCATCCGCCAGCATAACCGGATTGTAGACATCCAGCTGTGCGCCCCCCAGGAACAGGTAAGGGTCGGACGCCACGCTGAAAAGATTGGTCAGGCGTGTAATGGCGGTTGGTTCGACATCCGCGTCATCGTCCAGCATGATGACATGCGTATATGACCCGTCCTGCAGGGCTTCGAACATGCCGCGTCCAAAACCGCCAGCCCCGCCGACATTGCGCTGGGGAATCAGCCGGACGTTTGCAGGCCAGTGTTCCGCACGCCTGATCGTGCATGCGTTATCGACAACCATGATGCCAAAGTTCGGAGAATGTTCCGTCAGAGCCGAAACGAGGCGGTCCACATTGGCGCCCAGCTGTTTTTCGCGTTTAAAGGTACAGATGACAAAACATGGGCGCACATCACGCACCATGGCGTCATACATGCCCCAGCAGGCGCCCTTTACCATAAGATCGGACGTTAATGCTTCGATGACGAAATACCATCGGCCAATCGTGGCTTCGGAACCCGTAATGTCAAAGTCAATACGAATTTTCCTGACGCCCTGCTCGCCTTCTTCGGCGACATACTTGCGCTTTACGAATTCCGTAACCTCACCATCCTGTGCGCGGTGATAAAGACCGACACGACAGTTCCCGATAACGCTCAGCTCCAGATACAGTTTTGCATCCGGGATGATCTGGTTTATTTCCCGTTCATACAGTGCCGTCAGAAAGCCATCGAATGTGACAGTCTCCCCACATTCAATAAGAATGGAGCCGTCTTCCTCAAAATCAGGAAAGGGGCTGTTCATGTAAAGTGGCTTGATTTTTTGCGCCAGGGCAAAATTAATCGGGAAGAAGGGGAACTCACGCACTTTCTTGACAGAAAGTTCCGAAGTGTCATCTTTGGCTTTGAGGTTCATAATGCACAAGGTATCCAGATTTCAGATTATTGGTCCTAGAATGACCATGAAATACACCCTCATGCAAGGCACATAAAAAATCGGCGTCCTTGTGCAAATTCCATCTGAAGGGTTGATTTTCAAGCAATCCTGCACGCGATTCAAGCTCTGAATATGGTCGCCGGGGCAAAGAAACAGAATGGCCAGCATTACGTAACAGAACATCATTCATTTACAGGCAGTCCCGCAGAGTGATGCGTTGTCTGGCTTATCTCCGCTCATGACCTGTTCAAGCCAGGGCAGGTCCAATCATGGCATGACACAAAAAAGACATATCCATTATTGAATTTATGAGTGAATGATTGGACCTATCGATATGGTCCGTACCAGGCGCCCGGATGTTTCCGCACCCATGAAAAGGGCTCTCTACTGCCGAAGCCCTACCCCTCCTACCCGATACCGCGTCTTCACCCGGCCCTATTTCCTGTGACAGGCATCCTGCCTCTGGTCTGGAAACGAGAACTGAGCCTGTAGGCTTCAATCCGGTTATGTGTGAAAATAGGGTTACGACCGCTGCTCCTGATCCATGCTTGATATTGGCATGCAGGCACAGACATCAGAAGTATTTGAAACATATATAAAATAACAGGATTTAACCGAGTGTTTGACAATATAATTTTTTTATCAGGTGCCAATTACATGAGCACTGACAGGAAGGACTGGATAAGTGATTTCCTGTCGCTATTTCAACCGGTCATAAAACATGCCGTGGGCAAGGAGCCCGCCTGGTCTACCCTGGAGATGTCTGCCGACCTGCCAGAATCGTACCGGAAACCAGGCACACTGCTCATAGGTCATGAAATTTCAAAGAAGCAGGCCCTCGATCTGAATGCTGCCGGGGTATCCTTCATGGATATCCGTATTTCTCCGCTTCGTTTCATGGTGCAGGACAACATTTTTGCCATAAGTACCAACAGAACGGAACCAAGGGACATTCTGGCAGAATTTGCCATGCCTCCGTTTGACATCGCTGTTGAAGCAAGGGCACTGGCATTGTCACTTCGCTATCGGGATCTGGGACAGCACCAATTTCCCGCTGGCTCACTGGTGTTTTTTACAGAACAGCCAGGGGGAGCAGACAGCATACATTACGGCGATGAAGTATCACTGCATGATTATAAACATGAAATCCAGTATCTGTCGGAACATTATCCCGAAAGATACATGATCTGTCGGCCCAATGATCCGCCAGAGGACATCACCCTGCTGGAAAACATGGGATTTCGCCCAGCCTCAGCTAATTTCTATGCCGTGCTCGGCAGCAGGAACGTGGCTGCCGTCGCTGCCATTCGCTCTGGAATCCTGTCGGAAGCGCAGTATTTTGGCAAGAAAGTTCATGCCCTGGAGCAACCAACCACGCGACTATGGAAGGATAGCGGGGATTATAACGACGGTTCTTCGTGGTTTTTCAACATTGCGCCGGATCATGCGCTGTCCTCGCTTTTCTGGAAGAATGTACTCGCCGGCAAAACATGCTTTCCGCCTGATCGGGCCGCCATACGCCGTCCGCAGGATCTGATCCGTCGCGCGCTCAATAACTGGAATTCCTCGGCTATCGGCTTAAATCTTTACAATCAGATGTGGCATGAGACGGTTGGTAATCATATCGTTGGTCTGCGTCACCTGCTTCAGGAGGAAAACGGATTTCGCCTTGGGCAACGGCCTGATGCTGACCAGAGGGGCTGTGCCGCACTGACGGGCCGTTGGCGGTGGTTCAGTGGGGAAGTCGTGCATATAGAAGCTGACGGACATGCACGCAGTGATTCTGATTTTGGCAGACTGGCTGGCAGCGCCGATGAATGGACGATCCACTGGGTAAGGCGGAATCTGATCGATCGGCTGAAGCTGGATGAGACAGGAGGGAGCCTCTTCGTACAGAACCAGTATGGCGATGGCGGTGAGGCGGCACGGCTTGCCTGAAGCTGGCAGAAGGGACGCCGGGTTCGGTCTGGCGTTGGTTGATGTTGCGGACAATACGGATGGACAGATCATCCGCGACGCCATGCGCACATGCTGACCGGCGGTGAAGTATGCGCGCGAGTGGCCTTGCGCGTAATACACTGCTGGTCAGCACAATCAATATATTGCGACCAGCCTGCTGGGCAGCCAGATGGGCGTTCCGTCTGTGGTAGGGAATCCGATCAGGTAGCGCAGACTCCATAGCAACCCGATCAAACCTGGCCCGCCGCCACATGATGGAGAAACCGGAGAATGAAAAAGGCTGTTCTTCTGTCGGTCACGGCATTGTTTGCCTGGAACGGGGCAAGCCATGCACAGTCATCCTCCAGCCAGCCCCCGCAGGAACGCATGGACTGGCAGGCTGACAGGAAGAATGCCGCCACGGCACGATCGGTAATAGATGTCCGGGATTACGGTGCCGTGGGCGACAGGACAACGGATAACGGAACAGCGTTCAAAAATGCAATTACGGCTGCGGAGGCCAACAATCCTGAAATCAATTTTCCCTATTCACCAAAAGGATATGTGATCCAGTCGGGTGCGTTTACCAACAGGATGCTGGGGCGTTTCAATTTTAATGGTAACGTGTTTTCCGGCAAGGCTCTGGGTAGACCGGAAAACGGTGCAGGCCGGTTCAATTCGCTTTACACAAATCCATGGCTGATTGTCAGTAACGTCAAAGAAGAGATGGACCCCGCTGCGCTATCCCTTCCGGGCAGTGGTTCAGCACTGATCGGGCATGCTTTTGAATGCCTGCCGAACAGGCCCAACAACACCGATACCATAATGACCAGACGCATGGTGGCATGCCTGTACGCTGGCACGGATACAGGAACAGGGGGGAAGCCCGGGACGGCTTACACCATGGAAGTTTTCAATCCCGTTCTCAACCTGGATTCCAATTCAGGCAGCGTTCAGGAAATCGACCTGAATTTCAATGGAACGGTCAGGGACGGGGGCATTTCTCGTGGCCTGTTCATTACAGGCGGCGGAAAAATGGGGAATACCACCAGTTCGGTGGCGCTCGATATCCAGCACAGTGATTATTCCGGTGGTCCGCTGCCTTGGTCAACAGGAGTTTCCGTTCGTGAAGCCACTGTATCGTATCAGGCCCATGCACGCTCTGACGGGACAGGATCCATGTTCGAAGGATTCAGCCCGTCGGGCACAAAAGTCTCTGCAATCGACGATAACGGGTATGCGACCTTTGCGGGGATCGCCGCGTCTGCCGGGTATACACCGACGGCATCCTCCACCTGTAAAAAGGGGGCTATCATGAATGATGACAGCTACGCCTATTTCTGCACCAGCAAAGGCAAGTGGAAGAAGGTCGCACTTGATGCACTGTAATACACCGGAATGCCTACCAGCCAGTAATTACTTTTCAAAAAATATCCACTCGATTACTTCATTGAAAATATAATGCATCGTGGTTCATTACATTGTCACGAACGTATCCAACCCAGTCAATGCGCCATCATATGTTTTATTTTCCCCTGTAACTGCTTGATACGCATCAATAATGTGGGGCGCCACAGCCGCATATCATTAAAACGCTCAATCACTGTTTCCACTTCACAGGGGAGCTGTGTCAGGGGATCAATGTAACGCGGATAGAGAATGAGGGCCCCGGCTACCAGATCCTCCAGTAAAAGAGTACGCTGTCGCCGATTGGTGGGAACCTGCCCCAGATCCGTGGTTAAACCCCACCCTGCATAAAAAGGACAACCGTACGTCACGACCTTGCGCTGTCGCATCAGACCTTCAAACCCGGCAAGCGAGGTCAGCGTATGAATCTCATCCACCTGCCCCATAATATCCGTAATGCTGCCCCCGATACTGATGTGATCCGCGTAAGCCATGACCGCTTTATCCGGCAGCCTTCCCTGCCGGTGTCCGGCCACCACATCAGGATGGGGACGATAAATTATGAAAGCATCAGGATTACATCGGTGCACTGCCCGCAGTAATTCCAGATTGCCCCGCACCGGACCGCCACCCTTCACGACAGACAGATCATCACTGACCTGTCCGGGAACCAGCAGTACACGCTGTCCAGGCATGCCCCATTCACTTACCTGCCCCTGTTCGGAGCGGCCATATTTCGAGATTCCCTTGCAAACCACATGGTCAATCAATAACCGCGCCCGTTCCCGCAGATGACTGTCGAACGTTACTGTCGCCAGAATGTGCTCAAGATCGCTGGGCTCAGAAGGATCGTAATAAATGCCGCGCTGGTCCACAAAAATGGAGGCAGGAACCTGTAATCCACTTCCCAAACCGACCGAACGGACAAAACCATCCTCCACACGCCACACCGGCACCTTTGCCGCCTGTGCCTGCGGCGCCAGTGTTGGCGGCATGCGCGTGGCCCATGTGACAAGCGCCCTGCCCTGGGTAGCGCACCTTTTTACCGCAGGACCGACCTGTCTGAAAAATGGTGGGTGAGTGGGAGGGGTCGTGAAGAAAGCCGCAATGCGCCTGCGTTTCCACAGGGACATGCCAAAACACACCCCGATGTTCTGGTTGGCATCGATAATACGCCGCCACAATGCCTGAAATTCCAGAACTTTCAGGATTGTTGTCGCTTTACCCGTGTACGGGTCCCGATAATGCCAGTCCTGTATCAACTGTCGCGCGACCTGTGTTCCCTCAACACGATGACCATGGTCAGGGCTGGCATACCGCGTTACCTTCAGGCCCCGCAGCGCCGCAAGATCCCCGATATCGCCCCGCCCCAGTTCATGAATTTCCTGCGCATGATCCAGCAGACCATGCGGGTCCACGGGGGTATGCAGGTGAAGAACGCCATGTTTACGGGCAACCCGTGCGGCCGGCCCATATGCCCCAGGTGCAACCAGCAGCAGGTCACGGGCAGGGAAAACGGTCACAAGGCGTTCCAGCAAACGTGCCAGCACGCGCATGCTGGCCCCGTCCATCCCATATCCACCACAGATCAGCACAGGTTTTACATGGGAAGGGGACAGCGCCCAGAAGTTGCCGCCCGTCCTGTCCGTAATAATCCGCTGGGTAATTTCCGCCACGGCCTTCGCCGTGGCAGTTTCCCCGATTGCAGGCACTGCAATTACCGGCAAACCACGCCGGAAAGGAGGCATCCGTAACAGACAGGAATACGATGCCAATGTCATGATTGCTGCCTCTGGCCTGTCATGGCCTTTGTTAAAGACCTTTATGCAAATCGTTCATAGGTCCGCAATTTCCAACCACGTTCCCGGTGTTTATTCCAACGGGGATACCTTGTACAAGAGCCTGTTATCGATAACAACCTCCAACGCAACGGGTGCCATGCCGATTGCACAACGGGATTTTCATGTTACCATTTCAGGTTCTGGCATCTTTTATTGTTATCGTCTTCCTGACGCCAGCTATTGAATACGCTGTCGTAATGCCACGAGCAGAGCGACGCCTGTCGACACGTCGCTGGTTGCTGGACGTTTTATGCAGCATGGTCGCGTATGGGGGATGGCTGACCCTGACCGGAAGCCTCCCGATTGCTACCATCATGGTCTTGACGCTCATGACCGTTACGGTCGTGGCATCGAACATCAAATTCCGTGTGCTGGGTGAACCCCTGCTGTTCAGTGACGTTGTGGTTGCCCGCAGCTTTCTGCAGCATCCCAAATTCTATCTTTTTTCCATTCCCCTGACCGGGCGCATCACCCTTCTGGCGATCAGCATTGCAGCCCCGGTCCTGCTGTGGATCTATTCTTCAGCCGCACTGTTGCCCCATCTGGCAGGTGCCGGGATATTGCTGCTGGGGGGGCTGCTGCTATGGCTCCGTTCACCGCGAACACTCGCACCAACCCCGGATATTGAACGTGATGTCGTGCTACTGGGCCTGCCGGGAAGTATTATAATGTACTGGCGACAATGGCGGGCGAGCGCCGACCTCTCATCCCCTGCCCCACTTCGCGGCAGCCCTGCCTATGATCAGATCGTGATCATTCAATGTGAATCGTTTGCCGACCCGGCACGACTGAATCTGCCAGCCGACATAGCCCTCCCGGTGATGCCGGGTCTGAAGCGGGCCTATGAAATCGCCTCCCACCGGGGACCTTTATCCGTAAGTGGATTTGGCGCCTATACCATGCGTTCGGAATATGGCGTTATTTTCGGGCAGGAAGAACGCGACCTTGGTTTCCGGCGTTATGACCCTTTCCTGACTGCAGAACGCGAACGCGCGCATGCCATTGGCAACCGACTGAAAACCATAGGGTATGACAGCACGTTCATCCACCCACATGACCTGCGATTCTATAATCGTGAAACGCTTATGCCAGCCATGGGCTTTTCCCGCCTGGTCAATCCTGGACCACATATCCCGACACCGGACATGCCCTATTTTGGCGATGTCGCATTGGGACAGACACTGGTGGACATGATGCACCAGGTCACCACACCATCATTATTCTATACCGTCACCATGGAAAACCATGGGCCGTGGCCAACCGGTGCGGATAGACAGACCCCCTTGGAACACTATCTGCGGCATGTGCAGAACAGTGATCAAATGCTGCTGGACCTGATTGAAAACATGTCAGCCAGGGATTCCAGGACATTGCTGATATTTTTTGGCGATCATCGCCCATCAATCACGGGCATCGTCACGCCGTCGCCCATACGCGACGTACCGTACGTCGCGATTTCCTTTCCGCTGCAAGACAAGGCAGCACCTCAGACCCCTGCGGCCCTTACGCCAGCCCAGCTCAATCATCTGATCATTGAAATGTCAGTGCGCTCATCGCCCTGAACACTGCCCCATCAGTGGGTCAGTTACGATCACATTCCGTATGGCAGACCTTGTCCAGAAATACTGCCGTAATCGCATAATTGGCATCGGTCTGCCGGTAATGGTGATTGATGTGATGGATCTTGATCTTGCGCAGCAGAGGAAAACGCATGGGAAACTGATGGCATGAATAATGCACCGTGTCGTATGCCACATACCCACACAGAAAACCGGCGGCTACCGCCCCACCAACACCATAGCCCATGGACCAGACACATCCGCCCCAGATCACCAGCGCCAGCGGCAGGGAGACGCTCAGCGGCATCAGGTTACGCAAGGGATGGTTGGGCTGCTCATGATGATTGCCATGCATCACGAAAACCATTGACTGGATGAATGCCGATTTTGCCTGAAAATGAAATAGGAAACGATGCATCAGATATTCAAAGGGAAACCATACCACAAACCCGATCACGCAGTACAGGGCCATCATCTTGATCGAGACAGCCATCCGCCACGCGAAGAACAGGGCGGCAAACAGTATGATGCTCCAGACAACGACAAACGCACTGAAGGAAAGCAGCGTCAGGGATTCCATTACAGGATTTTTGAACAGGCGAAGGGGGGCCTCTTCCTTCATCCTACGCTTCTGCTGCATCATGGTTACCCTCGAACATTCCCATCTGGCATGAATGCGTATCCCTGCCTCAACGACCCATTATAGACAACTTATTTCAGAGGTGCAGCCCTGCCATTCCACTGCAAGAAAGTCTTTTTTATTAATCTGTGGCAAGTTTCTCAAGTTATGCGATTTCCCTGTCCATATCGCGTCATATATGGGGACGGATCCGGCTGTTGTCCATCTCAGAAGGCAGGCACCTATCAATAAGAATTTTTCCAATTCCTACTCTTTAAATGCACTTTCGGACTACCATTCATCAGAGTAACAGCAATTCTGCGGGAAGGTTTCATACCCGTCCGGATAATCCCCCCACCCTTCCTGATCGCGACATGGGTATCATGATATATCCATCAATGACTGTATGGTCCAATCTCATTTTCCCAAACCGTCGAAACAGAATTCATCAACCTATACAAAACCACATTCCGTGGGGTCATAAACTTTTACTATACGATTGTGATACCAGAAAAAGTAAGCATATTATATATATTCCGTTTGGGGCTATAATATGTACTATAAATCCATTTTTCTTATAATATTATTTAACAATTTATTACATTTTTAATGATTGTCCTCTGCGCGCAGAATCGGACCTGCCACCGTTTCCAGAAGACCCTCACCATGAACCATGGCCCCTGATCCATGGTTCATGATGTTCATTTTAGACGTTCAGGAAAAAGCTTACACAAATACGCATGGAATGTGCGTAAACGCCCGATCTGCGCGGACTCCGTAAATTCCTGCGCCCGTTCCAACCCGGCATGACGCAGTTTTTCCATTTCTGGCGCATCAGGCTGCATTTGATCCAGCCATTCAATCTTGCTGGCAATATCCTGCGTATCATAAGGATCCACAAGCATGGCCGCGCCACCCGCGATTTCCTCGGTCGCCCCCCCGCGAGATGTCATGACCGGGACACCCAGCGCCATGGCCTCGATAATAGGCAGGCCGAACCCTTCCGCCAGAGAGGGAAAAACGAGGGCATGGGCATTCGCCAGACTGCGCAGCAGGGAATCCCGGCCACACCATGGCACGCGGATAATCCGCTGACGCGGCGTGCGGGGACGGAAATCGGGCATATCATCACCGTCCGGTCCCAGCAGCACCAACGGCCGCTCTGTGGCGCTGGCTGCATGGGCATCCACCAGCCGTTCGATATTTTTACGCTTTTCCACCCGGCCGATACAGATAAAGCAGCCTGCGGGCGCCACTACCGGAGCCGTTGTCAATTGCTGGCGTTCGGCTACCGTCACACCCGCAAGCTGATAGAGATTGATGACCTTGCCAGCAGGGACACCAAATATCTCCCTGATCTGCTGCCTGACCGTTTCTGAAACCGTCACCACGACATCCGCCCGGGCAACCAGTTGGGTCAGCATCTGCTGCAGACGCTGGGGGTTGATCCCGGTCAGATGCGGGTGTGTAAGGGGAATCAGGTCATGGATCGTCACGATGTTGATCGTATTTTTCACCACGATCGGCAGTGGATAGGTCCAGAACATGATGTCCGGAAGCCGCTGGCTACGCAGAAACAGCAGACGCTTGCATATCCTGAAGTGAATATGAGCCACCCTGTAGATATCCGAAATATAGGGATAGGGTTCAGCTGATGACTGCTGATAGTGGCTACGGATTATCTGAACGGGCAGGCAGGCCCGCAGGAACCTGGTCAGTCGCCGCCATCCGGTATCGGGATGCTGCTGGGTGCCATCATCCGGGTCATGGTCCCACAGATATTGTGTGTGAAATCCCATACGGGTCAGGCATGCCTCCACCCCCTGCACGTAGGTTGCAACGCCAGTGCCACCTGATCTGCCCATGTTCCTGCTATCCAGCCATATCGTGGGAGCAGCCGGTAGGGGGCGGTCACTATTTTCAGGATGCGGAAAAATGGTCATGAAAGATGCGGTTGCCAATCACGCGTGCGTCACAAGCGGGAGATGCGGCGCGGGATAACCCCACTCGCTCCTGTACCCGGAAAAGAATATACGCCAGTTCCTGCACAGCTATAAACGATCCGGACGCATGCACCGGTCAGGGATCAGGACCCGTGCCGTCCGTCTGATCGAAAAAATGCTGCCGTCTCGTCAACAACGGCAATGCCTGCCGCAACCTGACGGGGCCAGTTGAACAGGTTCATGCGCGCCGTGCGTGCTGGCCCCCTGTGTGCCAGACTTTCCGCGACCATGGCGTCAATGGCCCCCCGCCATGCCGGGCCGTCGGTCGGATCAAGATATGTTGCATCCGCGCCCGCCACCTCATGGAATACCGGAATGTCGCTGCAGATGGCCGGGGTACCCAGAACCAGGGCCTCGGCCAGGGGAAGTCCGAACCCCTCGGAAAAGGAGGGAAACAGCAGCCCCAGCGATCCCTGCAGCAGACCGACGACTTCGGGGTCCGACAGGTCGTTATATTCCAGCACATTGCCCTGCAATGCCGGGCAGCGTTCCAACATGTCGAGAACGTTTTCGTTTTCCCAGCCACGGCGCCCGACAAGGATCAGACGTGGAGTGTCCTTTCCCTTTTCTTCGGCCATGGTACGCCACAAGTTCAATAATAACAGGTGGTTCTTTCGCGGCTCAATGGTTCCCAGACACACAAAATACGGCCTGCCATCATCCGGCAGGCGCGATGGTGTCCCGTCAGGCGACTGGGAAAGCTGCAAATGCAGCCCATGGGTTACGACATGCACATGGCCTTCGGCAGGGCGGCCTTTGACATACGGTGCAAGCGAACGGGCTACGGCTTTGGCCGGAACGATAACGCCGGCGGCAAGACGCGCTACTGTTTCCATTCGCCGGGTATGACGTTGCGGTTCACCCGGCCGGGCATATTCGGGAAATTCCATGGGAATGAGATCATGCACCATCGGCACGAACAGGCTGCCATGACGGGACAGGAACGTCTCGATTGCCCGCGGGCGCGTCAGGTGATGATGCGACACCAGAAGATAGACACTGTCGCCCCGGTACCGGGGCATCGTCCAATGCGATAGCAGCACTGACTGCAGCAGGCGCTGCGCCATGCGGGGCAGCCGGTCGCGCAATGCGATATCGCCATCCCAGACCTGTCCCATCATATGCAGGAAATCACGCACGGCCTGCATCCGCAGCGTACCTATGATACCGACCGGATGGAAAGCGACAAAGGTCAGACGATACGCCTCATTATGCAGCAGGTAATGGACGTATTCATATTCGACACGGTCAATCCCGGTTGGAATCGGGTTCCGCGCCCGCGAAAGCAGGCGGGAGACATCCATGAAAATATGCGGAGCGTCGTCCATCATCGTGATCAATCAGTGTTAGTGAGAAGAACGTGCATCAAGATGCGAGATGGTGAACACCTTCCCGTCCTCTGGCGGGGTCGTACGATTGATCCGCCTGAGCGTTCCCTGCACCAGTAACTGTAGCCCTTCACGAGAAAAGAAACCGCCCTCGATCAGGCAGCGATCAATCAGCACGCGCCGGAAATCCTCGAATGTAACGGGATCTGGTGCCGTGGGCGCGCCCCAGAAATGGTCCAGTGTTCCCTGATCGGTAATGCCCGGCAGATCGTAAATCGCCTGTCCCAGCGTAATGACCGGGACATTGCAGATCAGCGCAAGCGTACCCGTGGTGCTGTTGATGGTCACCACGCCTTTCGCTGCCCGGACCATCTGGGCGATATCACCACTTTCCAGATAGCGCACGCGATCCGCAATTCCCAGCTTACGCGCGGTCGCCTGCACAAGGGCATTCCAGTCCTTGACCCCATTATCCAAGGGATGTTCTTTCACCAGCAGGTAAAGATCCCTGGGCGCATGCCGCGCAAAGGATTCCAGCACGACATGGATTGCCCCTGCTATGCCATCAAAATCCGAATGCAGCCGGATCTGCGCATCGGCATCCAGCTGAAGCGGAAATAGCATGTAAGGCAGGTTGTTATCCGCCACTTCCGCCAGAATCTGTTCCGTGCGTTCCCGCGCCGCATCACGATGATACAGACGCTTGAGCCACCCGATCCCTTCCGTCCACGGATGCCACGGCCGGTAATCATGCCAGTTCTTGAAATACCGCCGCGTCAGCAGATCAGCCGCGTTATAGGCCACGGCTTCCAGCGCCCGCCGCCGGAACGAGGACGGAACCTGAGCATGTGGCTGCAGGGGCGGAAGACGGGCAGCCTGTTCGTGATACCAGGCCGGATCACGAGGCAGGGATGAATGGCCATTGACCCCGTCAAGTTCCAGCGTCACCCAGTCAGGACGGATGTAGCCTTCTTCAAACACATAAACCCGTATGCCACGCTTGACACATAACTCCGTCGCCTTACGGTGCAGTGGACGACAGTCACCAAACAGCATGACATCGGTAATACCGTACCGGGTCAGGACATTCGTCAGAAAGTCAGGCCATTCGTCCATGCTGCCTGTAAAATTGATTCCATTCGGCAGACGCCAGAACAGTTGATCGCCACCGTTGAAATTGATCTTGTAGACTGCATATCCGGCCTTACGGAATGCTTTCCCAATTTCATGGAAAAAAGGCCCCATCAGTCCCTGAAGCAGCAAAAAACGACGGGAAGAGGTTACAGCATTGTTTTGTGAAATGTCAGGCATCACATATCAGTCTGTTCAAGCTTGACAGGCATGCCAATTCCTTTGGGAGCAGGACAGCGCCGATACGGACCGCCGACCTTTGTTTAAGGTTACAAAGTCGCACAGATATATGAGGAACAATGGTACAAGCATATGGCAGTGATATGTTTTATCAACGGGCCAGAGCTTCGCTTTCGGTATAATCCAGTCAGACCGCCACCCGTTCAAGGGCCAGACAGACTGTTTCCCGTGGAAAATGACAAAGGCGCACGGAAAGATATGCGAAGAATGCTGACTTTCCATGCTGTTGATCTACCTGCCACTCCCTGCCGTTCTGTTCTCGTAGCGGGCTATTTTAGAGTATGGGGGATTAGAAAACAAATCCTATCTTATTTATGGGACACTCTGGCACGCCACCCTTTCCGGGTATACAGCAGACAAAAATCTGTTTTAAATAGTATTTTAGGAATAATTTCTTTTGTTGTCTGGAATTTACAGGGAATGGTATAAATCAATTCCCTCCTGAACGGATGCACATTCTATCATTTTCCGATCATGTATTACGGCGCTTCTGTCGCATATTTCTTTAATAAAATTCATATCATGCGAAACAATTATCAATGCACGATCCGCACGCTTGATAAACAGTTCCTGTCGGCACCGTTCATAAAACCGGGCATCACCAACCATGATGACTTCGTCAATCAGATAACAGTCAAATTCGATCACGACAGACAGGGCAAAGGCAAGACGCGCGCGCATACCGGAAGAGTACGTTTTTACCGGATCCATAAGCTGCTTGCCCAGTTCGGCAAAATCATCGACATATTTCCGCGTCTTCGGATAATCGAGATTATAGATCCTGCAAATAAAGCGCAGGTTATCCAGCCCGCTCAGGCTCCCCTGGAATGCCCCGCCGAAAGCAAGAGGCCATGAAATTGACATGGTACGTTCGATACGCCCCGATGTCGCCAGTTCAACGCCCCCGATGATTTTGATGAGTGTTGATTTCCCGGCACCATTACGGCCTAGAATACCAAGCTTTTCGCCCTTTTCGACCTGTAGGTTGACACCGTCAAGGATACGACGCTTACCGTGCTCGACATGATATTCCTTAACGATATCAATACAACGTAACATACTGACTTTTCCCATTGGTCCGGTGACTGATACGCCGCACCGGACCGGTCATGACGACCGGCCCCATCATGAATGACATGAATTACCGCAGGTTACGTTCCCGCGCGCCCGAAATCAGCAATTTACCCATTACATAAAGGCCAAGTGTCGAAAAGAACACGATTACGAGAACGATTATGTTACGGGGATATGCTGGCCAGTCAGCTGCATTGGGCTGCGCCACTTCATCGACATAGATCATCTGCTGGTTGGCCTGCTGCTTGGCCACTTCCAACGATGCGACATCACTGAGCAGGATACGCTGCTGCATATCACGCTGCACCATCAGATCTTCGTACCCGGTAATCTTTGGAACAAGGGATTCATCCGAACCCGTAATCTGGCTGCCCGATTTCTTGATCTGGTCGGTCAGGATGTCAGCCTGCCGCTGGTAGGCTGCGATCAGCGGACTGCCGGGGGCTGATTTCTGCAACTGGTTCAGCTGCATGTTCGTCGACGTAAGCATATTCTGCAGGCTGGTCACAAAATTGACCATCGGGACAGATTGCCGCATGGGGTCGATCAACGCGACCTCATTCCGGTATTCGGCCAGTTTGTGGTTGATATCACGCAGCCTGGCCTCAGCTGCCTGCACTTCGTTCGCAGAGGCACGAATCAGATTTTCCCGCTGCCTGCGATTGATCTCATTCACCAGATTCTCACCGGCATCCAGCAGCGCACGCGCAATCCTCTGGGAATCTTCCGCACGGAAAGTACGGACGGTCAGGATGGAAATGTTCGTTTCCGAATCCTGCTCTACCAATACATGCCATTGATAGTAGAGGTAAAAATGCTCGAAATTCCGGGGAAGCGCAAAAAACGGATACCGTGCAAAAAAGTCGGCTTCCGGCCGCGAATATACATCCAGCAGGTTATTATGCTTGATCAGCAGTTCTGCGGCATCGCGTGACTGGATATAATCCTGCACCACGTATGTATTTTCAGATGTCGCGCCGCTGCCACTGGATTGCAGGATATTGCTCAGCGAAATACCGGACTGCCCGGATCGTCCACGCACGACAAAATGCGCTTCGGATATATACTGCGGCGTTGCAATCAACGTCAGGTAAAGAAAGACCAGAAACGTCGGCGCAATGACAAAGATCAGGAATGGCGTATGGTTCCGCACCAGATTACGAAACCAGTTTAAAACCCGCGTCAGAAAGGATTCATCGTCACGATTGTCATGGAACCGATTTTCATCCTGATTATATACCTCAATATTCATGACATGCAGGCCCGATCCAGCGTACGACCAGCAATAATTTCCGAACCATACCAAACAGCAGACAATTTTACCGTAGGATCCACAACAGACACACGACCGAAGCCTTTATGTTTCAAAAATTGATTCATTATCGGACTATCCATGCCGCAGTGATCCCAGGGGCGATAAGTGTACTGATCAGGTTGAAGAACTTATAGAATTTGTTACTGGCGGAATTGGCAATATAGATCAGATCCCGATCCCGCATCATGAATCTTTCCGCCAGAAAATAATTACTGGGGTTCATCATATCCAACTGATAGATTACCGGCCCGGTTGTCGCATTATTATCAACCGGCATGCCAAGATGTTTCAGCACATCCGCATTCTCGAAGCGGAACAGGTAAACCGCGTTCGGATCGGCACGGGAATCAATCGGGCCACCATTACGCGAAATGGCTTCAGCCAGATTCAGCGTAGGGGTGGTGAACTGTGTCTGCGTTACCCGTCCGCTGGCACCAAATACCGTGAAGCTACGTGGCTGGAATACAAGTTGCACCCGGTCACCCGGCCGCATCGTGATATTCTGCGCAGGATCGTTTTCTATTGTCTTGAGCGGCAGTTCGGCAATTTTGTCGTTACGCGTCAGGCGAACGATATAGTCCTCGTCCGACTGGGCTGTCCGGTCTTCCCCCCCGGCCAGAGCAATGACATCAAGTATGTGTTCCTGATTGGGTGTAAGGGGAATACGGCTGGGTCGGCGGACCCCCCCGTACACTATGACCGAATTGGTAATATCGGACAGAATGCGCACGACCACCTGAGGAGACTGCGATTTCTGCTTGAGGCGCGCCGTAATCGTATCGGCCAGTTGACTGGTGGTCATGCCAGTTACATGGATCTGCCCGCCGAAAGGAATTTCAATATCCCCGTTCCCATCCACGCTCAATGGCGGCAGGCTGGAGGCCGTGGACATATTCATCCCACCAACACTGCTGCCCCCTGCACCACCATTTGCACTGGCGCTGGCACCAGCACTGGCGCCCCCAGGACCTGTCGGCGTCCCTACGCTACCGGGACTGAACAGCGCGCTTCCCACTTCATATATGGAGACCTGAAGGATATCGCCCGGCCCGATTGTGTCATTGCGGGGCGCACTGACGGGGGAATTATCCGCATCAAGGCTACTGAACAGCGGCGGTTCTTCGCTTTCCAGCAGACCGATCAGTTCCGGGGAAACCTTAACAATGCCGTAGTTTACGCTATTTTTCTGTGGGTTCCGCTGGGCATGATTGACCTCGGATTCCGTGGGGCCACTATCCGGCAGGGAGCTACATCCAGCCAGCAACAGAATCATCCCGCCGATAACGGCAAAACGCTGACCTTTTCGAACATGCCGTAGAACTGAACCCAAATTTTTCGGGAGACAGAAAATGGTCAATGTGACACCGCAGCTAAAAGTTATGATCAGGAAGATAATCCGGCTGAAGGAAGAAAAGGGCCAGCGCAGGGGCCTTTTATCAGATCACACTTTGACTGACCATACGTGAGGACATGAATGCCCCATAAAGCTGGCAGTAGCGGAAAACCATCCATTACATACCCGTTTTCCAAGCATGGACATACCATGACAGCCCTCTTTACGCAGGTCCGATCGGCACGCGCGAACGTAAGAAAACGTTTCGATATGCACGAAAATCACCTTTCCATGACGACATCAGCAACCGGCACAAGACCATGGCAATAAGGCAAAAAAAAAAAGACATCAATGCGCGCCGCCAGATCAGATCGCGCGTGTATGGAAAACGTTCCCTGTGCAACTACAGCATATCGTCAGTCAAGCGGAACGGTAACCGGGTATTGCACGCCCCGACTGTCCGTGCCGACTGTTTTCCGGGGATTTCTCGGAAGACAGGCGGATACGGCAGCATGGTATGCGCAATGACGGAACGGATACACCGCCACCGCTCTTTACCGGAAGGGGAACCCTGCCGAACATTCTTTAATAAACTGAAACAGTTCCAAACAGTTGCCCCCGCCATGACAGGCAGAAAGCAGCCTTGCCGACATCCGTGCAGTCCGCTTCAGTCATCATCATGCCTGACTGACAATACACCGTAGCATATGTCTGCGGCCCTACCGCTCCTGTTTCAGGGCATGCAACAGACCACGAATACTGTATGTATATAATGCCAAAAACAAAAACGGCCCCGAAGGGCCGCTTGCCAACCAACTGATTTAGTTTTTTAAATCTGGAGCGGGCGATGGGATTCGAACCCACGACCCCAACCTTGGCAAGGTTGTGCTCTACCCCTGAGCTACGCCCGCGCTCCGTGTCGGTGAAGCGGTGTTTACGGCAAACCCGATGGGTGTGCAAGAGGTTAAAGTGCTTTTATCGAAGTTTTTTTTCATCCCCCCATAATGCGGTTGCGGGGATCGTCGGGAATGCCAATCTATCCCTACAGCATATGAACCGACCGGCATGGGCATCAGGGCAGGCAATGTCCCCGTCCCCATGCTGGCCGCCAGACCAAACAGGAACACGACCAGATGGACTACATTATCGGCCAGACACCCCGCCCCGCCGGTTCCGCCCCCGCGGGTAGCCCGCCAATTGCAGGCGGCAGGCCCGACCCGGTGATGGAGGGCACGCAGAACACCTTCATGCGTGACGTGGTGGACGCCAGCCGTGAAATGCCGGTTCTGGTCGATTTCTGGGCAACGTGGTGCAAGCCCTGCACGCAGTTGACCCCGGTGCTGGAAAAGGTGGTGCGTGCCGCCGGCGGCCGCGTCCGACTGGTGAAAGTAGATGTGGACGCCAACCGCGCACTGGCCCAGCAGTTGACCCAGATCGGTCTGCCGCTGCAGTCCATTCCGCTGGTCGCCGCCTTCTGGCAGGGGCAGATCCTTGACCTGTTCCAGGGCGCCAAGCCCGAAAGCGAAGTACGCCGGTTTGTGGAAAACGTGCTGAAATCCGCAGGCGGCGCCCTGCCCGCAGCCGATCTGGTGGAAGCCGCCCACAAGGAAATGGAGGAAGGCCGCGCCGAAGCCGCCGCCGGACTGTTTTCACAGGTACTGGAAATCGAACCCGAAAACCCCGCCGCATGGGGCGGCCTTGCCCGTGCCCTGATTGAAATGGGGGATGAGGAAGGGGCCGAAACCGCCCTGAACGACGCGCCTGCATCCATCGCCAATCATGCCGAAATCACCGGAGCGAAGGACGCACTTGAACTCAAGCGCGAAGGACGCAAAGCGGCTGAGGAAGCTGAGGGAATCCGCGCCCGCATCACCGCCAATCCCAAGGACTACGCCGCCCGCTTCGAACTGGCCGCAGCCCTGAACGCCGCGGGCAAGCGGGCGGAAGCAGCAGACGAACTGCTGACCATCATGAAAGAAGACAGGGCATGGAATGACGACGCCGCGCGCAAGCAGCTTATCCGCCTGTTCGAAGCCTGGGGCCAGACCGATCCCGACACGGTCGCGGCGCGTCGGCGCATGTCCTCGTTGCTGTTTTCGTGACGCGTCATGACCCACGGGGGACCATCATCATCCATGATGACATCCCCCGCCGCATCCCGCAGATCGGGGAAATGACACTGGCGGACTTCCCGGCGGAGCTGGGGCTGTTCCCGCTGGATGAAGCCCTGCTGCTGCCGCAGGGGCGGCTGCCGCTCAACGTGTTCGAGCCGCGCTATATCGCGCTGGTGGAAGATGCGCTGGCGGGCAACCGCCTGATCGGCATGATCCAGCCCCGCCCGCTGGACGGCATGGATGGCAGCCCGCTGGATGATGCCGGGGATGCCGACATGGATGATGGGTACAGCACGACCCCACCGCTCTACAATATAGGATGCATCGGTCGTATCACCGCCATGACCGAACGGACGGACGGCACGTACGCCATCACGCTGACCGGCGTTGCCCGCTTCCGCCTGCTGCGCGAAACGGAGATGCGCCGGGGCTACCGGGTCGCACGGGTCGATGCATCGTCCTTCGTATCCGACCTGACGGATGCTGGCGATGACATTCCCTTCGATCGCGAGGGGCTGCTCAACGCCCTGCATGATTTCTGTGAGGCACAGGGAGTGAGTACGCAATGGGACGCGCTGCGCCAGATGGATGACGCCGCCCTTCTGGTCACCCTGCCCATGATCTGCCCGTTTGGCACCGAACCCCGCCAGATGATGCTGGAAGCGCCCACGCCCGCCGCCCGGGCACAGATCCTGCGCAATCTGCTGGACGGGGCTGGACATGAACCCGATGAGGGTGCATCCCCATCGTGATTAATTTCGCCTGAATAACTGCAACCTGCATGGGATCTGCCGCCATGACTGAAAAGCCGCCCGCCCCCCCGCTGGACCCCCGGCTGCTGTCTATCCTTGTCTGCCCGGTAACCAAGGGGCCGCTGGTCTATGACCGTGAGGCCGGTGAACTGATCAGCAAGCGCGCGGGCCTGGCTTTTCCGGTGCGTGACGGTATTCCCATCATGCTGCCCGACGAAGCCCGCAAGCTGGACGCCTGAAATACCGATAAAAACAAGAGTTTTTGGTGAAGCTTTTTTCAAAAAGCTTCGAAGAATGCAGCCTTTCTGAAAAAAGGCTGCACCCAAAAACTTCTTTATTCCGGCAATGCCACGGCCATGCCATCAATCAGCCGCACATCGCCCAGCCATGCCGCAGCCAGCAGGCGCGCGGGCGCATCCCCGCTCAGCGAAGCCAGCGGCTGCAGGTCCAGTTCCGATCGCAGTTCCACGTATTCCACCGGCTCAAAACCCGCATCCGCCAGTTGGCCGGCTGCCTGCGTCAATGCGGCCGGAATATCCGCGCCCGCTGCGATATCGGCGGCACAGGCCCGCATGATGCGTGGCAGGGCCACGGCAATCTGGCGCTGATGGGGTGCCAGACGCCGGTTGCGCGATGACAGGGCCAGACCATCAGCCTCCCGCTGCGTGGGACACGCCACGACCTCAACCGGCAGATCAAGATCGGTGACCATGCGCCGGACCACCTGAACCTGCTGGAAATCCTTTTCGCCAAAAAAGGCGCGATCCGCCAGCGTCTGCATAAGCAGCTTGCACACAACCGTCGCCACGCCATCGAAATGGCCCGCGCGGGTACCGCCACACAGCCCCTCCGACACCCCTGACACGTTGATGCGGGTGGCGAAACCGGGTGGGTACATCTGCGATACGGTGGGCGCATACAGCACATCCACGCCTGCGCCCTTCAGCAGGCATGCGTCCGCCTCCAGCGTGCGGGGATAGGTTTCAAGATCATCTGCGTTGTCAAACTGGATCGGGTTGACAAAAACGGTCGCAATCACCCGGTCCGCCTGCGCCCGCGCCGCATGAACCAGTGACAGGTGACCTTCATGCAACGCACCCATGGTCGGTACCACTCCCACGCGGTCACCTGCCTGCTTCCACTTCCTGACACATGCGCGCAATCCGGCTACGGTGGTAATGGTTTCCATGCGCTATCTTTTCCTCTCCCTACCTGTCACTGACGCCAATGACAGGACGGATTACATAACATCATTTCGGTTTCGTGCACGATGGACATGAGGACGCACGCCAGTTCATGTATGGACGTGGTGCAGGCATGGCTTTTCTGCTATGTCGACCATTGCGTCATGCAGGAGGTTTTTTTGGCCCGTTTTCTTCCCGTTCTTGGTATCTGTGCCATCGTGCTGTCCTTGGCCGCATGCGCCACCAACACGCCGGGATCGGTCAAGGACCGTTCGACATGGGCACGCTGGGGTTATGCCGAAGGGGTGAAGAACGTCGCATCCCACTGACGCCACTCCACGCGTTTCCTTACAGACCTGATATTCCCCAGCTACAGGATGCCGGCTCGACCGGCTGTTTGACTGCATGACCAATATTCCCGAACCCGCATGGTTTCCCATTGCGCTGCGGCTGGACGATGTCCGGGTGCTGGTGATTGGCGGCGGCATGATCGCCGCCAACAAGGTACGTCTGCTGCTGGCCCACCGCGCGAAGGTCGAGGTTGTGGCAGGCCGCCTTGATGCGGAAATGCAGGTATGGGCGGAAGACGGCTCCATCACCCACGTCGCCAGCACGGCCGATGACACCACCCTGCGCACCATCATGCCCGGCTGCCGTCTGGTCTATGCTGCAACCGATGACCGCGCGGTCAACCGCACTGCCGCGGCTCTGGCGCAGGAAATGAACATTCCCGTCTGTGCGGTGGATGATCCGCAGCCTTCCACTTTCATCACCCCGGCCCAGATCCATCGCGGGCTGGTGCGCATCGCCATATCCACCGGGGGGGCAGCCCCCGTCCTGGCCCGCCGCCTGCGCGAACAGGTGGAAAGCACCATACCCGATGGCACGGGGGAACTGGCCGTTTTCATGCAGCAGCAGCGTGAGCATGTGGGAGCGGCCTGCCCCGATATCTCACGCCGCAGGCAGGTCTGGGAAACCTTCCTTGACGGTGCGGGCGCACAGGCTGCCCGGCGGGGCGAGATCGAGCGCGCACGGGCCATACTGGATGACATCATCGCGTCCACTGGTACACGGGGCGAGGTCTGGCTGGTCGGCGCGGGACCGGGTGATCCGGACCTGCTGACGCTACGCGCACTGCATCTCATGCAGAATGCGGATTGCGTGCTGTATGACCAGCTGCTCTCCCCTGCCCTGCTGGACCGGGTCAGGCGCGATGCGGAACTGGTGTTTGTCGGCAAGCGGCGGAACAAACACACCATGCCGCAGCAGGAGATCAACGCCGAACTGGTCCGTCGCGCGCGTATGGGCCAGCGCGTGCTGCGACTGAAAGGCGGCGACCCGTTCGTGTTCGGGCGCGGGGGCGAGGAAATCGAGGCCCTGCTGGACTCCGCCATTCCGTTTCAGGTCGTGCCCGGCATCACGGCGGCCAATGGCTGCGCCGCCTATGCCGGTATCCCACTGACCCACCGCGACTGTGCGCAGGCCTGCATGTTCGTGACCGGGCATGCCCGCGCGGATGGCACCCTGCACCTGCCATGGGACAGTATGGCGCGACCGGGGCAGACGGTGGTGATCTATATGGGGGTTTCCGCCCTGCCCGCCCTGTGCGCACAACTTATGACTCACGGCCTGCCTGCGGACTGGCCCGCCGCCATTGTCGAACGCGGCACGCGCGCGGACCAGCGCGTGCTGACCGGTACACTGGGCGGACTGGCACGACAGGCAGCGGATGCAGGTGTAGGCAGTCCAGCGCTGATTATCGTAGGCGAAGTAATCCGGCACCGGGTGATATCCCCTTAGTGAATATCAGATATGCAGGTTGCTCCCGTACATCCTTTGTTATGAATTCCAGTCTACTTCCATTGTATTAAACGCCGTGAGGCCACTGAACGGTCAGGGAGGCCATGCCAGACCTACAGGCAAACAGCACGCGGCGTATTCACGACATCATGCATGCCTTCATGCCCTGGGCTGACCGCCTGCCTGCGGGCTGGGTGGGGTTCAGCCTGCGTACATGGTGCTCGCTGGTCCTTGGTCTTGCCACGGCCTTCTGGCTGCAACTGGACAATCCGCTGCTGGTTGGCGTCACGGTCATGATCCTGGCGCAGCCTTTGCGCGGACAGGCATTATCCAAGGCATTTTACCGGTTGCTGGGCACCATGGTGGGCATGGGCGTGTCCATTGTGCTGGTGGCGGTGTGGAACCAGCAGCGCGGCCCCTTTCTGGGGGGTGTCGCGCTGTGGCTTGCGGCCTGCGCCTTCGTGGGATCGCTGGAACGCGACTTCCGCTCCTACGCCGCGCTGCTATCGGGCTATACAGTCGCTCTTGTGGCCGTGAACTGCATTGATACGCCACAGAATGTATTCAACATCGCGGTGTCCCGTGCCTCGGCCATTACCCTTGGGGTCTTTGCCGTCGCCGTGGTCAATATCCTGTCAGGCTCGCCCGAGGCATGGCGCGGACTGGCGAACGGGCTGAAGCAGCTTATCCGACCGCTTAGCGAAACCGCGCGCGCCGCCCTGCAGCATATGTACGACCGGGGCGCACAGACCGACATCCGGCTGGGCGCACGCATACTGGCACTGACCACCCCCCTGTCCTACGCCCGCACGGAACTGGAACGCGGCGGTGCGCGCGCCAACGGGGCACGGCTGGCCATGGTGTCCATGCTGACGATACTGGACTGCGCGCGTGGACTGGGGCGACATACCGGTCATGGCAACATCAATCCGGCAGTGGAGGACGCCATTGCCCGTGTCGCCCGACAGACCGACCTGCGCACCGATCAGGCCGGTTTCACCACACATATACTGGATGCCGTGCGCACCACCCTGTCCGGCCATGTACCCAATGCGGACGAAGCCTTCGCCATTGAACGCGCCGCCCGCATGCTGACCGCACGTACCCGCATGCACGCCGGACAGGAAGTACTGACCGAGGGCACTGGCAGCGCCATCCACAGCAGGACCGTCAATATCGCGGTCCAGCCCAATTACCTGCTGGCCCTGATCGGGGCTCTGCGGGTTCTGGTCGGGTTTTCGTTTGCTGCCGGGGTCTGCGTCATCACCGGCCTGCCGGGGGCGACCGTGGCACTGGCCCAGACCGCGCTGACCCTGACCCTCGCCGCGACCAATGTGGATACGGCACGGTTTGGCATGGGCGCGATCATCGGCCTGCCGTGCAGCGTGCTGGCGGCTGCCGTGCTGAACTTCTTCGTGCTGCTGCATGGGGCGGACATGCCGTTCCTGGCGCTGACGTTGCTACCCCAGACATTCCTGGCCTGCCTGTTGCTGATACGCCCGTCCACGGCGGCCATCGGGTTCAATTATGGCGTGTTCTTTTTCGCCATACTGGGGCTGGACAACCACCAGAGCTACAACCCGACGGAATTCCTCAACCGCAACATCTTCTATCTTCTGGCGGCCCTGCTGGCTTTCATCATCCTTGTGCTGCTGTTTCCGCCATCACCACGGCGGCAGCGGTTCTGGATGGCATCCACCATCGTGCGCGCGCTGGAACGCCAGATGACCGGGCATGGCGAAGCCGACAGCCCGACCCGCCTGACCCGCACCTATGACCGGCTGGCCCAGATGCAGTTCTGGACCGATCGCCTGCCACGCAGCGCCAGCAGCGGGCGGCAGATGGAAAGCTTCACCACCTTTGCCGAGCTTGATGGCGCGCTGGCGCGGGCACGGACCTATGCCCGGCAGGCACAGGCAGTCCCCCTGCTGCGCCCGGCCGCCGAACTGGCGCAACGTGAACTGCTGCTGCACGCCCCATGGGATGTAGTACCCGCGATGCATGAGGCAATGGCCGCCATACCCGCCCCGCAGGCCCATCTGTCCCCCCAGACCCAGATCGCCGCCATCAACCTGCTGGCGGGGCTGGATGGCGTGATGCGGGCATGGCAGACGGCGGCGCCACGGTTGCGGCATTACGGCATCATCAAAACGAAGAAGGCAGGCTGATGCGTCAGGTTGTTGATCTGGAAGGCGTGCTGATCTCGGCCTTTGTCATGAACCTCGGGCTGGCACTGTGCACGCTGCTGGTGCTGCGCATCGTGCTGTCGTGGCTGAACCTGTGGCGGTTTGTCTGGAACCCGCCGCTGGCGCAGTTCGGCCTGATGATCTGTCTTATTGGCCTGTATACCCTGATCCTGTGAAAGAATCCTGACTTGTTCGCATATGCAAACCGCCTTGTGCGTCTGGCCGTTACCGCAACCATCCTGTTCGTCGCGGCCATCGTGGTCATTGTGCTGTGGGATTATTATACGGCGTCACCGTGGACACGGAATGGTCAGGTCCGTGCGCAGGTCGCCAATATCGCGCCGCGCATTTCAGGCCAGATCAATGAAGTCCGCGTGCATGACAACCAGTTCGTCCATAAGGGCGACGTGCTGTATGTCATCGACCCGTTCGATTTCAGGGTGAAGCTGGATATTGCTGATGCCGCCGTGAACGAACGCCGCGCGGACCTTGAATTCAAGACATCGCAGTACGAACGCCGCCAGAAGATTTCAGGCGTTGCCGTATCAGGCGAGGAAAAGCAGCAGTTCGAAGCCGTGGCACAGCAGGCAGAAGCCCAGTATGCGGCAGCGCTTGCGGACCTGAAACAGGCACGCATCAATCTGGAACGCACCGAGGTCCGCAGTTCGATCAATGGTTACGTCACCAACCTGACCATGCGCGCGGGTGACTACGCC
Source organism: Komagataeibacter diospyri (assembly GCF_006538165.1). Lineage (GTDB taxonomy): Bacteria > Pseudomonadota > Alphaproteobacteria > Acetobacterales > Acetobacteraceae > Komagataeibacter > Komagataeibacter diospyri. The sequence continues at coordinate 28,695 of NZ_BDLU01000041.1, forward strand.
AATGCGGGGCAGGTCAACATCCAGATCATCGATGCGGATTCCTACTGGGTGGACGGGTATTTCGAGGAAACGAAAATCCATTCCATCAAGGTAGGTGAACCGGTGCGACTGGACCTGATGGGATTCCATGAACCCCTGTTCGGCCATGTGGAAAGCATCACGCGCGGGATCGCCAGCAATAACGCCGCCACGTCCATACAGGGACTGCCGGCAGTAGACCCGGTCTATACATGGGTGCGGCTGGCGCAGCGTATCCCGGTGCGCGTGAAAATCGACAGCATCCCGTCCGACCTTGTGCTGGCAGCGGGCATGACGGCCACTGTGACCGTGGTGTCGGAAGCAGGCAACCGCCGCCATATGTCGGTACGTGACGCGCTGCGCCATGTAGGCGATGACATGCAGCACCTTGCCGGGCACCGTTAAAAAAACTGTTTGAAAATAATAAAAGTTTCTGGGTGTCGTCTTTTTTCAACAAGGCGACGTTCCCTGAAGCTTAAAAAAAAGCTTCAGCAAAAACTTCTTTCCCCATCATCTTATCCACAGATTCAGGGGACGAATATCCGGGCAACCCTGTGGATAGAACCGTCGGGAACCGGGGATAAGGTGTGTGTTTTCCACGACTCGTTGAGAGTCGTATGAATTTTTTCTGATATCCCATCCGTTCGGCGCCCCGCACATTCAGGGTGACCGCCGCAGTATCGTCAGGCGCGCGGCGGCGGGGCATAAGGATCCCGCTTCCCCATATCCGGCGCCGGGACATGCCCCATGCGATGGGCACGGTACAGCAGGCCGTGACCCAGTTTTTCAATCAGGATACCACGGCGCTGCATGCGATCGTGGCTTATGGCATATCCGATTTCGCGCACGATCTGACCACGAAGCACCTGCAACCAGCCACGCAGGACAAGTTTCATCCGTGTCATATCGCGTGCACTCCCGTTCACCACCATGTCAGTCATTATTATCATGGCAGATAAGAGTTATCCGCATAACTTTCAAGGTAAGTCAGATGGTCTAAAAGGTTATTTTTATTTAATCCATGTCATGACATGAAATGCATGGCCGTCCGTACCGGCCCCATTCATGACAAGGATGGTCCGAACCAGTCCTGCCATGGGGGATATCTTGCGTTACCTGTTCCTGTTTCTTGCCCTTATGTGCGGATATTGCAGCACCGCGGTCGCCCAGACAGCCCCGTCACAGGTCATCAGCACGCTGTTTGCCGACAAGCTGACCATGATGGACCTCGGCCTGATCCGCGCCGAACGCGCCATGCAGCATGAAATCGACAGCCTGCCCGACAGCTATGACAGCGAGATGATGCCCGTCGCCGATTTCGACCCCCGTCGTAACACCATACTGGTGGGCATATGGTATCAGGACCATGATACCTTCAATCGCGGGCAGTGCGACAAACTTCTGGAAACAATCAAGAAATCCTTTGGTAACCAGCCCACGACCATCGTTGCGTCATGGTTCCGCCATCATGGCTATACCTCGCTACGGGATGCGGGACAGTTCTATATCGGGCTGCGCAATATCATCTGGCTGGTGGTGACTGACGGGGACCGGGCCTGTTCCTATTCCATGGCCAACGGGCAGACCACAACCAGCGGATTCTGAACTTAAGGAATTTTTTGGTGAAGCTTTTTTCAAAAAGGCGGCTCCCAAAAACTTTTACCTTTTTGTCTTCAGATACATCTCTCAGACGGCAGGTTCATTCTTTCCCCGCCAGAACGTACGCTGCAGTTCCGCCGCTTCGTCTTCCAGCAGGGGACCAATGACCGCAACCGACCGCTGACCCGCCGCAAATACGGTGCGACAGGGCAGATCAAGCGTCGGGTTTTCGGGGTGATTGCCCGTTATGTCCTTCAGGCTGGCCTCGCTCTGACCATAGACCACGCGGCCGATCCCACTCCAGTACACCGCACCCGCACACATCGCACAGGGTTCGGCGGATGTGTACATGGTGTACGACGCCAGCTCGTCCGGCGCATGGGCTTTTGATGCCCGCGTGGCCAGCAGGCGTTCGGCATGGGCGGTCATGTCACCACCTTCCGCCGTGTATCCATTGCCCTGTTCCATCACCACATTACCCTGCGCATCGACCAGCACGCAGCCAAAGGGATGATCGCCCGCCTGTCGCGCGCGCTCCGCCACGGCAAAGGACTGCCGCAGGAAATGTTCGTGATCCAGATCGGGCAGGCAGGTTGGTTGGGTCATTCCACATCCATGAAAAAAGGTTCCGTTCGCTTGTGCCGGTTCCGGATTTCATTTTCAAACGGAAATATTCAGCCCCGTCTCCTGTAATCCGGCTCCACCCACGGCACTCATCAGACTGGGATCAGTCCCTGTCCTGTGGGTGCGCCATTGCCATGCGGACCGTTTCCATTTCGTCATCCAGATAGCCAAGGATATCCACCCCGTCATACGCACCGTCAAAACGATCAGACGCCAGTTCGACCCGGATGGCAGCCAGACGGTTCAGACGATGCTGGAGCTGCGTGACGTAAGGCGTGACCCAGGCGGGTTCCTCGGGTTCGAATCGGGCATCGATATCAGCCTGGTTACAGCCTGCGGGCAGATAGGGATCGTGCATTACGGTTCCTTGCATGTGTATGAAAAAGATACACAAACATCTCGCAGGCACGATTACGTTTCTTTCCCCTGCATTATTTCCTTGCTACATGTGTATATTTTTAGCACAAATATCGTATGAAAAATGAACACGAAATTGCACAGGGCGCACAGACCCCGTCCACACCCCGTCGCACACGCCCGCCACGGCTGGACTGGGCTGCCATTGCTCCATCCGTCGCACAGTTACGCAGGCAGGGCTACTCCGCCCGTGAAACCGCGCGCAGGCTGGGCCTGAACATCAAGACACTGGAGGCCCACCTGCGCCGACACCGCATCCGCCACGCCATACCCATGGACCGTCCGGATCAGGTCCGCCGCACGTGCCTGAACTGCGATACCGCCTTTGTCGCGGATGGCCGTTTCCTGCGCCTGTGCCCGGACTGCCGGGCCATATTCAGCTAACGGCGGCTCACATTTATGTGCAACCGGAACCCGCCCACCGCTTTCACACTTGAGGAAACATCATACCAGGCAGGGATCCGCACATGGATACGCATACGTCTTCACTACCGACATCACCGAATACGGCCCAAGCATCGACCCATATCCAGTTCCGCCTGTCCCTGCATCATGACCGTCCCGCACGCCCGGCCCGACGTAGCATGCGTTCCCTGACCGCACTGGGCCTGGCGCTGGTCCTGGCCAGCACGGGATTAAGCGCGTGCAAGCGCCACCATGAAACCACGGGCGAGAAAATAGATCATTTCGGGGACAAGATGCAGGATACGTTTGATCCGCCAAAGGGACCGGCGGAAAAGGCCGGGCGCTCGATTGACCGCACGATCCATAACGACTGATGTCCGACGCGGTCAGGGCGTGGTATCGCGCCCGATCGCATCAAACGGCAGGTCCATGACCGGGTAATCCTGCCAGTCCACATAATCGAAATGCCACCATTCCTCAGCCAGTGGCAGGAAACCGCTAGCCGCCATGATACGGCCCAGCAGGTCACGCAGGGCCCGGGCCCCCTTATTACCTCCCGCATAGGCCACATAGGCACGCGACGTCATTTCATCAAAACCCGACGGCATGGAGACAACCCGCCCTGTTGCCAGATCCCACAGGGTCAGATCCACGGCGCATCCACGATTGTGGCGGGAGCCGATGGCGGGGTCACCGACGAATTCGTACAGATCCTGCGGCACCGCCTGACGGAACAGGTAACTGACATGCCATGGACGATAGGCATCGTAAACCAGAAGACCATAGCCATGCCGTGCAGCAAGTGCGCGTGCGTGTGACAGGGCGTGCGCCGCCGGACGCTGCAGGAATGCCCGTGGCGTGGGATAGACAGGAAAGCCCAGGAAATTCCGCGCCGTGGCATAACGTATATCCAGCGCAATCGCCGGATCGACCTGAGTTATGTCAACCAGGTCGGCAGCCCGGGACGTGGGCGCGAACCCCGGCATACGCGCCGCCCGTGCATGGGCCAGCAGCACATCGGGCGCGTACTGCAATGCACGCGGAATGCATCTTCATCCGGTGGCCCGCCGGCAACCGGCCCGGCCTGCCACTGGCGTTCATGCGACATGACTGGCGCTTTCCATTACGTCACCGGGCATTGCATGATGCCCCATTCAGGCGGGTGGGGTATAGGACTGCACATCTTCCAGCGTGTGGCCGAGCAGGATCTTGCCGCCATCAGTGGACTGTACCCATGATACGGGAATGGTGAAGGTACTTTCCGCCGGGCCATCAACCGTAATCTGGATGGTCGCATCGGGATTGACCGCTGTCAGCGTGCCCATACGGCCCGAACCTGTCGCGAACACATCCTGGCCCAGCATGGACTGCGTTACATCTGTCATGAATTTCCCTTCCCTGCGCGACATGAAAGTCGCGCCACCCTGTCGGCCTGAACCCCGCCATCATTACAGGATCATCCGGTCACGGGGCCGCCCGGGTACACGGGCCGGCAGACAGGTTGCGATTGATGCCGCCATGGACATGGCGCTACCGGATTCATGCCCCGCATAACACACGCCGGGGGCACAAGTTGCCCAGCCCTCAGTTCACGCCAAACTGCTTGCGCTGGGACATGACCTTATTCAGGCGTTCGTTATAGCTATGGTAGGTACCACGGGGCACGCAACCCATTTCCTCCAGATCCTCAAGCTTGATGCTGTCATTCAGCCACGAATTGACTTCATTGAACTCGACTTTCTGCGGCACGTCGCGGCCACTGAACACCACCGGGTCATCCTGACCCTGCACATAGCCAAACTTCATGAATACCCCGCCAGCAGCGGACGCGTTGTGCGGGGCCATTTCGCCACACACCACCGATGTCGCATCCATGGGATGCACCGTGACATTGCGGAATGTTACCCCGTGCGGGTCAGGCTGCGTGGCCGCGACGTGACGCTCCGCCTCGGCAATGACGGAAGCCGTTTCCCCATGCCGGCCACCGCCCACCGCATGGGCCGCCCCGGAAAACAGGCATATGGATACGCCCAGTATGATGAACCTTTTCATGCTTCCGCCTGCCTGATCGTCTATATCTGTCATTATCCAATCTTTCTGATGCGCTGCCCTGTTCCATCGGTCAAGCGGGTGGTCTGTTATCGGATCATATGTAATTATATAACGTGCGATAATAGTATTAAGCTGCGCCAGACAAAACCTGACAGACGCGTTATAACGAGGGGGCACAGACGCACCGCCGCAACCGGTACATTGCACGAAGGCCCTTCCATGTCGCAGCGCCCCATTTCAAGTCCCGCCCCCGATCCACACAACCGCGCGGATTTCGTGCATGTCCGGGGGGGGCGCGAACACAACCTGAAAGATGTGAACGTGGACATGCCGCGCGACCGGCTGGTGGTGTTCACCGGAGTTTCGGGATCGGGTAAATCATCCCTCGCCTTCGGGACGCTGTATGCAGAAGCGCAGCGACGGTATCTGGAATCCGTCTCCCCCTACGCACGACGGCTGTTCCGACAGATGCCGGTGCCTGACGTGACCGCGATCGAGGGCCTGCCACCAGCCATCGCCCTGCAGCAGCAGCGCGGCACTGGCACCGGGCGATCTTCGGTCGGCAGCATCACCACGCTGTCGAACCTGCTGCGCATGCTGTATTCCCGCGCAGGACATTATCCCGCTGGCATGAAGCGGCTGGAAGCGGAATCCTTTTCCGTCAACACCCCCATGGGTGCGTGCCCGCAATGCCACGGGCAGGGCCGGATCATGGACACCACAAACGCCCTGCTGGTGCCCGATGACAGCCTGTCCATCCGCCAGCGCGCCGTGGCCGCGTGGCCCACCGCATGGCAGGGGCAGAACCTGCGTGACATCCTGATTACCAAGGGCGTGGACGTGGACTGCCCCTGGCGCGACCTGCCACAGAAAACGCGCGACTGGATCCTCTATACCGAGGAAACGCCGACTTTTCCCGTCTATCCCGGCCTGGACCACGCGGGCGTGCAGCGTGCGATCCGCGACCATGTGCCACCATCCTATAACGGCACGTTCACCGGCGCGCGACGGTACGTGCTGCATACCTTCGCCACATCACAGAGTGCGAACATGCGCCGGCGGGCCGAACGCTTCCTGACCGCCACCCCATGTCCCACCTGTCATGGGCAGCGCCTTAACCCCGATGCACTGCGCGTCACGCTGGCCGGGTTGAACATTGCGCAGATGACACAGCAGACCCTGTCTAGCATTGCGCGTACCCTTGCTCCGCTGGCCGAAGGCACACAGGTGCTGGATGATACGCCGCAGGCAGGCGACGCCACCGCCATCGCCGCCCGCCGCATGGCTGCCGACCTGATTGGCCGCATCGGCGTGCTGGAACATCTGGGGCTGGGGTACCTGCAGGCCGACCGGTCGGTCACCACCCTGTCACCGGGGGAATACCAGCGGCTGCGGCTGGGGACACAGATCCGGTCCAACCTGTTTGGCGTGGTATATGTGCTCGACGAACCTTCCAGCGGATTGCACCCGGCAGATGCCCATAACCTGCTGGATGCGCTGGAAGGGCTGAAGGCAGCGGGCAACTCGCTGTTTATCGTTGAACACAACCTCTACCTGATCCGCCGCGCGGACTGGATTGTCGATGTCGGTCCCGATGCGGGCACGCGTGGGGGCGAGGTGCTGTACAGCGGTCCGCCCGATGGCCTGCGTGACGTGCCGCTCTCGCGCACCGCGCCCTACCTGTTCGCCAGTGACGCGCCCATCGCAGGCATACCGCGTGCACCGAAGGGGTGGCTGAAACTGGGTGGGATTACGTGGAACAACCTCCATAGCCTGAGTGTTGATATCCCGCTGGGCACGTTCGTGACCGTTACCGGCCTGTCCGGGTCAGGCAAATCCAGTCTGGTCAGTCAGGCCATGCCCGCCATTGTCGCCCATGCGCTGGGACAGAAACTGGTGCAGGATATGGACGGCGAAAATATCGAGGATATGCCCATCGGTACACCGCAGGGGCACGTCACCGCCGGAGCCAGCCAGATCAAACGGCTGGTCATGATTGACCAGAAGCCGATCGGCCGCACACCGCGTTCCAACCTTGCGACCTATACCGGCCTGTTTGACACGATACGGCAGATGTATGCCGCAACCGATCTGGCCAAATCCCGGGGTTACGACGCGGGCCGTTTTTCCTTCAACCTGCCCAGGGGCCGCTGCCCCACCTGCGAGGGCGCTGGATCGGTCATGGTGGAACTGCTGTTCCTGCCCAGTGTCTATTCTCCCTGCCCCACCTGTCACGGCACGCGCTATCAGGCAGATGTGCTGGAAGTCACGATATGCGGGAAATCCATTGCCGATGTCCTGAACATGACAGTGGATGACGCGGCCACGTTCTTTGCCGGCACGCCTTCACTGGCCAACGCGCTGGGCACCTTGCAGCAGGGCGGTCTGGGCTACCTGCGGCTGGGACAGCCCGCAACCGAGCTTTCAGGGGGGGAGGCGCAGCGCATCAAGCTTGCGACCGAACTGCAGAAGCAGCGCCGGGGCCACACGCTATATATCCTGGATGAACCGACCACCGGCCTGCATCCGGCGGATGTGGACCGGCTGCAGACCCACCTGCAATCGCTGGTCGATGGTGGCCATACCGTGGTGGCGGCTGAACATGACATGCGGGTCGCCGCACGCGGGGACTGGGTGATCGACATGGGACCGGGCGCGGGGAATGCGGGCGGCAAGATCGTCGCCGCAGGCACACCCCATGATGTCGCCCGCGCATCCCACAGCTGCACCGCACCGTTCCTGCTGCCACTGACGGGCTGAAAACCATAAGAAGTCCTTGGTGAACCTTTTTTCAAAAAGCTTCGAAGAACACCGCCTTTTTGAAAAAAGCGGCACCTTTCAGACTGGCATTACTGCCCACATCGCGGCGACACCCGCAAAAACCAGCAGGGCCGCGATCAGTGTCATGATGCTCCAGCTCCGCAGTCCTTCGCGCACACTTACGCCGCACATGCGGGTCACGATCCAGAACCCCGCATCATTGACATGCGACAGCGCCATGCCGCCTGCCCCCATGGCCAGCGCCACAAGGGCCAGATGCGTCTGGTCCAGATGCAGCCGCCCGATCATGGGACCAAGGATACCCGCCGTGGTCATCAGCGCCACCGTCGTCGGCCCCTGCGCCACGCGCAGGATCATGGTCAGGACAAAGGCCAGCACCAGCAGCGGCAGGCCACTTGCCGCCAGCAGGCCACCCAGCGCATCACCCACGCCGCTACCCACCAGCACCTGCGCGAACGCGCCACCCGCGCCGGTAATCAGGATGATGATGGCCGTTCCCGGCAGGGCAGCGGCCACCACGTCGGACACGGTCGCCAGCGCCAGCCCGCGCCGCAGCCCCAGCAGCCACGCGCACAGCATGACATCCAGCCCAAGGGCGACAAAAGGAATGCCCGCAAAAACCAGAACCGAGCGCAGGCAACCCTGCTGCATGAGTTCCCCCGCCAGCGTACCCGTCACCATCAGCATGACCGGCACGGCAATGACCGCGACGATTTCCCCCATGCCGACCGGCCGGTGCTGGCCTGCCTGCATGAACAGGCGGGCAGGTTCATCCGCCGCACCATGGCCCTGGGCCGCATCGCGTGCTTCATCCACCACGGCGCGGATATCGGGCGCACAGCCGAAGGGCTGCGTCATGATCGGGCGCGTCAGCACATAGGTCAGCACGGTCACTACCGCCGCCAGCGGCAGGCCAAGCAGCAGCATGTGCCCCGCCCCCACACCGAGTGCCGCCGCCACCGCCACGGCACCTGGATGAGGCGGCAGCAACGCATGCACCGTCAGCATGGTCACCGCCATGGGAATGCCAAAGACCGCAGGTGGCCGCCCCGTCTGCCGCGCCATGCCATAGACCAGCGGCATGAGCATGATGACGCCGACTTCGAAAAACACCGGAATTCCGACACCGAAGGCGGAAATGACCAGCGCCAGCGGCACATGGGCGGCCCCCACCCGGCGCACCAGTCCCTGCGCCACGACAGCGGCCCCGCCCGAAAGGTCAATCATCCGCCCGATCATGGCCCCGAGGGCCACGATAATGGCGATATGGCCCATGGTGCTACCCATGCTGCCCTGAACCGCATCAGCCAGCTTTGCCACCGGCATGCCGGTCAGCAACGCCACCCCCACCGCGACAATCAGCAGGGCCACAAAAGGATGCAGCCTCAGCCGCAGGATCAGCAACAGCAGGACGGCAATGGAACCAATGCCGATCAGAATCAGCGCAAGCGGAGTCATGCAGGGAATCCCGGACGTAAGGGCGGCCTGTCTCGGATGGCCAAACGGATCTTATCGGGCATCCCGACACGGCCCGCAACGCCGCCACGCATGAAAAGCATGCCCAACAGAAAAAGTGGCGGGAAACCGGTATTTTTCAGGTGATTGTCATGCCCCTTGCAAATAGGGAGAATTTTCATGCTTGACAGGTTTCAATCCTGTCTGCATTACGCGCCACCGGTCACGAACCGCAGTCGCTTTTTTGGGTCCAGAGCGCCCCGGGACGCATGCCATGACAACCATGATCAATACGCCACTGCCCTCCACACGCAGCATTCATACGCGTCGTGCCATGGACCATGCGAAAGGCATCATGCGCGAGATGTGGATCGTGCCCATGGTCGTCATGGGCAGCGTCCTGTGCGGTGGGGTGGTGACCGTGCTGTCGCACCTGCTTGGCCATTAAGCCACGTCCGCCCCGGAACGCAGGTTCAGGGGCGGGGTCCGGACGCCCCTAGCGGGAAGCCGAACGTTCGTTGCCCGTGCGGTGCCGTTCGACCCTGTGCGGCACGGGTTCCGCCAGCCAGTGGATACGGGCGTTGCGCAGTTCGAAATTGCGCTGTCCCTGTACTCCCATATCCCCGAACGGGTCGTATACCACACCGCTGACCTCGGCCTGACACTGTACATTCCTGCCGGTATCGCCACAGATCTGCTGGGCCTTGCGAAAGGAGGATTCCTCCATCGTCGGGCCATCAAGCGGCACCGCCCCGTTCCAGTCCACCTGCCCCGGCAGGTCGGCAATGCGGAAGGCCGCGCAATCCGCCCCGCCTGAATTGGCGGAAGTAATGTAACACCCCTCGACCTGCACCAGCTTGCCCACATACTGGGCCGCCTGCGTCTGGAACGCCGCCACGTCCAGTGTGGCCACCGGTGCCGGGGCTGCTTCATGGCGTGCCTTCGCATCCCGTGCCGCGGCCGGGCCGGGGGCCGTTACTGCCGCGATAATGGCCAGCCAGCCCGCCAGTACGCCAAGATGAAAACGTCGCCTCATCACGTCCTGTCTTCCTTTTCATGTGGGTCAGCCTGCACTGACAATCCGGAAGGGAAGAGTGTTTGCCATACACACCGTCATTGTCACCACGGCACAGCGTGCGGGCTGCCATGCACGCACAACCGGCTGGTTTCCCCAACCGTACGCAGGCGCCCGCCTGCCCGTCACCAGCCCTGCGTTGCGTGGCGGCAGGCATCACGTCCGTCACTGCCCTGCCCGCAATGGGAATGATGCATGCGGGTCTGCGGATAAATCGACGATATATCCCTATCCTTATAATGATGAGGTCGTTAACGTATGCCCCGATCTGTTCCTGCATGTGGTTTACACAATAATATTTCATGAAATAAAAAATGAATAAAAAATAAAATGAAACCACATCCAAAATATATGAAACGTAATTTCCCGGAAATTCTTGTAATCAGCCTGTCATGCGCTATAGAACGTCGGAATACACTGACACGGCAACTTACCGCATTCGGTCTTGATTTCGATTTTCTGGACGCGGTTGATGCCCATGACCTGACCGATCATGATTACGAAATCTATAACAGGCGCAGACGCCGGATTTTCATGGGCAAGGATCTGTACCCGGGAGAAATAGCCTGCATGCTGTCGCACAGGCAGGCCCTGCAGCGGATCGCAACCATGGACAGGCCATGGATCGTGCTGGAAGATGACGTCCTGCTTTCCCCCGACTGGCCCTATGTCGTGCACGCCCTGATGACGCGACAGGATGAATGGGAATTCGTGCGTTTTTTTGGCGACGGAAAACATGCCACCCGCCTGCAGCGCAAACTTGTGCCGTTGGGGCGTGATTACTGGCTGACCCGTATGTCCACGTCACCCGGGGGTGCCCATGCCTACCTGATTACCCCGTCTGGCGCGCGCAGGATCCTGCGTTGCCTGCACTACACGGCCACGCCAATCGACACATTGATGGGCCAGCCATGGAAAACCGGGCTTGGCGCCCTGAGCGTCTGGCCCGGACTGGCGCGGGAGAACGGGAAATTCCCGTCCTATATAGGCAATGCCCGCTTTGCCAGCGCTCCCACCACGACAGGACTGGAACGCACGCTGTATTTTGCGGCCAATCCCGGCCTGCGGCTGGTGGAAAACATACTCAAGCGCGGGTTCTATTACAGCCACGCGCCATCCGATCACTGGCACAGGTACCGCGTGCAGGCGGCATGCCCCCCTGCACCCGTACGGACCTGACCGGCTTCATGTACATCAGCTCTGGTACAAGCCGTCCTTGCCCGGATAGCCATACGCATTCACGCCCCTAAAACGGGGAAGCCTTCTGTCCCGCACCCTGGCCCAGATTGGCGAAATGCTGGGTTTCGGCACAGCCACGAAAACGGTCCAGAACGGGAATGCTGCCCGCCAGGTTGACGCTCAGCGTCGTGCGGCTACCAAATTTCACCACCGCCATATGCGATGTCGCCATGGCGTCCAGCAGATGGGTCAGGTCATCGGCGCGGATGTCGGCAGCCAGGGTCGTGGCGTCATTGGCCTGCATGTGAAACACACGGGTATAGGCACCTACGGTGACCGTCATGTCGCCCTTTTCACCGTTGGCCAGCGTCCAGTGGTCATCCGCGCTGCGCACCTGTAGCGAATCGGCATCGGCGCGGAACATCAGGATCTCGCTTTCCGACCCGGCAATGCACAGGTCGGTATGCACGCCCGCATCGGGCGTATGATGAATGGCGACCCAGCCACCGGCACGTTCATCCACCAGCATCCGCGATGGGCTGGGGCTGCTGTTTTCATCTTCGGGCTGCATGGCCACGGGCACGGCACGGGGCCGTTCATCGTACGACTGCGCCAGCGCAATCCCCGGCAGGGAGATCAGTGCCATACAGCCCAGAAGAAAGTTCTGTTTCCTGCTCACTTTGCGACAATCCCATTGCAACAAGGACCGACGAATCGGGGTAATGGATAATTCCAGCATCACTGTGACGTGATTTAGACATATATTGTCATAATTCAGGCCATGGAAGGATATTTCCACATGCCTGTTTCCATGACGGGGAACATGGACACCATGATGCATGATCGTGACCGGTCTGCGACAAAATATGTCCGTCCTTCACCGCGATGCGTGCCATGCCAACGGCAAAAATAATACTAAAGAAGATTTTCATTTTTTACGCGCCACAGGGGCGACCTGTGCGGTCGGCATTGGCCAGTTGGTATCGCGCCGTTATCATGGCGACCGTTGATGACTTTTTTTTGGATACTGGAAGGAAATAGCCGGGATGCGCCTGCTACCTGCTGCCATCCTGGCAATCGGGACCCTCTGCGCCACATCATATGCGCACGCCGCTGACCCGGACTGGATATTCGCCAATAACGGACCGGCGGGCCAGCCCATGATCATGTCCCATCAGGGCACGCTGGATATCATGTTCTACCGTGCAGCCAGCGGTACGGTGGGCATTGCCGTCCATCAGCGTCACGGCCGTTACCACAACCCGAAAGGAGTGGAGACGGCCATGGTGATGATCGGCAAATTCACCATTGCGCTGCAGGTCTTCGGCAATGCCCAGAAATGGGATACTGCCGGGGGCGACCTGAAACCCGACACCGTGCCCGATCTGGTCGTCGCCCTGAAGGGAGCTGCCACGGGCGCACTGATCCCGTTCGAGCACGAACCGGTACAGTTTTCGGTAAAGGGAGCGATGGCAGCCCTTGATGACCTGGCACAGTATGCCACCCAGCATGGGGAAAGCCTGCCATCGCCGCTGCAACCGGCTCCCGCCGCCCATGCGGCGGCCCCGGTGGTGGATATCGAAAAACTGGCCCATCATCCTTACGATACCCAGCACGGCCGCAGGCTGGTGCTGCCACAATATGATATCGCGGCCAACTGCGACCGCGCCCATATCGAAATGCAGGATACGGATGGGGAATGCATTGGCGCCGAACAGAAAAGCCAGGCAACCCTGACCGCGCACTGGACCGGATACGACAGTGACCTGCGCGCCGCCTGCCTGTCACTGGTCAGCGATCCGGGGCGGCTGGAAAAATACCAGGCGCTGCTTATGTGCCTGTCGCGCTATCAGGATGACCGACGGCAGTGGCAGCTTGTTTCCGGCTCCAGCGGCAGCGACGACATCATGCCCGCCAAGAACCCGGCGCAACCGGGCGATACACTTGCCGCACCTGCTGCCCGCCCCTGAAGTAATCAGTCGGTGGGGTTACGGCGTGTCAGTGCGAATATGAAAAAGGCCACACCGCTGAGCAGCAGCCCGAACAGGATGACCAGCGGCTGGATGTAGAGCACCACCAGCACAAGGAACAGCACCAGCAGGGCGCTGTATTTCAGCTTGCGGTCCTCACTGGAAAACAGGTCGATCAGGCCGTCCGAAATCTGGTGCAGGGCCGATGCGCCGTCCGTCCTTTCGCGCGGTGCGACCGTCAGCCCCCGCTGTTCCAGCTGCAGCAGGAAAACACGCGCCCGATCCTGTGCCGGCATGGTCACCGCATCACGGCCCGTGACGGTGGGCAGACATGCCGCCACGACATCAACGACATGACTATCCACAGAAACCTGATCGTTCATTTTTAGCAGTTCCCCCGGCCATGCAGCGTGCGACGCGCTGGCCCATCCACGCTGTTATCCACATAACTTACTGGTTTATCCCCAAAAGGGGGATTATTGCCCCCCGGCATGAGTGTGGCCCACATGGGCGCATGCGATACGCCTGCCATCACGGAGCGACGGGTCAACCGTCATCTCCCCACGTGGCACCGGGCCGTCAGCAATCCGGTGGCCCGTGCCCATGTGACCCGACCATGTGGCATAGGACAGCGTGCGGTACGTATCCGCCGCACAGTTGTACATGACGGAAAACCGGACCGAGGCAAAGGGCAGCCCGTGACGGATCATATCCTCGTCAAAATCCTGGATGAAGGTGGCGGATGAATGCGTGCCATGTACCTGAACGGATGCAAGGTCGATATATTCATTCACCTTGTTCTGGTACGGCGGCAGCTTCTGCAGTTCCGTCTCGGCATGCGGGGCCGGGGATGCGGGCAGGTCCTGTACCTGTGCCGCCCGTGCGCCGTTTACCATCCCACCACAGGCAATACCCGCGGCCATCAGCGCCACCACAACCCTGTATCGCATCTTCTCCCTTTCAGGCGCACGAAACGCGCGCGTACACACCAGACCCGGATTCATTGCCCTGTTTTGCAGGATCGGCCCCATAGCGGCAAGATAAACAGCAGATAACAGGGTTTCATATCGACCCCATAATGACAGGAATGCTCCATGCACACTTTTTTTTGGCACGGGAGCCGCCGTTTTCCCGTGGCCGGGCTGCTGCTGGCGATGGCGGTTGTCACGGTGGCGCATGCGGACACCACAGATCCGGTGACACTGGGCCGCGCACCGTTTGGCACCACCCCGGACGGCCGGATGGTCGACCGTTTCACCCTGTCCAACAGCCACGGCATACGCGTGCAGGTCATGACCTATGGCGCGACCATCACCGCCATTGATGCACCGGATGACAGCGGCCACGTGGCGGATATCGTGCTGGGGTTCCCGACGCTGGAAGGATACACGCGTGACAGCGCCCGTGGCGGCCTGTTTTTCGGGGCGACGGTCGGGCGCGTGGCCAACCGCATCGCCAATGGTGCCTTCGTGCTGGACGGGCATACCTACCACATCCCCCGAACCGAGGGGACCAATGCCCTGCATGGTGGCCACAGGGGATTCGACAAGCATGTATGGACGGTGGAAAACACCAATGTCACCGCCAGTGGCGCCAGCGTAACCCTGAAACTGGTCAGCCCGGACGGGGATGAAGGCTTCCCTGGCACGCTGATCACGCATGTCACCTTCAGCCTGAACGACAGCAATGAACTGTCGCTGCACTATACCGCAACAACGGACCGGCCCACGGTGATCAACCTGACTAACCACAGCTACTTCAATCTGAATGGGGAAGGCAGTGGGTCAATCGAAAATGAAGTCCTGCAGGTCAATGCCGATACCTTCACGCCGATCAATGCGAAATCCCTGCCGCTGGGGACGGTCGCGCCCGTTGCGGGCACGCCACTGGATTTCCGCACACCCCACCGTATCGGCGACCGGCTACGCGATACGGACCCGCAGATGATGTATCCGCATGGTTATGACCAGAACTGGATCATCAATGGCCAGCTATCGCACACCCCTGTGCCTGCCGCCCATCTGTGGGATCCGGCATCGGGACGGGTGCTGGATGTACTGACCACGCAGCCGGGGCTGCAGGTCTATACATCCAATTCGCTTGACGGACGTTACGCCGGGCCAGCGGGCCGGGCCTATCGCCAGACGGACGCCGTGGCGCTGGAAACCCAGCATTACCCTGACAGTCCCAACAATCCCGATTTTCCCAGTATCGAACTGAGACCGGGGCAGACATATGATGAAATCACCCTTTACCGCATGGGCGTGCAACCCGTACCACGCCGGCGCCATTAAGGGAGATGGGAAATACCGTTGATTCCGGGGGGAAGATCCTTACATACCTCACCATAGCGTGATTGAAGGACATAAGACCCAGATGAAAAAGATTGCCGTTCTGCTTCTGCTCGCGGGGCTGACAGCATGTCAGGCCGATCGTTCGCCCAGTGATCCAAGCGAAAGCGGCGGCGTTGGGGGCATGACCGGATCACCGGGACAGGATGCGCCCAGCGATGGCCCCGGGGGAACGGGCGGACCGGGCATGGGCAACTAGTCCACACGATCCGGCGCGGGTGTGGCGGTATCAGTCGCGCCCGCCGCTGAGGTTGATGACCCCAAGCCCCAGCAGACCAAGGCCGGCCAGCCCTTCAGCCACCATCCATGATATCGGGCCAATCCCCTCGGCCGTCATTCCGCGCACCAGAACGCCCACGCTACCAATCATCAGGAGCAGGGACACAATGGTAACCCATTTTACAATTTTGCCGCGATTCATCAATCTCTTCGCTGTCTGTCGATCCGGTCACCGGCAGGCCCGGCACCTTTCCTTCTAACACCCTGAACGGACAATCGTCCAAACACGGCATGCGCAGCCGCAATGCGCCTGCCGCGCATCAGGAACCATTTCATGCAGATGTGATCCGTGCCGGTGCATCTTTCATGCCTTCCTGACGTTGCTGGATTCATGGACCCTTCGGGCGCGTGCTCCGCGACAGCAGCACCCCGGCACCGGCAAGGAGCAAAGGTCATGCAGGCAATCCGCCCCCCCTCCATCCCGCCACGTGAATGGTCCGCCCGGATGCGGCACCTTGTCCGGACATGCGTGGCCTATCCTTACGCTTTCCTGCACCTGTGGGATGGGGACTGAGCACTTCCCGGGTCATTCATGGCGCAGGTCGGCTGCGGAAAACCATTCGTCATTGCCCGTGCGGTCACTACGCACGCGGATCTGGCCATTTTCAATAATTTCGACAACGGCGCCTTTCATGCCGCGCAGTTCCGGTTTGACTGCCGCATCGTCCCTGACCACCACGATATCGCCTGCCTTGAAATCCACGTCCTGTTCTCCCTTTCCCGATTACGGTGGTCCAGTCTCCCGGGGGATCGGTCCGCCGTGGCCCATGTCCCACCCATCCCCTCCAATCATGCCAGCGATGGCGGGTATCACAAACCGTTGTCCGGCCATGTCATACCACATCCGCACAAAGGGCAGGTTGCGACAGGGGAAAGGTGTTCCGACATGAAAGGGCAAGCCAATACAAGAACACAGGAATACCTTATGTCATCTGAACATCACCTTCCTTCCGCCACAGACCTGCAGCGCGAACTCGAACAGGTGCGTCGTGACTACGCCATTGCACTGAAAGACCGGCCCGAACACGCACGGGCACTTGAAGAACGCGCCAGAAAGCTGGAAGCCGAACTCGCGCGCCAGAAATAACAGGGCGATACGGGTCGGGTACGGTACGTCCAACCTGATCGGGCGGAACGGCATGCACACGGTATCGACTGTCCCCTTGTCAAGATAACCGCATGACAGGCTGCCATGCGGCGGCAGGCATGGATCACCGCGCGACCCCACCCCATGTAAATGGGAACGGACACACTGCGTGTCCCCTACAGAACAAGAATTAGGATGCTATCATGAGCAAAGTGGCAACCAGTGGTCCCGATGCACAGGGCAAATACAGCCTGGAAGTTAATATCGGTGGTCTGACCGGCACGCTGAGCGGTTTTTCTTCCGCCATGGAAGCCGAGGATTATGGCGTTTCCCTGCTGCGCCGCGTCAAGGAACTGGCCAAGGCCGATAACCTGAAGACGGCCTGAACCAATCCCTGAAACCCGCAGGTAACGGATGGTGTGCGCTATCGCCCCGTCCATCACCTGCGGGATGACGGCCATCAATGGTCGTCTTTATACCTTTTTTCTTTATACAGTTGAAAACCTGACAGGATCAGGACGTGAAGCTGTATATGGAAAAAGGATTTCTTTCCCATGAAACGACTGACCCGATCACTGTCGGCGCTGGTATTGGCCAGTCCGCTTGTCGCCTGCGTGGATGGCCCCGGATATGGCGGCTATTACGGCGGGTACGGTTACGGCCCCTCGGGGGGGTATTATAGCGGATATGGCGATTATTACGGCGGCGTGCCCGAATATATGGGGCGCGGCGGCGGATGGGGCCGCGGTGGCGGCGGTCGTGGTGGCCCGGGTGGTGGCTTCCGTGGGGGCAGGCCCGGCGGTGATTTTCATGGCGGTGGACCGGGTGGCGGTTTCCACGGTGGCGGCGGCCATGGCGGTCCGGGCGGTGGCGCCCCCGGCGGCGGTGGTCGCGGTCCCGGTGGACCGGGCGGTGGCGGCGGTGGCGGCGGCCACGGTGGTGGTGGCGGTCACGGCGGCGGTCCGGGCCGACATTGATGTATGCGGCCGGTCCTGTTTACGGGACCGGCCATTTTTATCCGTGCTGGCCTGCGCTGGACAGCAGGT
The DNA here is from genome assembly GCF_006538165.1 of Komagataeibacter diospyri. GTDB lineage: Bacteria > Pseudomonadota > Alphaproteobacteria > Acetobacterales > Acetobacteraceae > Komagataeibacter > Komagataeibacter diospyri. Next base: position 47,033 of record NZ_BDLU01000041.1, read on the forward strand.
TCATGACCAGTACGCCACATATGATAAGCGTCATGCCAGCGACCGCTGCCAGATCCAGCTTCTGTCCCAGCACCACGCGACAGACCAGTGTGATGAGCACGGTGCCAATACCCGACCAGATGGCATAGGCCACGCCGGTGGGAATGGCGCGCAACGCCAGGGACAGCGAATAGAACGCCACGCCATACCCGACCACGGTCACGCATGATGGCCCCAGACGCGTAAAGCCATTGGATAACGTCAGGCAGAATGTGGCGGTGACTTCCGCCACAATCGCAACCAGCAGATAGACGTATGCCATGCCCCTATACGCGCCGACGGGCCGCGGCACCCCGTGGGGGCAGTCCCGTCAGCCGGGGACGCGGTGCGCGGGGAGGAAGCGGCGTTTCATCGCGAATCGCCACGGCATCATGCCCACGGGCACGCAGTGCATCAGCGAATCGCTGTACATGCGTCCATTGCGCCCCCGCATACAGTTCACGACCATCCAGCATTACACGATGTCGTCTCAAACCTTTCCCTCATCCCGTCCGTTTCTGACCTTAAAGATGGGGGCAGCGGACATAAAACGCAACGGCACGGAAAATTTGTTTCAGCCCTGCAGGAAACCTTCGCTTTCATGAAACGATTCATGTATAGGAAGGATAGGAGGTATGATACATGAGCAACTCTGCACGCATGATCGCCCATCTGCTGATCACGGTCCGGTTGAGTACGCGCAATCGTCCTTCCGCTCCTGTTCCCGCGGCATCGCGCGATTGAATATATCGCGCCGGGTAGCCCGGCGCGCATTCCATCAGACATGTTTTGTCATGTTATGACATAATGAAGGATCATGCCTTTTTCCGCGCCCGCGCCAGACGGGTCGCAAAAGCAGGCAGTTCATCATGATGTAGCAGAAACACGTTATTGGACCGTGCCAGCTGCCGGGCCGAATTCGTGTAATCCGCGTTGGAGACCACAGCCGCGATATCGGCATGATAATGCAGCCGGGCCGCTGAAATCTGCTGCACGGCTTCGTTCCCCACCGCATTACGGTACAATTTGCACTGCACGACCAGTCGTGTTCTGCCGCGTATGGCAATGACATCCGCGCCCTGGTCCCCTCCGGGTGGCGTGGCCTGTGCATCCCATCCACATTTACACAGGCGTTCGGCGCAATACCGTTCATAAGCAATAGGGTCCATGTCCGGCGCGTAACCACTGCTGGCCTGCCCTGCCCCGCCGCCTGACGGCTTCTGGCTGGCCACATGCTCGATCCGGGCCTGCACGCGGGCCGCAATGATGGGCCATGCCCATTGCAGACGGGACTTCCGTAGCGCGGGCTGCACGATGGTCCTGATGAATTCCGCCTGTTCCCGTCGCCACCGGGTCGTACGTTCCACGCCATAGCTGTTCAGTTGCACCAGTTGCCTGCGCCGGATACGCAGGGCATCGGCATGGCGGGCCACCAGTCGCCTGCACACGCGCCAAGCCTGCCACCTGCGTAAAAACCGCCAGCCATACCGTAACAGCGGCCACAGCATCACCGCCCCGATCCCCGCCATGACAAGACGCAGCAGGCCGAATGATCGCGGCCCCTCCCAGCCTGACATGGGTTGCAGGATGGCGGCAGGGAAATACAGCGCGCCCTCCCCTTTGTGGATGGGCAGGTGACGCAACAGCACCGCATCCCCATGATGGCCTACCACCTGCCAGTTTCCTGTCCCGTCCACGCGCCTGCAATGCAACTGGGTCAGTGTGCGCTCAGACGTGGCTGTAGCCGACAGGCCCGCCATCCGTTGCAATGCGCCTGGCTGTGTGCAGCCCACGGTTGCGGGGGGCACGTGATGGATCACCTGTCCCGCCACGGCGGATAATGGGGCCAGCAGCAACCCGCATCCTACCCATGGCATGATCCATGCACGCATCCCTGTATTCCCACCCCGTGTTCATAACCTGTTCCAAGAACCCTAAAGCATGAGAACAAAATAGGAAAGTAGAGAAACGCCAATCCTTTCCACCATGGTTTTTCCCATCTGCCACGCCTATCATGCGGATATGCGAATCTGTTTTATCGGTGACAGCTACGTAACGGGAACCGGCGATGAAACCTGTCAGGGATGGGTGGGACGCCTTTGCGCCACGGAACGACAGGCAGGCCATGACATCACGCCCTACAACCTGGGCGTGCGCGGGCAGACCGGCCGCGACATCGCCTTGCGGTGGCATGCCGAAACCCGGCCCCGGCTGGAAGGACGCCACGATGGGGGCATCGTGCTGTCCTTTGGCGTCAATGACTGCACATCCACCACGCATGGGCAGCCCCGCATCCCGCACGATGAATCCATCGCGACGACACGACAGATCCTGCAACAGGCCCGACAGACATGGCCGGTCCTGATGATCGGCCCGCCGCCAGTCGGGCGGCCCTGCCCCGATGACCGCACGCGGGCACTGTCGCACGCCATGGCGGAATTATGCGCGCGGTTGTCCGTGCCCTTCCTGCCGGTATGGGAACCACTGCTGGCCCATCCCGCGTGGTGCGCCGAAATCGCGCGTGGTGATGGCGCCCATCCGGCAGGTGGCGGCTATACCGCACTGGCGCGGATCATCCATGACTGGCCGGCATGGCGGGAATGGATGGAGCCGCTACCCTAAATCCACATGCCGGTTTATCCGTTTCCCCTGGCATGGCGCGACGGCAGGGTCACATTCGCCACATGACCGCCATATCCCGTTTTGAACAAAGGCATACAGACATGAAAAAGATCCTTACCTGTGCCCTGCTGGGCGTGCTGGCCGCCGGCACTGTCTCCATGGCACACGCCGAGGTGCCGGAGGGGGAACTGAACTCGCTCTACATCCGCCCCGAAGTAAAGCTGCCCGCGCCTGCGCTGACATTCCCCAATTATCCGATCGTTGATGACTGCACGACGGAATTTGGCGATGAAGTCACCAATGCCTGCGTCACACAGGAAAAGGAACGCGCGCTGGTCCTGCAGCCCGCATGGGAAGAATATCAGGACAGCGACAAGATCGCCTGCCAGGAAGACGTGACGCATATCCGCCATATCCAGCTGTACAAGAACCTGGCCTACTGTCTGGACAAGCGACGCTATGACGCATGGCTGCAGAAGCATCCCAACGGGAAATAAGAGAGTCTGCCAAAACAAATCATTGATAAGAAATGAAAGTTTTTGGGTGTCGCCTTTTTTTAAAAGGCAGCGTTCCCTGAAGCTTTTCCGATAAAAAGCTTCATCAAACACTTCTGTCTTCAGTCCTGTGCGATATGACACCTGCCATCATCATGGCTGTGGTCATAATCAACAGTCTGGTTGGTCGTGCTGTCTCCATGCACAATCCGCGCCATATGGGCAGGATGGGCTGACAGCACCGACAGGGCTTCATCTGCAGCCCCGTAATGCAGCCCTGCCGCATCCAGCACGCTGGGTGGCAGGGCCGCAAGCGTCAGCGGCACATGCACGTTATCGCGCGCGGCCTGCGCCGCCTGCGGGTGGGCCATCTGCAACGTGGCGGAGGTCCACAGGTAGAATGGTATTTCATACGCGGCGCGCACATCCCCATGCGCTGGAATACCGCCGGTGCATTCCGAAATCCGCACCCCATGGTCGGATACGTAAAACAGGGCGGCTTCCCCTCCATGCGCCACCAGCGTGGCAAGCACATGGGCCAGCATATGGTCGGTATAGGCAATGCTGTTGTCATAAGCCGTGCCAAGGCTGGCAAAACCGCGGGGAAAACGGTCGGCCGCATTTTCATGGCTACCGAACAGATGCAGCACGATAAAGACGCGTCCATGCGCATCCGTAACTGCATGATCCACGACCGGCAGCATGCGTTCGTCCAGCACCGGACTGCCCATCAACCCGTCATGCACGGTGGTGTAGACGATATGACGGGCCTGTTCCGAATACGCGCCAATCACGCTGTCATATGGACCCAGCCGGGGATGGTTGCTGATCCACCATGTATCAAACCCCGCCGCGTTGAATACGGATACCAGGTCGTGCCCCGGCATCGCACCGGGCCGCAGGCGGTCATAGCCGGACAGGATGACCGGCACGGCGCCCACCGTATAATCAAAAGGGGTGATCATGTCATCAAAGCGCACCAGCCCCGGCACCCGCTCCATTTCCGGCGTGGTCGCGGGACCATATCCATAAATATGGTGGTGGTCCCGCCGTGCGCTTTCGCCGATCACCAGCACGATCACCTGTGGCGTGGTGGGCGGCGGCGGATCGAAACGGATCGGTTCATGGCTGATCCGTCGCGCCATGTCGGTCACGCGCCGGGTTTCACGCCGGGCGGCGATGTAGCCGGTCGCCATGCTCCACGGCCATGCCCGGTCAAAGCGGGAATGGATGGGCACCATCGGATTTTCGGTCCCACCCCGCGTGGGAGGCAGATGCCGCCATAACTGCACGGTGGGCACGATGATGCATCCCAGCAGCACGGCCATGCAGACCATGCGCGTGCGGACCCGCCAGCCCACTATCGCGCCGCGTGGTCGCGACAGATAGAACCCGGTCAGCATCACCCACATCAGCGCCCATAACCCCAGATACGGCAGGACAGGCCGCACATACCCCACCACAACGGGAAAAGAGCAGTAAAACAGGATCAGCCACAGCGGATATCCCGGCGGCACGCCACTGATGCTGATGTAATACAATGCCGCAGGCAGCAACACGACCACCGGCAGCATGAACGCAAGCAGCATCCGCCTGCTGTTGAACAGCAGTGCGACCACCGCCCACAGCACAACCGACCGCACGATCCCCTGCAATGCCGTGCACGCGGGCAGCAGCGCAAGGATGACCATGAGGCCAGCCAGCATGTCGGGCCACAGACGCCGGAATGCGGCCTGCCTGCGGGCCGGATCACGGGGGAAACGGACAGTCATGACCGTTTCATGTCACACGCCCTCCCCCTCGGGTAGTCCCATCATGCGGGCAGGCCGCACGATGATGGCACGTTTGTGAATGAACCCGCATGCAGCAATGCTTTTTATCCCCTGTCGGCACGCCTAATAATGCGACCGCCGGGAGGCCCGCTGCGCGAACGGGCGTCAGAAAGAAAAAACACACAAAAACAGTCATCATTTAAAGGCAGACAAACGTACCATGGCAAAAATAAAGGTCAGAAATCCCGTTGTCGAAATGGACGGCGACGAGATGACCCGCATTATCTGGCACTTCATCCGCGAACGGCTGATCCTGCCGTATCTGGATATCGACCTGAAATATTACGATCTTGGCATCCGCCACCGTAACGAAACCGATGACCGCGTAACGGTGGAAGCCGCCGAAGCCGTGCGCCGTTACGGCGTAGGCGTGAAATGTGCCACCATCACCCCCGATGAGGCACGGGTGGAGGAGTTTGGCCTCAAGAAGATGTGGCGTTCGCCCAACGGCACCATCCGCAACATCCTTGATGGCACGATCTTCCGCGAACCGATCATCTGTTCCAACGTGCCACGCCTTGTCCCCCACTGGACCCAGCCCATCGTGATCGGCCGCCATGCCTATGGCGACATCTACCGCGCAGCCGAGACACGCATCCCCGGCCCTGGCAAGGTTACGCTGCGCTACACCCCCGCCGATGGCGGGCCGGAGCAGGTGCTGGACGTGCATGACTTCAAGGGGCCCGGTGTAGCGCTGGGCATGCACAACACCCGCGCCTCGATCGAAGGCTTCGCGCGCGCGTCACTTGCCTACGGCCGCGACCGGAAACTGCCGGTTTACCTGTCCACCAAGAACACCATCCTCAAGGCCTATGACGGCATGTTCAAGGATGTGTTCCAGGAGGTGTACGAACGGGAATTCAAGGCCGAGTTCGAGAAGCTGGGCCTGACCTACGAACACCGCCTGATCGATGACATGGTGGCCTGCGCGCTGAAGTGGAAGGGCGGCTATGTCTGGGCGTGCAAGAACTATGACGGCGATGTGGAAAGCGACATCGTGGCACAGGGCTTCGGCAGCCTTGGCCTCATGACCTCGGTGCTGCTGAACCCGACCGGCGATGTGGTGGAGGCCGAAGCCGCCCATGGCACCGTCACCCGCCATTTCCGCGAACATCAGAAGGGGCGGCCCACCAGCACCAACCCCATTGCCTCGATCTTCGCATGGACGCGTGGGCTGGCCTATCGTGGCAGGTTTGATGACACGCCTGACGTGACCCACTTCGCCCATACGCTGGAACGCGTCTGTGTGGAAACGGTCGAAGGTGGCCAGATGACCAAGGACCTTGCCCTGCTGGTCGGCAGGGACACCAAGTGGCTTGATACCCAGCCTTTCCTTGACGTGCTGGATGAAAAGCTGCGCGCAGCACTGGCCAAGGCGTAAAAACACGAACGGGACGGCCCACCAGCCGTCCCGTTTTACCTAGGCCCGGTTAACAGAAGTTTTTGGGAACGCCTTTTTTAAAAGACTGCATTCTTCAAAGCTTTCTGAAAAAATCTTCATCAAAAGACTTCTTTACGACTTCAGTCTTTTCATACAGTTCCTTATTCCCCTTCCGCCAGCGCGTGATTGGCCAGCTGGCCTTCCCACCGCGCTGCGACGGCGGCAGCGTAGCCATTGCCCAGCACGTTGGTTGCCGTCCGCGCCATGTCGAGGAAATGGTCAATCCCCAGTATCAGCGCCAGCCCCGCCTCCGGCAGGCCGAACTGCGGCATGACGGCCGCCAGCGTGACCAGTGCCGCACGCGGCACACCGGCGATACCCTTGCTGCTGAGCATCATCACCATCACCATCGCGACCTGCTGGCCCAGCGGCATGTGAATACCGTAAGCCTGCGCGATGAACAGCGCGCCAAAGGACTGGAACAGCACCGACCCATCCAGATTGAAACTGTAGCCCAGCGGCAGCACGAAGCCGCTGATACGGTCGGGTACGCCAAAGCGTTCCAGCCGTTCCACCAGCAGGGGATAGACGGATTCACTGCTGGCCGTGGCGAAACCAAGCAGGATGGGCTGCACCAGCAGCCGGGCCAGTTCAAACACGCGCCGACCCAGCACGCAGAAGGTCATGGAGGTCAGAAGCACCCACAACACGCCCAGCGTACCATAGAATTTGCACAGGAACATGCCGAACGTGCCAAGGATGCCTGCCCCACTATGCGCGACACTACCCAGAACGGAACCGAAGACCGCAACAGGGGCAACATACATGACCATATCGGTCATGCGCAGCATGATGCGCGCAAGCTCCCCCGTCCATGGCAGGATCATGCGCTGCGCACCCTTTCCCGCCGCCGGCAGCGCCAGCCCGAACAGGATGGAGAACACCACGATCTGCAGGATGTCATTGCGCCCCATGGCGTCAAAGATGCTGGTGGGCACCACGTGCAGCACGAATTCGATCGGGTCGAAATGCGCGTGGGCAAGCCCCAGATCCCCCACCGATAGCGGAGTGGTGAACCCCGCTCCCGGCTGCAGCAGGTTGGCCGCCACCAGTCCCGTCGCCAGCGACAGGAAGGATGCGGCGATGAACCACAGCAGGATGCGCCCGCCGATCCGCATGACCTGCGCCCCATCGCCAAGGCTGCCGATGCCCGATACCAGTGTCGCAAAGACAAGCGGGGCGATGATCATGCGCACCAGCCGCAGGAAAAGCCCCGTCAGCATGGTGGCGAACCGGGCGGCGGGTTCGCTTGCCGCAGGGCCTGCCGCATGCAGGACCAGCCCCACCACAACACCCAGCACAAGGGCTACAACAATGGCGCGCGTACGATGGTTCGCATTACTTTTACCGGAAACGGCCAATATCGGTATCCTGTTGCGGTGGAAGACACGCGGGAAGTAGCGCGGCGTCCCCCCGTCACGCAAGATGGCGGCACGACGCGGCCCGTCTCACGGGCACCTTCCGCACCCGCCGCGCATTCTGCCGTATCCCCCCGTTCATGCCGCCGCAACTCCCATCCCATGATGGTGGGGTGACCATGCCGACACACATAATTGTCATCACCGGCCGCGGCAGGAAAAAAAGTCCGATAAAAAAAATTTGGACATGCAATATATACCTACCCATTCGGGTAGGATGAGATTATACAGGCGTCATGCACGATCCCACGCCGCAGGCGTCGTCTCCGGTTCCCACGCAGGGAACACCATGGCTGGAAAGCGGCCTGGAGCGACTGTTCTTCCGTGCACGGTGGTTGTGCGCACCGCTGTATCTCGGGCTGACGGCCGGGCTGCTGGTAATACTGGTCAAATTCTTCCAGACCGTGTGGACGCTGGTCAGGCATAGCTACACGCTGGAATTCGATGATGTGTTTGTTGGCATCCTCGACATGATTGACCTGGTGCTGCTGGCGAACCTGCTGCTGATCGTGATGTTCGCGGGATACGAGAATTTTGTTTCAAAGCTGGACGTACGCAGCCACCGGGATTTTCCCGACTGGATCGGGCACGTCACGTTCGGGGACATCAAGATAAAGCTCATGGCTTCCATCGTGGCCATGTCCGCAATCCATGTACTGGCGGATTTCATACGGGTTAATGAAATCTCCAGCCGGACACTGGCCTGGAGCGTGGGTATCCATCTGGCCTTTGTCGTATCGGGCCTGATGCTCGCGATGATGGACCGGATGATGGAACCACCCGCCCCCGCTACAGGGTCGGGGGCAGAATCGGGCACCCACTGACAGGCTGCCCATTGCCGTTACGACGGCCAGGAATAAGGCGCCCCGGCGGGCGTTGCAGGCATGGATTGGCGCCTGAGCGAACTCGCACCCGTTGATTTGGGGCGAGACAAAGGCGTTTTCGTCCCATTACAATCACATTTACGTGATAGTATAGGACCGTTTCCGTCGCCTTTATTTGTCATTGGCTTACTAAAACCAAGGGCTGGAGCATGTTTTGACATATAAACGGCATATGGAATACCGTTTATATGGGTCTGTCTCTGTCGATTGCCCCTATGTTAGGTAGCCACATGCGCCTGACCCTGCACACCGATTATGCCTTACGCACGCTGCTATACATGGGAATCCATGCGGACAGACGTGTGTCGATCCATGAAATCGCCAGTGCGTACGACATATCCGAAAATCACCTGGTCAAGGTCATTCATCGGCTGTCACGTCTTGGGCTGATTGATGCACGGCGTGGCCGGGGCGGGGGACTGCTGCTGGCCCATGACCCCAGGGACATCCGGATTGGCGATGTCGTACGCCAGACCGAGGATGACATGCGCCTCGTCCATTGTGAACCAAACACTGATACCGAAAACAGCAGTTGCTGCGTCCTGTCGGACATGTGCCGCCTGCGCGGGGTTCTGTCGATGGCGCTGGGAGCATTCATGAAAGTGCTGGATGGCACGACACTGGCCGACCTGCTGCCGCCAGAAGAACATGCCATGCTGCGCGAACGCCTGCCCGGTCCCCGGGTCCCCGTCCCGTCCACCAGAACAGTCACACCCACAAACAGGCCGACGCTGCAATAAATCCTTCCCTTGCATGGGACAGCCGGATAGTGACCTGATTACGCCACCGGCGTCCCGGGCACATCCACGGTCCGGGCCGCCGCATCCACACGAGCTTCACGCAGGGCCTGCCGGGTCAGGCGTTCTTCATTGCGACGCAGGAAAATGGCGCTGGCCACCAGTCCGGCAGCCACAGCCAGACCCATCGCGATACTGGCCGGGCCGGATACCTGCGTTACCTTGCGGCCAAGGTAATACGCACCCGTGGCATACCCCCCGGCCCAGCACAGGCCACCGAGCGCATTGAACACCATGAAGCGCGGCCACGGCATATGGTTTGCCCCCGCCAGCAGGGCAACAAATACCCGCAACAGGGCGATGAACCGCCCGAAAAACACGATGCCACTGCCATGATGACGGAACAGGAAGCGCCCCAGCAGCAGGCGATCCGGGGTCAGCTTGATCCTTGCGCCATATTTCTGCAGCAGCGGCAGACCGACCCTGCGTCCGATCATGTAGCCGATATTATCCCCGATCACGGCACCCGCCACCGCCGCAAGCGCCACCCACTGGATATCCAGCTTATGGGTTGCAGCGCAGTAGACGGAAGCGGAAATGATCAGTGTTTCAGCTGGCAGCGGCAGCCCCATGCTTTCCAGCATGACGATAAAGGTGATCACCCCATATCCATAATGCTGGAACAGGTATTCAAAATGATGCAGCAGCGTTCAGTCCTCCATCGCCGGGAAACGGGCACGGGCCATGCACTCCGCGCGTCGGCAGGGCCAGGCCGTCCTGCGCGGAACGCCAGCAGGTGGGTGGAAGCGCATCACCTGGATCTGACCAGCCTGAAACCCGGCAGGCACAATGGGTGAAACACGACGGCAGCAAAACCGGCTTTAACGAATATCTGCCACCCGTTTTTTTTCCTGCCCTGGTCCCCGCCCTTTAACTTCAGGCCGGCACCCGCCGCCCTGATCGGGCAACGCTGGCCATGATCCGTGCATACTTAGGAGAGTGTTTGAAAAGTCAGCTCATGACAGGCCCCCAAGAGCTTCAGGGAACACCGCCTTTTTCAGGGCCTGTTGGGAATTATCTTGAATTGATGATTGCGCCAACGAGATAGATCATGGCTTCGAATGATCTGTCTGTTTTTTCGCTGCGCATGGCGATGCGCTTGAACTCCTTGAGCTTGCAGAAGAAGTTCTC
>NZ_BDLU01000042.1 GCF_006538165.1 Komagataeibacter diospyri
TCCGTCAGTATGAAGCGATCCATATGGTCTTTGAAACACATCATGGCCCTTTAGAAAACTCAATTCCCAACAGCCCCCAAAATGTTATTTTCAAAAAGTTTTTTTAAGGGTGAACCGGACATATCCCGTAATATGGGCCGCCATCGCGCCGGATCTGATGGAACCGATGGCCCTAGCGCCGGATCCATTCCCGGCGTTCGGGCGCGCGCCTTTCCCACCCGCGCCGTTCCAGTTCCGGCGTGCTGGCAGGCTGGGCCGGGTAGCCCACACACAGATAGGCCACAAGCTCCAGCGTGGGGTCCATATCCAGCACGGCCCTGATCCGTTCGGGGTCGATGATGGACACCCAGCCAACACCGATTCCCGATGCCGTGGCCGCCAGCCAGAACGTATGGATGGCCATGACCGTGGACCATGTGGTGGTCTGTGGCATGGTCCCCCGACCCAGGCCACGCCCCTGTGTGGGTTCGGGGTGGGACAGGACCGCGATGTGATGCGGTGCGTCATCCAGTCCCGCCAGTTTCAGCCGGGCATAACGCTGTGCATCCGTTCCCGCGCGGTCCGACAGGGCACGGGCGTTGCAGCGGGCAAAATCCTCGCGCACCGCCGCGCGGCGGTGCGGGTCATCCACCCGCACGAAACGCCATGGTTCACTTAATCCCACCGATGGAGCAAGACAGGCAGTGCGCAGCAGACCATCCAGCACGGGTTCGGGCAACGGATCACGGCGGAAATGGCGCACATCACGCCGCCAGCGGAACAGGTCTTGCAGCTGCTCCCTGAAGGCGGGAGAAAATTCGGGCATGGAAGTCATGCCCCCTCTTTCGTTCATTGCAGGCGGTCTGTCACGTCCTGGATGCTATCGGGGTCTGCGGGCGTGGGTTGCGTCACACCCCCTTCCTCCGGCGTCAGGGGGGCGGCATAGGCCGGGTCTTCCTCGAACCTGGAAGCTACTTCGCGGATTTCGTCAAAACTGGCCTTGTACCAGTCCACCTGCGTATGGGTATGGCTGTTCACGACAAAACTCAGGAACGCGGGGGATGCGCTTTCCTCAATGCCATATAACGCCTCGTCCTCACCGCCGCCGCCTTTCGTATGGAAGACGAAGTGACAGTTCACCGCATCCGTATAGCGCAGGAAGGTATGGTAAATGATGGTCGGCACGATTTCATGCATGGCCTGCCCAATATAATAGGCAGGCCGCGCGCTGATGACCGCGGGTGTGACGTTATCGAGAATCCCTTCGTTTTCCAGTGCGCTGGCACTGTCGATAAAACGGGACTGGTTGATCGTGACCGTCACCCCGCACCGACGCACGTGATAGGCGCTGGTGACCGTAATGCCGAATTTCTCATAATCAGGCAGCTTGTTGAACGCGGTCGTGGCCGCATGGGCTGTTCCCATCTGCGCCAGCATGGCAACCGCCAGCCATGCCGTACGTCGTGGCGTATGTTTACCCATGTCCTTTCGCTGCTCCCCCACATGGCTGCCTGTCAGGTGTATTTTACGCTCCTGTCATGTATCGTCCAATGAATATGGCGGCGCACCGGAATGCGCCGCCATATCATCATGATGCAGGATCAGCCCGCCTGTGGGCCATGGCAGTCAGGAGCGGTCCCAGCCCCGCAGCGCCAGCAGGGAGGGCGATCCCTCCATCCCCGCATGACAGCCTGAAGGCACCGCGATACTGGGCAATGTCGCCAGCAGCATCATCCCCTGCTTGCGGTAGGCGGCACCCACCCAGCCCACGACGCGCTGACGCATGGACCGGACCGGGAGGGAATTGGAAGAAGGGGAAAATCCCACGGCGGGGACAGGAGAAAAACTACGCATCAAGGCGTTTCCCGTGAGCCTAGCGGGCGAGACTGCCGCATGCTGCTCCTGCGCGCACGCTACGACGCAACCGGGGGGTTGGAAATACGATATTTTCGCAGATTTCCGGGGTGATCCATGCTTTTTTCGCAAAGCTTATTCCGACAGGTGTTGCATGGAAAAGACACCTGCCGGAAGACCCATGGAGTCAGATGCAGCCAACCTGCCACGAAGCCCGCCATTCCTGTCCGGGCTGCAGGTGGAACACGCCCGGGCGCATGGAAAAATCGCCCTTGAATCCGACCGGGCTGGCCATGCCATGCCACGGTTCGATGCACAGAAAATCAGCGCCGGGCTTCATCCATATGCCCAGCTGTGGAAAGCCTTCCCATGTCAGGCGCAGGCCCGGGCCACCAAGGATACAGTAGGTCAGCCCCGTGCTGGTGGGCTGGTCAAAAATCAGCGCATCCGCCGCGAACAGGGATTCGTCGAGGTGCAGCACCCGCCCTGTGACCGGGGAGGGGAAGGTATCAGGCAGCAGCAGGCCATCTTTCAGGCGGCGCACACCCTCAGACTCCGGCTGGTCGAATTCAATGATATGCCGGTCCTTGGGCATATCGGGGGCCAGCGGCCATATAAAGGCGGGATGCGCGCCCAGCGATGCGGGCAGGACACGATGCGCATCGGGATTGGTCACGCAGTACCCAACCCGCAGCCTGCTCTGTTCAATGCGGTATTCAATGACAAGGCTGAAAGCAAAGGGATAGATTTTGCGCGTGGCGTCCGTATCGGACAGTTCAAGGCGGCAACCCGTTTCGTCACGTTCCAGCCAGCGGAACGTGCAGTCCCGGGCAAATCCGTGCTGGGTCATGCGGTACGCCTGCCCATTCACCCATGCCGCGTCATCCACCAGTCGCCCCACGATGGGAAACAGCACGGGTGAGTGCCGACGCCACGGATCACCCCCGCCCCATAACAGGTCGCGCCCGCCCGCGCGCAGGGCACACAGTTCTGCCCCGTGGGCACGCACGCTGGCCGCAAGCTGGCCATCGCCAAAGGTATGGGTGTCTTCTGTCATGCTGGTGGCTCCATCTGTTTTCATGATGGCGCCTACCATGCACGATCAGGGGGCGACCTGCCTATTCATGTGAAGCAGGGGTGGTAGCCGGGGGGCGGAGACGGATGCGGTCTTTGCATCAGGTGTCAGGTGTATGGTCAGGCGTTCAACGGAAAACGCCAGCCGTGCGCCACTGCTGCGCGATGTGAACTTGATATAGATGCCGTTGTTATTTTCCATGACGGCACCACCCTTCCCCGCGCCAACCGTCGCCTCGCCCTGCACGGACCAGTACGTGCCTTCGATATCCTGAATGCGGTACAGATTGTAGACGGTGCCGATGGCATGGGTCCTGGAAAAGCCGATGGCCGCACCCGAGCCGCCACGGATGCGGAAAGAATAGTCATGCCCTTCAAATGTCAGGACACCCTTTCCCCATGACATCCCCGCCCCCAGATCGGCGGCTGACAGGGTAAAGGCGATCGTTGCCGTATGCTCCCCCAGCGCATCCGCCGCATGGGCACAGGTGAACGGGGTGATACCGGACAGGGACACAGCAGCCGCCACGGCGGCCAGAGATGCTAGGCGCAAAAGCGAACTCCATGACTTCTGGCGGGCGGGGATCACCCCGCGTCCTTACGTGACAGACATGATTTCCATGTCACCATTGCACTGTGCCGCACAAATAGCAGCCATGCAAACTATATCATGGACATGATCCCAATGGGTTGCGGTTTATTTTCCCTCGCCAGGACGAACCGGTGCCAGCTGGGCGCGGGCCTCGCCATTGGGTTGGGCGTCAGTATGCAGGTTGACGTAAACCTGACCATTCTGAAGGGCCTGCGCCTGTTCGGCCGACAGCAGGACGGACCCGTGCTGACCGGATTTATAGGGGCTGGGAATGGGCACCAGTACGCCTGCTTCCTCACCTGCCGGGGCAGGACCATGGAAATGGGCGGCCACCACAGGGCCGCTCAGCCCCGTCCACGTCAGGGTATATTTCACCAGGTTCGTGCGCGTATTCAGCGTGGCCTGCACGGTGCCATCGGGCTGGCTGGTCGTGCCATGTTCCGCAGTGAAATGACCTTCCAGCCGCACTGTGGCCGCAAGGGCGGGGGATGCCGCCACAATACTGGCGATGACAAGGGCGGGCAGGGCAGGAAAACGGATCATGTCGACCTCCAACCACAGGCAGGGCCTGCGGAAAATCTTCTGTTGCTGAAGTAATGAATAACGCCGTGAATGCATGATTGGGTGCATGATCCGTAACACGGCGCAACATAAAACATGATCGGGCGGAGGAACCGGTCCCGCCCCGCATCCAGCGGATATGAGGGGCAGTTTGAAAAATCGGCCCGGGAAACAGTCTGCAATCCAAGGAAGTTTTTGGTGAAGCTTTTTTCAAAAAGCTTCGGAGAACGCCCCCCTTTAAAAAAAGGGGGCACCCTCAACATTTTATCTTTCTTATCAATCAGCTGTTTTCAAAAAACTCTGCACGTTTCATGACTGGAACCCGCAGTGCAGGCAAAATGCTGCCCGTGCTTACCAGGGATGGGAATCGGAAATGAAACGTCCGGCATCGGCAATCATGCCAAAGGCGTAATAACATGCTGCAACCCCCAGCAGCATCAGCAGGCAGGACATAATGATACGCATCCATGCCATGTGCCATTGCGGGGATGATGCTGCAAGGACATTACATGCCGCTAGCCCACACCCGTCCCACCGGCGGCGCCATAAACCTGACCGGTAATGTAACTGGCTTCTGACGATGCCAGCAATACATAGACGGGTGCCAGTTCCACAGGCTGCCCCGCGCGGCCCATCGGGGTTTCGCCACCAAAATTGTGAATGTTATCCTCCGTCTGGCCACCGCTGACCTGCAGCGCGGTCCAGAACGGACCAGGGGCCACGGCGTTGACGCGGATACCACGGTGGACCATCTGCTTGGCCAGTGATTTGACAAAGGCGACAATCGCCCCCTTGGTCGCGGAATAATCCAGCAGGATTTCGGACGGGCTGAACGCGTTGACCGATGCCGTGGCAATGATCGCACCCCCGCGCGGCATAAGAGGGATGGCCGCCTTGCTCAGATAAAACAGTGCGTAGATATTGGTGCGGAAGGTTTCGTCAAACTGTTCATCGCTGATATCGAGGATGCTGTCCTGATGGCGCTGGCGACCGGCATTACTGACCAGAATGTCCAGTCCACCCATCTCCTGGTGCGCGCGCTGCACAAGGGTATCGCAGTATTTGCGGTCCCGCAGGTCACCGGGCAGCGCCACAGCCTTGCGCCCGGCTGCGCGGATCAGGGCAATGACTTCCCGCGCATCGGGTTCTTCGGCTGGCAGGTAGGCAATCGCCACATCCGCCCCCTCGCGCGCATAGGCGATGGCGGCAGCGCGGCCAATGCCGGAATCACCGCCGGTAATCAGCGCCTTGCGTCCCGCCAGCCTGCCAGAGCCACGGTAGCTGGTTTCCCCATGGTCGGGCCGTGGCGTCATCTTGCCCGCAAGGCCGGGCCATGGCTGCGACTGCTGTGGAAACGGCGGCCGGGGATAGGCATTTTCCGGATCCACCAGCGGGGGCATGGGGGCCGCCATTTCGGCGGCAGCACTGGACTGGCGGGCACCGGCGGCCGAGACAAGCCCGGCCGCCGCCACACCTGTCAGGATCTGGCGGCGGGATGAGGCATGGCTGTTATCATCTGGCATGGTGGTCTGCTTCCTGTCGTGGGTGGGTCGGTGGAACCGCATTCACGAATCTGAACAGCCCGCCCACCCCGACGGTTGCATGAAAACCGGCCTTCAGGGCCGCCCGTAGATCAGGGCAGGGCTGCGATTCCGGTAATTTCGACCTTCCAGCGCGGATCGGCCAGACGGGCTTCAACCGTTGCGCGGGCAGGTTTGGCGTCACGGTCCAGCCACGCATCCCATGCGCGGTTCATCGCAGCCATATCGTTCATGTCGCTCAGGAAAATCTGCACCGACAGCAGACGCGCGCTGCTGGTCCCCGCTTCCGCCAGCAGGGCGTCAATCTGGCGCAGGATATCCGCCGTCTGGCCTTCGGCATCAAGGGTGGGATCATCGGCCACCTGCCCGGCCAGATAGACGGTCTTCCCATGCACGACGGCACCAGTCAGTCGTTCCTCAGGTTGCAGGCGTTTGATGGTCATGGGTAGTTCCTTCAGGCTGGTACGGGTTCATGCCCGGTCCGGCCGGTCGCGAATCGGGCGGGGCGTGGAAACGGTGGGTAATATCAAAAAAACGGGCATGGGCCACAAGTTCACGCACCAGTATTTCCAGATAGGCGACACTCCACCCCAGATCGAGGCGACGCGACAGGTTCCCCTCCGCCGCCACACGCGCCCGCACGCAGGCCAGCGCATCCGCCACTGTATGGGCCAGACCGGCAGGCGGCTGGCCCCGCCATGCGGCAAAACCTGCGATCGTGTGTTCCACCGCCTGTCGGGCATCAGGCGGCAGACTGCCACGGTCCAGCATGCGCCGCAGCCGGATCAGGTTCAGCCCCACGGTCATGACCGCCAGCACGCCATCCAGATAGGCGTTGGTCTGTATATCTGACATGGAGGTGGAATGACGGACCAGACGGGCAAAACGCGCGGTCAGCGTATTCACCCATGCGCCTGTATCGGGAATGGCGGGCGTACGGGCGATACGGCGCAGGTCACCCACCATCTGGCGGCGCATGCGCCAGCGTTCCGCATCCTGATCAAATGGCAGCACCAGCCGGAACACCAGCACGCTGCACCATATCCCCAGCACGACCGCGCTGTTGGTATTGAAAAAGGTCAGTTCATCCAGCCGCGACTGGTTGCCGGGATAGACCATGAACGGCAGGAAATTGTTATAGGGCGCTGCCGTACCCACCGTGCGGGCGTCACGCAACGCAAGGCCACCCACCATCATGGGCAGAAACAGCGACGCGACCAGTGTTTCCCACACTGCCTGACGGGGCAGCACGACAAAGGTCAGGACCGCCGCCACCACCGCTGCCCACACCGCGCCCCGCAGGAAGCCGAGACTGTCCTGCACCGGGTTTTCATTCGCGGCAAAGCGGCTGCATGTCACCACCACGAACATGGCAAATGTCGGCCCGTCGGGCCAGCCCGTCACTTCCCACACCAGCCCGCCCGCAAGAACCGCGCCGGCAGAACGCACACCGTTATGCCAGGCATCCGTCCGGTCCCGCCACGGCGGGGTGGAAAAGTGGAAATGGTCATGGACCGGAGCCACCTGCGTCGCGGCCAGATGCACCAGCGCCGCATCCAGTCGGACCAGCAGCACCCCGAGCGAGGCATTAAGGATATACCCGTCCAGATGTGCCTGCGACCCGGCTTCATCCATGCGCACGGGTCCGCTGACGGCAATGATGTCATTGACCAGCTGCTGGCGGCATTCCGCCCCCAGCATGCGGATACGCGCGCGCAGGTCCGGCACGGCAGCAACGGGATCGGGGCCATCCATCCGTGCCTGAATATCGGCAAACAATGCCTTTGCCGTGGCCAGCGGGATGGCAAAGCCGGGCGGCACGCTGCCTGCCTCCCGTATGCGCGCAGCCAGTCCCAACCCGCGCGACATCACCACCGCGACCGCCGCAAGTGCCGCGCGCGCATGATCACCGGCATGGGTGCGGTGCCGCATTTCCACTTCACTGAACTCAATCTGGTCCGCAATGGAAAAGACGGACCCCAGCAATGTGCGTGAACGCAGGAACCCGGAATCCTGTCCCACCATCATGCCCGTCAGGGCCTGCGCCGCCTGCCCCACGCCGGCCGCGACGCGGCGCGTAATTTCCCGGTGCGCAACATCGGCCAGATTGGGCGCGAACACAGACGCCAGTCCGCTTTCACACAGGATGCCAAGGAAGATGTAAGTTGAACGCGACATGGCGATGGCGAACACATCACGCGGGTCATTCGCCGCATTCAGCGCGATCAGGCCACTGGTGAACGCCATGAGCACCAGCGCATAGGAATGGAAATTACGCAGGAAGGTCGCAAGACCGCAACATATCCCCACCCAAACCGCCAGCACCGGGAAGAACAGCCATGATGATTGCGGCAGGGCCGCGATCAGGGCCACCCCCACCACGGCGCCACATACCGTGCCCAACAACCGCCACCGTGCCTTGGACATGCTCTGTCCGCGCGAATTCTGGGCCACGATCCATGTGGTCATGGCTGCCCATTGCGGATCGTCCATTTCCATCCACAAGGCAAAAACCAGCGCCAGCAGGGCCGCGATGGTGGTACGGAGCGCAAAGCCGAAATCCGCCGCACGCGGGGCATACAACCACCGGAAACGGCGCAGGAAGCCACCCATGACACTAGACACGCAGGCAGCGGGCCATCAGTCTGTCGCCATTCGGACGGGTCGTATCACGCGGTCGTGTCATTCATCCCGAATGACAAGAATGCCGCAACAAATCCATGCGTTATAACATAAATAGTTTTTCATGATCCGCCCGGGCCCGTGGCCGCCAAGCGGACCTGCAGCATCATCCACAAACCGTGTAGAAAATCCGCTTATGGAACAGCCCGCAAATCTTCAGGGCAGCTTTACAGGGGCATCCATACGATACCCTGAAAATCCAAGGATGTTTTGGTGAAGCTTTTAAAAAAAAGGCGGCACCCAAAAACTTTCATGATTTTGTACGTGATCCTCAGCGATGGCGGTACATTTCATACAAGGCCACGGCTGCCGCGTTGGATACGTTCAGGCTTTCCATGTCGCTGCTCATGGCAAGGCCCGCGATCTCATCACAATGTTCCCGCGTCAGGCGACGCAGGCCCGCCCCTTCCGCCCCCAGCACCAGGGCCACGCGACGCTGGCCGAAGGACGCGCCATCCAGTATGCCGCCGCCCGCGTCCAGTCCCACCACCCACAGGCCACGGGTCTTGAGCGCGTCCAGCACGCGCGACAGGTTGACCACGCGGATCAGCGGCACGATTTCCAGCGCGCCGGATGCCGCCCGCGCCAGCGTTCCCGTCTCGTCCGGGGCATTGCGGTCCTGCATGACAACCGCAACCGCACCAAATGCCGCGGCCGAACGCAGGATAGCCCCCACATTGCGTGGATCCGTCACCTGATCCAGCACCAGAACGGGACCAGGTCGTTCCAGCACGGTATCAAGGTCGGGCGGGGTCAGCACATCTACCAGCAACGCCATGCCCTGATGCACCGCATCAGGCCCGCACAGCGTATCAAGGCGGGCACGTTCGGTGCGTACGGCCTGGATGGGGAAACCACCTTCCAGCCGCGCGGCAAGAGCTTCCTGTGCTTCGGCCGTGACCAGAAGCTGCCGCAGCTTGCGGGCAGGGTTTTCCAGCGCGGCCTGCACCGCATGCTGCCCATACAGCCAGCATGTACCACGCGGAGCCGAAGCCGCACCCCGCCCGCCCCGACCACCCCGGTCGGATGCAGGACGGGCGGACGGAGCGGAAGAGGCGGCTGACGCGCCGCGACGACGGGGAGTGCGCATGTTCATGACCGTTCTTTAAGCCCAACCGCAGCCTGCGTCATGTCCCCAAACCGGGAATGGGTGAAGTTTTTCACACTCCCTATTGACACCCCCCGCCAATCCCCGTAATTACCGCGCCAACCCGGAGGGATGCCCGAGTGGCTAAAGGGGGCGGACTGTAAATCCGCTGGTGTACGCCTACGTTGGTTCGAATCCAACTCCCTCCACCATCTTCCCTTATCCATTGATAACATGCTGTATCAAAGCGCTGGCTCTCCGGCGCTTTTCGTGTTTCTTCTGTTTCTATTGTTCCCTATTTGTATCAGGCAGCATCAGCAAACAGCGGGTATGAAATCCGTAGGGAGCGGGTAAGGGAGGGAATCGGCATGCTGACCGATCCCCAAATCCATGGGACCCGACCTGCCAACCGGCAGGCACGGCGGATTATTCATGTCTGCATGCCCACAGTACCGCCCACCCGGTGGGCAGAAACACACTACGCCAGGCGAGAATGAAGCGGCCTCATTCATTACTATGAAAGAACAATATCCTTTCCGTCTCAAGATCATGTGAAAGGCACGCCCCCATGATCACCGCCACGGAACCGCATCGGGCCATCAGACGCTATGTCATGTAATAACGATGACAGACCGGAAAGAGGAAAGATGCACAGATCACTACCTGTCCTGGCCGCCTGCATGGCACTTGCACCCGTTCTCACCCCGCCCGCCCATGCACAGACAGTTGCATCCGGACACCGCGACATCCTGCTGCAGGCCACGAAGTCATGGAATGGCGTGGCGTATGAAAAATATCCCGCCACCCAGCCGGAACTGATGATGATCCGGCTGACCATTCCCGCCCATACCGCCCTGCCGTGGCATACCCACCCCGTACCCAATGCGGGGTATGTGCTGCAGGGGCAACTGACGATCCATGACCGGGACAGCGGAAAGACGGAAACTTTCCATCAGGGCGAAGCGTTCGCTGAATCCGTGAACGACACCCATCGCGGGGAAAGCGGCGATACACAGACCGTCGTGCTGCTGACCTATGCCCTGACGCCGGGGACACAGCCCTCCATCCCGGCCAAGGGAGAAAAACCGGAATACTGACAGTCCAGTTGAGACCACACCGCCCCGCAGGCTCGATCACGACAGTCAATACGTCACTTTTTCATGTAATGAGGTTGGGGTGGCAGACCATAAAACTGCCGCAATATAATCAACATAAAATAACGCTTTCGTTTCCCCCTGCCCAACGGTACTGCCTGTCCCCGATAGCCCTTTCCTGTCCGGGACATGATTACCCGTTATTATATTGTGAAAGACGCCATCATGCCGGACATCACACAGATTTCCTCCCCCCTGCTGGAAAAGCTGCCCATGGCCGTGATGATGGCGGATGTATCGGGCCGCATCGTGTATGGTAACCCGCGCGCCTGCACCATGACCGGTTACACTGCCACGGATCTGGCACAAACGCGTCTGGGTCGCCTCTTTCCCGACAGGGCGGCCGATGTCACGGCCACGCTGGATACGTCCACAACACAGGACCGGGCCACGGCACAGGACGGGTGCGCCACCCTGCGCCGCAAGGATGGGCTGGGCATGCCCGTACGCCTGTACCGGGAAAGCATAAGCTGGGATGGCGATCTGTACGAACTGGTAGCACTACTTGACCGCACGGAAGAAGAACAGACACGCGAGGACGCTGAAATCAGCGCGCTGATCGTGCAGGCGACGGATCGGGGTATTCTGGTCCTTGACCCGCAATACCGCATCACCCACGCCAACCGTGCCATGACCGACCTGCTGGGGGCGGAACCCGCCGCCCTGCATGATGCCCCGTTCGGCACGCTGCTTTCGGGTGGGGAAAGCGATATCGCGACCCTGCGGCAGTTCCGGACGCATCTGGCACGACGCACGGGGTTTGAACTGGATATCCACACACGTGGGCGACAGGGCAAGGACCTGTGGCTGCGCTGCGCAGTGACCCCGCATTACGGGGCCGATGGGCAGCTTGCCGATATCATCGTCATCCTGCACGACATTACCCATGACCGGCAGTTGCGCGAACTGCAGCGTGATGTGGTCGAAGCATTGACCGACCAGCTTTCCCTGCGCGAGATGCTGGATTTCATGTGCCGCCGTATCGAACTGATCGCACCGGACTGCATGGCGGTGGTCATGCTGGGCACGGGCGGCACCCTGCGCATGGGCGGACACGGCGCGCTGCCCATGCCCGTATTGCAGGCTTTTGACGGGCTGGAAGCCAGCACTGCCGGCGGGGCCTGTGGCACTGCAATCGTCACGGCACAGGACGTGGTCGTACCCGACTTCACGACCGAAACCCGCTGGCCCACCCTGCGTGACGTGGCAGGCCAGCACGGGATCGCGGCGGAATGGGCGGTACCCATCATCCTGCGCAATGGCGATGTGGCGGGCAGTTTCTCGCTGTATTTCCGCGCCCCCGGGCAGCCGGGGGCATGGCACCGGCGCATTGTCGGCGCCTGCGTGCATCTGGCCATGCTGGCCATTGAACAGCAGCGCAGCCGGGATTCAATCATCCGCCTGTCCTATACTGACCGGCTGACCAGCCTGCCCAACCGCATGTGGCTTAACCGCCGTATGCAGGAACTGGCGACCCGGCCACCGGCCGCACCACTCAGCATCATGGTCATCGACCTCGACCGCTTCCGCAAGATCGTGCAGGCGCTGGGACAGGGGCGTGCCGACCAGCTTCTGCTGGAACTGGCCACCCGCCTGCGCCACGGCATGGTGGGACGTGACGTCCTGGTACGCACGGAAGGTGATGAATTCGTTGTCCTGACGGAAGAAAACGCGCCGGACGTCACCCTTCTGGCTGAACGGATCATCCATAACCTTGAAGAGCCGTTTACCGTTGATGGCATTCCCGTCAGCATTTCCGGCAGCATTGGCATAAGTACCTACCATGGTGAGGGGCAGGATGTGGAAGAATCCCTGCGCCAGGCCTATACCGCGCTGGCGCAGGCCAAGAAGGCGGGACGGTGCTGCTACCGTTTCTTTCACCCATCCATGAACCGGCAGGCGGATGACCATGTCATCCTTGCCTCTGCCCTGCGTGAAGCCATAGCCGACAACCGCCTGACACTGGTGTACCAGCCACAGGTCAACCTGCGCACAGGCGAACTACATGGCGTGGAAGCCCTGTCGCGCTGGGATGACCCGGTTCTGGGCATGGTGTCACCGGGGCGGTTCATTCCCGTGGCCGAGGAAACCGGACAGATCCGCGCCCTGGGCGTATGGTCGCTGCGGGTTGCGTGCGAACAGATGGCCAGGTGGATCGCCAGCGATATTCCTGTGCCGACCGTATCGGTCAACCTGTCCGCCATCCAGTTTCAGGACCCCGATCTGGTGTCGCAACTGGCGACCATCCTGCACCAGACCGGCGTACCCCCGGAACGACTGATTGTTGAACTGACCGAAACCGCCATGATCGAGAATTTCGACCAGACGGTAACCACCGCGACCGCCATCCGCAACCTTGGCATCGGGCTGTCGATGGATGATTTCGGCACCGGCTATTCCAGCCTGTCCAACCTGGCCAGCCTGCCCATAAGCGAGGTCAAGATCGACCGCAGCTTCATGAACGGCTTCGGCAGCACCGGCAATGTGCGTCAGGTGGTGACCGCCATCATCCGCATCGGGCACACGCTGGGCATGACCGTCATTGCCGAAGGCGTGGAAGAAGCCGCGCAATGCGCCCAGCTGCGCGATATCGATTGTGATGTCATACAGGGTTATTACTTTGGTCGGCCCATGAATACCGCATCCCTTGACGCATGGATCAGGGAACGCAGGGCCGAACCCGTCCCGGTCATCTGACACCGCGCAACCGCATGGGCAGCACGGGCCCGACAGGGCAGGATTTGCCACCCGGGCCCAGTCACCCGTACCACGCCGTTCTGTGCACCGAATGACAACATGCGCACCGGCATGGAAAAAAACGGCTTGATCCATTAACAGTCCTGCGGACCCCATACATGGGGCATGCAATCCGTAGGGCGGCCAGACCTTGAATTACAGACACAGCTATCACGCCGGCAATTTTGCCGATGTCATGAAACATATCATGCTGGTGGCGCTGATTGATGCGTTGCGCCGCAAGCCCGCCCCCTTCTCCGTCCTTGATACCCATGCCGGGATCGGCCTGTATGACCTGTCGGGCCGCGAAGCCCAGTCAACGGGAGAATGGCGCGATGGGATCGGCCGCCTGCTGGACGTGCCACCTGATCCCGCCGCACCCGCCTGCATGGACGAATGGCTGGATATCGTGCGCGCCACGATTGCATCGCATGAAGGGCGGCTGTTCTATCCCGGCTCCCCCGCCATTGTCGCAAGCCTGCTGCGGCCGGGCGATACGCTGGCCTGCTGCGAACTGCACCCCGAGGACCAGCGCAGCCTGCGCCGCCTGTTCCGGCGTAACCCCGCCGTCTCCGTGCACGGTCGCAACGGGTATGAAGCCATCACCGGCCTGCTGCCGCCAAAGCAGGCGAAGCGCGGGCTGGTGCTCATGGATCCACCTTTTGAACAGAAGGACGAATTCCATGCCCTTGCAAAAGCGATCATCACCGCCCGCCAGCGTTTTGCCACGGGCATCATCGCCGCGTGGTATCCCATCAAACACCGCGCGCCCACGCATGCCTTCCACAACGCGCTGAAGGACGCGGGACAGCGCAACCTGCTGGCCCTCGAACTGACCCTGCGGCCACCGCTTGATCCCGCACGGCTGAATGGCAGCGGCCTGCTGATCGCCAACCCGCCATTCCGGTTCGAACAGACCGCCCGCGCCATCCTGACCACGCTGTGCCAGCATCTTGGCGATGGTGAAACACAGGCAAACGTGAAATGGATTGCACCTGAATAATCACTTGATAAAATAACAAAAGTTTTTGAGTGCCACCTTTTTGAAAAAGGTGACATTCCCTGAAGCCTTTTGAAAAAAGCTTCACCAAAACTTCTTTACGATAGGCAGCAGCCTTCAGGGCCGGGACCTGTATGATTGCGGGGTAGAATGGTAAAATAAGCCTTGCATGCTCATTTACACTACCCGGGGTTCCCGCCATGCCTACGTCCCATATTGCCGTCATTGGCAGCACCAATATCGATTTTGTCGTACATGTCGCACGCTTTGCACGGCCGGGTGAAACGCTGCATGTCCATTCCTCCACTACCGGGTTAGGAGGCAAGGGGGCCAATCAGGCAATCGCGGTGGCGAAGCTGGGGCAGGACGTGGCGCTGGCGGGCTGGACAGGTGCGGACATGCTGGCAGACATGGCGCGTACCACGCTGGAACAGGCCGGGGTCAACACACGCTGGCTTATGAAAGACCCGGCGGCAGGCACCGGCCGGGCCTTCATCACCATCGACCCCACGGGGGAAAACCAGATCCTTGTTGATGGCGGGGCGAACATGACGCACGCGGCGGAAGCGTGCCCCCTGCTCTGCCCTGTTCTGGATCACGCCACGCTGGTAATGATGCAGATGGAAATGTCTCCTGCACTGGTACTGGCAATAGCCCGGCAGGCCCACGCACGCTCCATTCCCGTCATGCTGGACCCTGCACCGGTCCCCGTGGATGGCCTGCCGGAAGACCTGTACGCGCTGGCGGATATCCTGACCCCCAACGAACGCGAAACCCGCGACCTGACGGGTATCGAGCCCATCGATGAAGCAACAGCCCTGCAGGCGGCACGCATTCTGCATGCACGCGGCACACGCACGGCCATCATCAAGCTGGGCCATCGCGGCGTGGCGTATTCCGCACCGGATGGGCAGGGGTTCATCCCGCCCTTCCATGTCCGGGCGGTTGATACGGTGGCGGCGGGGGACAGCTTCAATGCAGGGCTGGCCTGCGCACTGGCGCGCGGGGCGGTGATTGGGGAAGCCGTGCGCTTTGCCGCCGCCTGCGGCGCGCTGGCCACCACCCGCCCCGGTGCCGCACAGGCCGCGCCAGACATGGAAGAAGTTGCAGCACTGCTGGACCAGCAACCCCCGGCCGACCTTGCCTAATGGACTGTAAACGCTATAGTCCGGATCAATAAGTCAGCGGTCCCGTGCAAACGGGTGAGAAAGGGAATGTCGTAAACCCCGGCGGGATATCATATCCGGGGGTCTAGTCGACAGCTGTACCCGCAACTGTAAACGGAGAGTATTTCATCTGATGCCGCCATACGGCACCCACTGGCCCCGGCCGGGAAGGGAGATGAAATGCAGTGACCCGTAAGCCAGGAGACCTGCCGTTGTCCTTCACAATATCGCCGGGCGGGCTGACCGGAGATGGACACGAAACATGTACAAGACCATCTGACATCCCGTCCCCCGTATCAGCCGTGGCCCGTTACAATGGGCCGTTTTTTTCCGGCCATTCATGGCCGGCCCCATCCTGACGGGATGTTTTTCATGAAATTCCTTTTCCCCCTCGCGGCACGACATGGCTGCAGGCATACCCTTCTCCTCTCCTGCGGCCTGATCGGCATCACAGGGGCCAGCACCCATGCACAGGCCCAGACACAGATCGCACAGGACCGCGCCCGCCTTGGCAATTCCACCCCCCTGATCCAGCAGATCGACCCGGCCACCGTGCGCGATTCAGAACGCGC
>NZ_BDLU01000043.1 GCF_006538165.1 Komagataeibacter diospyri
GCGTGGCCGACTGGAGCGGCAACCGACGGGTGGGAAACGAAGCCATTTTTGGCCTGCACAGCAGCCTTACATTCTGATGGGTACGTATATTCCGGCCCGTGCGGATACCACCCCATGCCACGGACCGGATATCACGCCCGTCCTGCTGGTGATGGTACTGCTGTTATTCGCATTCGCGGCCCGTAATCCACGCATCCCCACCACAGGAAAGACAAGAGGAGACAAAAGCACAGGGCGGAATTGAAAATTTACATTGTTGTGAGGGACGGGCCCCTTCTATACGCCTGACTTCATAGGCACATGGCTGGGTCCCGTGCCGCATTGCAAAAGGAAAAAACCGTTGCGCCGTCTTGTTGCTTTATGTCTTCCGCTTGGTATGGCCGCCTGCGCGCAGCACGCCCCCCACCCCATGGTCAACTACTGCCGGCAGCCTGCTGTTGAATCCGCGGTAGTGGCCATTGCCAATCAGGGCGCACCCAATGCATCCCCGGCCGTCGCTTTCGAAGGCGGGACGATCAAGAGCGCCATCTATAATGACCACATACAGGTCATGGCCTGCCACGGCAGCATGGTGCACAAGGATGGCACGCGGCAGGATGGCATTGCCGTTGCCCGCCTGCCGCACATGCGCACGGGATGGAAGGAAATCTGGAGCACCAGCGCCGCCAGCCACCAGTGGATATCGGATGCGGACATAGAAAAAAACAGGCAGAACCGGTACGCTGAATATTACGAACACACGCCGCAGGCCTGCAAACCCTATGCGCATGACCTGTTCTACGGCACGCAGAAGTCGGACAGGGAAACGGAACACCTGCGCGAGACCCTTTATGACTGCCTGGCGGAACACGACGTCAAGCCGCTGCGTCCCGTATCGGGTGTGGACCATACCTACAGCCCGTTCGGCATGAACTTCTACATTCCGTATTACACCAACCTGAACGCGGACGATAACGGTCCCTTCCTGTACTGACTGCGAACCGGAACCCAGCCTGCATGGCCATCCTGCCAATTATCCGCTTTCCCCATCCCTGTCTGGAACAGGTGGCGGAACCTGTCGATGCAACTGCACCCGAAAATGCACAACTGGCACGCGACCTGCTGGAGACCATGCATGCCGCTCCGGGAATCGGCATCACCGCGTGTCATGCTGGCATTGCGCAACGGCTGGTGGTGATTGACCTGCCGGATGGGGGTGGCCCACATGTCTATGCCAATCCTGAAATCATCTGGCAGTCGACGGAAACATTCACACAGGAAGAGGGCAGCGTATCCATGCCCGGCATCCAGGCGCCCGTCACCCGTCCCGCACGGGTAAAGGTGCGCTATACGCGCCCCGACGGTGGGGATGGGGAAGAAGACGCCGATGGCCTGCTGGCCACCTGTCTGCAACATGAAATCGACCAGATCAACGGCATTTTCTGGCTGAAACGCCTGTCACGCCTGCGGCGCGAACGGGCGCTGAAACGTTATGCCAAGCTGGAACGCAGCGGCATATAAAAGAAGAAAGTCTCTGGTGAAGCTTTTTTCAAAAGGCTTCGAAGAACACTGCCTTTTAAGAAAAGGCTGCGCCCAGAAAGCTTTTATTACTCAATACTATCCGGAAATGCCGATCAGGCCACCTTGCCATCATCCAGCATGTAACCACTGGAACGCACGGTGCGGATCAGGTCCGCCCCACCTGTGGCGTTCAGTGCAAGACGCAGCCGGCGAATATGGACATCCACCGTGCGTTCTTCCACATGGATACGGTCATCCCACGCGGCGGCCAGTATTTCGGCGCGCGAAAATACCCGGCGCGGATTGCGCAGCAGATGCAGCAGGATACGGTATTCCGTAGGACCAAGGGCAAGCGGTGTCCCCGCACGGCTGACCCGGCGGCCGGCATGGTCCAGCGTTATGTCGGCAAAAGTCAGTACGTCTTCGGCCTGTGCCACCGCAGGGGTCGCCGCCCGCCCCGCGCTGCGCCGCATGACGGCGCGCACACGCGCATGCAGCACGTCCATCCCGCATGGTTTGACCAGATAATCATCAGCCCCGGTATCCAGCGCATGGACGGAATCCTGTTCCTCGCCGCGTGCGGTCAGCATGATGATCGGCAGATAGCGTGTGACTGTTGCCATGCGCAGCCTGCGGCACAGGTCAACCCCGGACAGGCCCGGCATCATCCAGTCCAGCAGGACAAGGTCGGGCTTCCATTCGGTTACTTCACGCAGGGCGTCCAGACCATTATCCACCGGCATGACAAGGTGGCCTGCTGCTTCAAGGTTGTAGGACAGCATGACGGAAAGCGCGGCGTCATCTTCTGCGACAAGGATGCGCAGCGGGCGATCTTCGAGCAAGGACGCTACCCCCCCTGTCCTGAAAACCCGCCACGGGGGCGGACAACCGGTAGTATCTCACCCGTCGCGGTATAATAGACGCGTTCGGCGATATTGGTGGCGTGGTCACCAATCCGTTCAAGGTTCTTGGCGATGAACAACAGGTGCGTGCACGGACCGATGTTACGCGGGTCTTCCATCATGTAGGTGACCAGTTCGCGGAACATGGCGTTGTAAAGTTCGTCCACCGCTGTATCGGACTGCCAGACTTCACGGGCAAGGTCGGCGTTGCGCTGGCTCAGGGCGTCGATCGCGCGACGCAGGTTATCCTGCACCAGCCGCCCCATGCCGCGCAGGCCGCTGAGCGATATGCGCGACGTCACCAGTTCCGTGCGTAGCGACCGCCGCGCGATGGAAGCAGCACAGTCACCAATGCGTTCCATGTCTCCCGTGATCTTGAGTGCCGAGACCACTTCACGCAGGTCGCCCGCCACGGGGGAGCGCAGGGCGAGGATGCGGATGACCATCGCCTCCACATCGCGTTCCAGCTTATCGACCTGCGGGTCGAGATCGGCTGCGACCCCGGCGGCGTTTTCATCACGGTCGGCAATGGCGGCGACAGCCTGCGATGTCTGCTGTTCAACCAGTCCGCCCATCCGCGCCATCATGGAACGCAACTGTTCCAGTTCCTGCTCGTAACTGCTGACGATATGTGCCGATTCCTGTCCCACCCGCGAACCTTCCTGCCTGCCCGCACAATTATACGGGATATGCCCGATAACAGGGCTTACGATACGCCACACGGATATAATATATCCGTCCCGGATTTGTTCAAGACGATGTCATACCCCATGGGGATGGCCCAAAATAATGAAATAAAAAGATTTCTTCAGGAATGCCCCATGCCCCGTGTCCCCCGTCCGCCCATCCTATCCGATCCAGTCCCCGTTTCCTACCGGCACATGCTGACAATCGCGCTGGGTACGATGCTGGGCATGGGGCCGGGCATGGCGGCAGGAAATGACAATACGTCCCCTGCCACGCCAGCCACCAGTACGCCGGCCACCACGCCTGTCCACGCGCCCTCCGCCCGGGTGGAAACCATGACCGTGACCAGCCAGCACGTAGTGGGCACCCAGCCCGGCGGCGGCCTGATCCGGGTGGAGGACGCGCCGAAATCCGTCAGCACCATCGGCACCGATTTCATGCGCAAGCAGGCGCCCAGTGCCACGGCGTTCGACATGGTCAGCCTGCTGCCCGGGGCCAATGTCGCTTCCTCTGACGCGCTGGGATTTTCACCACAGAACAACATAACCGTACGGGGGCTGAGCGGGGATTCGCTTGGTTACATTCTGGAGGGGATGCCGCTTAACGATATCGCCTATTACAACGGCTATCCCGGACAGTTCGCGGATACGGAAAATTACCAGAGCGTATCGCTGCAGCAGGGATCGGCCGATCTTGATTCCCCCGTGCTGAATGCCGCAGGGGGCCTGATGGAGATGTCCTTCCGTGACCCCTCCATGAAAGCGGGGGGATATGCGGATGTCTCGTACGGGTCATACAATACCAACCGGCAGTTCCTGCGGCTGGAAACAGGGCAGATCGGACATACCGGCATACGCGGCTTCGTGTCCTATTCCCACGGTTATACCGATAACTGGCGCGGGCCGGGGCATGATGAACGCCAGCACATCGACTTCAAATTCCTGCGCGAATGGGGGACGGGCAACCGGGTGTCCCTGATCGGGACATGGAACACGATGGTCGCCAGCTACTACCCGCCGGTGGACAAGGCGGACTGGCAGGCGCAGGGACCACACGGGGCAGCCAACAACCTTGCCGCCACCTACAACCCCCATGATGCGGCGGGTGGCACGGATTACTGGCAGCTGTACCGCCAGCCCGAACGCATCGCCTACATGGCCGCACCCACACGCTTCACGCTGGCGGACAGCGTGCACCTGAAGGTCACGCCCTATGCGCAGTGGAGCTACGGCAACGACCCCAGCGGCACGACCATGGACGATAGCGGCCTGTGCAGCAGCACGGGAAGCTGCGACGAAAACGCCGTGGTGCGCGCGAACTGGACCCAGACCAGCTACCGTTCCGGCTTCAACGCGACACTGGACTGGCAGCTTGGCAACCATGACCTGGTGTTCGGGTACTGGTATGACTATTCCGATGACAGCGAGCACCAGCCCTTCACTGCGGTCAATGCGCAGGGCACGGCCGCCGACATATGGGTTGACCGGATCAGCCGCACCCTGCTGCAGCCCGATGGCCAGCAGGTGGACGCGGGCAGCTACCACATGATTTCCCAGACCAATGCGCTGTATATTGGTGACCGGATGCATTTCCTGAACCACCGCCTGATGGTGGATGTAGGGTTCAAGGAGGTCATGCTGGACCGCCACGGCACCACCACATCGGATAACGTGCAGACGGCGGCGGGCAGCAACTCCGCAACCCCGCTGCCGCGTATTGCAATCCGCTATCGCATCAGTCCCCGGCACATGGTCTTTTTCAACACCACGACCAATTTCCGCACGCCCGATGAAACTGCGCTATTTGGCGGGGTGACCGCCAGCGGCATCGCCACGCAGCTGAAAAACGAATATTCCGTGTCGGAGGAGCTGGGCTACCGTTACAGCGGTGACCTGATCATCGGCAGCCTGACGCTGTTCAACTATGATTTCACCAATCGCGAAATCCAGACCCAGATCGGGCAGGTGGAATCCACCATCAATGGCGGTGGCCAGACATCACGCGGGGTGGACGTTGAAATCGGCATGAAGCCCTGGCACCATTTCGCGCCCTACCTGTCGGGGGAATACCTGCACGCCACCATCGACAGTGATATCCCCTCCAGCAGCGGCATGCTGGCGACGCGGGGAAAAACGGCGGTGGAAAGCCCGACATTACAGGCATCGGCCGGGCTGAGTTATGATGACGGGCACATATTCGGCATGGCTTCCGTCCATTACACGGGACGGCAGTATTCAACCTTCATGAATGATGAACGCATGCCTGACCATACCATCGGCAACCTGGCCATCGGGTATCGCATGGACGACCATGCTTTCTTCTCGCACCCTGAATTCCGGATGAATTTCAATAATATCACCAACCAGCATTACCTGTCCGGTGTCGCTACCCCCACCCTGACCAAAGCCGATGGGCCACAATATTATGTTGGCGGCGGGCTTGCGGTGCTGTTTACCGCCTCCACCGGGTTCTGACGGGCGAAATACCGCAGCACGACCCCACCCGCCAGCAGGTACAGCAGGGCCGGCACCAGCAGGAAACCGGCATGGATACCCACCTGTGCATGCGCTGACTGCACGCCCATGCCACTGACCAGGCCCGATGCCGCCAGCACGCCCGCCAGCAGGCTGCCGCCCACATCAAACGCCATTTTCGATGCAGTGGAGTTCAGCGCCCATGCCAGTCCCACCGTATGCGTGCCTGAAAATCCGTCGCCGCCATCCATGCAGTGCGCCAGCAGGGTAAAGCAGACCGGATTGCAGATCCCGACACACAGCCCGAACAGCGCCAATGACGCACCAGTCACCTCCACCCGCACGGGCAGCGCGTACGCCACCAGCAGCACGCATCCCGCCGCCAGCGTACCTGCGCGCATGACCGGGGCCGTGCCCCACCGCGCCGCCAGTGGCAGCGACACGCCACAGCCCACCAGCACCATCAGGCTTATGATACCCAGCAGCCAGCCAGCCAGATGGTCGCTGTCATGCAGGACGTAGCGCACGTCATAAACCAGTGCGCCAAACAGGAAGGTACTGCCCAGCATGGTCAGCAGCATTGCTCCCGTCAGCCGCCGCCACCCCCGGTTGGCCAGCAGCCCGGCAATACGCGTGCGCACTGTCACATCACCACTGTCGGTCGCGACCCGTTCACGGCAGAACCGCGACGGCAGCCACAGCAATCCGCCCACCACACACGCCACCACCACCATGAACAGGGCAAATCCCGCCTGCCGGTCACCATGGCCCAGCCAGTCCACCATGGGCAGTGTCGTGATGCTGACCAGCAGGCTGCCCAGCGTCGCCCCCACCATCCGGCTGGTGGCAAGGCGCAGGCGCATGTCATGGTCGGACGAAATCAGGCTGGTCATGGCGCCATAGGCGGTATTGACCACACCATACGCCACGCACAGCGCCATGTACCCGATCGTGGCGCACAGCCCCCGCGCGACCACCGGCCATCCGTGCGGCAGGGGCATGAAGGCCAGCGCCACCATGACAATGAACGGCACGATCCCGCCACGCAGCAGCGGCAGGGCCTGACGCCCTGCGGGCCTGCGATCGATCCATATCCCCACCACCGGGTCGGTCACCAGACTGGCCGCGCGCGCGGCCATAAGCATGAATCCCACCATCTGCACCGGCAGCAGGCAGATTTCGGTATAGAAATACGCAAGGTAGCTGAGCATCAGCCCCCAGATGATATTGAACCCCATGTCGCCCGCACCGAATGCCACGACCTCCCCCAGTCCGATACGGGATGCGGGTGGCATGGGCGGGCGGGCGGGCATCATCCCGGCAGGATCGTGCCGCGCACGCCAAAGCATTCTTCCGGCCCCGGAAATCCATGCGTCCGTACATCATGCGCATACCGTGCGGCGGCGTCATCAATCACGCTGCCCACATCGGCATATCGGCGGACAAAGCGTGGCGTGAATGCGCCGGACGCCCCCAGCATGTCATCAACCACCAGCACCTGCCCATCACAGGCGGGCGATGCGCCAATACCGATGACGGGGACGGGCACAGCCGTCGTGATTTCGCGTGCGACGGGTTCCACCGTGCCTTCCAGCACGATGGCGAATGCACCGGCATCCGCAATGGCACGGGCATCCTCGTACACCTTGCGCGCCTGCTGCGCATCACGTCCCTGCGTGCGGAAACCGCCTGCCATGTTGACCGCCTGCGGCATCAGCCCCACATGCCCGCATACCGGAATGCCGCGCCGGGACAGGAAGCGCACGGTGTCAGCCATTTCCGTTCCGCCTTCCAGCTTGACTGCGCCACAGCCGGTTTCCACCATGATGCGCGCGGCATTGCCGAAAGCCTGCGCGGGCGACTGCTGATACGACCCGAACGGCATGTCCACCACCACCAGCGCCTGCCGGGACGCACGGACAACGGCCGCGCCATGGGCGATCATCATGTCCATGCTGACACCAAGGGTATCCGGCATGCCATAAACCACCATGCCCAGCGAATCCCCCACCAGCATCACATCCACATGCGGATCAAGCCTGCGGGCCATGGGTGCGGTATAGGCCGTAAGCCACACACCCGGCACATCCCCCTTGCGCACATCCCGGATGGTCCGACGCCGGGGCTGTTCCCCATTGCCCATGCTTGCTATTCCCCTGACCTGGCCGTCTGTTACGATGGCATCAGGCATATTGCAGCATATCCGTGTTTGCAAATCAGCCGCCAGACAGCAATGGAGACAGCGTAAATGGGACTGGGCCGGACCGATATATGGCAGACGGGACTTCTCCACCGGTCCATGCCCGACATACTGCGCGCAGGCACGCTGGCGGATGTTCCGGTCACGTGGCTGCCCGATCCCGGCCCCTTCCGTTTCATCGCCGACCCCTTTGGCATCTGGCACGGGGACAGGCTTTACCTGTTTGCCGAAGCCTACGACTACCGCGTGAAGGTCGGGCGCATTGATGTCTTCATCCTTGACCGCGCCCTGAACATCACAGCCCACGCCCCCGTGCTGGTGGAACCGTGGCACCTGTCCTATCCCGTCATCCTGCGCGATCGGGACGGGTCTTTCCTCATGATGCCGGAATCAGGCAAAAGCGGCACGCAGCGCCTGTACCGCGCGACCGATTTCCCCTATCGCTGGAAAGAGGTGGAAGGCTGTGCCTTTCCCGGCCCGATGATCGATGCCTCCCCCCTGTTCCATGACGGGAGATGGTGGCTGTTCCATACCCCGTGGCATGAACTTGAACGCCCACGCGTCGATACCCTGCATGTTGCATGGGCCGACAGCCTGACCGGGCCATGGCACCCGCATCCGGGCAACCCGGTACGACGCGACATACGCAGCGCACGCCCCGGCGGAACCCCCGTGGCGATGGATGACGGCACGATCATCCTGCCCACGCAGGACTGTGCCCATACCTATGGCGGCGCGATCACCCCGCTGGTCATTACCAGCCTGACCACGCGCGACTTTGCCGCGCACCCGCTGCCCCCCCTTGGTGCACCGGCTGCATGGCGGCCCGCGACCGACGGGCTGCATACGCTGTCCGCCGCCGGCCCCCTGACGCTGGTGGACGCCAAGCAGACCAGCCGCTCGGTCATCAGACGGGCGGGCGTGGATATCCACCGCATGACGCGTGAACTTATCCGCCGCACGCCGCGTTACTGATAAAACGGGCAAAAAACATATTCATGACCAGTGTGGGGAAACCTGTCATGGATTTAATGTGATATTAATTAGCATTATCACATAACATGCTTATTATATACATCAATATGGCATGTAACGAACCATTTGATAACACCCTATCCCGATAACCGGGAAAATGCCGTAGCCCGTGCGACCCGCCCCCATCCCATCGTGGCGCATGGATCCACATCGTGCCGGCAACCCCGGCACGGCAGACCCGTTAACCAACACCGATCCTTCCAGCCCCAGATACTTCAAGGACCGTCCGATGCGTGAACCACGTACCGCCCCGGCTGCCTGGCATCTGCAGCATTCGCGCCCCGAAAGCCTGGTCAGCTATTTTGACCCATGGCAGCCGGTGGCACGACAGCTGGACATGCTTGCCAACCGCTTCAGGACCATCAAGGCCCTGTGTGATGCGCAGGTGGACAGCCTGGCCACCGAACATGTCGCACTGGCGGAACTGCGTGATGCGCTTGCGTTCCACCTGATGCGGGCATGCGTCTGGTGGCAGGTCGATTTTTCCCCCCATGCCGTGACCGGCCTGCAGGCCACCAGCTTCATGAAGCATGTGCGCCGCCATACCGACAGGTTCGTGGATGATGACACGCTGCTTGATGTCATGACGTGGCAACATTACATGCACCGTGCCGATAGCGGTCATATCATGGTGACCGGGACCGATCCGCTGTGCCGGGGCAACACCACCATCGTGTATGGCATTGATGGACACCGTGGCTTCCGCTTCGCCATGCAGCGCGCGGGGCAGAAGCTGGAATGGAACGACATTACCCATGCGGATTTTGTCGCGTCCTGCCTGAATGCCCGTGCCCTGCATTGTCTGATCGAAACGGAATGCACCGCCATCGGGGAATGGGATCTGGCACGGGAGGAACACATACAGGCCTCGCGCTACCACACCCAGCATTTCCGCACCGCGACACAGGCCGACCCGGTGGAACGCTACGCCACGGCGCTGGACCAGCTGAGTCGCTGCCATTCACGCTTTGGCCGGTTCGAGTTCGAGAACATCGTCAACCACATGGCATTTTCGGTCGTGCAGACAGCGCATGCACGTGGGGTCAGCATTGCCGACATGCTGCGCCACGGGACCGACCGGGCCGTCAGCCCCCGAATCGCCGGCAGCCTGAAAAAACGTGCCCGTGGTCATATCGCCACCGGTACCGATCCGCTGCGCCATGCTGAACTTGAAGCCATGCTGGATCAGGTTGAAACCGGGTTTGCCCTGTCGGGCGGTCACTGATGTGACAGGGGGGAGAGAAAACATCTTCCTCCCCCCACGACATCTGCCCCTGCAATACCTATATTCAGACAGGAGTAGCAGGAGACCCGATATATGGCGCTAGCCAAAAGCAGACGACCGGCAACACGCCGCAGGACGGTACAGGCCCGCTCGCCACGCGTGCGGGGCGAGACACGCCGTCTGCTGGAAATGCTGTGCGTACTGCATGGTTCGATCCATCGTGGATCGCGCGACGCGGGTGCACTGGTGCGCTGCGTGGTGCAGGCCCAGCCCGATCTTGGCCTGCATGACAAGGAACTGCCCGCCGCCCCCCGCCATGACGGGGAAAATCCGCCCACCGCCACGGAGTGGAAGCGTCTTGGCCACGCGCTGGAGGAAGCACGCGCGCAGCATGCGGGCGATCGGGGTTACGTGGATGCGTGGCTGGAGGAACTGAGCCAGGCCACCGGACTGGGCCGGGTCGCCAGCGAGGTCCTTGGCCTGGCCATGTGCTACCGCCTGAACGGCCATTTCGAACAGTTATGGGACGACCTGTGTGAAAACCGTTCACGCGGGCCATTCCTGTGCGAGGACATTCCCCTGCTCCACCTGCTGCTGGGGCAGGAGGAGGACGCGATCGCCACCGCACTCGCCCCCGATGGACAGTTGCGCATGAGCGGTCTCATGACCGTGGACGAGGACGGCGACATTACCCTGCTGCCCCGTCTCATGGCGCTGATGAACCGTCGTGCCAGCGTGGTGGGCGACATCCGCTCCCTGCTGCTGGGCCAGCCTCGGGACGCGACCCTGCCGTGGGATGCCTTCGCCCATCTGGGCCAGCAGGCAGAAATCGCGGCCAGGCTGCTGAAGGCTGCGGTCGAACAGCATGCGGCCGGCATCAATATCCTGCTGTATGGCCCGCCGGGCACAGGCAAGACCGAATTTGCCGCAACCCTTGCACGGCATATCGGTGCGACCCTGTATCCCGTGGGCGAGGCCGATAGCGCAGGGGATGAACCATCCCGCCATGAACGTCTGGCCGACCTGCGGTGCAGCACGCGGCTGCTGCGCAACACGGAATCCATCCTGCTGTTTGACGAGGCGGAGGACCTGTTCACCGCCAGCCTGTTCGACCCGCCACAATCCTACAGCCGCGTCTTCTTTCACCGGCTGCTGGAACAGGGCGGCACGCCGGTCATATGGACGGCCAACGACCTTGATACCCTTGGTCCCGCGATCGCACGGCGCATGGCGCTGTGCATCGAGGTCCGCCAGCCCGGTATCGGCGTGCGTACGCGGCTGTGGCAGGACATGGCGCGCGAAGAAAAGGTCGCCCTTGCCCCCACGGACGCCGCCGACCTTGCCCGCGCCATTCCTGCGGCACCAGCCATTTTCCGCAATGCGCTGCGTTCCACCCATCTGGCGGGGGGCGATTCAGCCATGGCCAGTATGATCGCGACCGGCATTGCCCGGGCTGCAGCAGGCGGCCAGATGCCCATGCCGTCACAGCCGGATGTCACGGATTACGATTCGACCCTGATCAACGCGGATTGCGACCTGCAGGCCCTGACCACGCGGCTGGCGCGTCCTGGCGCGCCGCGCGCGGTCTCGCTTCTGCTGTCCGGTCCGCCAGGTTCGGGCAAAAGTGCGTATGCCCGCCACCTGGCGGAGCAGATGGAGATGCCGGTGCTGCAGAAACGCGCCTCCGACCTGCTGGACAAATATGTGGGCCAGAGCGAGCAGCAGATCGCCGCCGCCTTTGCCGAAGCCTGCGACAGCGGGGCCTTCCTGATTATTGACGAGGCCGACAGCCTGCTGGGTGACCGCCGTTCGGCAGAACGGTCATGGGAAATCAGTCAGGTCAATGAAATGCTGACATGGATGGAGCACCATCCCCTGCCGTTTGCCTGCACCACCAACCTTGTGGAAAAGCTGGACCCGGCCAGCATGCGGCGGTTCCTGTTCCGCGCCCGCTTTGGCTATCTTACGGCGCAGCAGGCAGCCCATGCCTTCAGCCGCTTCTTCGGAAAAGACGTGCCTGCGGGGCTGCGCCATCTCCATACGCTGGTTCCATCCGATTTTGCGCTGGTACTGCGTCGTGCACGCCTGCTGGATGAAGACCCGACGCCCGATGAACTGCTGGAACGCCTGAAGGCGGAAACGGCGGGACGGGACGGGAACCGCCGTATCGGGTTCCTGTCCTGATCCATCGGATATAAAAGCTTGGGTCTGGCATAGGTAAGCCAATAAAGGCTTGATATGTCTATGAAAGCACGTCGTCGCAGCCGACTGCCTGTCAGCACCCAAAAAAACGCCTTCTGGAGCACTTCGTTGTGGGCAAGCCTGCCCGGAGCGCCGCCAAACCTGCAGGCGTCAATCGTAATACAGCGACCCTGTATTACCGGAAATTACGAGAGGTCATCGCGGAACAGATTGCTCATGAGGCGCCGGTTTCGGGTGAAATCGAAGTCGATGAGAGCTATTTCGGTGGGCATTGCAAAGGAAAACGAGGCCGGGGCGCTGCCGGAAAAGTGGCCGTGTCCATGCCGTCATGATCCCCAATGCCGGACATCAGACGCTGATGTCGATCATTCGAAAGAAAGTGCATCCGGATTCAATCGTTTACAGCGATTCCTGGCACGCTTACGACAGGCTGGATGTCTCGGAATTCCATCACGAACGTCTTGATCACAGCAGGCATCCTGCCATGGGCAGAAACCATATCAACGGCATCGAGAATTTCTGGAGCCAGGCGAAGCGGCATCTGCGGCGATACAATGGAATACCACGTAAAGATTTCCATCTCTTCCTGGCCGAGTGTGAGTGGCGCTTCAACATCCGCTCACCTGCAAAACTCCTGAAAATCCTCACTCAATGGGCTAAACTGCCCACGTGAACCGTCGCAACAATGCTTACCTATGCCAGCCCCAAACTTTTATTATTCTTCATCAGTCCATTACTGCGGTGGATGGGCAGCAGCGTCCGCTTCGACCGCACATTCATCCGCAGGTGGCGCGGCCATGGTCGGATGCAGGGCAACCACTTCCGCGCGGGCCGCATCCATTTCCTGACGGAAGCCTTCATCCTGTTCCATGACGGAATACAGCACGCCGCCATTCAGCCACGCGGCCGTCACATCGCTTTGCCACTGCACGCCACACACCACCCGACTTTCCCCGAATACCCGGGCACGTTGCATGATCCATGCCGTCCGGTCAGGCAGGATGTCAGCCAGAATCAGCCCCGTCACCCAACCCAGCGTGGCATGGAGCGAAGGATAGGACGGGTCCTGTCTCAGGCTGGCCCGTAGCGGAATGCAGGTCGGCAGTTCTGCTTCGGTAAAGGGGCGAGGTCGGTTCCACAGCATTTTCTGGGCGTGGACCGCAGGCGTCAGGCGCTGTTCGATCCGTGTAACCAGCCCCACCAGTTCAGGCAGGCGATCGGGCGGCAGGGTAAAACCGGCGGCACAGGAAAAGGCCGAAACCATATGGGCGGGCGTGTCACGGTTATCCGCCTGCGCCAGTTTCCACCGGGGCGTGCCCTCCAGCACGCGGGTCGCGGCAAAAATGCTGGCATCTGCCGCGCGCTGCGCCGTGTCCGGGCCAGGTGGCGGGGGCAGGAAAATCTGTCCATCAGGCAGGGGTGGACCCGCAGGGACAGCCGCCTGCGCCGCATGGTGCACGGCACCTGTTCCATGATGATGAGGATGCGCATGGGCACCCACGGATACCGTCGCCAGCAGGGTCATCATGGCACAGGCGGCAACGCCACCGGCCATGGCACAACGGTCAAGACGCATCTGTTTCCTGTCAGTTCACCTGTCGGCCGCAACCCACGACCCTACCATGCGCATAGCATGGGTACGGGGGCTGGCAAATCCTGTTGCAGGACAGGTGCAGCTTCTGCGCCGCCGGGTTTTATGGCATGGTGGCGTCAAAGCCCGGAGGCACGCAACAATGAACCGCAGAAACCAGATATGGCCCACCACGGTCAGTCCCGTACGCATCGGCCTGTGTGTCGTCGGCCTGACGCTGGTGGTGGTCCAGTTCTTCCATGGCCTGCACATAAGCCCCGATTCCATGCCGGGACAGGTCATGTTCCATATTGCCATGCTGGCACTGGGCGCGATCATATTCGTCGTCGGCATGTGGGGACCATCGCTGTAAAATCCCCAAAGTTTTTTGCTGAAGCTTTGTAAAAAAAGCATAGAAGAACGCCGCCTTTTTAAACAAAGGCGACATCCAGAAATTTTTATTGGATTTAAATAATTCCTTACCGCCGTTCGGAATCAGCACCACTTCCCTCATCCGTAATCCCGGCACGCGACGGGGCGTCCGTATCGGGTTCCACAGTGCGGCTCATGCGTGCGACAGCAGCGTCATCACCAAATCCGCGCCCTGATACGCGACGACGGGGGGCGGGATTTTCCATCAGCACATTTTCCAGTGCTTCCGGGTCAGTCCGCTCGGCTTCGTCAAACAGTTCATCGGCACGAGCCTGATCGCCCGCACGCTCGGCCTTCAGTCCGGCTTCCGCCAGCCTGCGCGCGGTGCCGTGCTTGCCTTCGCCGGCATGATCGGGACGGTCATCATCATTCATGAAACGGGACATCGGTTTCCCTTTCCTTTGCAATACATGGAACAGGGTTACGGTTCGCCATCCTGTCCGTGATGGCACGCATCATGACAGATGGGGTGGGCACCCGGCTGCCGCAACCGTGTCAGACCTGCACCCCCTCGGGGGCATCCATGCCCAAAAACCGCCACGGCATGAAGGGTATATCCATGTAATATCACGACAACCATCCGCCACTACGGGCCGGTGGCGGATATATGAAACGGAGTACCCCATGTCCGATCTGATCGTTATCGGTTTTGACAGCCAGGACGAAGCCACGGCTGCCCTGACCGAATGCAAGAAACTGGAAAAGGAATACCTGCTGGATCTGGAGGATGCGGTTGTTGTCGTCCGCACCGCTGATGGCAAGCTGCACCTGCAGCAGAGCGTCAACCTGGAAAAGGTCGGTGCATCATACGGCCTGTTCTCGGGCGGGTTCTGGGGCGCGCTGGTTGGCCTGCTGTGCCTGAATCCGCTGGCGGGTTTTGTCGCAGGCAGCATCGTGGGTGCCGGTGCGGGCGCGATTGCGGGCAAGATGTCCGACTACGGCATTGACGACAATTTCATCAAGTCGCTGGGCGCTACCATCCCGGCCAACACGTCGGCGCTGTTCGTTCTGGTGCGCAAGTCCCAGCCCGACAAGGTTCTGGCCGACCTGCGTGAGTTCAAGGGCCATGCCCGCGTGCTGCAGACATCGCTTTCCCCGGAAAACGAGAACAAGCTGCGCGCCGCACTGGGCCAGATGGCAGCCCCCGCCCCGGCAGCCTGAATGCCTGTCCCACATGCCGCCCATGGCATGTGGGATCCTGTCGACACATAGCCGTGATGACTGATTACCCCACGTAATGATATGCTGGGAGCATGCAGACCACCGGTAAGCGCCTGCGGGGCGTGTTCCTGTCACTTTTTCTGGCCATCGCGGCGTCCATTACATGGCACGATCCGGCATGGGCACATGAAAAACTGCATGTGCAATGGACATCCAACCGTGTCCTGAACGCCGTGGCGGTTGCCGATAACGGGCGCACCTTCGTCTCCTTCCCCTATTGGGGCGGGGGTGGCAGCGGCCCTACCGTTGCTGAAATCGATGCGAACGGCCAGCCCCATGCCTTCCCCGACGTACGCTGGAACCATCCCGACGGGACAACGGACGACCTGCGGCCCTTCGTGCGCGTCAACGCCCTGCGCATTGGCCCGGACGGACTGTTATGGATTGTGGATTCAGGGGACGCAAACGTGGGTGGGCCGCCAAGCCCCCACAATGGCGCACCGGCGCGCCTGCTGGCGTTTGACATAACGACCGGCCGCGTGATGCATGCCATCTCGCTCCGGGCAACCAGCACGCCGCACAGCTATATGGATGACATCCGCTTCCACGGGGATACGGTTTTTGTGACCGACGCGGGAGATCCGGCGCTGGTGGT
The DNA here is from genome assembly GCF_006538165.1 of Komagataeibacter diospyri. Lineage (GTDB taxonomy): Bacteria > Pseudomonadota > Alphaproteobacteria > Acetobacterales > Acetobacteraceae > Komagataeibacter > Komagataeibacter diospyri. The sequence continues at coordinate 16,044 of NZ_BDLU01000043.1, forward strand.
GGTCAACCTGTCCACCGGGGCGCAGCGACGTGTGCTGGCGCATGACCGTTCAACCACGGATGAGCGCCCGATGTATGCCGAAGGCCACATGCTGGTAGCCCATGGTCAGCAGGTGCGAATCCATGCCGACCAGCTGGAAGTCTCCCCTGACGGGCGGAAACTCTATTACCAGCCCAGTTCCGGTCCGATGTGGGTGGTGCCCACGGCGGCACTGGAAAACCCGGACCTGTCGGCTGCCGATCTGTCCCATGCCGTGACGCTGTTCCATGACACGCCAACAACGGGGGGCACCGCCATTGACGGAGATGGCAACCTGTATGTGTCGGATGTGAACAGGTTAAGTATCCTGCGCATTACACCACAGGGAAAGACCGGCACACTGATCCATGACAGGCGGCTGATCTGGGCTGACGCCATGTGGATAGACAGCCATGGTGTGTTGTGGATACCCGCCGTGCAGCTGGACCGGACCGCGACATTCCAGCCCGATGGCGTCTCGCGCCTGCGGCTGCCGGTTGCGATCTATACCATGGACCTGCACCTGAAACCCGTACGCTAGATCACCGGTTCAGAGCTGCTGGATACCGGCGAAATCGAAATCCTGTCCCGCCGGATTTTCACCCAGCCGGATAACGGTGGGCGACGGCATGCTGTATGGCGGGACCGGCAGATTATATGGGGCGGGCGCGCCACGGAACACACGGCCGGCCAGATCGAATTTCGATCCATGACAGGGACACGCATATCCACCCGGCCAGTTGCCGCCCCCCTGCCCTTCGGGCAGGGGTCTGTAAGCAGGCACGCAGCCCAGATGGGTGCAGATACCCACCACCACGCCAAAGCGCGGATCCAGCGAACGGTGCCAGTTCTTTGCATAGGGCGGCTGCTGCTGGTCATTGGACTGCCCGTCACGCAGCCGCCCGGTCAGGGCGGCGTCCTGCAGGGCCGCGAGGGATTCGGGCGTGCGGTGGGTAATGAAGACCGGCTTGCCCTGCCATGTCACGACAATCTGCTGTCCCGGCGGCAGGGCCGATATATCCACGTCAACCGGCAGGTGTGCCGCCGCACTGTCGCGCGGGGCAAGGCTTTGCAGGAAGGGCCACAGGCATGCGCCCGCACCGGCGGCAGCCGTGGCGGCAGTGACAAGCCCAAGGAAATTCCGACGCCCACCGGGTGCCGATTGTGTATCCGACGCGTTTTCCATCGAAGTGTTTTTATCGCGAACCCGTTCCAAAAGAAAGGGCATACCGCATCCCGATACGCCCGTACCCACTGGTGGAAAAAGACGCAACCCGGGGCGGGAAAGCGCCGTTTTATGGCTGTGACGGCCCGGGCGTGCAGGATCCATGCGGCGAAGCTGCGCGGACCAGCCCCAAGGCACGTATTTCATAGTGCTGCACAAACCGGTATCCGGGCTGTGCCAAACGACGATTCACGCTAGGTTATGATCTGTTCCGCCCAGCCGGGCATGTCTGTGGAGATCAATCATGCGGCTTATCCTTGCCCTCCTGCTACCGTGGCTGCAGTTCTTTACGATTGGCCGCCCCTTTGCCGGCATCATCTGCCTTGTCCTGCAGATAACCGTGATCGGGTGGATTCCAGCCGCAATCTGGTCAGTTTATGCGCTGAGCCAGTACAAGACCGATCGCAAGATTGCATCACTGCACCGTTCCTGAAAATTCACATGAAACTTTATATCTACGATCATTGCCCGTTCTGCGTGAAAGCCCGGATCATTTTCGGACTCAAGCATCTGCCGGTCACGGACGTGGTGCTGCTTAATGACGACGTGGCCACGCCAACCCGGATGATCGGGCGCAAGATGGTGCCCATACTGGAAACGGACGGGCATTTCATGGGCGAAAGCATGGATATCGTCGCCCATGTCGACGCCATGGATGGCCATCCCCTGCTGACCGGGCCAACACGCCCGGAAATAGGCCAGTGGATACGTGACGGGCAGCAGGCCTTCATCCGTCTGGCGCTGCCCCGGTTTGCGGCTGCTCCCTTTGCAGAATTCGCAACGACCGGCGCACGGCTGTATTTTATCGAAAACAAGGAAGCCATGCTCGGTCCCTTCGGCACATGTCTGGCTGAAAGTGCTGACCTGCGGGCCAGCATGAATGCCAGCCTTGTCCGTCTGGCTGGCCTGATCCAGCGCCCCGATGCGGTCAACGCCACGTTATCCACCGATGATATCCACCTGTTTGCCCACCTGCGCAGCCTGACAATCGTCGCCGGACTCGACTGGCCTGCGCCAGTCCGGGCGTATTGCCAGCACATGTCACGGACGACCGGCATCCCATTACTGGATCACATGGCGGCCTGAACGGTTACACATGAGTCATGTGGGGGGACGGAAATGCATGGCAACTGTCGTGCCACCCAGACCGTTTCCCCCGCATGACACCATGGGCGGACAGGGAGGCACTCCATGTCAGAACGATATGAAACCGGACAGCCGTATGAACGCCGCCGTTCCACACCGTTCGAGGTCTGGATCCGGCGATCGCTGCATGCCCGTTTCGACATGGTATGCAGTGAAAGTTTTCCTACCGAAATTCAGGGCCAGTTTGATCTGTACTGTGCAGCCTACCCCCATATGGAACATGACAGGGACGCCTGATGGCGGAGCGCATAAACAGACTGGTCAGGTGTGGATTTTTTTGACCTGAACTGTTCCGATTCCCGCAGCCACTTGCATAAAGTGGCCGGAAAAGAAAGCGGGGGAATCGTTCTCATGGCGGAAAATAGCCATTTATTGTCTCTTTACCGCAACACGAATCCAGATTCGCAAGCCTGAATTTGCATCGAAGGCCTGTGGATAAGTCTGTTGATTTTTTGGGACTCAGGGCATGAAAATGCAGAGTCTTCGCTTTTTCGTGATTCGTTCCCGCCCCGCGGTCAGGCAGGCAGGCGCAGGATGACCGTATCGTGTTCACCCGCCTGCCATTCACGTTTCAGGCCGGGCGCGCGCGTGCCTTCATATGCGTCCGAATGGGCAATCTGCCACGGGTTGCCATTCAGGCGCACAGCTATCCAGCCATCGGGTTTTTCACCATCCGGCACCAGCCCGACAAGGGTCATGTCTGTCATGGGATCATAGCAGGCAAACTGCCGGGTACAGTTCTGAAATACCAGTTGCACACAGGCATGGGATTTGTGCGCACGCGTCAGGTGGATCAGCAGGGTTCCCCCCGTTTTTTCCGCATCACTGAATATCAGGCTGCCGCCGCCAGGCCGTATTTCAACCGGCAGGATGGTGACGGTATCCGAAATGGAATGGTTGATGACGATCGTCCCGCCATCAAGACCAAAAAGCCCCTGGTTCCATTCATGCAGTTCAGACAAATTCAGACTCAGCCACGCACCGCGACAGGCAAGGATGGATTGCAGGTGGGCAGGGTACGGCTGGCTGCTTTCCCGACGGGACCGGGCCAGGGCCAGCCGGATCATGGCCATGTCAAAATGACCCGCGCCAAAGGTTATCTGCCCCTGGCTGTATGAAACAGCCGTTGCAGAACCATATTGCCTGCCCATGTCGTGCCATCCCCTGTTACATCCGCATGCCCCCCTGCAGGAAAGATGCTGAATAAGATTTTCCAAATATGTTTTATAAAAAACTCAGAATTAAAAATTTTATATCGATCTCAAGAATATAACATAAAATGTCCTTTAAAAATGTCCTTTAAAAATGTCCGATATGTTTCATATTGTATTTAATTTATATGATTTTTACTATATTATAACAGTTCGTAAACTTGCACATTCGATACTGAAATTCCTGAATAACCCGAACGTGCATGGCATCCACCAGATATTATAGGGTTTTCCATGCGGCAAGCGCGCGCGCGCGCGCGCCGGCAAGATCGACGATGGGCGCGGGATACCCACGGGGGGCGGATGATCCGGCCTTCCATGGGGCATGGATGTGTTTATCAGACAGATGGGCGATTTCTGGCAGCCACTGACGCACATATTCGCCTGCAGGATCGAATTTCTCCCCCTGCGAGACAGGATTGAATATCCGGAAATAGGGGGCGGCATCCAGCCCGCAGCCTGCAACCCATTGCCAGTTGAACGGGTTGCTGGCGGCATCTGCATCCACCAGCGTATCGGCAAACCACGCCGCACCCACACGCCAGTCAAGCAGCAGGTGCTTGGTCAGGAACGACGCCACGACCATCCGTACGCGATTATGCATCCAGCCCGTGTGCCATAACTCACGCATACCCGCATCAATGATGGGATAGCCGGTTTTCCCCATCTGCCACGCCCGCAGGGCTGCCGGATCGTGCCGCCACGGCATGGCGTCGTATTCAGGGCGCAGGTTACGGGTGCCCAAATCGGGAAAGTCAAACAGGGTCGCATGCGCGAAATCACGCCATCCCACCTCACTGAGGAAACAGGCGATATCCTGATCTCCCTGCCCCGTAGCATCCACCGCATGCCAGATCTGCCGGGAAGAGACATGACCAAAGCGCAGGGAGGGCGACAGTCCCGACGTGGCAGGTTGCGCGGGCAGTTCGCGCTGGGTGGAATAGCCATGGACCTGTTCCGCAATGAAGGCATCCAGCCGGGCATGGGCTGCCCCTTCACCCGGTTGCCATTGCGCACGCAATCCCTGCGCCCAGTCCGGCCGCACCGGCAGCAGACCCAGATCCCCAGGCGTTACCAGACGGTCCCTGACGACAGATGGGACCACGGCAAAAGCAGGCCGGTCGGGGGCGGGCAGGGGCGGCAGGGGCGGCCCCTTGGCCTGCATCGCGCGCCACCATGGCGTGAATACGCGAAAGGGCGTACCCTGTCTGGTCCGGACCTGCCACGGTTCATGCAGCATGTTGCCGGGGTGGCTGCACGCATCAATGCCGCGTGCCTTCAGCGTCGCCTTGATCTCCGCGTCCACCTGCCGGCCATGGGGACCATAACGCCGGTTCCACACCACTGCCCGCGCACTGACCTGCCCAACCAGCCATGATACGCTTTCGTGTGTATCCCCCGCCATGATGCATAACTGGCCACCCTGCGCGCGCAGATCGTGGTCCAGCGCCGACAGCGCGCCATGCAGCCACCATTTTTCGGCCCCACCCAGTGGGAATGCCGGATCATGGACATACAGGCACACGACCGGCCCCCGTGACGTGGCGTCACACAGGGCGGAATTGTCCGCAAGGCGCAGGTCGTCGCGAAACCACATGATGGTCGGGGCGCAGTCAGACATGGTTGGGCTGTATTCCGGTCGGGTGGATGGACAGTCGTTGCGGCCCTGTGTGGGACACAATCCCCCGACACGTCAAATACGCGCGACTTTTGCGATCACGCGTTCAATGCGTGGGTGCGACTTCCCGGGCCACGGCAGCGTCTTCCTGCTTGTGTTCCGCGTCCTGTGCCTCATCATCCTCGAACATGGCGCGGCATTTTGGGGAAAGCTGGCTGAGCTTGCTTTCCAGGCATTCCGTCATCAGTTTTTCATTCGGAATGTCAAGAAAGCACAGCCGGAACACATCATTCTTGCAGGCGCTGGCCTGGTCCTCGCGCCCTGCGGCGTGGGCACTGACACTGGCCAGTACGACGGCCATGGCAAAATGGGCTGTCCAGATCAGGCCATGCGCCCCGTAACGGCGCACGGCGGGAATGCATTGCATCGGGCTGTCTCCCTTCAGGAATGACATGACAATTTTTGTTATATCATCCAGCGCATTGCAGTTTGCCGCCGGAGTCAACACACATCCATGCAGTACTGCCATCAGAAGATGATGAATGGACGGGCCTGAAAAAGTTCCCGCGGGGGTTTCATTCCCATCTTCATAAATCCGTGATGGGACAAAACCGGCTTGCCCCACGTTGGCCCCGGTATCCCCGACCACTGATTAAAGGAGCACACCACCATGACCAATCCAGCAACGGACCAGATCGGACATGCAGCAGGCAAGGTTGCGGATGTGCTGACGGGCGCGCGCGGCGATACGTCGGGTCTCATGAGTGCGGTCATCGCCTACATGGGCGACGCCAGCAGCCCCGGACGACGCGAACTGCACGAGCGGGCGCGCAAGGAGGGACTGGAAGCCCAGGTCACGCAATGGGAAAACCACCCGACCAACACCCCGGTCGATGAAAATGTGGTGACCCGGCTGATCCCCGCACCGGTCATCAAGCGTTTCTCCGACGAGACGGGATTATCCCACAGCGCCACCATCAAGGGCCTGTCCGACCTGCTGCCCCACCTGTCGCGACTGGATGGCTGATATACGCCCATGACCTGCGGGCGGCCATGTTTCCTGTTTGCATGGCCGCCCGCGGGTCTATGATTGCCCATCTGACATTCAGCAAGCAGGCAGGACGGGTTCATGAACAGCGTCAATTCCACCCCCGCGCAATCACCCGGCGTCGTGATCGTGACGGGAGGCAGCCGGGGTATCGGCCATGCCATAAGCAGCCTGCTTGCACGTGAAGGCCATGCCGTCGTCATCAATTATTCCGCCAACGCCGCCCCGGCCGAAGAACTGGCGCGTACCATCACGGCACACGGTGGTCGCGCACTGGCGATCCGGGCCGATATATCGAAACCTGAAGAAATCCATGCCCTGTTTGAACGCGCCGGCGCGCTCGGGCCGCTTGCAGGACTGGTTAACAATGCGGGCATTACCGGCACGAAAGTACGGGTTGATGAACAGACCGCCGAAACACTGGATGCCCTGTTCAACATCAATATCCGCGCCACCATGCTGGCATCGGGCGAAGCCGTGCGCCGCATGTCCACCCGCCATGGCGGCAAGGGCGGGGTAATCGTGAACCTGTCATCGGTCGCAGCGCGCCTGGGGGGGCTGCCGGGTCTGGTGCCCTATGCCGCGACCAAGGCGGCGGTCGAAACCTTTACCCGTGGCCTGGCCAACGAAGTCGCGCGCGAAGGCATACGCGTCAACGCGGTCGCCCCCGGCCTGACCGCAACCGACATGGTGCCACCGGAAACCGCGAAGCTGGCGGAAACCGTAGTTCCCATGGGGCGCGTGGGTCATGTGGATGAAATCGCGCAGGCGGTGGCCTTCCTCCTGTCCCCAGCATCATCGTATATGACAGGAAGTGTGATGACGGTGTCCGGCGGCCGCTAGGGCCAGTCCAGCTGCCGAAACAGGAGAAACACAGCATGTACATTGCCATGAACCGTTTCCGTATCCCGCCTGAAAACGAACAGGAATTCCGTGAACGCTGGCTGGGGCGCGAAATCCACCTGCGCACCGTGCCCGGTTTTGTCAGTTTCCAGTTCCTCAAGGGCCCGACGCATGAGGATCATATCCTCTATGCCTCGCACACCGTATGGGAATCCTATGAAGCCTTTGTCGGCTGGACGCAGTCGGAACAGTTCCGCGCCGCCCACGCCCATGCGGGCAACCGCAAGCCGCTTATGGCCGGTCCCCCGGTGTTCGAGGGCTTTGAAGTCCTGCAGAACATCGAAAACTGATAAGAACTGCTTGAAAAGCCTGAAAACAAACAAGAAGTTTTTTGGCAAAGCTTTTTTCAAAAATCTTCAAAAAGGCGGCGCCCAAAAATTTTTATTCATCAGTAAGTAATTTTCAAAACAGTTCCTTATTCATGACCACACAACAGAAAGACATTTTCATGCCGCCAGCCCCCCCTGTGCTCCATCCCGGCCGGCGTGCCATACTTGCCGGTGGGCTGGCCACGGGTGGCCTGTGGGCCAGTGGGCTACGCGTCCGCGCGGCAACTGTAGAGAACCTGCCACAACCAGCCAGCGTTATCTCCACCCCACCCCGGCAATGGGGGGCGGATGCGCCAGTGTCCCCCCTGCCTGACCCGGACATACTGGTGCTGGATTCGAGCTTCGGCAATCTGGCCTATGCCAATGCCGGGCTGAAACTGGCATGGCGCGGCGGGGGATGGCTGGAAGGTCCGGCATGGAACAGTGAAGGACGCTTCCTGCTGCTGAGCGATACGATCCGCGCCCAGCAGTACCGCTACCTGTGGGAAAACGGTGCGGTTTCGGTCTTTCGTGACTATTCCTACAACAGCAACGGCAACGCCTTTGATAACGAAGGTCGTCTGGTCAGTTGCGAACACGGCATGCGTCGCGTGGTCCGGTGGGACCATGACGGGTCATGCCACGTACTGGCCGACAGCTACGACGGCGCGCCGCTGAACTCCCCCAACGATGTGGCGGTCCACCCTGATGGCAGCATCTGGTTCACCGATCCCGGTTATGGCGATACGATCGTGGAAGGCCATCCTGATGCGCCCGGCGCCCCCGCCAACCGGGGCGGCGTCGAACGCTGGACGCTGGATGGAGAAGTCGTGACCCAGTTTGGCGGCCACAGGCGGCAGGAAGACCATGTCTTCCGCGTTGATCCCGCCACCGGTAATATCCGCGCCGTGCTGACACAGCAGCAACTGCCGGACCCGAACGGGCTTGCGTTCTCGCCGGACGGGAAGATCGTCTATGTCATTTCCGATGGGCCCGGACCGGGACAGGACGGGCATGGCGGCGACCAGCATATCCACGTGGGCGACGTGGTGGGGGATGAAGTGCGCAACCTGCGCCCCTTTGCCGACATGATGCTGAATGGCCACCAGATGATTCCCGATGGCATGCGCACCGATATTTTTGGCAATCTGTGGTGCGGGGCCAACGGACCGCTGGGACTGTGTGGCGTGGTGGTGTACAATCCCCACGGCCACATGATCGGACGGCTGCGCCTGCCGCGCGGGGTGTCGAACCTGACATTCGGCGGCCCCAAGCGTGATATGCTGTTCATGTGCGCAGGCGATGCGCTGTTCACGCTACAGGTCAACACGCAGGGGGCCGCCCCATCCTGATAAACTGTTTTGAAAAATAAACGCTTTTGGAGATCAGGCCCCGCCCACGCCCTTGCCCACCATGTCCAGCGGGCGGACAAGCCGGTCGAAAGTCGTACCATCGACAAAGCCGGAAGCAAGGGCCGCCTCACGCAGGCTGATATCATGTTCCATGGCCTGATGCGCAATGGCGGAAGCCCGGTCGTACCCGATCTCCGGACTAAGCGCCGTGACCAGCATAACGGAACCCGCCACGTAAGAATCAATCCGCTTTCGGTTGAGCGTCGTGCCCTCAACCGAAAAGACCCGGAAATTATGACAGCCGTCAGCAAGGATGCGGATGGCATGCAGTACATTGGCGACAATGACCGGCCGCATCACGTTCAGGTCAAGCTGCCCCTGACTGCCCGCGAACGCCACCGTCGCGTCATTGCCCAGCACCTGCGTGCAGATCATGACCATGGCCTCGCACTGGGTCGGGTTGACCTTGCCGGGCATGATGGAGGAACCGGGTTCGTTTTCCGGCAGGTGTAACTCACCAAGACCACAGCGCGGGCCGGACCCTAGCAGGCGCATATCATTGGCGATCTTGAGCAGGCTGACCGCCACCCCGCGCAGGCCGGCTGACGCCCGTACCATGGCGTCCAGCCCGCCAAGGGCCGCAAATTTGTTGGGTGCGGTGACAAACGGCTTATCGGTCAGTGCGGCAATGCGCTTTGCAATGGCGCGGCTGAAACCCGGCGGGGCGTTCAGGCCGGTACCCACAGCCGTTCCACCCGCCGCAAGCTGCAGCAGGCCAGGGCGTGCGGCCTCGACCGCTTCCAGCGCATCTTCAAGCTGCTGCGCCCAGCCGGACCATTCCTGTCCCACCGTCAGGGGTACGGCGTCCTGCAGGTGGGTACGGCCAATCTTGACCACCTGCATCCATTCTTCCGCCTTCGTGCGCAGGCTTTCAATCAGTTCGCGCACGCGCGGCAGCAGGCGGCTGTCGATTTCCAGCAGGGTTGCGACATGCATGGCGGTGGGAAAGGAATCGTTGCTCGACTGCCCCATGTTGACATCGTCATTGGGATGCACGGGTTTCTTGGAACCAATGGTCCCGCCCAGAAGCTGGATGGCGCGGTTGGCGATGACCTCGTTCACGTTCATGTTCGTCTGGGTGCCGGACCCGGTCTGCCAGACAAACAGCGGGAATTCGGAATCCAGCCTGCCCGCAATCACTTCATCGGCCACACGGCTTATGGCGTCGGCCTTCCATTGCGGCATGCGCCCATCGGCCGCATTGACCTGTGCCGCCGCCTTTTTCACGATTCCGTAGGCGTGGCATACCTCGATGGGCATATGGTCCCGCCCGATCGAGAAATGCACAAGGCTGCGCTGCGTCTGCGCACCCCAGTAATGGTTGGCGGGGACGTCGATTTCCCCCATCGAATCCTTTTCGCGCCGTGTGCCTGTGGCATCCAGCCCGATGGGGCAGTCCTTGATTACAGGGGTGGTGGGTTCGGTCATGGTGGCGTTCCTTCCCTTTATGGTTGCAGGGAATATGGGAACGCCACCGGGCTTTCGCGCCCCCGCCCGGTATCACAAGCGGGTGCGCGGGGTTTTAGAAGTCAGCTTCAAGCGTGAAGTGATAGGCGCGTGGCAGACCGGCATAGGCAGCACTGGTGCCCGCCGCCGTTACAGCCGTGCCCGCAGCAGTGCCGTTATAAACGGACGACCAGTACCGTTCATTCGCAACATTGGTCACGCCAAAACGGGCCATCCACGGATGCCTGGCCGCACGGAACGGGAAACGCGCCCCCATATCCAGCGTGACGTAAGACCCGGCATAGGTCGAGTTATACACATCCGCCGCACGCCGGCCCGTGTAATGGACGTTGGCGTTGACAGCCAGACCGTTAAGCGCAAACCCCTGCGAGAACGGGATACGATAATCCAGCAGCACGTTGGCCTGAAGCGGTGCGACACCGACGGCTTCCTTGTTGGATGTCCTGGCGTTGCCCGTATTCAGCACTTCCGCATCAATCCATGTCATGCCGCCGATAACGGACAGGCGTGGCGTGATATGACCCATAGCCTGGAACTCGACACCATAATTCCGCTGCGTGCCGAAATTACCATAAACATGCGATGTCGGGTCGATATAGGCATAGCTGCGTGTTGCCCGGAAACCAGCCACGTTAAACTGGATATTACGGAACATGTACTTGTAGCCGACTTCAAACTCCTCACTCCGCACGGGCGAAGTGAACTGGTTGTTGTTCACCGCACCAGCCGAAACCGATGTACCGGCCTGCAATGAACGACCATAGGTGAAGTAGGCGGTCTGGTTGTCAGCCGGTTTGTAGATAAGGCTGGCCATCGGGCTGAAGGCGGCATCGGCCCGCGAATTCGTGGTCTTTCCCTTGCCCAGGTGGGTGGTCGAGACAACGTAGCCATTCACCGTCTGCTTTGTCGGAGCTTCTTCCGTCACGGTCCCGGTACTGTCCTGATCCAGCCAGCTCCATGCCAGCGTACCCATGGCGGACCAGTGACGGTTGAAATGTACCGTGTCCCCCAGGATCATGGACTGATAGCGCACGTACTGGGATTCGTACTTACCCTTGTAATAGGGCTGCGGACCATTGGACGCGACCGCCGGATCATATAGCGACGCCGAGGCAACGGCGGTGTAGCTCTGTCCGCTCAGGGGGTTATAGCCCCCTTCCATGTAGCCGTTGGTACCAATGACAAGGTCATGCTTGATGAACCCGGTATGCACATGGCCATTGATATAGGCCATGTTGCTGCCGACCTTGAAGTCATTGACCGTGGTGGCGGCGGAAATGGTCTGTTTGTAACCGCCCTGGTTGTTGATCAGCGTATCGGCGGATTCAAACACCTGACGGCCTGAATCCTGATACAGCCCGCCGATCACGAAGCTCCAGTTATCGTTGATCCGATGTTTGAGCTTGGCGAGGAATACGTTGTTTTCGGAGTTGTAGCCCGCATAATCCTGCCCCATATGCGGCTTGCTCAGATCAGGGGCTTCGGGCAACTGCATGTTGTTCAGGTTGACGCCCGCAGGCATGCCACGTTCATCATACGTGTAATGACTGGCATCGAGTTCAAGCACGGTGTCGCGGTCGAAATGGATATCGAAATCCGCACTGACCATATTACGCCGCACCCAGCTGTCCTGCACATACGTCGTGCCGTCACCGTGCAGCAGGTTGATGCGGTAACCAAACCAGCCATTCTTGCCAAGGCGGCCTGACGAGTCGACATTTTCCATGAGCGTGCCGATGGAATCCACGCCAACCACCAGACGGTTTATGCGCTCATCAGTCGGGCGCTTCAGGCCATATTCAAATGTGCCCGCCGGGTTCTGGGGACCATACAGCGCACCGGCAAGGCCATTGAGCACCTGCACGTTATCGAACTGCTCGGCCGCATAGGGTGTTACGGTAAACGCGTTCAGGCCGTCGATGCGGCTGTTGGAAATCACGTCCGCCTCAAACCCGCGTGACTGCGGGCGGCTGGTGCCGGGATCAGCACGAGTTTCCAGCTGGACCGACGGTATGTACTGCATCAGGTCGTTGATGTTACGCGCCTGCTGGTTGACGATCACGTCATGCGGCACGGTCATGATCGACATGGGCGTATCAAGCGTGCGGCGCGTGCCCAGCGGGCCAAGGTTCGCAGTCTTCTTGTTATAGTTGGCCGCTGCCCCCGCCACCATCCGGTGATGGCCGATAACCGTCATTTCTTCCGCGTTGACGGACGTTACGGCATTATCCGTGGCACCTGTGCCCCTGACGGATGACTGGGCCTTCTTGCCCTTGTCCGGATCCGTGTCCTGCGCATAGGCGGAAGGGATGAGCAGTGCACCCAGACTGGCCGAAAGCATCCACGCCATACCTGCGGTCATTCTGGCCATGAGTATTCCATTTCGTTAGCCATTTTAAACATATTTAGGCGTATATAATCCCCCTGCCACAGCGTCCATATAGGCATAAATATATTCACTGTTCAGTTACCACATAAGAAGAGACTGTGTCTTTATGGATACAGTTGTCTATATATGGTTGAATACAGATAGGCCACTCCATTACCGGCTCTGAATGTATAATTTTTTCATTATATGCATTATATTTTATAATTACTTCATGTAATGAAAAAAAAATAAAACTGAAATACATTAAGTATATTTTTTATTATTCACAAAACAAATTACCATTGATTGCGTTTTTCTTATTATATTTATAAATTATTTACATGAAATGAAGGTAAAACCGGATGCCAGCCCGTTTCCAGATCAGGGATCATCAGACTGCCATAAGCAGATGATACAATGAAAACCGTTACATACACCCATTCCATCACCAGACCTGCCAGACACCATCCCGTCAGCCAGGGTGCAGGCATGATATAACCGCTCATTACAGACAGCATGGCAGCCCGCACCCGGACATGCATGGTGAACTGTGATCCCTATATACGCGTCAGCAGCAGCATGGCCCCGAAGCCGATGAACACGAGTCCACTCACAAAGCAGAAAACTCGATGCACCCCCGGCGTACGCAGCCATACGGACAGGACACGCCCACCACCGGCATAAACCAGGTAGCAGGACACCTCCACCACCGCGAATGTCATCACCAGCATGACATATTGCGGCATGCGTGCCGCAGCCGGATTGACAAACTGAGGCAGAAAGGCCGCGGCGAACAGTAGCAGCTTGGGATTGCTGATCCCGGTCAGGAACCCGTCACGAAACAGATCCCGCATGGCCACGGCAGGCATGGAAGACAGATCTGTCCCGTTACCGCCCACCATGTCATGCGCGCGCCATGCCCGGATACCCAGAAACACCATATACGCCGCCCCGATCATCCGCAGCACCGCAAACAGGCGTGGTGATGCCGCCAGCACCCCTGCCATGCCCGCAAGCGATGCAATGACCACCAGCACAATCGCCAGTATGCACCCTGCCATGACGCTCACACTGCGCAGAAATCCGTACCGGGTGCTGATTGACATGACGTGCATCATGTTCGGCCCCGGCATGGCGGATAATACGAAAGCAGTGGCGGCGAACAGCAGCCATGTATGAAACGTCACCTGCCCTGACCCCCTGTTCATGATGTGGGTGACACCATGCCGCCTTCCCTTGACGGTGGGCAAGTCGATGATATAGGAATATGTTATATTATAACACTTTGGGTTCCCATGCCGCTTTCCTTTCCTGTCTCCCCCTCGTCCACGGACCAAGACAAACGGACAGCCATGCAGCACCCTACCCCCGATATGACCCCTGCCCCGCTACCCATGACATGGATGGCACGCGCATGGTGGCAGCGGCTGGCCTGCATGACAGTGCCGTGCGCCATATTATGGGGACTGATCGCATGGGCCGTCTCCATACCATGATCCCTGACACGACTGCCGGCACGATCCGGCTGGAAGATGCGGGGGCGATCATGGGTGGTCAGACGGTGTGGCGGCACGTAACCGGCAGTTTCCGTCCCGGCAGCATGACCGCGATTGCAGGGGCCAACGGTACGGGCAAGTCCACCCTGCTGCGCGCCATACTGGGTGAAGTGCCGCTGGCGCATGGCACGGTCACGCGCGGGGGACTTGGTCCACGTGATTTCGGCTACCTGCCGCAGGCACGCATCATCGACCGGGGTTTCCCCATAAGTGTCACCGACATGGTGCTGGGCGGTGCATGGCAGCAGACGGGCCTGTTTGGCCGTGCGGACCGGACAGTGCGCCTGCGTGCGGCCAATGCATTGCATCGCGTCAACCTTGACGGACAGGCACAGCGCATGATCGCGGCCCTGTCGGCTGGCCAGTTCCAGCGCCTGCTGTTTGCCCGGCTGCTGATGACCGATGCACGGGTCATCGTACTGGACGAACCCTTTACCGCGCTGGATGCGCCCACGACACAGGACCTGCTGGAACTGGTATGCGAGTGGCATACGCAGGGGCGCACCATCATTGCCGTGCTGCATGACATCCACCAGATCCGCACCTGTTTCCCCGATGTCGTGCTGCTGCATGACGGACAGGCGACCTGGGGCCGGACTCCCGACATCCTGACGCCTGTTATCCTGCAGCGTGCCTATGGCGGGACACGGGACAGGTGGGCGGACATGCCGTCATGAGCATCCTGTCCGTATTATGGGATCCGTTTGCATCCTTCGGCTTCATGCGTCGCGCACTGGTGGCGTCCATGACGCTTGGCATGGGGGCGGGGCCTGTTGGGGTAATGCTGCAACTGCGCCGCATGAGCCTGATTGGCGATGCGATGAGCCATGCCATCCTGCCGGGTGCCGCCGTCGGGTTCCTTCTGGCGGGTGGCCTGTCGCTGACGGCCATGGGACTTGGGGGGATCGTGGCAGGGCTGGGTGTGGCGCTGCTGGCCGGACTGGTCAGCAGGCGGACGCAGCTTGCCGAAGATGCCAGCTTCGCCAGTTTCTACCTGACTTCACTGGCGCTGGGCGTACTGATCGTCTCCGCGCGCGGGTCGAATATCGACCTGCTGCATGTACTGTTCGGCACCATTCTGGGCATTGACGCATCGGCGCTGTGCCTGATGGGGGGCATTACGACACTCAGCATCGCCCTGCTGTCCATCATCTGGCGGCCACTGGTCATGGAATGCGTCGATCCCGGTTTCATGCGCATGACCGGCGGGCGCGGCGGCATCTACCACATGGTGTTCCTGTTTCTGGTGGTCATCAACCTCGTTGCGGGGTTTGAAGCCCTTGGCACGCTCATGTCGGTGGGCATGATGATGGTGCCCGCCGCGACCGCGCGGCTATGGACACGCCGCCTGCTGCCCATGATGGTGCTGTCCGCCGCAACGGGCATGGCGGCGGGGCTGATCGGGCTGCTGGTATCCTATCATTACGGGCTGGCGGCGGGGCCATCAATCATCCTGACATGTAGCGTGCTTTATATCCTTTCCCTTGTCGTATCGCCCGCAGGATTGCGCGCAGGACGACACGTTCACGAAACATCCTGAAAACCAGAATTTTTAGGTGAAGCTTTTTGAAAAAAGGCGGCACCCAAAAACTTCTGTTTGTTATCAGCAGTCTTTTTTTAATGGAGTTCGCGCCGATGCGCCGTCTGTCCTGCCTGCTTGGCCTTTGCGGGGTCCTGTCCGTCATGCCTGCCTATGCCGCGCCCGTACCCCATACGGTTCAGGCGGTCGCAAGCTTTACCGTTCTGGCCGATGTGGTGGCGCATGTGGGCGGCACGCATGTGCATGTCACGTCGCTGGTGCCCCCCGATGGCGACCCGCATGAATTCGAACCCTCCCCCGATGATGCCCGCCAGCTACGCCAGGCCGATATCGTATTCATGAGTGGCGAGGGACTGGAAAGCTGGTTTGGCCGCCTTGCCCACGCGGCGGGGTATCATGGCACGCCCGTCATCGTGTCCAACGGGATCAGCATCTACACCCCGCCGGGCCTGCAGCAGGCGGAAACGGACCCGCATGTCTGGAACAGCGTACCCAATGTCATCATCTGGACCAACAACATCCGTGACGCACTGATCGCCATCGACCCGGCGGATGCCGACAGCTTCCGCGCATCAGCCGCAGCTTACGTCACGCAGTTGCAGGCACTTGACCGCGACATACGTGCGCGCATCGCCACCATACCGGCCGATCGCCGACGCATCCTGACCAGCCATGATGCCTTTGGCTATTTCGGCCGGACCTATGGCCTGACATTCATGGCGCCGCAGGGCCTTTCGACCGAGACGGAAGCCTCGGCCGGGGATATCGCCGCCCTGATCCGGCAGATCCGCCAGACGGGCGTCACCACCTATTTCATGGAAAACGCAACTGATCCGCGCATGGTCCAGCAGGTGGCGCGGGCGACCGGTACCAGACCCGGTGGAGAACTGTATGCCGAAGCCCTGTCCCCGGCCGGTGGTCCAGCGCCGGATTACATCACCATGATGCGCCACAACACCGACCTTATGGTCGCGGCGATGCAGGGGACGCACTGACGCTTCCCCCGTCGCCCTCGGGCGCGGCTACGGCAAAGGGAGACAGGTCCACACGGTTGACATGCATCGCCACCACCGATTCCCGATGCGTGATGGAGACAACCGTCATGCCCGGGGATACCTGACGCAGCAGCGCGTACAGCGCCGCTTCCGATGTTGCGTCAAGGTTCGATGTTGATTCGTCAAGAAACACCCAGCCCGGCCGCGCCAGCAGGATACGCGCGAAGGCCAGACGCTGGAGTTCACCGGGGGAAAGGATCTGCCCCCATGCCTCCTCGCTTTCGATACGCGGCGCAAGCGCGCCCAGCCCGACCTGCTGCAGGGCCGCGATCACGTCCGCCTCCGGATAGGCGTCCACACCGGCGGGATAGGTCACGGCCCGGTGCAGCGTGCCGGTGGGCACATAGGGCCGCTGCGGGACAAACATCATCGCCACGTCCGGCTGCGTGATGGTGCCGGTGGCAAACGGCCAGATCCCCGCCAGCACGCGGAACAGCGTGGACTTGCCGGTACCCGACGGGCCAGTCACCACCGTCATCTGTCCATGTTCCAGCGTAAAACTGACATTGCACAGCAGGGCCGCGCCGTCGGGGCGGAACACGTCCAGCCCGCTGACCTGCAGGTTCGCATTCGCGGCGGCGGGCACGACCGTAACCTCGTCACGCATGGCCTGCGCACGATCCATCACCCGCTGGAAGGTCGCCAGACGCGCGACCTCCGCATGCCATGTCGTAAGCGAGGCATAGGACGTGGACAGCCAGCCCAGCGCCCCCTGCACGCGCGAAAACGCCATGACCAGTTGCATGAGCGTGCCGAACGTCATCTTGCCCGCGAAATACCGGATCGAGCCGATCAGCATCGCGAAGTTGCCTGATACGACCTCCAGCCCCGTCGTCAGCAGTCCCAGCCACTTGGTCCGGCGCATGATGACAAGGAAATTGCCATACACCCGCGAAAAGGAACGGTTAAGCCCGGCCTGCTCTTCCGC
Organism: Komagataeibacter diospyri; assembly: GCF_006538165.1. Lineage (GTDB taxonomy): Bacteria > Pseudomonadota > Alphaproteobacteria > Acetobacterales > Acetobacteraceae > Komagataeibacter > Komagataeibacter diospyri. Next base: position 33,847 of record NZ_BDLU01000043.1, read on the forward strand.
CTCGCCACGGTACAGGGCGATCCCTTCGGCATTGTTGCGGACATGGACAAGGCTGTAACGGAAATCGGCCTCGGCACGCTGCTGGAAAAACTGCAGCCCCGCCAGCTTGTGCCCAGCAAGATGTGTCAGCCACGTCGCCAGCACGGAATAGATCAGCGCAGCCCAGAAGAAATAGCCGGGTATGGAAATGCCCATTAATTCCAGCGGACCGGACAGCACCCACAGCAGACCGACATAACTGAACAGCGTCACGATATTGGACAGCAGGTTGATGACCTGCGTCAGCGTATCGGTCACAAAGCTGTTCAGGTCTTCCTGTATGCGCTGGTCGGGGTTGTCGGCGCCTGCTTCCAGCCCGGACGTGGTGACGGCAATGCGAAAATAGGTCTGGTTTTCCATCCACTGTCGCGTCATGCGCTGTGTCAGCCACCGCCGCCAGCGCAGGCCCAGCATCTGCTGCAGGTACGTGGCATAGATACTGCACAGCACCATGGGAATGGTGACGATGAAGAACCCCGGCACGAAGCCCTGGTCATTATGTACATACCAGAACAGGCCGCGCAGGAAGGTCTTCGCATCACGCTGCTGCAGGGCCGTGTAATAGGCATTGCGCGAGAAGGATTGCAGCAGGTCCAGCCCCACTATGGAAAAGGTCAGGACCAGTACCGCCGCCAGCAGGCCCCATGCCCATTTCCTGTCCTCGGACGTGAAATAGGGACGGGTAAGATACCAGACATCTTTCAGAAGAAGGCGCAAATGCTGCATGTTGATCCCGTGCACAGGGTTAGGGCCAAGTATGGCCAAGCATTCCCACGAAGTCAGGGCGGACTCAATGTCCATTGCGTCCGTATGACGGTTTCCATGCCCTGGAAGTGCTGCATTAAGCTTCCTCACGACTTCTTGACGAATGATGGCACCCGTGCCCACACCGCGCCCATGCCGTGCGAAAGGCGGAATTCCCCCCGGACAACAGAGGGTTATGGGGCGCAGGGCTGAATGGACAAGGGTACTATATATCGAAAAGCCGAATGCCAGACATATCAGCCGCACGGGTACCGGTCTGCCACATCGTGTTATGTTTGACACACAGATTTACAAATGGCGCCGGGCTTTCACCCCCGCCTGATAAACAATGTAAGGAAATCAATATGGTGTCGTTCAGTCGCGTTCTGTCTGCCGGTGCATTCGCCACAATCATGGCAGTCGCGCCACTTGCGGCCCATGCCGCTGAAATTTCTCCCCCGACCGGTGCTGGCGTCGCCAATCAGGTCGAGGCGATCAAGCCCGGTTCCCTGTCAGCCGATACGGTGTACTCGGCCGTGGCCACGGCAAAGCCCGCCGATCTGGGCGGCATCATGAATTACTGCATCCAGTCCAATTACCTGACCGCGTCCGAGGCATGGCCCGTGCTGGCGGCGTTCAACAAGAAGACCAACGACGTACCGTCCAACCAGAAGGGCAACATGTCCTATGCCGATGGGTCCACCGGCCTGCTGAAGGTGGGTGGCAAGGCACCGATCTCGCTGGAAGACGCATCAACCGACATTCGCAAGCAGGCCTGCGCGAAAGTTGAAGCCCGCGCGAAGTCCATGCTCTGATCCGGGATACGTCCCGCATCCGCCCCGCCGGTCTTCCGGCGGGGTTTTTTAATGCCTGCTTCCGTTCCTGGAGGCTGTTTGAAAAGACTGCCTGGCAAACATCCGGTAATCATAAGAATGTTTTTGGTGAAGCCCTTTTCAGGGGCTGTTGGGAATTGAGTTTTCTAAAGGGCCATGATGTGTTTCAAAGACCATATGGATCGCTTCATACTGACGGA
>NZ_BDLU01000044.1 GCF_006538165.1 Komagataeibacter diospyri
TAGAACTTCTTCTGCAAGCTCAAGGAGTTCAAGCGCATCGCCATGCGCAGCGAAAAAACAGACAGATCATTCGAAGCCATGATCTATCTCGTTGGCGCAATCATCAATTCAAGATAATTCCCAACAGGCCCCAAAAAAGGCGATACCCAAAAACTTTTATTTCCCATCAATAATATTTTTTCAAACAGTCCTTTACTTTACCCACACGCGTGAAAACGTCATGTGATACAGCCGCGTGGAAAAATAGTTCCCCAACCGGGGCGAGACCAGATCCACATAACTTATGCTGATCATGGGGGCGGCCGGGGCCAGCCGGGTGATGCGGTCATCCACCTGCTGCCACAGGTCCTGCATCATCTGCGGGTCATGTTCGTGCCGGATACGCGCCACCAGCGTCTGAACCCCGGAATCACACAACCCCGACATGTTGATCGAACTGTCGGAACCGGGATGAAAATTGTCGCAGTCAAACAGCGTATCCACGAAATTGGATGGCGATACGTAATCCGCATACCATCCCATCAGGCTGATCTGGACATGGTTGGCACTGTTCTGGGCATAGGCCAGTTCCATGGCTGCCGAAAGCGGGTGCAGCCGCGCGTGATAGCCAATATCCTGCAACATGTCGCGCAGGTAGGTGCCCATGCTGGTATCCATGGCGGTGGCCGGGACGATCAGGGTCACGTCCTGCCCCGTGGTCCCGCTTTCGCGCACAAGCTGGCGCGCGCGCACCATATCGGGCCGGGTCCAGCGCGGGGCCGGATGATCGGGGTCCGCGCCTTCGGTCCAGGCGCATTGCCCGTCACCGGGCAGAAGGCCGGGGGGTACCATGCGGCATAGCGGGGCCGCAATGCCCGACCCGCCATACAGGATGGTCATGGCGCGACGATCCAGCGCGTAATTGACCGCCTGCCTTGCGCGGATATCGTTAAAAGGCGGGATATTGACGTTCATGGGCATGTACATAAGGCCGTACAGCGGATAGACATGGACCTGCGATGTATATCGTCCGCCAATTTCCCCCAGCCGATCCAGCGGCTTCAGGCCCGCCATCCAGTCATACTGTCCCCGTTCAACTGCGGTGACGGCATCTTCTTCCGACAGGCCATAATCGTACTGTATGATATCGACATAGCCGTCAGGCTGCGCGGCCTCGCTCCATTCATGAAAGTAGGGATTGCGTTCCAGCCGCATCCCCCGGTCAGGGATGGAGGATACGATGTGGTATGGTCCCGTCGCGGGTGCCGCGACATTGCCAAGGTCATGGGCAGGCGTGCTGGCAGGCAGGATCACCGCATGCCCGAAAGCGATTTTTTGCGGAAATTCGGAATCCGGCGCAGTCAGGTGAATGGTGATGCGCCGGGTGGCAAAATCCGTTTCCACCCCACCGGCCAGCGTGCAGTGGGCGGGATCGCGCAGGCATTCATCCGCCCCGACGATCCCCCCGTAAAATGACCCCGCCGTAGGGGAGCCGACACGAAACAGCCTTTGCAGGGACGCCGCCACATCGGCCACGGTCAGGGATGTCCCATCGGAAAAACGGATGCCATCACGCAGGGTAAACACCCATGTGCGCCCGTCATCAAGCCGTTCGGGCATGGACTGCGCCAGATCGGGCACGACCTGCGCCCCGGCCGGACCTTCCAGTTTGGGATAGGTCAGCAGGCCATCATACATGACACCCATAAGCTGCATGTACTGACTGCTGTAATTGATCTGCGGGTCCAGTGTCCCTGCGGCACTGACCGCCGTCAGCCGCAATGTGCCCCCACGGTGGGGACTGCCCTGCGTGCCATCAGCACCACGGGCAGGCAGGCCGTGCAATACTCCCCCCAGCACGAGAAGGAACGCGCCGGATGCCTGCCATGGTGCCTTCATGCGCGGTCCTGCTGTTTTCAGTTCTTGCCCGGCGCGTTCATGAGTTCCGTCATGCGCGCGGTAACATCCGCCGCCGTGGCGGTGGACGGCAGGCTGCCCGCATACCGCCCGGTGGGCGACATGATCACGATCTGGCTGGCAGGTTCCATGCTGTATTCGCCATTTTCTCCGTCATGGCGGACATAAGGCGCATGGTATTCCTTTGCCACCGCCTGCAACATCTTGGGCGATCCCGTCATGACCGTGACATGCGTGCCGAAACGCAGGGCATAGGTACGCAGCACCTCCGTCGTATCGCGCATGGGATCAAGGGAAATGAAAATGGGCACCACCAGATGCGCACGGTCACGGCCCAGCGCCTCCGCCCCGTCGGCCATCGCCTTCACGGTCGCGCCACAGACCGTATCAGGACAGTGGGTGTCGCCAAAATAGATCATCATCCACCGCCCGCGGAAATCGGTATCCATCACCGACCCGTCCGCCCCATTGATCAGACGGAATGAACCACCAACCGGATTGCCATACGTGGTCAGTGGCACGGGGGCATTGCTGGAATAACGGTAGCCGAAATATCCGGCGACCGAAGAAACCGTCAGTATGACCAGCCCCACAATAACAAAGAACCGGTCCCGTTCATTTCGCATCATCAGTGTGCATCCGCCCAATTCGTTCCGGTCCCGGTTTCCACGACCAGCGGCACCGAAAGGGTGGCTGCGGATTCCATGACCTGCCTGACGAGGGCTGCCAGACGATCGGCATCATCCTTGCGCACCTCGAACACAAGTTCGTCATGGACCTGAAGGAGCATGCGTCCGTCAAGCCCTGCGTCCGAAAGGGCGGCAGGAATTCGCACCATGGCCCGTTTGATGATGTCGGCAGCCCCCCCCTGCAACGGGGCGTTGATGGCCTGACGTTCGGCATAGTTGCGGCGCACGGCACTTTTGTCGGCAATGCCGGGCACCCAGCAACGGCGGCCAAACGGCGTGGTGACATACCCCTTCGCCCGTGCCTCGACCTTCACGCGTTCCATGTAATCGCGAATGCCGGGATACCGGGCGAAATAGGCGTCGATATAGCCACGTGCCTCCCCGGGCGGAATGCCAAGCTGGCGCCCCAGCCCGAAAGCGCTGATGCCATAAATGATGCCGAAATTGATGGCCTTGGCGCGCCTGCGCGTCAGCGGGTCCATGCCTTCGATCGGGATGCCAAACACTTCGGACGCCGTGCGGGCATGAATATCCTGACCCAGTTCGAATGCCTCACGCAATGCGGGGATATCCGCCACATCCGCCAGTAGCCGCAGTTCAATCTGGGAATAGTCCGCCGAGACCAGGACATGCCCGGGAGCTGCGACAAAGGCCCGGCGGATACGCCCGCCTTCCTCCGTGCGGATGGGAATGTTCTGCAGGTTGGGGTCGTTCGATGACAGGCGGCCCGTTGTCGTCACCGCCATCTGGAACGATGTATGCACTCGCCCTGTTACGGGGTTGATCTGGTTAAGCAGCGCATCGGCATAGGTGCTTTTCAGCTTGGCCAGCTGCCGCCATGCCAGTATGCGCGCGGGCAGGTCGTGCCCCTGATCCGCCAGGTCCTGCAGCACAGATGAATCCGTGCCCCATGCCCCTGCCTTCGTACGCTTGCCGCCGGGCAGGCCCATTTCATCAAACAGGATCTCACCCAGCTGCTTGGGGGAGCCGACATTGAAATCGCGACCGGCCAGCTTGTGAATCTCGGCCTCGATTACGCCCATGCGCTGCGCGAATTCGGTGGACATGGCGCGCAGGTCATTCGCATCAACCGCGATGCCCGCGCGTTCCATATCCGCCAGGATCGACACCAGCGGACGTTCGATTTCCTCATACAGCGCCAGCGCATGGTTGGTGCGAAGCCGGGGTTTCAGCACCTGCCACAGCCGCAGGGTCACATCCGCATCCTCCGCCGCATACGGTGTGGCGCGGGCGATATCAACCTTGGAAAACACCACGCGGTTACGACCTGTGCCCGTTACCTCGTCGTAGGGGATGGGCGTATGGTCAAGTGTGAGGCGCGAGAGTTCATCCATTCCCTGCCCATGCTTTCCCGCCGACTGGGCGTAGGATACCAGCATGGTGTCATCGATCGGCGCGGGCTGGACGCTGCCTGCCTGTGTCAGCACCAGCAGGTCGAATTTGGCATTCTGAAATACCTTGAGCACCGATGGGTCGGCAAACAGCGGTTCAAGGATTTCCAGCGCGGTCTTTACCGGCATCTGCGGGGTACCAAGGCTGTCCATCAGATCAACCTGATGACCAAGCGGGATATAGCATGCGCGGCCAGATTGCGGGGCGAGCGATATGCCGACCAGCGGGGCCGTAAGCGGGTCCAGGCCGTCGGTTTCCGTATCTACCGCGCAGACCCCGCTGGTGCGGGCCTGTTCCACCCATTCCCGCAGTACTTCGGGCCCGGTCACCGTTTCGTAACCGCCATAGGGTTCCGACGGGATGGGGGGCAGTTCCCCCGCAGGCTGGCCGAGCCCCGCCGGTGTGACATGGGCGGATATGCGCGGACGCGGCCTTGCCTTCAGCCCCATACGCTGCAGCAGTGACGAAAACCCCATATCCGACAGCCATGCACCCAGACGTTCCATGTCCACATCGCAGCAGGCAAGGTCGGACAGGGGTTCGGGACACGGCGCGTCCTCACGCAATGTCACCAGTTGCAGCGACAGGCGCGCCATGTCGGCATGGGCCAGCAGGTTGTCGCGCCGCTTGGACGCCTTCATGCCCTCGGCACCGGCCAGTATGGCGTCCAGTGAGCCATATTCCGCCATAAGCGTCGCCGCCGTCTTGGGGCCGATGCCTGGCACGCCGGGCACGTTGTCCACCGGGTCACCGATCAGGGCCTGCACCTGAGCCACCTGGCCCGGGGTGACACCGAATTTGGCCTCGACCTCCTTCGGTCCGATCGGGCGGTTCTTGATCGGGTCCATCATCATCACGCCGGGGCGGATGAGCTGCATGAGGTCCTTGTCGGATGAATAGATGGTGCACTGCCCGCCCGCATCCGTCACCTTGCGGGCATAGGCCGCGATCAGGTCATCGGCTTCCCATCCCGCTTCCTCCAGCGCCGGCACGCCGAAGGCGGCCGTCGCATCGCGCACAAGGCTGAATTGCGGGCGCAGTTCCTCTGGCGGTTCGGGGCGGTGGGCCTTGTATTCACCATACAGGTCATTGCGGAAGGTATGGCGTCCCGCATCGAATATGACCGCCAGATGGGTACCCGCATGTTCGCGCAGCAGGCGCGACAGCATGTTCGAAAAACCATACACCGCATTGACGGGCGTGCCGTCGGGGCTGGTCATGGGAGGCAGTGCGTGAAAGGCGCGGAAAATGAACCCCGAACCATCCACCAGGATCAGGTGAACCTGCTTGTCGCTGGACATGTATCAGGATGCGATCAGTGACCGGTGCCAGCCGGGGCATCGGGGCTGAGCACGAACAGCCGCGAGCAGTACGGGCAGAACGTCTGGTGATGGCCAATACGCAGGAAAACCCGCGGATGCCCCAGCGCGCCAAGCCCCCCGTCACAGGACAGGGTACGCGAATCGACAACGATGGTTTCAATCGTACCCAGACGGGGGTGCGGGACGGGATCGTGGGACAGGGCTTGCATTTTGACGGGCCTCGGGTTGTTGTCCGGCTTTGGTTTGCATGTCCGCCCACAGGCGGCCCATGCGCTTGTCCATAATGATACGCAGGATTGCCGTGCTTTCAAACATTCGCCTGTCACGCCTGCTTTATCCAGCGCTTTTTGTGATGCTGGCGGCCTGCACCACACATGAAGCCCCGCCCCCGCCGCCCCCTGCGCATCACCCCGACCTGGCCCGCCTGGTCCCTGCGGACCGAACGGTCACGATTGCGGGTGTCGGTGCCGTACCGCTGCGGATCTGGCCCGCGCACGGAGCGGAACGGGCCATCATCCTGGCACTGCATGGCTTCAATGACAGCCGTGATGCATGGGAACATCCGGCACCCGCGCTGAATGCGGCCGGCATGACCGTCATTGCCCCCGACCTGCCCGGTTTTGGCCAGACGGCACAGCGTGGCGGATGGGTCGGAACAGACGCGCTGCTGAATGCCGCATCTACCCTTCTGGCCACCATTGGACGCGAACACCCCGGTGTTCCCGTATATGTCATGGGTGAAAGCATGGGGGGTGCGCTGGCCATCGTGCTGGCGTCACGAACCGACACGCCGCCAGTGGCAGGCTATATTCTGCTTGCCCCTGCGGTATGGGATCTTGATACCGGTACGCGCACGACCACCCGCCTGATTGCGGCACTCGCCCCCCGGTGGCGGCTGAGCGGGCGTGAACTGCCCGTCCATGTCACGGCGGCCGATGACATGCTGGCCCTTGCCCGTCTGTATTACGACCCGCTGACCCTGCGTGACACCAGCACGCTGGCGCTGTCCGGGCTGACAGACCTCATGCACCGCGCGGCACTGGTGGATACGCACATGCAAGGGCGTGTGCTGATCATCTATGGCGGGCATGACCAGATCATTCCCGCACCGGCCATGGCACGGGCGTGGCGGCGCATGCCACAGGCCACGCGACGTGACTATATTCCCGGCGGCTACCACCTGCTGCTGCGCAGCCGTGACGCCGGCCGGATTACGGCGGACGTGACAAGCTGGATCGTCAATCCCGACAACTTCCTGCCATCGGGCGGGGACATGGCGGCAGCGGCATGGATGGCAGATCAGAAAGGACGCGCAGCCCCACTGCCCATTCTGCCAGGATGGATGGACTGGGTCGCTCCGCAATGATTTTTCCTGATTTCAGGGGTGGCATTCGGCCTGATCCCGATGTATGCAGGCGGAAGTGGACTCGTAGCTCAGCTGGATAGAGCGTCGCCCTCCGAAGGCGAAGGTCGAAGGTTCGAATCCTTTCGAGTCCGCCATTCATTTTCAGAAAATCGCAGAATATAGCCATTTTTCATGGGTCGCCTTTTGGCTTACCCCCC
>NZ_BDLU01000045.1 GCF_006538165.1 Komagataeibacter diospyri
TTTCGAGTCCGCCATTCATTTTCAGAAAATCGCAGAATATAGCCATTTTTCATGGGTCGCCTTTTGGCTTACCCCCCTTAATACCCCTCTTAAAACTGTCGCTTGGATGACTTTGGCAGGCAGGGTGGGGTGTATGATTGTTTCGATAACGTAATGAAAAAGGTTGGCCTACAAAGTAAGAAGGTCGGTGTACGGGTGTTACCCACACACATAAAAAAAGGGCCTCCATTTCTGGAAGCCCCCTGCCTGTCTGTCTGATCCATATTCCTTTGTGGGTCGTCCTGTTATCGGCCCGCCTGCCGTCACCCCGCCACAACCCTTCCTGTAAGGGCAAACCAGCGGCGCAGGCTGGTATCCATCACTTCATCGGTCATGCGGTTGCGCTCCACTTCCCCGATGCCGCGCTCCGTCCACAAATCGCCCAATGCCTCAAGTGTTGCTGTCAGGGCACGCTGGTAGTCATCGTCTGTCCGGTTCCGGTCATGACAGTAATCGGCAATCACCACGCCAGCGCCGTGCGTACCCAGTTCAGACAGGCCCGGTTGCGGCTTCTCGCCCCGGTAGAGTTCAGCCATCTTGTCTGTGGCTGCATCCATTGCCGCCTGCCTGTGCTCGTCCGTGTCCTGCCCTGGTATGACCATCTGGCGAAACAGCGCCGTAAGCCGTCGCGTTACGGCCTCAATAGCGAATCCGTAGGGCAGTCCGGCATCATGCGCGAACATGGCCGCGATCCTGCCTGTGCCAGGCATGTTCACCATACCCACACCATCAACGGTCTTGCGGTCATTATCATCCAGTGACGCCATGATGCGGGCCTGTGCGACTTCCCGGCTTTCATCCAGTGCGCGGCCATCCTTCACGGGCCAGTCATGGACAGCGGCAATCTTCTGGCAGAACTGGCGAGCCGCCAGCCCGTCCATCGCACAGGCAAGCGGGCATTCCGTGCCGTCCACGAACACCACAGAGGGAAGATAGGTCGCATCTCCCATCCCTGCCGGGACAGGCCGCGTCCACAAACACCGCACGGCCTTCGGGTCCAGCGTAGCAGGATCAGCCATCACGGTCGGAACTGCACGGGCCGTGGCATATTTGGGATTGCTCATGTCAGGCGTCCTCATTGCTGTCAGGGGCATAGGTAATTTCGGGGTAGTCATCAGGCAGGCGCGGGCCGCCGCCGATCATGTGTTCAGGCGTGGCGTCCTCCCGGTCGTGTGGATAGGGAGCCATGAAGCGGTGGCGGTTCTGATCCCATTTCCATCCCTGACTTTTCAGCCATTGCGGGTCTGGTGAGCCGAACAGGTGCAGCTTGCCGGTTTTTGGATCGAGCCGGATGCCCGAACGATTTTCATGCGCCGGGGCCTGCGCTGGGGATGGTTCTGCTGCTTCCAGCATCTGGATGATGGCGTCCCGGCTGTGCTTCATCATCCTGATAAGGTCGGGGGTGATGGCGGCGGTATTGCCCCTTATGGCCGGTTGCCCATCCACCAGCACGACACGACACCCAAGATCATCCAGTTGCGCCAGCAGCGCGGAGGGGTCCGGGATCGCTGGGGCGCAATCCGACTTTGCCCACTCCATCAGTCCGGCAAGGGCGACACTAACCATGATGCCCACCTCCGATGTGAATGTGTGTCCTGTTCAGGCCCTTTGTTCTCAACAGATGCCCCGCGCTGTTATCTGCGCTGTTCTCAGCGGAGGGCAGCCCCTCAGACCACCTGCTATCAGGTGAAAACAGCGCCAACCCGGTTCGGGGTCTGTAAAATGCGGTGTGACCGGTGTGACCGGTGTGACCAGCGTTCAGATTGGCTGTTTTCCGCCGTTTTTCAGGGACGATTTCGGTCACACCTGCAAAAACACGCGGTGTGACCGGTGTGACCGGGACCAGATGGACCATTATTTGTCCCCACCCATAATGTCGTCAGTGATTGTGTAGACGCGCACGGACTTGCCGTGTTCGGGGTCTTTGAGGAATGACGATGCCTTGCCGCCCCTGCCAGAATTAAGATACCCGGCGGCGATCAGGCTTTGCGCGGCCCGCTTGGCGTCCAGCCCCTTGCACACGACCTCACGCCACACGGCGGGGAAGATCAGGTATTCCCATTTCTCCGCACCGCCTTCTGTCGTCACCTTACGGCGGTATCCGGCGCGGTTGATCGTGCGGGAGCGGCTGTCATCGCCGTCGCCATCGGGACCACCCAGCAGGGTGAAACGGCTCTCTCCATGTTCCTCAATGAAAAGGCGGACCTGTTCGATTGCGGTCCTGTCCTCCGCTGCCTGGGTGCCGCCACGATCATCCAGCCATGAGCGGAAGCACACCAGAGCCGCCCGCGTAGCCTCCCCGCGCTGCCACGGAAGGACGCCATACGCGGTTGCCATTTCACCCGCAGCAGCCACCAGTCCAAACCGTCGCACCACGGAGCGCACCTGCCCATCGACAGGGGCAGCATCAGGCAACGCCTGTTCCTCAAATCGTGCCACGATCTGCTTGATGGTATCGGTAAGGGCAGCCTCATCCTCATTGCGATCCAGCACAAGGGCCTGCAACCAGGCACGGCTTGCGGTGCCGTAGCTTGTCCGGGCCGCACGGCGGATATGATCGGCAAGGTCGCCCGGTGAGGCCATGTCATGCAGGTTTTCAAACAGGCCCATCCCGGCACCGGCATCGGCCTGCACGTTCACAAGCCGGACCTCCTGCCCCGCCATCGGGCGCTGTCCGGCCTCCCCCATCTTGGTCGCCAGCGTGATTTCGCCGGTGGATAGGAACAGGACACGCCAACTCTTGCGGGCACGGGCTTCGCCATTGCGACCGGCACGCTGCTTGCCGCTGTTGTTCGCCAGCATATAGGTGATTTCGCCAACTTCGCGGCTGTTGGCCTGCCCCATCTCATCGAGAACAAGCAGGGTGTCGGAGGTCTCGGACGCGATGCCCTCCGTCCCGTTGGATGTACCGCGCCATGACCGCACCTGCCCGTCACGGTCGCCCTTGCCCCAGACCGAACCCGCCGCGAACAGGGATGTGGATTTGCCGGACTGGCTCTTGCCCACGATGTGGAACCCACCGGACTGTTCGCCCATCAGGTCCAGCAGCGGACCGCAAAAGGCAACAGAGAGGGAAAAGGCAAAACGGCTGTTGCCCACGGCATAGGCGGCAATATCGCGCTGCCAGTCCGTCAGTGTCCCGGCTGTCCCGTATTCCGCGCCCCGTGCCATGCGGGTTGTCTGGAACACCACATCACGCCGCCCCGCGCCAACCGTCACCCCATTGGGCAGGACAAAGGTGGCGTTGCCATTGTCATGATACCACCCCGACTTATCGACACAGCGCAGGCGGCGCACGGTATGGACGGAGGAAAAGAACTGGCGGAGGAAGCGCGTCCCAGAGACGGCGCACCCGAAACCCGCATCCTCAAGTTCACCGGCAATGTCCTTGCCGTCCCCATGCACCATGCGCCTTGGTAATGCCCATTGGTGGGGCCTTCCGTCCGGGTCCAGCCAGCTAATCAGGACGCCCCATCCGTTGCCATCCACGTCCCGCGTTTCGGCAATCACGTTGAAGGGGATGCATATCCAAAACTTCTTCGGGGGCAGGTCGCCACCCTGTTCCTCGGTGAAATACAACCCCCCGCGCTCCATGCTGTAACCGTGCGGCATCCTGACGTTTGCGACGGCTGGTGTGGCCTGATCCAGATAAGGGCGCAGGAAATCCACATCGGAGGTTTCCCCTCCGCCTGTCAGGTCATCCGGCACGTCATCGGCCAAATCCCAGCCGGGAGGCAGGTTGTCTGGCACCGCCACCGTACGCACCACCGCAGCCCCGGCATCCTCAAGGGCGGCAATGACCGCATCAGCATACCCGCTGCCAGCGTCGTCATTATCCGGCCAGATGGTCACGCTACGTCCCGCCAGAGGTGACCAGTCATTATTGGCTGCCGCCTTACTGCCACCCTGGGAGGTCATGACCACATAATCAGGGAACAGACGGGCTGCCGCGTCCGCCGTCTTTTCGCCTTCCACCAAAAGCACGGGCACGTCAGGGAAGGCCGCCAACTGATACAGTCCATAAAGCGGCAACGGCTTGCGCCCCTGCTTGCAGTGCCAGCCGGTGCCGTCACGGCGGTTGCCTTTACTGTCCGTCCACACACGGTGGCCATAGGATAGGGGCAGAATATCCTTGCCGCCGTCCTCGCGTTCCTTGCGGAACCGGGCGCACAGGGGGCGGCCCTCCGCATCCCGGTAAACCCACATGGCGGAGGCACCACGCGGCAATTCAGGTTCACAGGGGGCGGGGGTGATCGGCTCCCACTGTTCGCCAGACGGGCCGCCAATGGTCTGGGCTTTCGCCTTTTCCTCATCTGTCAGGGGCGCAAGCGGGGCAGCACCAGACAGGCCCACCATTGCAGGAAGGTTGCTGGATTCGGAGGTAATGCCGGTCATGGCTGCACCTCCACGCCAAGCATAAGGGATAACTGCCGTGCCGCCTCAAGCTGGGACAGCCCAAACAGATAGGCCGCAAGGGATACGGGATCGCCGCCCCGGTCGCCCGTAGCGAAATCAGACCATCGACCCGTATTCATGTTCACTTTGAACGAGCCGGGGTTACGGTCGCCCCGGCGCGGGTTGCGTGATACCCATTCGTGCCCCTCACGCCTGCCATCTGGCAGCCAGCGCAGAAGGAGGGCCGTCAACACGCCAAGGGCTGCGCTGTTGACTGCCTGGAAGTCTATTTTACCCCCCGGATTCGTATGTACGGATTCCGGGTGTGCATGTGTTTCTGCCATGTCAGGCTTGCCACCTTATTCAGGTGCCACCTGTCATTTTACTTGGGAAACCCTACGTCGGTGACGTATAGTGAATGTGGCCTTCAACAGCATACATCACCGGCGCGGCTCCCTCAGTTAATGACGGGGGCCGTTGCTTTTTGGGATGAATGTTGCGCTGGGAAGGGACGCAAGCCATGCCAGTCCCGCCCGGAAATCAATCACCGTCCGGCGTCCCAGCTTCTTTGCGATCAGCTTGCCGTCATTCAACTTGCGATATGTTTCCGTGCGGGACATGCCCGTCCGTGCCACCCACTCAACCACCGATACGTAATGCGGAGGTGCCTTCTCATTGCCGCCAGCAGTCACGCGCACCCCCTCAAACCATAGCGTGGGAGGGCGCGCAGCCAGTGCGGCCAACAGGCAGACGGGCGGCAATGACGGGCAGGTCAGACCGGCGCACGAAGCGGAAGCGGCCCCGCTTGATTGTGGGAATCATCCCGCTTGCTGCGTAGGAGTAAGCCGTCGTCATTGCATGGAAGCTATCGCCAGCGCCCCGAGTCGCACGCTGGCTGTTCAGTTCCGCAATCGCATCGGCAAAAGGGATCAGGTCGTCGTTTTCTTCGGTCATAAAGCACCGCAAACCAAGGGTTTCAGGGTGCTATCAAGGCGTCGGGAAGCACAAGGGCCTGTGCAAATATGCACAGATTACCCTTGTCAACCAAATCGGAGTCCTGTTAGGAAAACCGACAGGAACCAGCACCAACGGAACCTGTGTTTTTCTAACAGGATTGGCGGTTTTCCGCCGTCCTGATAGCAATGACACTACCAATGAGAAGCCGCTTTGGAGTTCGCACCTCCAGGCGGCTTTTCTTTTGGCGACACGCTCCCGAAGAAGCGAGTCACGCGCCACTGATTCTCTATACACCCCAAACGAAGCGGTTCCAATACGAAATGCCGTAGGAAGTCTCCTATGTCTCCACACGGCACAATGACCGTCGTGGGGCTGGTCCCACACCATGCGCATCACAGGCACGCCTCCACGGGCTTCTATGGGCCTCTACGGGGCATGTTACACTCAATATGGTATCATTTTGATGCGCTTTATATTTTGGCCAGACATGGACAAAAGAGCACAAACACGGAACAGATTGGACAATCCTATTGAGGAACCCCGGCTTTCGCACCAAGCGTCACATCCTTGGGCAAGCCCGATGCCGATAAGGCGGCTCATGAAATGCAGTCCTCAATGGCGTGGGCATATCGACCGATCCCATCGGCCAGCCATGCCAGTTCAGTGCCGGTCTGTTTGTCCCCCTCCGCCATGCGGGCCAGTATCCCGGCCATGACGCTGATTCCCGTGGTAGCAGCCTGTATGGCCGCCAGCCGGTCGGGCGTTGCCAGGCTGGGCGGCGCTGTATGCGCGCGCCATGCCCGGTGGCAGGACGCAGAACTGCTGCCCATCGCCTCGCCTACCTCGCGCCATGACAGGCCCTCTTTGCGGAGGTGTTCAATCCGCCGCAGGTCGCGGGCAGACCAGGTGCGTGCAGGGCGGCTCATGCGTGCCCCCTGTAGTGCTGGTGGGCCATGTAGAGGTCATACAGACGCGCTTTGGCCGCGACGGTGAAGTAATCGACATGCCGGTCCACCAACGGGATGCCATCATGCTCAAATCTGGCGCATGGGGCGTCTTTCAGTCTGTCCCGCATGGCCTCAACCTCCGCCTGCATCAGGCTTTGCGCCTGCTGTAAAGGCAGACCGTTTACGCCCCACACGGCATCTGCCCATTGCTTCCCGCCCTGGATCGGGTCAGGTACCCCGAACAGGGTGGCATATGCTTCCGTCATGGCTTCACCTCCTGCCACATGCAGTTTGAGAGCCGGACCATCGCGCCACTGATACGGACGGCGATGCCGGTAAGGGGGATCAGGACAAGCAGCGCGACATTGATAAACAAGCGCTTCATCTCAAATCGCCTCATCAATGGTGGTGCACTGCCGCTCGATTTCTTCAGCGGCCCATGTGATAGCCAGGCCAAAGGATTGGGCCTGCGCCGGGGGCAGGCCCGAATGGCTGGCAGTAGCCACCCCCTCCCCAGCCCAGCGCATAAGAATGGCGAGACGTGCAAGCGACCGGCTGGCGTTCTGGGCTGCCCTGATCTGCTTGATGTCGACTTGTAGAAGGTCGCTCATTCTGGCTCTCCCACAGCAATGTTGGCCCGTTCTTCGAGCCATGCGGACGAGGACACAACGGCATCTTCCACCAACGACAGCGCCGGGTTGATCCAGCCGGCCGACACGTCGTCGCTCTTCTCCATGCGCTCACGCAGGCACTGCATGATGACGCCAGCCCCGAAACACAGGCTTGTATGTTTCTTGACCTGCCAGGCAAGGACTTGCAGCCGTTCGGCATCTGTCTGTGGCTGATAATGGGGAGAGGCGTTCATTCCGCACCACCTTTCATCGCCAGAATGTCACGGGCAAGGCTGCCCTCTATCGTGTCGGACTTCGGATTGCACAGCATCACAAGCCGGGCCTTGTCCTGTAGATCGGCAAGGGTCCGGGCGCGTGTGCGGATGGCCTTGCGGTAGGCCACGCCAAAGCGTTGCATCTGTGTTTCCGCGTCGGAGGTGGCAGGCTCCTTCCAGCAGCGGCGATCAGCGCCAAGGGCGGCCATCGTGGCCTTGCGGATGAGGCTGGTCATTTGGCTCTCTCCCGGCGTTCATCGGGGATACCCAGCCATGCCACATCCAGTTCGGTGTGGAGGCGCTTTACCCATCCGTGCATCCACTGCACGGGGACAGGTTCTGAGGCGGAGATCAGGGCGTCCAAGATTTCAGCCAACGACCCCAAATCGCATACGATGGCATGCACGCGCTCTCTCGGTGTCTCGCTCATCGGGCCACCTCCGCCAGTGCTATCACGGTGGGATGGGGTTTTGCGCCGCCGTGGCGCAGAACTTCCGGCTGGGAGAAGCCTGCCAGGGCGATCAGCACCAGCGCGGGGAAGATCAGGGCAGGAAATACGTCCTGCCAATGAATTGCGGAAATGAAAGCCCTTGTACGGACTCCCGGTGGTACGCTATGGGCGTGTTTAGCCATTGCCTGCTCCTAGTGCGAGCGGTTGTGGTTAGGCCGGATGTGGGAGCTTCCACCTTCCCATCCGGCCACCTTGTTGTAGGGTGACAAGGTTGTTCTAATGTGCCATAACTTTGGTCTAAGTCAACAACCTTGTTACGAGGAAACATGATTATAGGATCTCAGTGCCGAATGGCGCGTGCCGCGCTCCGCATGAACATTCGTGACTTAGCTATCGCTGCGGACGTATCTCCAACCACGATCACTCGCCTAGAGCGCGGGGAAGAACTTTACCCTCGTACTGTAGAAGCCATACAGGCAATTCTGGAAGATCAAGGTATAAAATTCATTCCTGATAACGGAGATGGCCCTGGAGTCAGGCACAAGCAGGAAGATGAAAAATGAGCGTAAAAATAGAAATTAAAAAAAATGGTGAAGTTGTTGGCTGGTATACAGCAAAAAATGGCTTAATTACCGTAACAAGTGCAAAAAATGGACGATCATGCACGGCTCGTGGATCGGCTGATGGTGAGGGCCTCGCCCGATTAATGCTCACTGAGAAATGGGCACAAGAGTTATAATTATCTACCAATATTAAAAGCGATGGGCCTCTGAATAGATCGTGCTCCCCCCTGTGGCACAATCATCAATTCCGTACCCCCACACCAGCGCATCCATGCGGTCAGGCAACCTCCCAAATACCTACACTCTCAGCACTACCCTTGTATGGTGCCATGGCCAGATTTATCGCAGAGAATTGTAAAAGACCTAGTGTACGGCTAAGGAAAAAACAGGAGCATGTACAATGATACATGAAGAATGGGAACATCGTCATAAGCGGTGGATACAGGCAAGCCGCCACTTAGCTTCAGAAGAAGATCCATGGATATCTTCCGCCATTCTAGACCTCTCTTGGGCAGAGCATATTATCCTTGCACTAGAAAATGAAGTGACTCGAACTTTACGCAGACCTCAAGACACAGCCTCACTCAACAACACTCCAACTTTTTCAGAGTACCGTGCCCATTCTAAATTGTGGATTATGGGACTGTATGAAGTGTGTAGGGTGCTGCTTAAAGATCTAAAAATGCCTGTAGCAACTCCACTCGAACCGCTTTTTGAGAAGCTTTATGCGATTAGAATACCCTTTGCTAAGCATGAGGTAAGGGGACGGACAGAGACTTACTTCCCAGAGCCATGCATGCCCTTGTTTGGCTACGAGCTTGGATGGATGGTTAAAGATTACAAGCATAAACGCGTTCCCCAAGGCTCTTCCTCAGGCACCTACGTGAATTTCTACGTCGGTCGTCGGGCACTTGCAGACGAATTTCTCCACTCCATTGAAAAAAATCGGTCCGATTGAGTGAAGGACGAATACGCACGAGTGGTGCCACATACCAAGGATCAAGCTCGCCACCGCCTCAGAAGCCTCACAGTGTTTGCCCAAGGGAGTTCCAGAAACGATCCACGATCAGCCTCTATTGAGCAATGCAGGATCATAGGCCACCACCAGACCATCATTCGTACCCGCTCCAACGTATCTCCCTGCTGGTTCCAGGCCTTCACTCCAAGCACCACCACAGCCCCAGTCTCCCGGATTGCTGCCACCTCATGCTGGCGGCGGGACATGGCCTTATCAGCGGTAATCAGAACCGTCTTAATGTTCGGATCGGCAAGTATCTGAAACAGGTCCACGTCTTTCGTGCCTGCCAGACCAAGGTGGCGGACAGAGGTAGCTGTGTGACCATCCATGACCGCCAGAGGTTCCAGAACCCGCGCCATGATGGGCGGGTGATTCTCATCGAAGATGAACCTCAAGCCGCCATCCGGCGATTAACCCACAGTTCAAACTCGGCGGCCTGTTCAACCGCGTCGGCTGGCACCTCCCACAGCTTTGCTACCCGTGCAACGTCGCCGCCCTCCGCGCGCAGGGCATCTGCCAGGATCTCGGTAGGAATCCCGGTCTCGCTATCAATCGGCCTGCCAAATTGCCGCGCAGGATCAAGGATGACCCTTGGCTGGTCTGCACAGGGCCGCCACTGGTTTGCCGCACCCGTAAGCTGATCGAAAGAGACGGACTTGCGGAAACTTCTTTCAAGCACCTCAAGCATGGCCCCATTGCCGTCCGTGAGATCGACAAGGCGGCGGTCTCCGGTAGCCTCCGCCGTTTCTATCCAGATCGCTTTCCCATCCGTATGGAATTGCCGGATAGCAAACGGATGCTCTGTTCCCATCAGCTTCCGGGCTTTTTCGATCATGGCGCGAATGGATTGCAGGCTTATGCCCTGCCCCCGCAATTCAGACAGGAACAGCACTTCGATAAGATTGATGAAGCTAAGGGCGTCCTGTCCATCTTCCGGTGGAAGATCGGAAACAAGCACGGGAGACGACCCATTCCCATATACCCATGACCGAATACGTGCGGAGGGCATACGCAGCAGCTTCGCCGCCGTCGCCACCGGATAAACGCCCCGGCCTATGATATTGCTTCCATCCGGCATACGCACCTCCTTGTGGCAAAAGCGGCCTAAAGACACGCCGCCACAACGCACCCTGACACGTCCCGTTTCAACGCGGGCGGGATGCAGCGTATATCACACGCTTCTCTCTCTACAAGATAAACCACAACGCGCGTGTGGACCTGTCCGAACTGTCCCGCATTTCATAGTCCCCAGACGCATGCCCCGCGATGGTAGCCCGCATCTCAGGGACAGACATTCAAGGCGCGCCTATAGGAACTTCATTATATGAAATCAAAAAATAGGCCGTCCTCACGAAGCGCCTATAACTTATGAAATCAAAAAAAACCTGAAACGCCGGTTTTTGTCCGGTGTCTGTCCGGCATCTATCGGGTGTCTTTCGGGTGCTTATCCAGCAAGTTTCAGGTCCGCCTGTCGCCAGATGAGCACACCCGTGCGGCTGAGATCGCTGCCGCCCGTGGCGTTAGCCTCAACCGGCTTGTCCAGGACGCATTGGAACAGGTTGCGGGGGAGCCGTTTTAATTTAATCGCGCTAAAACCGGCAGAAAACAGCCATCGTTTGAAAAACAATCATTTGAAAAACAATCAAACGACCTGCCGATTTGATTTCCTTTGAAAAAAAATCAAACGCTGCCTGCCGCGTTCTCTCGTGCATGCGCGCGTATTGTGTAACTCGCTGCGAAGCCAGTCAGCGGGTCATGGTCCTGCTGCGCTGTTGCGCGCGCGTGGACCTGTTGCATGTGTATCAATGCCACCGCTCAATGCCCCCAGTCGGGGTATTCCCCGAGTGACGGATTCCAGCGTCTCAATGTTAACATTTGATAACAGGCACTTTGCACAGGAATGTCGGAATACAGCCAAAAATAACATGCTCCCTCGCGTGCGCGCGCGCGTACTGTGCCACTAATCCCGGCATTGCCGGGGTAGATGAACCTGCAATATGATGCGGCATGACAGGCACCAAACCCATATCCGAATGGACGCCGCCGGAGGTGGTGGACGTGTTCAGCATCAGGCAAGGGGCACGGAACCCACAAAACCGGTACTGCCCAATGTCGCAGGCTGCATTTGCCAGGCGGTATGGCTTTACCGCTTCTGCCATGGCCGACTGGGAGCAGGGGCGCCGGAAGCCTGATCCTGCAGCCCGCACCTTGCTAGCGATGATCCAGAAGGATCAGAAGGCCGTGGACCGACTATTGGGCCACAAGGACGCTGCACCCCCTAAGTAGATGGGGTAGCCTCGCGCGCGCATCGCGCGTTGGGTACGTCTCTTTTGTCGGATTGGGTGTCGCGCAGATCACGCGCGCAATGCGCGTAGAACCTGTAGAACCTGTAGAACCGCGTCTCGCGCGCGCATCGCGCGTAGACCCTGTGTACATTGTGTCGTGCCGTCCCTCGTGCGCATTGCGCGTAGGGTGTGTGTCATCCGTGTCTCGCGCGCGTGCATCGCGCGTTGGACCTGTGCGGTTTGTGCGGTTTGTGCCGACGAAATTCGTCGTCAGTCGCCTCGCGCGCATCGCGCGTAGGGTCTGTCCCATTTGTAACGGTCACACCTGTGTAACTCGCGTACGGTTTGGGCCGCAGAGATAAACCAAAGGGTCCGCACAGTAAGCGGTCCCTACCCCTGTTCAATCTGAACATACCTCCGTCATGCTGCCATACGCCGCCTAATGTTCAGCACGGTCGAAGGGGAAACACCCACACGGGCGGCAATCTCACGTAAGGACATGCTTCTACCCTCCTGGGTGGCAAGTATCCGCTTCACCTCCGCCCGGCGCTGTCCTGCCGTATTCAATCTGGACGGAGGGGGTGCGTCCAGATTTGGACCGGCACAAACATGGGGATTTCCCACCTTATCGCTCTCATTGCCGGGAATATCGGCAGCGGGTGATAAACCGGGAGACTCCCGTGTTCCCGATGCTCCAAAGCCCGCCGCCTGTAGCCGCTCAAGGTCATCAAGAACGGCCTGGGGGCTATCGCGGCTCCCCTGTCCGTCCAACTGGAAGCGCAGGCGCACAATCACGTCGGACAGGTCACGGGCCGGGATGAGCTTCTCCACCATGTCGCACAGGTGCCACCGCCGTTTGTCAGCGCCATTGCTCAGGTAATCATATTGGTTGTTCCCGTCCGCCACGTTGCGGTCATCACATAGCCTGTCCCACGCCTCATATTCAGCCAGAGCCGCCGGGATGGTGTCAGGCCACGGGATAGATTGCCCCATCGCCGCCACCACACGCTCGGAAGGGCTGAAATGCGAACCGTCAAACGTATCGGCCTGGTCGCCTGGGTGGACCTCGCGGAATGGCTCAATGGCAGCATCCAGCGCCTTTTCTTCCGCCGTGGGTGCGAACACGGCTTCCTCTGACCCATAGCGGGCAATCACCTCCGCAATCCGGTCTGCGTTGTCGCGCATCCAGCGCCGCCGCTTGGCATCATGCTCCCGCTGGTAAGCCCGCATATGAGCTGGGTTGCCCATGTCATAGAACCTGAGACCCCCCGGTCCCGGCTGGGGCAGGTCATCACCGAACCCGCCATCCGCCAGCAGGCCCGGAATGTCATCCAGCACATAGCCATACGGCTCGATCATTGCGGCGGCGCGGGTCCGGGCGGCGTCTGTCTCGCCTTCTTTGCCGCCCTCCGCCAGTGCCCAGACCTTCGCCAGACGCTCAAGATTGATACCGGATTGCGCCATTGCCTGCCCTCGCCCTGTTCAAATTGAACATTACAGGATGGGCGGAGGGTGTACAAGTTGAACAGGACGCCGGGGAACATGTTAAAGGCGTTGGGTTTTGATAACACATCGACCGGACGTGTTCAGGGGTGGGGGGGCCTCTGTACCCGCCCTGTAAAAACAGGAGGGCCACCGCTCAAGCACGCTGTTATCAGCATCCCAATCCGCTGCCAGTCACACCGGTCACACACCCATTGCAGGCAGGTGTGACCAAATCCATCCCTGGAAAATGACCGTATTCCGCCATTCTTTTGCTTGGTCACACCGGTCACACCGGTCACACCCGAAAATACAGACCCCGAATGGAAATCAAGGGTGTGACCTGTCGCGTCATGGGCGGTTCCGGTGTGACCCGCAGCAGTAGGCAGCCCATTCATCCATCAGGGCGCGGCGCTTCTCAAACAGGTCGCCCCGCCGGTAAGCCGCCTCCACCTTGTTGCCAACTGCATGGGCAAGGGCCATCTCCACAACCTCATTCGGGTAATCGGTTTCCTCCGCAGCCCAGTCCCGGAAGGTCGATCGCAGGCCATGCACGGTCACATCCTTTGTGCCGGCCGCCTGATGCAAAGCCTTGGACAGCGCCACGTCAGTCAGGGGGCGTGATGGCCTGTAGCCGGGAAAGGCAAAGCCGGTCCCGTTCGTTGGCTGTCGCAGGCAATCAAGAATATCCGTGGCGGGCATCGACAGGGGAACGCGGTGCAGCCGCCCTGCCTTCATCCTCTCCGCCGGTATCGTCCACACACGGGTGGTCATATCAATTTCAGGCCACAGGCAGGACCGGACCTCACCAGACCGCGCCGCTGTCAGGCAGGCAAAGCGGACAGCCTTGGCCGCCAGTCCGTCAGACATGCTCAGGGCCGCCATGACCGATGCAATATCCTTCCAGGGGATAGCCTTGTGATGCTGGACCTTCGCCACCTTGGAGGGAGCCGGAAGCAATGCAGACAGGTGCCCACGCCATCGGGCCGGATTCTCACCCTCTCGCCAGCCCATGACACGCGCATAATCAAGTATGCGCTCCATGCGCCCCCTCAGCCGACCGGCTGTCTCTGTCCTGTCTGTCCAGATAGGGCGGAGGGCAGACAACACATCATCGGTATCAACGTCTTTGATAGGCTTGTCCCCAAAGACAGGGAAAACATGGTTGGCAAGCGATCCGGTCCATGTGGCAGCGGCCTTGCGATCCTTCCATGCCGGTGCCTGCTCCGTGATGTATGCCTGCGCCACCTCCGCAAAAGTGCCGCCCTGCTCCATCTTCCGGGCGGCTTTTTCCTTTGCCCGCTCCACCAGGGGGTCAGTGCCTTCCTTAATCATGCGGCGGAGGTCCACAGCCCTGTCACGCGCACCGGCCAACGAGAGACCGGGATAGCTGCCAAGGCTCATCTGCCTGCGCTTGCCGGTTGCTGGCGACGTATAGCGCATCTCCCACAGGCGCGATCCCCCAGAGGCCACCAACCACAGGCCACCACCGTCGCATATGCTGCCATCCCTGTGACGTGACACCTGTAGAGCCGTCAATTGATTGGGTCCGAGTCTGCTCAATCCAGCTTACCCCTCTTATTACCCCCCTTAGAATCGGGGATTGTGTGGGTCATTCTGGGACGCTCTGGGACACTCACGCCAGCAAATACTTAGGAAACCTTATGTTTTTGGCACGCCCTGAAACACTCTGGGACGTGGGTTAGGCGGATTTCGAGTCCGCCA
>NZ_BDLU01000046.1 GCF_006538165.1 Komagataeibacter diospyri
ATACTTAGGAAACCTTATGTTTTTGGCACGCCCTGAAACACTCTGGGACGTGGGTTAGGCGGATTTCGAGTCCGCCACATCATTTTTCAGAGGGGAAGCCATTTGACTTGCCCCTTGAATGTTTCTATCAAAATTATTGACAGATCAGATCCGGCGATAGAGATCTGATCTATTTACCGATGAATTTTTAATTAATATATCAATACAAAAAATAATATATGAAATCATTATTTCAGAAAATGGCGTTTTAACGCCCATTATTTTACAGTTTGTCAAATATATTACTCTCCGCCTTCCCGAAGGTCGCGCCGTTTATTTGCATTCCATTATTGCCTGGGAGAAATACATTCCTCAATGAACACGAAGAAACGTCGCCGTTCTACGTGAAGGACTTAATTGAAGGCTTCAATGCGGTCTGGTCGAACGATGCCAGGCAATCATAAGAAAGTTTTTGGTGAATCTTTTTTCAAAAAGCTTCAAAGAAGCCCTTACCTTGTTGCAAAAAGATGGCGCCAAAAAATTTTATTGTTTTTTATCAATTATTTATATTCAAAAAATCTTTATAAGACATGCCCCACTTGCATGTAAGGGAAGATTGAGAATGATCGGGCATAGCTGTGCCCTATGGTGACGGATAACACGTCATCTTCCCCTGTGGTACGGTTACATACGTGGCGGTTATGGCCGTCATACCCGGTTCACGAACACGGAGAGTATTCATGACGCAGGCGTCTGTTACGGAAACCACCACAATCCGTGGGCTTAGGCATCCTGTCTCGCGCATTGCGCTTGGCACATGGGCCATTGGCGGATGGATGTGGGGTGGTCCGGACGACCGCAACGCCATTGCCACCATTCAGGAAGCCGTTGATCTGGGCATAACACTGGTCGATACGGCACCCGTCTATGGTTTTGGCCATTCGGAAGAAATTGTGGGACAGGCTCTTGCCGGACGGCGGGACAAGGTGGCGATCGCAACCAAGGTCGGACTGGACTGGAAGGATGATCACAAGCCGTTCCGCAATACATCGCCCGCCCGTATCCGCAAGGAAATCGAGGATTCTCTACGCCGCCTGCGTACCGATTACATCGACCTTTATCAGGTCCACTGGCCTGATTCCGCCGTGCCGATGGATGAAACCGCCCGCACGCTGGAAGATCTGGTCAGGGAAGGCAAGGTACTGGCGCTTGGTGTCAGCAACTTCACCATCGCCGAAATGGATGCCTTTCGCGCGGTCGCGCCTCTGGCAACGGTACAGCCGCCTTACAATCTGTTTGAGCGTGGGATGGAGCACGATATCCTGCCTTATGCACGCCAGCATGACCTGACCATCCTTGCCTACGGTCCGCTGTGCCGTGGCCTGCTGTCAGGCAAGATGACGGCGCAGACCAGATTCGGCCCTGATGACCTGCGCAGTGCGGACCCGAAGTTCCAGCCACCCCGCTTTACCCAATATCTGGAAGCCGTGCGGCAGTTGCAGGATTTCGCACGCGAGAAACATGGCAAGTCACTTCTGGCACTGGCCATTCGCTGGGTACTGGATCAGGGGCCAACCATTGCCCTGTGGGGCGCACGCCGCCCGGACCAGATCGCAGCGGTCGCCGATGCAATCGGCTGGCACCTGAGCGCTGATGACCTGCAGGAAATCGATGCAATCCTCAAGTTATGCATCAAGGATCCGGTCGGGCCAGAATTCATGGCGCCCCCGGGTCGCTGACAGCGTTTTGCAACCTGGCATGCGCCTGCCTGCCAGATTCTCCTGAAAGACATCCTGATGACCCGAGGCAGGCTGCTCCGGTTCCATTTCATAGCTCATGAAAATGCTCAGGATGGGCTTCTGACCGTATTACCAGATGGCAACATAAAGCGGTGCGTGGAGCAGGATGCGGGAAATCATGGCTCTGCGGACACATTACGAATTGGGAATAGGCGGTCGACCATCCCGTTCGCGTCACCTTCCAGTTCGTGCCGGACAGCACGATACAGCCAACGACCGCCATCAGATGGGGCATGGAACAGGCTTGCATATGGAACGACTGCGACACCGTTGAAAACGCCTGATCCTGCCTGACCGCTCCCTTATTGCTTTTTCATTCATATTGACTGAATGGACCTGTCCCGCAAAATCAGCATGAACACAATGTCAGCCATGCTGATCGCAGCGATTCCCGATCCGGACGGGGTAAATGGAGCGACCGATGATATCCTTTCCCCTGCGGGGCATGCTTGTGGCCAGCGCCTGCGCGCTTGGTTTCTTCCACCTGCCCTGCACCCTGCGCCCGGCCCATGCGCAGCAGGTGGAAGAACACCATGGCCCAACAGCGGAACAGCGCGCGGAAATCCAGCGCGCGGTGCATGAAGCCATTCAGCAGGACATACGCAAGGTGGCGCAGTACAAGCTGCCCAAGGATTTCTTTGCCCGCATGCTGCCCCTGATCCGGCAGATCAGGCGTGCCAATATCATTCCCCCCACCCAGACCACCAACATGACACTGGCCACCACCATCCGGCGCACGCAGGCCATGCCACAGCTTCAGGCAATCCTGCAGCAGCACGGCATGTCGGCAGAAGATTTTGTCATGAGCCTGACTACATTCGAAATGACAAACACCATGGTCCAGGCACCACCGAAAAAGACCAAGGACACGCCGAAGCTTGATAAGGATAATGTCAGACTGATCCAGTCCCATCAGGCACTGGCGCAGGCACTGGTTCACGATATGGATAGCGAAAGCGAACATCTACAATAAAAGACTGAAAAGTTTTTTATGAAGCTTTTTGCAAAAATATTATGGAAAAACTTATTTTAAAAAAGATGGAAATTTCAAACTTTTATTGTTTTTTATTAATTATTTATTTTAGAATCTTTTCCTGAACCAATACCATGGTGCCTGGCATGGCAGGTGTCAGGGTGCTGCTATTGTCAGGCGCGAGATCTTTCCGGATATGACCGGCACTACTGAACACATACCGTTGTAAAGGCTGGCGCGTTGCCGGTCCGGTCATGTGGATAATGGACGGTGTTGGTCATGCAGACCGGAACAGGCAGATCGGATTCTGACGCAACGGCAGACGGGACACCCCCCCGCAAAGGACTGCATGCACGGCTGCATGATATCCTTGCCGGCCTGTCGCTTGCCTCCATGAATATTCCGCAGGTTCTGGGCTACACGCGCATTGCGGCCATGCCAGCGGTGACAGGGCTGTATACGGTGCTGCTGCCACTGGTGGCGTTCGCGTGTTTTGGGGCATCAAAACATCTGGTTGTTGCAGCAGACTCCGCCACCGCCGCCATTTTTTCCAGCGCGGTGGGCCGTATGGCGATACCGGGCAGTGCGCATTACATGGCGCTGGTCAGCATGGTTGCCCTGCTCAGCGCAGGTTTCCTGCTGGTGGCTCGCCTGTTCCGCCTGGGCTTCCTGGCAGATTTCCTCTCACGCACCGTGCTGGTGGGTTTTCTGGCCGGGGTAGGGGTGCAGGTCGCACTGACCATGACGCGCGACATGCTGGGCATTACCACCACGGCGCATAACCCGGTACTGCAACTGTTCGAGACACTGGCGCAGCTTTCGCATGTGAATGTCCCGACCCTTCTGCTGTCCACCTGCATCGTGGCCATAATCATGGCGGGGGACCGGCTGGCGCCACGTGCGCCACTGGCGCTGATGACCGTGGTGGGTACAATCATGATCAGCATGACCTTCGGCCTGCCCCGGTTCGGGATCGAGACCATCGGCCCGATTGCGGGGGGCCTGCCGCGCCTGTCCATACCCGATGTATCATGGAATGACACGCTGGCGCTGCTGCCCGCCACGACATCATGCGTTTTTGTCATCATTGCGCAGAGTGCCGCAACATCACGCGCCTTTGCACTGCAATTCCATGATCCGGTGGATGACAATGCAGACATACTGGGCCTGTGCGCCGCCAATGCGGTAGCGGGGCTGAGCGGGACGTTCACCGTCAACGGCAGCCCGACCCAGACCGCGATGGCCGTGCGGACAGGGGCACGCAGCCAGCTTGCGCAACTGACATTCGCCATCGTCACGATGCTGGTGCTGGTTTTCCTGACTGCGCCGCTGCAATACCTGCCGCGCTGCGTGCTGGCGTCCATTGTCTTTACGGTGGCGCTGGGCATGATTGACGTACGGGCGATGATGGCCATCCGGCGCGAAAGCCCCGGCGAATTCGGGCTGGCGCTGGTTACTGCCGCCGCCGTTATCGGCATCGGGGTGGAACAGGGCATATTCCTTGCCATCGCGCTGTCGCTGTTCCGCCATGTACGCCACAGCTACGAACCCCATACGATGATCCTGCGCCGCGACGGGCAGTCCGGACTGCTGGAACCCTATGACGTCAGGGCCGGGCAGCAGACCGCGCCAGGGCTGATTGTCTATCGTTTCTGTGCCGACCTGTTCTACGCCAACGCCACGCGGTTCGCGCATGATGTGCAGGTGCTGGTTGACAGTGCGCCCAGCCCCGTCCGGTGCCTTGTGATCGACGCCAGCGCCATCACGGATATCGATTTTTCTGCCGCCAGCGACCTGCGTGACCTGTTCACGGCCCTGCGGGGCCGGCATGTCACCGTGATATTTGGCCGTGTCACCCCCTACCTGCGGGCCGACATGGACCGCCATCGCATCACCCCGGTCATAGAAACCGCCAATATCCATGCACAGCTCCATACCGCCATTGCGGCGGCGCGACAGGTGATGGCTGGCAGCGACACGCCCCATGCCACGATACATTAAGGCGTATCGTCAATTAATTCCGATGACAGCCATGACAAGTTGAACGGCAGCGAGGAAGGCATACTGCGATACGCCCGGGAAGTCATGCTGTCGATCATCATGTATTCATTGCCGTGAGCAGCGAACAGCGATAGGGCGCATGGTCCTTTCGTTTGATGCCTGCATGCAATCGGGATATATTTCATATTGTCAGAAGCGAGTAAGACAATATCCGCCTGACGGAACATAATATAACGCAAAAAATTATGCGCTATATGAAACAATACTTAAAATGCAATGAGCATCGGCACTGGATTATTGTGCCCTGCCGACAGGATGAAAACCATGGTTTCTTCCAATGCACGCATTCCTTCCGTCTGGACCATCGCGGATGCACTGAAGGTGCATGCCGATGATCCAACCACCACCATGCCCGTCATTGCCCAGGATTTTCCGGTCATTGATGATGCGCTGTGGCAGTGGGATACCGGCGCCCTGCGCCGCATCACGGGTGAGACGGTCACCTTCAAGGGCTGGTACGTGATGTGGTCGCTCGTAGCCGAGCGCGCCCAGACTGGCGATGATGCCGCCGGCTGGCACAACCGCAACGCCTTTGCCTTTATCGGCTATTACTACAGCCGCAATGGCATCGACTGGACATTCGGCGGCCGTCTGCTCAACAAAAGCGCTGACCTGCGGCCCGATGAATGGTCGGGCAGCCTGATCATGCGCAAGGGTAGCGAGAACGTGCTCGACATGTTCTATACGTCCGTCAACACCGATACGAACCAGAGCGTGCCTTCGGTTTCCTCCGGTCGCATCTATGCCGATGATACCGGTGTCTGGTTTGACGGGTTTGAAACCACGACCGAAATGTTCTCGGCCGATGGTCTGCATTACGCCAATGCTTCGCAGGACCCGTATTTCGACTTCCGTGATCCCCACCCGTTCATCAACCCGGCGGATGGGCAGGTCTACTGCCTGTTTGAAGGCAACGTACCAGGCATGCGCGGCGAGTTTGTCATTACCGACCACGAGGCAGGCAGGCTGCCACCGGGCTACAATGTTGGTGAAGGCGCCCAGTACGGGGCTGCCGCCATCGGCATTGCCCGCCTGGTTTCGTCTTACGGGAAGGGTGATTTCTCACGGTGGGAAATGCTGCCTGCGCTGGTTACCGCCCTTGGGGTGAATGACCAGACCGAGCGGCCACATGTGGTGTTCCATAACGGCCTGACCTACATCTTCACCATCAGCCATCATTCCACCTACACCGGTGGGCTGGAAGGCCCGGATGGAGTATATGGCTTTGTTTCGCGCCATGGTCTTTTCGGTCCCTATACGCCCCTGAACAGTTCGGGGCTGGTACTGGGCAACCCGTCATCCGCGCCATATGAAACGTACAGCCACTTTGTAGACCCGATGGGGTATGTGCAGTCCTTTATCGATACGCTGCCTGCACCGGGCACAGACCCGCAGAACCCGGCGACTTACCGTATTGGCGGTACGCTTGCCCCCACAGTGCGCATTGCGCTGGTGGACGACCGGACCTTCCTGACGGAAGTACATGATTACGGGCAGATCTTTGCCTTTGATGAATGGGCTGACAGCCGCCAGCCGGATATCCGTCCCGCCACCTGAACGCTATGTTCCAAACTTTGGAGAAGGTCGCCATTTGTGGCGGCCTTCCCTGACGGAAATCTGTGTCATGGATTACCCGATCTCACTTCAGAGCATCCTTTCACTGTTACCTACGCAGTATGCGGGAGATGCAGTTGTAATTCTCTCCTTCATTATTTCGACCTGCGCGTTACTGGCACGTTTCTGTCGTGGGCCTGCGCCCGGATCGAAATGGGCCGTAGCATGGACGATTGTGACTGCGCTGGCACAGACACGGGGCACAAACCCGCTTTCTGGCCGTACGACGACAGATCCGCCTGAACAGAACACATCCCCTGTTCCAGATGGGAGTCACCAGGTGACGCCACGCCCGCCCAAACCACCATCCGTACCGGTCGCCCCACCACCCAGACAGAAATGACAATCGGCTGGCCTGTCCAATTTTTATTACATAATTATTTGAAAATCCAAAAAAATATATATTGATCAGGATTAATTATTATATACATCCGGCATATGGACCTGTAATGATTTTGCGTCAGTCCAGAGCCTGTCAGCGAGACCACAGTTTTGGCAGGTCAGTATGGCGTTACCAGTCATGGCTATAATCGCGTGTGCATGACCAGAGGATATCGAACATGAAGGATGAGCGTTGTGTTGGCCGCCGTTTTAAAGAGTCGACACGCAGAAACTTTTTTATTGATTCACTGAGCCGTCTTTAAACAGTTTCCACGGTCCATCCGCAACAGATACCAACGACGGTCATGGCCACCATCAGTTGTCCATACCGTACCAAGGCGATACGATACCCGCTGTCACACATCATTTCCAGACAGGATGGGAACAGGTCATGCAATGGGGTTGGGTCAGTGCGGCAACCACCATCAGTCTCCAGATCCTGTTCATCATCCGCGTCCTGCTCAGGCCACACCGCCAGCCCGCATCACGCGTGGCATGGGTGGCCATTATCGGCTCCCTGCCCGTCCTTGGCATGATTGCCTACCTGCTGCTGGGCGAAACCCATCTGAACGGGCGTATCCTTGAACGTATCCGTGAGGCCATCAGGCAGTTACCCGTTCCGGGCAAGACCAGTAACGCGCTGATCGACGCCGAACGTGATTTCGGGCTACATCCACGCCTTGCCCCGCTGTTCCGCGTCGGACAGTCCATCAGTGGCTATCCCCCGATGGGTGGCAATGCCGCGGCCCTCATGCCGGATTCCGATGCCGCCATCGCTGCCATGGTGCGTGATATCGATGGCGCGTACGCGCATGTACATATCAGCTTCTATATCTGGCTGTCCGACAATAACGGCATGAAAGTGGTCGATGCCCTGAAGCGCGCGGCAGGACGTGGTGTGACGTGCCGCGTCATGGCGGATGACCTGGGATCGCGGCGACTGATCCACAGCCACCACTGGCGGGACATGCAGGCAGCGGGCGTGCGGCTTGTGCGCGCCCTGCCCATTGGCAACCTGCTGCAACGCCCCTTTCGCGGGCGGTTCGACATGCGCAACCACCGTAAGGTTGTCGTCATTGACAACCGTGTAACCTATTGCGGCAGCCAGAACTGTGCCGACGCGGCATTCCGGGTCAAGCCGCGCTTCGCCCCATGGGTTGATCTGGTCACACGTTTTGAAGGCCCGGTCGTGCTGCAGAACCAGCACCTGTTTGCAACCGACTGGTTCGGCCATACCGGTGAAGACCTGACGAAACTGCTGGCCACGGCGCACATACCGGCAGGCGATGGCTTCGTGGCCCAGGTCATCGGGACCAGTGCTGCCGTGCGCTATGCTGCGATGCCGGAAGTATTTGTCTCACTCATGAATGCGGCGGCACGGGATCTTACGGTTACAACCCCCTATTATGTTCCTGACGAACCCATACAGGCTGCCCTGTGCGCGGCTGCCCGGCGCGGCGTGAACACGACGCTTACGGTCCCCACCCGTAATGATTCATGGATCGTCGCCGGCGCCAGCCGCAGCTATTACCGTGAACTGCTGGAAGCGGGGGTCAGGCTGTATGAATACCCGCACGGCCTGCTGCATACCAAAGCGCTGACAGTAGACGGGAAAATGACCATGATCGGGTCAGCCAACCTGGACCGCCGCAGCTTTGACCTCAATTTCGAGAACAATATCCTGTTCGTGGACCCTGCGTTCACGGCAGACATCCACGCCCGCCAGCAGACCTATACCAATGCCGCCACCCCCATCACGCTGGATATGGTCATGAACTGGCCAAAATACCGCGTCCTGTGGAACAATGTGCTGGCGATGGTTGGCCCCGTTCTGTGAATAGGCACGATATAATATCCGCCCTTGAAAACAGCCACGCCGGAACCGACATCCAAGACAAGCGCCCGGCCAGTCGCACGGGCAACCTGCATCGAATGGTAACAGGAGAAACCGGATCATGAGTGCCGCTGAAAACCTTCGCAAGCTCAGCCCTGAAGATATTCAGGAAATCACGAAGCATTTTGAAAAGTCCCTGCACCAGCACAAATCCGAACTGCACAGGCAGATCACGGATCATCTGGCCGGCCTGAAGGGTGAAGTCCGCCTGCATGAAAAAAAGATCCCGACGTACTGCAAGGTGTTCGGGTTCCTGATCCTGGTGGCAGCGTCCGTGGTCAGTTATGCATTCGGTCGTAAATCCGCAGAATAATCCGCCCTGTCCCACCTGTCCCGCCACATATCCATGTAGCGGGTCAGGAACGGGAAACAGGTCATTTATCAATCTTGGCTGTCGTAACGGCAGTCGGCACCGGCGTAGCTGTCGTAATGACAGTAGGTGTCGGCGTGGTTTCTTCTGCAGGCACTGGCGGCGTTCTGGGGGGATGGAACGCGGAAATTGGCCCCAGCGGGCCACGCCTTACATGCTGCATTGATGCGACGGGTTTACGCACGCATCCACGTGTCACAATTGAGCAGACCCCATCGGACCCTATGATTTCGTCATCATCGCCGCTGTAATGCAGGTCCACAACCTTGTCATCCTCGATACGGATATCCGCAATACAGGTCTTGCCTGCGCCGCCCACGGTTGTTTCCGTCAGGTTGACCAGGGTCTGGAGTGGCACGAACGTTGAATCGTTCGTGGACGGGATGTTCAGCGTGCGCGAATATTCAAAGATCTGCACGTGATCATCTATTTTCTTGATCTTGTCAGGAATCCCCACGCATGACTGCACATCCGTGCTGTTCATGCCGATCATGGCAAGCTGGGCACGGTGCGCGGTACGTGAATCCGTATAACCACACCCTGCAAGGCCACCGACAGGCAACAGGGCGATACACACGCCACCGACACGCGACAGGAAGGCATGGAAAAGGCGGTTGCTGCAATGGGTCTCAACTGTCATGCGTGGCTGTTACTCCGGCGACGGGGGTGGATAGTGCGGTATTCATCAATCATTTTTCGCACATACGAAACAAAAATTCATGAAGGAAATCCCGTTTTCCTGCCCTCCGTATCATCCAGATACACCCCCAGCGTCTGTCGTCCCGGCATTTGATGCGTGGGTTGCGTGTACACCGTTCGGGAACAGTTTTCCATGTCCTGCCGATAAACTCGGTGTGCAATACCGACTCTTGGGTAGAATGCTGAAGATTTTTTTCAAAACACTTTGCAAGACGCCGCTTTTTTTGGGGCCTGTTGGGAATTATCTTGAATTGATGATTGCGCCAACGAGATAGATCATGGCTTCGAATGATCTGTCTGTTTTTTCGCTGCGCATGGCGATGCGCTTGAACTCCTTGAGCTTGCAGAAGAAGTTCTC
>NZ_BDLU01000047.1 GCF_006538165.1 Komagataeibacter diospyri
GCTTTCATCCATTGGAAACATCCCCCCGGCAGAAGCTGAGGCTCGCTTTTATGCTCAGCAGAAATCACATGCTTTAGGGCCTGTTAGACCTTGAATGACAGAACGGACTGCATAGCTGTTTATGATGAGCATGATGCAGTCTGTCTTTTCCGATACCGCATGGTCCGTCTGGGAGCCTTTGATCGAGGCAGTCCGCCCGAAGGGCAAGACCCCGCCGAAGAACCTTCGACGGACGATATCCGCGATTTTCTGGCGCCATCAGAACGGTGCAAAATGGCGCGCTCTGCCATCTGAGTTTGGTCCCTGGTGGATTGCCGCACAGTTGTTCATTCGCTGGTCGAAGCTTGGGGTGTGGCAGCGCCTCTTTGAAAAGGTCAAAGGCAAAGATCAGGCCCTCGGCATGGTTTTCCTCGATGGCACGACGATCCGTGGCCATCACAAGGCGGCCGGGGCTGTCAAAAAGGGGGATACAGAGGATGCCTCAGGGATCGTGAGGCGCCTGGCTGCTCACGTGGAGGCTTTGGCACCAAGGTCTGCGTAGCCGCGGATGGACATGGCAGGGCGCTGTCCTTCACACTGTTGCCCGGACAGGCACATGAACTGCCATCCGCTTATTCCTTGCTCGACGATCTGCCATACCCACCGACCTATGTCGTCTGTGACCGTGGGTATGCCTCGCATAAATTCCGTGAATATCTCTGGAACCGGGGATCTCGTCCTGTCATCCCGCCAAGGAAGAATGATCCGGAAGCCGCCTGTCCCAAATGGGCTTACAGACACCGGCATCTGGTCGAAAACCTGTGGGCAAGACTCAAGGAGTGGCGGGCTGTTGCGACCCGATATGAGAAGACCGCTGCATCTTTCTTCTCCGTCATCCTCATCGCTGCTACAGTAGACTACGTCAAGCCCTAACAGGCCCTAGCACTACAGTTGCGCTTTCTGTTTGATATGTGAGAGGTAGGCTGCGGCCTGATGAGCACGTCGAAAGAACGAC
>NZ_BDLU01000048.1 GCF_006538165.1 Komagataeibacter diospyri
AACCATAAAACAGGATAAACCCGCATACAGCTTCAAAACACTCAACGCATATTCCTAAAAAGATACGCAAAGCTACCTAGACCAGTCTCACCCAGTCCAGACCGCCAATCATTACCCCCTAAAGAGCAACAATCGCGCCGCCAGCATATCCCTTCCAGATACTCTCTCTATTCTCTTGTCAAAGATCCCGCCGGAGCAGCATCGCCGTCCGGTGAAGGGGCTTTTACGGATATTAGCCCCCCCTGTCAACGCCACACCAAAAACACATGAAACACACAGAAATCAGCCAATAAACATCAAAAACGTTCACTAAACGCACCAAAAAAAATGCGCTAAAATGAAAAATATATGAAAAAAGGAGGGGCAAGCCCCTCCTTTCCTCAGATCCGGCATGGCGTGCCGATATCAGTCGGCATCCACCTCGGTCCCATTGATGGTCAGGTGGTCATCCTTCGCATCAACGGTGACAGTCTCACCATCATGGATGGTCCCATCCAGCAGCAGGCCCGCCAGCGGGTTCTGCAACGCACGCTGGATCACGCGCTTGAGCGGACGGGCACCATACACGGGATCATAGCCTTCGTTTGCCAGCCATTCCTCGCCACCCTTGTCCAGACGCAGCTGGATGTTGCGCGCGTCCAGCAGCTTGCGCAGGCGCCCGATCTGGATTTCCACGATCTTGCCCATGTCTGCTTTCTGCAGACGGGAGAACAGTATGATCTCATCCAGACGGTTGAGGAACTCAGGCCGGAAGTGGTTGCGCACCACCTGCATGACTTCTGGGCGCACACTTTCGACCGCTTCTCCATCGGGCAGGTGGGCCAGCACTTCAGAGCCAAGGTTACTGGTCAGCACGATCAGGGTGTTGCGGAAATCAACCGTACGACCCTGCCCGTCGGTCAGGCGACCATCATCAAGCACCTGTAGCAGGATGTTGAAGACATCTTCATGCGCCTTCTCGACCTCATCAAACAGGATGACCTGATAGGGACGGCGACGAACCGCTTCGGTCAGTACGCCACCTTCTTCATAGCCGACATAACCGGGAGGAGCGCCAACCAGGCGGGAGACTGCATGCTTCTCCATGAACTCACTCATGTCGATACGCAGCAGGGCCTTCTCGTCATCAAACAGGAAGCGGGCCAGTGCCTTGCACAGTTCCGTCTTGCCCACACCCGTCGGGCCAAGGAACAGGAACGAACCGATGGGACGGTTGGGGTCCTGCAGTCCGGCACGGGCACGGCGCACCGCGTTCGACACGGCCTTGAGTGCCGGTTCCTGACCCACCACGCTCTTGCGCAGTTCGTCTTCCATGCGCAGCAGCTTGGCGCGCTCACCTTCCAGCATCCGGTCCACCGGCACACCGGTCCAGCGCGACACGACAGCGGCAATGCCCTGATCGGTCACGGTGTCGCTGACCATGCCATCGCCCTTGCTGATCTGGTCAGCTTCTTCCTGCGCCCTGGCAATCTGGGCCTGCAACTGCGGCAGGCGGCTGTACATCAGTTCCGACGCACGCCCCAGATCACCCTTGCGCTGGGCAATCTCGATGTCCGAACGGACCTGATCCATTTCTTCCTGCAGCTTCTGCACCGCATTGACGCGGTCTTTTTCAGCATGCCAGGCGGCAGTCAGGGCATCGGACTTTTCCTGCAGTTCCGATAGTTCGGCTTCCAACTTGACCAGACGTTCCTTGCTGGCCGCGTCGTCTTCCTTGCGGATGGCTTCGCGTTCAATCTTGAGCTGGATCAGGCGGCGGTCCAGTTCATCAAGTTCCTCTGGCTTGCTGTCGATCTGCATGCGCAGGCGGCTGGCAGCCTCATCCACAAGGTCGATGGCCTTGTCGGGCAGGAAGCGGTCGGTGATGTAACGGTTGGACAGGGTCGCCGCCGCCACCAGCGCGCCATCGGAAATACGGATACCGTGATGGAGTTCGTATTTTTCCTTGATCCCGCGCAGGATGGAGATCGTATCGGCCACCGTCGGCTCACCCACATAGACCGGCTGGAAACGCCGGGCGAGGGCCGCGTCCTTTTCGATATACTTGCGGTATTCATCCAGCGTCGTCGCACCAATGCAGTGCAGTACGCCGCGGGCCAGTTCGGGCTTGATGAGGTTGGAGGCATCCATCGCGCCATCGCTGCGACCGGCACCCACAAGGGTATGCATTTCGTCGATGAACAGGATGATCTGGCCTTCAGCCGACTCGATTTCCTTCAGGACCGCCTTCAGGCGTTCCTCGAACTCACCACGGAACTTCGCACCAGCAACCAGCGCACCCATGTCGAGCGAGAGCAGCTTCTTGTTCTTCAGCGCCTCGGGCACGTCACCGTTGACGATACGCTGCGCCAGCCCTTCGACAATGGCAGTCTTGCCCACACCCGGCTCACCAATCAGGACGGGATTGTTCTTGCTGCGGCGGGCAAGAACCTGAATGGCGCGACGGATTTCCTCATCACGACCGATCACCGGGTCCAGCTTCCCCTGCAGTGCGACCTCGGTCACGTCGCGGGCGTATTTCTTCAGCGCGTCAAAATTGGCTTCTGCGTTTTCGCTATCCACGGTGCGTCCCTTGCGGATGGTGGCAATGGCTTTTTCCAGCGCCTGTGGCGTGGCACCCCCTGCACGCAGGGCCTGACCGGCCGGTGTCTCGGATGCGGCGATGGCAGCCAGCAGGCGGTCCTGCGCCACATATTCATCGCCCGCCTTCTGGGCTGCCTGTTCGGCTGCATCCAGCACGCGCACCAGTTCACTCGTCGCATTGGGCTGGCCCGCACCGCTACCTTGTACTTTCGGCAGCTTGGCAAGGGCCGCTTCATTCGCCGCCGTAATAGCAGGAACCTGCCCGCCGGCTGCGCGGATCAGGGCGGCCGCCGCCCCCTGATCATCATCCAGCAGGGCCTTGAGCAGGTGCTCCGGCGTCAACTGCTGATTGTAATCCCGCATGGCAATGGTCTGTGCTGCCTGCAGGAAGCCGCGCGACCGTTCTGTAAACTTCTCGATATTCATCTATTCCCTCGTCCCTTTGAATCAGGCGACATAACAGATTGTGCCTTTGCGCCGTCCCTCAACAGGCAACGGCAAGGCGCTGGATTCCAGATGGGATCAACTGGATGTTATTACAAGATATCGGGTGTGGATTTCCTTCCCCTGTTTCCTGTTATGGCGCACCGGGCAGACCGGATTTCCATGGGGATAGCTGACCATTGCCACCGGGTCTGCAACCTTGATCCATGTCAAGATTGCCGTGCCTTATCAACGTAACGGCCATTCACCCGGCGGCAACGCGGCCTGTAACCGACAGGTTTTTCTTACCCGGTCAGAACAGGAAAGAAGACATCTGTTTTACTTGCCTTTTTTGGCGACGGTCGGGCCAAGCAACAGCAGGTCGGCAGCTGAAAGCCGGTCTGACGCGGTGCTGGCCTGATGCCAGAAGGGATAGAGCAGCGGCGGCGCGCTGGCGTCGTCAAGGCGACTGACTTCCTCAGCCGTCAGGCTCAGTTCAGCGGCCTTGAGGTTATCGATCAGCTGCGCCTCGGTCCGTGCGCCAATCACGATGGAAGTTACTGCCGGACGCTGCGCAACCCATGCCAATGCCACCTGTGCCGCCGAGATGCCGCGTGATTCGGCAATGCTGACCAGCACCTCCACCACATCATACAGCTTCTCGATATCGTAAACGGGGGGTTCGCCCCAGTTCTCGATCTGGCGCGTGCCCTGTGGCTGGGGCTTGCCACGCCGGTATTTTCCCGACAGCAGGCCGCCTGCCATGGGACTCCAGACCTGCACGCCGATCCCCTGATCCACCGCCACGGGCAGGAGTTCGTATTCCGCGTCCCGTGCCTGCAAGGAATAATAGATCTGCTGTGACACTGGCGCGATCAGGCGATTACGTTCCGCCGTGGCCAGCGCCTTCATGATGTGCCACGCCGAGAAGTTGGAAACTCCCGCATACCGGATCTTGCCCGCACGGGTCAGGGTGTCCAGTGCCTCCAGCGTTTCATCCAGCGGGGTCTGGCCATCCCATTCATGCAGGTAATACAGATCGATATGGTCACGTCCCAGCCGCTTCAGGCTGGCCTCGCACGCGCTGACCAGATGGTAGCGTGACAGGCCTGCGTCATTCGCCCCCTGACCCATGCGAAAACGGGCCTTTGTGGTCACCATGATGTCGTCACTGCGGCCCTTGAGCGCTGCGCCAAGAATTTCCTCCGACACGCCAGTAGAATAGATGTCGGCCGTGTCGAACATGTTGACCCCGGCATCAACGCACAGGTCGATCTGACGACGCGCACCGGCAAGGTCGGTATCACCCGTCTTGGCAAAGTCACCCTTGCCGCCAAATGTCATGGTGCCCAGCGTAAAGGCGGAAATCCGCAGGCCGGAACGGCCAAGCTGACGGTATTGCATGTCTTTTCAATCCTTCTGCGTGAAGAGATCCGGAGACTGTCCGTGAAACATCGTGAAAACTGTAAAAAGTTTTTGGTGGAGCTTTTTTCAAAAAGCTTCAGAGAACGCCGTCTTCCTGAAAAAAGGCGGCGCCTCGAAACCCTCTATTTGCAAACAGTCTCCCAACAACGGGATTACGGCACAGGGGCAGATATCAGGCGGTATAGGTGACGTTCAGTTCACCCACACCGGCACAGGTGGCATGCAGCACATCGCCGCGCCGGACCGGCCCCACGCCCGATGGCGTACCGGTCATGATCAGGTCGCCGGGAGCCAGGGCGACAAAGCGGCTGAGGCTGGAGATAATTTCGGCCACGGACCAGATCATTTCCACCAGATCGCCCTTCTGTCGGGCTTCGCCATTCACGCTCAGCGTAATGGCGCCCCCTTCGGGGTGGCCACAGACCGATACGGGAATGATGGATGAAATGGGACAGGACTGATCAAACCCCTTGGCCAGTGACCATGGCCGCCCCGCCTTCTTGGCGGCTGCCTGCAGGTCGCGCCGGGTCATGTCCAGCCCCACGGCGTAGCCGTAGATATACGACAGCGCCTTTTCCACAGGAATGTTCTCTCCCTCACGTCCGATCGCGGCCACCAGTTCCACTTCATGATGCAGGTCGGACGTGCTGACGGGATACGGCAGCAGGCCGCCACCCGGTACCACCGCATCACCCGGCTTGGAAAAGAAGAAAGGTTCGGAACGTTCGGGATTGCTACCCATTTCGCGTGCATGGGCTGCATAATTCTGCCCCACGCACCATATCCGCCGGACAGGAAAGACACCCGTACGCCCCTCCACTGGCACAATGGGAAGGGTGTAAGGGGGAATCACGTAATCCGTCACGGTACGGTGCTCCTGCTATTCATATCCGGCGCGCATGGTGGCACCACGCCCCGGTCCGTGTCACGGCAAATGCGGACAACGGACGGAAAGCCGACATAAAAAAAACGCCAGCCGGGCTGTCCCGGCTGGCGCATGGAAAAAGGGGTGGCACGCCACCCCCGATCCCGGTCGTGCAATAATCAGTTGCGGGCCTTGTCGACCAGCTTGTTCTTGCCGATCCAGGACATCATGGCGCGCAGCTTCTCGCCCACCTTCTCGATCTGGTGTTCATTGTTGCGGGCACGGGTGGCCTTGAAGCCGATGTTGCCGGACTGGTTTTCCAGGATGAAGTTGCGCACGAAGGTGCCATCCTGAATGTCGGTCAGGATCTTCTTCATCTCGACCTTGGTTTCCGGCGTGATCACACGCGGGCCGGACACGTATTCACCATACTCCGCCGTGTTGGAGATGGAGTAGTTCATGTTCGCAATGCCGCCTTCGTAGATCAGGTCCACGATCAGCTTCATTTCGTGGAGGCATTCGAAATACGCCATTTCCGGCGCGTAGCCCGCTTCGACCAGCGTCTCGAAACCGGCACGGATCAGTTCGACCAGACCACCGCACAGTACGGCCTGCTCACCAAACAGATCGGTTTCGACTTCTTCCTTGAAGGTCGTCTCGATGATGCCCGCGCGGCCACCGCCATTGGCGGATGCGTAGGACAGTGCGATTTCCAGCGCATTGCCCGAAGCGTTCTGCGCCACGGCCACCAGCGACGGCACGCCGCCACCCTTCTGGTATTCGGAACGCACGGTGTGACCCGGCCCCTTGGGCGCAATCAGGAACACGTCCAGGTCGGGACGGGCTTCGATGATGCGGAAATGGATCGCCAGACCATGGGCGAAAGCAAGGGCGGCACCCTGCTTCAGGTTCTTTTCCAGCGATTCCTTGTACAGCGCGCCCTGACCTTCGTCGGGGGTCAGCACCATCACCACGTCGGCCCACTTGGCGGCGTCGGCAGGGGTCATCACCTTGAAGCCAGCGGCTTCGGCCTTGGCGACGGCAGTGGATTCGGGACGCAGGCCGACAACGATGTCGGTCACGCCGGAGTCCTTGAGGTTGTTGGCATGGGCATGGCCCTGGCTGCCGTAACCGATGATGGCGACCTTCTTGCTCTTGATCAGGTTCACATCGGCATCGCGATCATAATAGACGCGCATGGTCTTACTCCTTGGGGATTAAAAACGAATCGATCAGGTAAAAACGTGACCCTTACAGGATTGCCGCGCCGCGGGCGATGGCGGCGACACCCGTGCGCGACACCTCGGCCAGGCCAAGGGGACGCATAAGGTCGATAAAGGCATCGAGCTTGTCGGTCGCACCCGTCAGTTCGAAGATGAACGAGGTGGCCGAGGCATCAACAGGATGGGCGCGGAAGGCCTGCGCGATGCGCAGGGCGTCAGCACGGCGTTCGCCACTGGCAATCACCTTGACCAGCGCCATTTCACGCGCGACGTGGGGGTCCGTCGCCGTCATGACCGACACCCGGTACACCGGCACCAGACGGTCCACCTGTGCGCGGATCTGTTCCAGCACGCGCGGGGTCGCGGTGGTGACGATATTGATGCGCGACTGGCGGCCGGTTTCATCAACCGGGGCCACGGTCAGGCTTTCGATATTGTATCCACGACCGGAAAACAGGCCGATGACACGCGCCAGCGCGCCACTTTCGTTTTCGACCTGAATGGAAATGACCGCGGAGACCGGGCTCTCCTGCTGCGTGGTCATGATGGTGTTTCCTGACTGCTGAAGACGCCGGCATGCAGGCTGCATGCCGGCAGGAAAGGACAGGGGCGCCCGGCGGGAAGCCGGGCGGGCGATCAGACCAGCATACGGCCTTCGGCGCTGATCTCGTCATCCTGATCAGGACCGAGCAGCATCTGGTTATGCGCAGCCCCCGACGGGATCATGGGATAGCAGTTTTCATCCTGCGCAACACAGATATCGGCCACCACCGGACCCGGATGGGCCAGCATTTCGGCAATCACGCCATCCAGTTCACCTACGCACGTCGCCCGCAGGCCGCGTCCGTGGAAGCTTTCCGCAAGCTTCACGAAGTCCGGCAGGGCCGCGCTGTAGCTTTCGGAATAGCGCGATTCATGCAGCAGTTCCTGCCACTGCCGCACCATGCCCATGTACTGGTTGTTCAGGATGAACACCTTAACCGGCAGGCGGTACTGCGCGATGGTGGACAGTTCCTGAATGTTCATGAGCGTCGACGCCTCGCCCGCAATGTCGATCACCAGCGCGTCGGGATGCGCAATCTGTGCGCCAACGGCAGCCGGCAGACCATAACCCATGGTGCCCAGCCCGCCCGAGGTCAGCCAGCGGTTGGGTTTGTCAAAACCGAAATGCTGGGCCGCCCACATCTGGTGCTGCCCCACCTCGGTCGAGACATAGGTATCGCGCGCCGTGGCGGTCGCCAGTTCGTGCAGACGACGGATGGCGTATTGCGGGCGGATGATCGCACCGGGCGCCATATCCTGTGAAAAGCCGAGGCTGTCGATCTTGCGCCATTCATTGATCTGGTGCCACCACTGCGCAACATCGATCGGCTGGCGGGTGTTGGCGGGGGTGCAGTCCCACTCCTCCAGCATCATCTCGATCACGCGCCGCGCATCCCCCACTATGCCGACATCCACCTGCACGATCTTGTTGATCTGGCTGGGGTCGATATCCGCATGGATCTTGAACGAACCGGGGGAGAACGCGTCCAGCCGCCCGGTCACCCGGTCATCAAAGCGCGAGCCGAGCGCGATCAGCACGTCACAGTCATGGGTGGCCATGTTGGCTTCGTACGTGCCGTGCATGCCCAGCATGCCAAGAAAGCGGCGGTCACCCGCAGACATCGCCCCCAGCCCCATGAGCGTGGACGTGCAGGGGAACCCCGTCTTTTCCACCAGCCTGCGCAGCGCCGTGGAGGCCTCCGGCCCGGCATTGATGACGCCGCCACCGGTATAGAACAGCGGGCGGCGCGCGCCCTTCATGGCGGCCACGGCACGCGCGATCACGTCGCGCCCCGGCTCAGTCTGCGGGTGATAGGACGGATGGGGCACGCGCGGCGCGTCACTGTAGGGCGCGGGACCGACCATGATGTTCTTGGGCAGGTCAACCAGCACCGGACCGGGACGGCCGCTGCGCGCGATATGGAAGGCTTCGTGCACGCACGGGGCCACGTCCTCGGGACGGCGGACAAGGTAGTTGTACTTGGTGGCCGGACGGGTAATGCCGGTGGTGTCCGCTTCCTGGAATGCATCGGTGCCGATCAGCGGCACGCCCACCTGACCGGAAAAACACACCACCGGGATCGAATCCAGCATGGCGTCCAGCAGGCCGGTCACGGTGTTGGTCGCCCCGGGACCGCTGGTGACCAGCACCACACCCACCTTGCCGGTGGAGCGGGCATAGGCCTCGGCTGCGTGCACGGCCGCCTGTTCATGGCGAACCAGCACATGGCGAATCGCGTTCTGGCGGAAAATGGCATCATAGATCGGCAGGACCGCGCCGCCGGGATAGCCGAAAATGACTTCGACCCCCTGCTCGACCAATACGCGCAGAAGTACTTCCGCACCGCTAAGCACGGCCGTATCCGTGCCAGCGGTCTGAGGCTTCCGGTCTGTCTGGTGCGATGCTGCGTTCATGTTCCTGCTCCTTCGCCCAAAGCCGCCGGAACAATCCGGCCAGCCGTCGGAGGCGAAATCCCGGGGCCGGGTTTACGGAAACCCTTGCCCCGCGTCAATGCGGTTAATAACAAAAGAAATGATTTTATTGCCCCATCTTTCCATTTGTTGCGCGACTTCGCATTTTTCAAACCGTTTTTCATATAAAAATGTGTCCACCTCCGCCGCCAGTGCATGATGGGCAAACCATGTCGCCTGTCGTTTTGTGTATTGCCCGGTCAGGCGGATGGCCTGCTGCACGGCGGTGTCCACATCCATTTCACCCCGCAGCACGGCGGCCAGTTCCGGCACACCATGGGCGCGCATGGCAGGCAGGCCAGACGGCAGGTCCTGCGCCAGCAGGCGGGCGACCTCATCCATCGCGCCAAGATCGAGCATTGCATGGAACCTGTCGGCGATGGCTGCACGCAGCACATCGCGTGGGGGGTGCAGGCGTATGGCGACAAAACGCGCGGGCAGCGGGGGCAGCACGGCTTCACGCTGCCACCATGCCAGCCCATGGCCGGTGGCCTCACGCACTTCCCATGCCCGCGCGATGCGCTGGCCATCGGTCGGGCGCAGGGTCGCGGCGGTTTCGGGGTCTCGATGACGTAACATGTCATGCACCGCCGCAGGCCCAAGGCGATCGACCATGTCGCGTGCCTGCTTACGGATCGCGTCCGGCGGCTGGGGGATATCCGCCAGCCCATCGGTCAACGCGCGGAAATACATACCCGTGCCGCCACAGAAAACCGGCACACGGCCCGCATCCCATGCATTCTGGGCGGCAGCGATGGCCTGCGTGCGCCACCATGCCACACTGCCCGTTTCCGCTGCGGACAGCATGCCATACAGCGCATGGGGCACGCAGGCTTCATCGGCGGCATCGGGGCGGGCTGTCAGAATACGCAGGTCACGGTATACCTGCATAGAATCGGTATTGATGATGGTACCGTTCACCTGTCGTGCAAGCATCAGCGCAAGTGCAGACTTGCCCGAACAGGTCGGACCCGCCACGATCACCGCCACGCGCGCCTGCCCGGCAGGGGGGCGTGTCATTGTCTCTCACCTGTCATATACCCGGACCCCATGGCTGATTCCTCTTCTTTTTCCCATATCCTTGTACTGGTGGCCAACCGTGGCGCCACATCCCTCACGCCCGTCGACATCCAGACCGCGCGTGATCTGGTGCGCGGCGATGTTCCCGTCACCCTGTCGGCAGGGGAAGCGGTCGAAATCGCGTGCAACGCCCCCGCGACATGGGAACAGCCGGATATCGGGGCCGTGCGGGAGGTATTTGCCGGGCGCGCGATGGACGTGCTGGTAACGCCACACGCCAACCGCC
The DNA here is from genome assembly GCF_006538165.1 of Komagataeibacter diospyri. GTDB lineage: Bacteria > Pseudomonadota > Alphaproteobacteria > Acetobacterales > Acetobacteraceae > Komagataeibacter > Komagataeibacter diospyri. The sequence goes on from NZ_BDLU01000048.1 coordinate 10,340, forward strand.
GCAAGCACCTGCTGGTGGCCGACATGGACAGCACCATTGTCAGTTGCGAAACGCTGGATGACATCGCGGCCCATGCCGGGATCGGGGAAAAGATCGCTGACATCACCAGGCGGTCCATGAATGGGGAAATCGAATTCGAATCCGCGCTGCGCGAACGCGTCGCCCTGCTGCGCGGCCTGCCTGTCAGCCTGCTGAAACGGGCATGGCAGAACGTGAAGCTCAATACCGGCGCGGTGGAACTGGTGCGCACCATGCGGGCAAACGGCGCGCGCACGGCACTGGTGTCGGGCGGGTTCACGTTCTTTACCAGCCGGGTGGCGGCCCTGTGCGGCTTTGACGAAAACCACGCCAATACCCTGCTGGATGCAGACGGCCACCTGACGGGCACGGTAGGGCAACCCATCCTCGGGCCGGATGCAAAGCTTGCGCACCTGCGCCGTCTGGTGGCGGCAGGTGGACTGGATATGAATGATGCCATGGCAACAGGCGATGGGGCGAACGACCTTGCCATGCTGCGTGTGGCCGGCGCCGGCATCGCCTTTCATGCCAAGCCTGCCGTGCGGCGGGAAATCACCAGCCAGGTCAATCACACCACCCTGCGTACCCTGCTGTTTGCACAGGGTTACCGGGCAGAGGAATTTGTCACGGCGTAGGGACATTCCCACTGGCGGCCGTGCCCGGGGGCTGGGTGCGGCTGTCCTGCGCCTCGATAAAGACACGGGTTACTTCAGGGTAGGCCTGCTTGATCTGGTGCTCCAGCGCGCTGACCACGATTTCCACCTGCCCCGCCGTCATGTCGTTGCGGAAATCGAGGCTTATGACCACCAGCACGTCCCGCGGACCGAAATGCAGGGAACGGATTTCGTTCAGCCGTTCCACCCCGCTGGCCGCCAGCGCCATGCGGCGTAATGCCGCCAGCACCTCGGGCGCCACACCTTCGCCAGTCAGCAGGGACTGGGATTCCCGCGCAAGGAAGGTCGCCGTCACCGCAAGAATGCAGGCGATGATGATGGAGGCCACCCCGTCAAGTACCGGCATGTCCAGCCATTCGGCAAGAACATTGCCCAGAAGGGCCACGCCAAGGCCGCTGAGTGCTGCCGTATCCTCGAACAGGACGGTAAACACGGTGGGATCCTTGCTCATCTGCACGGCCTCGACCCAGCCACGGCGGCCCTTGCCTTCCTTGCGGAAGGCCCGCAGCGCCATAAGCCAGACCGACCCTTCGAACACGATACTGGCCAGCAGCACGACATAATTGACCAGCACATGCGCCACGGGCTGTGGATGGATGATGTGGATGATCCCTTCATACAGGGACACACCGGCCCCCAGCCCGAAAATCAGCAGCGCCACCACGAAGGTCCAGAAATACAGTTCCAGTCCGAAACCGAACGGATGCATGGCCGTGGCGGGCCGCGTCGCGCGTCGCATGCCAACCAGCAGCAGTCCCTGGTTGCCGGTATCGATCAGGGAATGGATGGCCTCGCTCAGCATGGAGGCGCTGCCGGTCATGAAAGCGGCTGCGAATTTGGTCGCCGCCACCAGCAGGTTACCGCCAAGGGCGGCGAAGATGACTGTTCGGGAAGATGAGGAATGCGCCATTGATTTTTCAATATGAAGTACGGCTGCATCCTATCGCGCCGCCATGGCTTTTAACAGGGCGCACGATCAGGCCATACCGGTTGCGGGTGCGGGCCTGCCTGTCCTATGGTCTGGGGCCAATGCCCACGGAGTACGTATCCTGATGCGCACCACTGTCATCCAGATGGCGCCCGGCGCATCCGCGCCTGAAAATATCGAACATGCCCGCGCACTGATTACCGCCGCCATCAGCGCGGACAAACCTGACCTGGTCATGCTGCCTGAAATGTGGAGCTGCCTTGGCGGAACACGGGACATGAAATTCGCGGCAGCCGAGACCCTGCCCACCCCTGATGGCACGGAGGAGGCAGGGCCGCTGTACCGGTTCCTGTCCGGCATTGCGCGCGAACATGGCGTGATCATCCATGGCGGGTCCATCGGGGAACGGCATGGCGACAGACTGTTCAATACCGCGCTGCTGTTTGATGCAAAGGGACGTGAACGCGCGCGCTATCGCAAAATCCACCTGTTTGACGTCACAACCCCCGGTGGTGAAGGCTACCGCGAAAGTGATACGTACGAACCCGGGTCGGACATCGTGACCGCGCCGCTTTCCGCTGACCTCACGGCCGGACTGGCCATCTGCTACGACATCCGCTTCCCCGCGCTGTTCCATGCGCTGCGGGCGCGGGGGGCAAACGTGCTGCTGGTGCCTGCCGCCTTTACGGTGGAAACGGGACTGGCGCATTGGGAAACGCTGCTGCGTGCCCGCGCGATCGAGACACAGTGCTGGATGGTCGCCTGCGGCACCACTGGCACCCATACGGATGAAAACGGCCAGAAGCGTCGCACATACGGCCATTCCATGATTATCGATCCGTGGGGTACCATCGTGGCCCAGGTCTCGGACGGACCGGGCTGGAGCACGGCGCGCCTTGAGCGCACGGTGACCGACAGCATCCGTGAACGCATGCCGGTCATGGCGCATCACCGCCTGTCCATCCACACCCCATGAATGACATGTCGTACCCCGGCTGGACCAATGGGTACCTTCCCACGAAGCTGAGCTTTGCCGCCGCACCTAACGAAAGCGCGCAGCAATGGCTGGAACGGCTGACACAGGATTACGGGCAATGCGCCCCCGATGAGGCGGACGCGCTGGTCTGTCTTGGCGGTGACGGCTTCATGCTGGAAATGCTGCATACGACGCTGGGGCGAAACCTGCCGGTCTATGGCATCAACTGCGGGACGGTGGGATTCCTTATGAATCCCGCCGTGCCCGATGACCTGCCCGCCCGCCTTGCCACGGCGCAGGCCGCCATCCTGCACCCGCTGCGCATGAAGGCCACGACGGTCGAGGGCAAATGCATCCATGCCCTTGCGCTGAATGATGTATTCCTGTTCCGCCAGACCCGACAGGCAGCGAAAATCCGTATCGGGGTGGATGGACGCGTGCGCCTGCCTGAACTGATATGTGACGGGGTGCTGATTTCAACACCAGCGGGATCGACCGCCTATAACCTGTCCGCACACGGGCCGATCGTGCCGCTATCGGCCAACCTGCTGCCGCTTACGCCCATCAGTGCGTTTCGCCCGCGCCGGTGGCGCGGTGCGCTGCTGCCCTCCACCGCACAGGTGCGTTTCGACATCCTGGAAACCGACAAGCGCCCGGTGGCCGCCGTAGCAGACTTTACCGAAGTGCGCGATGTCATTTCCGTTGAAATCAGCGAAGCACGGGAATTGCAGACTACCGTGCTGTTCGATCCGGGGCAGAGCCTGTCGGAACGGATCATAACCGAACAGTTCACCGCATAAGATATCTATGCGAAAGTAATGAAAGTTTTTGGTGAAGCTTTTTTAAAAGGCGGCTCCCAAAAACTTTTATTATTCTTTTATCAGACATGCTCAGGCCGGAGCGATCCGGTGCAGACTGGCGCCATGGTCGTGCAGCCATTTTTCGGCCTGACGCCTGTGCGGGGTCAGCCGGTCCACCAGCAACCAGAAATCCGGTCCATGATTCATGTGCCGCAGATGCGCGAGTTCATGGGCAATGATGTAATGCTGCACCTCCAGCGGGGCCATGACCAGCCGCCAGCACAGCATGATCGACCCATCGGATGAACAGCTGCCCCACCGGCTTTTCGTATCGCGCAGCCTGACCTGCGTTGGTTTCAGGCCACAGGCTTCGGCCTGCGCACGCAGGCGGACGGGCAGGCGGGACTGCGCCTGTTCGCGCAGATAGACGCCAACACGACGGGAGACGAATTCCTCCGCCCCGCTGACATGCAGCAGCCCATCTTCAAGCCAGACGCCACGCCGCGCATCAGGACAGTGACGGATTTCATGACGCTGCCCATCCAGCACGACATGCCCGCCATGGCGCAGATCAACAGGCGGCGGCAGCCGTGACAGTCCGGCCGCCACCCATGCGGAATGCGCGCGCAGCAGCGCCAGCCCGTCCGCCTTGCGCGCCCCGCGCGGCAGGGTAATGACGACATGTCCGCTACGGGGATCGATCCGCATGGAAATACGCCGCGCCTGACGCGATGCCCGCCAGCATACCGTGACCTGTCCGGACGCAATGGGCACAACCTCCGTCCCGATTGTCACCGTATCCCTGCCATTAAAGACTGTTTCAGAAGCCCGCCCATGAAACGTCCTGCTCAATCCATGAAGAAGTTTCTGGCGAAGCTTTTTTAAAAAGCTTCGAAAAGTCACCGCCATTAAAAAAAGGCGGCACCCAAAAACTTTTATTATTCTTTATCAGCGCCGGGACGGTCGCGTGCGGCTGAATGCGTCCCGTGGGGCTTCGCCCGGCCAGTCTACCACGTGGTCCTCCAGCATGCCCGCCTTGCGTTCGCTTATCACCCGGCCACTTACGGACACGCCTGCCTCATGCACCGTATCACGGGTGCCCGAAACCAGCGGGTGCCACCACGGCAGCGGTTCCCCGTCGCGCACCAGCACATATCCGCAGGTCGGTGGCAGCCAGTCGATATCCGCCAGCATTTCAGGCGTCAGGCTGATACAGTCCTGCACCCGACGTTGACGGTGTTCATAATCGGTACACAGGCATGACGTGGTATCCAGCAGGCGACAGGCGACATCGGTAAACAGGACTTCGTCCGTTTCGTCCTCGCGCAGCTTGTGCAGGCAGCACCGGCCGCATCCATCGCACAGCGATTCCCACTGCGCGGAAGACATCTGCTCAAGCGGCGTCGTTTCCCAGAATGGCGGGGTGTCATCTGTCATGGTCGTAGTCCTGCCGTGTCAAATCCATAAAATCTTCAATGCCCGGCCACTGCCGCCATGGCGCATAGCACGATCATGCCGAGGGAAAACACCATCACTCCCATCACCGGCGCCCCCAGCAACGGCAGCCAGAGCAGCCGGAAACGCATTTTCGCATCCGCACCCAGCCCGCTGGCCGTACGCGACAGACCCGGCGGAATCCGGTCCAGCACCCGCAGCAGCGGCCACATCGCGGCAGGGGCAAGACACAGCCCCTGCACGATACATCTGGCCATTCCGGCCCCATGCGCAAGGTGTGGCCACCATACCGCCAGCACCAGCCCCGGCAGCAAAAGGCAAAGCAGCAGCCCGCGCAGTAGCACGCACCATGCCGGCCATGCCCGGTACAGCACCACATGCACCGCCAGCACCAGCCCGCACGCCACCAGCAGGCCCAACGCGATACAGACCCCATTCAGACCCAGCAGCCCGGCCGGACGGATGGCGAGATCAGGCAGCATCAGCCCGCATCCCGCAACCATGTCTCAAAACGCTGGGACAGATCCGGGTAATGCGTCTGCCAGAACTGTACATCCATCGGCAGCGCCACAGGCGCATGCGGGGACGTAGCCAGTGTTGCGGCGGGATAGCGTGCAAGGAACGCGGCCTGCTGGTCAGGCTGGATAATAAAGTGCAGCAGGTTGCGCGCCTGCCCCAGCCGGAAAGCCGACTGCCCAGCCACCACGCCCCATGACAGGCCATAGGACAGCGCCATGTCCGTATTGATGCCGATCGTATCCCTCCGGCGCGCGGCAATGCTGCGCACCGCATCACCGGGTGCGCTGCTCATCAGCACCTGCCCGTGTTCAAGGATGCTGGTGGCATCCGCCGGGGTGGACCACCACGTTATATAAGGGCGAAGCTGGCTCAACTTGCGAAAGGCGCGATCGACACCCTGCGGGGTGGCAAGCTGGCTATAGACATCGCCCGGCGCCACGCCATCGGCCATGAGCGCGATTTCCAGCGTGGTACGCGGGTCGCGCCGCAGGCCACGCTTGCCGGGAAAGCGCACGATGTCCCAGAAATCGGCCCAGCGTGGCGCCAGTCTGCGCCGTGTCTGGTCCCATGCCACCACCACCTGCGTCGTCATGCCCGGTACGCCACACCCGTCGGGGTTGGTAGTACTACCGGCCAGGTGAATGACAAGTCCACGCACGCAGGCGGCGCGGATGGTGCTGTCTTCGGCAAAAACCAGTGACCATGTACCCGTGCGCCCCGCATGCAGGCCATGCCCGTCCAGTTCCGTCAGGGTGCCGTTCCATGCCTGCCGCACCACAGGCTGATGGGAAGCCCGCGCAAAAGGCTGGAGGAAGGCCGCATTCTGTGCCTGTGCCATCTGCGACTCCGTACTCGCGACCACAAGGGCGGCCTTGTGCCTTACGGGGGTCGCAGCCATAGCCGGGGCTGGCCACACGGATGGGGCGGACAAGGCCGCCAGCAGGCAGAACAGGCCGGTACGGGCGTGGGAACGGGACGCAAACTGGAACACGGACAGGAAACAGTCTTTCAGGCAGGGGCGAAGGATGCCGGACGCTACCCCATTTCACCCCGGAACGGAAAGGCAATTGCCTGCCCTGGCTGCCACGCCAGTATGGCCACCTGCCCCGCCGTCACGCGCTGCAGGGCTGGGGTGGGGGGACGGCGCGCCAGCAGTTCCTCCCCATTCGCCAGCCTGAAACGCAGCAGCACATGATCGCCCATCTGCCGCAGGTCCGTCAGGGTTGCCACCAGCACTGGCGGCCCGTCGGGGTCGGCCCCCGCCGCCATGCCGGGGCGCGAGGGGAACATGACTGCAATCCGGTCCGGCCGGATGCACAGCGTGGCCAGCTGGTCCGCCTCCACGCCCGGCGCCGCCATGGCCTCCACCGGCAGACCGCCAGGCAGGTGCGCAAGGGCCACATCGTCGCTGACACTGGCCACACGGACCGTCAGGCTGTTGGCATGGCCAAACCCGGTCGCCACCCGGTCACAGGCGGGACGGTCAAACAGGTCCAGCGCCGTGCCAAGCTGTACGATCTCCATGCCATCCATGCAGGCGATCGTATCACCCAGCAGCAGCGCATCCTCCCGCGCACGCGTCAGCAGCACCACGCACAGGCCGCGCGCGCGCACCAGCCGGCTGACCAGACGCCGCATGGCCATACGGCCTGCAGGCGGCAGGGGAGTGAACGGGTCCTCCAGCACCAGAACCGGGGGTTCGAATACCAGGGCGCGGCCAATCATCACACGCAGCGCCTGTTCGGGTGACAGGGCGGCGGGACGGGCCTGCTCCAGCCCATCCAGCCCCAGCAGCGCCAGCACGGCGCGCACCCGTGCCGCCACCGCGTGCGACTCTTCCCCGCGTGCGCGCAGCGCAAAGGCAAGGTTGGCCTGAACCGTCATGTGGGCGAACAGCGGGTCGCGCCAGCCTACCAGCGCACAGGACCGCAGGCGGGGTGGCAGGCCGGTTACCTCTGTCCCGTCCACCACGATCTGTCCCCCACTGGTGGGAGCATGGCCCGCCAGCATGTCCGCCAGCACGCACAGACAGTCAGCCCTGTCATTGACGACCGTCAGACACGTGCCCGCCGCAGCAGAAAAAGACAGGCCCGGCGCACCGGAAAAGGCCCGGAGCGCGTTGACAACCAGCCGTATGGAGAAAGGAGACATGCGATAACAGAAACCTGACTGGGGAGATAACGCGTTATAAGCAATGGTTACCTCCTTACCAGAGGATTGTTGGCTTCATTCGTCACAAAGGAAACGATCATGAGCAAGACCGAAACCATCAAGCACGTCACCCACGAAGACCTGCAGGCGCTGAAGGGCCATATCGAAAATCTGCTGCACACGCATGGCAGGCAGGCCCTGCATGATGTTGCCAGCAAGGCGGAACAACTGGCGGGCCAGGCACGCGAAAACCTGGCGGAACACGCACCCAAAAAGAGTGGCTCACGCGCTCGTTCGCTTGTTGCTATCGCCATTTTCTCGGTGATCGGCTACTTTCTTGGCCGCGCAACGAAATAAGGCTTTCTAGCCTGCTGCAACCAGAGGATACGCGAGCATCATGAGAATAGGCGAAATCGGCAAAACCATCATTGAAGGGGAACTGACCCTACGCAAACTGATGGCGATCCGTCTTGGTCGTCAGGCCGCATTTCTGGTTGTGGCAGCCATCTTTGCCTTTTTTGCAGTCATTTCGGGCCATGGGCTGCTGTGGGCCTTCTGTTACCAGACATTAGGCTTCAGCGCCCTTGGTTCGGCTGCCGCCGTATTCGGTGCGGATCTTGTGGTGGTCATCATGGGGCTGGTCATGGGCCGGCGCTCCTACATGACGCCGGAAGAAATCCGTGTGCGATTCGCACGTGAACACGCCCTGAACGAACTGCGTCAGACCGTTGCCCTGTCCGCCGTGGCCACCACGGTCGCGGGTCCGCTGACCCGTCATACCGGGCGGGCGATCTGGAACCTGTTCAAAGTCATGACAGGCCGCGGAAAATAACATTCCGGGCCAGCGGTCCTGACTGTCTGGCAATGATCCACGTCATTGCCAGATAGTATCCATGCTGAAATTGCATTGGCTCACTTTGTCGTTTTCTGGAAACGTGCAGCTTCTGGATATACTAAGCACGCAAATGGTTTGCATGCTTAATAATTGTGTATCCCTGCTGGCGGAACAGAATGCCCGATCTGGAGCGCAACGAGAAGGAACTGTCGTTTGGTCGCCGTCTCGCCCGGCTTGGCGCCGCGTGGCGCAGGCAGGTTGACCGCGACCTGCATGAATACGGCCTGACGGAAGCGACATGGCGGCCGGTGCTGTACCTTGGCCTGCTGCCGCCGCCGGTGCGCCAGACCGATCTGGTGCGCGCCCTTGAAATCGAAGCCCCGTCCGTTGCCCGCCTGCTTGATGTACTGGAACGACGTGACCTGGTGTTCCGTTCCCCCGACCGTGACGACAAACGATCCAAGCTGGTCAGCCTGACGGAAAAGGGCGAACGCACCGCACGTCAGGTCCGCCATGCGGTGGAAGCCGTATCCAACCGCCTGCTGCATGGTATTTCCACCCCCGAACTGCAGGCCTGCTATTCCGTATTTGAACGGATCGAGGCCAATCTGTGCGCCCGGACCGGCACCCCGGGCGGGGGACAGGCATGACCCCCTTTTTCCTGCCCGCTCCATCATGTTCCCCTGCCGCGGCACTGCCTGCATGGGGGCACCCGATGCCACGACGGGATGCATCATCAGTGCGGTTTGTCTCCATTGCCGGTTTCTTCCATGCGTCTGGTCGGCTACAGATAGCGGCGGGCACGGTCACAATCCGCCATGATCTGTCCGTGCCTGCTTCTCCTTCAACGGGACCGTTCGGAATGAGAACCGCCTGATGCTGAGCGAATTCAACCTATTCGGTGTCTTCATGGCACCGATTGTCGTCTATGCCGTGGCTGCCCTGCCTGTCACCATGCTGCTGCGATCACTGTTATGGTGGTGCGGCATAATGAAATGGTTCTGGCATCTCGCCCTGTTCGAGGTTGCGCTATACACTTGCGTCCTCTGCCTGATGATCCTGTACATCTGACTGTCCCAAGAAGGTTCGAGAAATCCCCATGCCCCTCCTTCGCACCCTGATCCGTGTGGTCCTGACCCTGGCGGTCGTGACGATGGCCATCGTCATGGGCGTCACCTTATGGGACACCTACATGATTGCCCCCTGGACACGTGACGGGCGTGTTCGCGTCTATGTCGTGGACGTGGCGCCGGAAGTGTCGGGCACCGTGGTGCAACTGCCCGTGGTCGACAACCAGTTCGTGCACCGGGGCGACCCCCTGTTCGTGCTTGACCCCGTACGTTTCCGCCTTGCCATCCGCGAGGCACAGGCCCGCCTGGATGGTGCGCTGGAAGACCTGAAACTCAAGCAGAATGACGCACGCCGCCGTATGGGACTGGGTGGCATCGTGTCGGCGGAAGAACAGGAAGTCTTCAACTCGAACGTGGCAACGCAGATCGCATCGGTTGACGCGGCGCGCGCAGCCCTTGACCTGGCCAAGCTGAACCTGCAGCGCTCCATCCTGTATTCCCCGGTCAACGGCAACATCACCAACCTCAACCTGCGGGTGGGTGATTATGTCACGGCGGGCCATGCGCGGCTGGCGGTGATCGACGCTGATTCCTACTGGGTCAACGGCTACTTCGAGGAAACGAAGATGTGGGGCGTGCATGTGGGTGACGACGCACGCGTCAAACTGATGGGTTACAAGGACATCCTTCCCGGTCATGTAGTCAGTATCGCCCGCGGTATCAATGACCAGAACGGCAAGCCCGACGGTCTTGGGCTGCAGGATGTCAGCCCGATCTTTACATGGGTGCGGCTGGCGCAGCGTATCCCGGTCCGTATCCACCTGGACCATGTGCCTGACAGCGTGACACTGGCGGCCGGCATGACCGCCACGATCAGCGTCGGTCCCCAGTCCCGTACCCAACGCGGCCGTCTGACGACATGGCTGCAAGACCATCTGTAAGGCGCCGGGCACGATCATGAACATCAACGCAGTTACCCGCCGGACCGGCCTGTTCCTGACATCGGCCATTTTTCTGGCCGGTTGTACGGTAGGCCCCCGCTACCAGCCCGACCGGATGAAACCCCCGGCCAAGTTTACCGAGGATGACCACGCCGCAACGCCTGAGGAAATCGAGGAGACCAACAAGGAACTGAAGCAGTGGTGGCACCTGTTCAAGGATCCTGAACTCGACAGGCTGGTCGATAAGGCGATTGCGGGGAACTACAACCTGCAGGTTGCGGGCCAGCGCATCATGGCCGAGCGCGCGATCCGTGACGTGCAGGCATCGCAGTGGTATCCACAGGTGGATACACAGGCAGCCGCAGGTGACGTGCGGTATTCGATCAATATCGACAACTGGCCGCTACGACCTGGCAATCCGGACAACCACCCGCAGGCGTCGTACCTGGGCTATGGTTTCAGCGCCAGCTGGCAGATTGACGTATTCGGGCGCATCCGCCGCAGCGTGGAAGCCCAGAACCGCGCGGTTGAGGAATCGATCGAGGACCGTCGCGCCGTCATGGTCATGATGCTGTCCGAACTGGCAGGTGACTACATGATGCTGCGTGACCAGCAGCTACGACTGGAAATCGCCAATAACAACATCCATGTGGCGCAGGACGCCTATGACCTGACCAACCGCCTGTACCTGGAAGGCGTAGGTAACACCATGCAGATCGCGCAGGCCAAGGCGGAACTAGATTCACAGACGGCGGCACGTGAACCGCTGAAAACCCATATTTCCCAGATCACGCATGCGCTTGATGTACTGATGGGGCAGATGCCTGGTACATCGGAACTGGAACTGAAGGTGGCCAGGCCCCTGCCGCCAGTGCCGGAATTCCCGTCCACCCTGCCCTCTATGGTCATTGCCAACCGTCCTGACATTCGCAAGGCCGAACGTGTTTATGCCGAAGCCACGGCGCGCATTGGTGTTGCCGTAGCCCAGTTATATCCGAATTTCACCATTCCGCTGAACTTCAATCCCAATGCGTCTGCCCTGTATCAGGTGTTCCAGATGGGCGGCATGAGCTGGCAGTTCCTGATGATGGCGTCCCTGCCGCTAATGCATGGCGGGAAATACACCTCCCAGATCCGCATGGCGCAGGCTGCAGCCGAAGCCAGCCGGCTTGCCTATCGTCAGGCCGTTCTCAACGGCTTCAAGGAAGTCGAGGACGCGATGGCCGCATGGCATGATGATGAAGAACACACCGAACTGCTGGCCAAGGCGGCGGAAGACAGCGCATTGGCCAGTGAGCGCGCACGCAAGCTGTATGCTGCCGGTCTGGTCGGGTTCCTGGAAGTGCTGACAACCGAACGCACGACCCTGAATGCGCAGAATGCCGAGGCCATGGCACGGCTGGAGCGCCTGCAGGATGCGATCAACCTTTACACGGCACTCGGCGCAGGCTGGCAGGGTATTGCCCTGACCAATACCACCCTGCCGGTATCACTGGAAAAACAGAATATCCTGGCCCGCGCATTCCAGCAGTAATACGGCTACTGCCTGCTGACCGCCGCAATGAGGGGCCAGCAGGCAGGATACCCTGTCCATGCAGGAAACGCCGCTTGGGATATCCCGCGATTCTTGAACCGGGTTCCCATAACTTAATTCAATAAAATCATGACCGATGATTGTCCTGTGCGCCGCATATGCTAAACATAAACGCATATGCGAGCTTGGCGGAATGGTAGACGCACGAGACTTAAAATCTTGCGCCCGCAACAGGGCGTGCGGGTTCGAGTCCCGCAGTTCGCACCACTCATAACATATTGATTTAATTGATTTTTATGGTCTTTCCATAACCATAAAAGCCGAACCTTCTACAATCGGCTTCTACAAAATGAGCCGTCTGTATGTTGATTCGTCTCCAATCCGGGTATCATTTCCGCAGGGCCGTGCCTTCACATATCCGTGATATTGTGGGCAAAAAGGAGCTATGGCTCTCCCTTGGCACTAACAAACGCGAGGTTGCCAAACCATATGCGTGTGCAGTTTTCGCAGAGACCGAAAGGCTGTTCCGTTCCGTAATGCACCTCAAGACAGAACTCAGCGAAGACGAAAATTTTGTCAGGAATGAACTGCCTGAAGACGCGCAGAAACTCTTTGACCTGCTTATTCAGGATTACCAGCACAGGATTGCATTCTTACAGACGCAATACGACCATCAGAAGCTCAGACATTCCATGGAAAGTCTGGAACAGGTGGAAAAGCTGGAGAAGGCCAGAAATCTGACTGGCAGAAGTGTGCATCTTCTGGAACGCACTGTCACAGACCTGAAAAAGACCAAAGCCAGCCTTCCAGCCCTGACAGATATCCAGAGCCAGATTAAGGACATGAAAGCCTTTCTGGCTCCGAAGGAAAAACCTTCTCCCCTGTTTTCAGAAGCGATTAAAATTTTCCTGGAAAGCAAGGACACCACAGTCAAATCCACTGTGGTTAAATCCTACGAACGCACCTTCAAACGCTTTCTCGAAGTTTGTGGGGATAAACCCATGCGGGATTATACCGGGGCAGATGTTGGGCATTTCAAAGCCCTGATGGAACAGCTACCGGAGAGTTACGGCAAACAGCGTAACGACACCCGAACAGTTCAGGAATTTGTGGCAGATGCGAAGAAACGCAAGCTGGCACGCATTTCCGGGAAATCAGTCAAAAACCATTTCACCAAGCTGTCCGGACTTTGGAAGCATTTCCTTCTGCGTGACCTTGTGGATCGCAACGTGTTCACAGGTGGCTGGCAGTTTGACACCAAGTCCAAAACCAATCGTGTGCGCTGGAGTGATAACGACTTAAAGGCCATTGCGGGTCAGCCCTGGCAGTTTGGCACCATCAGCCACAAGACAGCGTCCATGATTGTGGGGATTGCGTCTTATACAGGGATGCGACTGGAAGAAATCTGTCGTTTAAGACCACAGGACATTCAGGAGATTCAAGGTATTCCCTGCATTCTGGTGCAGGATCACCCTGCCCTGAAAGGAAAACCCTGGACGGAATGGAGTGCGAAGACAGAGGCCGGGAAACGTGTCGTTCCCATCTGCACAGCCTTGCAGGAAGCCGGATTGCTGGACCTTGCCCAAAGGGCCATGAACCAGAAACGTCACTATCTGTTCCATGACATTGATTTTAAGGGGCAGGACAACAAGCGTTCTGCTCACTTCCAGAGAGATTTCAGTAAATTCAAATCACGCCTTGGTATTGGCAGAAGCGTAGTGTTCCATTCGTTCCGGCATAACGTGTCTACCAAACTCAGAAACATTCATGAGCATGGCGAGGGTGGCTTACGTGAATCCTGGATTGATGACTTTCTGGGACATGAAAGCCACGACAAATCGGTCGGAAGCACAGTCTATTTCGATGATGTGGATATTGTGAACCTCAAGAGGGTTGCAGAAAGCGTAAAATATCCTGAGTTTTGGGATGTAAGAAATTTGTTCTTACCTAAAGATAAGGATCATATTATCTTTCAATAAATACTCTTATTCAACGACTAACTTCCTTGCCCACATATATGTTTCTCGCTTATCATTTACACATATATTTCACCAAAACTTGTGAATAAATGAAAAAGGATATCACATAAAATGTTTAGAGGCTTCAACCTATCACTTGAAACCGAATTTGAAGGATACAAACCCAAAGGAAAAAATGAAATTAGAGTTAATAGTGCCAATATCAAGGCTGATATAGATAAGTTCTTAGATAAAGATGGGAATATTATTGCTGACAGAATTATCAAAGAATGGTTTCCCAATAAAAGATTTGACGTTTTTATTTCACATTCCCATAGAGATATCGATAGAGTTTCTTCATTATGTGGCTACTTAAAGGAAAGGTTTGGATTGAGTTGTTTTGTAGATTCTGAAATATGGAAATACTGTGATGACTTACTCAGGGGAATTGACGATAAATATTGCTGGAATCAAAATTCAGAAACATATAACTACAAAAAAAGAAACAGTACGACAGCACATGTTCACAATATGCTATCTATAGCTTTAGCCCAAATGATGGACAAATGTGAATGTCTATTTTTTATAAATACTGACAACTCGATAAAGAATAAAGTATCTGACAAATACTCAGAGCGAACATCAACATACTCACCTTGGATATATTATGAACTATCCATGTTAAATCTAATACGTGTAAAACCTCCTACACGCGAACGCTTAGTAAGCGAAAGTAGAAAAGACAGCACTACATCTGTAATGTCAAGCGATTCTGCTCCAATACAATATACCATTGATGTCAGCAACATGACAGATATAACACAATCAGATATATATCTCTGGAATACCAAAAACAGAGATCATCGATATTCTATGGGACAACACTCATTAGATGTGTTTTATGATTTGTTCCCCAAAAAACCAAATGAATTTCGCCATGTATGAATGAAAATCCATGCATAATACAGAAAAAATAATTACTCCGTAAAATAGTAATAGAGTTTCTGACCGCATAACTGAGGTCACATCCTTGATAGTTGTTTTATCTACGCTCAAAGAAAAATCAGTTACCTCCTGCTTTCTCACAAAATCATATAGACAGCGAAACTTTCTCTCTTGAGCAAGATAATATCCATCCAAATACCAAAAGGATATTGAAGGAATCAAATAAACAAAAACATTTATATAATTTTTGTAATCACTCTTAAACGCCAACGCAGATATAGCTGCTATAATAGTTACATTAGCTGTTTTAATAGAGAATGATGCAGTTGCCATACGGCTTATGATATTTTGTATAAACTCTAGATGTTTTATTTTATTAGAATTATTTATTTCCAATGACATAAATATACCCCCGATAAGAATATTCTGTATTATTTTAACCCTACTTCGGTTGACAGCCAAGCGATCTAAAGCCTGCAACCCTACAATTTTTTTATTTTAAACTTTATATAGCACCTAAATTATAACATTTGAAAAAAAATACCTAACTAATTTATACATTCAACATCAAAATAAAATCCAACCTGAGCATCACAGACAGAAAGCAAAGCATATCATGAAAGATTTTTTAATTTTACATAGCTACTATCCGTACTGTGTAACTCTATTATTTTCTATATTTTTACTTTATAAATTAACACTTCCGCTTTTTGTCAGAATATGTCCACAAACTATAAAAATAACCACTATCACATATTTTTTTCTCTCATACGTCAGCTTTCTTATTATTTTTTTAGCAAAAAAATTCTCTTGGTTCTCTAATGACGGCAATGCACTGAATGAATATGGAAAAAAACAATCCAATTTTTTGTATTTTTCACCCAAATAGATTTTGAAATGCAAATTTATTTTGTTTTATTATCAATAATTTTTATTCCATTTTTTGCTTTATATCTTTTTTGTGGTTATTTCGGTATCGGACGTTTCCCTGTTAAACTAGGAATTATTTTCCGAGGTGCTACAATATTTTGTGCAAAAGGATTTATTTCATTTAGTGCAGTTTCAATATGTTCCATTATAGGCATTCCCGCATTAGGACTAAGCCAAAAATACAATCCAACAAAATTTTTGTATTGTGATGAAGCATTAATAATCTGTTTTTTTGCTTTCCTAACGATCTGTGTTTTTTCTAATTGGGAAGCTTGCTTGAACGAAGCACATCTCAAAAACAACAGATTTTTTAATCTTTTAGAGTGTATTAACAAGCGTATGACCAAGAACGAAATAGATTTTGTAAAAAGATAGAAAACATTAATATTTTATCTGGTGACATAGCTTAAAAAAATCGTATCAAAAGCCCACGTTTCCGGGACATGGCAGAAAAGCTCTGGCTGTCATGTCTTGGTTTCATATCAGAACTGCGGTTTATGATACAGCCTGAACGGGATTCATGGCTCTCCATGCTGTCATGCGTGAGGTATTCAGGATGCGGGCTACCTCACTGACAGACTTCCCTTCCTCCCTGAGCCTCTGGGCGTGTGTTCTCTGATGTTTGGTCAGGGAACTCTTTCTCCCAAGATGCACACCATTGGCCCTGGCTGATTCCAGACCGGCTATACAGCGTTCCCTGATAATCTCCCTCTCAAACTCCGCAAAGCCAGCCAGAAGGGTCAGAAACAGCCTTCCCGATGGTTTGGCCGTATCAACCCCAAGATTGAGAATACGTACGCTTATGGCTTTTTCATGAAGCGTATCAATCAAAGACAGGACATCCACTGCATTACGGCCAAGCCTGTCCAGCTTCACCACTGTCAGCGTATCCCCCTTCCTCAGAGCCTTGAGCAGTCCTGAGAGCACAGGTCTCCGGTTCGCCAGCACACTCCCTGAAATTTTCTCTGTCCTGATTGTGTGGGAAGTCAGACCATAACGCACCAGTTCCTTGATTTGTGGGTCATTGGTCTGGTCGTCAGTTGATACGCGGGCATAGCCATAATCCATGTTATTTCTCCATCAATAATTACTCCATTGGTGATACAGATTTACGATACAGAAGTTTCATCAATAAAAATGCACTTATTCTACAATATCAGAAATATGTGTTTCTGGTATACTATATTGAAAGAATTTTTTACATGATGGAGACTTGCGTGACGTTTAACAGGCTCAGAAAAATGTGCTGTTCCCTGTCCTCTAACATGGGAGTTTTGTCATGATTGTCATTGAAAAAGTCTCAGACGGGATTAATATTAAACAGGCAACAGACAAGTATATATCTCGTCTTTTGTTCTTCAAAATTCCTGTTATATGTGCATCACATTTGACGTTTTTGGGATTTCTAGCCGTTCTATTTGGCAGTAAAAGAAACGCACATGAAAATATTATAATCTCTGCGATAGGCATGTTTGTAACTACATATTTTATATGTTTGCTTCCTTTTCCCATATTTTGGCTATTACGAATGGCATACTATAATTTAATTGGAGGTAAATTACTAAATAAAAAATACAGCGCAATATTAAATTCAGAATATTCAAAAATAAAACAAAAAATTGAAACCTACCAAAAGCCAATTATCTATGCCGATTATAGTCTTGCCATTCTTCAATGTCGCACTACTCGATTGGGGTGGTCCAAAGTTATGGCTTACCCCAACTTCATTGCGTTCAATGGACGAGACTTCTTCATGACCGACAATATAGGTCGCATGGTCAAGTTTAACTGGGATGACGTTCGCCAGTGGAGTCACGGCACACAAACAGGTGGAATGTTATATGGTGGAACCCCAAGCCAGGGCATTAACAATGAAATCGCCAATAGCCAACAGAGAGTAAAAAATGCAGAAGCCAGTGGTTTCTTTGTGACCATCAGGGATGTCAATCAACCTAAATGGCAGTTCGAGACTTCAGACCAAGCTCTACAAAACAAATGGATGGAAATCTTCCGTCAGGTCAAAGACGGAACCCTGAAACTCCAGGCCTGAATGAATTCACATCAGTCAGACACTTCCCATTTCCTGTCTGGCTGATGTTCCCTTTCTGAGGGATGTCATACACTTCCTGACCAGCATGGTGGCTTGCTTCTTCATTCTGGTCAGGAGGTTCAATTCCCATACCCTGGAGACGTTCCAGCAAAGCCAGAACAGCAGAAGTATCCTCTGCACTGACAGCAGGTTTTCCATTGGAAGCCACCAAGGCTTTCCCTGCATTTCTGTCCTGTCTGATTTTTTCTAGAATAGCCAGTGTCAGCCACTCTCCGGCTTTCATGCCCTGCTTCTGGCTCTGTGTAATGACAGCTTGCCTGACATCAGCAGAAATCCCCCTGATACCCCATGTTTTCGTAGTGTCTTCCATATGTTCTCTTCCCTGTTGAACAGACCTGTCCAACCAGTATGACAGGAATACAGGCAAGGAAGACTGGACATTGCAGGGAATGGCTCAACAGCCAGTTTAACAAAGGATGTCCTGAAATCTGGACAACAAAAAAGCCAGACTTATGAGAATCTGACTTTGAAACCAACGATGGGGAACTACTCCATCGAACCACTGCTTTTGCATAAGCTCACTATGGTCTGTATGATTTAATACATAAATAAAAACGAAATAAAATAGGAATATTATTTTTATATTGAAATATTTCTATCATCTATGCTTTAATAAGAAAAAAGCCAGATGCAATAACATCTGACTTTCATAACCATGATGGAGAAGAGCCACCAATACATTCACTGCGTTTTCTTAAGTTGATTATGTGATATTTAAATGAATTAGTCAAGTAAAAAAAGTGCGTATTGGAAGTTTTTTTCCATCATTATTAAAGGAGAAAAATTTTATGGGCGCAATTTTAAAGAAAGACATTTATACAGACCCAAGTGAAGACAGAATATTACCCTATAACGGGTAAGCCTTTTTCACTCTCAATCGTATCAATAATGGGCATATGACCCAGAAAGCCTACAAGCTGGATCAGCTTGAGTTTGTACTGTCCCATATCGCCAATGACAGGGATACCTACATGGCTCAGGGCTTCTTTTCCAGACCATGCAGACGTGCCCTGTTCATAGAAACCATGACCCACGCCTATGTGGATATCGACTGCTACAAGACAGAATTTTTTCCAGGCTGGATGACCAGACAGCAGAAGGTGCAAAGCATCCTCTCCTATTGTGATGACAATCTTATTCCTGTTCCTTCTGCCATTATCTCATCAGGGCGTGGCATTTATCTCAAATGGTATTGGGCCTCACCCATCCCAAGAGAGGCTGTAGGACGTGCTGTAGCCCTCAACAAACAGCTTGTGTCCCTGTTTGCCCCACTTGGTGCAGACCCGGCCTGTGTGGACGTATCCAGAATCCTGCGTGTTGTGGGAACCCTGAACAGCAAGAACAACCAGCCAGTAGAACTGTTGCACCAGACTGACAGGGATGGTCATGCCATGACCTATGTCTTTGATGATTTTGCAGACGAGGTTCTGCCCTATTCCCTTGAGCAGATACGCGAATGGAGAGAAGCCCAGAAGCAACGCTATGAAGCCAGGGGACAGGTCATCCACCTGGCACGTGAGAAAGCCAGGGAAAGGCTCAAGGCTGGCAACCGAAAGGCATTCAACAGGTTTGACTGGTGCTGGTGTGTTGTTGAGGACATCAGAACCATTGCTGACAAAAAATATGGAGGTGTCATTCCCTATTGTGAGGAGTCCGGGCATGTGGCTGGTCCTGACATGTATGCCCATATCGGGGCTTCCATGCTTGGCAATATCATCCCATCCCAACAGCTATGGCCGGAAATCAGGACATGGGCTGGTCTCATCCTTCCAGCATCCTATGTGAATGACAAAAGAAACCTGCTGGCTCATTCGTCCACCCTGCTCAAGAAAGCGAAGCAGGTTGCCAATATGACGGAAGAAGAACGTATAAGGAACGAAGACGCCGGACTTAATCGTAAAGGAGCTTATCGTTATAAAACACAGACCATCATCGACAGGCTTGGCATTACGTCTGATGACATGCGAAATTTCAATCTCAAGGTGTTAATTGATAAGGACGAAAAACGCAGGAGAGACAGGGAAAACACCATGCAACAGCGTAGAGAAGCTGGTGTTATGGAACGTGTAGAATGGCTATCAATGGTAAAAGCAGATAGTGCAGAAAGCCGTAAACCATGGCTGTCGTTGGGAATTTCCAGAGCAACATATTATAGAAATAAATAATATATATACATATTATGAGCATTTGACGTAATAAAAACCATTGAATATCTCAAAGACACAGGTAAATTATTTTTCATCTTTTGTTGCTATAGATGGTGAAAGTCAAATGTCCAATTTGTTTTCAGAAAAATTTGATACTAATAATGATAATAAAATAAAAATCAGAGAGTTAATAGAAAATAGGATTAATAAAATAAAAAATTATACGCCAAAAATTGGCGTTTTTGGCGTAACTGGTGTCGGTAAGTCATCTTTATGCAATGCTCTTTTTGGTAAAGAAATTACAAAAGTTAGTGATGTACACGCTTGCACGCGACAAATACATGAAATTAAGATTGGTTTTGACGAAAATGGTGGTCGAGGGATTATCTTGCTGGATGTTCCTGGCCTCGGAGAAAACCTAGAACGAGATAATGAATATAAAAAGCTTTATAGTGATATAATTGAAGACCTTGATCTCGTAATATGGGTCATAAAAGCAGATGATCGTTCATATTCAGTCGCAGAAGAAGCCTATAAAAATATTCTTTTACCTCACCTTGATAGGTGTCCTGTATTTTTTGTTATAAGCCAAATTGATAAAATCAATCCCATTAGAGAGTGGGACGAAGCAAATAATAAACCAGGACCAACGCAAGAAAAAAATATTTTAGAAAAAGAAAAAAGCATTAGTGAAGCCTTTAATGTAAGCTTCCGCAATATTTCTGTCGTTTCTTCAACAGACAATTATAATGTTAGTGAAACTCTTGAAAAAATAATTGAAATACTCCCAAACGAAAAAAAATATTCCGTTTTTCGAGAAGCAAAAGAAAATTTAAAAAACGAAAAAATGGAAGAAAATGCTGAAAAAGGAGTATGGCAAAGCGTAAAAGATTGGGTAGGGAACGCATGGAATGCGAATAAAGAGCTTATAACAGAGATACTATCTTCCTCAATCATTGAAACAGCTAGTAAAATTTCTAAAAAATTACTCAGTTTTTTTAAATAAATTATAGAAATATAAATAAAGATATCATAATTTTTTCTTGAATAGACACAACCTATATCAATATAATTGAGACAGGTTGTGTCCCTACATATAATCTGCGTAGCCCTGAGATAAATTAAATCTGAAAATTAAGGTTTAATATTAATGGAGACTACCAGATAAAACTCAAAAGAAACCAATAAATAGAGAGCGTAGCATTGCGGAGCGACTAAAAGGAACAGTCAACAAACAAGTGTCTCACGTGTGAAAAGAATAAATCAGGGCAATGAGCGAAGCGATGCCCATTACGTTAGTGAAGTAAGGTTTAATCTTAGGTCACATAGTGACCGGGGGTCTGGGGGGATTTTTTCAATTTTTTGACCAAAATGTCGATTTGGCTTTTGTGTGAGACTCAGCACTCCCTACATATAACCACACATTTTATGGACAATGCTCAGAATTGCCACATCATAAACATTTTACCCTTCAGGCATATAATCCTACCCCTTAAAGGTTTTTCGTTGCTCCATATGTCTTATGTCGTGTTTTCCAAGCTATCCCGCGTAATGGATATACCGGAATCATTTCAGAACATTGGTTTTCTCTCAATTTCGGGATGTTTTCCCTTTTTATCTCCATTGCTCAACAGCATTTTATGTTGAGTAACGCGCTGTTTTTTCTTCTCATAGTCAACACAAAACTCTGTTGACCATTTCACAAAAAACATAACAACCATTTAACATAAATAATAAAATACGATATTTACAAGCATAGATTAACATTATACTTGATTTTATGTTTAATATAATGTTATTATATAATAATAAAGCAACGTAATTTAAAGGGGGAATATTATGGCAAAAGCCAAAAAATCATTATTTACATCGTTTGGTCTTCTTAATTTTCAGGAACGCAAGGTGCTGAATGAAGGCAATACGTTCTTTGAAGCATCACCAGAGGGGGGTAAGTCTGACAAGACGTTTTGCGTCACACTGGATGATGGAAAGCAGATGTATTGCTATGTCAGCAACGACAAACTAGCGTTTTACAAAGCCAATCTGGATGGCTCTGACAAACAATGGCTGTTCAATATTTTCCCGGATGGGGGGCATATTTTCTGCTCATTCCATGGAAAATAAAAAGCGTAAAAAAGCACAGGCCAAGGAACAGGAGCAGAAAACACAACAGGCTGATGCTCAGAAGCCGGAACGCAGAACTTTGACGCTCCCCAAGGCTTCACATCAGAAAGCCCCTGTTGTCGTGGAAATCACAAAAAAGAAACGCTAATTCCCTTACCCTTCACCATTCAAACAGACAAAATTCACAAGGAGTTTTTCAGTCATTTTATAAGGAGATTTTAATCATGCAATTTCGATTATTAGAGAACAAAGCCAGACCCAAATGGGAAATCAGCCGTTGGACATACAGCCCTGAAAAGAAACGAGCCATCAAGGAAACTCTTGGCTCTTTCCCCTGCTACTATTCCATGGTTTCCCGTGACATTCTGGATAAATGCACCACGCAGGAAAAAGCAGAGGTTCTGGAATGGTGGCGTGTCACCAGTGAAGCCGTAAACAGGGAACGTGTCAGAAGTCAGGTCACAAAGCTTCCTGTTATCTTCAAAGACCTTGAAACCCTGCTGGATGTTATCCAGGACAATCCTGAAGACCTCGCAGAACTCAAAAACCATGCCTATGCGTTGAAAGATGCTGTCAGCAAGGTTGTTCGCAAGAAGTCACGCCAACAGAAAAATCAGGAAGCAGTCAATAGCGTTCCCGCTTGACCTTTCCTTATGTTTTCCCCTTCATAGTCAACAGTATTTTATGTTGACTGTTTCTCTATTTTTATAATGTTTCATCAACACACAACGCTGTTTAAGTTTCCAGACAAGAAACACATTTTATAAAAAGCACCTGCATTATACCTGGAAAATACCTTTTCTTCTTATTGTCTGTTTTCTTATCTTGTTTGCCATCTCCTTTGTTATCTTTTGAGTATAGCCAGCCATACCAGTATCCGCTTCGCGTCTTCTGGTAGCTGGCAAGGGGGAAAATGCTTTTCCCCCGTTGACCCCCATTTAAGCAGGAGACCCATTGCATGAGTGAAAAAAGAAAACTGAAAAAATCGTTACTGGTTCGTCTGGATGATGAGCAATATGCGAGCATCACAAACCATGCCAGACAGCGTGACATCACAGCCAACAGTCTTGTGCGTGAGTGTATGGCAGGTGCTCTTTCTCCCTCTGATACATATCAGAGGATCAAGCCAGTCAAAGCCTATAGTCCACGCACACCACCCAGGCCGGAATACATCAAGGAACTCTACAGGCTCAGGGAAAGCACGGCTGAACTGTGTGGGGCATTGGTTCAGTATGCCATCAAAACCCGTCAGGATGGTCATGTCATGGCGCATGAGGAAGCCGAGAAGCTTATTCCTGATGTGCGTCAGGCTGTGCTCAATCTCGATACCCTACACAGAAAGCTTGAGAGACATGGATGATAGGGGGAGCCACCCGAGGCAAGGGAGGGTATAACCTCTGGCGTCATCTCCGCGATGACAAAAAGCAGAATGATGCCACCTTTGCAGGCGCGTCACGTGGTCTGGTTCAGCAGGGTATTACAGACCAGATTAAAGAGCTTACCAGCATTGGACGCTATGCCAGCCACTCCAAACCTCTCTACCATGTTCACGCAGACCCTGCGAAAGACTGGACGGCTCAGGAATGGGAAGCCTACTGGCAGGACTACGAGAAAGAATTTTCTCTCCAGAAACAGCCCTTCTCTGAATCCATCCATGTCAAACATGGCAGGGAACACAGACACAGGGTTTATTCCCTGCTCCTTCCATCGGGCTCCTGTCTTCGCATGGACAATGACCATGCCAGACGCGAGAAAATCAACAGACTGGCTAAACTTCGCACAGGGGAAACCATCACACCGGGTGCCCATAATCGTGCTGTCATCAAAGCTCTGGAGGCAGAAGGCAAGACAGCAGAAGCCCAACGTTTAAGAGATGCAGGACTTTGGGACATCCAGAAACCTAAAGCCCGATTAAAACCCCAGGAACGTGCTCAACAGGAACGCACCCATATTGATAAGGCTGGTCTTGCCCGTCTTGTTCTGACTGGCTGTAAAAAATACAAACCCGAATTACTCATGGCAAAACTGGCACAATTTAACTGTCGTATCTATATGGGCGAGAAAGGTCCTGTTGTGATTGACCAGTCAGGTAACGTTCATGCCTTTAACAGGCTGGTCAATCTTGGCTCAAAAGCCAGTGGACATAAACGTCCTCTGAAAATGACCATGGAACAAGCCAGAACCTACTTTAATCATATTAATTTACCCCTCTATTCAAATGCAAAAAAGGAGAAAAATCATGAAGGAAAACGAACAGAAAAACAGAATCACTCTTTATCAACAGACCTATCAGGAAGCCTCTGGAGCCAACAGCACAGCAAAGGAAATCCTGGGCTTACTGGCAGAAGTGGGAGACAAACCCTCACCCATCGACCAGATACAGCAGTTGCTCGAAACCATCGCACAGCAACAGGTTCAAATCCTGTCATCACAGGGGAAAATTTTGCAAAGGCTATCAGCACTGGAAAGCTGAACAGAGGCGTCACCCACGTTGCCAGTCTATCCCATATTATTCTGATTACTCCGGATTATATCAGGGACATAAAAGCACGATTGAAACAGGCAAAACAGGAAGACTGGTATTTTTATCGCAGAGCCTATCAGAACCTTAAAGACCAGCAATACTGGCTGGACCAATGCAACAACAGCATTGACAGCAACATTCTGCTTTTGCTGGTGGAACTGTTCCTAAGCCTGTTTTTTGGTGGGTCTGTGACTATCAGAAACAAGCCTTATCCCATTGCCATGAATTTTGGGCTTCCTGCTCCCATCAGTGATGCGACATGGAACATGATGAGTGATGATCAGCAGGAAAATGTCCTGTTCCAGAGCTTCCTTTTATACAGGGCATCCTACAGGAATTATCAGAAGTTACATGTCCAACAGAACAGGATTCCTGTTACGTTTGAGTATTTTCTGAACCTGCATGGAAAGGATGTTTTGACACAGATGGTTTCCAAAAGTGCGGACTATCTGAAAAACAAATTCATCGACTGGCAGAACAGAAAGATGGACGCGGAAAATGCGAAAATTCTTCAGGAAACAAATAACGCCATGACATGGGTGAAACAGAATAATTCAGAGGCTGAAAGCCATGAGAATATTTTAAAAATCTAGGCACCATACGCACGCCGGAGATTTTACAAATCTCCTGTTCCCCTGCTTTGTGCGTGACAAGTCAGAAACAGAGTTTCTTCCTTGTGAGAGAGTGCCAAAAATTAAAAAGACACGATTACTGGAAATAAATCTATTTTATTTAAAATAATTAAATAAATACTGTTTCAAAAACTTGACTTTTTGAATACATAACCCTTATCATTTAAATACAAAGGGAAAATCGTATTCAATATTGTATATTCAAAAGTATTTTAGAAAATAATCCCTGATTAACAATTTAAGGAGATATTTTATGAGTGAAATTACATTCCGCACTGGAAAGCTGACCATCCATCATATTTTTTCACCTGTTGAAGGGTTTGATGACATCGCACCAGGATATGTCAAAGACTACAGGACATTCCTGCAATCCTCTAAAATTACAAAAACAATGCAGGAAGCCTATATTTCCGCATTGCGTGAATTCCCGGTATATCCCGAAAGCAACAAGCTTGAAGGCACGATAGAAGACCAAGCCTATAAATTATTAGATTTATATCATTCTGATGGCATCCAGAATATTCTGGACGTGCTCGCTCCACAGATTATTGAAAAATATGGTGAAGACCAGTTATCCGTTTTCATAGTAGCTTTTCTGGAAGGTGTTTTAAGAGACATTGAAATCATAAAGGGAGATGGCAAAAATCACCTGTCCTATTTCAATCGTGACCTTGATTGTAGCTGTGCTTCTGTCCTGAAGAGCTACTTTCCTGATGATTATGCATGGGGAGATTATCTGGCCCGCTATTTCCTTGCAGACAGAGTGACAGCCCTGCATGTCTTTGGTGGTGTGCAATGATTTATGGATATGCACGTGTCAGCACCAGAGACCAATCTACTGATATGCAGGTCAGTCGATTGCTGGAAGCCGGGATTCCAAAAGAAAGAATTTTCATGGATGTCATTTCCGGTGCAACAGAAGACAGGCCACAGTTAAACAGTTTGCTGTCTCTGTTAAACAGGGGGGATGTTCTGACTGTCTGGAAGGTGGACAGGCTTGGAAGACGAACAGCCCATCTTGCACGATTGCTGGAAGAGTTTGACCAGAAAGGGATAACAGTCAGAAGTCTGACAGAGGGTGTGGATACGTCAGACAGGTCAAGCCGTGTCAGTTATCTGCTGATGTCGGTCATTGCTCAAAATGAGCGTGAAACCATTAATGAGCGCATTAGAAGTGGCATAGACCATGCTCAGAAATATGGAACGAAAACTGGTCGTCCCATAGGCAGACCCAAAGCCAGTTCTGCAAAGGTGCAACATGCTCTGGACCTTTTAGCCTCTGGGAAAAGCTACAGACATGCGTCTTCCATTGCTGGTGTGTCTTTAGCCACATTGGTCAGGCGTGTTCAGTCCATGCAACAGAAAAACCAGTTTACTCGCCAGACCAGTCTTTTTGAGGCGTTGAAACAGGAAGCCTTCTGACAGAAAGGTCTTGATTTTCTACGAAGGTCTTCTACAATTTCCTTCACGTCAGGATTATAAAAGTCTTTAATATCAGCATGTTATTTAGGAGACTGCGGGATTCTTGACTTTCCCCGCAGCTCGCAGACCCGACGGACATCATGACCATGCGCTGGAAATCCTGTTCCGTAGACTGGTTTAAATATTCTTCCGTAATTGGCATTTGACAAAAGTATTAAAATTTTTTGGGCGCTACCTTGTTCCAAACACGCAGCGTTTCCTGAAGCTTTTGGGAAAAAGCTTCACCAAAACCTGCTTCATGGCTTCATGAACACTTCCTGAAATACTTTCTGGAACGGCCTTGCCTGGCCTTTGTGCACTGTCTCTTTCCCCGGCAATCATTAGCTATTGGGACAGGTTGCAAAATGATGCGATTGGTCGCCTTATCCATTTCTTCCTGAGCCGCCTGACAGGCCATACATGGCATCATGCAAACAGGCCCGCAGGCCATAAAGACCTGCGGGCCTGTCACCGTGACCTGTTTATCTGCCGCAATAACCTGCAGCCACAAGACTGTTTGAAACAGCCCACAAATCATAAGGACGTTTTGGGTCAGGAATTTTTTCAAAAAGGCGGCACCCGAAAACTTTTTTACAACTGTTTTTCAATAGTTGTTTTTCAACATCCTCTAAAAAACTGCATCAGTTCTTGTAATCCGGCTGTTCGCGATCCAGCTTACGACGCAGGGCCTGCCAGATCAGGCTGCCCTGATCGGGATCATCATCAAACTGCTTCTTTGCGCGCAGGATCTGTGTCTCGGATGGAACGTGCAACGGCACACCCGTCGCCTGCGCCGCGATCTGGATCTTGCATGACTGGTTCAGGTAATACATGCGGTAGAACGTATGCGCGACGGTCGTGCCGACGGTCAGCAGTCCATGGTTTTGCAGGATCAGCGCATTACGGTCACCAAGGTCACGCACAAGGCGTTCGCGCTCGCTCAGGTTATCATCCGCCGCGATCCCCTCGTAGGGATGGAAGCCGACGCTGCCGTAGAATTCCATGTTGATCTGGTTCAGCGGCAGGATGTTCCGGTCCTGTGCCGCCACCACCATACCGGGGATGGTATGGGTATGCATGACGCAGGCGGCATCCGGCCTGCTGCGATGGATGGCGGAATGGATGACAAAACCCGCCGGGTTGATCGGCCAGGACGTTTCCTGTCTGGGCAGGCCGTCCGCATCCACAACAACCAGGGAACTTGCGGTAATTTCCTCGAACAGAAGACCATAGGGATTGACCAGATAGGCATGACGGTCCCCCGGCAAACGCACGGACAGGTGCGTATAGACAAGGTCGGTCATGTCGAAATGCGCCATCAGGCGATAGGCTGCAGCCAGGTCCTCACGCAGGGCCTGCTCGGTCATGGCAGATGATGTAACCGGTGAAGTAGACATGATGTCGGAAAATCCCATCCTGTAGCAAACGTCTGACCGCCGTGACGGGGTCAGGCCTTATCATTTTTTGTGCGCTTGAAATGCCCGAACGTGGCCACCTTGCGCGCGCCCGTGGGCAGCGACAGCGTCCCGTCCGCCACGCGACGGACAAGGTACTGGTAGGTCTGCAACGCCTGCGCCCACATGTGTTCCCCGATGGTAATGGTCTCGTAATCCTGCGTACCATTGGCGAAGGCTGGCAGCGGCTGGATCTTGGTATGATAGTCGCAGGCATAGAACAGGGGAAAGGAATATCGTTCCGCCGGGACACTGCGCACGCGATGCGCGGTGGCGACAAACGTACCTGCCGTCATGACTTCCAGCATGTCGCCGATATTGACCACAAAGGCACCGGGTACCGGCGGCGCATCGATCCACTCGCCATTGCCGTTCATGACTTCCAGCCCCGGCTGGTCCGCCAGCAGGATGGTGAAGCATTCATAATCGGTATGCGCACCAATACCGGGCGCATCCTTTACATCCGCGTCATATGGGTAATGGATCATCCGCAGTTTGGAAGGCGGAAAATTGGCGAGGTCATCGAAATACGTTTCCGGCAGCCCAAGGGCCAGGGCAAAGCCACGGAACAGCGTGCGGCCCAGCGCGAAAACGGATTTGTAATAGGCTTCGGCCTCAGACCGGAAACCCGGCACCGTAGGCCAGTTGTTCGGCCCCAGCAGTGGCGTGCCAGCCTTGACCAGCGGGTTGTCCGCCGGGACCTCGAAACCTATGTCAAAGGCTTCCTTATGGTCTGGGCGGCCCTTGCTGTAAACTTCTTCGCCTTCCGGCACGTAGCCCTTATGCGTGGCGGACGCACCGATGTAGTATTTCATCTTTTCTTCGTAAGGCAGCGCGAAGAAATCCCGCGCGGCCCTGCGCACGCCCGCGATTGCGGCATCCGGCACGTCATGGCCGGAAATATAGAGAAAGCCCACATTGCGCGCGGCCGCCCCGAGTTCTTCCGCCACGGCCTGACGCCTGGCAAGATCGGGACTGTACAACCCCGCGATATTGACAACGGGAATGGACGTAAAGGTCTCAACGTGACCGGGCATTACCGTATCCTGTTTGGTGGACGTCATGACGCGTGATCCTGTTGCTTGGTCGAGATGAAATCCAGAAAATGCTGACGTTCCGTCTGCCCCATCCACACATTCAGCCCCCACAGATCGGTCACGGGGGCGTTGGTGAAGGGAAGCGTGTGCAGATAACCATCCGGCCCGCATTCGGGGGTCAGGGTCGTCGTGGTGTAGCCCCGTGCCATCTGGGACAGCCAGACCTTCTCCCAGAACTGCTGGTGAAAGCGCAGGGCAGGCTGGTATTCGGGGGCTGCCGGATGGGGCACCTGCGGCCCCTGGTCATACCCCACACGCGCCTGCACATGGTGCACCCGGCTGACAAAGGCGCTGAAATCATCCAGCGGGTCATCCAGCAGGCGCTCACAGGTCACGACCCAGTGGCTGATATCCGTCGTAAACAGCACATCGGGATGCTGGCGGATGACATCCAGCGTCATCCACGGGCTGGACAGAATGCGCGCGCGGTGGGTTTCAAAACTGCACAACAGGCCGGTGTCACGCGCCACCTCCTGTGCCCGTGCAATGAATTCAACCTGCTGGGCCGCATTCCACCGATCATTGCCGCCCAGCACGTTTATGAAACGCGGTGACATGGGTACTGCGCGTTCCAGTATGGCACGCAGGTCAGTGACATGATCATCCACGCTGGCGGCCTGCCGCGGCAGCACGCCGCCACCGGTCATGGCGATACCGATATAGGGTACACCTTCGCCCCGCAGGATCCGTGCGCATTCAGTTGCCTGCGCCACGGTGGACGGGATCCGTGCCTCGATCCCGTCAAAACCGGCCGCCCGCATATCGGTAACAGGCTGGTCCCATGGGCGCATATCGCCCCACAGCGTCTTGAATATGTCCAGTTGCATCAGTTGGTGCCCCCCAGTGTGGACCAGATGGGAAAGCCGGACGGGATCGAGGCACGGATCATGTAATGCAGCTACCCCCTCAATAGACGCGAAATGATATGTTTACGCAACGACGATCAACCGCCGTGGTCACATGTGTAAATAGGAATTTTCCAAAGTACACTTAGGCATGTACGCCACCAAAGGCATGATGGGTGAAAAGCGGGATCACGTCATTTGCCCGACAGGTCGGCAGCCTGTATCTGACCAGCGGCTGGAGCACGATTTTCCGAAGGGCAGGATGCAGAACAATTCTGAAAAGGCACTCGCTTTACTGATTGATGGGGATAACGCATCCCCCAGGATCATCGTTGGCCTGCTGGAAGAAATCGCCAGTTATGGGGTGGCCAGTGTCAAGCGCATCTATGGCGACTGGACAAAGCCCAACCTGAACGGCTGGAAGGGATGCCTGCTGGAACACGCAATCCAGCCCGTGCAGCAATTTGCCTATACAACCGGAAAGAACGCCACCGATGGCGCGATGATCATTGATGCGATGGACCTGCTGTATACCGGGCGTTTTGCGGGATTCTGCATTGTATCGAGTGACAGCGATTTCGCCCGCCTTGCCGCCCGCATCCGTGAACAGGGGGTAACGGTCTACGGGTTTGGGGAACGCAAGACGCCACGTCCCTTCATTACGGCATGTGACAAATTCGTCTATTTCGATGTCCTCAACCACCACGCCACGCATGACGTGGAAACGCACAGGCACCGGATAGACCGGACCATGTCCCGTGGCCTGTCCTCGGGACAGCCAGTGCAGACCCTGGATGAACAGGATCTGGACAAGCTGCGCAACGCCATCAATGCATCATCGAATGAAGACGGGTGGGCCAACCTCGCATCGATCGGTGCGCATCTGGCCAAGCAGGCGTCGGACTTCAACGCCCGCAACTTTGGCTATACGCGCCTGAGCGATCTGATAACCGATTCCGGTATTGTCGATGTCGAATGGGTCGGTCACCACCCGAAAGTGGTCATGGTGCGGCTGAAGAAATAACCCCGCCGCACCTGTTCTTATGCCGCGTCAATCCGGGTATCGGCCAGCAGCACGGCATGCAGCAGGACATTCGCACCTGCTGTCGCATCCACCGGTTCGGCACTTTCAGCCTCGTTATGGCTGATGCCGTTCAGGCAGGGGACAAACACCATGGCGGTTGGCACCACCTGCGCCATATAGGCGGCGTCATGCCCGGCGCCGGATACGATGTCGCGCATGGAATAACGTTCCTCCTCCGCTGCCTCACGCACGCAGGCGACGCAGGTGGGGTCGAAATGCACGGCGGCTGAATTCCATACCGGCGACACGATCGCCTCAACCCCGCAATCCTCGGCCAATGCCGCGATCCGGGCACGGAAATCCTGCTCCATCGCTTCCAGGACAGTGTCGGAAGGGTTGCGCAGGTCAACGGTGAACATGACGTTTCCGGGAATGACATTGCTGCTGGCGGGCTGGCAGTCGACAATGCCGACCGTGCCCAGACCGTCCTTATGGGACATCGCGACACCATGCACTGCATCGATCATGCGGGCGGCAGCCCACATGGCGTCGGCACGCATGGTCATGGGTGTTGTGCCCGCGTGGGAATCCCGGCCCATGACGCGTACTTCGTACCAACGCATGCCCTGGATGCCCTGCACCACGCCGATCGTCTTTTCTTCGGCCTCCAGCACCGGCCCCTGTTCGATATGCAGTTCGAAATACGCGGCGGCGGGATGCTGGCCACAGGGCTGCGCGCCCGCCTGCCTGCCCTGTGTCAGGGCCTCACCAAGGGTGATGTCGTCACGGTCGGGACGGCTGCGGGCATAGTCTTCGGTAAAGACCCCGGCAAACACACCGGATGCCAGCATGGGGGGCGTAAAGCGTGCGCCTTCCTCATTCGTCCAGTTGACGACTTCAATCGGGTGGCGGGTCTGGACCTTACCGTTTTCCAGCGCGCGCAGCACCGCAATCCCGCCCAGCACACCCAGAATCCCGTCAAAACGCCCGCCGGTCGGCTGCGTGTCCAGATGGCTGCCAATCATGATCGGCTTCAGGTCAGGCTGCGTGCCGGGACGGCGTGCGAACTGGTTGCCCATGGAATCATGGATGACCTCACACCCCAGCGCCCGGCATGTGCTGGCGAACCATTCGCGTACCTTCAGGTCATCCGCTCCAAGCGCCAGACGATGCAGCCCGCCACGCGCGGTCGCGCCAAAACGTGCCGTTTCCATCAGGTCGGACCATAGCTGCGAGCCATCGATCGAGATGCTGTTTTCCATACCCACGGGTCTGTCTCTCCGTTGAATGACGCCGGACGATGCGCAATTGGCCAGGGATGCATCAGGTCGGCAGGACGTGCCGTGCCTGACCGCGCGACGGGACCATGCCGCACATGTCAGGAGCAGGCACGACCATGCCTGCCCCCATACGGTGGGTCAGTCCTTCTTCAGGGATTTGCGGCGCAGCGGCATGGTCATGCAGTGGATGCTGCCACCACCCTGCGAGAACTGGTTGAGTTCCGGGTCCAGCACCGTCAGGCCTTCGGCGCGCAGCATCTGGTTGATGCGCGTGCAATGATGGGGGCTGACCACGCGTTCACGACCCAGCGACAGGACATTGCAGCCCATGTCCCGCATGGCTTCCTTGTAACTGACCGGCAGCAGGCGGATGCCCTGCGCGCGGAACCAGTCCAGATCCTCGTCGGCGATTACGTCCACCGCAGCGATGGCCAGATCTTCCGCCACCATGGTGAAGATCACGTCCAGGTGCAGGAAATGTTCGGGGAAGCGGATCATGCGGCAGGTCCAGCCGGCTTCCTCGAACCAGCTTATGAACTCGGCGGCGCCGGCTTCATCCGTACGGCCACCACTGACGCCAACCGCCAGCAGGCCGGGACGGATGATGTGGATGTCACCGCCTTCGATATGGCCCTTCGTGCAGGTCTTCCAGATTTCGTCCTTGCCGTAGAATTCATGGATCGGCGTGATTTCCGCCGTACGTTCGGGACGGGCGAGGTTGGTGACGACAGTGCCGAACGGCGTGGTCTGGGAACTGTCGCGGGTGTACACCTCGTACGGCATGTCCTTGTGCGGGGTCAGGAAATGGCAGCTGACCTGTTCGCCTTCCAGCGTGGCGACAAGTTCCCTGAACTGCGCATTCAGCGCGGCGCGGTCAATCTGCGCACCGTTGGCCATGCTCTGGATGGCGATATCATTACTGGGAATCCAGGAATAATAATCAGGGGGACATAGCAGCACATCCGCCAGATCCCCGGTTTCACTGTCAATAAACCAGCGGTTCGCGACCATTGCCTTTAATCCTTGTCACATAACTGAATACACTAGGGTATTTCCCGAAAGATAGCGGGGGGCGCAGACGTTCAAATATCAATGGTCCATAGTTTACTTTGTATTTTCATTAATCTTGGCAAACGGCACATCCTGTTACCATTACCATCATCCGCGCAGGGATGCGGCAGCCGCGCATGCCAGACATTTTTTATTTCCAGATCAGTATTTTACGCTTTTCGCCTGACAGCCACACATAATCATTCCACCTGTCCATCGTTGCGGTTTATGGATAAATATGGATAAAGCTGACAACGAATTGGCCATTTCCGACAATGAGAAGGGACAAACGCCTGCCTATGTTCTTATACAGGAATAATTCCGGTTGCCAGCATGGCGGCACGGCATGTTCCATGTCTGATACCTGGTGAATCGATCCTGCATGACGCGAGAACATACATCAAGTCCGGGCAACGGCGCGCGCCGCAAGGCGCCACACCGCAAGGCCGCCGGTTTTCACGGCCAGATCGCCGAAGTGGACCTGCGCCTGCTGCGCGTGTTCCGCACGGTGGCCGAACATGGTGGGTTTGCCGCCGCCGAAGTGGCGCTGGGCAAAAGCAAGTCTTCCATCAGCATCGACATCTCGGCGCTGGAAAACCGCCTTGGCCTGCGGCTGTGCATGCGCGGACGCAGCGGATTTGCGCTGACGGCTGAAGGGCGGATGGTCATGGAAGCCACCAACACCCTGTTTTCCGACATCGCGCGTTTCCAGCAGCGCATCAACGAAGCCAGCGGCACCCTGTCGGGGCGGTTCTGCCTGTACGTGCCTGACAATATCCAGATCCATGGTGAAACGGCGCTGGTCCGTGCGATCGAAATCTTCACCACCCGCCATCCGGGGGTGTTCCTCGACATCCGTTCCGCATCCTCGCGGGAGGTGGAATTCGCGGTACTGAACGGGCAGGCTTCCGCCGGGATCATGCTGAACCCGCGCCACCTGCCCAACATGCACGCGACCCCCCTGTTCCGGGAGGAGCTGCACCTGTTCTGCGGCATGCGCCATCCGCTGTTCAGCATGCCCGAAGACGAGATCACCCCCGAAGTACTATCCCAGCATCGCATGATCGAGGTATCGGGCGCCGCATCGTCACCCATGTGGGAGGGGATACGTCCCCACCTGACCTTTGCCGCAGCTGCCGAAAACGTTGATTCGCGCGCTCTGCTGATCCTGTCGGGCAGTTATGTCGGTTTTCTGCCTGAACCCTTTGCCCAGCCCCTGCTGCGATCCGGCCTGCTGCGCCGCATCACGCTGGGGGGGCTGGAACTGGTTACGGGTTTCTACTTCATTGCCCGACCATCGCCCGAAACCGGGCTGATGATCGATATATTCCGCCGCATTCTGGAAGAAGCCTGCTAGCGCGGGCGCCACACAGATGGTTTTCCACCCTCGATTCCTGCCCCATACCCCCGTGGAGCACACCGTATGACCCATTCCATGGCGCAGTTCATGCGCCGCTGTTCTTTCCGCTTCCGGCCCCGCGCACTGGCAGCCGCCCTTGCGGGGGTACTGGCCATTGCGGGAAGTGCGCAGGCCGCCGATCCCGACCTGCCCGGCTTCATCCATGATGGTACGCTGACAGTCTGCACCAACCCCACCCTGCCACCGATGACATTCGTGAACGGCACCGACGTCAACGCCGTGGACGGGATCGATATGGATATCGCCCACCGGCTGGCGGAATACTGGCATGTGCCCATGGTCGTCACGACCATGGACTTTACCGGCCTGTTCCCCAGTCTTGCGGCGCAGCGGTGTTCGATGGTGGCCAGTGGCATCATAAAGCTGCCGGACCGCGAGAAGAATTTCGATGCCGTCTCCTATCAGGACACGGCGCTGGTGGTCGTGGCGCGTGCCGGGACCCCACCTCTGTCCAGCATGGCCGACCTGTCGGGCAAGACGGTGGCCGTGCAGTCGGGTACCAGCTACAGCGCACGGCTGGCAAAGGAAAATGAAGCACTGGTCCAGGCCGGTCGCGCACCCATCATCATCCAGCAGTACCCGACCGAGGACCAGGTGGTGCAGCAGGTGCTGATCGGGCGTGTCTTCGCCTTCGCCAGCCAGGATGTGGAACTGTACTACCGGCAGGAACAGCTGCACGGGAAGGTCAACGTCATCCTTGTGCCCCCCTATCCCGAATACCGGCATTTCGCACTGTACATCCGCAAGAACGCGCATGACCGCGAACTGCTGGAACAGGCCATCGCCACCATGGGCCAGAACGGGCAGATGGCCGCGATCCAGAAGAAATGGGCCATCTCCCCCGATGCGGCAAAGGCGCTGACCCGCACGCCGCCTGCTCCCATGTTCCGGTGGGACACGTTCTTCTCCGCGCTGACATCAACTGCTTTCATGCGCGGCGCGTTCATCACGCTGGCGGTAGCCGTCCTGTCGCATTTTACCGCCATCATGATCTCGATTCCGATGGCGCTGGCACTGAACGGGCGGGATTCGCTGCTCAAGATGGTACTGAAGGGATATGTGTCAGTATTCCGTGGCGCGCCGACACTGCTGCAGCTGCTGTTCATATGGAATGCGCTGCCGCAGTTCCTGCCGATCTTCCGCGAGGCATGGTTTACCCCCTTTCTGGCCACGTGGCTGTCACTGTCGATCAATGAATCCGCCTATCAGGTCGAAATCAACCGCGCCGCCCTTGGCGCGGTGGACAAGGGACAGGAACTGGCAGGGGACGCGCTGGCCATGTCGCGGCGACAGGTATACCGCCATGTCATCTTCCCGCAGGCCCTGCGCATTGCACTGCCCCCCACCATCAACGAATTCATAAGCCTGCTGAAGACTACGTCGCTGGCATCGGTCATCTCGCTTCAGGAGCTGCTGGCGGTGACCCAGATCCAGGTGGCGCGCACGTTCGAATTCACGGAGTATTACGCCGCGGCGCTGGTTTACTATCTGGGTATGGTTTTCTTTTTCCTGTTCCTGCAAAAACGTGTTGAACGCCGCTTTGCATGGGCTGACCGTCACAAGGCGACCGCAAATGAATCCTGATCCCAAGACCATGCCCGACCCGTCGGCCATGATTTCAGTCCGCAACCTGAGCAAGCTATACAAGGATTTCATCGCACTAGACCGGATCAGCTTTGATGTGCAGCGCGGGGAAAAGATTGTCGTGCTGGGCCCGTCAGGTTCAGGCAAGTCAACGCTGATCCGCTGCTTCAACCGCATCGAACCGCATGACAGCGGTATCCTGAGCATTGATGGCCAGATCATCAATGCGCAGACCGACCTTACGCAACTGCGCGCGACCGTCGGACTGGTGTTCCAGAACTACAACCTGTTCCCGCATCTGAGCGTGCTGGACAACTGCACGCTGGCCCCGCGCCTGGTCAAGAAAACCCCGCGCGCCAGTGCGGAAGAAATGGCCATGCGGTTTCTGAAGCAGGTCAATATTGCCGAACAGGCCAATAAATATCCCATCCAGCTGTCAGGCGGGCAGCAGCAGCGCGTGGCGATTGCGCGCGCGCTGTGCATGCAGCCCGAGGTCATGCTGTTTGACGAACCGACCGCGGCCCTGGACCCCGAAGCGATTTCAGGTGTGGTCGCGATCATGAATGACCTGGCGCAGCAGGGCATAACCACCCTGTGTGTCACCCATGAAATGGGGTTTGCGCGCCATATCGCCGACCGGATCATTTTCATGGACAAGGGGCGGATTCTGGAAATCACGCCACCGGCCGAATTCTTTACAAACCCCAAGACACAACGCGCGCGGGATTTCCTCGACCAGATGATTTCCTACTGAAGGGCATGCCTTGCATATTACAAAGCGGGGCCTGTCATGACCTGAAATCCTTCCTGTAGAGAGAAAGAAGCGGAACAGGCGCTTTCTGATGAAACATGGGCGATCTGCCCCCTGATTGAGGCGGTTCCCCTCGGGGCAAGACAGCGCCACATGAACCTGCGATGCACAATGGAGTGGCGTGCTGTCGCCACCGCATACCAGAAAACAGCCATATCGTTCCTCATCGTCATCCACAGCGCAGCAGCAGACCGGATCAGGCCATGACTGGATCTAAACACCAGATGTGTCTTCGTGTTTCACAGGATGTTGTAGTCAGGCAACATCAAAAAAAAACCAAGCTGTTTCCTGCCCTTTCACACAGCAGCATCCCGCGCATAACTCAGAATTAAACTTTCATAATTATCAATATGTTATATGACTTTTACGCGTTTGCATCCGCCACATTATTGGGCTTTCGATCCATTACATACAGATAATAAAAAGTGTGATTTGGCTTCTTATAAACCAATACACGAGACGCCTTATTGTAAGAATCAAAGCAAGATAAATGGGGTTTTTTTGCGCCCCAGGGATCGGTTTAACGGGAATGAAACAGGAATATCGGCATGAAACTATATTTTTTACGTCATTCCTTCCGTCTTCTGGCTGCGGTCCCGACATATGCCCGTCTGCCCGCCCTGCCCTGCCTGCTGCTGGCATCGACATCACCGCTGGCCGTTGCCGCAACGACACCTGCCAGCGCCCAATCGGTTGATACGAAACATATCGCCGCACACCATTCCACTGCCATGCCACGCCGTCAGGGTGCGGCGGTTCCCAAGGCATCGCCCGAACAGATAACAGTGACCCGGTCACATGCGCAGCGTTATCTGGCCACGCCCGGTACGGTCAACACGATCAGCGGGAAAGAACTGCGCTCGCTTCACCTTGAAAGCCCGAAGGATATTGCAGCGTTCACGCCAGGTGTGACGGCAACGAATGCCGTATCCGGCTCGGCGCCCATTTTCTCCATCCGTGGTGTTGGTCTGGATGACTATGTCGGCACCAACATGGGCGGGATTGGTATTTATCTGGATGGCGTATTCGCCCCCTTCCCCGTATTCTACACCGGTCAGATGCTTGATATTGAAAGCGTTGCCACGGAAAAAGGCCCACAGGGCTTTGACATGGGCCGCAGCACCACTGGTGGCAGCATCAATATCCAGTCTGTAAAACCATCCGACAAATTCGGTGGCTATGCGGAATGGGGTTACAGCAGCTATAATACCAACCGTGGCCGCTTTGCCATCAATACCCCGATCACCAGCAGGATATCCAACCGTCTGGCTTTCAATTATGTCAAGGGCGATGGCTGGCAGAAAGACATATCAACAGGCGCACGCTATGGTTCGCAGGACCTTCTGGCCATTCGTAACCTGACCAAATTTACGATTGATGATACGTCTTCGTTGCTGCTGAACCTCCATTACACACGCGACAAGGGCACTTCCACCTCACCACAGGATATCGGGCCGGTTTCCAGCGGTGATACTGGCATGAACCCTTCAGCCAATGCGGTCAGTGTAGGCAACGCCGTTCCCCAGCGAAACGAGAATGGCGGGGGTCTGTCCGTCAATTATACCAAGGCGTTTGACTTTGGTGACTTCTCATCCACGACAGCCATCGATTTCTATCGTCGTGACGATACTGACAACTATGACGGTTCAGCCGTTCATATTGCTGACTACCGATGGAATGATACGGCCATAGCGCAGTCGCATGACATGCACCTGCGCATGAATCCTACGAAATTCTTCCATCTGACCGTTGGTGTTTTTGAATCATACGACAAGATCGACGGCGACTATACCAGTGACCGCATGCAGTCCAGCAGCGCGCTCGCCCTGGACAACCACTTTTCTCAGCAGAACCTGTCCACCGGCGTTTATGTAAACACGGTTACCAACATTACCAAGAAACTGGACTTCATTGCGTCTGGCCGCTTCTCCTATGACGAACGCGGTTTTAATGGTGGGTCAAGATATTCGGAAATTGGCGCCAATAGCCCAAGACTTTTGGCACCATATAATGCGCGGGTAGGTGATGCACTGACTGGCGTTAATGAACGTCATGACTATCATCGCTTTACCGGGCGCGTGGGCCTGCGCTACCAGATTGTGCCAGGCACTTATGCATACGGCACGATTTCAAATGGTTACAAGGCCGGTTCCTATTTTGCCGCACCCGTTCTGGCGGCCGGGGCGCTTGATTACGTCAAGCCGGAAAACCTGATTGCATATGAAGTCGGCATCAAGTCTTCCCTTCTGCACAACAGGCTTGAGGTGGAAGGCTCCCTGTTCGACTATGAATATCACAACCGTCAGACCCTGTTCTTCGCACCGATAACGACAACCGAAAACTCGCTTACGCTTGGCACGATCCCGCGTGCACGCACCCGTGGTGGTGAACTTTCGACCACACTGCATAACCTGGTGCCCAACCTCGATATCCGTGGTTCCTTTGCCTATCTTGATGCGCAGGTCAAAAGCCCGGTCAATTATATTAACGGGCTTTCCCTTGACCCGGCGGTGGCACACAATTCCCCGTTGCCCTTTTCTCCCCGTTTTTCGTGGAGCGGCGTCGCACGCTACAATATCGATATCGACAGTTATCGCGTTACCCTGCAGGCCAGCTATACATGGAAAGACAACATGTGGGCGGCACTGGGTGACCCTAATGCCAAGACCAGCAAGATCAGCTCCCTGGGATTACGCATGGAGGTTGGCCCCAAGACAGGCAAGTGGACTGCCGCCGTATATGTTGATAACCTGCAGAACAACAAGGGCACGACCTATTCCTTTACCGGAAGCGACAACAACCGTGCGCAGTACATCCAGACGCCGCGCTGGGTTGGCTGTGAACTGCATTACAACTTCTGAAGCATCTAACGATTATCGGGGAAGTATCCACATATCCTGAATTGTCTTGTATTCTGGATACAGGACTTCCCCTATTTCCGGCCTGTTCGGCTTCAGCATGACTGTGTGTAACCGTCTGGTACAAGGCAGGATCGATTGTCATGCCTGTAAATCGATCATATTTGAATTCGTGATGGGGGAAGTGCAGGATGACGCCTGCACGCAAACCGTATCCCCCTGACGTATCAGATAAAGAATGATCTCTGGTTGTCCCGTATCTGATCCTGATGCATGAGGATGCAGAACAACGACATCACGCATTGCGCGGATTGTTCAATGGGTTGCGTTATGTGACCCGCTCCGGAAGTCCGTGGCGCACCACACCGGACAACCTTTCGCATGGCCACACGCTGTCGCAGGTTCGTCAAGAATTACGCGCGCCATGCCTTAATACTAAAAAGTATTCATGTCGTCTGTTTCGCATGATTCATGCCTTCACTCGAAACTATACTTCATAAATATGCATAACATTCTCTAAGCCGTTATCCTTGATCTGTTTTCCAAAGCATTGATCTATAATAGGTCTTCATGAAAAATTCCTGGGTGTCGCCTTTTTCAGGGCCTGTTGGGAATTATCTTGAATTGATGATTGCGCCAACGAGATAGATCATGGCTTCGAATGATCTGTCTGTTTTTTCGCTGCGCATGGCGATGCGCTTGAACTCCTTGAGCTTGCAGAAGAAGTTCTC
>NZ_BDLU01000049.1 GCF_006538165.1 Komagataeibacter diospyri
TCCGTCAGTATGAAGCGATCCATATGGTCTTTGAAACACATCATGGCCCTTTAGAAAACTCAATTCCCAACAGCCCCCAAAAAAGACGACGTTCCCTGAAGCTTTTTGAAAAAAGCTTTATCAAAAACTTCTTTATGATTTTACGGCTTACGCTAATGCCCGCCCGGCAATGGCCATAAGGGTACGCCCCAGTTCGGTCTTTATCATGCGGCGGGCCAGAGCACGTAGCTGGGTTACGTCAATATAACCCATGCGGAAAGCTGCTTCTTCGGGGGAACCAACCAGCATCCCCTGTCGTGACTGCACCGTCTGCACGAATGATGACGCCAGCATCAGGCTGTCGGGCAGGCCGGCATCCAGCCATGCGCAGCCACGCCCAAGACGTTCGACATTCAGGCTGCCTTCCTCAAGATATATCCGGTTGAGATCGGTTATCTCCAGTTCGCCCCGTGGGGACGGCTGCAATCCGGCCGCCAGTTCGCCAACACGCCCGTCATAGAAATACAGTCCCGTCACCGCCCAGTTTGACGGCGCATGCTCAGGCTTTTCCAGAATATCCAGCGCCTTCCCCTCTGCATCGAACGTCACCACGCCATAACGTTCAGGGTCACGTACCTGATAGGCAAAGATCGTGGCGCCATGGGGCCGCCCCGCCGCCGCACGCAGCATGGCGGGCAGATGGTCGGCAAAGATCAGGTTATCACCCAGTATCAGCGCACATGGTGCACCCGCCAGCCAGTCACCCGCGATCTGGAACGCCTGCGCAATCCCTTCGGGGGCGGGCTGGATACGGTAGGTAAAGGTCACGCCCAGCGGTGACCCGTCCCCCAGCAGGCGCTGGAACTGGGGCATGTCCTGCGGCGTTGCAATGATCATGATGTCACGGATACCCGCCATCATCAGCGTCGAGATCGGGTAATAGATCATCGGTTTGTCATAGACCGGCAACAGCTGTTTGCTGGCCGCCAGTGTCATGGGGTACAGCCGTGTGCCAGACCCGCCCGCCAGCACGATCCCCTTCAGTCCCGACGCGCCGGTCATGCCATCTGCCCCAGCCGTTGTCCGGCATAGCGCCGTGCCCGTATGGCCTGCCACCACCGTGCATGCTCAAGGTACCAGCGAACGGTCATGTCCATGCCACTTTCAAAATCATGTCGTGCTTTCCACCCCAGTGCCTGTTCGGCACGGGAGGGATCGATTTCATAACGGAAATCATGGCCCGGCCTGTCGGCCACGTGCCGGATCAGCCGCGCATGTGGCCCGGCGGGATCGGGGTGCAGCCGGTCCAGCACGTCACAGATGGCATGGACCACTTCCAGATTGGTACGCGGCTGCCGGGCGCCAATGGCGTATGTCTCGCCCGGCTGGCCGTGTTCCACTGCACGGACCAGGGCTTCGGCATGGTCACTGACAAACAGCCAGTCGCGGATATTCTTACCCGTGCCATAGACCGGCAACTCACGTCCCTCGATCGCATTGATGATCATGAGCGGCACCAGCTTTTCAGGAAAATGCCAGATCCCGTAATTGTTGGTCGTATTCGTAACGAAGGTTGGCAGGCCATAGGTATGCCACCATGCCCGCACCAGATGGTCGGATGCGGCCTTGCTGGCGGAATAGGGGCTGCGGGGATCGTAGGGCGTGGCTTCGGTAAAGGGGGGATCATGCGGCCCAAGTGTCCCGAATACTTCATCGGTCGAGACATGGTGGAAGCGGAAGGCCGCGCGCCGGGTCGCAGGCAGCGCCTGCCAGTATATGCGCGCCGCCTCCAGCATGGAAAACGTGCCGGTCACGTTGGCCTGCACGAAGGCACCGGCATGGTCGATGGAACGGTCGACATGGCTTTCGGCCGCCAGATGCATCACCGCATCGGGACGGAAGGCCGCCAACTCAGCCCCCACGGCCGCAGTCTCGCAGATATTGACCTGCCTGAACGTATAGCGGTCACTGGCTGCCGCAACACCCACCGCATGAGGACTGGCCGCATAGGTCAGGCAGTCAAGATTCAGGATCTCGTGGCTGGTCTGTGCGATCAGGTGACGTATGACCGCCGACCCGATAAATCCACACCCGCCGGTTACCAGAATGCGCATGATAATCCGTCACACCAAAAAGAGTAACAGACAGGAAAAATGTTAATATCCAGCCAACGCTCCCAGCCCGTTCCCTCCCTTTAATGCCCCGTCAGGTTGCCGGTATGATCTGCAGGGGCGATATGCCATGAGCGAACTGCCGCTACCCTGCGCAGGCATATCCAAATACGGTATATAGGGTACGCCTGTATTTTTCCGACAGAGGTACGCCGCCTGCATGATGCTTCCCATACGCCTGATCTGGTTACGCGCCCTGCCCCTGGTCACCGTGTTCATGACAGATGCCGCCATACAGGCCCATGCCACCCCCCTGTCCGATGCCGCGATCCTGCTGCAGCACGACATGCAGCAGGAACTGGGCGCGCAGTCCGCCCTGACCCGCCCGAAACAGACCCAGCGCGCCATGGCACTGGCGCATGACATGCTGGATCACGCCAGCGCATGGCCACAGGATGAGGAGGTCATGCTGATCGTGGACCGCGCCCCCATGGTCCAGATGATGTGGATCGTACTGGCCACACCTGCCGCACAGCGGCTGACGCCACTGGGCATGGTGGCTGTCAGCACGGGCCTGCCGGGACGCAAGGAACATTTCCGCACGCCTGCAGGCATATTCCTCAATGACGGGCAGATTTACGGTTATCGCGCCCTGGGCACGAAAAACGAGCATGGCATCCGTGGCAACGGTGAAAAGGGCATGCGGGTATGGGATTTTGGCTGGCAGACGACCGAGGACTGGCGCCGCCGTGGCGCCGTGGCGGTGGTCCGGCTGGAAATGCACGCAACCGATCCCACGTTTCTTGAATCCCGGCTGGGACGGGCGGATTCCGAAGGCTGCATCCGCATTCCCGCGCGCGTCAACAGTTTCATTGACCGCCATGGCCTGCTGGACCGGCAGCTTGACCTGATCGTCCAGCAGAATGACCCACAGAAGGCACGCGCCATACGCGCACTGCTGGGGGCCAGTCACATGCCCACCCCGCTGGAAGGCGACCGGGTCATCGTGGTGGATTCATCCAACCCCGGAGCCCAACTGTCCGATCCGACGATGGCACAGAAAATGCAGGACAGCTTCGCGCAATTCCTTGCCGCAACCACTCCGCAGCCCGCTGGCCCTGCGCAGGCATCCGGTCCATCCGCATCAGCTACAATTGCCACCGCCGCAACACCACCGGCTGCTCCTGCTCCTGCTCCTGCTCCTGCTCCTGCTCCTGCTCCTGCTCCTGCTCCTGCTCCTGCTCCTGCTCCTGCTCCTGACGACTGGCCCAACTGATTTCATTTGTACAAATGAAAAATTTCAGTCCTACAATATTTTATTAATTAATACTTTGTGTTTATTATATTGCGCTCTGAACCCCATTCATATGCCGTCTCGGACGACCCAGGCTTCCATTCCGACATAAAGAAAGGGGGGAAGCATGACCGCTCCCCCCCCTTTCATGACCCCCGTGGGTTCCGACGTCTTATGACCAGCGCCAGTTCTCGATTTCCGGCAGGTCCCTGCCATACCTGGCCACGTAATGCGTATGTTCGACCAGTTTGTCGGCAATGGCCTGATTGGCGTAGGCCGCCTTGCTCGCCAGTCCCGGCACGTGACGGATGACGTTCTGCACCAGATGGAAGCGGTCAAGATGGTTGCGCACCGTCATGTCGAACGGCGTGGTGGTGGACCCTTCCTCCCGATAGCCATGCACATGGAAGTTGCGGCAGTTGGTCCGCTTGTAGACCAGCTTG
This sequence comes from Komagataeibacter diospyri, assembly GCF_006538165.1. Taxonomy (GTDB): domain Bacteria; phylum Pseudomonadota; class Alphaproteobacteria; order Acetobacterales; family Acetobacteraceae; genus Komagataeibacter; species Komagataeibacter diospyri. The sequence continues at coordinate 3,828 of NZ_BDLU01000049.1, forward strand.
TGGATCAGCGCGGGATAGCCATGGAATGCGAAGATCACCGGCTTGTCGATGGTGAACAGGCTGTCGAATACATAATCCTCCAGCCCGTCCGGATGCTGGGACCTTGATTCCAGGGTCAGCAGGTCCACCACGTTGATGACGCGGATTTTCAGATCCGGCAGGTGTCTGTTCAGCAACTGCACCGCCGCCAGCGTTTCCATGGTCGGCACGTCACCGGCGCAGGCCATGACCACGTCAGGCTCGCCACCCTTGTCATTGCTGGCCCATTCCCAGATGCCGATGCCCTTGGCGCAATGTGCGATGGCGGACTCCATGTCCAGCCACTGCGGTTCGGGCTGCTTGCCCGCCACGATCACGTTCACACGGTCACGGCTTTCAAGGCAGGTCTTCGCCGTGCACAGCAGGGTGTTGGCATCAGCCGGCAGGTACACCCGCACCGTCTTGGCCTTCTTGTTCAGCACATGGTCAATGAAGCCGGGATCCTGATGGCTGAACCCGTTATGGTCCTGACGCCACACATGCGATGTCAGCAGGTAGTTCAGCGATGCAATCGGCGCGCGCCATGAGACCTCATCCGCCTGCTTGATCCATTTGGCATGCTGGTTGACCATCGAATCCACAATGTGGATGAACGCTTCATAGCACGACATGAAGCCATGCCGACCGGTCAGCAGGTAACCTTCCAGCCAGCCCTGACAGGTGTGCTCGCTCAGGATTTCCATCACATGGCCATCGACTGCCAGATGGTCATCGTAATCGAACGTCTCGGCATTCCATGCCCGGTTGGTCACATCCAGTACCGCGTTCAGGCGGTTGGAATTATTCTCGTCCGGGGCCAGCACACGGAAATTGCGCGCGGCAAGGTTGGCCTTCATCACATCACGCAGCCACGACCCCAGCACGCGCGTGGCTTCACCCAGTTCATGGCCCGGGGATGAGACGGGCACGGCATATTCCGTCACGTCCGGCAGGCGCAGGTCACGGCGCAGCAGGCCACCATTGGCGTGCGGATTGGCGCTCATCCGGCGGTCGCCCTTCGGCGCGAGTGCCGCGATTTCCGGCATCAGGGTGCCGTTTTCGTCAAACAGTTCCTCGGGTTTGTAGCTGTGCAGCCATGTATCCAGCAGCTTGAGATGTTCGGGCCTGGTCAGGTCTGTAATCGGCACCTGATGGGCGCGCCAGTAGCCTTCCGTGCGCAGGCCATCGACCGTCTTGGGACAGGTCCAGCCCTTGGGCGTGCGCATGATGATCATCGGCCACGTGGGACGCGTGGTGTCATTGTCCTCGCGCGCAGCCTTCTGGATTTTCGAGATCGCGGCAAAGGCCGTATCCATCGCCACGGCCATTTTCTGGTGCATGGTGTCCGGGTCGTCCCCTTCCACCACGATCGGGTCGTAGCCGTAGCCGCGGAACAGGCTCAGCAATTCCTCGGGCGAAATACGGGCAAGCACGGTCGGGTTCGCGATCTTGTAGCCGTTCAGGTGCAGGATCGGCAGGACCGCGCCATCGGTTTTCGGATCCAGGAATTTGTTGCTGTGCCACGATGTCGCCAGCGGGCCGGTCTCGGCCTCGCCATCCCCCACGACGCAGGCCACGACCAGGTCAGGGTTGTCGAACACCGCACCATAGGAATGCGAAAGCGAATAACCCAGTTCACCACCTTCGTTGATGGAACCCGGCGTGGTCGGCGCCGCATGGCTGGGAATGCCGCCGGGAAAGGAGAACTGCTTGACCAGTTTGGCCAGCCCGTCCGCATCCTGCGACACTTCCGGGAAATATTCGCTGTATGTGCCTTCCAGATAGGTACTGGCAACCACCCCCGGCGCCCCATGCCCCGGCCCCGCCACGAACAGGATGCTGCGGTCCTGTTCACGGATGATGCGGTTGAGGTGCAGGTACAGGAAGTTCAGGCCAGGCGTGGTACCCCAGTGGCCCAGCAGCCGCGGCTTGGTGTGTTCCAGCTTCAGCGGTTCACGCAGCAGCGGGTTCGCCAGCAGGTAGATCTGGGCAATCGACAGATAGTTTGCTGCATGCCACCACCTGTTGAACAGCGCGACATCCGCTGCAGACAGCGGTGTTGCGGATGCAGTTTCACTCATTTCCGTTCCTTCCGAGACATTCTATCCCTATCCGGCCTGCATTCAGGACAGACACATCAGCACATGCCGACGGATTGTCGTTTCCTCATCGGTGGGGATGACACGCACCTCCACGGTACTATCCGGCATGCTTATGATTTCGCGATGCGCGGCATTCGCCTGCGCATCCAGACGGACACCCGCCCATTCCAGCTGCCTGCAGATGGCTGCGCGGATCAGGGCGTCATGTTCCCCGATACCGGCAGTAAACACCAGCCCGTCCAGCCCCTGCAGGGCTGCCATCATGGCCCCCGCCTGCTGGGCAAGACGATAGATGAACAGGTCAAGCGCCTGCGTCACTTCCGGGCTGATCCCCGCACGTGCATGCAGGTCGCGCATGTCGGCCGAAACCCCCGACACCCCCAGCAGACCGGAGCGGTGATAGAGGATATTCTCGATCTCGGCCGCTCCCAGCCCTTCTTCCTTGAGCATGTACAGGATTACGCCAGGGTCCAGATGCCCGCACCGTGTTCCCATCACCAGACCATCAAGCACCGAAAATCCCATTGTGGTGTCAATGCTGCGTCCGTCTTTCAGGGCACACAGGCTGCCCCCGCTGCCGATATGGGCGACAATGGTACGCCCCTGCGCCAGATGTGGCACGCGATCATGCAGGACGGAGGCGATGTATTCATACGACAGCCCATGGAACCCGTAGCGGCGCACGCCACGGGCGGCATATTCCCGTGGCAGGGCCTGCGCCTGCGCAACCGGTGGCAAGGTATGGTGGAAACCGGTATCGAAACACGCGACCTGCGGCAGATCGGGATGCTGGGCCAGCAATGCGCGGATGGGGGCAAGGCTGCCGGGCTGGTGCAGGGGGGCAAAGGGGGTCAGGGCCGCGAGCCGGGCCAGCACATCGGGCGTCACCCGCACGGGGGCAATGAATTCCGGCCCGCCATGCACCACACGGTGACCAACCGCCATAAGATCCACGCTGCCCAACTGCTTGCCAACCCATTCCATAAGGGTCGCCATGGGACCGTGATGCGCCGTATCACCCGCGCCATCCGCCACGGGGGTCCATTTTTCATCAACCAGCACGCGCCCCGATGCATCATGGGCGACGAAATGGGGATGGATGCCGATTCCCTCCAGCTCCCCCGATGCGATGCGATGGCTGGGGGACGCAGCGGTTTCCCCCGGTTCAATGGCAAACAGGGCGAACTTCAGGCTGGATGATCCTGCGTTCAGTGCCAGCACAGCGCGTGTCATGCCTGTCTCCCCCTGTTTTTTACAACCGGCAGTATGTCACGCTGATCTGCCGTGCCTGACATTGATGCGAATCAATTGGTTGCATCACAGATAGCATCAAGGACGCGCAATAACAGGCAATGACCTGCATGCCATGTCCATGCCAGACAGGACCCTATCGCCGCGCTTCCAAAAAAGTTTATTTTAAATCAGTGTGTTATTCTGAATACTCCACACCCTGCATCAAACTGGCGCGGCCTTTCGTCACGTCAACGCATATCACATCCGCGTGTCGAACGCCCGGACCCTGATGGGCGTCACCGCCGCATGGCGATGACATCCATCAGAAAAAACGTCGTTCCAGCGCAGCCTTTGCCGCCGCACGCGCCTGCCCCGCATCACGCCCCACCCGGATCAGCGCCGGAATCTGGAACGGGTTGCAGACAATGCTGCGCGCAAGCGCCCCCACCGCAAGACTGCCATCGGGCCGCAGCGCCACGACCGCAGCAGGCGGCAGGGTCCGGTCCGCCGGATCGCACACGACGCGCATGCCCGCAAAGGGTACCTGCCGGGCAGCAGCCATTTCAGCCACCACGCCACTTTCCATATCCAGCGCAACGCAGCCCGTCTGTCTGAACAGCGCCATCTTGCGGGCCGCCGCGGTGACGATCACATCGCTATGCAGCAGGTCGCCATCAATGACATCCGCCCGGTCCGCGCCCAGCCAGTCCAGCAGGGCGGGGGCTGCGGCCAGACGTTCCCCATTGACCACGACATGACGCGGCATGACTACCGCCCCGGGCTGCAGCGCCGGGTCCAACCCCGCCGCCAGCCCGAAGGACAGCAGCGCATCCACCCCGCCTGCCAGCAGGTCAAGCACGGCCTGCCGCGCACCGGACAGGGTCGCCCCGCTCAACCCGAAACGGGCCGTCGGCAGGAAGGGACGGATCAGGGACGCTTCCGCCTCCATCCCCACCACGATACCCAGCCGGGAAAATGGGAACGCAGATACACGATTGGACATTGTGGACGTTCCCCCGTTATCAGAAACCGTAGCCAACACGGCCGGAATTGCTAATCTGCATGTTGCGGTAACGCGACAGGGCCAGAAGCGGGAAGAACTGACGGTAACCATGGTACCGCAGGTAGAACACCCTGGGGAAGCCTACGGCGTTATACGGTTCTTCCTTCCATTCACCCTTTTTGCCCTGCATGCGGCCCAGCCAGGCAATGCCGCGCGCTACGGCCGGATCATCACGCTGACCCGCCGCCAGCAGGCCCAGAACGGCCCATGCAGTCTGTGACGGCAGGCTCTGTTTATAGTCGCCATGCATCCCGCCTTCGTAACTGTCGCAGCCTTCGCCCCAGCCGCCATCGGCACGCTGGTGGCGGCGCAGCCAGTCGGTCGCGCGGATGATCATGGGGTCATCATGCGGCATCCCGGCGGCATTGAGCGCGCACAGCACGGACCACGTGCCATAGATGTAGTTGGTGCCCCAGCGCCCGAACCATGACCCGTCCTTTTCCTGCTCCCTGCGCAGATAGGCGATACCGCGTTCGATCGCGGCGTGATCTTCGACCTGACGCAGTTGCGCGAGGAAGGAAATGCAGCGCGCCGTCACATCCGCCGTAGGCGGATCAAGCAGTGCGCCATGGTCGGCAAAGGGAATATGATTGAGCACGTCGAAGTTGTTATCAACATCGAACGCCCCCCAGCCGCCATTGCCGCTCTGCATGCCGATGATCCATTCCCGCGCGCGCGCAATCGCCTCCGCATTGGCGGGATCGCCATCGCGATGCAGCAGCATGCCGACAACGGCGGTGTCATCCACATCGGGGTAATAGTCATTGGCATACTGGAATGCCCACCCGCCGGGCCGGACATCGGGACGGTTGATGGCCCAGTCGCCCCTGACGTTCAGGATCTGGCGTTCACGCAGCCATTTGGCGGCCATGGCCAGCTTCTGCTTCGTCTCCTCCGGTGCGATTCCACTGGGGCCGGATGCGGCTTCGATCATGGCATGACCGGCAAGGCCGGTATCCCATATGGGGGAGACGCAGGGCTGGCAGTAGGTTTCCCTGCCCTGACTGACCAGCAGGCGCCTGACCGCTTCCCACGCGGTCTTCGCGCGCGGGTCTTCATCGGATATGCCCAGCGCGCGGAACATCATGACCGTGTTGGCCATGGCGGGATAGATGGCCCCAAGCCCGTCCAACCCGTTCAGGCGGGGTTCGATGAAATCGACCGCCGCCTTTATGGCCCTGCGACGCGTCTTTTCGGGGATCAGCCGTTCAGCGGGACGCAGCACCGCATCCGCATACCGGAACACATGCCCCCAGACAGAGCGGTATGGCCCGCGAATCCAGTCGCGTACCTTTCCGGGCGATGTCACGAACAGTTCGGGCACATGCACCCGGCGCGGATTGATCGCGGTGGGGCGCAGGGCCGCCAGCACCAGCAGTGGTGCGATCACGGTACGAGACCAGTATGACATGTTCCACACCGAGAACAGCGCCCGGCGCGGCAGCAGCATGATCTCGACCGGCATGGCGGGGGCCGCGTCCCACGGCACGTCGCCAAACAGGGCAAGCTGGATGCGGGTGAACACATTGGTCCGTTCCGCCCCGCCATGGTCAAGGATGGCCTGACGCGCGCGCACCATGTGTGGCGCATGCACGCTGTCGCCAATCGCCTTGAGGGCAAAATACGCCTTGACCGAAGCCGACAGGTCGAACGTGCCATCCTGATACAGCGGCCACCCGCCATGCGTGCCCTGGATACGCCTCAGGTACACCCCGATCCGCTGTTCCAGGTCCGGGTCGATCCGGTCCAGATAATGTTCCAGCAGCACGTATTCCGCCGGAATGGTGGCATCGGCCTCAAGGTCAAAGACCCAATGCCCGTCATCCACCTGCCGCCTGCCCAGTGCGGTATGCCCACGGGTCACGGCCTGATCCAGTTCGGCGGGGTCCAGCGGAGCATCCAGCGCCACCTTGGGCGTGGCTGCCCTGCGGGTGGCTGTGGTCGTCCTGCGGGGACGGGTAACGGTCGCGGTCGCGGTCTCGGTTCTCTTTGCCATTATTCCATGTTTCCCGTGCGGTCACGGGGACCTGTTGCAGATCCGTACATCATCATTTCGGTCGGCCGGACGTACCCCGGCGGGCATGGACAGCCTGTGCCGCAGCATGGCCTGACCTGATCGCGCCCTCGATTGTGGCGGGCAATCCCGTTGCCGTCCAGTCACCAGCCAGCAGCAGGTTGGGCGCCATGGTCCGCGTGCCGGGCCGCAGGCGGTCCTGCTGCACGGTCGCGGCAAAGGTCGCGCGCTTTTCACGCACGATACGCAGCGGCGGCATGGCGACCGGCAGGGGCGCCGTCGCGGCCGGATCAATCGCGGCACGGACTTCGTTCCAGATGATGGCCGCCAGTTCATCAAGATCACGCGTGGCATAGCGATTGGCGGCACTGACCGTGACCGACAGGATTTGGTCCTTGGCAAACACCCATTCGCTGATACCACCCACAACCCCGATAAAGCGGGCCTGCGCCAGCCCGCCGGTCAGCACCGGGACCTGAGACAGCAGGAAATGCACGTTCAGGATGGCTTCGAATTCGTCCGGCGCGCTGAATCCCGGCAGGTCGGCCGCCAGCAGGCTGGCCGCCACGGGTGCAGGCACCGCCATGATGACCGTGTCATTCGGCCCCATGACAATACGTTCCTCGCCCAGACGCAGGGCCGTAACACTCCCATCAGTCATTTCAACCGCACTGACACGGCTGCCGGTCCGCACTTCAGCCTTCAGCACCGAAAGATGGTCAAGTGCGGGATCCACGAAGCTTTCAGACAGGCCGACTGCCGGGAAACGGGGCAGGCAGTTGCGTCCCCCACGCGCAAGGCTTTCCTTCACCACGGCACCCAGCAGGGCGGCGCTGCCGGTATCGGGCATGGTATTGAGGACAGATATGGCAAAGGGTTCAAGCAGCCTGCGTGCAAGGCTGCCGGGCTGCAGGCAGTCCGACACCACCATGTCCGGCGTCGCCTCCATCAGCGCCAGCAGGCCGCGCAGTTCCGCCAGCCGCATGCCCGGCACGCGCCTGCGCTTCGACAGCACCCACAGCGGCACCCGCCCCCGTGACAGATCCAGCGTCCAGCGCAGCCGGTCGGCAAGGTCCACGAACGGGAAAACCGGCCGCCCCGGCCCCACCAGCGTATCCTGTGCGCCGATCAGGCCAAGATAGCGGTAGACCGCCGGATTACCCGACAGCAGCAGATGATTGCCATTATCGATCCGGCAGCCCAGATGCCGGTCAAGGTAAGACCGTGCCCGACCGCCACAGGCGGGACCGGCCTCGTACACGCTGACCCGCTCGCTGCCGCCCGCCAGTTCTACCGCCGCCGACAGCCCGGCCAGCCCGCCACCAACAATATGGACATGTCCCGACATGGATCAGGCCACCAGTGCGCGCAGCGCGACCAGCACCTTGCGCGGGCGGGACAGGGAGACACGCTTTTCCGGCGTGCCCCATCCCTGCCGTTCCTGTACGGCAAGAATGGCGGCATAGGTCACGCCCATGACGCGTGCGGGCCGCATGGCCGTGCGATCACACTGCTGCATGGCGCGGGAAGCCGCCCGGAAATGGTCATGCGCCCGACCGGCGAGGATACGCCCCACCTGTTCCAGCCGGGGGGCGCGCACCACGGCATCGGGTTCGGGCGGGATGCCAAAGCGTTCCAGCAGTTCGCGCGGCAGGTACAGCCGGCCCAGCCGTGCATCCTCCGCCACGTCACGCAGGATGTTGGTGATCTGCAGCGCGCGCCCCAGATGATAGGCCACCTGGTCCGCATGGGCCGAAGAATCACCGAACACCCGCACCGACAGCCGCCCCACGGCAGAGGCCACGCGATCGCAGTACAGGTCGAATGTCGCCTCATCCGGCGCCACGATGGGACCTCGGGCGTCCATTTCCATCCCGTCGATCACATCATTGAAATCCTGCTGGCGCAGGTCGAAATGGCGGATGGTCGCCAGCAGCACGCGATCGATGCCGTCACGCGCCTCGCCCGCATACAGCCGTGCAATGCGCGCGCGCCATTCTTCCAGCCTGCGGCACTTGTCGTCCTGCTCGCCTTCATCATCAGCCACGTCATCGACAAGGCGGCAGAAGGCATAGACCGCATACATGCCATACCGCCGGTCAGGCGGCAGGATACGCATTCCCTTGCCAAATGACGTGCCCGACCGCACCACGATCTGCTCCACCTCGGCCAGATCGGCGGGATCGCAGCCCAGTACCGGGGCCTCTTCATGCCGCGCGCGCAAAAAACCCATTCCCGCGTGTTCCGTTCACTTTACGAATTTCAGTTCCGCCTGTTCTTAGCGGCAATCACGGCCAAGGACAAAATCCCGCGCCCTCAGACCAGCGTACGCACGGCCCCCGCCACCGCGCGCGCCACATCCATGCGCGACAGCTTGACCCGGCCCGCGATGGGATCTTCCACCCGCAGCCGCTGTGCCAGACGCTTCGACAGGTTCACGATCACCGCCGCCTCCATACGCATGCGCCGGTCACGGATCAGACCGGGCAGAAGCGATGCATGCCGGTTGAGTTCATCCACCCGGTCCAGCAGCGCATTGAACACCCGGCGCATGCCAGGAAGCGTATAACCATGGCGCAGGTCATCCACCGTGACCCCTTCGCGCGCCAGCCACGGCTGCGGCAGGTAGCAGCGGTCAAGGTCGCGCAGGTCACCGGCACAGTCCTGCAGGTGGTTGATGACCTGCAACGCGGTGCACAGCGCATCGGACGCGGCAAAGGTGCCAGCACTTTCCCCATGCAGTTCCAGCAGGAAACGCCCGACGGGATTGGCGGAATAACGGCAGTATTCCTCCAGCTCCTCCCACGTGTCGTAACGGTTCTTCACCGCATCCTGCCGGAAGGCCACGATCAGGTCGGTGGCGGTATCGGTAGGCACCCCAGTCTGCGCCAGCGTGCGGCCCACGCGCACCGCCGTCTGCGCATCCGGCCGCTGCGGTGCGGTGCGTTTGCCCAGCACCACGTCCTCCATGGCGTTGAGGCGGGTGATCTTGGCATCCGCATCCAGCCGGTCGGTATCGACAATGTCGTCGATCACGCGGGCAAAATCATAATACGCATGGACATGCGGACGCAGCCTGCGGCTGATCAGCAGGGAGCCTACGGGAAAGTTCTCGTCCCCGGCGTCCTTGCCCGACGAGACATCCTCGCTGCCCCACACGTTCCGCTCATCAGTGTTCACCCTACATCATCCCCCATGCTGCGGTTCATTACGGCTGCGGTGCCCTCACCGCGCATATGTGTCGAAATCGCGCCATCGGGTTCGGTATAGGCGCGGTTTTTCCATACCGTACCCCGGCCCCGATGGTGGTCCAGCGCCGAACCGACCGTCGCCAGCGTATAGAACCCGGCAATGACCGGCAGCAACAGCGCCCATGACGGTGACAGGTTGAAACGCCTCAGGGTCGGGGTGTACGACGCCATGGACATGACCCATGCCCCCGCCCCCAGCAGGCATGGCAGGCCATGGCTGAACAGCGCAAGCTGCAGCGGCACGATCCATACCAGCACCATGCCGATCACGGTCCCCACCAGCATGAGCGGCGAATACCCAAGCTGCACATAAGCCGTGCGCGCCACCATGCGCCAGATATCCGACGGGTGGGGATAGGGCCGGATGGAACGCGCAAGACAGCTATGCCCCAGATAGATCCGGCCGCCACTGTGCTTGACGTGGGCGGCCAGCGTGCAATCATCGATCAGCGCGCCGCGCAGGCTTTCGATCCCGCCAATGCGCGCAAGGGCACTCCAGCGCACCAGCACCGTGCCGCCCGCGGCACCTGCCACCCTGCTGCGCGGGTTGTTCACGCTGGCGAAGGGATAGAGCAGCGCGAAAAAGAATACGAAGGCGGGGACCAGCATGCGCTCGGCGGGGCTTGCGCAGTTCAGTTCCACCATTTCCGAGACCTGATCCAGCTTCCCTGCCTGCGCCTTGGCCACCAGTGTCGAGACATGGCGCGGGTCATGGGTAATGTCCGCATCGGTCAGCAGCACGAAACCACTGGAATCGGGCACCATCTCGCGTGCCCGGGCAACCCCCTGCGCCACAGCCCACAGCTTGCCGCTCCAGCCTGCTGGTCGGACCTTTCCGGTGACCACCGTCAGCCGGCGCCGGGGGTCCGGCACGGATCGCGCCAGCCGGCCCGTACCATCGGTGCTGTTGTCATCCACTAAAATGACATGCAGCAGGCCGGGGTAATCCTGCGCCAGCAGCGAGCCTATGCACTGCCTGACCGACGGGGCCTCATCCCGCGCGGGCACCACGATGCAGACTTCGGGGCAGTCCGCGCGTTCAAGCTGCGCGCCGCGCACGGGGGAAAGAATCGGCCCGGCCTGCCAGAACCAGCCGTGACAGAAAATCAGCCCGACCCAGATAACGAACACCAGAATGGATAGGGGAAGCAGCAGCATGACAGGGTCCTCAATCCAGCATCCCATGCTGTCGGAACCAGTCGATGGCATCCTTTACCGCCTCACGCGCGGGGCGGGGAGCATAGCCCAGTTCGCGGATCGCCTTGTCAGAAGAGAAGAACATCTTCTTGTGCGACATGGCCAGCATCTCGGTCGTGACCCGTGGCGCGATGCCAAAGGCGCGCGACAGCCATTCGCTGGCTACGGCCACCGGCCAGATCACGGCCTGCGGCAGGCTTATCCGGGGCGGGGCCACACCCGCGATTTCCGCCGTCATGGCAAACAGGTCGCGCAGCAGGTAATTCTGGCCGCCAAGAATGTATTTTTCCCCGATCCGCCCGCGTTCCAGCGCCAGCGCGTGTCCTTCGGCCACGTCATCCACATGCACGATGTTCACGCCGGTATCGACATAGGCCGGCATGCGGCCTGCCGCGCAGTCCAGGATCATCTGCCCCGTGGGCGTGGGCTTGATGTCACGGGGGCCGACGGGGGTGGACGGGTTCACGATCACGGCAGGCAGCGCGCGTTCATGCACCAGACGCAGGACTTCCTGCTCGGCACGATATTTGGAACGCTTGTAGATACCGATCACGCCATGTTCATGAACCGGCGTTTCCTCATCGGAAATCGTGCCGTCCCCGATCAGGCCAAGGGCCGCGACGGACGAGCAGTACACGATCCGCTCCACCCCGGCCTTCTGCGCCGCCAGCATGAGCGCGCGCGTGCCCTCCACGTTGGCGATCATCATCGGCACCGGGTCGGGAACCCACAACCGGTAATCCGCCGCCACATGGAACACGTAGCGGCAGCCCTTTACCGCCGCGTCGAAGCTGTCGGGGGTGGACAGGTCCCCTTCCACCAGTTCGGCGGGAAGGTCACGCAGGTTGGTCAGGTCGCTTCCCTTGCGCACCATGAGCCGGAGTGTATGGCCACGCTCCACCAGATTACGGGCAACGGCGGAGCCGACAAAACCGGTCGCACCGGTTACAAGGGTTGGGGCAGTCATGGTCTGAACGATCGCTCCGTCAGGGGACAGAATTCACGATTGCGATTACGGACTCGCAACCAGCGGGCGTTCCATTTATCCCGACACCTCCCGGTGGCGCCAGACCCTGCTGTAGTGTAAGTCAGGCACAACCGGCCCGTGCGGCACGAATTTTACCCGGTGTTCCCACGCCAACAGACCAAGACGGATCTTTTTTGAGAAAGCTCACCATCCTGCTGGCCATCCTTGGCCTGGCCCTGCTTACAGGCTGCACCGCGTGGCTTGGCGCGGGTTCGGTCATGAAGGCCATCGTCTCCATCGGGTTCATCGGCTTCATGGCGACCGTCATGGCCCAGCTTGCAGTTGATGCAATACTGGGTCTTGCGTGGCACGCAGCTTGCCGGGACATTCCGTTCGTGCAGCTGCTGGTTTCGCGCATGATCCGTGACGCCGCCGCATCCTGTCTGCCGTTTTCGCAGCTGGGCGGGATGGTGCTGGGTATCCGGGCCACGTGTTCGAGCGACCTGTTCGCCGGGGCGAAGGGCCGCCATGTGGATGGGAGCGAGGCCGCCTGCGCCAATCTGGTGGACATCACCACCGAGGTCATGGGCCAGATCCTGTTCATCCTGACTGCCGTGGTGTGCCTGGTGGCCCACCAGCAGTCCAGCCCCTTCGCCCGCCCGGTCATGATCGGCCTTGTACTACTGAGCATGGGCATCGCGGGCTTCATCTATACCCAGCGCCGGGGTGGTGACCTGCTCAAGCGCGCGGGCAGGATGCTGGGCCACAACATGGCCGCCCAGTGGCAGGACGCGATGCTGAGCAGCGCTGACAGCATACAGGAACGTTTTGACGCCATCTGGTCCCACCCCAGCCGCATCGTGCAGGGCGCGCTGCTTCATTACGTGGGCTGGCTGGGCAGTGCAGCCACGATCTGGGTGGCTTATTACTTCCTTGGCGCTCATCTTGGCTTCAGCGGCGCCATCGCGATCGAGGGCGTGGCCTGCGGCATCATGTCCGTCTCGTTCCTGGTGCCTGCCGGGCTTGGGGTGCAGGAAGCCGCCTACATGGCCCTCGGCTCGGCCTTTGGCATTGCCCCTTCCGTATCGCTGGGGCTGTCGCTGCTACGGCGCGGGCGTGAACTGGTGATCGGCATTCCCATGCTGCTGCTGTGGCAGGCGATGGAAATGCGCGCCCTGCGCCGCCGCTCCGCACAGGGGGGCGCGGCACCGGCGACCGCCCCCGTATCCATCCACGATTCCGCCCCGCCCACGGATATCACGCGGGATTGATCCCGCGTGCCTGTCAACCTTCAGCCAGACAGACCCCGCATGACCGACCAAACCGTACCCCTGTTCGATACGCTGGTCATTATCGGCCCCGGCCTGATCGGGTCATCCATCCTGCGCCGGGGGATGGATGACCGACGCATCGCGCGCAGGCTGGTAGCCTGTGACATAAGCCCCGAAGTCCGTGCCCGCGTGGCTGAACTGGGTATTGCCGATGTTGTAGAGACCGACCCGGCCACGGCCGCGCGGGATGCGGACTGCGTGATCATATGCGTGCCGGTGGGCGCGATCGCCATGGTTGCAGCCCAGGTCATGCCGGTCATGAAGAAGGGCGCGATCCTGAGCGAGGTGGGGTCGGTCAAGGTCACGGTCATGGAGGCCATGCAGCCGCTTCTGGCCCGGTATCCCGATATTGCCTTCGTGCCCGCGCACCCCATGGCGGGCACCGAGTTTTCAGGTCCGGACGCCGGTTTCGCCACCCTGTTCGAGGACCGGTGGTGCCTGCTGACCCCGCCCGAACACACACCGGAACCGGCCATCACCCGCATCACGGCGTTATGGAAAATGATGGGGGCCCGCGTGCGCTGCATGAGCGTTGACCATCATGACCGTGTCTGCGCCATTGTCAGCCACCTGCCGCACCTGCTGGCCTTCACCATATGTGGTACGGCGGATGACCTGGCAGATGAAACCCGGTCGGAAGTGCTGGATTTCGCGGCGTCCGGCTTTCGCGACTTCACGCGTATCGCGGCGTCCGACCCGACCATGTGGCGCGACATTTTCCTGAACAACCGCGAGGCGCTGCTGGATATGCTCGACCGCTTCATCGCGGATGCGCAGGAGATGGGGAATGCCATCCGCACAGGGAATGAGGACGTGATCGTAAGCCGCATCCAGCGTGGCCGCGCTATCCGGCGCAGCCTGATCGAAAACCGTCAGGCCTGAATAAATCATTTATTTTAAGTATGTTACCTATAAGAATACAAGCTTCGGGAAACGCCGCTTTTTTTGAAAAAAGGCGGCGCCCAAAAAACTTCCGATAATATCTGATCAGGTAATCGTGGCGATCCGCAGCGTATTGGTGCTGCCCGCCACCCCGAACGGCAGGCCGGCGACGATCACCACAGCGTCCCCCACCGCGCCATAACCATCCCCCCTGGTAACCGTCAGCGCCTGATCCACCACGCTTTCGATATTATGGACCGGCGTTTCCTGCCCCACGGATACCGCCTGCACCCCCCATGCCACCGCCAGCCTGCGGGCAATGTCATCGGTCGGGGTCAGGCCAAGGATGGTGCAGTTGGGCCGTTCGCGCGCGATACGCAGCGCGGTGCGCCCCGACAGGGTGAAGGCCACGACGGCTGCGGCATCAAGGGTGGCTGAAATCTGGCGCGCGGCGGCGGCGATGGCGCCAGTTACGTCATGTTCGGGTTCCGGGCTGGATGTTTCCATCTGGCGGCGCCAGACCTCGTCTTCTTCCACCCGCCGCACGATCCGGTCCATGATTGCGACGGTTTCACGCGGGTATGACCCCACCGCCGTTTCGGCCGACAGCATGACGGCATCCGCCCCGTCAAACACCGCCGTCGCCACGTCCGATGCCTCGGCCCGGGTCGGCGTAGGGGCATGGACCATGCTTTCCAGCATCTGGGTCGCCACCACAACCGGGCGGCCAAGCTGCCGGGCAATGCGGATGATGCGTTTCTGCGCCAGCGGCACACGTTCAGGCGGCAGTTCCACACCCAGGTCACCACGGGCGACCATGACCGCGTCCGACAGGGCGACGATTTCGTGCAGGTTGTCCATCGCCTGCGGCTTTTCCAGCTTGGTCATGATCCAGGCCTGGCCGGCAGCCAGTTTCCGGGCCTCGCGCACGTCCTCGGGGCGCTGCACGAAGGACAGCCCGACATATTCGATGCCAAGGCCCAGCGCGAAGGCCATGTCTGCCCGGTCCTTGTCCGTCAGCGCAGGAATTGGCAGGACTACATCAGGCACATTGACCCCCTTGTGATCCGATAGCGGGCCGCCAAGCACCACCTCGGTGACAAGGAAGTCATCGCCGCGTTCGCATACCCGCAGGGCCAGCCTGCCGTCATCCAGCAATAGGGTGCTGTCCACGGCGGCGGCGGCAATGATTTCAGGGTGCGGCAGGCTGACCCGTGTTTCGTTCCCCGGTGTGGGGTCAAGATCCAGCCGGAAGCGCGCACCCGTGCTAAGCTGCACCCTGCCATTGGCAAAATTGCCCACGCGCAGCTTTGGCCCCTGCACATCGGCCAGTATGCCAATGGGACGCCCCAGCTCGGCTTCCACATTACGGATCACGGCATGACGGGCGGCATGATCGGCATGGGTGCCATGGGAAAAATTAAGCCGGAACACATCCACTCCCGCCACGGCCAGCGCCCGAATGGTCGCGTGGTCTGTCGTAGCCGGACCCAGTGTCGAGACAATCTTGGTCCGGCGCATGGCACGGTATGGTGTATCCGGCATTTTCTTCTCCAGCCTGTTTCCGTCAGTCATCAGGAGGGGGATATGACCTCCTGCGGTAACAGCCCCCACATCGCGCTGCGTTCCAGCCATCCGCTGTACTGCTTGACCGATACCTTGCACCACGACGTGCCCGCCTGGCACTGCCGTAGCGTACCCACCACGCCGGGGCGCAGTACGGCCACGACGGGTGATGTCGTGCTGGCGTCCGAACGCAGCATGACAGCCCCCCTGATATCCGCTGCATCAGCCACATCCGCCACATGGCCGACAATACGGGTATCCGCCCGGCCAATCACGTCAGTTTCCTTTGCGGTTGGCTGTCCCGCCTGCTGGGCATCACCCTGTGGCGGCAGTCCCGGAATGACAAACGTGCGGGTTCCCACCAGGGTTGCCTGATGGACCCAGCCCTTCTGGCCATCCGAATCTTCCACCAGACGCCAGACATCGAATTCGCGCTCGATCTTAACCGGCAGGCCGCGGCGATGGTACACCCAGTCGATGGGATAGCGCTGCCCCGGCCCGGTACGCAGATTGACTTCATCCGCGCGGAAGGCCGCAAAACGTGGCAGCGGCAGGCCGGTCACACTGCCCTTCGTATTGTCCACCGGGGCCAGCGCGGCAGGCGCATCCGGCACCGGGGCCGCCGCATGCGCGGCGGGCGGCGGGGCGCTACCGGCAACGGCGGCAGCCCCCACGGCCCCGGTCGTCACGGCGGCACCGGCAGCCGCTGCGGCATGGTGGTGATGATGCGTCCCTGCCGCGTGGGCTTTCTTTTCCTTGCCCGCATGGGCGGATTTGGCCTGGACCGCCGCACCTGCCGCCGCCTTGGCATGATGGGCGTGATGATGCGCCGTAGCCTGTGCGGCGGCACCATCAATATGCCCCCCACCCATGAACAGCACTGCCGCACAGGCTGCCAGAGCCCCCCACCGCACTGGGGCACGGAACGGCACACGGGCCGGTCGCGCAAGGAATTCATGCCGCACGCACTGCGCCATCGTGTTCTCTGTCCTTACAGGGTTATGATCTGCCGCCCCCGGGCGGCTTCAAGAAAAGTGGGTACACCCGCCACCTGTACGCCAGGCAGCAGACGGTCCACCGGAAGATCGCACAGTTTCAGCGCCGCTTCACAGGCCATAAGTTTCGCATCCAGTTCAACCGCCGCATCGCGCAACGTATCCATGCCCGCGACCCCTTTCGCACGCACCAATGCATCGTCACCCGCATCATGCAGCCCGTTCCAGTCACGCGCCAGCGCATGCACCCCACGTCCCGCCGCAAACATGATGACGGGACGGCCAATGGCCAGTGCGCCTGCCGCCAGCACGAAGGCATAATGCGCACGGGCATACGCGCCATCATATAACAGGATGGCCAGCGCGCCGTCGTCCCCCATCATGATGCGACCCCTTCGGATACCCCGCAGGCCACGGGGGCCGCGTCCCGGTGCGCGGACAGGTCATGGATGGTGGGATGCGCGCCACATAGCGCGCAGTCGGGATCAGCGGGCAGGGTAATGGTATGGAAGCGCATGGCCAGCGCGTCCCATACCAGCAGCCGCCCGGCAAGGCTTTCGCCTATGCACAGGATTTCCTTCAGCGCCTCGGTCGCCTGCAAGGTGCCCATCACACCCGTCACCGCGCCGAACACGCCTGCTTCCGCGCAGGATGGCACCGTCCCCGCAGGCGGAGCTTCGGGATAGAGGCAGCGATAGCACGGGCCACCGGGGCGGAAGGTGGACAACTGCCCCTCGAATCGCAGCACGGCGGCGGAAATCAGGGTCCGTCCCTCCAGCGCACAGGCATCGGCCACCAGATAGCGGGTGGCGAAATTGTCGCAGCCATCACATACAAGATCATAGTCACGCACCAGGGCACGCGCGTTGTCGGCGGTCAGGCGGACGTTATGACAATCGACCCGTGTTCCCGGATTGATCGCATGCATGGCCCGTGCAGCCGACTCGACTTTCGGCTGACCGATCCGGTCGGTCACATGGGCGATCTGACGCTGCAGGTTGGACAGTTCGACCACATCATCATCAACCAGACCGATCCGTCCTACCCCCGCCGCAGCAAGGTAGAGGGCGACGGGCGAGCCCAGCCCGCCCGCGCCAATGATCAGGACGCTGGCCTTTTTCAAGGCGTCCTGTCCCGTTCCACCAACTTCGGGCAGCAGGATGTGGCGTGCATAGCGCCGGATCTCGTCCTCGGAAAAATTCATCCCTGCCTCCTGCCCCGACCTGTCACACATCCATGGCGGATACACCGCGCCTGTTGCGTGATGCAGCCGGAAGCGAAAGACACACGATCACGATTACGTGATAATTTCTTCAGCCAATCATGAAACCAATGCATGCCGGATATGTTTCCAGTATAGTCTAGAAGAGCCGTGAAACCATCTGGGGAGAGTATAAATCAATGTCTTATCTTTCCCGCATGGAAATTCCCGGCAGCATGTCCAGCCTGCGCCGCCAGCAGGCGCGGTGGGTATGCGCGGGCACGCTGGCGGCCGCGACCTCGCTATACGCCGCATCCCCATTTTTCACACTGTGGTCCATTACCTCGGCCATCCGCACGCATGACATGGGCAGCCTGAACACCTGCATGAAATGGGAATCGGTGCGCGCCGGGCTGAAGACGCAGGCGGTCGATTCCCTGCTTGGTCCCCCGCATGCGGATGACGAATTGCCGGAATTCGGCGCATCCTTCGCGTCCTCCGCCGTATCGAACGCCATTGATGAGGAAGTGCGCCCCGACAGGCTGGGCATGCTGGTGGACCACCTGATGCCACAGGAACAGCCCAATGCGCCGCAGACGCTGTTTGGTCTGATGCGGCATGTGCATATGCATTTCACCCATCCGGGCGTGTTCGAGGCAAGCGTCCTCATGCCCGGTCATGAAAATGAAACGCCACTGCGCCTGCAGATGCGCATTCATGCCTTCCAGTGGAAGATCCATCACATAGACCTGCCGGCACCCCGGCACGCGCCACTGGTCGAGGCCTCGGCCGGGCCGGTACCCCAGCCCGTCACCCAGCCCTGACGCACCCCCCACATGACGGGCGTTCCCGCCCGCCATGTGGGGGGCAAGGGGAATTACTTCGGGGCGGGCAGGTCTTCTTCCAGCACGGTCATGTGGACGGCATAGGACACCTCGCCTTCGTCCTCGTCACGGTGGACCGTACCCACCACTTCACCATTTACCGCCAGTTCAACAGACAGACCGGCACGCGGCGGTGCATTGACCGTCAGGCCCGGTGAACCCAGCAGACGACGCAGGCAGACCTGAAGACGCGAAATTTCGGAAGAGGACATGGCAGCCATGAAACGTATGTTCTCCAAAATGGCAGGACCCGCCAGAAATAGGATCAGGACCGGTTATGGTCCGGTGGTCAACGCGCGTGGCAGGTCCGGTCAGGATCGCGCGGCTGCCCCGTAACATGTGCGGGCATCGCCGCAGGCTATAGGCACATGTGTTCGCCCCTGCAACCGCATGCCCATGATTTTCCCCGTCATCGCCGCGTCACCGCCACGATTCCCCTGTTCCCTGACCATAGCGCAACACCAGTAAGAAGGGAGAACAAAGACCATGTGCCTACGATCTTTTCCCCGGCTGATGCTGCTTGTGGCCCTGCTTGCTCCCCCCATCGGGCTGACAGCGCTTGCAGCCAGCCTGCCGCAGTCCGGCCCCGCCGCAACCGAGACCGGCATGGACCTGAACGCGCGCACCCTGTCACGCCAGATCCATGAAGATGGCGCGGAAGCCACGGTCAGGACACTGGACACGCACCGGGCATGGCCCCGCCTGCGCCGGGCCGTGGCGGCCGGATGGGATGGATGGATCGAACTGGTGCCCGACCTGATCGCCCATACGGATGACGCGACGGCCCGTCAGCTGCGCACCGCCCTGCGGCAGGCGCTGCCACGTAATCCGCATGCCGTCCTGTCGGTGCTGGACCCCGGAAACGGGCCACTGCTGGGGGCAGGAGCGCTGTGCACGTCCCATGGCATGCCCGCACGCTGGGCACATGACAGCATGCGCGCCATCAGCGCCGAACATGACATTCACCTCACCCATCAGGTCAATGACTGCCTTGCGGCGCTATCAGCCAGTACGGCGGCTACTGGAAGGGCAAATAGCGGAACGTGACGTAAATGGTATTGCCCCCGGTGGTGGGCGAAGCCCCATCCCCACCCTTGTAGGCCAGCTTGCGCAGGTAGGTGTACTGCACGCCACTCATCACCGCGCCATAACCACCCTGCAGCACATGCCACCAGCCACCCACCGTCAGGTCGGCCAGGGTGTGGGTCTGCGCATCACAGCTGCCGCCACTGATCTGTTCCACATTGCAGCTGCTCAGCGCGAGGTCATTTACCCCATAGCCATACTGGTAGCCATTCGCGGTATAGGTGCGCCGTCCGGCGCTTTCCACACCACCATACAGATAGACCAGCAGGTTGGGGGTCGGATGGCCGATCAGCCCCATGCTGCCGATGATTTCAGGAATTGGCGCGGGCGTGCCATTGGCCTTGAACGTGGCATCGGGCAGCATGCCGGGTCCATAGCGACCGATCCCCTCACCCGCCAGCACGTTGCCTGTAAACTGCAGGTAACGAGGGATGACATGCACCGTCACATCGCCACCAACGCCACCGGCAAAGGACACCCGTTCGCGGATGGGACCATTAGGGGCCTGCGCCATGGCCTTGAACCACCGCGCAAGGCCGTAGATTTCGTAATGGGCGGGCTTGGTGTCCAGCGCACCTTTCAGAACGATGTCGGGGGCGACATCCATACTGTATTTGGCATTGGGGTTGAGCATGCCGGAGCCTGCGTTGCTGTACAGCAGGGTCGTGCCGGATGACGCGATCGTATCATCGCTTGACCCCGTCAGCATGGCGTGGCTGCCACCATTGGCGGCATAGGCCACCTGCGGCGCCTCCAGCGACAGCCCCAGCCACCATTTGCGCCCGAAATCCTTGATGAAGCGGATCTGCGGCACACGGGTGAATACGATACCCGGTATCTGGTTGTTATCGACCACCGGCGGCAGCTGTTCATGACGTGACAGCAGGCCCTGCGTATAGCCGGTCGTCAGGCTCCATGCCTGTCCCGCCAGCACATGGAAACCCCATTTCGTGTTGCTGTAGGTCATGTACGCCTGACGGATGCGTGGCGTGTAGCTGTTGGTCTGGTAGCTGTTGGCCGTGCCGGCGGCACCGCCGAAATCGGTTTCGATATAACCCGACAGGGTCTCGTCCTTGGTAGGGGAACCCTGCAGAAGCACGCTCAGGCGTGTCAGCTGCGCGGAGGGGCGGTATTCCCCCGTATGCGCATTGGGGCTGTTGGCGTAGGGAAAGCTGCCCCAGCTTGTGGCCGGACCGCTGGTCAGGTTCTTGCTGCGGTAAATGTTCGAAAAATCAATGAAACCACCCAGCCGCACCGACACCCCGCCAATGCGGAAGATGGGCGGCAGGCTGTCCACGCCCGTCTGGGTAATGGCCAGCGGGCTGGAAGAATCAAGATCAAGCCTGGGCTGCGTGGGGACGATGGATTCCGTCATGGTGTTTTCAGCCGCTGCCGCGGCCTGCGCGTCATCCGACAGGGTCGGACCACCAATGGTCAGGCGCGACAGGTCGGGCATGGCCGTAATCTGCCCCATCGTGCTGCTGCCGGACGTCCCTCCACCCGACGGACGGCCGCCCGAACGCAGCGTGCGCCCGGCCAGGACATGCGGACTGTCATGCGTCATGCCATGACGGGATTCCAGTTGTTCGACCTTGGCTTCCAGCCGCCGCATTTCGGCATGAAGGGCACGGATTTCCGCCATGTCATCCGCATGCGCGCTGCTGGATACGATCATGCCACCCAGCATGACCGCCAGCCCGCCCAGCAGCAGGCCCGGCCGCCGCATTCCGTCAGGATGACAGGAAAAACGATCTACTTTCCAACAGTAATCCATCAGCCTGGCGCGTCTGCCCCTGAACATGCGGTTAATAAAAAACTCCTGCACGCACCCGCTGCATGTACTGATGATGAATACAGTAACAAACGGACACGACAGATAAAAACCGATCCCTTCCTTATCCGCCGCCTGCCGGATGGAATAGAGAATGGATCGACACCCTATATAGAAAAAACGTTCAACTGCTATGCATTAACTATTCTCATGCACGGCATATATTCGCATGATTTCGTTTATTTCACACCATTCCTTCCTTTAACTCAAGACCTCTACATGCCTGAATGAAGGAGTAATGGTCATGACCGCCACCCGGCTGCCCGGTTCGCGCCCCATTGAGGACCGGCCACTCGCCGGGGCGCCGCACCCCGATCATCCCTTCCACTGGAAACTGTACGGTTGCGAACTGGTGGCGACAGTGGCGCTGATGATCTGCGGGATCGTATCCGTCACGGTCCTGACCACACCCTATACCGCCATTGGCCGGATGCTTGCCCCCCATCCAATCATACAGACGGCGTTGTGTGGCCTGTTTTTCGGGTTGTCGGGCACGGTTGCGGCGTTCACCCCGTTCGGACGGGTCAGCGGGGCGCATGTCAGTCCCTCCGTTTCCCTGGCGTTCAGCCTTGCGGGACGATTGGGGATCGTGGACCTGTGCGGATATGTGGCAGCCCAGATGACGGGGGCGTGGATCGCGACCCTGCTCCTTGCCGCCCTTGGGCATGTGCTGCCCATATGGGGGCAGATGGTGCAGGCTTCCGCCTATGCCGCCACCATACCCTTTTCAGGCGTCGCCATCGTGTGGCCGCTGGTGACCGAAGTGATGCTGACGGCGCTGCTGGTGCTGATGCTGTGCTACCTTGCGGGTCATCCCGTCCTGAAATGGGTGACGCCATGGGCGGGTGGCCTGTTCTTCCTTGTCTGCAACCCGGTTTCCGCATGGCTGTCGGGCAACAGTTCCAACCTGGCCCGCAGCTTTGGCCCGGCCATGGTCGCCGGACAGTGGGAGTCGTTCTGGATCTATGCGCTGGGGCCGTTCATGGGGGCTGCGCTGGCGATATGGCTGATCCGCTCCCGCCTGCTGGGCCGGATCGAGGTGGATGAGGCACGGCTGGTCAATTTCGGCCATCATGGCCGCATTCCCTCCCTGCTGCACCCGGGGCGCCATGCCGGGGAGAAGTCCTGAAATCACGGTAAATTATAGTGGTTATACAACGTGGCACTTGCAATTCGTTAAAATCATTCCCAAGATCATTCCACTGAATGACGAATCGGGCAGTCAGCCCGGTTCGCAGGCGTTCTCAGGGCGGGGCGAAATTCCCCACCGGCGGTGTTTGTTCCCTAAACGGGGGGCATAAGTCCGCGAGCGCCCGGCCGCAGGACATGCGGACGGGGTCAAGCAGATCCGGTGCAATTCCGGAACCGACGGTTACAGTCCGGATGAGAGAGAACGGAAACTATGGTCCTGCCTTCCATCCGTGAAGGCAGGCAGATGGTTTTACGCGCCCTGGGTCCGTCCGGATGGATGGAGTACTGTGTTTTGGACGCGTTGCCACAGGGTTTCACACCCCACTCAGGCCCAGACATGCCAGCCGCCGTCGCGCATGCCTTCCGCGCAGCGGTAGATGAAGCCGCGCGTCACGTGGGTGCAACCGCCCCCAACCCGCCGGTGGGCTGCGCCCTGCTGGATGATGCGGGCACGATCCTTGCCGTTGGCGGCCACCACCGCGCCGGCACCCCCCATGCTGAAATACAGGCCATAAACCTGTGCCGCGAACGCGGGCTGCTGGATCGTACCCGTACGGCGGTCGTGACACTGGAACCATGCAACCATACCGGTCGCACCGGCCCGTGTTCACAGGCACTGCTGGCGACGCCGGTGCGTGATGTCTGGATCGGTGTGCGCGACCCCAATCCCCATGTTGAAGGCGGTGGGGCGGACTACCTGCGCCAGCATGACCGCCAGGTGCATGTCCTCCGCTCCACCGGGCCACAGGCTGAAATACAGGCCATATGTCGCAGCCTTCTGGCCCCGTTCGCCCATTTCATGCGCACGGGCCAGCCGTGGATCACGGTCAAGCAGGCGCTGGACGCCACGGGGTCCATGCTGCCACCCGCAGGCCGCACCACCTTTACTTCCGCCGCGTCCCTTGACCTTGCGCACCGCCTGCGCCGCGCAACGGATGCGGTGATTACCACCGGGGGCACCATCCGCGCCGACAACCCCGGCCTGAACGTACGCCGGGTGGCCGATCACCCCGACCGCGCACCGCGTGTCCTTGCCATCTGCACCCGGACGGGGGAAGTGGACGAGGCTTACCTTCAGGCCGCGCGCGTACGTGGTTTTGCGGTGCAGGTGTGCACCGACATTGCCGCACTGCCCGACATGCTGGGCATGGCGGGCGTGACATGGGCGATGGTGGAAGCAGGCCCCCGGCTGCTGGCGGAAATCGAGGCCCGTGACCTGTGGCATGACTGGCTGGCCATTACCGCCTGCACCGATGGCACGGACCAATACAGCATACGCATACGGGAAGGCGACGTGACACCGCTGCGCCTGTTTCCCGAACTGGCCGCCGTGAAGGAGTAAGCATGTTTTCCGGCATTATCGAACATCAGGGCCGCATCACCGCCGCGCGTCGGCTGGACCGGGATCTGGACATAACCGTGGCCACGGGCATTGCGGACCTGACATTGGGTGAAAGCATTGCCGTTAATGGCGTGTGCCTGACGGTCACGTCGTTTGACGCGGCGGGAACGGCCACGTTCTTCATCAGCTCCGAAACGCTGGACCGCACGGCGCTGGGCCGGATCGCGGCGGGACACACCGTCAACCTTGAACGCGCGGTCACACCAACCACCCGCCTGTCGGGCCATATCGTGCAGGGCCATGTGGATGGGACGGGACGGCTTGCCGCGGTGAAACAGACGGGGGAAGCCCGCCACATCACCTTCACCATGCCCGCGCGCCTGCGCCGCTATCTGGTGGAAAAGGGATCGATCACGATAGACGGCATCAGCCTGACGCTGAACGAAGTCGGCGCGCCGGGAGAAGATGGCTGTCGCGCGGATGAGTTCCGCATCGCGCTGATGATCATTCCCCACACATGGGACCATACGACCCTTGGCACCCTGAACGCCGGGGATCCCGTGAATATCGAAGTCGATGTCATCGCAAAATATGTGGAGAGCGTATGTCAGTATCGTTGATGCCCCCGGCACTGGCACAGGCCGTTGCCACAATCCGCCGGGGCGGGATGATCATCCTTGTGGATGACGAGGACCGCGAGAACGAAGGCGATCTGGTGATGGCCGCCGAACTGGTCACGCCGCAGGCCATGAACTTCATGGTCACCCATGCGCGCGGGCTGGTATGCATGCCGATGTCGCCCGACCGCATCGCGCAGCTCAACCTGCCCATGATGACACAGGTCAACACCTGTCCGCGCGGAACGGCCTTCACCGTGTCCATCGAGGCGCGTGAAGGTGTCACCACCGGCATTTCGGCCGCCGACCGCGCCGAAACCGTACTTGTGGCGGCAGCACCCGATGCGAAGCCCGAGGACCTGGTCTCCCCCGGTCATATCTTCCCGCTACGCGCTGTGCCCGGCGGCACGGTCGCACGCCCCGGCCATACCGAAGCCTCGGTCGACCTGGCCCGCATGGCCGGGCTGATCCCGGCAGCCGTGATCTGCGAAATCATGAACGAAGACGGCACCATGGCCCGCATGGACGATCTGCGCCCGTATGCCAAACGCCACGGGTTGCAGATCCTGTCCATCGCCGAACTGGCGAAATGGCTGGAAGCCAACCCGATTGACACCACGGCAGAGGCCAAACCCGCGATCGAACAGGTCGCCCGCGCCCACCTGCCCGGCCGCTTTGGCGGTCCGGACATGATGATCCATGCCTTTCGCGCGCCCGATGGCACCGAACATGTCGCCATGGTCAAGGGCCAGCCAGACCGTGCTGGCGCCGTGCCACTGGTGCGCCTGCATTCGGAATGCGTGACGGGCGACGCGCTGGGATCGCTGCGGTGCGATTGCGGCGCGCAGTTGCAGGGCGCACTGGAACAGATCGGACGCGCGGAATCCGGTGTACTGGTCTATGTACGCGGGCATGAAGGGCGTGGCATCGGCCTGGCCAACAAGATCCGCGCCTATGCGCTGCAGGATGATGGACTGGATACGGTGGACGCCAACCACCGGCTGGGTTTCCAGACCGATGCGCGTGACTGGCAGGCAGCATCCGACATCCTGCGCGCGCTCGGGGTCAACCGGCTCGACCTGCTGACCAACAATCCCGACAAGGTGCGCGCGCTGCAGAAGCATGGCTTTGACGTGCGTGAACGCATCTCCCTTGCAGTGGAACCCAATCCCTTCAACCGGGCCTATCTGGAGGCCAAGCGCACCCGGATGGGGCATGCCCTGTGTGAACCCGCGACAGCGGACGCCCACTGAAAAAAGTTTTTGGTGAGGCTTTTCCCCAAAAAAACTTCAAAGGCTGCCGCCTTTTTTCAAAAAGGCGGCAGATGGAAACTTTTATCGTTTTTTATCAGTACTTTATTTTCAAACCCCTCTGCACCTAAAAACGGAAAACGCTGGATATGAGCACCAACATCCCCTCCACTGCAGTACAGCTTGAATTCACCCACGCACCGCGCATCGCCATCGTGGTCAGCCGCTTCAATGAAAACGTGACCCATGGCCTGCGTGATGGCGCACTGGCATGGCTGGGGGAACACGACATCTCAATGCGCGCGGATGATGTCATGTATGCGCCGGGTGCGTATGAACTGCCGTTGCTGGCACAGGCGCTGGCGCGCACCGGGCGGTACGACGGTGTGGTATGCCTTGGCTGCGTGATCAAGGGCGATACCGCGCATTTCGAATTCATAAGCCTGGGCACCGCAGTGGGCCTGCAGCAGGCAGCGCTGAACACCGAAGTGCCGATCGCGTTTGGCGTACTGACCACCTACACCGACGAACAGGCGGTGGTCCGTTCGCGTGACGATGTGCACAACAAGGGCCGCGAGGCCGTGGCCGCCTGTGTCGAAAGTATCGCATTGCTTCAGAAAATCAGAGGCTGCTAAGATACGCTGACAGTCCACTAAATGGCTGAAAACAGCCTTTTAATGGTCCTGTTTGGGGGAATATGGACAGGGATGGCGAATGCGGCAGCTTACCTTCATTGCCGGGGCATTCGGTATCGGTCTGACGATATGGATGCTGGGGCGTTTTGGCCTGCATGACATCCTCCGGCTGATCGCGGCCGGGGGGTGGAGCATTCCTGCCATCATCGTTTTCCATGCAAGCCAGGTCTGTGTTTCGGCGCAGGCATGGCGCCTGCTGGCCCAGTGTGGACGTCCCCGCCTGTCCTTTACCGACTTTTTCGCCCTGCGCTGCGCGCGTGAAGGGATCAACAACCTGCTGCCAGTGGCCCAGGTTGGGGGAGAAGTCATTACCACCCGCCTCATGGCCCGGCGTGAAAAGCTCGGCATCAAGCGCGCCGCTGCCGCCACGATCTGTGACCTGACCATTGAACTGCTCAGCCAGGTCACCTTCACGCTGGTCGGGCTTGGGGTACTGTTCTGCCTGGTCAACCGTTCGCATGTGACGGACGAACTGATGGAAAGTGCGGGGGCTGCCGTCGCGCTGGGGGCGGTGTTCTTTGGCAGCCAGTACCTGGGTGCCATCTCTCTTGTGGAAAAGCTGCTGGTGCGCATCGCCGCCCATCTGGGATGGGACGGGGTGGATGACATCCGTGGCCTGCACGGCGAAATCATCGCCCTGTACCGCACGCATGAAAACGCGTTCCGCGCGGGGGGGCTGCAACTGCTTGGCTGGTCGCTTGGCACGTTCGAAGTTTTCCTGGTCCTGACCGCCATGGGGCATCCGCTTTCGCTTGCTGACAGTTTTGTGATCGAAAGCGTAGGACAGGCGGCGAAGTCGGCGGGCTTTGCCGTACCCGGCGCGCTGGGCGTGTCGGAAGGGGGATATATCATCATCGGCGGCCTGTTCGGGCTGTCGCCGCAGGTGGGCATTGCGCTGTCGCTCATCAAGCGTCTGAGGGAAATCGCGTGGGGCCTGCCCTCGCTCGTGGCATGGCAGGTGATGGAAATACGCTGGATCCGCGACGCCCCGACTACTGGCCGGGAAATGCACCAGCCCGGCCAGTCATGATGTCCGGGTGCGGCGCGGTACATCGTGTGACAAAGAACCACCTTGCATCGGGACCGCATCATGGGCCAAACCGGGCCTCTTCACCGACTGCCGCGCTTCATGCGGCACGACGTAGGTTTCTGAAGGGCTGAATACTCGTCATGCTATCGGTACCGCTTGGGCGCCTTGTCGCTTTCTGTTCCCGTCGTGCCATTGCGGTGGTACTGGCATTCGCCTGCCTGATCGCGGGGGCGACCTATGCCAGCTATGCGCTGCTGGGCGTGACCACGGATACGGGAACAATGTTCTCGTCCTCGCTGGACTGGAAAAAGCGCTCGGATGAGATGGGACGGCTGTTTCCACAGAAACAGGACCAGCTTGTCGCCGTGATTGACGCAGCCCTGCCGGAAGAGGCACAGCAGACCGCGCTGGCGCTGGCGGCAAGGCTGCGCGACGACCATGCCCATTTCAATTACGTCACCACGCCGCAGACCGATCCCTATCTGGTGCGCAACGGCCTCATGTTCCTTGACCCCAGGGCGCTGGAACGGGTGCTCAACACCACCATCACCGCACAGCCGTTCCTGAGCGAACTGGCCGCCGACCCGTCGGGGCGCGGGCTGTTCAACGCGCTGAACCTGATTGCGATGGGCATAAGCCAGGGGCAGGCCGACCTCGGCCCTTTCCATGCGGCGCTGGACGGTTTCGCCACGACATTGCAGCGTTCGGTATCAGGGACGCCGGAACCGCTGTCATGGGAACGACTGCTGGCGGGCGATCTGGCCGACCTTGGCGGCAAGTACCAGTTTGTCGTAACCCAGCCCAAGCTGGATTATGATTCCTTCCAGCCCGGCGGCGCCGCGTCGGACGCCATCCGTGCCGCTGCCAGCAGCCTGCCGTTTGTCCAGAGCGGCCGGGCGCATGTCCACATTACCGGCGACACCCAGATCGCGGACGAGGAATTCGCAACCGTGGCCGAAGGCATGGTGGCAGGCCTGCTGGGATCGCTTGTGCTGGTCACGCTGTGGCTGATCCTGGCGGTGCATACGTGGCGCATCATCGTGCCGATCATCATAACACTGGTGTCCGGGCTGCTGCTGACCACCGGGTTCGCGGCAATCGTGGTGGGCAAGCTGAACCTGATTTCGGTCGCGTTCGCCATCCTGTTCGTAGGCATTGCGGTGGATTTCGCCATCCAGTTCTCGGTCCGGTTCCGCGCACAGGCGCTGCCCGATGGCTCCTCACCGGGGCTGCTGGACGCGCTTGAGCAGACCGGCAATGAAACCGGGCACCAGATCCTTGTCGCCGCCATGGCGACATCGGCCGGGTTCCTTGCCTTTACCCCCACTGCCTTTGTCGGCGTGGCCCAGCTTGGGCTGATTGCCGGTTTCGGCATGCTGTTCGCCTTCATCTGCACGCTGACGCTGCTGCCGGCCCTGCTGCGGCTGTTCCACCCGACTTCCGGCCATGGCAAGATCGGGTTTGTCTTCGCCCGCCCGATTGACGTTGCGATCCGCCATCATCGCAAGCCGATCCTGGGGGCCTTCGTGGTGATCGCGCTGGTGGGCGTGGCCCTTGTCCCCCGTCTGACATTCGACGCTGACCCGCTGCATACCAAGAACCCCAGATCGGAAGGCATGGTCACGCTGGGCATGCTGATGTCGGAACCGCAGTATTCGCCCTATACGGTGGATGTGCTGATGCCCGACCTGAATCAGGCCGCCGCCATGTCCGACAGGCTGTCGGACCTGCCGATGGTGCATGACGCGCTATGGCTTGGGTCACTCGTGCCCACGGACCAGAAGACCAAGCTGCCCCTGATTCAGGATGCCGCGAACATCATGCTGCCGACCCTGCTGGTGCCCAACCCGAAACCGGCGCCGGATGCAGGCGCGCTGCGCACGGCGGCGGCCAAGACGGCGGCCGCACTGGGCGGCGTGATGGACAGGCTGCCCGCCGATGACCCGCTGCGCCGCATCCAGTCGGCGCTGGCACACCTGTCGCAGGCAGATGACCAGCGCGTGCTGGCCACCAACGAAGCACTGGTGCGCTTCCTGCCCATGCAGCTGAACATGCTGCGCGACATGCTGCAGGTGAAGCCGGTTGCGATTGCCGATGTGCCCGCGCAGCTGGCGCATGACTACCTGCTGCCTGACGGCCGTGCACTGGTCGAGGTCCATCCGACCAGGGAGATGAAGGGCAACCGGGCGCTACATACCTATGTGGGTGAAATCCAGAAGGTCGCCCCGATGGCGGCAGGTTCCGCCATCGACATCGTACAGAGTGCGGCGACCATGGTGCATGCCTTTGTCACGGCTGCTGGCGCCGCCATCGTGATGATCGCCATCATCCTCGCCGTCGCCCTGCGCAAGCTGCTGGATACGGCGCTGGTGCTGGCGCCGCTGCTGCTGTCGGCGCTGATGACGGTCATCCTGATCATTGTAGTGCCGGAGCAGCTGAACTTCGCCAACATTATCGCGCTTCCCCTGCTGCTGGGGGTTGGCGTGTCGTTCAACATCTATTTCGTCATGAACTGGCGGGCGGGGATCAAGCTGCCCCTGTCCAGCCCGACGGCGCGCGCGGTGCTGTTTTCCGCGCTGACAACGGGCACGGCCTTCGGGTCACTTGCGGCGTCCCACCATCCGGGCACGGCCAGCATGGGCCGGCTGCTGCTGCTGTCACTGGCCTGCACGCTGGTGGCGACGCTGATCTTCGTGCCGGCCCTGCTGCCCAAGCGCCCGATCGACGAGGAATGACCCTGCGGGGAAACAGAAAAGGCCGCACCCGAAAGGATGCGGCCTTTTTTAATGCTGGCCCGGATCGGGGCTGTTATTAGATAATAATAAAAGTTTTCCGGGCGCCGCCTTTTTTCAAAAAGCTTCACCCAAAAACTTCTGTTCCTTATCAAACAGGGTTCAGGACTTGAACCAGACCTCGACCGGCCCCTTGACCTTCATGGCCATCGGGTTGCCGAAACGGTCGGTGCCGCGGCCCACGGCCAGACGCACCCAGCCTTCGCTTATGCAGTATTCCTCGACATTGGTTTTCTCGATGCCCTTGAAACGCACGCCAATGCCGCGATCAAGCAGGGACTCGTTGTAAAAGGGGCTGGCGGGATTGACGGACAGACGGTCCGGCGGGGTATCGGTCATATCTGGTCTTTTTCCGTATGATGAACGTGAAACGCTGTCTGACATAGCGGCAATACCGCTAGTCTCCAACACCCGGCGTGGCGTCTTCCTCCACCGCACGGATCAGCGCCTGCCCACGGGTGATGTCGGTAATGCGGGTGCGGACCTGTGCTTCGCGTATCGCGGGCAGGGTTATCTGCATGCCCACGCCGTCCGCGCCGAATTCCTCTGTCACGATCTGGCAGTCCATGCTTTCCAGCCGGGCACGCAGCAGGGCATGTTCGGAAAAACCGCAGCCAAACGTCAGGGACACCATATCCACGATCGGTATGCGTTCTGCCGTACGCAGGCATTCCGCGGCTGTCCCGCCATAGGCCCGCACCAGACCGCCCGCGCCAAGCTTGGTGCCCCCAAACCACCGCGTGACCACGACCACGGTGCGGTCGAAACCCTGTCCCTCGATCACCTGCAGGATGGGACGGCCCGCCGTGCCGCCGGGTTCGCCCGCATCATCACTGCGATAGGTCTGGCCGATCAGGTAAGCCCAGCAGTTATGGGTGGCGTCGGGATCGCTGACAGATGCAATGAATTCCATGGCGTCCGCAGGGGTTGAGACGGGGGCTGCCTGTGCAAGGAAAATGCTTTTCTTCACCTCCCGCTCCAGCATCGCGGGTTCGCGCAGCATGAAGCGTTCGGGCGCACTCACGCCTCCGCCTCCTCCATGGCTCCCGTAAACAGGCTGACCAGATCGCCCAGATGGCCGATTTCCTGTATGCCCAGCCCGTCCGGGGCCGTAGGCTTGCGGTTGCCGCGTGCGATACGGCGCGGCAGGAATGCCTGCTCGAATCCCAGCTTGTGGGCTTCCTTCAGCCGTGTATCGGGCTGCGAGACCTGACGGATCTCGCCCGACAGCCCGACTTCGCCAAAATAGACCGAACCAGCGCTGGTGGGCTGCCCGGTAGCGGCGGAAACAAGCGCGGCAGCCACCGCCATGTCGGCCGCAGGTTCCCCCACCCGCAGGCCGCCTGCGATATTGAGATGGACATCCATGGCGTTGAGCTTGATGCCGCATCGCGCTTCCAGCACCGCCAGCAACATGTTCAACCGCCCCGTATCCCACCCGACGACCGCGCGCCGCGCACCGCCGTCACCCGCCTTGGGCGACAGCAGGGCCTGCACTTCCAGCAGCACGGGGCGCGTGCCCTCCATGCCCGCGAACACGGCGGAGCCCGCAATATGTCCCCGCCGTTCCGCCAGGAACAGGGCGGAGGGATTGGGCACTTCCTCCAGCCCCTGATCGGTCATGGCGAACACGCCGATTTCGTCGGTTGCGCCGAAGCGGTTCTTGGCCGCGCGCAGGATACGGAACTGATGCCCGCGATCGCCTTCAAAATACATGACCGCATCGACCATATGTTCCAGCACGCGGGGGCCTGCCAGCGCGCCTTCCTTGGTTACGTGCCCCACAAGGATCAGGCTGAAGCCACGTTGCTTGGCCAGGCGGATGAGTTCAAACGCGCAGGCGCGGACCTGACTTACGGTGCCGGGCGCGCTTTCCACCGTTTCCATCCACATGGTCTGGATCGAGTCGATCACGACCAGCGCCAGATCCTTTTCCGCATCCAGCGTTGCGGCGATATCGGCCACGTTGATGGCGGCGGCCAGTTCCAGCGTCGGCGCTTCCAGCCCCAGCCTGCGCGCGCGCAGCCGGATCTGGTCCACTGCTTCTTCGCCCGATATGTACATGACCTTGCGTCCGGCGCGTGCCAGCGCGCATGCCCCCTGCAGCAGCAAGGTTGATTTGCCGATACCCGGATCACCGCCCACCAGCACGACGGAGGCCGGGACCAGCCCGCCACCCAGCACGCGGTCCAGTTCACCGATGCGGGTTTCGATGCGCGGTGGCGGCGGGGTATCGCCCGCAAGGCCGACAAGGTTGATGCGGCTACCGGCGCGCCTGCGGGCGTTGGTGCCGCCGGTTGCGGTCGGTTCAACCGTTTCCTCGACAATGCTGTTCCATGCGCCACAGGCGTCGCACCGGCCCGACCACTTGGAAAAGACCGCCCCACAGGACTGGCAGACAAAACGGTTAGCGGGCCGACGCGCCATGATGGCTCCTTGGGCAAGAACAGATCGTGTATATCATATATGGAACGACCGGCCGCGAAAGTCAGAGGGGATGAAAAGCCCCCCTGGCCAAACGGGAAAAAGTTTTTGGTGAAGCTTTTTCAAAAAGCTTCAAAAGAACGCCGCCTTTTTGAAAAAAGGCGGCACTCAAAAACTTTTATCTTTATTTATCAGTTAGCTACGCACGTCTACCTTGATCGGCCCTTCACGGCGGCCATGGGTAAACTGATCCACCACCGGGTTGCCACTGTCGAACAGGGTGGAGGGCGATCCCTGCCAGATCATCCTGCCTTCATACAGCATGCCAACCTGATCCCCGATCCGCTGGGCGGACGCCATGTCGTGCGTAATGGCGATGGCAGTCGATCCCAGCCTGCGCACGCAATCAACAATCAACCCGTCAATCACCGCACCCATGATGGGATCAAGGCCGGTTGTCGGTTCATCAAAGAACAGGATTTCAGGACGGGCCGCGATCGCGCGCGCCAGTCCCACGCGTTTCTGCATGCCGCCCGACAGTTCGGATGGCGACAGCGCGCCCACGGCGGGGTCCATGCCCACCTGTTCCAGCAGCGCCCCCGCACGTTCGCGGGCCTGCGCCCGGGTAATGCGCGGCCCGTGTCCCGCGCGCGCTGCCGCAATCAGGCCGAATGTCACGTTTTCCCACACGCTCAGACTGTCAAACAGCGCGCCGTTCTGAAACAGCATGCCGATGCGGGCCATGTAGGGTTCACGCTGACGGGGCGAAAGCGTCGTGACATCGACGCCATCAATCTCGATGGATCCCGCATCGGGCGTGATCAGACCCAGAATGCAGCGCAGCAGCACCGACTTGCCGGTGCCCGAGCCACCGATGACCACGAACGACGTACCGCCCATGACATCCAGATCCACCCCGTCCAGCACCACCTTGGGGCCAAACGCCTTTTTCAGGCCGCGAATGCGGATCTTGGGTATTGTGTCTGTCATTGGGAAAAGAACACGTCTGTCAGGAGGTAATCGAACGTCAGCAGCAGGATCGAGGCCGCAACCACGGCCGCCGTCGTCGCCGCCCCTACGCCTTCGGCCCCGCCCCGGCTGTGATAGCCATGATAGCAGCCCATAAGCGCGATCAGGAACCCGAATATGGCCGCCTTCACCAGCCCCACCGTCACGTCCATGACCTTGAGCGAGGCGATCGTGGCCGTGATATAGGCGGAAGCCGAGAAATCCAGCTTCATCACGCACACGGTAAACCCGCCCAGCACACCCAGTATGTCGGCCACCAGCACAAGGAACGGCAGCGCCAGCGTACCCGCCACCAGCCGTGGCGTGACCAGGTACTTGATGGGATTGGTGGACAGGGTGCTGAGCGCATCGATCTGGTCGGTCACCCGCATGGTCCCGATTTCGGCCGACATGGCGGCCCCGACCCGCCCCGCCACCATCAGTCCCGCCAGCACCGGCCCCAGTTCACGCGTGACCGCAAGGATGACAATTCCGGCAATGGCGTTCTGGGCATGGTACTGGGCAAAACCGGTATAGGACTGGAGCGCGATCACGCCACCGGAAAACAGCGCCGTCAGCGCCACGACCGGCAGGGAGAAATAGCCGATTTCCACCAACGTGCCCCACAGCGTACGCCAGTAGAAGGGGGGCCGGACCACATGCGACAGGGCGACGGCCGCAAACAGCGCCACGCGTCCCGCCATGCGGACAATATCCAGAACGGCCCTGCCCAGCCCGGCAATGAAATCGAGAATGCCGTTCACAACGCCTCCCGCGCATGTGGGTGATCGCCAGACCGGACAACAGGTTCAGCAGACATGTTCCTGCCGTAGCGCGGCAGGTCCCCCACGTCAAAGCGAAAGCGCATTCACTCCACCGCCCGCTGCGCGATCAGGGCGCGTGGGACGCGTCCATCCGCCGGTCGCAGGCATGACGCCACATGTTGCACGCCACCATGCAGCCCACGCCCGCCATGACCACCACCGCCAGCGGCACGGGGGAATGGAAGGGCACGTGCCCAAGGATGAAGCCGCTGCCAGCCGCAAGAGAAAACTGGATGGTGCCCATCAGCGCCGATGCACTGCCCGCCTGATGGCCATGGTGGGTAAAGGCCAGCACCGTGGCGTTTGGACCCACAAAACCCAGACAGCCGGTAATGCAGCTGATCAGCACGCACACCAGAACAGGGTGCGCAGGGCCAGCAACACCCGCAAGCGACAGTACCAGACATGCCACCGCGGCCATTATGCTGCACGCAATCCCGCCATCCAGCAGCCGCGACAGCGCGATCCGGTGGACCAGGCAGCCGTTCAACTGCGCGCAGGCAATGAAGATCCCCGCATTCATGCCGAAAAACACCCCGAACTGGGTGGGCGTGAACCCAAGCAGGTGTTCAAACACCATGGGTGCGGAGGTGATGTAGGCGAACATGACGAACGAGGAAAAACTGTTTATCAGCGCGCTGGACATGAACACCGGTTCACGCACCAGACCGGCATAACGGGCGATCGTGCCGGTCAGGGAAAAGGCAATGCGCTTTTCCACCGCCATGGTGTCGGGCAAGGTCGCCAGCACCGTCAGCAGCCCCAGCACGCCATAGATGACCGCGATCATGAAAATCCACCGCCAGTGCCCCATCATCAGCACCAGACTGCCCAGTGACGGTGCAAGAATGGGCATGACACCGAACACCAGCATAAGCTGTGACATGATGCGCGCGCCCGCAGCCCCCGTCGCCATGTCACGCACGATGGCGCGCGGCAGGACCGCGCATGCCGCCCCGCCCAGCGCCGAGACAAAACGACACAGGCAGAACAGGTCGAAGCCCGTGGCCATGGCGCATCCGGCAGATCCCGCCGTAAACAGCACCAGCCCCCCCAGCAGGGGCAGCCTGCGGCCCAGACGGTCGGAAATGGGACCAAGGCTGAACTGCCCTACCGCCAGCCCAGCAAACCATGCCGCCAGCGTGACCTGGCTGGCCCCCGCATGGCCCCCCGCCAGTTCCGCATCCATGATGGGAAAGGCAGGCAGGTACATGTCGGTCGCCAGCGGGCCGATGGCCGTAAGCAACCCCAGCAGGGCAATCATCCAGAACGGCATGACGGGGGCGGGAACACTACGCGTGGGCATGGGAATCCGGACGGTCAGGAGAACAGGGCGGCGGATGCCGCGACACCCGCATATCCACGAATTCCGGCCAGCTTGTCCATCGACCATGGCGCATGAAACACATGCGCGTCCCGGTAGGGTATCCGGTACATGTTTTTGCAATCAGACTCCGAAGCTGGCCACCAGGTCCGCCAGCCCCACCTGACGGTGGCGTTCCAGCCGTGCCGCCACCAGCACGGCCCGGGCTTCCGCTATCGCGAGGTCAAGGTCGGAATTGATGATGACGTGATCGAATTCATTCCAGTGCGAGATCTCGTCACGCGCGGCCTGCATGCGGCGTGCGATCTCATCCGCCTCATCGGATGCGCGGCCATGCAGCCTGCGTTCCAGTTCCGCGATCGAAGGCGGCAGGACGAACAGGCTGATGACGTCCCCCGGCAGGGCGGCGCGGATCTGGCGGTGCCCCTGCCAGTCGATATCGAACACCATGTCGCGGCCTTCCGCCAGGGCCTGCTCCACCGGCGCGCGGGGGGTGCCATACCCACGACCGAACACGGTGGCCCATTCCAGCATTTCCCCCGCTTCCGCCATGCGGGTAAATTCTTCCATGCTGCGGAAATGATAATGGATCCCGTCACTTTCGCCCGGACGGGGCTGGCGGGTAGTGACGGACACGGAATGCAGCAGCTGTGGTTCCGACGCGCGCAATGCATTGGCAATGGTTGACTTACCTGCCCCGGATGGCGCTGAAATGACCAGACATACCCCACGCCGCCGGACCGGGGCGACTGGGGACGTGCAGGTGGGGGTGGATGTCTGGGTCATGCAGCTCTCCTTGACAGTGGCGGTATAAATGCGCGCCGGGTGCGTAAACGGGGTAGCGCAGTTCTAACAGGGTGTATGTATTCTGCGAATATGAAACAGGATTCGATATTGATTACAGGTGCCTCGTCAGGGATCGGACGTGGCCTTGCCCTTGCCCTTGCCCGGCCGGGACGTACGCTGCATCTGGGTGGACGCAATGCTGACAACCTGCGCGCCGTGGCGACGGCCTGCATCGCACGTGGCGCGGATGCCCGTATACGGGTGCAGGACGTACGGGAACAGGCGGGCATGGAAGAATGGATCACGACCGCGGGGCCGCTGGACCTGGTCTTTGCCTGCGCGGGGATTACCGCATCCACCAAGGGCGGGGACGAAGCCCCGACCGAGCCGGATGCTCAGGTCCGCCGCATGTTCGCGACCAACATGGATGGCGTACTGAATACGGTGCTGCCCGCCATCCGTGTGATGCGCGCCCAGCCCCGGGCGAATGACGGGGTCCGGGGACGCATCTGCGCCATGTCATCGGTGGCGGGGCTTGTCTCCTTCCCCGGCACACCGTCCTATTGCGCTTCAAAGGCGGCGGTGGACCGTTTCATGGTAGCGACAGGGGCGAACATGAAGCGTGCGGGCATTGTCATGTCCAGCGTGTGCTGCGGCTTTGTCGCCACCCCCATGACCACGCAGAACAATTTTCCCATGCCCGGCCTGACCCAGACGGGCGATGCCGTGCGCACCATCCTGTCGGGGGTTGCGGCCGGCAGGCGACGCATTTCGTTCCCACGGTGGCTGGTGGCGGGGTCACGGTTCATGGACCTGCTGCCGCTGCGGGTCGCGGAATATTATTATTATCGCCAGCCTGCGGGACAGGCGGGCACCATGGCGGAAACAGGGCTGGAAACAGGCAACCCCGCCGCGAGTAGAAATCAGGAATAACATGTATCCATTACCTGGAAACAGGCAGTGAACCTGTGCCGTCTTTTCATCCTGCGCCCGGTCGCGACCACCCTGCTGGCGGCAGCCATCGTCCTTTCGGGTCTTTTTGCCTACCGGGTCCTGCCGGTGGGCGACCTGCCAGATATCGCAGTACCCGTCATTTACGTCGTAGCCAGCCAGCCGGGTGCATCACCCCAGCAGATGGCCAGTTCCGTCACCACCCCGCTGGAACGCAGGCTGGGACAGATTGCGGGCATAAGCGAGATTGAATCCGATTCCAGTCAGGACAGCGCCTTCATCCTGCTGACCTTCAATGAGTCGACCAATATAGATTCCGCCGCCAATGACGTGGAGGCGGCCCTGCGCGCAGCCCGTGCCGACATGCCCGCAACGCTGGAATCACAGCCGGAATACTGGAAGGCCAACCCCTCCGAAAATCCGATCATGATCCTTGCCCTGACATCGGACACGCAGCCGATGTCGGAACTGTATGATATCGCCAAGACACGCCTGCAGCCCCTGCTGTCACAGGTGCAGGGCGTAGGGTGGGTCGAACTCATGGGCAGTTCCGCGCCGGCGGTAAGGGTGGAAATCAATCCGTGGCCGCTGTTCAAATACGGGCTGGGGTTCGAGGATATCCGATCCGCCCTGGCATCGGCCAACGCCAATACCCCAAAGGGCGTGATCGAGAACGACACCACACGCTACACCCTCGCCACCAATGACCAGGCACGCAGTGCAGCCCAGTACCGTGACCTTGTCATCGGCTACCGTGACAGCCGGCCCGTGCGGCTGCAGGACGTGGCCTATGTCCATAACGGGGTGGAAAACGAACGCAAGGTCGGCTTCCTGAACGGGCGCAGGGCCGCCATGGCCATCATCCTGCCGCGCGCGGGCGCCAACGTCATTCGCGTAACCGATGACATCAAGGCCCGTCTCCCCGCCCTGCGCGCCGCCCTGCCTGCGGGGGTGACGCTGACCCCCGCCATGGACCGTTCCATCACCATCCGCGCGTCACTGGCCGATACGCAGTGGACGCTGCTGGCATCGGTACTGCTGGTGGTGGGGGTTGTGCTGGTGTTCCTGCGCACGCCGCGTTCCACGCTGATCCCGGCCATTACGGTACCCATTTCGCTGGCGGGAACGCTGGCGATCATGTCGCTGTTCCATTTCTCGCTCGAT
The DNA here is from genome assembly GCF_006538165.1 of Komagataeibacter diospyri. Classification (GTDB taxonomy): domain Bacteria; phylum Pseudomonadota; class Alphaproteobacteria; order Acetobacterales; family Acetobacteraceae; genus Komagataeibacter; species Komagataeibacter diospyri. The sequence continues at coordinate 42,847 of NZ_BDLU01000049.1, forward strand.
ATCCTGTCCCTCATGGCGCTGACCATTGCGACCGGCTTCGTGGTGGATGACGCCATCGTGGTGCTGGAAAACATCGCCCGCCATATGGAAGCGGGCATGGGGCGGATGGAGGCGTCGCTACAGGGATCGCGTGAAATCGGGTTCACCGTCATGTCGATCACCATCTCGCTGGTGGCGGTATTCCTGCCGCTGCTGCTGCTGGGGGGAACGCCGGGGAAGGTCTTTTTCGAATTTTCCATGACGCTGGCCATTACCGTCACCGTCTCGCTGGTGCTTGCCCTGAGCCTGACGCCGATGATGTGCAGCCTGCTGCTGGACGTCAGCCATAATGCCCCCCCTTCCCCCGGTGCGCCGTGGTGGCGGCGCTGGCCGCACGCTGCGGGCGACTGGATGGAAGCGGGGTACCTGCGCCTGCTGCGGTTTTACGAACGCACGCTGGATGTGGCGCTGCGCCATCATGTGCTGACTGCCGTGACCCTGCCGCTGAGCCTTGCGATCATGATCGGGGTGATCGTGCTCATGCCCAAGGGAATCCTGCCCAAGGAAGACGTGGCCATGGTCATGAGCTTCTTCCGCGCGGACCAGACCACGTCGTTTCCCGCCATGACGGAAAAGATCCGCGCCATAAGCAACGCCCTGTCCGCCGACAAGGATGCGCAGGAAGTCATCGCCTTTTCCGGTGATACCAATATCGAGGGACAGGCCTTCGCCCAGATGATCGACCGCACCCGGCGCAATGATGGCCCCGATGAGATGATCGAACGCATCCACAGGCGGCTGGCCGATATTCCGGGGCTTGACGTGTCCCTGTTCTCGGCAGGTGACATAAGCGGCGGCGGCGGCCGGCAGAAGGAAGGGGCATACCGCTACCTGCTGACCAGTGATGATGCGGATGCCCTCTATACCTGGGTGCCCATGCTGACATCGGCGCTGCGCACGGCGCCCGCCCTGCGTGATGTCACGACGGACGTGATGAACAACGGGGCTGCCATCCATGCCGACATCATCCGCGATCTTGCGGCACGGTACCTGATTACGCCGCAGCTGGTCAGCAACACGCTGTATGATGCATTTGGCCAGCGCATCGCATCAAACATCTCCACATCGCTTGCGACCTACCATGTGGTGATGGAAGTCGCGGACCAGTACCGCACGTCCCCCGACATCCTGCAGTCATTCCGCATTTCCACCGCCGGGGGCAGTCCCGGCGGCGGCACGGTGTCCAATACGGTCCGCGCCCGCATGGCGACCACCACGCAGTCCAGCACCAGCACGCAGCTGAGCCAGCAGTCCTTCCGCAACCAGATCGCCAACAGGCTGGCGGGGGGGACGGGCGCGTCAAACGGGTCCGCCGTGTCATCCAGCACCGAAACCATGCTGCCCCTCTCCAACGTGGCGCGGCTTGAACCCCATCCCACCGCCATTACCGTATCGCATAAGGGCGGGTTCGTATCCGCCGCCATTTCCTTCAACCTTGCCCCCGGCATGGCGCTGAGTGACGCCGCCGCCACCATTGCCGACACCATGGTCCGGCTGCATATGCCGCAGTCCATCCATGGCGGCTTTACCGGACAGGCGGCACAGTTCCAGTCCGCCATCATCAACGAGGTGCTGATCTTCATCGCAGCCCTTGTCACGATCTATGTGACGCTGGGCATCCTGTATGAAAGCTACATTCACCCGCTGACCATCATGTCCACCCTGCCTTCGGCCGGGGTCGGGGCCGTGCTGGCACTGTGGGCGCTGGGGCAGGAGTTTTCGCTCATCACCATGATCGGGATGATCCTGCTGGTGGGGATCGTGAAGAAAAACGCCATCCTGATCGTGGATTTCGCATTGCATGCCGAACGCGATCGGGGGCTGGACGCCCGCCATGCCATTCGCGATGCGTGCATCCAGCGATTTCGTCCCATCCTCATGACCACGCTGGCAGCAGCCCTTGGGGCCGTGCCACTGATCACCAATAGCGGTTACGGTGTGGAAATGCGCCGCCCGCTGGGCATTACGGTGGTGGGTGGCCTTATGATGAGCCAGCTGCTCACGCTTTATACCACGCCGGTCATCTATCTTTACATGGAACATATCCGCCTGTGGACCCGGCGGACCACGGGCAGGCTGCTGGCGCGCACGAAGGGATAAAAAAATATTCGATAATTGAAAAAAGGGGTTGCGGGGTCCGGCTGGGTCAGTTAAAAGCCGCCTCACAGCGCACCCGTAGCTCAACTGGATAGAGCACCAGACTACGAATCTGGGGGTTAGAGGTTCGAGTCCTTTCGGGTGCGCCACTTCCTTGAAAATCAGGATTACTGCTGTGGCACGGTCCCTTTGGTCTGTGCCTGCAGGCGTGTACTGCCGCATGCGGATGCTGTACGTGCCACCGTACCGCTACACCATGGTATGAAATCGTTCCTGATTCAAAAAGATGAGGTGCCTGCCGCCCATCTGGCTGCTACACCGTTACCTGATTTTTCTTTCGTCTGAATTCAGGAAACAAGAATGAGCGGGCCCAGTCTCCCCGAAAACATTCCCCCACATGCGCATTCCGGACGCTCTGGCGGCATCCTGTCCTGGATTGACCGCAGGCTTCCGATCGTAAGCGGTTTCCGGCAGGAATATATCGACTTCCGCATGCCCCGGAACCTGAACGCCCTGTGGAATTTCGGGGCGATCCTGACGGCGGTGCTGGTGCTGATGCTGGCCACGGGCATTTTCCTGGCCATGAACTACACCCCCACCTCCGCCGGGGCCTTCATGTCGGTGGAGATGATCGAACGCCAGCTACCGGGTGGCTGGATGCTGCGCGCGATGCACATGACCGGGGCCAGCCTGTTCATGGCCGCCCTGTACATCCACCTGTTCCGGGGGCTGTATTACGGTTCATACAAGCAGCCGCGCGAAATCCTGTGGCTGACCGGGCTGGGGCTGCTGCTGATGGTCATGGTCACGGCGTTCGCGGGTTATGTGCTGCCATGGGGTCAGATGTCTTACTGGGGGGCCGATGTCGCGGGCAAGGCGGTGGGCGCCGTGCCGGTCATTGGCGGAACACTTGAACACATCATGGAAGGCAGCGACCAGTTGGGGGATATTTTCATCCACCGTTTTTTCGTGCTGCATTTCCTCATGGCGTTCGCCATCGTGGCTGTCGTCGCCTTCCATGTGGCAGCACTGCATGTCAGCGGGCCGAACAATCCCGATGGCAGGCCGGTACCCGAACGCCAGACCGTGCCCTTCCACCCCTATTATACCACCAAGGACCTGACGGGTCTTGTGCTGTTCGCGCTGGTGTTCGTGGCGCTTGCATTCCTGTGGCCCGATCTTCTGTCCGAACCGGAAAACTACCGTCCCGCAAATCCCATGCACACGCCTGCCGATATCGAGCCGGAATGGTATTTCCTGCCCTTTTATGGCCTGCTGCAGTCCGTACCGTCCAAGTTTGGCGGCCTGCTGGCGGCGGCGGGGTCGATCCTGATCCTGTTCGCGGTGCCGTGGCTGGACCGTTCGCCCATCCGTTCGGCACGTTTCCGCCCGGCCTGCCGGATCGGCATGGTGGGACTGGTCATATCGTTCGTACTGATGGGACTGGTGGGCCGCCACCATGCCGAAGGCGGCTGGATGATCGCGGGCCGGGTCGCGGCACTATATTATTTCGGTTATTTCCTTGTGCTGCTTCCGCTCTGCGCGCGGCGTGAACGGCAGCAGTCCGACGCCTGACATGTGACCGGGCATGGTCCTTCATCCGTGACTTGACGGATGTGGGGCCATGCCCACACTCTTCCTGTCTGACCGGGGTGCCCATGATCCGTGGGCTGAGATCATACCCGTTGAACCTGATCTGGGTCATGCCAGCGAAGGGAGACTGTCCCGCCCGGGACATATGCACCCGTTCCCTGCCTGCCGTAGATTACGGATGTCAGGGAAAGGGAGCCTATCACATCCATGCAAACCCTCACACGTGCCCTTGGGGCAGCAGGATTTCTGGCCTGCACGATGCTGGCCCTGCCCGCCCATGCCGCCAGCCAGCAGGTCACGGTCGTGCTGGACTGGTTCCTCAACGCCGATCACGCCGCCCTTCTGGCCGCCCAGTACAGCGGCGCATTCATCCGCCACGGGCTGGATGTGAAGCTGATCGCCCCCGCGGATCCCGGATCGCCCGCACGCCTGGTCGCGGCGGGACAGGCAGACCTTGCCGTATCTTACCAGACGCAGCTTGGCATGCTGGCGGACCAGAATATCCCGCTGGTACGGGTGGGCACGCTGATCGATACCCCGCTGAATGTCCTGATTACGGGGGAAGGGGTTCATTCCATCGCCGACCTGAAGGGCAAAACCATTGGCGTATCCATGCCGGGGGTGGATGACGCGGCACTGGACACCATGCTGCATTCAGCCGGGCTGGCCATGGGTGACGTGCATCAGGTCAATGTCAATTTTCAGCTGGAACAGGCCATCATAAGTCATGCCGTGGATGGCGTGATCGGGGCAGTGCGGACATATGAACTGATCGACCTGCAGCAGAAGGGTATGAAGGTCTCGGCGTTTTTCCCTGAGGAACATGGCGTGCCGATATCAGATGAACTGATCTTCCTGGCCGGTCGCGATCATGCGCATGATGCATGGATACGCCAGTTCATGGATGCGCTGGCGGAAGGGGCGAATACCCTGATCAACCACCCTGACGCCATGCTGGCGCAGACAATCCATGACCACCCGGAATTCGATACGCCGCTGAACCGGGCGGCGTGGCAGGCTACCCTGCCGCGCATATGCAAGCAGCCGGCGCTGCTGAACGTGCCCCGCTATACAGCCTTTGCCACGTTCCTGCATGCCCATGGCATGATGACACATGACATCCCGCTGGAGCAGTACGCGATCGATCCGTTCAGTCAGGTTACGACACCCTGACCCGTACCTCAGTCAATAATATTGTTCAGCATGTCCTGCTTGTGCGGCAGAAAGGTCGTGACCCGCAGGCCATGCCACGCAACAAGGCTGTCACCAAGGAACATGGCCAGCGCGACGACGGTGCAGACCAGTGCGTTACCGAACATGAGTACCAGCCACCACGCAATGGACGCATCGCGCACGCTGCCCATGAACAGCGCAAAAGCCGAACCACAGGCCGATGCCCCACCCACACCCGCGAACAGGATGGACGCATCCAGCAGCAGGGTGCGGTAATGCAGATGCGTCAGCCGGCGTAACAGCAGCGCAGCATCCGCGCTGCTCTTGTCATCGGCATTTTCCAGCTTGTCGCGTACCGTCTCGATATGGTCACTGACACGGGCCAGTCGTGTATTGAACATGTTAAGCAACGTGCCGATCCCCGACAGCATGAAAACCGGCGTCAGTGCGGTCTGGATCAGGTGGGCGACACCATCAACGGATGCATCGGGAACAAGACCGGGGAAGGCAGACACGAAAGGCATATCCTTGGCTACGGGCAAAGCCTGTGTTTCTTGGGCTTATCCCCGCCCGCGTCAAGGACAGAGTCGATATTGCGCAGACGTAAGGAGATTCCATGTCACATAATTACGCAACACCGCTGACACCGGAAAAACGGCTGGCGCGCGTGCTGGCGCGCATTCCGGCGGACTGGACGCTCAACCTTGACCGGCAGCCCACATCCACCGGCACGGGACAGTGGCGTGCGCGCCTGTGCATACCCGGACAGGATGCCCAGGAATGGACCGCGCCCCACGACACGATGGTGGATGCGCTGGAAACCGCATGGCGGCAGGCCCGCGCGATCCTGAATGCGGGACAGGCCATACGGGGCACGGTCACTAATTAACCAATAGAATACAAACACGGCTTCGTGATGATATATTCTGTATTCCTGAATGCACATAACGTACCTGTGTTGTTTTTTACTGACCATCCGACAGAAAAACATGCGCACACGATTGTTTGATGCATCCTTCAGAACGTTCCGATTCCGGTTCTTTCCCCGTCCCGCTGTTCCTGCCGTGCTGCGATATCGTACGCATCCGGTCGGGAAACGCACATGTGTCCCCTGCTGACCATATTTTGAACATTGTATGAAAAAGAAGGAAGATTTGCTAACGAATCCATCTGGATATGGACATGCATGTCCTGCCTGCAGCCAGAACGGGGGGAAGAATCCCTGCGTTATTACATACACGTCATGTGGCTGGATGGTGTCCGTTGCGCCTGATGGGGGCCATTGACCCGCAGGGTTTTATACAACAGGAATGCTGGCAGGGAGTTTAATACTATGTCGGCAGGAAAATTGGCGCGTATTGGCGCGGTAGTTGTCATGGCAAGCGGGGGCGCGTCCCTTGCCTGCCCCGAAGAGGCGCGGGCTGACGATTATAGTGAACTTCTCGACATCCTGAAGGCAAAGGGCAGCCTGACACAGGGCGAGTACAAGGGGCTTCTGGCCCATCACATGCAGCATGTGCGCGAAGCGGCATCCACCTCCAGCCGTGCAACACAGTATGTGCCCGCACAGCGCCATATGGCCGTTCCCACATCCACCCACGAGCAGGTGCGCACCGCCATGGGCCACCCGATCCAGCCCCCCGGCCAGATCGGCATTGGCGGTGGTGGCATGGACCCCGACTATGTGCTGGCGCAGGCCCAGCAGGCAGCAGCCAGCGCCCAGGCCAGCGCGGCGTCAGCAGAATCCACCTGGCTGGCCGCCCAGCATTCCATGGGTCTTGGCGGCGGACTGTCGTTCGTGCGCATGGAAAAATATGTGCCCGGCAAGGGCCTGACCTTCAAGGCGGGACCAGTCGACATCAATCTGTCGGGCTTCATCAACGGGTTCTATACCTATAACAGCCCGGCGGGTGGCATGCCGGTTGCCGGTGGCGTCTCGACGGGGGCAAGCGGGTTCGATTCCTCGGCGCTGCGTAACGGCCTGCTGCCTGCGGGCCTGATCCTCAAACTCTCGACCACGCAGAACGGCATCGACCTTGCCGCCGTCATGGGCATGTATCCCGGCATCGACAATGCCAAGAACGGCGCCATGAATGCCAATACCGGCGGCAGCCCGGTGGGTCTGGGCACCGCCGGCATCGATTTTCGTCAGGTTTACGTGACGGCGGGCAACAAGAAATGGGGCACGTTCAAGATCGGTCGTGACCTTGGCATCTTCGGCGGGGATGCCATCCTTGATGACGCAACCCTGCTGAGTGTCGGTTCCACCGGCAGCAACTCGGCTCCGGGCAATACCTCGCTGGGCCGCATCGGTGTCGGTTACGTGTATGCCGACTGGATCCCGCAGATTTCGTACCAGTCACCCACGATCAAGGGGTTCCAGGGCACGATTGGCATCCTGCAGCCGCTGGATGAGTTTGATTTCTCTGGCGATGACGCCAGCGGCAATGCCTATTCGGCAGGCTCCACCCAGCACAGTTCGCCCATGATCCAGGGCAAGGTGACCTATGACTTCAAGATCGGTGGACTGAGCGCCCGCATCTGGGCCAGCTTCCTGACGCAGCACCAGCAGAACCTGACCGTCAGCAAGACGACAACGGTTTCCACCCAACTGCTTGAGGAAAACGGTGGCATTTATAACATGACCACCAGCAGTACTGCGGATGTTGCCGTCATTCCGGGCCAGAAGCATGGTGTCACGGCGGAAGCGGGCGAAATCGGCACGAAGCTGACCTATGGTCCGGCGCAGTTCGTGGGCTACTACTACCGTGGCAGCGGCCTGGGCACGACCGGCCTGTTCTTTGACGGTGTGGCCAGCAACGGACGCAAGCGTGCATCGGAAGGCTACTATGTCCAGATGATGTATAACTTCACCAAGAAGTTCAAACTGGTCGGAAGCTATGGTGTCAGTAACCTTTACCTTGCACCGGGTGAGAGCAATCCCGACCTTGTCCGCCGCAATGAATCCGAAGTGGGCGCGGCCTACTATAAAATGACGGACTGGCTGAACCTTGTGGCTGAATACGCCCATACCAGTTCGGCCGCCCATGGCCCGTACAAGGAAAGCGACAACAGTGCATCAGGCGGTATGATCCTTCTGTTCTGATGCTGCGGGCTGCACGGGACCAAAACTGCCCATAAAAACATCTGGCTGATTCCAGGAAAGTTTTGGTGAAGCTGTCTTCAACACGCTTCAGGGAACGCCGCCTTTTTGAAAAAGGGCGGCACCCAAAAACTTTTATCGGCAGGCGGTTTTGAAACAGCTTCTGATACGCTTCCCTCCATGTGCCGGTTTCCGTCATCATGGGAAACCATAGGGAAGGGAGACATATGTCCACACCACCACGCTGGCCATTACGGGTCGGCCTTGTCGGCTATGGCTTTGCCGGGCGCACCTTTCACGCCCCCCTGATCAATGCAACACCGGGGCTTGAACTTGTCGCCGTCTGTTCAGGACAGCGCGATGCGGTTTTACGTGACTGCCCACAGGTGGCGGTCACGGCGACGCCCGATGCCCTGTTTGCCCTGCCTGATCTGGACATGGTGGTGATCGCCACCCCGAACACGACCCATGCCGATCTTGCCATTGCAGCGTTACGTGCCGGGTTGCATGTGGTGGTGGACAAGCCGTTCACCATCACGCTGGAACAGGCGCGCGCAGTGGCACAGATGGCCCATTCACGGGAACGGTTCCTGTCCGTTTTCCAGAACCGGCGATGGGACAGCGATTTCCTTGGTATCCGCAACCTGATCGCGACCGGGCTGGTCGGACGGGTAACCGAACTGGAATCGCGCATGGACCGATTCCGTCCGCAGGTACGTGACCGCTGGCGTGAAACGGATGCAGCGGGCAGTGGCCTGTGGTTCGACCTTGGGCCACACATCGCCGATCAGGCCCTGCAACTGTTTGGTCTGCCGGATCATGTGCAGGCCAGTCTGGCATGCCTGCGTGACAATGCCTGTGGCGATGACTGGGCACAGGTCCTGCTGATATATGGGAAAAGACGGGTCAGCCTGCATTGCAGTCTGCTCGCGGCACGGGCCGGTCCGCGCTTTGTCGTGCATGGGACACGTGGCACGATCCTGAAACATCATGCCGACCAGCAGGAAAACCAGCTTCGTGCCGGAATGCGCCCCGGTGATCCGGGCTGGGGCGATGACCCTGATGGCATGCTGGTATTTGACGGAACCGATACGCCGCGCACGCTACCTGTCCCGCCAGGCGACCAGCGGATCTATTATGCCATGCTGCGCGACGCTATCATGGGCCGGGGGCATAATCCCGTCCCCCCCATACAGGCCGTGGCATTGATGGCGGTTATGGAAACCTGCATCCTGTCCAGCCAGCGCCAGATGGCGCTTCCCCTCCCCCTGACGGAACAGGAAAAACAGGACTGGCATCAGGCATGGCAGCACTGATGCGATAAACCAGAAAGACGTTTCTGGTGAAGCTTTTTGCAAAAAGCTTCGAAAAACGCCGCCTTTCTGGGGCCTGTTGGGAATTATCTTGAATTGATGATTGCGCCAACGAGATAGATCATGGCTTCGAATGATCTGTCTGTTTTTTCGCTGCGCATGGCGATGCGCTTGAACTCCTTGAGCTTGCAGAAGAAGTTCTC
>NZ_BDLU01000050.1 GCF_006538165.1 Komagataeibacter diospyri
TCCGTCAGTATGAAGCGATCCATATGGTCTTTGAAACACATCATGGCCCTTTAGAAAACTCAATTCCCAACAGCCCCTGAAAAAAGATGGCACCAAAAAAACCTTTATTCCTTTTTTCTTTTACGGCGCAGCCGGTGGGACGACAGCATACAGTCCGATTTCCAGATGTTTACCCGTTGAATAATTCAGCCCCGTCTGCTGCCCCAGTTCATGCACATCCAGACCGTTTTCCATGATGCGGGCACCAAAAGCCGCCAGATCCTGCGTTCCCACCAGGGCCATGCCACATTTGGGGTTCTGCTGCAGAAAATCTGCCGCAGCCGTGGCGTTAATCAGGCGCGTATCCTGACCCAGCAGGAACACGAGACTGGGTTCCGAATCTGATGTCGAAGCCACAATGGTCCGCGCGCAGGGACGGTGCGCATCCACCAGTGCCGCAAGGCGGGGACTGAGCCAGATGGTCTGTAACCGTGGAATGACGGTCGTAAACAGCCCGACATGGATGATGATGGCCGCCGCCACCGCCGCCATGGCCGCGCGTAGTGCGTCCCGGTGCAAAATCAGGTAACCCGACAGGCCCAGAAGCGGCAGCACACCCGCAGGCACCAGCATGGCAGCAGGGGAAACCATGCCTTCCATGCGCCACAGCAGCACCGGCCCCGCAAACGCAAGGACCGACCCGACCGTGAACCAGACCAGCCCATAGGCCGCAAGCAGGCTGCGCGCCCATATCGCCCGTGGCCATTCCCAGTTTGTGGGAAAGGAAACGATCGCCGCCGCCGTCAGGATGGCAATAGCTGGATAGGTCGGCAGCACGTAATGCGGCAGCTTGGTTGCAATGGCTTCAAACACCAGCCAGTGCGGCACGATCCAGCACAGCAGGTAACGGACATGCGGCTGGAACCGGCGCTCCCATATGAAAGGCAGGCTCATGGCTGCAAAAACCGACCCCGGCCAGAAGGCAATGGCAAATACTACCAGATGATAGCCCGGCGGCAGGCCATGCGTTTCCTGCCCGCTGGCGACTTTACCCAGAAAATTGCGCCCGACCGCCCGTGAAAAGAAATCACCATGGCTTATGACCCCGATGGCGATGCACCACGGCAGCACGATGGCCAGCATGACCAGCCAGCCCCATGCAGGTCGCAACCGTTTCCACCAGTCAACGCGCCGTTCCACCAGCGCCAGCGCAAGTGGTGTGCCAAGCCCCGGGATCAGGATGACCGGCCCCTTGAGCATCAGCCCGCACCCCAGCGCGATCCAGTACAGCAGGGCGGCGGCAAGCGGGGTAGCAAGATCACGTTCGCGGTCCAGATACGCACGCAGCAGCCCACATTGCGCCAGCAACACAAACAGCAGCAGGGTCGTATCAATGGTGGCCATCCGGCCTTCGGCCGTCATCAGCACCGATACCGCCAGCAGCCCTGCCGCCAGCAGGCCGCACATGGGACCGAACAGGGCCGCGCCAATCCACGCCGTCAGCACGGCAGAACCGGTCACCGCCAGAAGGGAAGGAATACGATAGGGCCAGACCGCGTGCGTGCCCTGCATGCCCGTCAGGCGGACAGCGGCAGCTTCAAGCCAGTATATGCCCGCAGGCTGAAGATAACGTGGCTGATCCAGAAACCGGACATCGACATAATTGCCGCTGTGCAGCATCTGTGCCGTGGCTTCCATATAACGCGGTTCATCACGATCCAGCGGAGGAAGCGACGCACGTCCTGGCAGGAACAGGACAAATACGGACAGCGCCACAAAGATATAGTGACGCAACGTCAGACGCGTCATGGGCACGGTCCCTTCAGCGTTCGATAACGCGTTTCGGTATCCTGGCGCGGTTGTTAAGCCACATTACACCCAATATGTCCCGAATGCCGACAATGGCCCGGTTAAGATTGGTATATTTGGAAGACCCATGCAGCCGGTTGCGGTGATGGACCGAAAAACAGGCCAGCGGCACACCCCGCCTGCCCATAAGGGCGGGCAGGAAGCGATGCAGTCCCTCAAACTGGGGCAGACCAAGGAAATCCTCGCGCCGGAACGCCTTCAGCGACGCCCCCGTATCGGGGCAGCCATCATCAAGCAGGCGACGGCGCAGGGCATTTGCAAAACGCGAAGCCAGCCTGCGTGACATGGTATCACGCCGCTTGGTCCGCACGCCTACGACCAGCGGGGCGCGCCCTTTTGCCGTGCGGCCCATTTCCAGCATGGGAATGAAATCAGCGGGATTATCCTGCCCGTCACCGTCCAGCAGGATCACCCATTCACCCCGTGCGGCTTCAACACCGGTACGCAGGCCAGCGGATTTTCCGTAAACCGTATCATGACTGATGATACGCAGGCCAGGCAGGATACCGTCGCGCCTTACGGCTTCAAGCGCCACCACGGTATCATCCGTGCTGCCATCATCAACGAAGATGACTTCAGCCCTGGGCAACTGACCAAGGACAGCAGATATTTCCTGACACAGGGGACGAATGTTCGGTCCCTCGTTCAGTACTGCCGCGATAATGGAGACAACGGGGCGTTCGTCCACCCCATTACCTGACATGCCGGTTGTCACCAATGGTGATCAGGCAGCGCGCTGGGACAGGGCCGTCGGCAGGTCACCGATAGACTTGTCAATAATCTTGCCGTCCGCATCCGCGGGCAGGCTTGCAGCCAGCGTTTCACGCGTGGCCTGAATGGCGATATCAACAGCCGTCTCACGGACTTCACGCAGGGCGGAACGTTCTGCCGAAGCAATACGGTCCTTCGCCATCTGTTCACGCCGTGCGGCGATGTCCTCGGCGTCCTTGCGAGCCTTCAGCGCGATATTGGCCGCTTCACGCAGGGAATGTTCGACCAGTTCCTTGGCTTCGGCCAGTGCCGCTTCGCGGTCACGCGTCGCGTCCTCAAGCATCTGCTCGGCTTCACGGCGCAGGCGCGCAGCTTCATCAAGCTCTGCACGGATGCGCTCTGCCCGTCCGTCCAGCGCGCTCACCAGGGGTTTCCACAGTGAACGTCCGAACAGGACAAAAAACAGGACAAAGGCAACAGCCGACCAGAAACGGGGATCATGAAACATGATTATGACCTGTCTGTCTTGGGCAACTGGTCAGAGACCACGTGCTGCCGCAGCAGAACCGACCTTTGCCGTCACAAAATCGGCCGGGGCGGCAATGCCGGATAACTGATGGATCAGCGTTTCCGCCGTCGTTGTCGAAATCTCACGCACGGATGCCAGCGCCTGTCCGCGTGCCTGGGCAATGCGGGTTTCGGCATCCTGGATTTCCGTCGCCAGACGTGCATTCATTTCCTCGGTCTGCCGGGCGGCGGCAAGACGCGCCTCCTCGACAACCTTGTCCACATTGGCCTGTGCATCAGCCAGCGCCTTGCGGCGGGCTTCATGCAGGTCGGCCACTGCTTCATCAGCACGAGTCTTGGCCTTGTGCGCAATCCCGAGATCCGTCTCGATCGTCTGACGACGCAGCGACAGGACCTTTTCCACTTTCGGCAGGGCCGAACGGCTCAGCAGAAGGTAGAGTACCAGGAAAATGCCAGCGCCCCACACCACCTGTCCGATGACGTAGGGATTACCGAAATCAAGCTGGGGCATGCCCTCGGCGCGCGCGCCAGGGGCAACCATGGCCATCAGCGGCAGAGCCAGCGCGGACGAGGCCAGAAAAGTACCCGCCCTTCGGATGTTGTCATACATCACGGCGCGCGCCATGTTCGCCTCCAGCGTATCAGACGAACAGGATCAGGAACGCGATCAGAAGCGCATACAGGGCAACGGCTTCCGTCAGGGCGAAGCCCAGCATGCCGAGACCGAACACGTGCGGGCGCGCGGACGGGTTGCGCGCGATGCTGCTGACCAGCGTGGAGAAAATGTTACCCAGGCCAATGCCAACGCCAGCGAGGGCGATAACGGCGATACCGGCACCAATTTCACGGGCTGCTGCGATATCCATGTCTTGTTTTCCTTGTTTCAGACGTTCTGGATTGAAATAGATGGAAGCGGGTGTTGGAGCCCGTTAGTGGGCCACCGCCTCCCTCAGATAGATGCAGGTCAGGATCGCAAACACATAGGCCTGCAAGGCGCCAACCAGCAATTCGAGTGCCATCAGCGCGATATTGATGACCACGGGACCAACGGCGATGATGTCACCGAAGAAGCCCAGACCGGCCAGCATGATCGTGAAGGCGGCAAACATGTCGAACATCACGTGACCGGCGACCATGTTGGCAAACAGACGGATCGACAGGCTCACGGGACGCGAAAGAAAGGAAAGGATCTCGATCGGGATCAGCAGCGGGGCCAGTGCCTTGGGGGCGCCGACGGGCATGAAGTGGGCGAAGAACTTCGCCCCCTGCACCTTGAGCGACACGATGATCGAGAGGCAGAACACCATCAGCGCCAGCGCCAGCGTCACGGCGATATGGCTGGTGAAGGCGAAGGAAAAAGGCAGCAGGCCAAGATAGTTACCGGCCAGGATGAAGAAGAACAGCGTGAACACGAACGGGAAGAAGGCCCGGCCTTCCGGGCCAATCGTATCAACCGCCATGTTGTGGATGAAGTCGTAGCACATTTCGGCTGCGGACTGCAGCCGGCCCGGCACCACCGCCGCGGGACGCATGCCCACGTACAGGAATGCCAGAACCACAACGGCGGCAACAATCATCATCATGGGGGACTGGCTGAACCGCAGGGATTCGCCAAGTGCACCCAAAACTGGATGGAGCTCGAACTGACCGAGCGCGTCGATGGATGATCCGGCCGCCAACTTCGTTCTTCCCTATATCCGTCCAGAGCCGTTATCCGGCCCCTTTGCCTCAGTGTTTATGGCATCGGGCCTGACAAGACGCCAGACATTAAGCACACCTGCCACACCGCCCAGAAGCGAAAAGACGATAAGGAACCACGGCTTCGTATGCAGCCAGTGGTCAAGCCCCCAGCCAATCGCAACCCCGACCACAAGTGCCGATACAAGTTCCGTTCCCGACCTGATCACCAGGCCCAGATCGGACAGTGTCCCACCAGTGTCACGGGCAGCAGGTGCGGGCGGGTTCATGCGCTCGCGGGCTGCTTCCAGTCGCCGGTCGAAGGACTCGTCGGACGGGTCGTTATCCTTATCCACTTCTCGCACCTCCCAAGGGTGCAGGCGCTAGCTAACGATGCTGCAATAACCTGTCAAGCAACGGGTGGCAAACAAACGTGCCACCCCTGCATCTTTTTTCTGCGTACGGAATCCCGTACGCCCTTATTCGCCCGATGAACCGCCGGGAATGACGTCATAACCGGCACTGCCGGGAAACGCGCCGGGCGGGGGGGCGTCTGTAGGTTCGATATGAATGGCCTGATTGACGTCAGGCCCGATCTCACGCGCGTTGATGGCGGTGCCATGATCACCCGTAACCCCGGTACCGATCGCATGCAGTGTCGCCCCCGGCCTGAGCCATGCGCCAAGACGGGCGGCGTTCTTTTCCCCCACATACACAACGCTGTGGTCGCGCATGATGACCCCCTGCACCTTGCCCTGCATGTCATATAGCGGGGCGAGAATGGTGCCATCCACCGGCACGTCCGGACCGATACTGGGGGAATCAACAGGCGCCGTGGCGGATACGGGGGGATGCACGTCGGCAATACGGCGCCCGCGTGGGCCATTTACGGCATAGGCACGCACGATCGGCTGGCTGATGCCCTTCAGACCATTGACGCTGACCTGCTCACCCGGGCGGGCGATGGCGGGCAGTTCCTCTCCCAGGTCATGGGAAAAGAAAACCTGCGTGCCATCAGCCAGCAGCATGCCGGACACCTGCCCCGCCGGGGTCAGGATGTATTGCGCAAGCTGCCCCGTCGTGACGGGCAGCGGGGCCATGTCGAACACCGGTGCCAGCTGCACCGCAGCCGGGGCGGCTGGCGCGGGCTGTGCGCCCCCCCTGCTGGCGGCATGGGCACAGCCCGCCGTCAGACTGCCAGCCACAAGCACGCCCGCAAGCAGGCGGCAGGAGGAACGTCGATGAATGTCCATGCGGGTACCCGTCTTTCGTCTGTCTTAAACCCCGGCTGTCCACCGGGCATGCCATCTCATGCCATACCCGGCGCACAGGCAAGGGGCCTTGCTGTGGGATCAGTGCCGGAAATGGCGCATACCTGTGAAGACCATCGCGATGCCTGCCCTGTCGGCGGCGGCAATCACCTCGTCATCACGGATGGAGCCACCGGGCTGGATCACGGCGGTCGCCCCTGCGGCAATGGCGGCTTCCAGACCATCGGCAAAGGGGAAGAACGCGTCCGACGCCACGACGCTGCCCTGTGTCAGCGGATGGTCAAGACCCGCTTCCTTCGCGGCATCAGCGCTTTTGGTTGCGGCGATGCGCGCGGAATCAACGCGGCTCATCTGTCCTGCGCCAATCCCCACCGTACTCTGGTCCTTGACGTAAACGATGGCGTTCGACTTTACGTGCTTGGCCACGCGGAAGGCAAAGATCAGGTCCGCCATTTCCGCCGGAGTCGGCGCACGTTTCGTCACCACCTGCAGCGCGTCGGGCGTGATGCGGCCGTTATCGCGTGTCTGCGCCAGGAAGCCACCGGCCACCGAACGCACCACCACGCCACCAGCCGCAGGATCGGGCAGCGCACCGGTCAGCAGCAGGCGCAGGTTTTTCTTGCGAGCAAGGATTTCACGCGCTTCGGTGGTCGCGTCGGGGGCAACGATCACCTCCGTAAAGATCGCGGCGATGCGCGATGCTGCCTCGGCTTCCAACGTACGGTTGAGTGCCACGATCCCGCCAAAGGCCGAAACCGGATCGCACCGCAGCGCCCTGTCCCATGCTTCCGCCTGCGTCGCCGCCACGGCCACGCCACAGGGATTGGCGTGCTTGACGATCACGACAGCCGGGGCATCAAATTCGGCCACAGCCTCAAACGCCGCATCGGTGTCGTTGATGTTGTTGTAGGACAGGGATTTGCCCTGCACCTGCGTTGCCGTGGCCACGCCGGGACGGGTGGAGCCGTCGGTATAGAAAGCCGCCTTCTGGTGCGGGTTTTCGCCATAGCGCAGGCTTTCGCGCTTCTCACCCGCCACGATCATGCGGGGCGGCAGTACCTCGCCTTCCTGTTTTGCGAACCATGCGGCAATCGCGGCGTCATAGCCGGCGGTGCGGGCATAGGCCGCACCGGCCAGTATCTTGCGCTGCACCAGTGTGGTGCCTCCATTTTCCAGCGCGGTGATGATTTCGCCGTACTGCGCCGGATCGGTCACGATTGCGACATGGGCGTGGTTCTTGGCCGCCGCACGGATCAGGGCCGGGCCGCCGATGTCGATATTCTCGATGCAGTCCTCCGGTCCCGCGCCGGACGCCACCGTGGCCTCGAACGGGTACAGGTTGACGGCCACAAGGTCGATCGGGGCGATCCTGTGTTCTTCCATCTGGCTGACATGCGCAGGCAGGTCGCGCCGACCCAGGATGCCACCATGCACCTGCGGCACCAGTGTCTTGACGCGGCCATCAAGGATTTCCGGAAAACCGGTATGTTCTGACACGTCACGCACCGGGATGCCGGCTTCACGCAGGGTGCGGGCGGAACCACCCGTCGAGAGGATCTCTGCGCCATGGGCGACAAGGGCACGGGCAAGGTCAAGCAGGCCCTTCTTGTCGGAAACGGAAATCAGGGCACGCCGAACCGGCACGGTCTTCGGGGGGGTCATCAGCAGGTGACCTTTCACGCAAGCTGGAAATGGGCCAATCCGGGTGGATTAGTCCAACCGCGTGATGCGGGGCAATAAGCGAAATGCCATAACTGCCCCGTCTGGGGCGGAAATCAGCCCTGACAGCCCGCCTGAAGGGTCGCCAGCAGGTCGGAACGACGGGGAAAGGCAACCCCATCCCACGCTACGGCTTCGCGCACGGACAGGCTGTTGAGGGTGAATGCCGCTTCCGCCGTGCCCAGCAGGGCGGGCGAAATACGTCCCTCCCGCACAATCCCTGCATCCACCAGCACCCCACGCGCCGTTCCGGGCAATGCGCCATCGCTGAGCGGGGGAGTTACGAGCTGCCCGTCAAGACAGGCGACCAGCGTGCTGGCGCTGGTTTCGGCCACGAAACCAGCATGATTGAGCAGCACGGCATCATCCGCGCCCCGTGCTGCCGCCTCCATCCGCGCAAGGATGGAGGGCAGGTAATTCAGGCTTTTGATCCGTGACAGGATACTGTCCGCGTCACGCCTGTGGGACGCGGTGACCAGACGCACCGGGGTCGCGGGCGGCAGGCCGGATGCCGCCGTCAGCAGCAATGTCGGCGTCACCTGCCCGGGTGGCAGCAGGCCGCGTGGTCCCACCCCACGGGTACAGGTCAGGCGCAATGACCCGGTTTCCAGCCCGCAGGCATCCAGCAGGGCGGCAATGGCCGCCGTAATGACTATCCGGTCCGGCGGAGGCAGCATGATGGCCGCCGCTCCCTGCGCCAGCCGGTTCATGTGACGGTCGAAATGCCAGACCTGCCCGCCCGCCACGCGCATGGTCTCGAACACGCCATCCCCCAGCAGGAACCCCCGGTCCGCCGTGTTCACATATGCGCCGCCTGCAGGCAGTATCCGGCCATTGAGCCATATGGGCAGAGAAACGGGCGCAGTCATGCAGGATTTCCTTCCGGCCTTGTCAGAACCCGAAAATCAAAAAGCGGTCTTTTGATGAAGCTTGCTTCAAAAAGTTTCTGGAAATGCCCCGTCTTTTTAAAGAAAGGCAGCACCAAAAAAACTTTTATCATCAATGGAAAATATCCAGAAGGGCCGCGATTTTCAGCTGCATTTCACGGTATTCCCGCATCGGATCTGAATCGAAGGTAATACCCCCACCCGCCGCCGCGATGATGCGGTCCGGTGTCATGGACAGCGCGCGGATGATGACAGAACTGTCCATTGCCCCATCGCACCCGATCCATGCAACCGTGCCGCAATAGGCTCCCCGACCGGAGACCTCCAGTTCATCAATGATCTGCATGGCGCGGTGTTTGGGCGCGCCCGTAACCGAACCCGGCGGCAGGGTCGCGGCCAGCAGGTCGAATGCATCACATTCCGTGCGCAGCCGTCCCGTAACCTCGGACACCAGATGATGGACATGAGTGAACCGTTCCACCCCGAACAGTTCGGGCACGCTGACGCTGCCGATCTTCGCCACACGCCCGATATCATTGCGCATGAGGTCCACGATCATCAGGTTTTCAGCCCGCTCCTTCGCATCACGCCGCAGGTGATGGGCCAGTCGCGCATCTTCGGCCATCGTCCGGCCACGGGGCGCCGTGCCCTTTATGGGGCGGGTGCGCACCGTGCCATCAGGAGAAAGGGCGATAAACCGCTCGGGCGAGGCGCTGAGCAGGGCGAATGTCCCATCACACGACAGGAACGCCCCGAATGGTGCGGGCGATCCGGCCCGCAATGCACGGTAGACATCCACCGGCCCAAGCCCGACGGGTCGGGCTGCATACATGCGGCCGGTTATGTTAACCTGAAACACCTCGCCCGCCCCGATCCGCTCCACCGCCTGCGCCACACCGGCACGATAGGCCGCACCATCGTGATCCGGCACAAAAGACAGGGCGGGCAATGCAGGGATTTTCCCTGCCGGGCCAACCGCTTCCCACTGGGCGACCAGACGGGCGATACGATCCGCGCGCAGGGCCATGGCATCATGACCGGCCAGCCATGCCCGGCCATGCAGGCGGTCAAGGACAAAGGCATGGTCATAAATGCCGAACGCGGCCTCCGGCTGCGCCGGGTCATCCCCATGCCCGGTCACGATGCCCGCCATGCGCAGCCCAGCGCCATAACCGACAAACCCGACCACTCCCCCGGCAAAAGGCACATCGGCGGGACAGCCGCCCGTGGGCAGACAGTCCCGCAGCACCGTCAGAAGGTCGCGTGTCACCGGAACACCATCCAGCCTGCACTGGCCTGCATGCTGGGTCACCACATGTCGCGGGTCCCGACAGATGATCGCCCAACGCGCCCGATCGCCGACCTCGCCCCCGCTATCCAGACAGGCAAGCCACGGCAGATGTCCCCACGCTGCAAGGATGGCATCCACATCCCGCCATGGCAGGGACAGGCTGATGCCGTCCCTATCCATCCCCGGGGTGCCGCAGGTCATGGGCATAGGCTGTCAGCATGGCGCGGACTTCTTCCCCATCCGTCGCCTCCAGCGCACGGCAGGCCATACGGCGGCAGTCATCCATGGCGGCTGCCCGGATCGTGCGCTTGACCCGTGGCACGGCGGAAGCATGCATGGAAAAGGACCGCACCCCCAACCCCACCAGCAGGGGCACCGCCAGCGGGTCGGACGCCAGTTCCCCACAGAGGGAAACCGGCCTGCGCTGACGTAACCCCGCATCCGCCGTCATGCGCAAAAGCCGCAGCACCGCCGGGTGCAGCGGATCATACAGGGCTGTCACATCCGCTGCCGCCCGGTCGGCGGCAAGGGCATACATGGTCAGGTCATTGGTGCCGATGGCCAGGAATTCGGCTTCCTGCGCCAGCACATCGGCCATTAGGGCGGCGGCAGGCGTTTCAATCATGATGCCAAGCGGCGGTAACGGGTCGGGAATTTCCACCCCCTTGCGCCGCAGCCTGCGCCCGATCCGGGCATAAATATCACGCGCCGCCCGCACTTCGCCCACCCCGGACACCATGGGCAGCAACACCCGTACCGGCCCCGCATTAGCCGCGCGCAGGATGGCGGCAAACTGCGTTTCCAGCAGGGTGCGATGCTGCAACAGCAGCCGGATGCCGCGTACGCCCAGCGCCGGATTGACATCGCCCCCGTGGCCAATTCCCACGCGCGACAGGGCGTCGCTGTTCTTTTCACTGCCCCAGTCCACCACGCGGATCGTAACCGGATCACCCGCCATGGCTTCAATCAGGGGCAGATAGATGGCTTCCTGCCGGTCTTCATCAGGCAGGGTATCGGTATTCATGAACAGGAATTCACTGCGCAGCAGGCCGATGCCCGCCGCCCCCGACTGCGCCACCATGGGCAGTTCGGCCGGGATTTCCAGATTGGCCTGAAGCGTCAGCACCTCCCCACTGGACAGACGGGCGGGCAGCCGACGCAGGCGGCCCAGCATCTGGCGTTCGCGCGCATAGGCTGCAACATCCACCCGCGCCGCCGCCGCTGTGCGGCTGGACGGACGGATAATGACATGTCCCGTCACCCCATCCACCACCAGACGCGTGCGCCGCCGCACCTGCGCCAGCAGTCCGTGGGCGGCCAGCACGGCAGGAATGCCCAGCGCACGCAGCAGGATGGCGGTATGACCCGTACTGCCGCCTTCTTCCGTCACGACGGCGGCAATGCGGGAGGGATCGATCAGGGCGGCATCAGCGGGACGCAACTGCTCGGCGACCAGAATGGCCCCGTCCGGCAGGGCGGAAAAGGAACGGTAGGGCGTGCCGCTGAGGTTACGGACCAGCCTGCGCCCGATTTCACGGAATTCACCCGCCCGCCTGCGGGCCGCCACCGCGTCCTCGCCCTGCGGCGCGGGACGGCCGGGGGGAGCCAGCATATGGGTGGCCAGTGCCTCTGTTTCCTGCATGACAGCGGCTTCGGCCAGCATGCCATGTTCCAGCCGTGCCTCGATCCCGCGCCGCAGGCGCGAAGGGCCCAGCATACGGCGATAGACTTCCAGCAGTGAACCGATTTCCACCTGCCCGTCTTCCGGCAGCAGGGCCAGACGGTCATGCAGGCGGCCAAGCTGGGCTACGGAACGGCCTATGGCATCATGCAGCCGGGTGCGTTCATGCCCCGGATTACAGTCCCGGCGCGCCATGTCTACCGACGGCGGGGCCGGTTCATGCGCGACAGCGGCGTAACCGATCGCGACACCGGGGGAGACGGGCTGGCCTTCCAGCCGGACTTCACCCGCGCGGGGACGCTGCTTCGGGCGGCGTTCAGTCGCCTTCATCAAACCCGGCCCCGACCAGCCGCGCCAGGGCCGCAAGCGCCTGTGGCCCCTGGGGGCCGGTGGTGGTGATGGTGATCGTCTCGCCCCTGCCCGCGCCCAGCATCATCAGGCCCATGATGGAATGGCCCGAAACCGTCATGCCCGCATGGGTAACATCAACGCCCGCATCGAATTTTTCGGCAGCCGTCACGAATTTCGCGGCAGCCCGCGCATGCAGCCCGCGCTGGTTCACGATCCCCACATCCATCCGGTGCGGCACGGGCTGTGTTGCCGTTTCAGCCACCGTGGCCTGCCACGCTGTCCGCCTCACCCACGCATTCCCCCACACCCGACAGGCAGGCCGCAGGCAGATGGGAGGCCACGGATATGTAACGCCTGCCCGCTGCTTCCGCGCCATTGAGGCATTCGCGCATATCCGCATGGGCGCGCATCTGCGCCAGCTTGACCAGCATGGGCATGTTCACCCCCGCCAGCACTTCCACCCGATCGGTTTCCAGAACGGAAACCGCGACATTCGATGGCGTGCTGCCGAACATGTCGGTCAGCAGGATGACGCCCTGTCCGCTATTGACCGAGTCGATGGCCCGCTGCAGGGCATCGCGGCATGTGCCGGGCAGGGAGGTGGCAGTGACGTTGAATACCGCTGTCTGCGCCTGCGGGCCGACCACGTGTTCGAGTTCCCCTTTCAGGGTCTCGCCAAGGACACCATGCATCACGAACACGAGACCGATCATTTCGGGTCTGTCTGCTCCGTTGTTTCCGGCAGCCCGCGTGGCCGATTGGCCCACCGCCAGCTGCTGCGGCCCTGACGGGCCAGTTCACGATGCATGATCACCACCGGCCATGCATCATGTGGATGGGTATTGCCCGCACGTTGTGCAAGCCTGAGCGCAAGCGCCTCCACCAGTGTGACGGAACGGTGCCGACCGCCCGAACAGCCTATGGCGATGGTGGCGTACTTTTTTCCTTCCCGCACGAAACGTGGCAGCACCAGTTCCAGCAATCCCACGATACGGTCAAGGAATTCCTTATAATCCGGGTCACAGGCGACATAGTCCGCTACGTCCGCATCCAGCCCGGTCATGGCCGACAGGGCCGGATCATAATAGGGATTGGTCAGGAAACGGGCATCGAACACCATGTCCGCTTCACGCGGGAGGCCTGCCGGAAAGGCGAATGACATGAGGGCGACCGTCAGGCCATCGAGTCCCCCCGCCGTCCATTCCCCGAAACGGGCCTCGACCAGCTGCCGCAGTTCCGGCGGTGGCAGGTCGGAGGTGTCAATCACCACATCCGCCGCTTCGCGCAGGGGGGATGTCAGGCGGATCTCGGCCTCGATCCCTTCCTTGACGGTGCCATGGACGGCCTGCGGATGGCGCCTGCGGGTAGCGGTATAGCGACGCAGCAGGACGCTTTCCTCGGCTGTTGCGTAAATCAGTTCCGCATTCAGGCCCGGATTGATCCGCAGCCGCGCCAGCGCCGCCAGCACGGCGGACGCATCAAACCCACGCGTACGGGAATCCACGCCAACCGCCACGGGACGTTCAGCACGGGCCACGATTTCATCCAGCATGCCCAGCGGCGGATTGTCGATCACCTCGTGCCCCAGATCCTCCAGAATGCGCAGAATCGAGGACTTGCCCGCCCCGGACAACCCGGTGACAAGCAGGATACGACGGGGAAGAGGTGTGTCTTCATGCATGGTGTCAGTCACGCAAAACCCTGACTTCTGTCAGCCACATGCCCAGTGACAGATCGCTGTATCATGGCGGGATCGAAACCTTTTCTTGAACCCATTGTTCCCTGAATGGGCGACAATGGAAAGTGGCAACGATATCACAACTGCCTTTCATCCAGCAGATGCCTGTGACCGGCGATGCAGTCCAGCACCAGCCCGATACGGGCAACGGCGGAAGGCTGCGCCGGATCAAGAAAGAATACCGGCTGTCCCACAACCTTATCACACCGGGGCGACGGAGGGAGTCGTGGTGGATGGTCGGACGGGGAAACCAGCCTTGCAACAGCTACAACACGCACGCGCGCACGATAGCGCATGCGCACGATCCCGATACCACGTACTTCCAGCAGTCCGGCAAGGGCTGCTGGCGCACTGGCCCAGCCTGCATGCAGGCAGACCCGGTCATCGGCCACCAGGTCATAGCCCGCGTCAATCAGGCGCAGCAGCAGATCGGACTTGCCGGACCCCGACGGGCCGGAAAGCACGATACCCTGCTCCCCCCGCGCGGCACAGGACGCATGGATCTGAACCGGATCATTCATGGAAAAGGGACTTATCCCAAAGTCATCATTTCGGGGATGGAAAATTTTTTATGGACAAAACATGACCATTTTGTGATTCTGGCTTCAATGGAAGAAAACATGCCGTTCCGCCCTTCGCCGGAAGTACATATCCGGTGCCTGACCGGCGTCGATGCCACGACCGGGCAGTTCCCGACCGAGCTGTTTCCCCAGATCAGGCAGGCACTGGCCACGGGCATGACCCGGCTGGGACAGCAGGGCATGACTGCGGAAAACGTGACCCGCATCACCTTCACCCTGCGTGAAACCGATGGCTTCAGCGCCTGCTTTCCCCTTCTGAATGACCTGTTCGGCCGTACCTGCCCTGCTACGACACTGCGGCTGGTCAAGCAGTTCGACCGGGACGGGCAACTGGCGGAAATCGAACTGGTGGCCCTGCCTGCACAGACTGATGACGCACCGTTTCCGGACGCTGTTTGACAATAAAGGTTTCCGGAAGCTGCCTGTTTTCAGGGAAAGACAGCATTTTCCAAAGCTTTTCAAAAAGCTTCACCAAAAACTTCTGTGATTTTCAGAACATCTTTATGGACTGACTGTCTGCAACAGTCCCAAGTTCCCAACCCCATGGTCAATCTGTCGGATACAGTCATTCAGGGGAAAGGAAAGTGGTGGAGCTGAGGGGAATCGAACCCCTGACCTCCTCATTGCGAACGAGGCGCTCTCCCATCTGAGCTACAGCCCCACAATCCTCGCGCGATACATACCCTGCGGAGGCCGCAAGTCAAGACCCATTTTTAAGGCTGCAATCGCTTTTCTCCCCTGACCATCCTGTTCATAGCAGTTGTATGCGGGCATGACGGACACTAAATTCTGTTTCCCATCATCCATGAAGGTTGGCCCGTTGATCACCATTATCTTTAACCTGCTGGCTGAACTCATACAGCTTTATTACTATGTGGTGATGCTGGCCTGTCTGTTCAGCTTTCTCCTTGGTTTCGGCATTCTGGACCCACGCAACCAGATCGTGTGGAACATCTCGAACTTCCTGTTCCGCATGACCGAACCGGTCCTGCGTCCCATCCGGAACATTCTGCCCAACATAGGCAACATTGACCTCAGCCCGCTCGTTCTGCTGCTGCTGCTGCAGTACGTGGTGATGCCGGTCATGGGCAAGATCTACGGTATGCTTATGGTCGGGATTGCATAAAATCCGTGGCTGCGGGCTATCCCCCCCGCGCCGGAGGCGGATATAACAGGACATACAGGCCTTGGCTTTCCTTCGGCCCGGATTTCAGGAGTTTATCATCACATGAAAAAAATGAACCGTTTCCTGGCTCTTGCCGCGGCCCTGCCACTTGCCGCCGCCCTGTCCGGTGCCCCCGCACATGCGCAGGGGTTCGGTGACCTGACCGGTGGATCTTCCTCGGGCGGACTGGGCAAGGCGGCTGGCCTGCTTTCGGGCAGCGGCGTGAACATGCCGTCCGTCTCGTCGCTGGCTCCTTCCAACGTCACGGGCCTGCTGAGCTACTGCGTGCAGAACAACTACCTGCAGGGCAACAGCCCCACCACGCTGCTGTCGTCGCTGAAGCAGAAGGCGGGCCTTGATACCTCCAGCACCCAGTATTCCAACGGGCAGAACGGTATCCTTGATACCGGCAACGGCAACACGTTCTCGCTGTCGTCGCTGACCGGCAACCTGAAGCAGAAGGTTTCGACCAAGGTGTGTAATGCCGTGCTGAAGCAGGGCAAGTCCCTGCTCTGATCCGGTAAATGTGTGTCCGCCCGCCTCAGAACGGGCGGACAACCACCATGATGACAATAACCATCATAAGAACGGTCGGCACTTCGTTCGCCATGCGGTAGAACCGTTCGGACCGCATATTGCGGTCATTGGCGAAATCACGCCGCCATCGCCCGCACGCACCATTGAAACCAGCCATTGCCAGCACACAGGCAAGCTTGGTGATCCACCAGCCGGAATGCCAGTCGACCAGACCCGGAATGGCCGACAGCAGGCCACCGAACAGGAACGTGCTGATCATGGCCGGCATCATGATGAACCGCAGCAGCTTGTATTCCATCACCTTGAAGCGTTCGGATTCAGCCGTGCCCGCCGCTACCTGACAATGATAGACAAACAGTCGCGGCAGATAGAACAGTCCCGCCATCCATGCGATGAATGACATGATGTGGAACGCCTTCAGCCACAGCATGACGGACGCAAGTGCATCAATCATGCGCGGCACCCTGGTGTTTCTGACTGTCCAGTATCCGCCGCAGCAGCGGCACGAATTCATCAAGGTGCGTAATCCGAAGCAGCCCCGACCATGATGGTGCGGACAGGTCCGCGGGTCTTAACAGCACGCATCCCATGCCTGCCGCCTGCGCCGCACGCGCGCCGGTGTCGGTATCTTCCAGCACGATGCAGTTTTCAGGTGGCACGCCCTGCGCCTTCGCCGCCGCCAGATAGACAGCCGGGTCCGGCTTGGGCTGGCCCATGTCCCGGGCGGAATGGATATGTGCGGGCGCGATCAGGGCATCAAGCCCGGTACGGCCGAATTTCGCCTCCATCTCCATGACCGAAGAATTGGACCCGATACGGTAGGGCAGTCCAAGGGCCGCCACCCCGCGCAGCATGGCGGGGGCACCGTCTATGGTTTCCGCCTCGCTGCGCATGAGGGTGACAAGGTTGCGCTGCATCTGCGCGGGCCAGTCATCAGGCAGGGTGATGCCCTCCGCCTGCTCGATCTCATGCTTCAGCGCCGTCAGGGCATGGCCCGCAAAACGGTGGACCGCGTCTTCATCGCTGATGCCAAGGCCATATTCGCGCAGGTTGCGGGCAATCATACGGCATGACGGCCCTTCGCTGTCGATCAGGACACCATCACAGTCAAAAATGACCAGCTTGAGCGCGCCATCGGGACGCAGGGCGGCAGGCAGCATCATTCATACATCCCGTATGGTCTTGATCAGGTCACCCACATGTTCGGGAGGCGTGGTCGGAATGACCCCATGGCCAAGGTTGAATACATGGGGGCGGCCCTTCATCGCATCACGGATGGCGCGGGCTTCGGTGCGCATGCCCTCACCGCCCGCCAGCACGCGGATCGGGTCAAGATTACCCTGCAGCACCAGCGTGTCCGGCACCTTTTCCGCCACGGCCTTCATGTCGGCCCCGGTATCAAGCGCCATCGCGTTCACACCCGTCTTGTGCCCGTATTCAATCGCCATAAGCCCGCCCAGCCGCGGGAAGCCGATAACCGGCACGCCGGGATGGCGGGCATTGATGATTTCGGTAATCCGGCGCGTAGGTTCAATGACGTGCCTGCGGAACTGTGACGGCGGCAGAAGTCCCGACCAACTGTCGAACAGCATGACCGCTTCCGCCCCGGCCGTGATCTGGTCGCACAGCATGTCCGCCGTGGCGGTGGTCAGCAGGTCGATCAGGCGGTCGAAGAATTCGGGATCGGTATAGGCCAGCCTGCGCGTTTCCTCGAACTCACGCGATCCATGGCCTTCAACCATGTAGCACGCCACCGTGAACGGCGCCCCGGCAAAGCCGATCAGCGTGACCTGTCCCGATTTCGCAGGTCCGATCGGTTCTGGTCCGTCAACGGCCCTGCGCAGCCGCCCCAGCGTTTCCATCACCGGCTGCGTTGCCTGTTTTACCCGCGTGGGATCCAGGCGTTCAAGGTCGGCTATCGAACGCACGGCCCCAAGGACGGGACCCCGACCCGGCACGAATTCCAGCGACTGTCCCATCGCCCATGGCAGGATGAGGATGTCGGAAAACAGGATCGCGCCATCCATGCCAAAACGCCGGATGGGCTGAAGCGTGATATCCACCGCCATGTCCGGAGTCATGCAGCGGGTTATGAAATCCGCCTTTTCACGCAACGCCCGGAATTCTGGCAGGAACCGGCCCGCCTGCCGCATCAGCCATACCGGAGGTGGCCATATTGCCTCTCCCAACAGGGTGCCGAGCAGGGGTTTGCGTGTTTCAGTCATCGATCCGTCGTTCTGTTTCGTTGTGGCCGGACTATCTCGTACTTTCGCCGTGACGGATAGCGGGCAGGTGGAACGTGCACGCCTCTTTCAAAACAATAAAAGAAAAGAGAAAGAAATTTTTTGATGTGCTTTAAGTGCTGTGGATGACGGGGTACCCACGTTTCCGAAAATGTACCCCACTTTTCCCACAGAGTGTACAGTTTCCGACTCCAAGGATTCCCGTGCCTGCGGGAAGTTATCCAGAATGTACCGACATAAGCCTGTGTACAACCCACCGTGAATGGAGGTGTACCCGTTGTCCACGGTACTCGGTACGGCACAGAATTGTTTGGAGTACTGTCCCCATGTACCCCAGTACTCGAACGCGCCGAATTTCCTGTTTCACTTCGGCAGTACGGAGAGGGTGATGCCAGACGACTCGAATTTAGTACTAAAGCCACCGCCATTACAGGCGGAGTCGCCGCCGATAGTACTTGCCAGCCGCTCTGCCGCGCGCCGGAGTCTGCTGGAATCGGCGGGCATAAGGGCGGATTACCGGGCAGCGGATGTGGATGAACATGCCATTCGCGAGCAGGCCCGTGCCTGCGGGATGGAAACAGGCCAGACAGCCCTTGAACTGGCCCGTGCCAAGGCGCGCGCCATAAGCGTGGATACTGGTGCGGTCGTGATTGGAGCGGACCAGATGCTGTCATGCGATGGGGCGTGGTTTGACAAGCCTGAAAGCATGGATGCCGCCCGCCAGCAGTTGCGCATGCTGCGTGGCAGGACACATGTGCTGCATACGGCAGTAGTGATGCTGCGTGACGGGAGCGAGACATGGCGCCATGTCGCCTGCCCCGTGCTGCATATGCGCGGCTTCAGCGATTCCTTTCTGGAGCGTTATCTGGCGCTGGAGGGTGATGCAATTCTGTCCTGTGTCGGGTGTTACCGTCTGGAAGGGGCAGGCATTCACCTGTTTTCCCATATAACAGGGGAACATGCCGCCATTATGGGCCTGCCTCTGCTCCCACTCCTGCAGGCGTTACGGGCACAGCGTATCATCCTGCGATAATTTGGTTTGTGGGGGTTGCATTGCCAGGGTCTTACGGTTATACCCCGCGAACCGGACCACGGCAGGCCATATGAAACGGCCAGTCAGTCAGGACAGTGGGGCCATAGCTCAGTTGGGAGAGCGCCTGAATGGCATTCAGGAGGTCAGGGGTTCGACTCCCCTTGGCTCCACCAGATTCCTTATCTGGTACCCCCTTAAAATACTAAATCTGACAGTTCACCTGATAGGCTGGTAAAAAAGTCTACGAACTGAAGTGTCCTGAAAAAGTTTTTTGGTAAAGCTTTCTAAAAAAGACGGCATCCAAAAATTTTCATGATTTTTTATAAACAGCCTTTGGGCCAGCGCATGAAATCTGTTTCCGGATTGCCTTAATCGGTTCGTAATACGTGCTGCGTTAAAACTGCATTTCATACGAATGAAACGCGTAATCGGTTCAGCGTGTTCCCGACCAAATGAAAAGCAGATCCGGATGCAGATTTTAAGTGATTGCCCATCCATGCCCGTATTGGGACATGGCCACCCGCCTGTATGTCGGGCACGGGGCGGATAATGGACAGGCATACCGTATTGCCTGTCGCGTCTGCCGGATATGGGGCGCAAGACATCGAACTGGAGGCATTGCCGCTCCGTGGGGTTTATGTGCTGACGCGTCTATCGGATCGCCATGCCAGTCCTGATACCGCGCTTTTGCACCGGATCGGTATGGAAGGGCATTTCACACATGGTATCAGCCTTGTGTCGCATCATCAGGGTCATGTAAGGGGCCTGCATTGTCAGATAGAACCTGCGCCACAGGGCAGGCTCATGCAGTGTGAACACGGTGTGGTATGGTGTGTGGTGGTGGATGTGCGCACTGGATCCCCGACCTTCGGGCAATGGGTTGCGGAGACCCTGAGTGCCGAAAATGGTCGATGGTTATGGATACCGCCGGGTTTCCTGCACGGGTCATGCACGCTGGGTGACCGGACGGCGGTCCGTTACCACTGCACCACCCCTCCGCAGCGAGAGTATGAACGGGCCGTGCGCTGGAATGATGAAGCCCTGGGGATCGGGTGGCCCGTGGCGGACACGCAGGCTGTCCTGTCCCGGCAGGACCTGTCGGCCGCACCTTTTTTCAGCGTGATCGACTGGTTTGCTTACGCCTGATTATAAAACATTGTTTGAAAAAACTTCTTTTTTCACCGTTTCGGGGCCGTTAGCCTGTCAGGTGGAATGATCGAGTTCGTCGAGTTCGATCATTCCAGCCTCCCCCGTCTGGGCGGGGGGGATAACGGGCATGGCCTGTTCTGTTGCCCTGTCACCCGGATGCAGCCTGCGGACCACGCCAAAGGCGGTCATGACCGCGCAGGACCCGAACAGGACACACCCCAGCACCTGCCCCACCTGCACGCCGGCGGGACCGAACTGCATGCCGAACCACACGAACGGAATGGTGCCCAATGTCGCCCGGCCCCAGTTGAACAGGGTGGAATAAAGCGGGAAACCCAGATTGTTGAAGGCGGAATTGGCCACGAACAGCATGCCGATGAAAACGTAACCGGCAATGGTCCAGTTACAGAACAGGTGAATCAGCATCGCCGCCGTGCCCTGTGCCGAAAACACCCGCACCACCATGTCCTGTGTCAGGAACAGGACAGCCCATGTAATCGCCACGCACAATGCCACCAGCCACAGGGACGCAACCAGGGTGGCGCGCACCCGGTCCAGCTTTCCCGCCCCCAGATTCTGCGACATGATTGGCCCAACCGATCCCGTCAGGGCAAAAACAAAGGCGAACGCCACCGGTACGATCCGGTCAATGGTCGCCTGTCCCGCCACGGCTGCCAGACCGAAGCTGGCCATGGCATGGGTGACGAATACGCCGCCAACCGGGGTCGCCAGATTGGTCAGGATGGCAGGCATCGCCACCTGTGCCACCATTCTGGTATCCGTGATGACATGGGTGCGCACCGGCAGTGCCAGCAGTCCATGCCGACGGGCACAGCGGAAACCGGCCACCGCCACGGCCAGACGCGACAGGATGGTGCTGATCGCGGCTCCCTTCAGCCCAAGCCCCATCACCACGATCAGCAGCGGATCGGCAATGGCCGAGATCATGGCCCCCATCAGGGTCACGTTCATGGAAATACGCGCAGCCCCTATGGCGCGCAGCAGGCCCGAACACCCCATGCCCGCCGCAATCAGCGGCAGCCCGGGTGAGACGATTTCCAGGAAAAGGGTGGCCTGACGGGCCGCTTCCCCCTTTGCCCCCAGCAGCGCAAGCAGGGGGGCTGCCAGCCATGCCGTGAATATACCGATTATCAGACATGCGCTGATCATGAAAATCCCGAAGGAGGATGCGACCCGTTGTGCCTGTTCCATCCTGCCCGCGCCGATCAGCCGCCCGGTAATGGCCCCGATGCCGATGGACAGGCCAATGGACACGGCAATCTGCACGTAGCTTATGACGCCCGAAAACCCGATGGCTGCGGTCAGCGCGGGATCACCCAGCCACGAGATGTAGAAAAGATTCAGCAGGTCGACAATGAAGACAGCCATAAGCCCAATGGCCCCGGTCCCTGCCATGACAACAACGTGGCGGACAATATGCCCCGTGCAGAAGGCGGCTTTTGGTCGGGTTACGGTGTGTCCCCCCATTCGGGTGTCCTGTCTGCTGGCGTTCATACGGTCAGGCCAGAGCTGCCGCGATTTCTGGCTGCATGATGCGGGTCAATGAAATCTGGCACAAGGCCCATGTCGTGCCTGCCTTTTTCCTGTGGCCTGAAAAAGTATCGTGATGTCGTGTCTATATTGTCAGCACATTGTGCGGTGCAAAATAAACAAAGTGATTGTGCAGTGCAAAAAAAGTAAAATTTCATTTTTATTTATATTTATGTTGACCATTTAAAATAAGGGTGGCATACAGAATCACACGAAGCGATCAGGCTTCCATAAATACAAAGAACATCCGGCAAAAAATGCCGGAACGGATGCAGCACCCCCGGTGTTGGCATTCCACTGACAGGGTCTCCCCATAACGGGGGGACCCTGTTTTTTGCGTATGGCATAAAATAATGGGGTGCCATCCGTCTTTTACGTATCTTGTCCCGATCGGCTTTCTTTA
Organism: Komagataeibacter diospyri; assembly: GCF_006538165.1. GTDB lineage: Bacteria > Pseudomonadota > Alphaproteobacteria > Acetobacterales > Acetobacteraceae > Komagataeibacter > Komagataeibacter diospyri. The sequence continues at coordinate 22,365 of NZ_BDLU01000050.1, forward strand.
CCCTGTCGCTGGTTTCCACGCCTGTGGAGGCCATTCCGTTTAGGGAGGAATATCAATGTCCAGACTGACTGCGGCCGAACGCGATGCCTTGCCGGATTCAGCCTTTGCCCTGCCGGGGCGACGTTATCCGATACCGGATGCAACCCATGCCCGTGACGCGCTGGCCCGCGCCAGTGAAATGCTGCATCGTGGTGACCTGACACAGCAGGAATACGATACCGTCGTCGCCCGCGCCCATGCCGTGCTGGAAGAGGAATAGCCCGGCATGAAAAAAAGGGGCGCGGAAGTTTCCCTCCGCGCCCCTTACGCGTGCTTTATGAAGCGATCAGGCTTCAGCCCGCCTTGTCCAGTTCCGCTTCAAGCTGCGGCAGGATGGTGAACAGGTCGCCCACAATGCCGTAATCCGCCACCTGGAAGATTGGCGCTTCGGGGTCCTTGTTGACCGCAACGATGACCTTGCTGTCCTTCATTCCGGCCAGATGCTGGATCTGCCCCGAAATTCCCATGGCAATATACAGTTCCGGCGCCACGATCTTGCCGGTCTGTCCCACCTGGTATTCGTTGGAAACGAAGCCCTTGTCCACTGCGGCGCGCGATGCGCCGATTGCCGCACCCAGACGGTCAGCCAGCGGTTCCAGCAGCTTGAAGTTTTCTTCGTTCAGCATGCCGTTGCCGCCCGATACGACCACACGGGCGGATTCCAGTTCCGGCCGTTCGGACTTCGACAGTTCGGTGGCGATGAAGGTCGATCCACCCGGACCTGCGGGCAGGGCCACTTCCTCGATCGTTGCATTGCCGCCTTCGCTTGCGACCGGCTCGAAGGAGGACGCGCGGACCGTGATGATTTTCTTCGCATCCGCCGACTTTACCGTTGCCAGCGCGCTACCCGCATAGATGGGCCGGACAAAGGTATCAGCGTCGTTTATGGCGACAATATCGGGGATCGGCTGCACATCCAGCAGCGCGGCCGTGCGTGGCAGGATGTTCTTCGCCGTGGCTGACGACGCGGCCAGGATGTGTGTGTAACCCGCAGCCAGATCCGCCAGCAGGCTGGCTACCGGCTCGGCCAGTTCGCTGTTGCCGGTGGTGTCGGTAACCTGCACCACCTTCTTCACGCCCGGAATGGCGGCAGCGGATTTTGCGGCGGCGGCCGCATCCGGACCAGTGACCAGCACATCGACATCACCCAGCTTGCTGGCGGCCGCAATGGCGGAACGCGATGCCTGACGGATCGCACCGCCTTCATGATCAAGATAAACGAGAACGGTCATGATCAGATCACCTTTGCTTCGTTACGCAGACGCGACACCAGTTCCGCTGCCGAGTCGAGCTTGATCCCCGCCTTGCGTTCAGGCGGTTCGGCAACCGAGACCACGCTCAGCCGCGGCGTCATGTCCACGCCCAGATCGGCAGGCGTGATCTTTTCCATCGGTTTCTTGCGCGCCTTCATGATGTTGGGCAGCGAAGCGTAACGCGGTTCGTTCAGGCGCAGGTCGGCGGTAATGATGGCCGGCAGCGCCAGCTTCACGGTCTGCGACCCGCCATCGATTTCACGCATGACGGTCACGGCGCCATCGGCGACTTCCACCTTGGAGGCAAAGGTGGCCTGCGGGCGCCCCAGCAGCCCGGCCAGCATCTGGCCCGTGGCGTTCATGTCATCATCAATGGCCTGCTTGCCAAGGATGATCAGGTCGGGCTTTTCCTTTTCTACCAGTGCCTTGAGCACCTTGGCCACTGATAGCGGCTCGGTCACCACATCGGTTTCCACCAGGATGGAACGGTCAGCGCCCATGGCCATGGCCGTGCGCAGGGTGTCCTGCGCCTTGGCCTCGCCGATCGAAACCGCGATGATTTCGCTCACCACGCCTTTTTCCTTCAGGCGTACGGCTTCCTCGACCGCGATTTCATCAAACGGATTCATGGACATCTTGACGCCGGCAGTTTCAACACCGGAACCATCGGCTTTCACTCGCGGCTTGATGTTGTAATCAATCACGCGCTTAACGGGTACAAGAACCTTCATTGCATATTTGCCTGTCTGTCTTCGGATAAGGGCAATCGGTGTGACGGACTACATACCGTACCCGCCACATGATTACATCCCGCCGGGATAGTTCGGACCGCCTGCCCCCTCCGGCGTGACCCAGTCGATGTTCTGGGCCGGATCCTTGATGTCGCATGTCTTGCAGTGGACGCAGTTCTGCGCGTTGATCTGCAGGTGCGGGTCCGTGGCCTCATCCGCCACTTCATACACCGCCGCCGGGCAGTAACGGCTTTCAGGCGCGCGGAATACATCCCAGTTCACCGTCTTCCACAGCGACATGTTGCGGACCTTCAGGTGAACGGGCTGGTCTTCTTCATGGTTGGTGTTGGACAGGAACACCGAGGACAGGCGATCGAACGTGATCTTGCCATCGGGCTTGGGGTAGCTGATCTTTTCCGAGATCGAGGCCGGTTCCAGCACTTCGTTGTCGCTGTGGCGTGTATGCAGCGTCCATGGTGCACGGCCGCGCAGCAGCATGGCGTCCATGCCGGAATACAGCGCGCCGCCCTTCATGCCGAATTTGGCGAAGGCGGGGCGTATGTTGCGCACCGAACGCAGTTCCGTCCACAGCCAGGAATCGCGGATACGGCGGGTATAGGACCCCGGTTCCACCCGGTCCGTCGCCAGCGCTTCAGCCACGGCTTCCGCCGCCAGCATGCCCGACTTCATGGCCGTGTGGGTACCCTTGATCTTGGGCACGTTAAGGAAGCCCGCCGTATCGCCAATCAGCGCCCCACCGGGGAAGGTCAGGCGCGGGATCGACTGGATCCCCCCTTCGGACAGCGCGCGCGCGCCGTAGGCGATGCGACGCCCACCCTCAAAATACGGGCGGAAGGCCGGATGCAGCTTCACGCGCTGCATTTCATCAAACGGCGACAGCCACGTGTTGGGATAATCCAGCCCCGTGACAAACCCGTAGGATACCAGGTTGTCACCAAAATGGTACATCCACGCCCCGCCATAGGTCCGGTCATCCAGCGGCCAGCCAAAGCTGTGCTGCACCAGTCCGGGACGATGCATTTCCTTGGGGATTTCCCACAGTTCCTTGATGCCCAGCCCATAGGTCTGCGGGTCCACGCCCTTGCGCAGGTTGTACATCGCCGTGACCTGCTTGGTCAGTGATCCGCGGCAGCCTTCGGCGAACAGCGTGTATTTCGCGCGCAGTTCCATGCCTGGCGCGTAATTGTCACCCGGCTGGCCATCGCGGCCGATCCCCATGTCACCCGTGGCAACGCCGGTCACCCGGCCGCTGTCATCCACCAGCACTTCCGCACCTGCGAAACCGGGATAGATCTCGACCCCCAGTTCCTCGGCCCGGCTCGCAAGCCAGCGGCAGAAATCGCCCAGACTGACGATATGGTTGCCGTGGTTGTTCATGTGCGGCATCACGCGGTCAAGGAACGGGATTTCAAGGCTGCCCTTCTGTGTCAGGTAGAGCATCTGCTCCTCTGTCACGGGGGTGTTCAGCGGTGCCCCTTCCTCGCGCCAGTGCGGGAGGAGTTCCTCCAGCGCGCGGGGTTCGATCACGGCGCCGGACAGGATATGGGCGCCAATCTCGCTGCCTTTTTCAATCAGGCAGACGCTTGCATCAGGTGCGACCTGTCGCAGCCGGATTGCTGCCGCCAGGCCCGATGGGCCACCGCCGACAATAACGACATCGAATTCCATAGTCTCGCGCGGGGTCTCGCTCATACCTCTGTTGTCCTCTTGCGTCATGACCGGGATGACATGGGATTACACTATATAGCAGTGTTTCCTAGAACCGTTTGGGGCGCGAATAAAGGCTTGTTGCGCATTCCGTGCCTTACGGGCATGCAATGGCGGTGCGTTTACACTGCCTGTATCCTGCGGGTCAGTTCCTCCGTCGCCTGCCATTCTGGGCCAACGTAATTGACGATCAGCGTCCTGCGTGTGGCGGTTAGCGGGCGCGGGACGAAGCCGTGCCATGAATGTGCGGACGGAATGAACAGCAGCCCCGAATTGAATATGCCCGAAGCCCGCGCGACGGGATCGCCCTGTGGTGTCATGAGGTCAGTTCCCCATTCCGCCGCCTGCGCCCCCATGGAAAGCGAGACCAGCAGCGTCAGCCGCTTGGCCCCGATATCGGTATGGGGTTCCAGCCAGAACCCGTCCGTATCAAGGCATAGTTCAAGCCGCAGGGCCGTGTTTTCAAGGCGTGCGCCGCATCTGTCGGTAAAGGCGGCGCGGGTCTGCGCATTGTCAAACAGGCCCGCCAGTTGCGCCAGCCCTGTGTTCGTGGCCTGCAGGGCCGGGGTGATGAACAGTCGGTGCCCGTTGCGTCCCGCCCGCTGTCCGCCACTGTCGCCGCCCATAAAATGGGGATCGGGAACCCATGCCACGAGTGCCGCTGCAATCGGGGTCGGCAGCACGTCATACAGTTGCCAGTGGGGAAAGGGCCATGTCGTGGCTGGAGTGGCGGTCAGGGCCGCGATGACGCAATTCGTTTCCATGAAGGGGTGTTCTGCTGCTTGGGCTACGCTGCCATATGGGCTGCGGCCTGTGGTTTACAGGGCGCTGGCGTGGCGGGTGGCGCTGTCGGCCGTAAGGTAGCGGTCAAAGACAGCCGCGACATGGCGTACGAAACTGCGTCCTTTTTCCGTGACCTGCACCTGTTCGCCCGTAACATGGACCAGCCCGTCCGCCACCATGGGGGCAAGACGGGACAGTTCGGGGGCAAAATGGCTGGCAGGCAGGTGATGCTGCGCACAGACCTGGCCCAGGTTGACCTGCATGTCGCACATTACCTGCTCTATGATCGCGGCGCGGACGTGATCGTCCGGCCCCAGGCGCACGCCACGCACGACGGGCAGTGTATCTGCGTCTGCGGCCATGAGCCGGGCATAGGCGGCGGATGATACCGCATTCTGCGTCATGCCGCCGGGAAGCGAGGAAATGGCCGACGCCCCCACCCCGATCAGATTCGGCGCGCTGTCGGTGGTGTAGCCCTGGAAATTGCGGTGCAGGGTGCCCGTGGCCAGGGCGCGGGCCATGCTGTCACGCGGGCTGACATAATGATCCAGCCCGACCGGCAGGAACCCTTCTTCACGCAGGACCGCGTCAATCGCCGCGCGCTGGTCGATACGCGCCTGTGGGCCAGGCAGGTCGCCCACCGGCATCAGGGTCTGGCGCTTCTGTTTCCATGGCACATGCGCGTAACCGAATACCGCCAGCCGGTCCGGGCGCAGGCTGGCCACAGCGCGCGCCGTCCGCGCCACGCCTGCCGTATCCTGCCGTGGCAGGCCATAGATCAGGTCGATGTTGATGGAGTCCACCCCGGCCGCCCGCAGGGCGTTCAGGCAGTCGCTGGTCTGTTCCCAGCTCTGGATCCGGCCACACGCATCCTGCACGTCTGCGTCAAGGTCCTGCACGCCCATGCTGGCGCGGTTGAACCCGAGTTCATGCAGAAGGGCCGGATAGTCGGGGGGAAGATGGCGGGGATCGACCTCGATGCTGATCTCAGCATCCGGGGCAATGTCGAAATCCCGGCGGATGGCCTGCATGACACGGCGCATGGCACTGCCCGGCAGGGTCGTGGGCGTGCCGCCACCCCATTGCAGGTGGGTCAGCCTGCGGCCGGGGCCGATCAGGGCGATAATGCGGCGCAGTTCCTCATGCAGCAGGGCGGCATAGGCGGCCCGCGCATCCGCATTGCGCAGCACGGCGGTGTTGCACCCGCAGAACCGGCATAGTGTGTCACAGAAGGGAACATGCAGGTAAAGGGAAACCGGCTGGTCCGCCGGAAGGGAGGACAGCCATGCGCGGCTGTCTTCCGGTCCCACCGCGTCACTGAACTGCGCCGCAGTGGGGTAGCTGGTGTAACGCGGCAGGTTGCCCCCGTAACGGGAAAGCAGGGAACTGTCCGCCGCGTTCATGCCATTAGAACCGGTAGGCGATACCGGCGGAAACGACGGTCGGGTCCAGCGAGTCGTGGGCCGTGACATGCACGCTTTCGCTGGAGTTTTCAGCCCATGCGTGCATGCGCACGAACATCTGCTTCACGTCGAAGTTGAAGAACCAGTTGCCAACCAGCTGGTAATCCACACCGGCGTTGATGGACGGGCCACCCGTGAAGCCGGAGTTCAGCTTGCTGGTCAGGCCGTTGTTTGCGGCATTCATGTTGTGGAACCACATGAACGTGCCACCAACACCCACATACGGGTTCAGGCGCTTGTGCGGACGGAAATGCCACGCGACGGTCACCGTCGGCGGCAGCACCCATGCGCTGCCCACATCAAGCTTTCCACCCACGGCGCCACCTTCGGCCGCCACTTCATGACGGGTGCTGGTCGCGATCAGGTCCAGCGAGATGTTGTCGGTCAGGAAGTATTCGAACGTCAGTTCAGGCATGACCTGGTTGGTGGTCTTGATCCGGGTGCCAGCCAGCGGCGCGCCGTTGGCCCAGACGCGGCTGTCACGATCTTCCGGCAGCACGCCAACGGCGGACAGACGGATCATGAAGTCACCCTTGCCCAGACCGATCTTGGTGGTGGAGCAGGTCTGGAAGATCCCGCAGTGACCCTTGGGCTGTGCCACGGGCACGGGCTTCGCCAGCGGTGCGTTGACGTAGGTGGAGGGCGCTGTCGTCTGCGCATGGACCGCGACGGGGGCCAGTGCCGTGGCGCCCAGTGCAGCCGACATGGCGAGTTTACGAATGTTCTTCATCGTGAGCAGACCCTAAGTTTTTATTCCGGCTGGCATGCAGACGGGATCGTTTAAGAATGTTCAATTTGATTTGTTAAGTGCAGAAATCACGCCCACCTAACATTCGGCTTTGATATGAATCAATCAGGGTGGGTGAACTATTTCCTTATTACGGTCCAGCCTGACTGTTCTTTCGGTAATGTGGCTTGTTGAACACAGTTTCCGGACCGGGCTGTCCTGATTTATCACCCGGTTACTATGGGAAAACGTACGAATTGCATCACACCCCATTTCCCGCGCCAGCGTTTCCATGGCGGGCAGCAGCGCATCAATGATCGTCTGCTGTTGGGTATAGGACAGGGTCAGGATGTAATCCGCCGTCAGCGTGTCGCCCGAATACAGGTCGAACCCGCGACGGAACGTGGCCATGGCGCATGGCGGGCGGCCAGGACCGTAATGGGCGACCAGGATGCCCTCATTCACACGTGCGCCGGATCGCGCCATCCTGCGTCCGATGCGTATCCAGTCCCGCAGGGAGAGATGCGGCAGGGATATCCGGATCAGGGGATAAAGGAGCGGCACATCTGCACGGTCCAGTCGTCGGACCAAAGGCGGGGGGACGGCCTGCACGCGTCGGATTTTCCTCGGGTTGGGGATTTTTGCTTGGTTACGTGTGTTTTACCTGATATTTCCCGGCGGAACGCATTGATTTACATCAAACCATCCGCCATACTCGACGCTCTTGGCAAATGCATTAGTGTATTTCTAGGGAGCCAGGCATGTCCGGTTACTTCGGCGCCGGAACGCAGGCGCCTGAAAGTGATTAGGAATAGTTATGTCGGATATGCCTTCGTGTCAGTTTGAATCGAGGCCTCGGCGTATCGTCATCGGCGCGGGTGGTGCGCAGACCGATTTCTGCACGACGTGCAGTGTCCGCCCCACCAGCGTATGCAGCGTGATCGGACCGGATGACATTTCCCGCCTGTCGGACGCGGCGGTCGAAACCATCATTCCCCCTGGCCGCGGCTTTATCGAGGAAGGCGCGCCGGCAACCGATTTTTTCAATGTCACCTCCGGCACGGTCAAGCTGTTCAAGGCGCTGCCCGATGGACGGCGCCAGATTACGGGCTTTGCCTCACCGGGGCATTTCCTTGGCCTTGCGGTGTCGGACAATTACGCCTTTGGCGCGGAAGCGGTGGATACGGTGCGGGTATGCCGTTTTTCACGCGACAAGATGGCCGACCTGCTGGATGACTTTCCCAAACTGGAACGTCGCCTGCTGGAAGAAGCGTCCAATGAACTGGTCGCGGCCCAGAACCAGATGCTGCTGCTGGGGCGCAAGACCGCGCGTGAACGCGTGGCCAGTTTCCTGCTGGACCAGATGCATGCAAGCCAGTTGCCCGGTCAGGAAAGCAGTGGCGGCAGGTTGCACCTGCCCATGACGCGGGGCGACATTGCCGACTACCTTGGCCTGACCATCGAAACCGTCAGCCGCACGCTAAGCTGGATGCGCAGCCAGGGCATGATCGAAGTGGGCAAGGGCTATGCCATCACCATCCTGTCTGTGCCGAAGCTGGATGTGCTGGCGGCGGGCAATACCTAATCATCCTGTCCCGCATGTCTGTCGTCGGGCAGGTCGGATGTATTCTTAAAGAGCGGTTTGGGCTGGTTGGTGCGTGCTGGCCCCCCCACGATGTGGCCGATCGGGGTCAGGATCTCGACATGGTCGCAGATGATCTTGAACACCGCCAGCAGGGGCACCGACAGGAACGCCCCGAAAATACCCCACAACCAGTCCCAGAACATCAGTGACGCCATGACCAGAACCGGGTTGAGCGTGAAACGCCGCGCCAGCACCATGGGGGTTATCGTCTCGCCTTCCGTCAGGTGGATGCACAGGTAAATGGCTGGCGGCAGCAGCGCCTGCCATGCGGATGGATAAACGAACAGCCCCACAAGGAAATAGATGATGATCCCCATCATCGGCCCGATAATGGGAATGTAGTTCAGCAGGAACGCCATGACCCCCCACAGCAGCGGGTTGGGCATGCCCAGCAGCCAGCACTGCATCATGTTCACCAGTCCGACCAGACTGTTGATGATGGTGATGGTGGCCAGGTACTGCGAAACGTTCCGTTCGATCTGGTAGGCGATCTGTACCGTGCGCCGCTTGTCGGCGAAGGTGGGCATGATTTCCACAAAGCGGCGCAGCAGGCTGTCCCCCTGCGCCAGCAGGAAGAACAGCATCAGGATCATGGTGAAAAACTGGCCCATGAACGCCTGCGTACCCAGCAGGATGGAGGAACTGAAACGGTCCAGTCCGCTCCCGCCGGGGGTTGAGACCACGATGACATGCCCGTCGGGCGTATCGGTCACGGATGCCGGGTGATCCACATGTCCGCCCGCGATGGTCATGAAATTATGGATGCGGTCGGATGCGCTGTTCAGAAGCTGGAACGGCCCGCGCAGGAAGGCCAGGCGTTCCTGTAGTGTATTGATCGCCTCGGGCGCGCGTTCCAGCCAGCCGGTGGCGGGCACGGAAATGGCGGTGCCCACCGCGCCGACAACGCCGAATACACACAGGATCAGGCAGAGTGCGGCCAGTGGCTTGGGCAGATGCAGCTTTGTATGCAGGAAGCGCAGTGGCGTGGACAGCAGCAGGTTCACCACCAGCGCCAGGATCATGGGCAGGATGATGGCGGACGCGAAATACAGGGTATAGAAAACCGCCAGCACGCTGAGCAGCAGCAGGCAGGCGGTGCGCGTGTCGATGCGGCTGTGACGCATGACCTCAATGGCGCGCTGCTGCTGTATCTGTTCGTAAGATGGTGGTGGGGGGGGTGACTCTGTCTCGGGCGGCATCAATCAGGTCCTGAGGTCGTGCTGGCGTGGCCCCAACGGGGTTTGGCGTTCCTGTGCCCGCTTTAATTCGTATCGTACCAATTATCCTTATGGCGACATATGAAAGTCAGGACCAAGGTTTTTGGCACATTCCCGCTACGCACGCATTGCAGGGGGAGGGCGCACGTACACGGTAACGTGAATTTTTGGGCCTCATATGGCGGAAGACGGCACTTGAAAGCACGATTGGACAGGGTTCAAATACCTGAACACGGAGGCTGCGGCCTTCTGGCACTATAACCAATGGAGAGTCCCATGGCCTGGAATACCCCCAAGATTGTTGAAGTCCCCCTGGGCGCCGAGATCAACAGCTACGTCTGCGGCGAAAAGAAGTAAGGAATAGCGCCGCCTGTCTCGCACAGGCGGCGTTTTTCTTTTACAGTCTGCGTCCATGATCGACATTATCGTTCTCGGCGCGGCGGCGGGTGGCGGATTTCCACAATGGAATTCCAACGCTCCCGGTTGCAGGCGGGCCAGGGCCGGCGATCCGGCAGCCCTGCCCCGCACACAGGCTTCCATCGCCATAAGTGGGGATGGAAAGAACTGGTTCGTGGTCAATGCCTCACCCGACCTGCGGACCCAGATAAACCAGACCCCTGCCCTGCATCCCAGCGAGGGCCTGCGGTCCACGCCCATCGCCGGTGTCATCCTGACGGGTGGTGAGGTGGATACCATCACCGGGCTGCTTACCCTGCGTGAACGCCAGCCCTTTACCCTGCTGGCGACCCCCGAAGTGCTGTCCATGCTGGACGCCAATCCCATTTTTGAAGCCCTGAACCGCGCGGTCGTGACCCGCACGCCCATGGGACTCGACCAGCCACTGGCGCTGAAGCTGATCGAAGGCACGCCCGCCGGGCTGACCATCGTGCCGTTCGTGGTGCCGGGAAAAGTGCCGCTTTATGCCGAGTCCGGGCCCGATCCGGCAGCGATCTGTGAAAATGGTGAAACGGTGGGCCTGGAAATATCCGACGGGAAGCATCGGGTCTGTTTCGTGCCCGGCTGCGCGCGCATGACCGATAACCTGCGCGTGCGCCTGCGTGGGGCGGATGCCGTGTTTTTTGATGGCACGTTGTGGGTAGATGACGAAATGGTCCGCGCCGGACTGGGTGACAAGACCGGCCGTCGCATGGGTCACATGTCCATCGACGGCATGGACGGCACCATCGCCGCCCTGCAGGATCTGGGCATCAAACGCAAGATTTTCATACATATCAACAATTCCAACCCTGTCCTTCTGGCGGATTCGCCCGAACGCGCCGCAGTCGAGGCCGCAGGGTGGGAAGTCTCCCATGACGGGATGAGGATTACGGCATGAGCGCACCCCTGCTTTCCCCCGATGAACTTGAAGCCGCGCTCCGCGCCATCGGGGCGGAACGCTACCATAACCTGCATCCCTTCCATCGTGCGTTGCATGACGGGCGGCTGAACCGTGCGCAGGTGCAGGCATGGGCGCTGAACCGCTATTATTACCAGGCCAGCATCCCGGCCAAGGACGCCACCCTGCTTGCCCGCCTGCCCACGGCGGAACTGCGACGTGAATGGCGCAGGCGGCTGGTGGACCATGATGGCGACGCACCGGGCACCGGTGGCGTTGCGCGGTGGCTGAAGCTGACCGACGGGCTGGGGCTGGATCGTGCCTATGTTGAATCGCTGGAAGGGCTGCTGCCCGCCACGCGCTTTGCCGTCGATGCCTATGTCGCTTTCGTGCGCGATCGCTCTGTTCTTGAAGCCATTGCCTCGTCGCTGACCGAACTGTTCTCGCCCACCATCATAAGCGAGCGCGTGGCCGGCATGCTGCGGCATTACGACTTCATCACGCCTGAAACGCTGGCCTATTTCCAGCCACGCCTGACGCAGGCCCCGCGGGATTCAGATTTCGCGCTGGGTTACGTGAAGGAACATGCCCGCACGCCCGAACAGCAGCAGGCGGTGCTGGGCGCGCTAAACTTCAAGTGCGGTGTATTGTGGGCCATGCTGGATGAACTGGAATACGCCTATGTCAATCCCGGTCGTATTCCCCCCGGCGCCTTCCACCCGGATGCGGCATGATCACAGGGCTTACAGGCGACAGCGTTATCCGCTTTGCGCGCGGGGTCCGGCTGCAGCATGACCGCGTGCGCGAACGGTGGATCATACAGGCGCCGGAACGGGCCTTCATCCCTGATCCCGTCGCGGCGGAAGTGCTGAAACTGGTTGATGGCACGCGTACACTGGGCCAGATCGTGGCAGAACTGGCCACCCGGTTTGCAGCCCCGGTTGATGTGATCGGGCGTGATGTCCATGTCATGGTCAGTGACCTTATTACCCGGCAGGTGCTGGTGGCATGACAGAAACCATCCTTTCCCCCATGAGCCTTCTGGCAGAACTGACGCATCGTTGCCCGTTGCAGTGTCCGTACTGCTCCAACCCGTTGGCGCTGGAACCCCGTCGTAACGAACTGTCCACGCAGGAATGGATCAGCGTGCTGGATCAGGCTGCCGAAATGGGGGTGCTGCAGGTTCATTTCTCCGGTGGGGAACCGATGAGCCGGCCGGACCTGCCCGACCTGATCCGCCATGCGGTGGGGCTGGGGCTGTACACCAACCTCATTACCTCTGGCGTATTGCTGAACGAAAAGACCTTTCCCATGCTGGTGGAAGCCGGGCTGGATCATGTCCAGCTGTCTTTTCAGGATATTGACACCGCCAATGCCGAACATGTGGGCGGCATGAAGGGCGCGCAGGCGCGCAAGCTGGAGGCGGCCCGACTGGTGGCGGCAGATGGCATGCCGCTGACGCTGAACTTCGTCATCTATCGCGAAAATGCCGCCCGCGTGCCGCAGATGCTGGATGCGGCGGTGGAAATGGGCGCGCGCCGGGTCGAGATCGCGCATACGCAGTATTATGGCTGGGGGCTGGCCAATCGTGAGGCCCTCATGCCCACGGCACAGCAGCTTGAACAGACCACGCAGGCCGTGGAGGCCGCGCGTGAGAAATATGCAGGCCGCCTGACCATAGATTACGTGACACCGGATTATTACGCAGACCGGCCCAAGCCGTGCATGGGGGGATGGGGACGTCGGTTCATCAATATCTCACCGTCCGGGCGGGTGCTGCCGTGCCATGCGGCCGAGACGATCCCCAATGTCGCCTTTCCCGATGTGCGGCATGACACGCTGGCGCATATCTGGCGTGACTCCCCGTTATTCACCATGTTCCGTGGTACGGACTGGATGCCCCAGCCCTGCCGTAGCTGTGACCAGCGGGAAAAGGACTGGGGTGGCTGCCGTTGTCAGGCACTGGCGCTGGCGGGCGATGCGCGTGCTACTGATCCGGTATGCAGCCGTGCGCCCGATCATGAACGGGTTGTCAGGGTTCTGGAAACCCTGCCGGCTGAACCGCCGCCCTTCCGGTATCGCCGGTATGTGCGTGCTACGGATGAGGTCGGCTGACTTCAGCCTTCACGTCCACCCGGGGCAGGCAGATCACGAAGCGCGCGCCCTGTACATGCCCATCGGCATCAATGCGGTTTTCAGCACTTATGGTGCCGCGCAGGGCTTCGATGATCTGTTTGCTGATGGACAGGCCGAGACCTGAATGCTGCCCGAAATTCTCGCTGCTGGGGCGTTCGGAATAAAAACGGTCGAAAATGTTGTCCAGCTTGGCCTGTGGAATGCCGGGACCATCATCACTGACCGCGATTTCGACCATGCTGCCCGCCGGCACCGCGCTGAGCAGGATCTTGCCATCGGGCGGCGAGAAGGAAATTGCATTGCCGATCAGGTTACGCAGCACCTGCACCAGCCTGTCTTCCACCGCAAGCACGGTCAGTCGCCGCTCCGGGCTGTCACCACTGCTGGCCACGGCCATGTAGGGCTGGCCCGGCTGGCGGGTCGCCTGGTGTATTTCCGCCAGTACCGACAGCAGCGGCACGATGGCCACCGGTTCGGCCCGGGCACGCGACAGTTCCGCATCCACGCGGCTGGCATCGGAAATATCGGTAATCAGGCGGTCGAGTCGCCGCACATCGTCATTTATGATTGACAGCAGCCGCCGCTGGCGTTCGGGGTCATCAATACGCAGCAGGCTTTCAATGGCTGAGCGGATGGAAGACAGCGGGTTCTTGATTTCATGACTGACATCGGCTGCAAACCGTTCGATGGCGTCCATGCGCGCCCACAGCGCGCTGGCGCTGTCCTGTAGCGCGCGGGCAACCTCCCCGATTTCATCGCGTCGCGCCACCAGGCGTTCGGGCACCATGTCCGTACGGTTGGAAGATTCGCGCATGGTATGGGCCGATGCCGCCAGCCGCAGCAGTGGACGCGCGATGGTCAGCGACAGGTACCATGACAGCAGGATGGTCAGCGCCAGCGCCATGAGGAACAGCGACAGGATGGATGACCGCACCGCAAACAGCGAACGGTCCACGTCGCGCGCTTCGCGCGTCAGCTGGATGATGCCCACTGTCGTTCGCCCGTCATGCATTACGGGTTCGGCCACCGTGACCATAAGCTGGTGGTTTGCGTTGCGGCGGATATAGGGCGGGATTTCCATGACCCGCGTGCCGTCGGGCTGGGTCACGGGCTGGATGGAGGGATCGGAATCCGGCGTGTCCAGCGTCATGATCCGTTCACCCGACAGGGTGGGCAGTTGTGCCAGAAGCCAGTTGTACAGCCGCTCGCCCATGTTGACCGATGGCGGGTACAGGGGCGAATGCTCTTCCTCCTCTGCCGGGGGCGGGGGCAGGCTGCCCGCATTGCCATGGTGGCCGGCCTGTTCCACGCGGCTGTCGGCGACGACCTGCCCGTCGGGGGCGAACAGGCGGGCATGCGCGCTGGGGCTTGGTTCCGTCAGGCGCAGCAGCAGCGGACGGGCAAGGGTGGGTTCAAGTGTGACATCATGGCGGGAAATGACGACCGCACTCTGTCCCAGCGCACCGGCATAGATACGCGCCTGTTCACGCAGCGCCGAAACCTCGGCTTCCAGCAGGCTGTTCTGGAACTGCGTCAGGTAAAGCAGCGTCAGCGCCAGCAGCCCCAGCGGAAGCGTGTTGACCAGCAGGATGCGCCGCATGAGCGGCGAGACCAGACGCGTGCGGTATTCCATGAATTCCGCGACTGCGTTCCTGCCTTCCCCACTCCACCGGCGCGGGATCAGGCGGCGCAGTCGGGGGGGTACTGCAAAAGGGAGAGAAAGAACGGGACGCGGCATCCGGCTGGGTCATTCTTCCTTGTAACGGTAGCCGATCCCGTACAGGGTCTCGATCTGGTTGAATTCCTCATCAACCTGACGGAATTTCTTGCGCACGCGCTTGATGTGGCTGTCGATCGTGCGGTCATCGACATAGATGTTCTCGCCATACGCCGCATCAATCAGCTGGTCACGCGACTTGACCAGCCCCGGACGCGCCGCAAGCGCCTTGACCAGCAGGAATTCGGTTACCGTAAGCTGGATGTCCCGCCCGTGCCACAGGCACTGGTGCCGTGTTTCATCCAGTGACAGCCCGCCCCGCACCATGGTGCCGGTGGGGCTGACACCCGCAGCCTCGCTGCGGCTGACCTCGTTGCGGCGCAGCAGCGCGCGGATGCGTTCCAGCAGCAGGCGCTGGGAAAAAGGCTTGGTGATGTAGTCATCCGCCCCCAGCCGCAGGCCCATGAGCTGGTCCACTTCCTCATCCTTGGAAGACAGGAAGATCACGGGGAGCTGTGAACGCGCACGCAGGCGCTGGAGCAGTTCCATCCCGTCCATGCGCGGCATCTTGATATCCAGCACCGCCAGATCCGCTGGCCGTGACGACAGACCGTGCAGCGCGCTTTCGCCATCGGTGTAGGTGCGGACAATGAATCCCTCCGCCTCCAGTGTCATCTGCACGGAGGTCAGGATGTTCCTGTCATCGTCAACCAGCACGATCGTCTGTTTCGTTGGCTCCATGGGGGCTCTCTTTTCGCTCCTTTGCCGATGCGGGCATGCCCGCCGGTCCCTTGTCCGGCGCAGGCATGTAGCATAGCGTGATATTCACCCGCATGTCATGAGGGGATGCGGGCATCCTGCTTCACTGGAACGCCGCTGGCGTTCCGGCTGTTCCATTGGATCGGGACAAGTTGCGCAAAAACGGCATGCCTGCCGGGAGCGCAATGCCTTGTCCATTGGCCAGTCGTTACCTACTTGTAAGAGCATGAGCGAGAACACAGACCCCACCCCCTTTGCCGATGCCGCAACCGGCGACGGCACACCCAATCCCGCGACTGGTGAACATTCCGGCCACACGCCGGAAGCTGAAGCCGGGCAGGCCGCGGTCGATCCGCGCGTGGCCGAACTGGAGGCCGAGGTCGCGGCCCTGCGTGACAAATGGGTCCGTGCGGAAGCCGAGACCCAGAACGTCCGCAACCGTGCCAAGCGCGAGGTGGAAGACGCCCGGCAGTACGCCGTGCAGAAATTCGCCAAGGATGTGGTCGAAGCGGCCGACAACCTCAAGCGCGCGGTCGCCAGCCTGCCCCAGCCGACCGAGGGCGAGGACAGCATCCTGACCCGTATGCGTGAAGGGATCGAAAGCACCGAACGGTCGTTCGTCGGCATTCTGGAACGCAATGGCATCAAGGCGGAAGACGCGAAGGGCAAGCCCTTTGACGCCAACCTTCACCAGGCCATGGCGGAACAGCACAGCGACGAACACCCCCATGGCACCGTGATGGAGGCATGGACCCCCGCATGGACGCTGCACGGGCGGCTGCTCAAGCCGGCCATGGTTGTCGTGTCAAAGGGACCGGCGCAGGCAGGGTGAAATCGTTTCCGCGCATGTCTTCAGGCTCTTGAAAGCTGCGCGGGAGCTGCCTACATCGGATAGTAACAGCGGTGACGGCGTGCGGATGTGAAACAGACAGTCCGCCCCATCACCGGACGATATGAAAGAAAGGGTCCGTCCCGATGCTTCGGGTCAGGGCGGGCCGCTGAAAAGGAGAGTATCTGAATGAGCAAGGTTATCGGTATCGACCTTGGTACGACCAATTCCTGCGTTGCCGTGCGCGAAGGCGACGAGACGCGGGTTATCGAAAACAGCGAAGGCGCACGCACCACCCCGTCCATGGTGGCGTTTACCGACAACGGCGAAATGCTGGTCGGTCAGGCAGCGAAGCGTCAGGCGGTCACCAACCCGTCCAACACCCTGTATGCGGTCAAGCGCCTGATCGGCCGCCGTTATGACGATCCCACCGTGGCGAAGGACAAGGAACTGGTTCCCTACGCCATCGTGAAGGGTGACAACGGCGACGCATGGGTCGAGGCACAGGGCAAGAAATACGCCCCCGCGCAGATTTCCGCCTTCATCCTCGGCAAGATGAAGGAAACGGCCGAGGCTTATCTGGGCGAGAAGGTCACGCAGGCCGTCATTACGGTGCCCGCGTACTTCAACGACGCGCAGCGTCAGGCCACCAAGGACGCCGGCCGTATCGCAGGCCTGGAAGTCCTGCGTATCATCAACGAGCCGACCGCTGCCGCACTGGCCTATGGCCTGCAGAAGAAGAACGGCGGCACGGTTGCGGTCTATGACCTTGGCGGCGGCACGTTCGACGTGTCCATTCTCGAGATCTCCGACGGCGTGATCGAGGTGAAGTCCACCAACGGTGACACCTTCCTCGGCGGTGAAGACTTCGACGCCCGTATCATCGGCTTCCTGGCTGACGAGTTCAAGCGTGAGCAGGGCATCGACCTGCGTCAGGACAAGCTGGCCCTGCAGCGCCTGAAGGAAGCCGCCGAAAAGGCGAAGATCGAGCTGTCTTCGGCCAAGGAAACCGAGATCAACCTGCCGTTCATCACGGCTGATGCATCCGGCCCGAAGCACCTTGTGGTGAAGCTGAGCCGCGCCAAGCTGGAAAGCCTGGTGGACGACCTGATCCAGCGCACGCTGGAACCCTGCCGCGCTGCCATGAAGGACGCGTCGGTTTCGGCTGGTGAGATTGACGAAGTCATCCTCGTCGGCGGCATGACCCGCATGCCCAAGGTGATCGAGGCCGTTAAGGAGTTCTTCGGCAAGGAACCCGCCCGCAACGTGAACCCCGACGAAGTGGTCGCCATCGGTGCGGCTGTTCAGGGCGCGGTGCTGCAGGGTGACGTCAAGGACGTGCTGCTGCTTGACGTGACGCCGCTGTCGCTGGGTATCGAGACGCTGGGTGGCGTGTTCACCCGCCTGATCGACCGCAACACGACGATCCCGACGAAGAAGAGCCAGACCTTCTCGACCGCGGAAGACAACCAGAACGCCGTGACCATCAAGGTCTATCAGGGCGAGCGTGAAATGGCGGCTGACAACAAGCTGCTGGGCACATTCGACCTGACCGGCATCGCCCCCGCACCGCGTGGCGTGCCGCAGATCGAGGTGACGTTCGACATTGACGCCAACGGCATCGTGTCCGTCTCGGCCAAGGACAAGGCGACCGGCAAGGAACAGCAGATCAAGATCCAGGCTTCTGGTGGTCTGTCCGAGTCCGACATCGAAAAGATGGTGAAGGACGCCGAAGCCAATGCTGCTGCCGACAAGGTGAAGAAGGAACAGGTCGAGGCCCGTAACCAGGCTGAAGGTCTGACCCACCAGGTCGAAAAGTCGCTGAGCGAAGCTGGCGACAAGGTTCCGGCGGCTGACAGGACCGAAGCGGAAGCAGCGATTGCTGAAGTGCGCAAGGCTCTGGAAGGTACCGATGCGGAAGCCCTGAAGACGGCGACCGATCGCCTGACGCAGGTTGCCATGAAGGTTGGTGAAGCCGTCTACAAGGCAGGCCAGGCCGAAGGTGCGGCCGGTGCAGCAGGTGCCGCACCGGGTGGTGCGCCGAAGGACGAAAAGGTTGTCGACGCCGACTTCGAAGACGTGGACGACTCCAAGAAGTCCTGATCGCCGCGAGGCGTCATACAGGCTCCGGAATGGCGGGGCGGACCTGCGGGTCCGCCCAACCTTTCCACCAGGGTGGCGCCCGTGCTTCTGTGAAGACGGGCGCTTTTCATATTCTGTCCAGCAACACTATTCTGGAACGCGATGATCGTGCCGCGAGGATGCCGGGCGGTCGCGTTTGCTAGAGGACCCACATGGCCACCAAGATAGATTATTACGCAGTCCTTGAAGTTTCTCGCGATGCCAATGGTGACGAGATCAAGCGGGCGTATCGCAAGCTGGCCATGAAATACCATCCCGACCGGAACCCGGGGGATGGGGACGCGGAAAACAGGTTCAAGGAAATCAACGAAGCCTACGACGTGCTGAAGGATGACCAGAAGCGCGCGGCCTATGACCGGTTCGGCCATGCGGCGTTCGAAGGCGGTGGTCCCGGAGCCGGCGGCTTTGATTTCGGTGGCGGCGGTCTGGGTGACATTTTCGAACAGATGTTCGGTGACATGATGGGCGGCAGGCGCGGTGGCCGCCGTTCGGGTGCCGACCTGCAGGTGCAGGTTACCATCACCTTTGCCGAGGCGTTTGCCGGCGTTAAGAAAAAGATCACCGTTCCCACCCGCGTCACCTGCGAAAGCTGTGACGGCACCGGGTCGGCGGACAAGGATGCGAAGCCCGAAACCTGCCCTTCGTGCCATGGTGCAGGCAAGGTGCGCGCGCAGCAGGGCTTTTTCTTTGTTGAACGTCCCTGCCCCACCTGCCATGGGTCGGGTCGCCTGATCCGTAATCCGTGCAAGGAATGCCACGGCACCGGCACGGTGGAAAAGAACCGCACGATCGAGGTCGCAATCCCTGCCGGTGTGGAAGACGGTACCCGCATCCGTATTTCCGGCGAAGGGGAATCCGGCGGCAAGGGCGTGCCTGCGGGTGACCTGTATGTCCATGTGTCGG
This sequence comes from Komagataeibacter diospyri, assembly GCF_006538165.1. Classification (GTDB taxonomy): domain Bacteria; phylum Pseudomonadota; class Alphaproteobacteria; order Acetobacterales; family Acetobacteraceae; genus Komagataeibacter; species Komagataeibacter diospyri. The sequence goes on from NZ_BDLU01000050.1 coordinate 41,773, forward strand.
TCGAACAGCACGCGATATTCCAGCGCGATGGTGCCAACATCTACTGCCGCGTGCCCGTGCGCATGGCGCAGGCGGCGCTGGGAACCGAGATTGAGGTACCGGTCGTGGACGGGTCACGCACCAAGGTGAAGATCCCGGCGGGAACCCAGACGGGCGAACACTTCCGCCTGCGTGGCAAGGGGTTCTCGGTCCTGCGGTCTTCTGCACGTGGGGATATGTATATTCAGGTCGTGGTGGAGACGCCGCGCCACCTGACCAAGCGCCAGCGTGAACTGCTGGAGGAATTCGAAGGTGATGCGGCGGGTCATGCCAAGGGCAGCCCTGAAAGCACCGGGTTTTTCAGCAAGGTGAAGGATTTTTTTGAAGGCAAGCTGTAAGCCTGCTCCTGTCCCCACCCAGTCATGACAGGGGGGCGGTTGAAAAGACTGATTATTCAGGTGTAGGGTCATGACACTATTCATGGTGATCCCCCCCAACTTGCACCATGAGTAGGCTCAGGCGGCGCGATCCCCCGGTCGCGCCGCTATTTCTATATCTGGACACTGGTGGAGAAGACTGCATGGACGCGCAGCCATTGCGTATCGGGATCGCGGGCCTGAACGGGCGCGTAGGTCGCCTTCTGGCGGAAGAGGTGCCATCGGGTGGCGCCGTGCTGGCCGGGGGTACGACACGCGATGGTCAGAAGGTCGACGGCATTGATTGTCCGGTTTATGCCGATATTGCCGAACTCGCGCGCCACTGTGACGTCGTGATCGATTTCACCCATGCCGATACGGTTATCCCGCATGCTGCGGCACTGGCTGGAACCGGGACCGCATGGGTGCTGGGCACGACCGGCCTGTCGCCGGTCCAGCAGCAGGCAGTTGACGTGGCCGCGAAAAAGATCGCGGTGGTGCAGGCGGCCAATTTCTCCCCTGGCGTAACACTGGTCACGCGTCTTGCCCGGCAGATGGCTGCCATCCTGCCCGGTAGCGAATATGACGCCGAGATACTGGAAATGCATCATCGCCAGAAAGTCGATGCCCCGTCCGGCACGGCGCTGGCCATGGGGCGCGCGGTGGCCGAAGGCCGGGGTATCCGGCTGGAAGACCATATTGAAAGCGGCCGCGACGGCCATACCGGCCCGCGTGCGGATGGTGCGATCGGTTTTGCCGCCCTGCGTGGCGGGCAGATCGTGGGCGAGCATTCGGTCATTTTTACGTCCGGGCATGAACAGATCAGCCTGACCCACCGCTCCTTTGACCGCCGGGTCTATGCCACCGGCGCGGTCCGGGCGGCACGCTGGTTACGCAGTCGTCAGAATGGTCTTTATGACATGGAAGATGTACTGGGGCTGGAACGCCCTGCGTAAATAAGCATGCCGGACTAATGTCATGGGATGGTGGTATTCAGGGAAATGGCTTGACGCCTGATTGGGTTTCCGTCAAACGCTTCCGATCGTACGCCGGGTTCCGCAGGCGTTATTTCTCCTACTCCACACGAGGCAGACAGGACCATCATGCGTAATAAAGGCGATTTTCTGTTTACATCGGAATCGGTATCCGAAGGGCATCCCGACAAGGTCGCCGACCGGATCAGTGATACCGTTCTCGATGCATTCCTGACCGCAGACGGTGAATCGCGCGTTGCGTGTGAAACGATGGTCACCACCAACCGTATCATCCTGGCGGGTGAAGTCCGTGGCCCGGCCTCTGTTACCCCCGACCTGCTGATCCAGGGTGCGCGCGACGCGGTGAAGGACATCGGTTACGATCAGGCCGGGTTCTCCTGGCGCAATGCCGAGGTGGAATACTACCTGCACGCACAGTCTGCCGACATCGCCGTGGGCGTGGACAGCGCGGGTGAAAAGGACGAGGGCGCTGGCGACCAGGGCATCATGTTCGGCTTCGCCACGCGTGAAACCGAAAGCCTGATGCCCGCGCCGCTGTTCTACGCGCATGATATCCTCCACCGCGTGCGTGACCTGCGCAAGGCAGGTGACCCGCGTGCAGCCGCCCTGCAGCCCGACGCCAAGAGCCAGGTCACCCTGCGCTATGTTGATGGCAAGCCGGTTGGCGCCACCTCCGTCGTGATTTCCACCCAGCACGTTGAAGGGGCCAGCCAGGCCACCATCCGTGAGGAACTGGGCAGCATCGTGCGTGATGTCCTGCCGGAAGGCTGGATGCCGCCGGAAGACGAATTCTACGTCAACCCCACCGGCGTGTTCGTCATCGGTGGTCCCGATGGTGACTGTGGCCTGACGGGGCGCAAGATCATCGTGGACACCTATGGCGGTGCGGCGCCGCATGGCGGCGGCGCGTTCTCGGGCAAGGATCCGACGAAGGTTGACCGTTCGGCGGCCTATGCCTGCCGTTACCTGGCGAAGAACGTCGTGGCAGCCGGTCTGGCCGATCGCTGCACACTGCAGATTTCCTACGCCATCGGCGTGTCCCACCCGCTGTCGGTCTATGTCGACCTTGATGGCACGGGCAAGGACATTGATGAGGCAAAGCTGGGCCGCGTACTGCGCGAAGTCATGGACCTGTCCCCGCGCGGTATCCGCAAGCACCTGCGCCTGAACCGTCCGATTTACACCCAGACCTCCGCCTACGGTCACTTTGGCCGTACGCCGGACGCGGCGAAGGACGATTTCACGTGGGAACAGACCGATCTGGTCGATGCCCTGCGTGGCGCGTTCAACCGCTAAAAAACAGGGCAAGTTTTTGGGTGCCGTCTTTTTTCAAAAAGGCGGTGTTCTTTGAAGCTTTTTGAAAAAAGATTCACCAAAAACTTCCGTATTAAGGGGGCTTGCCATGTCTGCTTGCAAAAGCCGGTCGTGGCGGCCCCCGCCGTGTTTTCCCCGCCCCCATGGGGTTAATCATGCCGTGTGGTGTGCACCACGGCAGCAGGAGCAGGATTTTCGGGTATATGACGGCTTCCGTGGATGTAAAGGCATCTCCTGACCGGCTTTACGGACGCCAGCGCGGCCATCCGCTACGCCCGCGCCAGCAGCGGCTTCTGGACCAGACACTGCCGCGCATGCGCTTCCCCGAGGCGGCGATACCGGACCCGGCTTCAGCTTTCGGGCATGCGCCCGGACAGATCTGGCTGGAGGTGGGCTTTGGTGGCGGCGAACATTCGCTGGCCCAGCACGTGGCCCATCCGGATGTCGGCTATATCGCGTGCGAGGTCTTTGAAAACGGGCTGTGTTCCCTGCTGTCCCGCGTGGTGCCGGATGATGGGGAAGCAACCGCCCCCGTGCCTGACATGCTGCGGATATGGGATGAGGACGCGCGTATCCTGCTGCGCGGCCTGCCCGATGCGTCGATAGACCGTCTGTTCCTGATGTTTCCCGATCCGTGGCCCAAGTCCCGTCATGCGAAGCGGCGTTTCGTTCACCCCGAAACGGTCAGGATGGCGGCGCGTATCCTGCGTCCCGGCGCGATCTGGCGCGTGGCCAGTGACGACCCGACCTATCAGACATGGGTTGAGGAAGTGATGGGCGGGCAGGATCTGTTTGATACCGCACCGCCCGCCATGGTGCGCCCCGAAGGCTGGCCGCCCACCCGTTACGAAGCCAAGGCGCTGAAGGCTGGCCGCCAGCCGTTGTACTGGACGTTTGTCCGCCGCTGAGCAGTTATCCAGACCTCAGCCAATAGAAAAGTTTTGGGTGCCGCCTTTATTTAAAAGGCGGCGTTTCTTGCAGCTTTTAAAAAAGCTTCACCAGAAACTTTTCTTTATTTTAAAATTTCCTGATTACGACAACGACGTGCCGGTCAGTCGTTCCGCCACCTGCCACATCCGTCGTGCAATGGTCAGGTCACGCGCAGCGGCCGGAATGAAGGCTTCAGCCACATGGCCCCGCCGTTCGCCCCGGCCACCTGGCCCGTAATAGCCGCCGTCACGGGCCTCTGGTGCCATGGCGGCGAATTCTATGGGCAGCGCGCCATGGGCTGCGGACTGCCCCATCAGGCGGAAGGCCCAGATCGCGCCAAAACGGGTCAGTCGTTCCTGCAGACCCTGTTTCGTATTCAGACGGCTGGCCGCGATGTCGGTCATGGCCCAGCCGGGATGGGCGGCAATGGAATGCAGCGGCCAGCCATGGGTGCGGGCCTGTCGGTCCAGTTCCAGCGCCAGGATCAGGTCCGCCAGCTTGCTCTGCCGGTAGGCACGGAAGGGAGCATAGCGGCGACGGCCCTGCAGGTCATTAAACACGATCTGGCCCGTCAGGGCGGCCAGGCTTGCCACCGTGACCACGCGCCCACCCTGCGGGGTCGCGCACAGCAGCGGGCGCAGGCGTGCCGTCAGCGCGAAGGGACCAAGGAAATTGGTACCGAACTGAAGTTCGAACCCGTCGTGCGTTTCCATGCGCCGCGGCGTGCCCATGACACCGGCATTGTTGACCAGAATGTCCAGCCTGTCGGTTTCATCCGCCAGTTCGCGTGCGAAGGTCGCGATCGAGGCAAGGCTTGCGACATCCAGCAGCCGGAACGTGACGTCAGCCCCCGGCGCATCGTGCTGCAGCCGGGTCAGGGCGGCCAGTCCCTTGTCGGCATTGCGGCCCGCAAGCATGACCCGCGCCCCGCGTGAGGCCAGGCCCAGGGCCGTCTGGTAGCCAAGGCCACCGGTAGCTCCGGTGACAAGGGCAAGGCGTCCGTCCATGCGGGGCGCCTGTCGGATGGTCCAGTGTCTTGTCATGTGTCCGCCTGTTCTCCGGATTGGTGCATTTCCTTCAGGGCTTCGGCTTCCACCTGTGCCGTCAGGCGCGCTTCATGCCGCCGCAGGAAAATGATGGTGCATACCATCATGATTCCGCCCCCGGTTGCGACTGCTATTCCCACGGGACCGGAAATGCGCATGATCCTGTGGCCAAGGTAATAGGCGGCATAGGCATATCCACCAGCCCATATTATGCCACCGACTGCATTATATATCAGGAACCGGGACCACGGCATGTGGCTGGCCCCGGCCAGCAGGGCCACGAATACGCGCAGGATGGCAATGAAGCGTCCCGCGCATACAATGATCCCCCCATATCGCCGGAACAGGAAACGCCCGGTCTGGAGGCGTCGTGTCGTAAGCCCCACCTTCGCCCCATGGCGTTCCAGCAGCGGGTAGCCAAGCCCGCGCCCGATCAGGTAGCCAAGGTTGTCGCCCGTAATCGCGCCAATGATGGCGGCCGTCGCCACCCATGCAATATCCAGCCGGTGGGTGGTGGCGCAGTAGATTGCAGCCGAAATGACAAGGGTTTCAGCCGGAAGGGGAATGCCCATGCTTTCCAGCATGACAATAACGCCAATCACGCCATAGCCGTAATGCTGGAAAAGATGTTCGAGATGCTGAAGCAGCGGACTACCTGTCACAAATGAAAAGAGTATGTAGATTACGGATAACAGAACGTAAAACGCGGTGTGTGCAATTCCGATACCATTGGCACGCACAAATGGCAGGAGCAAGAACATGACCCAGTCCGGCACCAGCGGCACGACGGATACCGGAACACGTCCTTATGGTACATGGCCCTCGCCCGTCAGTGCAGCACTTGTGGCGGGAAAGACGGTTTCCCTGTCGGATGTGCGGGTGGACGGGCGTGACATTTACTGGATCGAGGGCCGCCCGGCCGAGGGTGGGCGGCGCGTGCTGGTTCGTGCCCGTGCGGGGCAGGTGGCTGATGTGACCCCTGCCCCGTTTGATGTCGGCACGCGGGTGCATGAATATGGCGGTGGTGCTTATGCGGTATGTCAGGGTGTCATTGCGTTCAGCAACCGCCGCGACGGCAGCCTGTGGCTGGTGGAAGGGGGGAAACCCCGCTGTCTCTCGACCGGGGCGGGGCTGTGGTATGCCGACCTGACATTCAGCCCCGATGGTCGTTTCCTGTTCTGTGTGCGTGAAGACCACCGCCCGGAAGACGAGGAACCCGCCGCCGCCATCGTGGTGCTGGACTGCGCCATTACGGTAGACCCGGCGTTCAATGGTGGCACGCCGCTGGTCATGGGGCCGGATTTTCTGTCATCTCCCCGTCCTTCGCCCGATGGACGGTATATGGCATGGATCGAATGGGACCATCCGGCCATGCCGTGGGACGCCACCCGGCTGCGTGTCGCGACCCTGCTGCAGGAAGGGGACGATCCGCCGCGCCTTGCCGCGCCATGGAGTGCCGCGGGCGATGACGGGCAGGCGGAATCGGTCATCGAACCGTGCTGGGACGCGGCGGGGCGGCTGCTGGCGCTGTCCGATCGCAGCGGGTGGTGGAATCTCTACCGGTTTGATACGACGTCCTCCTCTCCCGTGGCGCTGGCGCCCATGAAAGCTGAAATCGGTCAGCCGCACTGGGTATTCGGCCTGCGCAGTTACGTACCGCTGGCGGATGGCAGCATTCTGGCCATGGTCATCAACGACGGTGATACCCGTATGGTTTCCATCCATGATGGTGTGGTGACCCCGCTGGACCTTGGCCATCCCTCCGGCTGTCCCGTTCCGGTGGAAGGGGACGGGTTTGCATGGCTGGATGCGCCGCCAGATAACGCGGCGGCCGTAGTGCGTGGCCAGCCGGGACAGCCGCCGCAGGTCCTGCGGCGGGCGACGGAACTGCCACTGTCGGCGGATGATATCGCCCGCCCTGCCCCGATCCACTTTCCCCTGCCCGGTGGTGAGGGCACGGGACACGCCTTTTTCTATGCGCCCGCCAGCGCCCGTTATCGTGGGCCGGAGGGGGAAAAGCCGCCGCTGGTCGTCGTTGCCCATGGTGGTCCCACGGGGCGGGCCAATCCGGCCTTTTCATTCAAGGTGCAGTGGTGGACCAGCCGGGGCTTTGCCGTGGTCGATGTCAATTATGGTGGCTCAACCGGTTTTGGCCGCGCCTACCGGCAGCGGCTGGAACGGCAGTGGGGCGTGGTGGATGTGGATGACTGCATCGCCGCCTGCCAGTATCTCGTCACGACCGGACAGGTTGACCCCGCCCGCATTGTCATACGGGGCAGCAGCGCGGGCGGCCTGACCGTGCTGCTGGCGCTGGCGCGCTCCCGCCTGTTCGCGGCGGGTACCAGCCTGTATGGCGTGACCGACCTGCGCGCGCTGGCGCAGGATACGCACAAGTTTGAATCGCGTTATCTGGATACGCTGGTAGGTCCCTACCCTGCGGATGAAACGACCTATCTGGCCCGTTCCCCCATAACCCAGGTGGCGAACATCAGGGTGCCGGTCCTGTTCCTGCAGGGACTTGATGACCGGGTCGTGCCACCTGCGCAGGCGGAGTCCATGGTCGCGGCGCTGCGTGGACGCGGGGTAACCTGCGCGCTGTACGAATTTGAAGGTGAAGGGCACGGCTTCCGGCAGGAAACGACCATACGCAGGGCATGGGAACTGGAACTGGCGTTTTACCAGCAGGTGCTGGCCTTGCCTGCCTCCCCTGCCCTGCATGTGAACCTGACTGCCCAGCAATCCGAAAAAGTCGTTTGAGCCGTAAAAAGCTTCACCAGAAACTTGTATTATTGCCTGAATGCAAAACGGGCGTTCCCTGATCGGAACGCCCGTTTTTTACTGGTGCCGACTGTATGCCGTGTTGTCGGCTATTATTCTTCTTCCTCGACAATGCCGGTGTTGCCGCGTGTCGGGCGGAAGCGGCCTTCACGCAGGGCTTCCTCGATATCTTCCAGCGAGGCGCCACGTGTTTCAGGCACCATGAAATACACGAACAGGACCGACAGCAGGTTGACGCCTGCATAGAACCACATCGTGCCCCCCAGCGTGATCTTGGTGACCAGTGTCAGCGCCGTGCTGGTCACCAGCAGGTCACTGCCCCACAGCATGGCCGAATGCAGGCTGGTGGCGTTGCCGCGCATGGAAAGCGGGAACATCTCCGCCCCCAGCAGCCAGCCCACGACCTGGATGCCACCGGCGTTGAACACCATGAACAGCAGCATGAAAACAATGATCAGCCAGCTACCCATGCTGCCCGGCTGCGGGTGCAGCAGGAACATGATGCCAAGCCCGATCAGGCTGACCACACTGCCCGGCCCCATGACCAGCACCAGCCTGCGGCGGCCGATGCGGTCGACAATGTTCGATCCCAGCACGGTCATGACCAGATAGATGATCGAAATGCCAATGCTGGCCATCAACGCGGATGAACTGCCAAATCCCGCATCCGACAGGAAGGTCGGCGCATAGTAGATCATCATTTCCAGACCACCCGCCTGCGTGAAGAAGGCCACGCCAAGTGCGGCGACAAGGGCCGGACGCACCCAAGGCTGGCGCAGGCCGCGCCAGCCAATGTCGCGCGGGTCGGTTTCCTCGTTCGCATTGGCGTGGATACGGCGCATTTCGCGCCGGATGTCACGTTCGGAGGTGCGGATGCGCTGCAACTGTTCCAGCGCGGAATCCAGGCTTTCATGTTCCGCCGCCCAGCGCGGGCTTTTGGGCAGGAAGAACATGGAAATGAACACGACGGCAGCAGGTATGGCGGCAATCGCCACCATTGGTCGCCAGCCCCATGCATCACGCGCGGCAAAGCCGATGATGTTGGCGGCAAAGATGCCGATGCCGATGGCGATGTTGAACATCGTGACCATGTGCCCGCGCTTGTGCGCTGGCGCCAGTTCCGAGATGTACATGGGCACCACCTGCGTGGACCCGCCAACCGCCAGCCCCAGGAACACACGCGAAATGATCAGCATGTAAACATCTGGCGAAAAGGCGCAGGCCAGCGCACCCAGAACGAAAATGGCCGTGACGATCATGATGGACTTGCGGCGTCCATAATGTTCGGACATCCACCCGGTCAGCAGCGAACCCATCACGGCGCCCGCCAGAATGGCGGAGGCCACCATCTCCTGATAGAAACTGCTGAGGTGGAAATCACGCGTAATCAGCAGCAGCGCGCCCGAGACGATCCCGGTATCGTAACCATAGAGGCCGCCACAGATTGCGGCCACGATGGCTGCGAGCCATAAGGTCTTGCGTGCGTTGGGGGAAATCTCGATCTGGGACATGTCGGGCAACGGTTCCGTTGCCTGTGGCGTGGGGTGTTGCGCTGGTGGGGTCTGGTTATTCATGCGGATGCCTGTTCCTTCCTTCTTCTTATAATTCGTTCGTCGTGGCCGGGTTCCCGGAACGGCATCAACCGTCCCGGGTGCGGTGGGCCTGCAGGGCCGCTTTCATGCTGGCGACCTGACGCATTGCATCATGCAGGCGGGACCAGTCATCGGTCGCCGCGATGGGCTGCCAGACGGCTTCCACCGTTTCGACAGACATCACGCACGGGGTTCCATTGTGGAAATACGGCTGTGACAGGTCGATGCCCCGTACCGGTTCATGTTGCATGATCCGGTCGTGCAGGGGACGGAAACCGTCCTGCGTATAAAAGTCTCCACGCGGTCCTGTTGTTGCACGTTTCTGGCTCTGTTCGCCACCATACCAGTCAAAAAACGGAAATTCAAATCCAATCTGGCTTTCATCCATGAAAGAAAAAAGACATTCGCGCAGATCAGTAGATGATTTTCTTGAAATCTCCTTCAGTCCAAGTCGATTAAGCACTGAAATATCAAGAAAGCGTTCATATCGTTCCCAGAAGTCATCAAAAATACTTTGTATTTTCTCAAGTGTGGAAAGGGAAATCAGGCACTCCCCCAGCCGGGCCACGTTCCACATCATCGCCTCGGGCTGACGGCCATAAGCATACAGGCCGGAATGATCGAAATAGGCGGCGGTGAAGGTCGGATTGAACGTGGGCGCGAACCGCCATGGCCCGTAATCGAAACTTTCGCCAGTAATGTTGATGTTATCGGTGTTGAGCACGCCATGCACGAAGCCTGCGGTCATCCACTGCGCGGTCATTTCGGCAATGCGGGTCGTGGCGGCGTCATACAGGGCCGCGGCGGGATCGGCGGTGCCGGTCAGGTCCGGGTAATAGGTTTCGATCACATATTCCGTCAGCCGGTTCAGGCTTGCGCGGTCTTCATTGGCGACAAGGCGCTGGAACGTGCCGATGCGGATGTGGGAATGGCTCAGGCGGGACAGGACACATGACCGCGTGGGGGACGGTTCATCCCCACGGTGCAGGTTTTCGCCCGTTTCCACCACGCTCAGCGTGCGTGAGGTGCGCACACCTGCCGCATCCAGCCGTTCACTGGCCAGGATTTCGCGCAGGCCCCCCTTCAGCGTCAGGCGGCCATCGCCGCCGCGTGACCATGGCGTGGTGCCACTGCCCTTGGTGCCGATATCCAGCACGCGCTGGTCCACGCTGTCTTCAAGCTGTGCGAACAGGAAGCCCCGGCCATCGCCAAGGTCGGGATTGTACGCCCGGAACTGGTGGCCGTGATAGCGCAGGGCCAGTGGCTGTGACAGCGACCCGGGCAGGGGGTCGAAATACCCGAAATGGCGCACCCATTCGGTGTCAGTGAGCGTGTCCAGTCCTATGCGGGGGGACACGTCATCATTGCGGTAGCGCAGGACGTGGGCGGGGAAGGTGGCGGCCTGCACCACGTCATAGAATTCATCCCCCAGTCGGCTGTGATGGGTAAGGGGCATGTAACGGTCGGAAAATGGCATTTCTATATACTTTATGTGTGATAATAAATTATTACTTATCCAGACTGGCGGTTACCAGACCCAGGGGCTGACAGGCATGCTCATGCAGGCAGGCTGCAATTTCATGTGGACGGACGACATCGACGCGGTCGGGTATCCAGTGCGGGGCATTATCCTTGTCAATCAGGCGCGCACGCACGCCTTCGGTAAAATCGGGACGCTGCAGCAGGTGACAGACCAACTGGAATTCCTGCTCCAGCACATGGTCCAGGTTCGGCAGGTCGCGGGCGGCATGCCAGGCGGCCAGGGTGATGCACAGTGAAAACGGGCATGCAGCCTCCAGTGCCGTCAGGTCCGCGCGCGCCCACGCGGCCGGGTGGGCGCGCAACCTGTGCAGCAGTTCGGGTATGTCCGGTGCATCATAAACCGGGGCAATGGTCGCCGTATCCGGACCTGCGTCCATGGGTGCACATGGTGGCAGGCTGTCCATCACCCTGCCTGCGGGCTGTCGGGTCAGGGCATGCCTTATGGCGTCCAGCGTGCTGGAATGGGCCATCCGGTCGGCCAGGCCCGCGTCGATGGCCTGTGTCGCGTTCATCCGTCCCCCCGTCAGCGCAAGGCGCAGCCCACTCAGTCCCGGCGCGCGGGACAGCAGATAGGACCCTCCGGCATCCGGCGTCAGCGCAATGGCGGTTTCGGGCATGGCAAGGATGGCACGTTCGGTCACGACCCTGTGGCGGACATGGCCGCCCAGCCCGATGCCGCCCCCCATGGCGATGCCATCCATGAACGAGACCACCGGCTTGGGATACCCCGCCAGCACGGAAGCAAGGCGGTAGCTGTAACGGAATGGCATGGCCCCGTCTTCCAGTCCCCCCGTTTCCAGCCGTTTGCGGATGGCGCGGATATCCCCCCCGGCGCAGAAGGCGCGCGGGCTTGCGCTGTCGATCAGCACGGTCTCGATCGCCGGGTCATCGCGCCATGCGCGCAGGCAGGCGTCAATGCCTTCCAGCATGTCCATGTTCAGGGCGTTGAGTGCCGATGGCCGGTCGAGTGTGATGCGTCCCAGCCGACCGGTATGGTTTATGTGGATCAGTCCGGTGTCCATGATGTCTCCTTGATGCGGTTTGCTGTGTTCAACCGGTACAGAATGCGCTACCCCCGCTATCGTCCGGCGTCACGGCTGCGTGCGGACCACAGGCATGCAACAGCTACTGAGGCATAAGCACCATGGGGATTGACGCCCTCACCTTTCGTAACGCCATGGCGCGGCTTGGCGCGGCGGTAAACGTTGTCACGACCGGAACACTTGATGATCCGGCGGGTTTTACGGCATCCGCCGTCTGTTCGGTTACCGATACGCCGCCGACCATCCTGGTCTGCCTTAACCGCAATTCACGGGTGCGCGACCGTTTCCGCGTGGATGCGGCCATGTGCATCAACGTGCTTGCCGCCGACCAGCAGGATATATCCGGCGTGTTCGCAAGCCCGCTGGAACAGGCGGAACGCTTCCGTTCCGGTCACTGGGACACGCTGACCACCGGTGCGCCCGTGCTGGATGAAGCCGTGCTGTCGCTGGACTGCCGGATCGAGCGTATTGTGGAAGTCGGCACTCACAGTGTCATGTTCGGCGCGGTGGAAAGCCTGCGCAACAGCAGCCCGCGTGGTGGACTGGTCTATTTCAACCGTACCTACCACATGTTGCCCCATGATGGGGATGAATAGGCTGTCTTTTCCAGGTTAAGGAAAAATCCAGCCTTTTGCGGCATGACAGGCCGGATGGACCGACAGGCAGAGGGGGCAGCGGGCATGGAGGATACACCCGGCAGGGCAGGCATGCGCACGGACAGGGTTCCTGTCTTGACGCTGCGCGGGCTGATCTGGATACATGCAGGCCTAGCCCTGTTCATGGCGTTTATGGCCATGTGGGCGGATCACCTGCCGGATTGACCCTGCCCGGGCTGACATCGGGCGTGGAAAGCATGCCGGTAACCGGACACAGGAGCACCAGAAGTGGCCCGCACGATACAGACGGCCGGAACCGGTCTGCCCGATGGGGTGGAACCCCTGCTTGATCAGGCGGCGGCCGTATGTCTGGCGCGCGCCGTCAGGCTTACGGAAATCCGCAGGCTGGTGCTGGGGCTGGTGCTGGCGGCGGACCGGCCGCTGGGGGCCTATGACCTGCTGGAACAGATCCGCATAAGCCGTGGCAAACCGGTGGCGCCGCCCACGGTTTACCGGGCGCTGGACTTCCTTATGGAACAGGGGCTGATTCACAAGATCGAACGTCTGTCCGCCTTTGCCGGGTGTCGGCACATGCTGGAATCCGGGCATGCCTGCCACGGGCATGTCCATGCCGCGCAGTTCCTGATCTGCAGCAAATGCGGGCGTGTGACCGAGCTGGATGATCCCCATATCCTCAAGGCGCTGCTGGAGGTCACGCTGGCGCGTGGCTTTTCGGTCCGCCAGACCACCATAGAGGCGGAGGGCCTGTGCGCGGCATGCGCATAAAGGACCGGACTTGACCGCAACCGGCCGCAATGGCCCGTCATGGATGGGGCACGGACATGGTGCAACGCCGAAAGGGCCGGATGGCCGAACTGCCCTTTGCCGCCCTTGCGCGCAGTCGGAAGCCAGGCCGGGCATCGCGACGCACGGACGCCCGGCCTGCAATACCGCCCGACGAACAGCCAGACCTGTTTGTCGCCCCCATGCCCGGTATCCGGCCCGTGCTGAGCTATCTCGATATCGCAGTGATCGGCCTGGGGCGGGTGGATGTGCGCCAGTGGCATGCGGGCGAGGGGGCGGACGGGTATCTGTACCATGTAACGACGCAGGCGGATCTGGAAACGATACAGGCCCGGGGCACCATCGTGTTTTCACCGCGCGCGCCACTGGTGCTGACGGAACGCCCCGGCGTGACACTATGGCTTGCAAACATGATGGAAGTCATGGAAACGGACGATATGGCAGGGCATACAGCAGATATGCCGGTCGTTTTTAGGGTAAAACGATTTGTAATCGATGAATTGCTGGAACATGATCCTGACCGGACGCGAAGACACGGTGTATCGTTCTTTCTACTGACCGGCCTGACCCGGCAGGAATAATCTGATCACCGGCAACAAGAAAAAGATCAAAGGACCGGACCTTAATGGAAAATCAGCCCGCGGCTACCGGATTTGACACGGCAAGGCTGCGTACCCTCATCATCGGCTGCCTTGCGGCCCTTGCCGGCCTTATGGCCGGGCTGGATATCGGGGTCATATCCGGTGCACTGGATCTGGTGGCCCAGGCATTCCATGCCAGCACGCTGCAGCAGGAATGGATTGTCAGCGCCATGATGGGGGGGGCAGCCGTAGGCTCCCTGTGTGGTGGCTGGATGTCGCACCAGATCGGTCGCAAGCATGCGCTGCTGGTGGGGGCTGCGGTGTTCGTGGCGGGGTCACTGGCCTGTGCGCTGGCATGGTCGATCCCGTCCATGATCGCAGGGCGCCTCATCATGGGGCTTGCGATCGGGGTGGCGGCGTTCACCGCCCCCCTTTACCTGTCCGAAATCGCCAGCGAACAGGCGCGTGGCGCCATGATCTCGACGTATCAGCTCATGATTACGGCGGGGATTTTCATCGCGTTTCTCAGCAACACCATGTTCAGCTATTCCGGTAACTGGCGCGGCATGTTCGCTGTTGCCGCAGTGCCGGGTGTGCTGTTTCTGATCGGTGTGCTGTTCCTGCCCTACAGCCCGCGCTGGCTTATGATGCGTGGCCGGCGTAAGGAAGCGCTGGAAGTACTGGTGGATCTGCGGGACGACCGTAGTGCCGCCATGCAGGAAATCCAGAACATCAGCCGCCAGCTTCAGCAGAAGCAGCGCGGCTGGAGCCTGCTGCGCAACAACCGCAATTTCCGCCGCTCCATCTTCCTGGGCATGACGCTGCAGGTCATGCAGCAGCTCGCGGGCGTGAATGTGGTGATGTACTATGCCCCCAAGATCTTCGCGCTGGCTGGTTACGTTGGCCCCGCGCAGTTGTGGTGCACCGCCATGGTGGGGCTGGTGAACATGCTGGCTACCTTCATCGCCATTGGCCTGGTGGACCGCTGGGGACGCAAGCCCATCCTGTATACCGGTTTCATCATCATGGCCGTGGGCATGGGCTGCCTGGGTTTCATGCTGAACCGGCCCAGCCTGGGACAGACGGAACAGATCATCTCGGTCTTCATGCTGCTGATCTACATTTCCGGCTTTGCCATGTCTGCTGGTCCCCTGATCTGGGTTCTGTGTTCGGAGGTGCAGCCGCTGCAGGGGCGTGATCTTGGTATTTCCATCTCCACGCTGACCAACTGGATCGCCAATATGATCGTGGGGGCGAGCTTCCTGTCGCTGCTGCAATGGATGGGTAACGGGCCGACTTTCTGGCTGTTTGCCGCGTTCAACCTGTTTTTCGTGCTGGTGACGTGGCGCTTCATTCCGGAAACACGCGACATGTCGCTGGAGAAGATCGAACAGCGCCTTATGGCGGGCCTGCCGCTGCGCGAAATCGGGCAGGGCAGGCCGCTGCCTGACAGCGAGTAACCGGGAGACCGGATTGCGTCTGCCCTGCGGCAGGCATGGTGCGGGGGCACGGTAATATAATGGATGGGCGTAGCCTTATGGCTGCGCCCGTTTTTATTTTGCCGTCTCCCTTTCCATAAGAAAAGGCGCGGACGACCAGCGACTGTTCAAAATAACCTGTTGATAAAAATAAAAGTTTTCAGGTGCCGCCTTTTTTCAAGAAGGCGGCGTTCTTCAAAGCTGTTTGGAAAAGCTTCGCCAGAAACTTCTTTATATTCTGTTGGGTATCTTATGGGCGGCCGTGCCCATCAGTCAGGCTCCCAGCCATCAAGCTGCAAGGCCACACCGGCCAGATACAGGCTGCCACATATGATGACGCGGGCAGGTGGAACATCTGGTCCCGCTGTCGCCGCCAGATGTGTCAGGGCGGCATGCAGGGTGGGACCTGCCGTAGCCCGGCCACCAGCCGCCGCGATGATGTCCGCCACGGGCTGCGCCAGATGCTGGTCCTTTTCCGCCACGGCCTGAATGGAGGCCGCATGCGGCAGCAGGGGCGACAGGAAGCCGGTGGCGTCCTTGGTCTGCTTCATGCCAATGACCAGATGGGTGGGGCGGTCCGCCCATTCCGCCATGACCTGTGCCAGTACCTCGCCCGCACCGGGATTGTGGCCGCCATCGAGCCATAATTCCCAGCCCGCAGGCAGCAGCGCTGCCAGGTGGCCGGACAGGCGCTGCATCCGCGCGGGCCAGCGTGCCTGTGCTATGCCCGCCCATGCCCGTTGTGGCAGCGGCAGGCCACTGGCGCGCAGGGTGGCGATGGCAAGGCCCGCATTATCGATCTGGTGCGCGCCACGCAGGCCGGGCAGGGGCAGGTCCAGCGCGCCATGAGGATCATTGTAGCGCAGACTGGCGCCATCCGGTGCGGGGGTGATGGACCATTCATGGTCCCGTCGCCACAGGGGGCTGCCATGCGTGTGTGCCGTGCGCATGAGCACGTCCATGACGGCGGCTGGCTGGTGGCCGGTGGTGACAGGAACACCCGGTTTGATGATGCCTGCCTTCTCGGTCGCGATTGCCCCCAGCGTATCACCAAGGAATGCCTCGTGATCCATCGAGATGGCCGTGATCGCACACGCCGTCGGGCGATCCAGCACGTTGGTGGCGTCATGGCGGCCGCCCAGCCCGACCTCGACAATTGCAAGATCGGCGGGATGGCGCGCGCACAGCATGAAACCCGCCGCCGTCAGGACTTCGAACACCGTGATGGGCGCGCCCGCATTGACCCGTTCGATTTCTTCCAGAACACCGGTCAGTTCGCGTTCCGTCACGATCCGGCCCGCGATACGGAAGCGTTCGGTTACATGCACCAGATGCGGCGATGTCAGCACATGCACCCGCCATCCACCCGCTTCGGCAATGGCACGCATGAGAGCGCATGTGCTGCCCTTCCCGTTCGTGCCTGCCACATGCACAACCGGCGGCAGGTGGCGCTCGGGGTGGCCAAGGCGCGCCAGCAGGGTTTCCAGCCGGGCCAGTGACAGGTCGATCAGGGCAGGATACAGCCGGTTCAGCCGTTCAAGTACCTGTCCTGTCCGGCCAACGAATTCCGGTCCAAGCGTGGGGGCTTTCATGGGGTGCGCCCTTTTTTGGGGTCAGGCCGCAGGCCGTGCCGTGATGTGACGATAGTTGAGCTGACCAATCAGTTGGCCAAGGGTCACAGGCAGGTCGCCACGTTTGACCACCATGTCCAGCATGCCGTGTTCCAGCAGGTATTCCGCGCGCTGGAAGCCTTCGGGCAGCTTTTCGCGCACCGTATCCTCGATCACGCGCTGCCCGGCAAAGCCGATCAGGGCATTGGGTTCGGCAATCTGCACGTCACCCAGCATGGCGAAGGATGCGGAAACCCCCCCCGTGGTCGGGTTGGTCAGTACGACAAAATAGGGCAGCCCCGCTTCCTTGAGCATCTGTACCCCAACCGTGGTGCGCGGCATCTGCATGAGGCTGATCATGCCTTCCTGCATGCGCGCGCCACCCGACGCGGTAAACACGATCAGCGGCGACTGCTGCAGGATGGCCAGGCGGGCGGCAGCCAGAAAGGCCTCACCCAATGCCGCACCCATCGTGCCCGCGATGAATTCGAACGCCATCACGGCGACGACCGCGTTGTGTCCGCCGATCCGGCCATGGGCCACGGCCATGGATTCATCAAGCTGGGACTTGGCGCGTTCATCCTTCAGCCGGTCCGTGTAGCGTTTGCGGTCGCGGAAGGAGAGGGGGTCAACCGGCACCCTGGGCAGTTCGATACGGGTGTATTCCCCGTTATCGAACGTCCATTCCAGCCGTTCGGGCACGGTGGCGCGCATGTGGTAGCCGCAATGCGGGCACACATTCATCGCCTTGTGCAGGTCCTTGGTCAGGATCATCTGCTCGCATGATTCGCAGTTGGTCCACAGGTTGTCCGGCACTTCCCGCTTGAGCAGGCCGCGGATCTTGGGACGGACATATTCGGTCAGCCAGCTCATGTTGCCTCTCCCTTAAGCTTTCTGGAGGCCTGTTCCATACAGGCAGATGAACGATTGGGCCAGATTGTCATTGCAGCGGGCATTCCAGAAAATCATTCGTGAAATGCCTTGCAGGTCATAAAAAAGTTTTTGGTGAAGCTTTTTACCGAAGCGTCTTCAAAAGACGCCGCCTTATTGAAAAAGCGGCATCCAAGAACTTTTGTTTTTTATCAATGTATTATTTATGAGACAGTTTTGCTTACAGCATGCACTGCGTCAGCCAGCCCGCGCAGTTGGTCCAGCACGGCAGGCACGGTCCGGGCAGTTGCTTTTCCATCCGCATCCAGCGTGCCCGCAAGCGTGTTGAGCAGAGCGGAAGCCACGACGGCGGCATCAGCCGCGCGTACGGCGTTTGCGGCCAGTTCCGGCGTGCGGATGCCAAAGCCGATGGCGATGGGCAGGTCTGTGGCATGGCGCAGGCGGGGCAGGGCCTGCGCCAGTTCATCGGTGCTGGCGGTGCGCGTGCCCGTTACCCCGGTGATGCTGACATAATAGACAAAGCCCGACGCGCCATTGAACACGACCGGCAGGCGGTCATCGGGTGTGGTGGGGGCGACAAGGCGGATGATGTCCAGCCCGGCCGCAGCCGCGGGGCCTGCCAGCAGGTCGGCTTCCTCCGGCGGCATGTCCACCACGATCAGGCCGTCCACGCCCGCTTTGCGCGCATCCACGCAGAAGCGTTCGGGGCCATAGGCCTCGATGGGATTGGTGTAGCCCATCAGGATGATCGGGGTCTCGTCATCACCTTTGCGGAAGGCGCTC
This sequence comes from Komagataeibacter diospyri, assembly GCF_006538165.1. Classification (GTDB taxonomy): domain Bacteria; phylum Pseudomonadota; class Alphaproteobacteria; order Acetobacterales; family Acetobacteraceae; genus Komagataeibacter; species Komagataeibacter diospyri. The sequence continues at coordinate 60,151 of NZ_BDLU01000050.1, forward strand.
ACCATCTCCAGCACGCGCTTCATGGTCGAACCGCCCTTCAGCCCGCGCAATGCGGCCTTCTGGATGGTCGGGCCATCGGCTGACGGGTCGGAAAAGGGCACGCCCACCTCTATCAGGTCGGCACCGGCAGCCGGCATGCCGCGCAGGATGGCAAGCGACGTATCATAATCGGGGTCACAGGCTTCGACATAAGGGATCAGGGCACCACGGCCCTGCGTGCGCAGGGTGGCGAAGCGGCGGGCGATGCGGCTCACAGTTTCACTCCCAGATGTTCGGCTACGGTGAAGATATCCTTGTCCCCCCGGCCTGAAATATTGATGACAATGATCTGGTCCTTGCCCATGTCGGGCGCGATCTTGGCGGCGTAGGCGACGGCATGGGCACTTTCCAGCGCGGGAATGATGCCCTCGGTCCGGGTGCACAGCTGGAAGGCGTCCAGCGCTTCCTGATCGGTCGCTCCCACATATTCGGCGCGTCCGATGTCACTGAGCCATGAATGTTCGGGACCGACGCCGGGGTAATCAAGGCCCGCGCTGATGGAATGGGCTTCGGTGATCTGCCCGTCCGCATCCTGCAGGAGATAGGTGCGGTTGCCGTGCAGCACGCCGGGTTTGCCCCGTTCGATGGAGGCGGCGGTGCGCCCGCTGTCCAGACCGCAGCCCGCGGCCTCGACACCGATCAGCTTGACTTCGGGGTCGTCAAGGAAGGGGTGGAAGATGCCCATGGCGTTCGACCCGCCGCCGATCGCCGCCACGATCGCATCAGGCAGGCGACCTTCGGCGGCCATGATCTGTTCCCTGGTTTCCACGCCGATGATGGACTGGAAATCACGCACCATCTGCGGATAGGGGTGGGGGCCTGCCACCGTGCCGACAAGGAAGTAGGTGTCATGCACATTGGTCACCCAGTCGCGCATGGCTTCGTTCATTGCGTCCTTCAGCGTGCCGGCCCCCGCCGTAACGGGCACGACTTCCGCCCCCAGCAGCCGCATGCGGAACACGTTGGGCTTCTGGCGCTCGACATCGGTGGCACCCATGTAGATCGCGCATTTCATGCCGAACAGCGCACACACGGTGGCGGTGGCGACACCGTGCTGGCCCGCACCGGTTTCAGCCACGATGCGGGTGCGGCCCATGCGGCGGGCCAGCAGGATCTGCCCCATGACGTTATTGAGCTTGTGGGAACCGGTGTGGTTCAGTTCCTCGCGCTTCATGTAGATTTTTGCGCCGCCAAGCTGTTCGGTCATGCGGCGCGCAAACCACAGCGGACTGGGACGACCGACATAATCCTTGAGGTAATAATCCAGTTCACGCCGGAATTCGGGGTCCGCCTGCGCCGCCTTGTACGCGCCGTCCAGCTCCAGCAGGAGCGGCATCAGGGTTTCAGCGACAAAACGGCCGCCAAAAATTCCAAAACGGCCGCGACCGTCCGGCCCGCTGCGCAGGCTGTTGGCGCCTGCCTGTGTGTCTGTTGCGCTCAACTTCGCTACTCCGCAAGAAATAGGTGCGTGGCTCAATGGTATCATCATGCAGCCGTCCCGGGCCGCTTATCAGGCGGTTCTGGACCGGATGGCGGTAAAATACCAGCCCCGCCGTATCGTGTGGCGTGTCATGATTTGACATGCTTGCTGTCACATGATGGATGAACAACGACCCGAACCACAGAAAGACCGCCCATGTTTCTAGCCCATCGTCCCGGCGCCCCGGCCCGGACCGTTACGACTGCGGAGGATGCGGCCGGTGCGGCGTGGCTGGACCTGCTCAGTCCCACCGAGGAGGAGGAGGCCCTTGCTGCCGAAGTGACAGGCCTGCGCGTGCCCACCCGTGCCCAGCTGGATGAGATCGAAAGTTCATCGCGCCTCTTCATGGAAGGCAATGGCGTCTATCTTTCCACGCCACTGGTGCGCAAGACACCGGATGACTTTTTCGTATCCCCCGTGGGTTTCGTGCTTATGCCCGGTCGGCTCCTGACCATCCGTTATACCGGGTTCAGCGCGTTTGACGTGGTGGCGCGGGAGGTAGCGGGACAGGCGGCCCCGCTGGTTTCCAACGAAGCGGGGATCATGCTGCTGGAAGCCATCGTGGACCGGCTGGCCGATATTCTGGAACATCTGGGACAGGCGCTGGATGGCATGTCCAAGGATGTGTTCCAGTCGGAGGAGCCAAGCCAGGCGCAGGCAGGCGCGCTGCTGCGCAACATGCTGCGTCGGGTTGGCCGGTCGGGCGATCTGAGTTCATCCGTGCGCGACAGCCTGCTGGGGCTGGAGCGGATTTCCATTTTTCTGGGTGAAAACAAGCGTCATGACCTGTCCGAACGGCTGCAGTCGCGGCTGGCCACGGTGGAACGCGATATCCGTTCACTGAACGATTTCGTATCCCAGACAGCCAACAAGGTGCAGTTCCTGCTGGATGCGACGCTGGGATTCATCAGCATCGAACAGAACAATGGCATGAAGATACTGACCGTGGTCAGCTTTATTGGCGTGGCTCCCACGCTGGTAGCGGGCATCTATGGCATGAACTTCCATGATATACCCGAACTGAACTGGAAATACGGCTATTGGTATTCCCTGGCGCTTATGGCCGCGACGGTGGCGTTGCCACTGATCTGGTTCTGGCGGCGTGGGTGGTTGGGGAAATAGTCGTTTTTACCTGACATATCGACTTCATGATTATTATATTATCGAATCATTTCAATGATTTAGGTTTCAATGGCAAGGGAAACGAAATAAAAGAAAATTCATGAATGCCGGAGCGCGCGCGGATTACCGGTGCCTGCCCGGGTGTGGCGGGGAAGGGAAAGGCCATCATGAAACCGAACCGTACGCTGGGATGTTTTCTGGTCATCACCGGTATCCTGGGTGGGCTGTCCACCACGGCGCGTGCGCAGGTTCATGTCTTTTCCGGCCTGCGGCATGACAGCAACACGGGCCTTGCCCGGTGGCTGGGCGACATTACCCTGAGCGCGCAGATCGAAGGTGGGATCATGGCCAATCCCGCGCGTCCCCAGCCCGGTTACAACTATGGCGATTTTCTTGCCGACCATGCCAATCAGGTCCAGCTGAACCAGGCTGAATTCACGCTGCAAAAAGCGATCGACCCGACCCGGAATACATATCAGGTCGGTTTTACGCTGGAGGGCATGTACGGCTCGGATGCACGGTATTATCAGGTTCTGGGCATCAGTGACCGGGAATGGAATGCACGCTACCAGTTGATCCCTGCGCAGGCGCACATGGATGTCCATCTGCCATGGCTTACGCGTGGCGGGCTGGACATGCAGGCGGGCATCCTGCAGGCCCCGATGGGGGTGGAAGGGCTGGACCCGACCTCCCGGCCTTTTTACACGCTGGCCTATACATCCGAATATTCCGTGCCGTTCGAGCATGTGGGCGCGATGTTCAACTGGCATGTGACGCCCATGGTGGATGTGACATTTGGCATTGATACCGGCAACCAGACATCATTCGGGCATGCGGACAACAACAGCGCGCCAGCCGGGTATTTCGGTTTCAACCTGAACCATCTGGCCCATGGCAAGCTGCGCATTGTGGAACTGAGCCGTGTGGGGCCGGAAAATTCGTGGCGTGCCATCGGTCATTATGAAGCCGATCATACCCAGCGGTTCTGGAATGATATCAGCGCCTATTACCAGGTGAATGACCGGCTGAGCCTGACTGCGGAATTCAATTACCTGCATGACGAGGGTACGCGTGGCATTGGCGCACGCGGGCAGTTCGCGGGTGTGGATGCGGAAAGCTTCGTAAGCTTTCTCAGTTACCGCATCAACCGTGACCTGACCTTCAATTACCGTGGAGAAATATACCGCGACAACAATAACGCCATGGTGGCGACTTTCCGTGGGAACAACGCCTACATGCAGGCGCTGGCTGGAACGGGGGGGGCGGTCGTGCCTGGGCCGTCCGCTTCCAGCCATGGCACGACATATGGTGAAATGACGCTGGGTGTCAGCTACCGTCCCCAGCTTGGCCATCACATCGGGGTTTTCATGCTGCGTCCCGAAATACGCTTTGACCGTGCGCTGAATGGCACCATGCCGTTCAATGGTGGACGCAATAATGGCATGTTCACCTTTGGTGGGGATGCGGTCATCGGGTTCTGAACGTTCTGCCCATCAGTCCGTGCCGTTCATGATGGTGGCCATATCATGTCGCCATGCGGTGAACATGCGCATCCATCAGTGAAAATGCGGTTTGCGCCGGTCGGGTGCAGACGAATATTTTGACATGATGGCGCGTTACAGCCGTAATGACAGTATAATCATCACCATGATGCCAGCCGCCCATGGCATAAGGCCATGCGTATGCTTGACGGCAGGCGATTAAAGGCATATGGTCTGCACAGTCCGGAGCAGGCCACTTCCATGGCAGGCTTGGGATTCCCACCTCTCAGTTAAGCTGCATCAAACCGTTTCATCAGAATATGGTCAGAGGCCCCTTATCGGCGCGCCTTCTCAAACTGATTGCTGGCTTCTCTTTTCCTTTCGTGAACTGCCCACTTATAGGCATATCCTGCATGCAACTCGCCGAACTCAAGGCCAAATCCCCAGCAGACCTTCTGGCTTATGCTGAAAGTCTGAACATTGAAAACGCATCTTCTCTTCGCAAGCAGGAGTTGATGTTCACGATCCTCAAGACGCTGGCTGACAACGATCAGGCCATCTACGGGGACGGCACGCTTGAAATCCTGTCTGACGGATTTGGCTTCCTCCGCTCACCGGAAGCCAACTACCTGCCGGGACCGGATGACATCTACATCTCCCCAAGCCAGGTCCGTCGCTTTGGCCTGCGGACTGGTGATACGGTCGAAGGCCAGATCCGCGCCCCGCGCGACGGGGAACGGTATTTTGCCCTGCTGAAGGTCAACGCGATCAATTTCGAACCGCCCGAGGCCGTGCGCCAGCGGATCAATTTCGATAATCTGACGCCGCTTTACCCCGAACGCCGCCTGAAGATGGAGGTCGAGAATTCGACCGTGGGTGGTGCAGCGGAGCCGCCCGCCAATGGCAAGGGGAAGGGCAAGACCCCGAACCGCGATTTCACCTCCCGCGTGATCGACCTTGTCTCACCCATCGGCATGGGCCAGCGCGCGCTGATCGTCGCCCCCCCGCGGACAGGCAAGACCGTGATGCTGCAGAGCATCGCGTCCTCCATTTCCGCAAACCATCCCGAAGTGTTCCTGATCGTGCTGCTGATTGACGAGCGGCCGGAAGAAGTGACGGACATGGCGCGTTCGGTGCGGGGTGAGGTGGTGTCCTCCACCTTTGACGAACCCGCGACCCGTCATGTCCAGGTTACCGAAATGGTGCTGGAAAAGGCCAAGCGCCTGGTCGAGCACAAGCGGGACGTTGTAATCCTGCTGGATTCCATTACGCGTCTGGCCCGTGCTTACAACACCGTCGTGCCGTCATCGGGCAAGGTGCTGACCGGTGGTGTGGACGCCAATGCGCTGCAGCGCCCCAAACGTTTCTTTGGTGCAGCCCGTAATATCGAGGAAGGTGGTTCGCTGACCATCATCGCCACTGCGTTGATCGATACCGGCAGCCGCATGGATGAAGTCATCTTTGAAGAATTCAAGGGCACCGGTAACTCCGAACTGATCCTTGACCGCAAGCTGGCTGACAAGCGTACATTCCCTGCCATCGACATCACCAAGAGCGGCACGCGTAAGGAAGAACTGCTGGTCGATCGTGCCGATCTGGCCAAGATGTGGGTCCTGCGTCGTATCCTGGCCCCGATGGGTACCATGGATGCGATGGACTTCCTGCTCGACAAGCTGAAATACAGCAAGACCAACCATGATTTCTTTGATGCGATGAATACCTGAACGGGTTGTTTCGTGACGGATTGAAAAAACCCCGGCTGCAAGGCCGGGGTTTTTTGTTTTGAAAGGAAGAGGTTTTTGGTGAAGCTTTTTCATAAAGCTTCGGAAGGAACCGCTTTTTTTGAAAAAGGTGGCATCCAAAAACTTCTATTATTTTTCGACCATGATTTAGGGAATCAGGATCGTGCTGCCTGTGGTCTTGCGTGATTCAAGGGCGATCTGGGCCTGTGCCGCTTCGGTCAGGGGGAAGGACTGACCGATACGTGGTTTGATAATGCCCTGTCGCACCAGCGCGAGCAGTTCACTGGCTGCATGTTCCAGCGCGGGTCGTTGCGCGATATATGTCGTAAGGGTCGGTCGTGTCAGGTACAGACTGCCATGGGAGGCCAGCGTACCGACATCCACGCCCGTCACGGCCCCCGATGCGTTGCCATAGCTGACCATGAGGCCGCGCGGGGCAAGGCAGGACAGGCTGGTTTCAAAGGTATCGCGACCAATGCTGTCATACACGACCGGCAGCATCCGGCCATGTGTCAGGTCGCTGACCTGTTCTTTCAGGCGGTCCGTGCCGATGATGACATCCGCCGCCCCATTGGCCCGGGCCAGTTCTGCTTTTTCCGCCGTTGAGACAACGCCAATGGCGCGTGCGCCCAGATGACGCGCCCACTGGCACATAAGCAGCCCCACACCACCGGCAGCGGCATAGACCAGAATATCCTCGCCCGGCTGGACGCGGTGGACCTCGCGCAGCAACATGTGCACGCTCAGGCCACGCAGCATGATGGCGGCGGCGGTTGTTGCGGAAATATCATCAGGCAGTGCCACAAGCCTGTTGGCGGCAATGGTGCGGAACGTGGCATAACCGCCCGGGGTCGTGACATACGCCACCCGCATGCCGGGCTGGATGCCTTCCACGCCGGGGCCGATGGCAGTTACGGTTCCTGCGCCCTCCATGCCCGGTACAGCGGGCAGGGCAGGGAATTTGTAAAGCCCGGTGCGGAAATAGGTATCAATGAAATTGACCCCGATCGCTTCCTGCCGCAGCACCACTTCGCCTGCCGCCGGGGTAGGGACGGGCAGCGTTTCGGTGCGGAGGACATCAGGCCCCCCGTATTCATGGATGCGGATGACGGTATTCATGTCATGTAATCCCTGTTGGGGTAGGGGGGTTATGGCAGCGGTGTTGCGGAGAGGGTCTCCAGGTCGCGCAGGAACTGCCGGTCGCGCGCACCTTCATCACCGGGATAGGTTTCTGGATCGTATTGGGCACAACCAGTAAAATCTATGCGGTGGCAGGGGATCAGGATAGGGATGGGATTTTCCGAACAGGCGCTGATGATGGTGTCAGTCGAAACATCAGCCAGACGCGCTGCATCCTGCCATGAAACCTGCTGGCCCACGGGAATGGTCTGCATGAACTGCCATGCGCGTATCTGCTCAGGTGTGCCATAGGGCGCAAGGGGCAGGCGGCACAGGGTGGCTTCCCCATCAAAATAGGCATCCAGCCATGTGCGGGCTTCCAGCAGCAGTGGCGTTTCCTCCTGATCGCGGCCCCAGCCCCAGTCCAGCGCCACGATCTTTCCATCCTCGGCAGAGACAGTCAGGGGGGCTAGTGGCGAATGCATTGAAAGTTGTGGCATGTGTCACCTTGATCAGGACAAAGAGGTGAACGATAACGCCGTTCCCGGAACCGACAAAATGATGATGGCCACCATGGAGATGTTTGTGCAGGAAAGTGATCGTCATCCCCCCGTTATTTTTGCACTGGCCAGCGGCCTGTCCCGTGCCGCTATTGCCGTCATGCGGCTGAGTGGCCCGGGGACCGCTGGAATTCTCGAAAGTCTGTGCGGTCGTCTGCCAGCACCCCGTCGCGCTTCGCTGCGCGGGTTGTGGCGGCGCGATGGGGATGCGCCCATTCTGCTGGATCGTGCGTTGGTGCTGTGGTTTCCGGGACCGGAAAGTTACACGGGGGAAGACAGCGCGGAACTGCACCTGCATGCGGGACCGGCGGTCATCAATGCCATGGCCGACACACTGGTGGCACTGGGCGCGCGGCCTGCGGAACCGGGGGAGTTCAGTCGTCGCGCCTTTACCCATGGGCGTCTTGATCTCATGCAGGCGGAAGGGATTGCCGACCTGATCGATGCTGAGACCGAGGCCCAGCGGCGGCAGGCGCTGGCGCAGGTCGATGGTGCGCAGAGCCGCCTGTATCAGGAATGGGCTGACAGGCTGCGTGTGCTGCTGGCACATCAGGAAGCACTGATCGACTTTCCTGACGAGGAACTGCCACCGGAAGTCGAGCAGGGGCTGGTGAACGGTCTGCAGGAACTGCATGCGACCATGCAGGATTATCTGGCCACGGGGGATGGGGCCGAGCGCCTGCGGCGTGGGCTGGTCTTCGCTATTGTGGGGGAGCCGAATGTTGGCAAGTCCAGCCTGCTGAATGCCCTGTCGGGGCGTGATGCCGCAATCGTATCTACCCGGGCGGGCACAACGCGTGATGCGATTGAGATCCGGGTTGTCATGGGGGATGTGCCGGTCACGCTGGTCGATACGGCCGGCCTGCGAGAAACCGATGACGAGATTGAAGCCGAAGGCGTGCGCCGTTCATTGTTTCACGTGAAACAGGCGGATTGCGTGGTACATGTATTTGCAGGTAATTCTCCACCATCCAGGCTGGAGGGGGATGGTATAATGGTATGCAACAAGACCGACCTGTCGCCCGCGCCTGATGGCGTGATCGGGATCAGTGTAGTCACCGGTTCGGGCATGGATGTGCTAAAAGGTATTCTGGCTGACAGGGCGCGCGCCCTGACTGCTGATCGTGCCAGCGCACCGTTTACCCGTGCGCGGCATCGTGCCGCGATAGAGGAAACGGTACACCATATTGGTCGGGCACAGACAATGGCGTGGCCGGAAATGCGCGGGGAGGAAATGCGTCTGGCCATGCGCGCCCTTGGGCGCCTGACGGGGGCTGTGGATGTGGAAGCCCTGCTTGATACGGTGTTTGGCCAGTTCTGCATTGGCAAATAGAGGAAGTGCCGGAATGAGTCGCGTATATGATGTGATTGTCGTGGGTGGCGGTCATGCGGGATGTGAAGCCGCATCCGCCGCCGCGCGCACGGGTGCGCGAACAATGCTGCTGACACATCGGCTGGATACGATTGGCATCATGTCCTGTAATCCGGCTATTGGCGGGATTGGCAAAGGCCATCTTGTGCGTGAAATCGATGCGCTTGACGGCCTGATGGGGATTGCGGCAGATCGGGCCGGAATTCATTTCAAGCTGCTGAACCGTTCCAAGGGGCCTGCCGTGCATGGTCCGCGCGCGCAGGCGGACCGTTCGCTCTATCGTCAGGCCATTCAGGATCTGCTGGCCCGGACCGAAGGGCTGGATATTGTTGAAGGGGCGGCGGGCGATCTGCTGGTTGACGGGCAGGGCCGGGTCGAGGGCGTTGTCTGTGAGGATGGTCGTACCTTTACCTGCGGTGCGGTGGTTCTGGCAACGGGCACTTTCCTGCGCGGGACGATCCATGTCGGACATGACAGTCAGCCGGCAGGAAGGGTTGGGGACCGGCCCGCGAATGCACTGGGGGAACGTCTGGCGGCACTGGGGCTGCGCATGGGACGGCTCAAGACCGGGACACCGGCCCGCATCGCGCGCGACAGTATCGACTGGGATACCCTGGCCGAAGACAGGGGCGATGCCGTGCCAGAACCGTTCAGCCGCATGACGGATGCCATTACGAACCCCATGGTGTCGTGCCGTATCACGGCCACCACGCCGCGCACACATGCAATCATACGCGAAAACCTTCAGCTTTCCGCCATGTATGGCGGGGCGATATCAGGGCGCGGTCCACGCTATTGTCCGTCGATCGAAGATAAGGTCGTGCGGTTCGCGCAGCGTGAATCCCATCAGATATTCCTTGAGCCCGAAGGCCTGCCCGGTACACCCGATGGAGAACTGGTCTACCCCAATGGTATTTCCACCAGCCTGCCCGAAAACGTGCAGGTGGAAATGCTGCGCAGCATCCCCGGTCTGGAACACTGCCGGATCGTCAGGCCCGGCTATGCGGTGGAATATGATTATGTGGACCCGCGCGAACTGGCTCCCACGCTGGAACTGAAAACCATGCCAGGCCTGTTTCTTGCCGGTCAGATCAACGGCACGACCGGATATGAGGAAGCTGGGGCGCAGGGACTGCTGGCAGGGGTGAACGCCGCCCGTTGTGCAGCAGGGCAGGATGGTGTGACGCTTGACCGCGGAGAAGCCTATATCGGCGTGATGATCGATGATCTGACCACGCAGGGCGTGTCCGAACCCTATCGCATGTTTACGTCCCGTGCCGAATATCGCCTGACCTTGCGGGCTGATAATGCCGATCTGCGGCTGACCTCGCGTGGACTGGAATGGGGGTGCGTAGGGAATGCGCGCGCACAACGATATCGTGCGGATCGTGCGGCGATCGAGGTCGCCACAGAGCGTGCACATAGTGAAACTTATAACCCGGAAACATTGCGCAGGGCGGGGGTAAATGTTTCGGCCGATGGGCGTGCGCGCTCGCTTGTGGATGTGCTGGCCACGGATGTATCGCACGAAACACTCGTCCGGATCGCGCCATGGTTTGCAGACCTGCCGTCCCGTGTTGCCCAGCATCTGGCGACCGAAGCCCGCTACAGTGGCTACATTTCCCGGCAGGATCGCGAAATCCGCCAGCTTGCCAGTGAAGGGCGCATGGCCCTGCCAACGGATCTGGACTATGGTCAGGTCGGTGGCCTGAGCACGGAAATGCAGGAACGGCTTGCGCGCGTCCGGCCTGTAACGTTTGGCGCGGCGCAGCGCATTCCCGGCATTACGCCCTCGGCGCTGGTTGCCCTGCTGGCGCATGTACGGCAAAGGCAGGTTGCGGTATGATGGACGTGCCCGATGTTTCACGTGAAACACGTGACAGACTGGAGCGCTATGCCGATATCCTGTTGCGGTGGAACCAGCGGATCAATCTTGTCTCGCCCCATGATCTGCCGCATTTATGGTCGCGTCATATTGCTGATAGCCTGCAACTGGCGCGGTTGATTCCCCCCGGTCCCGTAAGTCTGGTGGATATGGGGTCTGGTGGCGGGTTCCCCGGTCTGGTTATCGCCTGTGCCACGGATGCGCAGGTGACACTGATCGAATCGGACCAGCGCAAGGCTGCCTTTTTGCGCGAAGCTGCGCGGATGGCAGGTGTGCAGGTCCGTGTCTGCGCACAGCGGCTGGAGGTGGCCGATGTGCCGCCCGCGCAGGTCGTGACGGCGCGCGCACTGGCGCCCCTGTCGCGCCTGCTGGAGTGGGGGGCACGCTTCCTGCAGCCCGGTGGCTTCTGCCTGTTTCTGAAAGGACGGAATGCGGAAGATGAACTGACGACAGCCAGCGCAGACTGGCGCATGGCGACAACCCGGATTCCAAGCCGCACGAATGCGGATGGTGTGATTCTAGAATTGAGCGATATCAGGCGTGTCAGAGACCACAACAATGAATGATACGGGAAGCGGGTTTGCATCTTCCCCCCGCATTATTGCGCTGGCCAACCAGAAAGGGGGTGTGGGCAAGACAACCACGGCCATCAATCTGGCGGCGGCTCTGGCGACATCGGGGCTGAAGGCCCTGCTTGTCGATATGGACCCTCAGGGCAATGCCTCGACCGGGCTTGGGGTGGGGTATGATGCCCGTCGAAGCGGCACCTACGCCATGCTGGAAGACGGTGCGCGCGCAGCCGCCGTGGTGCAGCCCAGCGCCGTACCCGGCCTGTCGCTGATTGCGGCGGATACGGAGCTGGCGGGGGCGGAACTGGAACTGGTCATGTCCGACCGGCGTGAATACCGTCTGCAGGATGCGCTGGCGCAGGTCGGGGCGGAATATGATGTTATCCTGATTGACTGTCCGCCCAGTCTCGGCCTGCTGACCCTCAATGCCCTTGTGGCGGCGCAATCCGTGATTGTGCCGCTGCAATGTGAATTCTTCGCGCTGGAAGGGATCAGCCAGCTGGTACGGACCGTCAACAGTGTAAGGCAGTCACTTAACCCGGCGCTAAAGCTCGATGGTATTGTGCTGACCATGTATGACCGGCGTAACAACCTGTCGGAACTGGTGGCCGATGATGCCCGCAGTTTTTTCGGGGATAGGGTGATGGAAACCCTCATTCCCCGCAATATCCGGATTTCTGAGGCGCAGAGTCATGGACAGCCGGTCATGAATTATGACCAGCGTTCGTCCGGCAGCCAAGCCTATCAGGCGCTTGCCATCGAAGTCACGGAGCGTCTGGGACTGCATGCCGTGCAGAAAGGGAAGACCAGCTTATGAAAACCAGGAAGGATGCCGGTCGTCCCCGGCTCGGTCGCGGGTTGGCAGCCCTGCTGGGTGAACAGGTCAACATGCTACCCGCCGCACCGGCTGTGGAAGCACGCAAAACGCCCGAAGCCATTTCCAGTCTGCCGGTTGATGTCATGGAGCCCAGCCCCTTCCAGCCACGTCAGCAGATGGAACCCGGCGCGCTGGATGAACTGGCCAGTTCCATTCGCGTGCGTGGCATCCTGCAGCCCATCCTTGTACGTCCCCATCCCGGGCGTAAGGGGGTTTACCAGATCATTGCGGGCGAACGTCGCTGGCGTGCCGCACAGATTGCGGGGCTGCATGATGTGCCCGTCCATATCCGTCCGCTGGATGACGGGGACGCCATGGCGGCGGCATTGGTGGAAAACCTGCAGCGTGCCGACCTCAACGCCATTGAGGAAGCCGAAGGCCTCCAGCGCCTGCTGGATGACTATGACCTGACGCAGGACGAACTGGCCAGCGCCATTGGCAAGTCCCGTCCGCATGTAGCCAATATGGTGCGCCTGTTGCAGTTGCCACCGCCCGTGCGGGATGCGGTACGTCATCAAAGCCTCTCGGCGGGACATGCCCGTGCCCTGCTGGCGCATAGCGATCCCGTTGCAGCACTGAAGGTCGTGCTGGCGCAGGGGCTGAATGTCCGGCAGACGGAAGCCCTGGCCAGGCAGCAGGAACGTAAGACTGCCGCTGCGCGCGACAAGGCGGAAAAAGCAGCCCGCAATCCTGAAATCACCGCGCTGGAACGTGACCTTGCCGCCAGACTGGGGCTGAAGGTACAGATTGCCTTTGACGGGAAGGGCGGCAGCATCCGGATTGATTACCGCTCGCTGGAGCAGTTCGATGGCCTGCTGCGCCTGCTGCAGCAGTAGGAATTTAAAAAAGTCAAAAATTCCCCTTGCCAGACAACAGGGTGACTGCTAGAAGCCCTCTCACCCAAGCGGGTAACCCTGTGGGCGCATAGCTCAGTTGGTAGAGCAGCTGACTCTTAATCAGCGGGTCCAAGGTTCGAGCCCTTGTGCGCCCACCATAGGGTTAACAGGATTACAGAAATCCCCATCAAGGCATTGCCGGTGGGGATTTTTTGTATTCCGGACCCGGCGGCATATCGGGCAATGGCACATGGCACATGGCACATGGCACATGGCACATGGCACATGGGGCGGGGCGTCGTCATTCCTTTTGACCGGATATGCCTTTAAGGATTGTTTCAGGAACGCCCGTCGATAAAAAAGTAGTGAACGTTTCCGGGTGTCCCTTTTGTCGAAAAGGGCGAAGCGTCACCAAAAACTTTCTTACTGATCTGCAGGATATTTCGTGAGCAGACTTTTGAAACAGTCATATGGGCAGGCGGGATGAAATCCCATTTTCCCCTGATCGGGGTCACGCTGGACAGCGAACTGCCCGCAACGGAAGACAGGGCCGGGTATTCCCGCTTTCCATGGTATGCGATCCGTCAGAATTACATGGACATGATTGCGGCGTGCGGTGGGCTGCCGGTCGCCCTGGGCCATGACGCGTCGCAGGCGGCGGCCATGGTCGCACGACTGGATGGTCTGGTGGTGACGGGGGGCGCGTTTGACGTGCCGCCTGACCTGTACGGCGCATCCGACCAGCATGCCAGCGTGCAGACCAAGCCCCGGCGGACCGTGGCGGAAACGGACCTGATTCACGCTGCGATGGCGCGGGGCATTCCCATTCTGGGTATATGTGGCGGCATGCAGCTTCTTGCTGTCATGATGGGGGGATGGCTGGTGCAGCACATCCCCGATACCTATCCCGCAGCCCTCGCGCATGAGCAGCTCAATCCGCGGGATGAGGCCGGACACGCGGTGAACGTGGTTGCCGGCACGCATCTGGCGCGGCTGGTGGGGCAGGATCGGCTGGCAGTGAATTCATCCCATCATCAGGCAGTAGGGGATGCAGGACGTGCGGTGATCTGTGCTACAGCGCCTGATGGGATTGTCGAGGCCATTGAACTGCCCGGCCATCCATTTTGCATCGGGGTGCAGTGGCATCCGGAATTTGGCATATCGGCAGGAGACCGTCTCCTGTTCGAAGGGTTGATCGACGCTGCGAGGCAGATACGAACATGACACAGGACCATTCCCCACCGTCTACCCCGGAACGGGGCGACCGTATCGCCAAGTGGCTGGCCCGGTCCGGCGTCGCCAGCAGACGTGATGCGGAACGCATGATTGCCGAAGGCCGGGTCAGGCTGAACAGTGCGGTGGTCACCCATCCGGCAACGTTTGTGGATGCTGGTGATATCGTTCAGGTGGACAACAACGTGGTCAGCGCGCCTGACCGCACGCGGCTGTGGCGGTACCACAAGCCAGATGGTCTGGTGACAACCCATCGAGATCCCGAAGACCGCCCGACCGTATTCGATTCCCTGCCGCCGGGACTGCCGCGCGTCATAAGTGTGGGGCGGCTTGACCTGAACAGTGAGGGGCTACTGCTTCTTACCAATGATGGCGAACTGGCCCGCAGGCTGGAACTGCCCAGCAATGGCTGGATACGCCGTTACCGCGTGCGTGTGTTCGGGGTGGTGGATGAACGGATGCTGGCTGCCCTTGCCCATGGCAGCGAATTCGAAGGCGTGCGTTATGGCCCGATCGAAGCGCAGCTGGATTCCGCCAAGGGGGATAATGCGTGGCTGACCGTTTCCCTGCGTGAAGGCAAGAACCGCGAGGTCCGTAAGGTCATGCGCGGGCTGAACCTGCATGTCAGTCGTCTGATCCGCACGTCTTATGGTCCGTTCCAGCTTGGCACGCTGCAGCGTGGCGAGCTGGAGGAAGTGACCGGCAAGGTCATCCGTGAACAGGTGCCCGGCCTGCCCCCCGCCAAGTCACAGCGCAGGGCGTAATGCGTATTATCGCGGGTGAATGCCGCGGCCGCACCCTGCATGCTCCGTTGGGACAGGCCACGCGCCCCACGGCGGACCGTGTGCGGCAGGCGCTGTTTGATACGCTGGCCCATGCGCCGTGGGCGGGAACAGACCGCCTGCGTGGTGCGCGCGTTCTGGACGGATTTGCGGGCACGGGGGCGCTGGGGCTGGAAGCCCTGTCACGCGGTGCCGCCAGTGCCGTGTTTATCGAACAGAATCGTGCTGCCCTGCGGTCCTTGCGTGAAAATGTTACGACCTGTGGCATGGGTGATCGCGCCACGATCCGTGCAATGGATATGCTGCGCCTGCCGCCACGGGGGGTAGCCGGGCCGGTGGATCTGGTTTTTCTGGACCCGCCCTATAACCAGGACCTGCCAGTCCGCGCGCTGGCAATGCTGGAACGCGGCGGCTGGCTGCATTCCGCGACATTGGTAGTGGTTGAAACGGCGGCAGCGGAATCCGCCCCGGTGGCTGCTGACCGGCTTCTGCTTGAACGCAGGCATGGGGCCGCATGTCTGTATGCATGGCGACATGGGCCGGACGACGCGGCATAATTGATTGCCGTATTTTTGCCAGCGGCCTTCTGTCTATGGGGTGGACGGGGTTATAGTGGTGCCGTTTGACGGAAATGGCGGCCATGAAGTGAAATGGTCGCTTCCCGTGTGCGTTCGGTCCCGGCTGGTATGCCCATGCCGGGGTCTCTATGATCAGGATATGGATTTTTGGCGATTTTCAGCCGTTTTGTCCCTGACTCGCTGTCCTCTGACCCGGTGCGGTCGCGCCTGCGCGACCGGTTGACCGAAGCGGGGGGGCTGGGGTTGTGGAGTCTGGCGCTGTGTCTTGCCATTGCCTTGTGGAGTTATGATCCCCGCGATCCGTCGGCCAATACGTCCAGTGCGCAGCCGCCTGACAATCTGCTGGGGCGGCCTGGTGCGTACATGGCTGATTTCATGCTCCAGAATTTCGGGATCGTGGATGTCCTCGCCATTTTCTGCCTGCTGGCATGGGGATGGCGGCTGATCCGGCACCATGGCCTGGCATCGGCCCTGCTGCGTATCATCGCACTGGTCTGCGCGCTACCGGTCATCGCGGCGGACATCGCTGCCGTGCCGCTGCTGCTACCGGCACTCCAGACCCCGCTATGGCCGACGCAGGCCGGGCCGGGCGGGGCTGTCGGCCTGTCAGTGGCGCACATGTCCATTCAGGCTGCCACGGTTTTCGTGGGGCGAGGCGGGCCGCCTGTTGTCTGGCTGCTGGGGCTGGTGCTGGGGGGGCTGCTGGTGCTGCTGGCCCTTGCCCTGTCCCTGTCCGAATGGCGGGGGATTGGGCGCGGGATCAGGATCCTGCTGCGTCAGCCCATGGTTCTGGCCATCTGGCTACGGCGGGTAACCGGGGAAAAGGCGCAGGCGCGGACCATGCCGGATCCGGCCCCGTATCCCGACCGCCCGCAGCGTACGACTCCGGCTGTTACGCCGTATTCCGGTGGAGGGGCCGCAGCACGGGATCCATCTCCCTTCCATGCGCCGCCTGTCGATACGGGCCAGAAAACGGGGACGGACCCTATACCGGCCACAGGGCGTGCAACACCCGGTACGGCCATGATGCCCATGGTCGACCCAAAGGCGGCCACACCGTCAGGGCAGAAGAACATGCCCGCACCCACCACAAAACCGGAGACTGCGCGTCCGGCACTGGGTGGTCGCAAGGTGGATGGCGGCAAACCCGCACAGGTTTCGCTACAGACCAGCTGGATGCACCCGCCGGGCATGGATGAGGAAATTACCCAGCCCCTGCTGATGGGCGGCCCCTCGCCGGTATCTGATCAGGTGCCGTGGCATGAGGATACTGACGCGCAGGATATCCAGCCCGTCATTGCATCCCCGCATGATGACCTGCCGACGGCGGCGAAGGAACCCGCGCGCCCGACACTGCTGTCACGCTTTTTCTCCGGCGCGGGGCGGGCGGCGGAGGAACCGGTGGCGAGCACACCGGATTATGCCCCCATAACGCCTGTAGTGCAGACGGAAGATACCTATACGCCCCCGCCTCAGCCGGAATGGCAGTTTCCGCCGCTGTCGCTGCTCAGGCCGCCGCCATCGAACGAGGCCACCAAGCCGACCGAGGAACTGCTGCACGCCAATGCGACCCAGCTTGTCACCGTGCTGTCGGAATACGGGGTGCAGGGTGAAATCGTCGCCTATCACGCAGGCCCGGTGGTAACCCTGTATGAACTCCAGCCCGCACCGGGCATCCGCGCGGCCCGTGTGATTGGCCTGGCCGATGATGTGGCGCGGTCCCTGTCGGTGCTCAGCGTGCGTATCGCAACCGTTCCGGGTCGCAACGTGATCGGGATCGAGGTGCCCAATACAAGACGCGAGACGGTCTATTTTTCCGAACTGCTCATGGACCCGCAATGGGCGCATGCGCGTGCGCGCCTCAACCTTGCGCTGGGCAAGGATATTGCGGGCGAGTCGGTTTACAGCGATCTCGCCGCCATGCCGCACCTGCTGATCGCGGGGACCACCGGGTCAGGCAAATCGGTGGGCGTTAACTCCATGATCCTGTCGCTGCTCTATCGCCTGTCGCCCGAGCAGTGCCGCCTGATCCTGATTGATCCCAAGATCCTTGAACTCTCGATCTATGAAGGCATTCCCCACCTCATGACGCCTGTGGTGACGGAACCTGCCAAGGCTGTTGCGGCACTTAAATGGGCCGTGCGGGAAATGGACCGTCGTTATCGCGGCATGGCGCACCTGCAGGTGCGTAACATCGCAAGCTATAACGAGCGCGTGGCCGAAGCGCGCGCGCGTGGTGAAATCGTGACCCGGCGCGTCCAGACCGGCTATGATCCCGAAACCGGCAAGCCCACGTTTGAAGAACAGCAGCTTGCCCTCGATTCCCTACCGTACCTCGTCATCGTGGTGGACGAGATGGCCGACCTCATGATCGTGGCGGGCAAGGAAATCGAAGCCCTTCTGCAGCGTCTGGCGCAGAAGGCACGCGCGGCAGGCATTCACCTGATTCTTGCCACCCAGCGTCCGTCGGTGGACGTGATTACCGGCACCATCAAGGCGAACTTTCCGACCCGTATTTCCTTTCAGGTCATAAGCAAGTTCGACAGCCGCACCATTCTGGGCGAGCAGGGGGCCGAACAGCTTCTGGGACGCGGAGACATGCTGTTCATGCAGGCAGGTGGCCGGATCACACGCGTACATGGCCCGTTCGTGGATGATAGCGAGGTCGAGGCCGTCGTCGCCTTCCTGCGCACGCAGGGTGAACCGATCTATGATGATGACGTCATTTCTCCACAGGAAGAAGACAGCTCCGGCAAACCTTTCGCGGCCCCCGCAGGTGGGGCAGAAGAAGATGGCCTGTTCGCGCAGGCGGTGGAGGTCGTGGCGCGTGAAGGCAAGGCGTCAACCTCCTTTATTCAGCGCCACCTGTCGATCGGCTATAACCGTGCGGCCAAGATCATAGAGCAG
This sequence comes from Komagataeibacter diospyri, assembly GCF_006538165.1. Classification (GTDB taxonomy): domain Bacteria; phylum Pseudomonadota; class Alphaproteobacteria; order Acetobacterales; family Acetobacteraceae; genus Komagataeibacter; species Komagataeibacter diospyri. The sequence goes on from NZ_BDLU01000050.1 coordinate 78,733, forward strand.
ATGGAAAAGGAAGGCCTGGTCAGCGAGGCCAACCATGTCGGCCGCCGCGAAGTCCTGATGCGCCGGAATACGGAAGACGAATGAAGCCCCTCGCCATGCAGCGCGGGGCGGGGCAGGCGCCTGTCGCCCTGCCATTTACGGTCCTGTACCGCGATAACCGGCTTGTCGTGCTGGACAAGCCGCCGGGCCTGCCGGTCCATCCGGGTCGCGCCGGGGGGGCGAGTGTCGAGGACTGGTTTCCAGCCCTGTCACGACACCGCAACGGGCCGTGGCTTGCGCACCGGCTGGATCAGGATACGTCGGGCTGTCTGGTGATCGCCCTGCGCAAGCAGGCGCTGGTTGCGGTGCAGGCATGTTTTGCGGCGGGGCGGGCGCGCAAGACCTACTGGGCCATTGTGCAGGGCACGCCCGATGCCGCGCAGGGTGTGATTGATATGCCGCTTGCGCGGGTGGAACAGGGTGGGCAGTGGCGGATGCAGCCAGTGAAAACCGGCGGCCAGCCCGCCCGGACGCGCTGGCACGTGCGGGCGACGGGGCGTGATGATGCGGGGATGCCCGTAAGCTGGCTGGAACTGGTTCTGGAAACCGGGCGCACTCATCAGGCCCGCGCGCATTGCGCTGCGATCGGGTGTCCCATACGGGGCGACACGCGCTATGGCGCACGCAACGCGGGGGCGCTACATCTCATGAGCCGGAGCATCCTTCTGCCACTGGATGTGCCCGTGCATGCCACGGCCATGCCACCGGAGCATATGCGCCGTATCATGGATCAGGCGGGCTGGACCGTGCCACCTGACAACGTGGAAAAGGAAGTGACACGGTGTTCGCCCACACATTGACGCAGGAACTGCTGCGCGTTCTGGAACGACCGGACCTGCGGGTGATTGCGGGTGAGCGGCAGATCACGCTGGACCCCATGCTAAACCTGCCGTTTCGGGTCCAGCACGACGGGGCCATTGTGCTGGGACTGCCTGTGCAGGGACAACAGGAGGAAACGGCCTTTTTCCTGCGGCATGCGCTGGAACTGGCCCCGCTGCTGGAAATTGCGCCGCATAAAGCCCTCTGCGCGGCCTTCTGTGCCGCGCGTACGGCGGCCCTGTTCTGGTATCTTGATACCGGTCGGTCGGATATGGATGCACCGGCGGCATGGGTACCACAGATGGCGGTGGCGCAGGTACCCTCCGCCACCGCCCTGCGTCAGATATGGTCCGTCCTTGCACCGTTGCAGCCTGCCGTATCGTTACCGGACAGATCGTGCCCCTTTGGTGCGCTGCATGACGCACTATGCGCCCTGTGGTCCATGCTGGGACCGACCGAAAGCCTGATGGCCACGGGCGGCGATGCCCGTCTGGCCGTGGATCCGGCAACGGGGCTGAACCATTACGGCTGTTCGCACCGGCCCCGGCCATGGGCCATCACCTTTGCGTCCTCCACCGCGTCGTCGCTGTCCGAACGGGGTTTTGCGGGCGCGGAGACTGCGCGTCTGTCCCTGCTGGCCGGTGCATTGCACGGGCGGGGCGAGGATGCCGCGCGGACGCTGGACGGGGACATACAGGCCCGCATTGGCGCGCATTTCGGCCTTGAAGCGGGGGAAGGGGTTGTGCTGGCCCCATCGGGCACGGATTGTGAACTGTATGCGCTGGCGCTTGCGTGCCTTGCGCCCGGCGGGCGGGCGGTCAGCAATATCCTGCTTGCGCCGGAGGAAACCGGCAGCGGCGTACCGCTGGCCGCCATGGGGTGTCATTTCGCCAATGACACCGCCCTTGGCCATCCGGTGACACGCGGCGCGTCCATCGCGGGTTTCCCCACGGATACGCTGGTGGTGAATGTGCCGATGCGTGATGCGGCGGGTCATGTGCGCCCGGCTGCGGATGTCGATGCCGAGACCTGTCGCCTGACCCATGAAATGCGCGCGGCGGATCGACATGTGCTGCTGCACCGGCTGGATCTGTCCAAGACCGGACTGCTGGCGCCGGGACTGGCTGCACTGGAACAGGCCTGCGCGCCGGTTGGCAGGTCGGAAGATTGTCCCGATGTGGTGGTGGATGCGTGTCAGGCCCGGCTGGACCCGCTGCGGGTGCGGGATTATCTGGACCGGGGCTGGATGGTCATGGTCACAGGGTCCAAATTCTTTACCGGCCCGCCGTTCTGTGGGGCGCTGCTGCTGCCTGCGGCCGTGCGGCGCAGGCTGGATGGCCCGCGTCCCGTACCCGTGGGGCTGGGGGATTACAGCTACCGCCATGCATGGCCGCAGGGCGGGGCGGTGGCCGCGCTGCCTGCGGGGCATAATATCGGGCTGATCCTGCGCTGGTGCGCAGCACTGGCGGAAATGACCGCGATCAGCCGCATTCCGCGCGCGGTGATCCATGACCGGCTGCACGGTTTCCTGTCTGCTGTCACCGCCCGTATCATGGCGGACTCCGCGCTGGAAATCCTGCCCCCGGTGCGTCCCGATCGTGCGCCCATGGACAATGCATGGGACACCCTGCCGACCATCATCTGCTTTTTCGTGCGGACGCCGGGCAGTGACATGGAGACTTTCCATCCGCTGGCCCTGCCGGATGCGCGGCGGCTTTATGCCTGGCTCAACACCGACCTGTCCGGCCTGATCCCGCCTGATGATCCCGATGCGGCCATTGCCAGCGTGCTGTGTCATGTGGGCCAGCCCGTGCCGCTGGCGCATCCCGGCCTGCCCGGTGTGATCGTGGGGGCGCTGCGTATTTCCGCGGGCGCCCGGCTGGTCGCGGGGGAACCGTCGCATGAAGGCATGGACCCGACAGAACGTCTGCGGCGCGAAGTGCGTAATGTGGGTCGGATTCTCGACAAGATCAGCCTGATCCTGCGGCACTGGTCGCAGCTCAGCACGGCGGCACCGGTACAGACCTACCTGCCGCGTGGCTGGCAGGCGCGGGCCATTCTGCCTGCCTGAGTTTTCATGACCTACCCGTTCAATGGATGTCCAGCGTGAGTATACAGACCAACCACGGCAATTTCCTTGATACCCCCCAGCTGCAGAAAGGGGTGACCCGCTTCTGGCTGATCCGTCACGCATTGGTGGAACAGAACGCCCGCATGCGGCTGTATGGCGCGATGGATGTGCCCCTGTGTCCGGACAGCCTTGTGGCCCAGCGCTGGATGTATGAAGCCCTGGCGCGCCGTCTGCCACGCCCGGCATTATGGTTTACGTCCCCCCTGTCGCGCACACAGCAGACGGCGCGCGCCATCCAGCAGGCGGGCTACGGCCTGCATGACTGGCAGGTCGAGCCGGGTCTGACCGAACAGTCCATGGGCGAATGGCACGGCATTACACATGATACCCTGCCCGACAGGCTGAGCCTGCCTGCGCACCCGTTCTGGTCCGTCAGCGCGACCGAACTGCCGCCGGACGGCGAAAGCATGGTGCAGGTCTGTGCTCGTGTGGGTGCGTGTCTTGACCGTCTGGCGGCCGAACATGCCGGGCAGGACATGGTAGTGGTCAGCCATGGGGGTGCCATTCGCGCAGCACTGGCCCATGCATTGCGTATCCATGCGGAAACGGCGCTGCATTTTTCCATCCAGAACCTGGCGCTGAGCGTGATTGAACGCCTGCCGGAGGGATGGCGTATCGTCACCGTCAACGAACTGCCCATGCCCGTACCGGTTCTACCCGACCGGATGGGCGAAACCTTGGCCCGGCCCGGATCTGATACGGCACAGCCTGCAATGGTCGCTCCTGATTTCAGGAGCTGTTGAGGTTGTGGTACGTGGCCGCAATCCATGCTGGAGTGGTTCCCGGCATGGAAAAGCGGGTTGTCAGCGCAGGTCTGACCGCAGCATGCAGGTCAGGACACAGGTTTCGCTGACCTGCGCTGTTCTGTGGCGCAGGTCGTCCGAGGCGGCCATCCCCGCCACGATGGCGGCAGTGGCAAGAACAAGCGTGAGCGTATGCATCACCTTACTCCCAGTACGGTCACCCACACCCCGGATGGGTGCATGATCCGGGACGGGATCGGCCTGTTGCGGTCTGCCATGATGCCAGAGGGGGGCCTTCCCCGACTGTCACATGTGTGAAACGATAGTGTCAGGCTGTAGTTGTGCCAATCCACAAAAAAATGGGTGATCGTGGACATGCCGTGCAACAGGAGCGGCTGACCTTGCGGGCAAGGGGGATTGCTATCGTATGCGCATGATACGTTCACGCCCCCTGCCGGCGTATTTCATGGATATCGCGATGGAAGAAGCCTGTGCCGCCGCAGACCGCGGGGAGGTCCCGGTGGGGGCCGCCCTGTCCGGGCCGGACGGGCAGCTGCTGGCGCGCGCGGGCAACCGGGTGGAGGAATGGAGCGATCCGTCCGCCCATGCGGAAATGCAGGTGATGCGGACAGCTGGCGTGCAGCGTGCCGGACAGCGTCTGGCGGACTGCACGCTGTATGTCACGCTGGAACCGTGTCCGATGTGCGCGGCCGCGGCCACGCATTTTCGGGTGGGAAAGATCGTATTCGGGGCCTATGACCCGAAGGGCGGTGGTGTCGAGCACGGCCCGCGCCTGTTCGCGCAGCCACGCTGCCTGCACCGCCCCGAAACCGTGGGCGGCGTGCGCGAACGTGAGGCCGGGCGGCTGCTACGGGATTTTTTCCAGCGCCTGCGTGCCTAACCTATTTGTCATGCAACGGTATAACACGGGTCGGCTGTCTTGCGGCACAATGCGGTCAATGGGACTGTAAGCCCCGGCGGTCGGTCCCGTCCGTCGTTTCGAGATTTCAGCAGGACAACCATGTTCAGGGATGCCATGTCAGACGTATTGCGGTCGAACACCCTTTCCCCCCGTCGGCGCCATAGCCGGATGCTGGCGGCACTTGTGGCCAGCACCGTAATGGGGGGATGCCTGCTCTCGGCACCCCTTGCGCGGGCGGAAGACAGCGGGGTGATCCACCCTGACACCCAGATCCAGCAGCTGCCGAATTTCGTCAACCTGGTCAAACAGGTCAAACCCGCCGTCGTATCCATCACGGCGCGGATCAAGGACGCGGATACGGGTGAGGATGGCGGGCAGGGTGGCATGCCCGGCGGTTTCCCGTTTCCCTTCCCCTTCCAGATGATGCCGCAGCAGGCCCATCATACGGTTGAGGCCCGTGGTTCGGGCTTTGTCATCTCACCCGACGGGTATGTCGTCACCAACAACCATGTGGTGAAGGGTGCGACCAAGGTTACCGTAACACTTGATGACGGCACGGCGCTGCCCGCCAAGATCGTTGGGCGTGATTCCAAGACGGATATCGCACTGCTCAAGGTCTCGCCGTCGGGCAAGCTGCGTTTCATCGAACTGGGGGATTCGGACAAGGTCGAACCGGGTGAATGGGTTGTTGCCGTGGGCAACCCCTATGGCCTTGGCGGTACGGTGACGGCGGGTATCGTCTCGGCCCGTGGCCGTGACATCGGTGATGGTCCGTATGATTCTTTCATTCAGGTCGATGCCCCGATCAACCGGGGCAACTCCGGCGGCCCGCTGTTCACGCAGGATGGCAAGGTCGTGGGCGTAAACACCGCCATCCTGTCGCCTTCTGGCGGGTCGATCGGGATCGGGTTCGCCATTCCGTCCGATACCGTGAAGAACATCGTCGACCAGCTTGAAAAGACCGGTCATGTCACCCGTGGTTACCTTGGCGTTACGGCGCAGGCGATCACGCCGTCCATGGCCAGTGCGCTGGGCATGAAGCCGTCGCCTTCCGGCGCGCCGGCGACTGGTGCGCTGGTGGCCAGCGTCAGTTCGGGTAGTCCTGCGGAGAAGGCGGGGCTGAAGGCGGGGGATGTCGTTACTGCCCTGAACGGCCAGGCCATCGACACGCCGCATACGCTTGCGGTCAAGGTGGCAGGCATCGTGCCCGGCACCAAAGCGACGATTGCCTATCTGCGCAACAACAAACCGCAGACCGCCAGTGTCCTGATTTCCAGCCTGGGCAAGGGAGGCACGGCCGATGGCACGGTTGGCGATACATCCCATGACGCGGACAAGGGGCCGAAACTGGGTGTGACGCTGGCGCCCCTGACGCCTGACCTGCGCCAGCAGCTTGGGCTGGAGGAAAACGTGCGCGGCGTGGTGGTCAGTGACGTGCAGGCCGGTTCCGCTGCCGAACAGGCCGGGATCCATGCGGGTGACGTCATCCAGTCCGTGGGCGAGGTACCGGTGGAAAACCCGCGCGCCACGGTTTCCGCCATCCGTCAGGCCCTGCAGGCCAATCATTCCGTCCTGCTGCGGGTCGTGCGCAACGGGCAGAGCGTTTTTGTGGCTGTCAGCCCCAACAGCGATGATTCCGACACGACCAGCACCGACGAAGACGACCAGTAACATCATTCTCCATCATTGGAGCGTGGCACAGGTCGGGGCAGTACTGCCCCGGCCTTTTTCGTGTGCAAAAAGCGAAAAAGCCGTTTTTTTACCGTATGGGCCAGAAAAAACGGCAGGTGATGATTGTCGCGCCATGGTTTCTTGCCTTATCTGCTGCCATCGCCATGTTCGTTTCCGGAGGGATGATGACCGGTCCAGCAGTATCCGATACGCAGGAACCTCCTGCCGCGCGCCTGATTGACGGCAAGGGCTTCGCGGCCCGCATGACGCAGGATATCGCGACCGATGTCAGCGCCTTCTATGACCGGCACCACATCACCCCCGGTCTTGCGGTGGTGCTGGTGGGCAATGATCCCGCCAGCGAGGTCTATGTGCGTAACAAGGCGCTGCAGACCCATCGCGCGGGTATGCGGTCGTTCATGCACATGCTGCCCGCCACGACATCGCAGAAGGAACTGCTGGGTCTGATCGAACGGCTGAATGTTGATCCCGAAATCCATGGCATCCTCGTGCAGCTGCCGCTGCCCAATGGGCTGGACCCGGTTGCGGTGACCAACGCGATCATTCCCGAAAAGGACGTGGACGGTCTGGGCGTGGTCAATGCCGGGCGGCTGGCGCTGGGGCTGCCGGGTATCGTACCCTGTACGCCGCTGGGCTGCCTGCTACTGCTGCGCCATTATGTGGGCGACATGCGTGGCAAGGATGCGTTGGTGATCGGGGCATCCAACCTTGTCGGCCGCCCCATGGCGGAACTGCTGCTGCGTGAAGGCTGCACCGTAACCGTGGCCCATATCGATACGCGCGATACCGCGTCCCTTGCCCGGCAGGCGGATATCGTGGTGGTGGCGACGGGCGTGCGTGAACTGGTGCGTGGCGACTGGATCAAGCCGGGGGCCACGGTGATCGATGTCGGCATTTCCCGTGTTACGTTGCCCAATGGCAAGACACGACTGGTGGGCGATGTGAAGTTTGATGAAGCGGTCCGGCGCGCGGGCCTGATTACGCCCGTTCCTGGCGGGGTTGGCCCCATGACGATCGCCTGCCTGCTGCGCAACACCCTTGATGCGGCCCGCATGCTTGTGGAGGGCAAGGCGCGTTCTGGAGAAAATACATGACGCTGACATCCGTTGAACTGATTCCGCGCGACCAGGAAACGCTGCTGCGTGATGCGGGGGATGTCAGCAGGCTGTTTCCCGATGCGCAGATGATCAACATTCCCGACCTGCTGCGTTTTCCCATTCGCAGCTGGGAGGCGGCTGCCCTGATCCGCCCGATTTTCCCCCGTGTTATCCCCCATATCCGCGCCATCGACATTGCGCCGGATGCGCCTCTGCCGGGTGCCGATGACCCGGGGCTGCATGAGGTGCTGGTGGTCAAGGGCGACCCGCCGACGGACCTGAAGCACCGCACCTATCCCAACACCAGCGAGAGCGTGATTGCCCGCTACCGGCGTGAGGCCCCGCATCTTACGGTCTATGCCGCGTTCGATCCGTACCGCCGTGCGCCGTACAAGGAAATGGAATCCATCGTGCGCAAGAAGGAAGCGGGCGCGGCAGGGTTCTTCACCCAGCCCATTTTTGACATGCGCATGCTGGACCTGTGCATGAACTGGCTGCATGGGGAAAATGTGTTCTGGGGTATTTCCCCCGTGGTTGGCCCCAGATCGCGTTCGTACTGGGAAACGACGAACCACGTCATCTTTCCCCATGATTTCGAGCCGACACTGGACGCCAACATCGCATTCGCGCGCCAGATGATGGATGCGGTGGCGCAGGAAGGTGGCAATACCTATCTCATGCCGCTGCGCGTCAATCTGGAACGTTACCTGACGCCGCTCCGCCGTTAAAAACTGTTTGAAAACAGGCGGCGTCCCGGCCCGGTCAGATCCAGCCGCGCGTACGGATCAGGCCGAATGCCGCGATCGTGACCATGCAGGTGATCCGTCCGTCCACGATCATTGCTTCCATTTCCTTCAGCGTGACGATGTGGGTTGTAATGTCCTCCTCCGTCTCCTCACGCTGGTGCGGACCCTGCTGTAATCCGGTGGCAAGGTAGGCCCGGCCTTTCTGGGTTGTGTAACCCGCGCCCTGGTACATCAGGCCGGCATCGCGCATCTCTCCGGCGATCAGGCCGGTTTCCTCCCGCAGCTCGCCACGCGCCACGTCTTCAGGCGTGGCGTCGGGGCGGTGTTCCCACATGCCCATGGGCAGTTCCCACATCCGTTTGCCGATGGGATAGCGGTACTGGCGGATCAGTGTAACGCGGGGACCGTCCGGGCCATCCCATAGCGGCAGGACCACGACAAAATCCCCCCGTTCCACCACGCCATACAGTCCCTGTTTGCCGCCGGGGCGGATGATGATGTCCTCGCGTACTCGGGTCCATGGATTTTCATAGGCGGTGCGGGTGGAAACGGTTGTATAGCCACCAGCGTCCGGTTTGGGGGACTGCGTCATGATGTCTTGAATCCTTCCAGGTCACGGGTGCATGCATCCCGCACAGGGCAGTCGTGCGGGAACGAATGGCCATGGGTTGGTTTTTTCAGGTTTTTCCATAAGCCCTATGGTGCTTTTGCTCCACAGTGATTTTGTGAAGCAGACGGTATTGCTGGTATCCGCGTTTGATCGGGGCGCTTGTTTTTTATTACGGAGTTTATGCGTATCATGACCGGGCCGCAGGCTGCATCGGGGTCTCCTACACGGCGGATATTGCCCGTCGTGCTGTTCAACCTCCTGTGTTACATCGATATTGGCCTGCCGATGGCGGTCATCCCGGTCTTTGTGCATCAGGTATTGGGGTATAACACTGTCCTGGCCGGGCTGGCGGTATCCGTGCAGTACCTTGCCACCTTCGCCTCCCGCGCCGGGGCCGGGCGGCAGGCTGACCGGCGGGGGGCGAAGCCCACGGTGGTGGTTGGCCTTGCGGTGTGTACCCTGTCGGGGGCGGCGCTCATGCTGTCGGGGATGTTGCTGCATTTCGCGGCCCTGTCCGTTGTCCTCCTGATCGCAAGCCGCATCCTGCTGGGGATCGGGGAAAGCTGGACGGCTACCGGCGCCATCATGTGGAACATCGGACGTGTCGGCGCGGCCCGCACGGCGCAGGTCATATCGTGGAATGGCGTGACGTCGTATGGCGGCATCGCCCTCGGTGCGCCCATCGGGCAGATCCTGTCGGGACTGCCGCTGCCATATGGCGGATTGACGGTGGTGGGACTGCTGTCAGCGGGGCTGACCCTGTTCGGTTTCGTGCTGGCGCGGCAGTACGCCCCTGTGCCGCCCGTGCCCAGCAAGGCGCCGCCCATGCCGTTTCATGCCGTCTTCAGGCGTGTGCTGCCCCATGGAATGGTGCTGGCCTGCGGGTCTGTTGGATTCGGGACGATTTCGGCCTGCCTTGCGCTGTTCTACGCCCATAACAACTGGAGCGGGGCGGCAACCGCGCTGACCGGATTCGGCCTCTCGTTCGTGATGATGCGGTTCCTGTTTGCCCGGCAGATCGACCGTCGTGGCGGGCTGGTTGTTACATTTGTCTCGCTGCTGGTGGAAACGCTGGGACTGTGCGTGCTGTGGCAGTGTTCCTCGGTCGGGGGGGCGGCGTTGGGGGCCGCGCTGACAGGGGCGGGGTTCTCTCTCGTGTTTCCGGCCATGGGCGTGCTGGCGGTGGCGCGTGTGGGCCCGGAAAACCGGGGGGCGGCACTCGGGGCCTTTTCCGTGTTTCTGGATATTGCCGTGGGCCTGTCCGGCCCCCTGCTGGGGCTGGTGATCCAGACGATGGGATATGGTGCGCTGTTTCTTGTATCCGCCCTGTTTACGCTGGCGGGTGTGGGTGTAACCATAATGTTGAAATTCCTGCCACGCTGAATCGCGTGGCGGGCCGATAGAGTCCTGTGGGAGCTGAGCTGGATAGATGCAGATTTCATCCGTTGCCGTTTTTTGTGGATCGCGTTTTGGCTCCCGGCCGGAATACGCGGCGCAGTCGCGGGCGCTGGGTACGGCGCTGGGGCAGGCCGGGGTCAGGCTGGTCTATGGCGGGGGCCATGTCGGCCTGATGGGCACCGTGGCCGATGCGGTCCTGGCAGCGGGCGGGGCGGTGACCGGGATCATCCCCGCCTTCCTGCATTCGCGTGAGATCATGCATGAAGGTGTGACGGACCTGACCGTGACTGACAGCATGCATGACCGCAAGGCGCGGATGTTCGCCCAGTCCGACGCTTTCGTGGTGATGCCCGGTGGGCTTGGCACCTTTGACGAGACGATCGAGATCATGACATGGCGGCAGCTGCGCCAGCATGACAAGCCGATTTATATCGTCAACGTTGCGGGCTGGGCCGATTCACTGCTGGCCCTGGTGGATGGCTGTATCGCGGATGGGTTTGCTTCCCCCTCGGCACGGAACCTGTTCGAGGTGGTGCCCGATGTCGCAACGCTGATGACAGCGCTGGCGACCCTGCCGGTGCAGGCGGATGCACGTGACAGGGTCAGCACGCTGTAAATCTTTCATCTATACCCCTTGCCTTAAATGCAGCGGGCCTGTATAGCCGCCTGCAACGGAGTGTAGCTCAGCCTGGTAGAGCACTGTGTTCGGGACGCAGGGGCCGGAGGTTCGAATCCTCTCACTCCGACCAGTTTTGCAAGCCGGTTATTTTCGGATAACCGGCTTGTTTCCGTTTTGCGGTGTCCTTTCCGTCATGTTGCGGCAGCGCGGGAAATCCTTTATCCCCAACTTCCCAATGGATCACGATCTGGTTGGCTATATCTCTGGTCGTATGTCCGTCTGGTATGTGAACCCCGGGGACCTTGATTGATCATGCACGTTTCTTCCGCCTCATTGCAGCAGGACACGCACACCGGGTGCAGGGTCCGGCCGGGGCCGGTACTGAGCATCATCATCCCGTGCTATAATGAGCGCGGAAATGTCGAGCCCCTGTTCCACGCAGTGGAAAAAGCTGTAACTCACCATAGCTGGGAACTGATCTTCGTTGATGACAGTTCGCCCGACGGCACCATAGACGAAGTATGGCGTCTGGCGCAGGTGGACAGCCGCGTGCGCGGTATCCTGCGTGTAGGGCGTCGTGGCCTGTCATCTGCCGTGATCGAGGGGATCCTGTCTTCATCCGCCCCCGTAGTGGCGGTGATGGACGGGGACCTGCAGCATGATGAAAGACTGCTGGAACAGATGGTCAATGCCATCGAACTGCAGGGTTATGATATCGCGGTCGGCAGTCGTCATGTGGAAGGTGGCGACAATAGCGGTCTGGCCAATTCGTGGCGACTGTTCCTGTCCAATGCCGGGATACGCATTGCACAGTGCTTCCTGTCCGTGCGGGTGCGCGACCCGATGAGCGGCTTTTTTGCTGTCAGGCGCGATCTGGTTGTCAGATCCCTGCCGCATCTGTCAGGTATCGGGTTCAAGATCCTGCTGGATCTGCTGATGGCACAGCAGGCGGTACCCAAGGTGATTGAATTACCTTTTGTTTTCCGTTCACGGCATGAAGGCGAAAGCAAAATGGACAGGAAGGTGCTGATCCAGTTTGCCCAGATGATTTCGTATCATATGCTGAAAAAAAAGCTGACCGGGGTGAAGGCTTCTTCCTGATCCCGACATGACAGGGACGGTTGCACCGGACATGATCGGCTTACCTGCGGCCTGCAAATTTATAAGGAAGTTTTTTGGTGAAGCTTTTTTTAAAGGCGGCACCCAAGAATTTTCATCAGATACAATCACCGTTCCTGTCATCTGATGGAAAAGGCACAACATCTGCTGCTTCACCCGGCAGGCAAAAAAAGAGGGAAGGCAGAAGCCTTCCCTCTTTTTTTATGATGGCGGCAAGGCGCTGTCATGGTCTGACGGCTTGGGGGCTGCCTGTCCCGTTTCCGGATGGGCCGCTGGGGATGCCGTGGCTGTCGGGGCCGGGTGGGCCTGTTGCGTTGGTGCCTCGGCAGCGGGGGTTGCCTGTGTCGTGGTTGTAGCAGGCTGCTGCGCGGTGGGTGTATCGGGCGTAGCAGGCGCATCCGATTCTGGTGCAGGCGTTGGTGCCGCGCCCTGTGGCGTGGTCGCCGCTTTGTCCGGCGTGCTGGCAGGCGCGGGCGTGTCCGCATGCTGGTCCGTGCCGGGGGCTGCGGGCGATGAAGCCGGGGTGGCAGGCGGGGTTGCCATGGCTGGCGGATTTGCCACAGTCTGCGGTGCAGGTGCAGGTGCAGGTGCAGGTGCAGGTGCAGGTGCAGGTGCAGGTGCAGGTGCAGGTGCAGGTGCAGGTGCAGTGGTGGGCGGGATCTGTGTGGCTGAAGATGGCGCGCTGGCCCCCACGGTTGATATCTGCGGCAGGGCGGGGGTCGGGGCCACGGGGCGTGGGGTCAGGGTTACGGTGGGCTGGCTGTAACGGCTCAGCGCATCATCGTCGCTCTGCACGCCATAGGCATTCATGGGGGGCAGGGGCTGTGGTGATGGCTGGTCCGCCGCCGGGTTGCGGTCAAGCACGACACGGGTGTTCTGCGGATAGCGGTTCATAAGCCCCAGCAGCGTGCCGTTGGTCCAGCCAAACCCGATCTGCATAGGGTATTCGCCGCCACCCTTGCCGCCCTTGGGGCTGATGAACGGATTGACCACGTCATATTTTTCCAGCAGCACGCCGGATTTTTCATACGTGCCGATCACACGGCCCATCCAGCGGGCGGCGATATCGCTGGCCAGCGCGTCATATCCGTACTGGTTCAGCCCCTTGACCGCCATCCATTGCAGTGGCGCCCATCCGTTGGGGGAATCCCACTGCTGTCCGCTGCCGCTGCGTTCGGTGGCGATCAGACCACCAATCTTGAGCAGATTTTTGCGCACGGTTTCGGATACGGCCTTGGCCTGCTCGGGTGTTGCCATCTGCATGAACAGGGGGACGACGGTGGCCCCTGACAGGATGGAGGTCGATTCCCCCTTCTTCCAGTCATAGTCGATGAAGGCAGCGCGGCGTTCATCCCACAGGATACGCTGCACCGCGTCGATGCGCTCCTGCGCCAGACGGTTGTAGCGGGCAGCCGCGTCCTTGTTGCCCTTCAGCTCATAGGCATGGGCCAGCGTCTGTTCCAGATGCGGGATCATGCAGTTCAGTTCGACCGTCAGCAGGTCGGTGGTGTGGATGGTGGACAGGGTATGTCCGTCTGCCAGCCAGCGTGACGAGAAATCCCATCCTGTTTCAGAACCGGCGCGCAGGTCGCGATAGACCTCTTCCTTCGGGCGGTCGGAATGGGCGGCGGTGGCGATATCCTGCGGATAGCTTTCGTCACGCGGGGTATCCATGTCATCCCAGTGACGGTTCATGATCGTGCCATCGGGCAGGCGCACCACATGGCGGTACGCACCGCCGGGCGGGACGGAATCCTGCCCGTCCATCCAGTAATCGTATTCCGCCTGCAGTTCGGGCAGGAAGGTGGTGTAGGCCACCTGACCATCATGCATGGCCAGCAGGTCCACCATCAGCGAGAAGAACGGCACCTGCGACCGGCTGAGGTAATAGGTACGGCTGCCATTGGGGATATGGCCGTACCGGTCGATCATTGACGCCATGTCGCGCACCATGTCGCGCATGAGGTCGATCTTCTGGTTTTCGTACAGCCCGATCATCGTGAAATAGCTGTCCCAGTAATACAGTTCACTGAAACGCCCACCGGGCACGACATAGGTATAGGGCAGGGGAAGCTGTGATGAATACGCCACCTGGATATCGGGCGGGCGGCTGAGGACTTCCCACATGCCATTGATGTAGTCGCGCACGTTTTCATCAGGACTGCGCTGGTAGGAAACCGTCTTGCGTTCGGGCAGGGTGAAATGCCGCGCCACGAAATCCTTGAGCGAGAAATCAGGCCGCAGCTTGGCAACGTTGTATTCCGCCATAAGGTCCGTCGGGGATTCGTCCGGCACGGCGTCAGCAGCTGTCTTGGCGTCAGTATAGATATGGGCTTCGCCAATCGCCTGGAACAGCCCGTCCAGCACGATCGAAGGAGGACGCAGGTCCTGCACCAGCGCGGCTGGTGCGGCCGCATCGGACAGCAGGGCATCGGCTGGCGGTACGGGACTGCTGCCGCTGGAAGCCGGACCATCCTTGTGTACGGTCTGGACCGGATTCGTACCCGGGCTGGATGGCGCGGTGTCGGCGTGATCTGAACTGTCCGCCGCTGGCATGCCCGCAGGGGCCGGAGGGGTTGCCGCGGGGGCAGGCGTGCTGTCGCCAGCAGGCATTGTCGCGCCATCGGGCGCGGCGGGAGGGGGGGATGCCTGCGTGGCGGGGGCCGCGTCCGTCGGGCCGACCGGGACCTTGCTGTCTCCGCCGGGGGCGACGGGTGCCGGGGATGCGTCACCTGTGCCTGCCTGTGCGGGCGGGGACCGTGTCGCGGCATCCGGTGTCGTGGCGTGGGCGGGTGGCAGCATGTTTCCGCTTCCCGACAGGGGTTCAGGTGTTGGTACGGAATAGGTCTGGTCCGCCTGTCCCTGCGGCTGCGCTGATATGCCGGTGGCAGTCGCAGTGGAAGCCGGGGCGGCTGTTGTCCCATCCGTGCCCGTGGGGGGCGAGGAGGGGACAGCAGCGGGAGACGACGGCGTGGGGGCCACCTGCGATGTGGTCGGCGCTGTCTGGGCCAGGGCGGGTATCCCCGCGTAAAGAAGACTGGCCAGCAACAGCCCGGCCTGGCGGGGCGCGGACCGGGACAGACTAGAACCGCACAGGAGGGAAACTTTCACGAGACGCCATTTCTCCAAACAATGAAAACCTGATCTTTGCACAATGCCCTGCCTTGCGTCCCTACCACAAAGGGAAACCGTCCAGATGGAGGGAAGTTCATTTTCACGCATGGTACCTGTCATGAAGAGAGACCAGCTTTTCCCCAGTGGGCAAAACCGGTTATGCTGCCTGCCCTCCCGGCCCGCGCGGCCCGAGCGTTCATGTCTTTTCATTCCTGTTCCGCCAACCGGAGTCACCGTTTCATGCCCTTATCCCTTCAGGGTCTTTCCCCGCTGGCTGCAACCGATGCCCTGTTTTTCGAACGGGCGGGCGCGCGCCTTGGCCGCCCCGATGCCGAACGCCTGGTGCGCCACGCGCTTGAGGGAATGGATGATGGCGAGCTTTTTCTGGAATATCGTGAAAGCGAGGGGATTTCGCTGGATGAAGGGGTGATCCGGTCCGCCACCTTCGATACCTCGTCCGGATTCGGCCTGCGCGCCGTGCTGGAGGCGGAAACCGGTTTCGCCCATTCCGATGACATAAGTGAAAGTGCGATCCGCCGGGCCGGGGAAACCGTCAGCCAGATCAGGGCGGGCCGTTCGGGCACGCTGGCCATAGGCCCGCGTTCGACCAATCACCGTCTGTACCCCGACATCAACCCGCTGGAAGAAGGGGCCTTTGCCGCGCGCGCGGCCATGCTGTCGGAACTCGATGCCTATGCCCGCGCGCGCGACCCGCGCGTGGTACAGGTCATGGCGTCCATTTCCGCTGAATGGCAGGCGGTCCAGATCGTCCGCCCCGATGGGCAGCGCATGGCCGATATCCGTCCGCTGGTGCGCATGAACGTATCGGTGGTGGTGGAACAGGACGGGCGGCGTGAAAGTGGTGGCCACGGGCTGGGTGGCCGCTATTCCTATACCCGCCTGCTGTCGCCGCAGGTGTGGCAGGGTGCGGTGGACGAGGCCCTGCGCATGGCGCTGGTCAATCTTGATGCCCGCCCCGCACCTGCGGGGGAAATGGAAGTGGTGCTGGGGGCCGGCTGGCCCGGTATCCTGCTGCATGAAGCGGTGGGCCATGGACTGGAAGGCGATTTCAATCGCAAGGGCACGTCCGCCTTCGCGGGTCTTATGGGCAAGCGGGTGGCGGCCCCCGGCGTGACGGTGGTGGATGATGGCACCCTGCCCGAACGCCGGGGCAGCCTGACCATTGATGATGAAGGCACGCCCACCGGCCGCACCGTAATGATCGAGGACGGCATCCTGACCGGCTATCTGCAGGACCGCCTCAACGCCCGCCTTATGGGGGTCGCCCCCACGGGTAACGGGCGGCGGCAGTCCTATGCCCATGCGCCCATGCCGCGCATGACCAACACCATCATGCTGGGGGGTGACGCCACGACCGATGACATGATCCGCAGCACGAAGCGCGGGCTGTATGCGGTCAATTTCGGTGGTGGGCAGGTCGACATCACATCGGGCAAATTCGTGTTTGCCGCATCCGAAGCCTACATGATCGAGGACGGGAAGATTACCACCCCCGTGCGCGGTGCTACCCTGATCGGCAATGGTGCGGACGCCATGACCAAGGTGACCATGATTGGGGGCGAACCCGCCCTTGACCCCGGTATCGGCACCTGTGGCAAGTCCGGGCAGGGCGTGCCGGTGGGCGTGGGCCAACCGACCCTGAAAATGACCGGCCTGACCGTGGGCGGCACAGGAGGTTAATAAATCAAAGGCTTTTGGGTGCCGCCTTTTTCACTTTCGTGCGGCAGCGATCACATCCTTCATGTGGCGGATTACGGCAGGCAGCCCATCAAAAATTGCCTGCCCGATCAGGAAATGCCCGATATTCAGTTCCATGACCTGTGGCAGCGCGGCAATCGGAGGCACGTTGTCATAGGTCAGCCCATGGCCCGCATGGACTTCCAGCCCGCATCGCGCGGCGTGTTCCGCGCCTGCCGTCAGGCGGCCCAGTTCCACCGCGCGCGCTGTCGCATCCATGGCGTCGGCATACGCACCCGTATGCAGTTCCACCACGGCTGCCCCCAGCTTCGCCGCGGCCTCGATCTGTGCGGCATCCGGGTCAATGAACAGCGAGACACGAATCCCCGCATCCCGCATGCGGGCAATGCGGGGGGCAAGGCTTTCGGTCTGCCCACGCACATCCAGCCCGCCTTCGGTCGTGACTTCCTGCCGCCGTTCGGGCACCAGGCAGCACGCATGCGGGCGCAGGCGGATGGCGATAGCGGTCATTTCCTCCGTTGCGGCCATTTCCATGTTCAGCGGGACCGACAGGTCCGCGCGCAGACGTTCAAGGTCGGCATCGCGGATATGACGACGGTCCTCGCGCAGGTGGGCGGTAATGCCGTCGGCGCCTGACGCCTGCGCCAGCAGCGCCCCCTTCACCGGGTCGGGATGTGCACCACCCCGTGCGTTCCGTACGGTGGCGATATGATCGATATTGACACCCAGCCGGATGGGCGTGGGAAGGGATGTAATCATGACCTGTTCCTGTGTTCGGCCATCTGCATGGCCATGCGCAGTGCTGCGACAAGGCTGGACGGATCGGCCACGCCCCGTCCCGCAATGTCGAAGGCTGTGCCGTGATCGGGCGATGTGCGGATGATGGGTAGCCCCAGCGTGGTGTTGACCCCCTGCGTCATGTCGATGGTCTTGAGCGGGATCAGCGCCTGGTCATGGTACATGCACATCGCCACGTCATAGCGTGCCCGCGCGGCAGGGGTGAACATGGTGTCGGGCGGCCATGGCCCGCTGATATCCATGCCATCGGCGCGCAGGGTGGCGATGGCGGGGGCAATGATGGTCTGTTCTTCCGTGCCCATGCTGCCGTCCTCGCCCGCATGGGGGTTCAGCCCGGCAATGGCAATGCGCGGTGCCGCAATGCCGAAGTCACGCTGTAGGGCCGCATGGGTGGTGCGGGTGGCGGCGATGATGACACTGGTATCCAGTTCATCCAGTGCGCGGCGCAGGCTGACATGGATGGTAATGGGCACGACCCGCAGTTCCGGGCAGGCCAGCATCATCACCTCGCGCCCCGACACTTTGCACAGGGCCGCAAGGTATTCGGTATGGCCGGGATAGGGGAAACCTGCTTTTTTCAGCACGATCTTGCTGATCGGGTTGGTCACCACGCCTGCGGCCTGTCCATTGCGGGCCAGTTCCACCGCGCGCGCGATGGAGGTGGTGATGGCGGGGGCATTGGTACTGTCCGGCCGGCCTGCATGGACAGGCGCCTGCAGCCCGACCGGCAGCACCGGCACGGCATGGGCGAAGACATCACCCGCCTGCGCAATGGTGGTGATTTCGCGAACCGGCACATCATGCCGTCCGATCAGCCCCGCATCACCCAGCACCGCGAACGGTGTCGCGCCCTGCCGCATGGCCCGCCATGCACCTGCTGTGATTTCCGGCCCGATTCCCGCCGGGTCCCCCATGGTCAGGGCAAGGGGCAGGCTGACATCAGGCATCAGTCGTGCCCATGGCGTGCAGGATGCGGATCCATGACCGGATGCCCTTATGGAAGGACGTCAGGTCATATTTTTCGTTGGGTGAATGCACACGGTCGTCATCCAGCGCGAAGCCCACCAGCAGGGCGGACATGCCCAGGATACGCTGCATGTCGGCGGCCACCGGGATCGACCCGCCACAGCCGATGGTGACGGCAGGTGTGCCCCATTCCGCTCCCAGCGCCCCCAGCGTGGGCTGCAGGCCAAAGGTGTCATCGGGCACGACACTGGCGACCGATCCGCCACAGGGCGTGAAGGTGACAGTGCAGTCCGGCGGTAACCGGTCACGCACATGGGCGCAGAAGGTCTGGCGGATACGCACCGGGTCCTGTCCTGCCACCAGCCGGAACGACACCTTTGCCATGGCGTCACCCGGCAGCACGGTCTTGAACCCTTCGCCGGTGTAGCCGCTGGAAATGCCGTTGATCTCGAAACTGGGGCGGCACCATGTCTGCTCGATGGCGGTGTACCCCTTTTCCCCGGCAGGCTGCGACAGCCCGACATCGCCAAGGAAGGCTGCGTCATCCGGGGCGATTTCACGCCAGCGCGCGCGCAGTGCTTCCGGCGGGTCCTGCACGCCCATATAGAAACCGGGCAGGGTAACGCGGCCTGTAGCGTCATCGCGGATGGAAGACAGGACCTGGCACAGCACTTCCGCCGGGTTGCGCGCGGCATTGCCGTAAATGCCCGAATGCAGGTCGCGGCTTGCACAGCGCAGGTGGATTTCCTCTCCTACCATGCCGCGCAGCGTGGTGGTGATGGCGGGCACGCCGGGCAGCATGGCGGTATCGCAGATCAGCCCGACATCGGCACGCAGTTCTTCCCGGTGTGCTTCCATGAAAGGCAGCAGGCTGGGGCCGCCGCATTCTTCCTCGCCTTCGATCAGGAGCGAGATACGCACCGGCATCTGCCCTGCCGTGGCGCGGATGGCGCGCAGGGCCTCGATAAAGGTCATGACCTGACCCTTGTCATCCGACGCGCCGCGTGCGGTGATCTGCCTGCGCCCGTCCTGTCCTGTCACCAGCGCGGGTTCGAACGGGTCGCTGGCCCACAGTTCCAGCGGATCAACGGGCTGCACGTCGTAATGGCCATAGAACAGCACATGCGGGCCTGCGGGTGGTGTGCGGTCATGTGCCACCAGAATGGGGTGGCCGGGGGTTTCGTGCAGTGTCACGTCAAAGCCGAGACGGTCGAGTTCACCGTGCAGCCACTGCGCCGCCTGCCTGCAATCCGCCGCGTGTTCAGGCTGGGTGGATATGCTGGGAATACGCAGGAACGCGAACAGCCGCGCAAGGGCGTCATCAAGCGTGCGGTCCGCCTGTTCCAGCACAGGCGCGAGGGATGCGGGTAAATCAGTCATGAACTTTCCATTTTTGCAGCACGCGTCAGGCAGCCCGAATGGGACGGGGTGCGATTTTGCCTGTTATGGGGGCAAAAGCAACATATCTCCGTATCAGGGCTGCCTGACAATGTGCGCGGGTCATGGCAGCACGGGACGGAGGCCGGGCAGAGGCATGAACAGTCGTGCTTGTTTGGGAATAATATATTGATAAATAAAACTTTTTAAGTGCTGCCTTTTTTCAGATAAAGTGGCGATCCCTGAAGCTTTTCAAAAAAGCTTCATCCTCACAGGCAGGTTTTTCAAACAGTCTCCTGCTTCCGGCGATCAATGGAACGGGAAACGCGAAGACGGCAAAGGACTGGCCAATCGCCATGGTCTGTATTGTAGGGCAGTATATTGAAAATACATAAAGTATAATTTAAAAATTGTGACTTGAAGGCAAAAATAAATAATCTATTCAAGTTACGTAATCAAGATAAGGTTTTAATTGTTCCTGATGGAAACTAAAAGTATAAATTTGTATATTTTCATGAATATCTGTTGATTAATGGCATAAATTTATTTCTATAAATCCGCCTGCCCCTTCTTCCGTGAATATTGAGACCATGTCATGTTTATTTCCAAAGAAACCCCACGAAACACTGCCATATCTTCATTTTTTCTGTGCAGGCGGGAATTCTACACGCGTGCGATGCTGTTTTTTCTGGTGTTTATTTTATTCACCTATCCCATAATTCATGCCAACGTCTATTATGCGGATGATACGCTGCATGCACTCAGCAACATACATTGGGAACGTGACGGTCGGGTATTGGGGCAGTTGCTGCTGCTGTTTATGGGAAGATTCGCGACGATAGATTACGCGCCCCTGCCACAGATCATTGGCCTGCCATTTATTGCAGCGGCACTTGCGGCGTTTAGCATAAGGTGGGGATATAGCAGGATATCTTCTATAATATGTCTGTCTTTTATCGTATGTAATCCATTTTTTCTTGAAAATATCTCTTACAGATTTGATGGCATGATTATGGAATGTGCCGTTGCCTGCGCCATCATGCCATTCGCACTTCCGTTTTTCCTGCCGGAACATAGCCGGAAATCCCTGATGCCGTGGCAGTTGCTGGCGCTTTTTTCGTGCCTGAATTTATATCAGCCTGCCTTGAATGTATACTTGTGCCTGTGCTGCCTGACCGCCATCCTGTCTTTACTTGAAAAGAAAAAAGCCGGACAGGTTGCAAATATGCTTATCGCAAACGCCATTACTCTCTCCCTGGCCCTGTTGATATATAAACTGGAAACATTAATACTGCCCGGCGGGGACGATTATGCGGATGCACATAAACAAACCGTTCATTCCATCAGCCAGATTTTTGGAAATATTCCAGGCTTTTTCCAGACGATTGCTCCGGCCCTGATCAAAGGCCCGCAGAGTATCATTTTTTCGGCCATCATCGTATCGGGCTGTATTACGCTTGTATTCCGTGCCGTGCGTATGCTGCGTACGGGCAGCCTGACACCCGCAGCCGGTGGCCTTGTGGCATTCTGCCTTGTGGCCCTGCCTTTCTGCATTCCGGGCATACTGCTCCTGCTTGGCTGTCCCATCCATTCCCATCGGGTCATGATCGGGTTTGGTTCAGCGGCCGCGTGTTTCATTACCTTCCTGCTTGGTGTGGCGCCTTCCTTCAGGTGGCGTGCAACCTGTCTTGCATGCATTCTTGCAGGCTATGGGCTGTGGTCTGAAATCACCCTGTCGGCAGCCTATGCGAATGCCCTTTCGGCGCAGTCGCGTTTTCGCGACCAGATGGCGCAATCCATGGTCGATGATGCGGTTCAGCTGGCACGTGAGGCAGGCCAGCCGGAAGGCGCATCTTTCTGGTGGGGTACGCGTGGGGATGAACCAGTCGCGCCTCTGGCCCTGTATATCCTGCGCAAATACGAGATTCTTACGGATATCGTTCTTGTGTCTTACGTTCCGCCTCTGCCTGCGCCATGGATGATGCACGACATCATGCTGACTCATGGCCTGCCCGCCAATATCCTTTCAACGGGCGGTATGCCCGACAGGGGAAAGTCGATGTGGAAAGCGCAGCAGGCCGACCTGCAGCATTGTGCCATCAACGGCAGTCGGGAACATGGCCCGTTTATTACCTACCGGATCGGGAATTCCATTATCGTGGATTACGACAAGCGCTGCGTTTTACATGGCAACGGATACGAGCGCGTTCCGTCGCCCCGGCAAAACGTGTTCCATGGCAGAATGGTGGAATCCAGCAGGTAGCATGTCCGATAGCTTCCCCTCTGACCATTCATGGTATCCGTCCTGATCGGGGAACGCCATGCAGGACTGCATCAAGCGGTAAAAAACCGTTTTTAAAATAACCTGTTGATAAAAAATAACAAAATTTGGGATACTGTCCTGTTTTAAAAAGGAGGCGTTCCCTGAAGCTTTTTGGGGCCTGTTGGGAATTATCTTGAATTGATGATTGCGCCAACGAGATAGATCATGGCTTCGAATGATCTGTCTGTTTTTTCGCTGCGCATGGCGATGCGCTTGAACTCCTTGAGCTTGCAGAAGAAGTTCTT
>NZ_BDLU01000051.1 GCF_006538165.1 Komagataeibacter diospyri
CCCCGCCATATCGGGCGAACAAAAGGCGGTCTGAACTCAAAACTGCATGCCATGTGCGATGATCAGGGGCGGCCTGTCCGCCTGCATCTGACTGCAGGACAGGTCAGTGACTTCAAAGGCGCAGACGTGCTGCTGGCAGATCTCCCCGACAAGACAGAAGAAATCATCGGGGACAGGGGCTATGACAGCAACAGGATCAGGTTATGGCTTGCAGAACGCACTATCACAGCCTGTATTCCGCCGAAAAAGAACCGGAAATCAAAGCCACCTTACGACTGGCATCTGTATAAAAAGCGTCACCTGATCGAAAACATGTTCGCAAAGCTCAAAGACTGGCGACGGGTGGCAACACGATACGACCGCTGCGCTCATACCTTCATGTCCGCAATCCATATCGCTGCAAGCTTCATCTTCTATCTCAAAGAATGAGTCCTGAGCCTAGATTTATCGCACGAAAAACTGACAGACCGCTTCCCCCCCCCCAATCAGCCTATCGACCCTCAAGAGAGACTTATAACAATATCCCTCCATATAGGCCTCACCCTGAACCGGCATTTGCCTTTCCCATAATGTTTGGCGTAGACATTTCACTATTTGAAACAAAGGGGAATTTCCCTGGGTAAAAGCCTATGGGCGACTACAATGTGCGGGTTCGAGTCCCGCAACTCTCACCACTAACATATTGAAAATGCAGAGAAAAATTTACATCGGCGTTAAAATGGGCGTTTGTCCCACAGTCTTTCCCATTCTGGGAAAGTTAGACGCATGCTGCGAATCGTCGGATCGCAATATTATTTCAGGCGTTCTGTCCCGCTAGAGCAGTTCCACTTTAATCTGAATTGATGGGTGACACTGAAGGCATCCTGTGTTTCACCGTTTTCATTGATGGAGAGGGTAATGGCGCGCGATTGAGAGAGGGGCTGCTGGATAAAATCAATACGGCCTCAGGCGTCTGGGCTGACACGGCCTATCGCTCAAAAGCGAATGAGGACTTCATGGAGGAGCAGGGCTTTGTCTCGAAGGTTCACAGGAAAAAGCCGCATCTCAAGCCTATGCCCAGGCATATCCAGAAATCCAACGCCGGAAAGTCCGTTATCCGGTCGCGTGTCGAGCATGTCTTTGCTGATCAGAAATCACAGACCGGGCTGTTCGTCCGAACCGTCGGCATAACCCGGGCCACCATGAGGATCGGGCTCGCCAATATCGTCTATAATATGCGCCGCTTTCTCTTCCTGGAGCGGATAAACGCCACCGCGTAGCAACCCAGAGCACGAAACCCTCGCTCTGCTCAAAACGCAGAGCGAAAATCAGGATAAGAAAGCAGAAATCAACATGGCAAAAACCTGAAATCAGGACCAAGAACAGTCAGTTAAAGGTTTTTCGATCCCTCCAGGTCATGATCGATCCTCCAAATCCACTATAACGTACAGTTTCCTGTACGTCTTCTGTTTTACATCCCCATATCCCATCCCCGATCCCGCGACCTGGAGCGCGAGAGAGAATGCTCGCGCTGGGGCGCATGTAAAGCGTGATCGAGCGCAGATCCCTTTCTGATCCCCAGTTCACGGCTTTTCTCCCGCAGGACGGATGCAAGCTGTGTATCCCGCTTCAGATCCTTCAGTGCCACACCCTGCTGCGCGTGGCTCAGCCCCCCCCACGCCTTCACAAACCGCTCAGCCCGCAGATCAGGGCTCCTGCGCACCCTCTCCTCATGCTCAAGCCCCTCGACCAGTTTGCGCGCCCGCGCCGGACCTTCCAGACCATACAGCACCGGCCCGATGTCCGGCTGATGCTTCAGCGCTGCCCTCATATCGGCTTCCCCGCCAGGCCGGACCCGCTCCAGATCCCGTACAGCGTCAGACAGCGCCTTCTTCTGATACTCCAGTAAAGGCAGCTCCTGACGCACCATGCGCTCAGCATCCATCATGGCCCGCGCATACCGCTCCACCGCCTGATGCAGAGGATCACGCCCCGGCACAAACCCGTCCGGCAGGGATGGCTCTTTCCCGCGCTTCACATACCGCAGCTGCAGTCCCGCAAAGGGTGAAACAGGAGCCTCACGCTCAACCCCTCCACTCCCCTTACTGACCTCAGCCTCCATCCCGTCTGGCACATCTTTTTCTCTGATACGACGAGCAGACCCCACGGAAAGCTCCAGCCCGTCAAACATCCCGCGTTTCTGCTCTGCCGGTGCAGGCTCAGACCCATGGGTCACTTCGCTCTGCCTGTCCTGCAGAAGACCTGAGACAGCCTTGCCGCGCGCCACCACGATCCCGCTCGCGGGGACATCCAGACCGCGCCGCTGCGCAAACCCGGCATCCCGATCCCGGTCATGCAGGTAATCCAGCGTGGTATCCTTCAGCCGCTCACGCGACAGCCGCTTCACCAGCCCGTCCCGGTCACCCGCATCATCCGAGCTCCAGTGAATGCTGACACTGTCCCGATGCCGCGACAGCGCCACATAGGCCCCGTGCCGGTCCATACTCCCCGTCGCCAGAACATGGGCCCGCTCCACCGTCACACCCTGCGATTTATGGATAGTGGCCGCATAGCCATGATCCAGCGCGTCATACTCCGCTACCGCCACAGACACGAGACGACCAGAACCGACACCATCCTTCCCGTCGAGCTGCACCGACAGCACCAGATCCCCGGCCCCGGCCGATCCCTCAATGCCCCGTATTGTGCCAAGCGTGCCGTTCTTTACCCCCATCTCCCGGTCATTGCGCAGGAAGTAGACACGCTCCCCTTCGGCAAACACCCGCTCACCCTGAGCTGTGGAGACCAGCACATCTTCGCCCAGCTCACCCGCCTCCCTGCGGATCTCACGTGCCGCCTCATTCAGCGCCCGCACATCGACACGCCGGTGCGCCAGCATAATCTGACTATCCTCTGGTGAAGCCTGACGGGCTTTATCCCACCCCCGGACCACGCCGGCCCGGGCCTCATCAAGGGTCTCATGCCCGCGCACAAAACCCGCTTCCTCATAGCGTCCCAGCGCCCTGTCCGTCCGTCCGGTCGCAAGCTCCTTCGTCGCAGCCTGCTGCCAGTCTTCACGCTGCCGGCGCACAGTTGTGATCTCCACTGACCCGACCCGCTCAGCCACCGCCCGGAACGCACCACCTGCCTCAATCGCCTGCAACTGTTCGGGATCACCCACCAGAACAACTTTGGCACCAGCCTCATGCGCAGCTGAGAGCACCCGCTCCATCTGACGTGAGCCCACCATGCCGGCCTCATCCACCACCAGCACATCGCCACGCTCCAGGCGGTCCCGTCCTCTGGACCAGGCCAGCTCTAATGAGGCAAGGGTACGGCTCTCAATCCCGGCCCCGCCCTGCAGCCCTTCCGCCGCAATGCCTGATAACGCAGCACCACGCACCCGGTATCCGGCCTCCTCCCATGCCGCGCGGGCCACACCCAGCATGGTGCTCTTCCCCGTCCCGGCATAACCGACCACTACAGACAGATCGCGGGACTTCGTCACCTCACCCACGGCCAGAGCCTGCTCGTCTCCCAGCCCGTCCCGCGCCATAGCAGCCCGCCTGACAGACAGCTTCATTGCATGCCCCTGAGACTGCCCCATCGCGAGTGATATGTCTTCCAGACGCTGCTCGACCCCGATCATCTCCCGCGAGGAGAACCGTTCCCGCCCGTGCCCGTCTTTCCCGAGGGCGACCAGCTCCGGACAGGCCTCCGCCCTGACCATGACAGCACTGAACTGCTCTGCATCCGCCGTATGCCGGTCCACAAAGCGCGCCAGATCCTGACGGGTAAAGGTGCTCTGCTGCCGGGTCAGTGCCTCCAGAGCCATATGCGGCTCAGCCAGAAGCTTTTCGCCATTGCGCCGCGCGATCTCCAGATGGTCTGCAACCCGCTCAGCATCCTCGCCCCGCTCTTCACGGCGCATCCCGGCCGGACCGATTTTGTTTTGCGGCTCAAGATCAATCCCCTGCTCTGCAAACGACCGATGATCGATCCGCACATCCAGATCCAGTTCCGCCAGCCGTTCATTAACAAGTGAGGCCCATCGCTCACGCCATGTCAGCAAACATTCCCTGTTATTCCAGGAGCGCTCTTTCGCACCAAACCCGTTCTCATCCACTGACCGCGTGGACAGCATCACATGCGCATGGGGCTTTGCCTGTCCGTCCTCACCGATGTCCCAGTGCACATTGAGATCAGCAACCATACCGCGGTCCACAAACTGCTCCCGCACGAAATCCTGTGCCAGCGCTATCCCCTGTGCCTGAGTCATCTCACGCGGGAGTGAAAACTCCACCTCGCGGGCAAGCTGGGCATCTTTGCGCTTTTCAATTGCCTCGACTTCGTTCCACAGAACAGACGGGTCGAGAAACCGTTCCGGTGCGCCATCGGGCAGCAGGATCTCTGAATGCACCACACCACTCTTGTTCGAAAAATCATGGGCACGCTCCAGTCGTGCGTCATGCAGACGAGACGCCGCACGATAGGCTGCTGCTGCTACGGCACTCCTGCCGGTCGCACGACTGATGAGTTTTGCATGCAGGTGATAGATCGCCATGACCTCAGTTATAGCACACACAATAAGCGCACGTCACGCAGTGACGTATAAGCGCGCACTCACATTTTACTGCACCATAAAGATTGATTGCTCTGGATGAGTGACGCGGTTCTCGCCTGTATGGTAGAGTATGCCACAGACCAGCAGGACAGGGGACCGGAAATGCGCAGGCCACGGGACATTGATGCGGAACTGAAGGCGCTTCAGGAAAAGGCGAAGCAGCTTAAGGCGCAACGGACCATCCAGCTCGGTGAACTGGTCGAGGCGACGGGAGCCGATACCCTGTCGATCGAGGCGCTGGCCGGGGTGCTGCTTGCGGCTGTCGAACAGGCGGACGGCAAACCTGAAGCCGTCGCGAGGTGGACCGAACGGGGGACGGCGTTCTTTCAGGCTGGCGCAAAAAAGGGCGGCCGGAAAGGAACCGGATACGATCAGAACGGAGCTTCTGGCGCTTGAAAGACGGATCAGGAAGCAGGCGGCCCTGATCCATCGCCATCAGGCACGAAAGGCACGCACCGACATGCGCGACTGGGCGAAGGCGCGACGGGAACGTACCCATCATCTGATCGAACTGGGCGGCCTGGTCCAGAAGGCAGGACTGGTCGATCTGACCGATGATGACCGCGCTACCCTGCTCGGGGCCTTCCTGGACATTGCAGGGCAGCTTCGGGAGGGCAGGACTACCGCGTCAGGCGACCTGAAAACACGCTGGAGGCGTGCGGGGCTTCATGCCTTCGACAGGGACCCGGAACAGGACTGACGACGAAACACGATCATCTGATCTGTCCGCTATCGAATGCAAACGAAACCCTGAACCAGAACGGGAGAACCGAGGCCCATGTATTACGGCAAGAACGCCTTTTCTCTGCTCCTACGTTACACCCTTGCCCATGAAATCGAAGAGTGGGGCTGGGACATCGGCGACCATACATATGGCGCCAAGGGTTCTCCCATCATCATAGAAGCTGAATATGCCGGCCTGAAGATCGGAAAATACTGCTCGATCGCCCGCGAGGTGCTGATGATCCTGGGCAATCACCGACCGGACACGATCACCACCTACCCGTTCAAGAACCAGTGCAATTTCTGGCCCGAAGCGGCGGATGCAACCGATGACCATTCCACCAAGGGGGATATCGTCATTGGCAACGACGTCTGGATCGGCGCGCGGGCCAACATCATGTCGGGTGTCACCATAGGATCAGGCGCGATCATCGCCACGGCGGCCGTGGTGACCAGGGACGTGCCGCCATATGCCATCGTGGGCGGCAACCCGGCCCGGGTCCTCAAATACCGCTTCCCCGAAAAGACCATCGAGCGTCTGCTTGCAGTCGCCTGGTGGGACTGGCCTGAAGCATTGATACGAGAACGGATGCCCCTCCTGATGAGCGACGATATCGACGCTTTCCTGCGCGCTTTTGAAAAAGGACCCGCACAGGAAAAATCATGATGCAAAAACTGTTTTTGCTCCTTGTTGTCCTGCCGATCCTCTTCCGGCCTGCTTCAGGCTTTGCCCAGGGCAGAGGAGACTGGCTGCCTCAGTCGGACGTTAAATCTCCCTATGCGGCCTTGTCTGTTCCGACAGCACTGAAGCCGGTGCCGGATTCTCTGGCGAGCCTGTTGACCAAAGGCTATCGGATCACGACCACAGCGGATTATGGCGGCTCAGGAGCCCTCTTCACGCTGGTCTGGCAAAGGCAGACCGTAATCTGTGTTCTGACAGCGCCTGTGCCAGGCACGGATCAGAACGTCCCGACATCGCGCTGCTGGGCCCTGAACTGAGTTGTGCAGGCCGGACAGATTGGAAACCGTATCTTACGCGACATCCGCTGGCTGACCGATGACGACCGCGCAACCCTGTTCGAAGCCTTCCTGGATATTGCAGGGCGGCTTCAGGGCGGCGATGATACCGCTTCGGTTGACCTGACAGCACGCTGGAGACATGCGGGGCTTCATGCCTTCGACAGGCACCGGAAACAGGACAGGACAGGACAGGACAACACAGGCAGACGTGACCATGACCGACCACGAGACACGATCATCCGGAGCTGACACAGTGCGCGAGCTTACGACCCGGATTGTCACAGCCTATGTCAGCAGTCACACGGTTCCGGCGGATACCCTGCCCGGCCTCATCGCCACGGTGTTTCAGGCCCTCGGAAGTCTGGGACAGGCGACGACCGGAACACCGGATCTGGTGCCAGCCGTACCTGTGAAGAAATCGGTCTTTCCGGATTACATTGTCTGTCTGGAGGACGGGAAGAAGCTGAAGATGCTCAAGCGTCATCTCCAGTCCGCCTATGGCATGACGCCGCAGCAGTATCGCGAAAAATGGGGCCTGCCTGAAAGCTACCCGATGGTGGCTCCTGACTATGCGGCCCGACGCTCTGCCCTGGCACAGGAAATCGGACTGGGGCGGACCATCAAGGCGACACCGGAACCTTCGCACTTACCGGAAGCTGAAGCTCCGGTCACACGCCTGCCAGAGAAGAAACGCGGACGCAGGCCAAAACTGGCCTGAAGGTCCAAACAAGGAGAAACGGGACATGAAGACGGATCATACCGATCGCGATGACTGGGAAGCCTGGAAGGACGAAGCCACACGCCGGTCCCTCGCCCAGGTCGAGGCCGGATTGGGGATCAGTGCGAAAGCCATGAAGGCATGGGCCAGCAGCCTTGGCACGGATAACCCGCTCCCCCTGCCACAACCCGGGCAATAAGGGTAACGCTCTCGCACACCGCAGGAAGGTGGCGCAGAGTGCAATGGTCACGACTATCCCTGATGCATTGATGGAACGACCGTTTCACGACCCTACGGCTACCCATGTGACGACCCATCGACATACCCAAGGCCGACATCGGGCCTACCCATAAGTAGTGGTTCTTCATACACCATTGCACCGTTGGTGCGGGCATACCCAAAGGGCTTGGAAAACCCGATCCCCTTCAGCCAAAGGGTGGACCGTATCGGTCCACCCTTTCGGCAAGAATGGTCGTTGCAGCGCGCAGACGTGGCACGACAGTCCTACCGCCTGAAAGGCGGTGACTATCTTACGCGACGTTCCTTGGCCGACCGCCTTTAGCACCATTCCGGCGTGCCGCCGCCGCCTTTGCCAGGCTGGCGGACGATCCGCCCACGCGTCCCATCTGTGCTGCCATCCAGCTTCGGGAACCGTAGATACCGTGGATCAGACCTTCGACCAGAACATCGGCGTCGAGACGGGGCCAGTGAAGGCCATTACCCAGCGGGGTGATCTCGATCTCGGCCAGATCATTCAGAGAAGCGTCCTGCAGATCTTGTATCAGAGCCACAGGCACGCTCATCTCAACACCGTTGGAGAGCGTGACGTGAAGAGCGCGGCGAGCACGGATAAACCGTGCGGAGACCGCATGAGGAATTGTCGCTCTATGAAGTGCGTCTGCTTCACGAGCGGCCTGATAGTTCATGTCATTCGCCATGTATCTTCTCCCATGCTTCAGCCAGCATCTCAGCGTGGTCCTGCACGATGACAAGGGCTTCCTGTATGACCTTATCTTTCATGCCACCTGCCTGTATCAGTCGGGCTTTCCTGCCAATTTCAATCACCGCTTCCCCATCCGCGCTTATGACGTGAATGTGCATTGGCACATGATCTGCCGTGTAAATCACGACACGAAATCCATTAATGCGTAGACGCGTCGGCATCATTCACCATATCCCTAACGCTTGGGTTTTTCAATCAGAACCATCCTGCTGAAAGTCAGGAGGAGGATATCTGGACGGTCAGACAGAAATGGATAGCCCATCGATTCCTGATAAAGCCAGCAGAGCCTCCTGAGAGGCCGCACAAAGCGCAATTCCTGTTCCGATCACAAACTAGCCACCACACACGGTAATGCCTGTACGGCCACCCTGTGGCGTCTGACGGGCATGCTGCAACACGTGAGCCGCTGAATGATCGTCTGAACGCCGGTGTGTCTTGAGCAGATTACGGTCTTGCCCGGTTCTTCTGGTGTTGCAGGCGTCGGGCGAGCGCGGAGCGGGAGCCCCGTAGGGCGCCAAAGGCGCCGACGCGGAAGAAGAAGGTGCTGGTGGAGAAACGATGCGGGGACGCATCGTCAGATTATGATTTCGCGGCGTAGGCGTGTCCGTTTAGCGCAGCCCTGAAAGGGCGAGCAGGGGGATGCCGGGTGGGAGATCGCGCGAAGCGCGATCGGGGTGGCCGTAGGCCGCGAGCCGGCGGGGGCGTAGCCCCCAAGAGGCGGTGCTTGGTGGCAATTTGGCTGCAAATTTCAGGAAATAAAAAGTTATCCACAACATTAGAGTGTTTAAGTAGGTGTTTAAATGGTGTTACGGTTTTTTATAGTCAAAATAACATACTGAATAATAACGGTTTTATCGAGAGATTCTATCGTCCTGTGAATCCACTATGACGATAAACTGAATCCACTATGACGATAAACTGAATCTAATATGACGATAGCAAATATGCGTAATTGAAATGACGATAAGCTCAGCCTGAATCTAAAATGACGATAATTGGCTTGCGTATGTGAAGTGACGATAGTAGCCATCTGTAATTGAAATGACGATAGAATCTTCTCCTTCCTTGTTCGACATTGCGCCTTCTCTGACTGTGGAAGGTGATGATCGCACGCCCCTCCTTCCAGTCCGCCATCCAAATCAGGATCTATTCATCTGTGACGTGCTCGATGCCATTCCCAAAGATGATATGGCGTCAATGGAGCATCCAGTTTTTTCGCTCTCGACCAAGCCAGACAACCGGATGCGACGCTATGAACACAATGGGAATATCATAGAGATCATCCCGTCTGGCAAAGGGCTGGCAACGATCCATGACAAGGATATCCTAATCTACTGCATCTCTCAGCTCGTTGCGAAAATGAATCACGGCGAACAACCTGGCCGAACACTCCGCCTTCAAGCCTATGACATGCTGGTCGCTACCAATCGTCAAACCAGCGGAGCAGGCTATAGGCTACTGACCGACGCGTTGACACGCTTGCGCGGAACAACCGTGCGAACCAACATTCAAACAGGAGGCATTGAAGAAACTCGAATTTTCGGTTTGATCGAAGAAGCTAGAATCACCCGTAAGACGTTTGACGGCCGAATGCTTGATCTTGAAATCACTCTGTCAGATTGGGTCTATCGTTCAGTCATCAGCAAGAATGTCCTCACACTTCACCGAGACTATTTCCGACTTCGTAAACCGTTCGAACGACGCATGTACGAACTAGCCCGCAAACACTGCGGTATGAAAGATGAATGGAAGATCGGATTAGAGCTGCTGCAAAAAAAATGTGGCTCAAATAGCCCGCTTCGCGTCTTTCGATCCTTGGTTAAGAAAGTTTGTGCGCATGACACCAGTCATGCTCATTTTCCTGACTATGCCATCACAATGGCCGACGACATCATTCTATTTCGCAACCGTTTGAGCCTTAAAACAAAGGTCGATGTTATCGCCCCTATGAGGGATGCTCCCTACATCGACCCCGAAACCATGCATGACGCTAAAACCGTTGCGCCAGGATATGACATCTATGCTCTCCATGACGAATGGGTTTCATGGTGGCACGACATGGGAAAACCAGAGCTTAAAAGCCCTGCCGGAGCCTTTATTGGCTTTTGTAAAAAACGGCACGAACGCAACCCAATACGCTGATTCCGGCATACGCCAGCAAGTCTACATGCTTACATGCAAACATGACCGCACGTAAACATGCCTACTTGCCCACAGGACTTTCTCCCATCTTGCGTAGCCAGTCGTTAAACGCGTCGGCCATCGCATCCTGTAAACTCATCCCATGCTTTCTGGCGGTCATGTGCATAGCAAATGACATTTCCGGACTAAAATAGCCGGTCATGGCTTTCTTGCCCTGACGGCTCGGCGCAACCTGCTTGCTGGCTGTACCAACAACATTGGTAGCAGCAACCTTGCCTTCTGATGCAACTGCAACCGGCGATATTGCGGAATCACGATCCCGCAACGACAGTAGAGACCCCTTCCGGCTCATGCACTAGCTCTCCGCTTCCTTGATGATTGCATGTTTACATGCTTGCATGTCCACTTGTAAAGCAGCCTTACCTCATCAGACGCCTTGCCTTTAGGCTCTACTTCCATTGCAGTTTTCCCTTCCGCCGCAGCATGACGAAAAACTGCACGATCAGCGATAATATGTGGACATGCGTTCAGTCCGTAACTTTGTACGAGTTGTGTGGCCTCCTCATACATACGTGGAGCAGTCGGACTTCCCGCTGTAAAAACGACGAAGGCTGGTTTGCCACGCATTTTTATAAGGCTGGCAGTCGTTTTGATTGCTGCCAGATCGAACGCACTCGGCCGACATGGAATTAATACCAAATCGGCGACTTCAACGGCAGCACTAGCCGCACTATCAGCGTGAGGCGGAGTATCAATCACGATGAACTCAGCACCCTGACTCATTGCCTGTCCGATCTTAGCCGCGAGACGAGGCGGAGCACTGTCAATTACAACCGGCGGAGCATCCTTACGCCATGCGGCCCATTGGCTCGCCGTCGCCTGTGGGTCCACATCAATCACCAATGCTGTATGGCCAGCATCCTCAGCCGCAGCAGCCAGATGCAAGGCCAGAGTGGTTTTTCCAGCCCCACCTTTCTGGCTGATAATCGCTATTGTTGGCATGTGAACGTCCTTACATGACCTCATGTTTGCATGTGGTCATACGTGAAAATCTGCTCTATCTACAAGAGAGAATGATAGAAAATTACTCCCACATTTTCCGTGCGATATCCTGCTCCTCGGCGCCGACGGCATCGGCGTAGATGGCGGTGGTGGAGAGCTGGGCGTGACCGAGCCATTTCTGCACCATGTTGAGGGGGATACCGCTGGAGACGGCGGCGACGCCGAAGGCATGGCGCAGGCCCTTGGGGGAGGCGGCCGGGCCGGACAGGCCGGCGGCGTCCATGACCGCGTGCACCGCCCGCCAGCCGGTCATGCGGGACCAGGGCCACAGCCGGGCGGCCGATCCACGCCCTCGCCTACGCTGGGCCTCGCGGATGCCATGCACCAGGTCCAGGGCCTCGAGCAGGGAGGGAGGCACCGGCACGGCGCGATAGATCCCGTCCTGGCGCTTCTTGAGCGTGGCGAACACCAGCACGCCGCCGGCAAGGTCCACCCGGTCCGCCGTCAGGGCGATGGCCTCGGACAGGCGGCAGCCCGACCAGGCCAGGGTCATGCACAGCGTGCGGGCCTCGCGCGGCGCCTGCTCGGCCGCGCGCAGGAAGCGCGCCCGCTCGGCGACCGTGAGGTATTTGCGGCTCCCGTCGCGGTCGAACAGCTGCATCCCGCCGGGGGTGGCTGCCGGGGTCACCCGCTGTCCCGGTTTTCGGGTGCCGCTCATCCGGCTGTCCTGTCGCGATAGCCCCGCCGGCGCTTGGCCCGAAGCTGGCGGACGAGGGCGTCGAGCGCCTGCCCGGCATCATGATGCAGTTCGCAGACCTGCCGGCCAGCCGTCCCGATCCGCCCCCACTGCCGCACCAGGGCGGTACCGCCGAACAGGTCAGGCTGCAGCGACAGATGGTAGAAGCGCCAGCAGTTGGCGGCCGGATCCACGCGCACCAGCGCCGCCGTTTCGGGGAACAGCGACAGCTGGCAAGGCGGCCGGACAGGGGCCTTCGGGGCAGGTCTGGGCATGATATCCCGGAAAGTGTAACACATGTCACCTGACCCGGACAGGAAAACCGCTGCTGACGCGGGACAGGTCGGCCGGTTTCAGGCCCGGCCTGTTACACTATTGCCCATAGCCCTTTGAAACACCGGAAAATCGCGCGTAATCATGGAAGACGGTCACCCGACAGACCGAGAAAAACTGACAAAGCTTGATCAACCTGACGCAGAGACGCAGCCTCCAGATGCCCGAAACCCTGACCGATCTTCTCCCGTGGCAGGGATATCGCCCAATCAACCATCACCTGCGACAGGCTGTGCAAGCCGTTCGTCGTGCTGGTACAACCGTAATCCGGAACAAAGGCCAGTTCTGCACGATGCTGGTCAACCTCAGCACGGTCATAGCTGGCGGGTCGGAAAAGGCGTCGGCCTGCACCCCAAGGACCGGACGCGGTTCACCATAATCACCATTAACGGCAATCGTCACCAGATCACCACGTTTCACGCCGTCCACCCATCCCGGAAATCGTCCTCCTCGAAAAGCGCGTCCAGTGCGCGCAAGACGAGAGCTTCATCACTCGCCGGGGCGCACGCCAGCACCGCTACTTCACGGGACTGCCGCCGCGCTTCTGCCTCGAAAGCACGCCGCTCCCGCCCCGCCACATAGCGCGCATGAAATCCCGCAGCACATCGGCAGCAGGC
This sequence comes from Komagataeibacter diospyri, assembly GCF_006538165.1. Lineage (GTDB taxonomy): Bacteria > Pseudomonadota > Alphaproteobacteria > Acetobacterales > Acetobacteraceae > Komagataeibacter > Komagataeibacter diospyri. The sequence continues at coordinate 12,898 of NZ_BDLU01000051.1, forward strand.
CGTTCATCCGCACTGGTTGCAGCCGTGAACGCTGCCTTCAGCGCCGGGTCAATCCGGAAGTTGAAAATCTCCACCTTCGGATGAGAGCTATTCCGGGGCATCATAGCCTCCTGATCTAAGGTCAGAGACTTATTATGCAATTGCATTCTGCTTCCCCCCAGATCGGGGATAGAACACTTCTCTGAAATCATCGCGTGTGTGACTGGGCCCTGAGTCTCAGGGCAGCATAAATGGGCATGTCTCCAAGTGCGCCGGCTACGACCATCGCAGCAAAACTCCCGGATAAAAGCGGCATTATCAACTCGGACGAACCTGTCATTTCCATAACCAGAATAATCCCGGTCAGCGGTGCACGAACGGATCCGGCGAACATGGAGGCCATGCCGACAATCACAAAAGGTGCGGTCGCCAGAGGTGTATCAGGACTTAATGCCTGTGCCACAACACTACTCCCCAGACCGGAAAGTGCCCCCAGGGCCAGCATGGGGGCAAACAGACCTCCAGGTGTTGCAGCGGCATAAGACAGGGCCCCAAAAATCAGCCGAAAAGCCAGTAGTGCCGGAATCTGATGTAATCCGATCTCGTTGTTTATGGCCGTCTGCGTGATCCACTTTCCCCCTCCAGCCAAGTGCGGTGCAAGACAAACCACCAAACCGGCCAAACCTCCCACCAGCACAGGCCTGACTGAGATGCTGACAGGCAGCCTCCCGGCCAGACGGAGCACTGCCATGGTCGTCCGGTTGTATCCGACAGCAACCAGGCCCGTCATGACCCCGGTCATGACGAAAAACAGCTGTTTGGCAAGCGATTCTGGAAGGATCAGAGGAGCGACACTAAAGACCGTCTGGCTACCCAGCATGCCCCGGCTGACCAGAATGGCCGAAATGGATGCCCCCAATGCGGCACAAACCATTCTGATTTCAAACCGGCCGACCAGTTCTTCCAAAACGAAAACAGCACCGGCTGCCGGCGCATTGAAAGCTGTCGCCAGCCCTGCTCCCGCGCCTGCAGCAAGGAGGGCAAGGCAGTCTGTCTTCTCCAGACAGAGCAGCCTGCCAAACGTATGAGCTGCAGTCGCTCCCATCTGCACACTGGGCCCTTCACGTCCCAGGGCAAGCCCACTTCCGATCGCCAGAAGGCCACCCAGGAATTTGACGGGCACCACCCGCCATGGCGCAGGCGGTGACGCACTCAACAAGACAGCTTCCACATGTGGGATGCCACTTCCTGCTGCAAGAGGGGCAAAATGACGAACGAGACCTGAAGCCAGCCATGCCGCTGCGCCAGATCCGATGATCAACAGCACGCCTTCGCAAGAAAAGCCATGCTGAAGCGACACTTCCATTCCCATATCTGTCCGGACGGCCTCCAGCCATTCCAGCAACAAGCGGAAGATACCACAGATCATACCGGCAGATGCCCCGATCACGACAGATGCCGCAGACAGGAACACCAGACTGCAGACATTTTCCGGTTTCCCTGATTGTGGAACCGGATTGGACAGAGGAAGCAACATGATTTCATATTTCTTTTCTTGTTGGTGAATCTGCCCAACAGAATGCTGATCAGCCGCTCGATCAGGAACCCAGTTCAGAATAAAATTATTTTTCCAATCTATCGTGAGATACCTGTCGCGCCATTTGCTCTGTTTTTTCCAGAAATCCCGTAGCCAGTGCCGAATAAAGCGGTCTGGGACAGACCATGCGGGATACACCGAACGACAGGAAGGCCGTGGCCAGCAGGGCCAGGGTCACCTGCTGATTGTCACATATTTCCATCACGATGATGGTTGCCGTCAGCGGTGACTGGGCAACGCCACAAAAATAGGCAGCCATACCCAGCAGTACAACGCCTCCAGGCGACGTATGAGGCAGAAACTGCTCGGCCCATCCTCCCATTCCTGCACCGATCGCAAGGGAAGGTGCAAACATGCCGCCAGGAATGCCAGAGCAGAAAGTAATCAGCATGGAGATATACTTCAGAAGAAAGAAAGACGCAGGATAATGCAGACTTCCATCCACTATCCCACGCGCCTGCAGATAGCCCGTACCATAAGTCGCACCATCTGATGCCAGTCCGATCAGAGCCAGTAACAGGCCGCATAGCGCCACAAATACAAGAGGGAATCGACTTGAAAACCGGCCAAGAAAAGCCGGTAGACCTTTTGAAAGGCGGATGACAAGACGGGCGAAAATCCCCCCCGCCAATCCACCACTTACACCACATACCAGAACGGCCAGCCATGCGCGTCCTACCGGAATAAAAACATTCGTCCGACCAAAATATGTATAGTTCCCCAACAGGGCAATTGCTGTAATCCCCGAAAAAATAATAACAGTCAGAGTACGCCCCGACGCCTTCTGTTCAAAGGAGTGCGCCAGTTCTTCAATCGCAAACACAACACCGGCAAGAGGCGTATTGAAAGCGGCAGCCATGCCGGCAGCCCCCCCTGCGAGGATCATACCATGCCTGGTGACATCATTATGCTGCCCCATGGCACGCGAAAATGCGTGCATGATGGAAGCGCCGATCTGGACACTCGGCCCTTCACGACCGATCGAGGCACCACAGATGAGACCCAAGCATGTCATCAGGATCTTGCCCAGCGCAATGCGCAAGGTCAGGATCCGGTCCACAAGCACGAAATTATGCATATGCAGGGTTGCGATTGTCTGGGGAATTCCTGATCCCTGAGCACCATTGAACAACAGGCGTGTCAGCCAGGAAATGGCAACAAGCCCGAGCGGGGCAATCACCAGCATGGACCATGGGTTTCTGGCGACAACATGATAACGCAGTTCGGCCGCCCAATCCCCGATATGGGCAAAGATTACGGAGATAATGCCAATCAGCACGGCCCCGGTACAATACATGATGGTTCGATGCCACTTCAGGGTCCTGACCCGCGCCAGACGCCGCATCCGACGGGCCCGCCTGGAACGGGTAGTAGCTATGGAAGCCTCATTATTGTCGTTCTGGGCTACGCCGGGAGAGAATAAAGGGGACATACTGACCATGGGAAATAATTTTCAGAATTACGAAAAGTTCAGAAAACAGACCAACCACAAATTTTGCCAGAATGCACGGAAGATCTGGACGTGGTCGATCAGGAAATGGACGGACCTAGACCGGCACAGCCTCTACCTAAAATGACAGTCAAAGAAACGTCTCTCCTGCATGATCTGTAAAGAGTCCGGCCTCGCGGACATAGGCTGCGAGGACATCAGTGGAGCGGTGTCGGGAGACGTCCTTGAGCCGGAAGAGACTGGCCCCGGCCCGCGCGCCTGAGGTGAGGAAGCCTGCGCGCAGGGAATGCCCCCCGAAGCGGGCCGGGTCGTAGCCTGCGGCCTGGGCAGCGCGCTGGACCACGCGGGCCACGGTGCGGTCGCTGATCGGGCCTGCGCTGGCCTGACCGCGCACCACGTCACGGAATACGGCTCCGTCCGTAATTCCGGCCGCCTCCAGCCAGGCCTCGAGCAGGGCGACGGGCCGGATGCGGCGTCCTTCGGGAATGGCGATGCACACGCCCCGCCCCTCGGGATCGGTCTTGGTTGCCCCGAAGCGCACGGTCATGCCCTCTGGGGTGCGGTCGAGCTGGTCGCAGCGCAGCCCGGCCAGTTCCGAGCGGCGGAAGGCCCCGGCCATGCCGAAGGCCAGCAGCGCCCGGTCACGGATGGCCTTCAGGTTTGTCGCCGGCAGGGCGGCCAGCATGGCCTGCAGCACCCGGTCATCGGCAGCCTGCTTGCGGCGCGGGGCGGTGCCGGCCTGACGACGGATGCCGGCGATCACTTCGGCCAGCACGCCCGCCTGTGGCTGGGCCTGGGGCGGCACGCAGCCGGCCTGACGATGGGCAAAGGCGATGGCCGCCAGCAGGCGGCCGATCGATGACGGGCGCAGGCCACGCGCGGCCTCATGGGCAAGGAACAGTGCCACCAGCCGGGGATCGGCGGGCAGCGCGCCCTGGTCCCGGTCGTGGCACCAGGCGGTGAAGGCGGCCCAGTCGCGCCGGTAGGCCAGGCGGGTGGCGGGTGCCCGGCTGGCGCGGGCATAGGCGCGGGCCTGGGCCAGCGGTGCGGCCAGGGAAGTGTCCCTGCCGGCCGGGCCAATCCCGTTAGGATCGATAATCACGAGAGGTCGGTTTCCTGCGGTTTTCGGGACCGCCGGAGCTTGGCACAGACCTGTCCGGTAATCCATATTACCGGACAGGTTCGGGGCTGGAGGGATTTTGCATCCACGTCACCTGTAGCCACCCGCACAATCTGGCAGAACCTTACGCAAGGGCCTACTTCTGGAAAACATGATTAAGGTTTTAACATAAACCTTAATCATGTTAGGGAAATCCGGCGTCAGGAAAAGGTTGGGCAGGATGAAGCGTGAGGATCTGGCCGGCGGGATCCGGGAATGTCTGCAGCGGCTGCCCGCCCCCTATGCCCAGCATTACGGGGTCGTGCCCCCGCCACCGCCAGAAGCGGGCGTTATGCTGGGCGATGCCGCCGCCCGACATGGACAGGCCCTGTCCGCCCTGGGTGAAATCGCCGCCCTCGCCCGCACCCTGCCTGATCCGTACCTGATCAGCCGCGTCCTGAGCCGTCAGGAAGCCCTCAGCAGTTCCGCCCTGGAAGGCACCCACAGCACCCTCAATGAGCTTCTGGTGGTCGATGAGGACGACCAGGGCGCTTCCCATGCCACACGGCAGGTCCGCGACTATGCGCGAACCTTGGAGCAGTTCCTGCCACACGCCTGTAGCGAAGGCCCGGCCTTATTCCGTCTGCCCACCGTGCTGGCGCTCCATCAGGCGGTCATGCAGCACGACCCGGCCTATCGCGGGACACCGGGCACCCTGCGCCAGGACGTGGTCTGGATCGGCGGGACAGGGCATATCGCCTATTCGACCTATAACCCGCCCCCGCCTGACCAGGTGGCAGCCTGTCTGGAGGCCTCCCTGAACTACATGCAGGCCGACGGGATGCAGCAGATGACCCAGTCCCTCATCACCCGGCTGGCCATCGCCCATGCCCATTTCGAGGCCGTGCATCCGTTCAGCGACGGCAATGGCCGGGTTGGCCGCCTGCTGCTGCCGCTGATGATGGCCGCTGACGGTCAGGTCCCCCTGTATCTTTCTCCCTATATCGAGGCCCACAGACAGGACTATTACGCGGCGCTCAAACGGGCCCAGCAACGGCTCGACTGGCCGCCCCTGATCGGGTTCCTGTCAGACGCCATCATCCGGACCGTCACCGAAGTGCAGGTCACCCGGCAGGCAACCCAGGCCCTGAAGGCCACATGGCGGCAGCGCCGGGCTTTCCGTAAGGGCTCGGCCGCGCTGCGCGCGCTGGACCTGCTGACCGATTATCCCGTCCTGACGGCCAGCCGCCTTGGCCATCTGCTGGACATCACGCCCCCGGCCGCCCAGACGGCCCTTGCCCAGCTCTGCCAGGTCGGGATACTGACCGAACGCACCGGCCATGCCCGCAACCGGATCTATGCCGCCGAAGACGTGCTCACGATCCTCAATCGTCCCTTCGGGGAAGAACCGGCACTGCCAGACCCATCGTCATAAAAAAACCTCGCTTCACAATATCCGTTTTGACAACTTTAATAAAAATGGCAGGAAGTCTGTCCCATTCAGACTTCCTGACAAAAACCGACATATAGCCCTTATTCTCGCATAGCTTTGCTCTGTCCCAACCTGACTATACTTCAATTGGCCTATTTGTAATGCACTCGATGTAAAGGGGCCGATTTTTCATCCATCTGATAATAAAGATCTTTCGATTGGACTTGTAACGGTTTTGTGCCGGTTGACTGAGCGTTTAAAGCTTTCAACAGGAAAGGCCTGAGACCATGGCATTGAAGCAGACAGAAGAGTTTCGCCGCGAGGCGGTCAGGATCGCGCTGAGCAGCGGTTTGTCCCGGACACGGATTGCGGCGGATCTGGGGATTGGCAAATCAACGCTGAGCCACTGGATTTCGCAGTATCGGTCGACTGATCTGACGGCGCCTGAAGCGCAGACGGACCTCGTCCGGGAAAATGAGCGTCTTCGTCTGGAAAACCGTATCCTGCGGGAGGAGAGGGAAATATTAAAAAAAGCCACGCAGTTCTTCGCGAGCCAAAAGACGTGAGGTTTGCGTTTATCAGGGCATATCGTGACCGCTGGCCCATCGCCGCTCTATGTCGGGTCCTGCAGGTCTCGACGCGTGGCTACCGGGCATGGGTTTCCCGGCCCCTGTGCAAGCGCCAGCGCACCGATCTGAAGGTTCTGGCGCATATCCGCGAGCATTATACCCTGAGCAACCGGACCTATGGCCGTCCGCGGATGACCATGGAACTCAGGGAAGCAGGGCTTGATGTTGGTGAACGCCGTGTGGGGCGACTGATGAAAGCCAACGGTATTCGTCCCGTACGTACGCGTCGGCACAAAGTCACGACCGATAGTCGGCATTCTCCTGGTTTTGCCGACAATATTCTGGACGGCGATTTCCTGGCCGATGCCCCTAATCGGAAATGGGCAGGCGATATCAGTTATATCTGGACCAGCGAAGGCTGGCTCTACCTTGCCGTCGTCATTGACCTGTTCAGCCGCCGCGTTATCGGTTGGGCCGCCAGTAACCGGATGAAAAAGGACCTCGCTATCAGAGCACTCGATATGGCGGTGCGTCTACGCAATCCACCACCTGGCTGTATTTTCCATTCTGATCGCGGCAGCCAATATTGCTTCCATGATTTTCAGAAGAAGCTGACGGAATACAAGATGACACCGTCCATGTCCGGCAAGGGAAACTGCTATGACAACGCCGTGGTCGAGACCTTTTTCAAGAGCCTGAAGGCCGAAATGCTTTGGAGATAAAGTTGGCCAACACGGCGTCAGGCAACCGCCGCCATCTTTCAATACATCAACGGTTTCTACAATTCGCGACGGCGCCATTCATATCTCGGTAGCATCAGCCCTCTCGCTTTCGAGGTCAAAGCCGCGTAAAGGAAATCACATACCGGCACAAAACCGTTACAAGTCCATCGGCATGTATGGCAATTATGCACCTCTGCGAGGGCTTGGAATGATGTTGACCTATCTCTCACTTGTTCTGACAGCACTGTTCCTGTCAGGCGCAATACTGGGCTTTGTATAGGCAAGCTCATGTTCCACACAGGCTTCAGTTGTTCATATAATTGCAGTATAAACACTGAAGCGTGCGTGTGATTGGCCCGATCTGGCCGTTGGCAATTGAGACGCCATCAATCGTAAGAACTGGTGCGACCAGGTAGGTCGCGCTGGTCACGAAACACTCTGCTGCCGTCGCAAGTTCAGCACGTTGGATCGGACGCTCCTCAATAGAGAAACCAGCTCCCCTTGCCAGATCCAGAATACGCTCACGCGTACATCCTGCCAGCAGTCGATTGGATAAGGACCGCGTCACCAGCGTTCCATATGCATCCACCAGAAACACATTTGAGGATGCCCCTTCCGTAATCCCCTGTTCGTCGTAAAATAACGTATCGGATACATCATTAGCAAGGGCATCACGTTTGGCCATAACCTGTGGCATCAGCATGGTCGTCTTGATGTCGCGGTGGAGCCAGCGAATATCTTCTTGCAGTTGGACATGAATACCCTCGCGAAAGGCAGAGGCCTGTTCAAAGTCAGAAGCCTGCGCCAGCATCAGAAGTGTGGATCGCCTCTCAGGACGGATCGTGAAATTACGCGGAGATACGCCGGATGTTACCTGCAGATAAACCAGCCCCGTTGTGACATCATTTTTTCCCAGCAGTTCTTTCATGATGCTGTCCAGATCTGCCTTTTCGGGAGGAGGTGCTATACCGCATGCGGCAAGAGAGCGGTCCAGACGTGCGAGATGCGCTGGAGCATCAACGAATTTTCCATTTACAGCGATACAGACTTCGTAAACGCCCTCTCCAAATGTGAAACCTCGATCAAAAGGGGAAATACGCGCATCTTCAGCACGGACATATACGCCATTGAGAAAAACAATCGACATGCTCAAACCTTTCTCATCTCGTAGAGGGTATGCGTTACTTTGGCGACAATTTCTAAGGGATAGCGCTCAGGGCCGTTTGCATGAGACGGATCGCTTCCTCGGCGCGTGCACGTGCAGAAGGCAAACCTGCGATCACCATGATAATGCGATGATTGTTTTTTGTTGCCGAGCCGGTGAAACAATAACCGGCATTTGTCGTAAATCCGGTTTTCAGTCCGTCTGCGTGATCTATGTGACCAAACAACGGGTTGTTGTTGTGTTGTCGGATCAACTGTCCGGTTGGACTTTTGCCCCACAGAAATTCTTTCTGTTGGTAGAATTTTACATAAAATTGAGGAAAACGCTCAATTGTCTTTCGGGCTAAAAGAACCAGGTCGCGCGCTGTTGTCCGTGTTATATCGTTGTTCGACCACCCGTTGGGTGAACTGAAATAACTGTCGGCCAGCCCGATGCTCCGGGCCTCCTTGTTCATCAATGCGACAAACGCATCAAGGCCGCCGGGAATACTCGAAGCCAGAGCGTAAGTGGCATCGTTTCCTGAGACAGCCAGCATCCCCTTGAGAAGATTTTCAACCGAGACAGCCTCGCCCGCACGGAGGAACATTGTCGCGCCCCCCTGCTTACCGTGCCATCTCTTCCACACTGATGGGCTGACTGGGATGACTTGCTCCAGCCTCATTTTTCCTTGGTCAATCAGATCGAAGATCACATAGGCTGTCATGATCTTTGTCATGGAAGCCGGAGCTATCGGGCGATCCGCATTTTTTTGCATTAAAATACGACCAACCGAAACGTCTTCAACCAAGGCCACCGGCGCGCTCGCCTGGAAGGTTTCAGCGTGACTACGCGAGACATCGATCAGCAAGCCTAAGCTCAGGCAGAGCATGACAGCTTTTACTTTACTCAACACGATGGCTCGGCCCGCTCGTTTCCGACAACACTCAGGCCTACCTAGAGGAGCCACGACACTGCGTCCAATGCCGCTTCAGTCTGGACTATTCTCTATTTGCATAAGGCGATCTGCTGAGACGCTTGCCAGACCTGTTCGACAACCGAACGCGTATGTTCTGCTTTGCGATACAGTCTGATTTCCAGAGGAATTTCTTTCCCCAAGGCAATCATCTCATGGGTTTCGAGGTCTTTTTCGATCAGACTTCTGGGCAACCATGCACATCCGTGCCCTGCCAGAACCATCTTCCTGAGCCCTTCTGCCATGGCATTTTCATTCACATGCCGAACAGTATCAGGTCCGTAGGGTAGAACGGCCTGCGCTTCCTGACACTGGCATATCTGGCCGAGGAATGAGTTCGGACTATAGGTCAGCAAGGGAGATAGGGAGCTTGGCTGAGGATCGTGTAAAGGAAGACCCACAGGAACAAGAAAGTCCTGAGCAAGAATACAATGAGGAAACTGGTTGGGATGAAGAAGCAGAGGAACGGCTTCATGATAAAAGGTCAGAAAAAAATCATAGGAACCGTCGACGATAGCAGCCATGCAGTTATGGAAATCATCTGGCAACAAGCGACTACCACATGGTCCGATGGACTTTTCGATTTCAGAAAGCCATTGAGGGAAAAACGTAACCGATAACGTGTGCAACGCTGCCACGGCTATGGTTGGTACATCATTCTGCGAAGACGCCGTCAGCGATGCACGACTCTGGAGAAGATTACGAAGGGTCTCTTCTGCCATTTCCCGAAAGCGACGCCCTTCTGGCGTTAACGTCGTAGGGAAGCGGCTGCGATCGAGTAATGGCACTCCCACCCATGTTTCCAGAGCTTGGATGCGACGACTGAAGGCCGACTGCGTTACATGACGCTCTTCCGCTGCGCGTGAAAAACTCTGCAAACGCGCTAGCGTGATGAAATCTTCAAGCCACTTAATGTCCATAGAATTCTTTTATGATGAATTCTATTTTTAACAAATGGTTCCAAGGGGCTCTGTATCTCCCCCAATGGATAGAAGCGCGTGGCAGTCTCAATCATACAGAACGTTCACAAATTTGCGCTTGGCGAGTATATGACAATACAAAAGATCGTCTGCTATCTGCCGCCTTACTCCATAGGCTTGAGAAGGAATAAACAAAGTGCGACGCAGACGGGTGTCGGACAAAACTTCCACCGCTAAGGGCACATCACTGACACGGGAAATATTCTCGGTCGTCACTGTATGGGTCGCAATGTCCACTTTTTTCATGAGGCGAAGAGGGCGGGCATCTATATTGCGCAGGCGTTCCCGCAAATCGTGGCCTATACCCATTTTACGACCTGTCCATGGAGCGGCCAATTCCGTAAATGTCGCGCATCGCTTCCGAGCAGAGACCATGATCCACCTCCTGAGAAAGTTCCATTACACAGGCCTGACATATCCAAGACCTTGTGGAAGGATCATAGCTTAGGAAATTGGCGATTTCATGCTTTGTTCTTGGTTGTAATCAAGATTATCGTCATGGTTCTGAAGACAGAACCTAGGCTCAGGACCTGTTAATTTATTGAACTGAGCGAGAGATTGTGATTCACAGGCTTACCGATGGAGGTAAAACTGTGAGTAATGTATTTTTGTTGTCTGAACGTCAGATGGAGCGGATTGAGCCATTTTTTCCTCTGGCGCACGGCGTGCCCCGCGTGGATGACCGGCGTGTTCTGAGCGGGATCGTTTATGTGATCCGCAACGGGCTTCAGTGGAAAGATGCTCCCAAAGCGTATGGCCCGCACAAGACTTTATATAATCGCTTCATTCGGTGGAGCCGCCTGGGTGTCTTTGACAGGATCTTTAAAACCCTGGCAGAACAGGCGGGTCGTTCGAAGCGTCTGATGATCGATGCCACACATCTCAAAGCACACAGAACGGCAGCCTCTCTGCTTAAAAAAGGGCTTTTCCCCGCCATATCGGGCGAACAAAAGGCGGTCTGAACTCAAAACTGCATGCCATGTGCGATGATCAGGGGCGGCCTGT
>NZ_BDLU01000052.1 GCF_006538165.1 Komagataeibacter diospyri
CTTTCACACCAGCGGCGCAGACGCCGGTGCACGTTTTTCCAGTCCCCGAAACGGGCAGGAAGGTCGCGCCATGGAATGCCCGCACGATAGCGATACAGCACCGCCTCCACGAACAGACGGTTGTCCGCCGCAGTGCCGCCGACATAGCCTTCACGACCGGGGAGAAGATCCTTTATCCGCTCCCACTGGTCATCGCGTAAACCATAGCGCCGCATCCGTCTGCCTCCCCCAAAAACCGGGAAAACAGTCAGCACACGCAGACATAAAGTACAACCCTCACGTGCCACACTCAGGGCTTAACTGACGACACGCCGTAGCGACATTTAACAAAGCCGACATAAACCATACCAAAAAAATGATGTCGTAATATACATAAAATTATTTTTTTGATATCGGAATATATATCAATATTGAAAGGTGCTCAGAATTTTGATATATTAAACTGCATTATCTATGTGAATTGATGCAGAAAAGAACATTGTGATGAGCTACGACACAGCAGGCATAGCAGAGCGATTGCAAGCAGCGCGCAAAACCAAGGGGTTAAGCCAACGCGAGTTGAGCGAGTTGGCTGGGGTGCCTCAAGCGCAGATTTCCCGGATCGAAGCAGGAACTGTCGACTTGCGCCTCTCAAGCTTGTTCGCGCTCGCTCATGCTCTTGATCTGGAGCTTGCTCTTGTTCCACGCAAGGCTGTGGCCGCCGTGCGTTCCCTAAGCCGCGATGCGATCAACTCCAACCGCAAAGATGTCGTTGCAATCCAAAAGGAGATGCAGCGAATCAGTGAGACAATACGCAGCATTCAAATGAGCATGCCAGACCTCGAAGGACTTCAGGGACTTCAGAAGTCTTTCTCCGACTTGTCCCGGTTCCGATTACCGATGCTCGACCTCGCGGAAATGAAAAAATTACGTCACATAATTGAGCAGATCGGTCGTCCAGAAAAAGAGATAGTCTCACTCAATGAAAGCCTCAAAATAATGCGAACGATCCGCAACAAGGCTTCACATGATCCGTTACCCGATAGCGGAGATACCCTATCACGTCCGGCCTACTCTCTTGATGAGGAGGACGATGATGCCTGATGTTTCCTTCCTGACCGTCAAACTCCATGGCAAACCGATCGGGACACTCACGCATCTTGGCGATGAACGATCAATATTTACGTTCAATGACGCCTATATTGGTAACGTAGATAGAGAAACGCTCAGTTTGTCCTTCAAAGACCAGTATGGGGAGTTGCGGAACGACTTCAGGCCGATCAAGGTGAAGCTCATGCCATTCTTCTCGAACCTGCTTCCTGAAGGTCACCTCCGCAGCTATCTAGCAGAAAAGGCAGGCGTCAATGAGACGCGTGAGTTCTTCCTGATCCAAGCCCTCGGCCGCGACTTGCCTGGGGCTGTGACGGTTGAGGTCGCTGGAGATAAAGTAAGGCCTTTGTTTGATGATCTCGATGATCAAATCGAGGTTGCGGGCTCAAACACCCATGAAAATGCACTCCGGTTTTCGCTTGCTGGGGTTCAGTTGAAATTTTCAGCCGTCATTGACGCTGCCGGCGGCCTGACCATTCCAGCAAGCGGGATCGGGGGCGGTTGGATCGTCAAGCTTCCCTCAAGAGAGTATCATGGCGTCCCTGAAAACGAATTCTCGATGATGACCCTTGCTCGCATGGTTGGCATCAATGTCCCACCTATCGGCTTGGTAGACATTAGCGGTATCAAAAATTTGCCGGACGGCATCGACCAGCTTGGATATAAGGCTTTTATTATCGAGCGCTTTGATCGTCGTGAAGATGGCACATCCATCCATATCGAGGACTTTGCTCAGGTCTATGGCGTCTATTCCGAAGATAAGTACAAAAAGGCAAGCAACCGCAACATCGCGGCGGTAATCGCGGCTGAGTCCGATCATAACAATGTTGCCGAGTTCATCCGTCGCCTGACTTTCAATACCCTCATCGGCAATGGGGATATGCATCTGAAAAACTGGTCACTCATCTACCCCGACCAGCGGACCGCCAAGCTCTCTCCTGCCTATGACTTCGTATCGACGATTCCCTACATTCCGGGCGATCAGTCGGCCTTGAATTTCAGCCGTACGCGACGGTTTGATCAATTCACGAAAGAGGAGCTTCTTCACCTCGCTGGCAAGGCTGCGCTGCCGAGAAAGCTGGTCCTCGACACGGCACGTGAAACTGTCGGTCTCTTCATGGATCGATGGTCATCCGAGAAGGCGCATCTTCCGATGTCCCGTCATATAGTCAAGGTCATCGACAACCATCTAAAGACTTTGCCCATCATAGGCGAGGCTACCAGCTAACAGACGAAGCAGAATGAATATTGCCGCTCGATCCGGAGATAAGACATTGAAGCAATGATGTGCGCTTTGCGGAACACAGTCCAGCACTCCGCATGACCAATGTGTAGGCGTAAGCAAACATCACGAATTTGGATCATCCTTCTTACACAACATTCAATGAAAATTCCTCGCCTTCACCACGATATTTTCCCGCAAGCGACCGTGGTCGTGGTCTGGGAAGATCTGTAGCGACCGATTCCCCACATCGGCCAATAGGCGGGAAAGATCAACAATCTCACGCGCTACCAGATGAACGACTTCTCCTTCCTTCTGCAGCCGCCCGACAACCCCCAGCATCTGGCCTGAGAGAACCACACGGCGGAAGCGCTCGAACATATCGGGCCAGATGATGACATTGAGTGCCGCCGTTTCGTCTTCCAGCGTCATGAACACCACACCCTCGGCCGAACCGGGCCGCTGACGAACCAGAACCAGTCCTGCCACTGACAGGCTACTTCTGTCCCGTGCCCCGAAGGCCTGCCGGCACGTCACCATCCCACGCTCGATAAGGTCGGCACGCAGGAAGGCCAGGGGATGATCCCGTAGGGTCAGGCCGGTGCGGTTGTAATCGCGCGCGACCTCGGCCCCGTCCCGCATGGGCTGGAGCAGCACGTCAGGTTCTTCCGCTTCACGCACGACGGCGGCTGCGGCAAACAGCGGCAGGGGTTCGTCGCGTAACGCCTTGATGGCCCACAGCGCCTCGCGCCGGGCCAGACCCAACCCCGGACGGAAGGCATCCGCCTCGGCCAGATGGGTCAGGGCCGCCCCCTTCACCCCTGCCCTGCGCCACAGGTCGTCGACCGAGGCAAAGGGGCGGTTGCCTCGAGCCGCCACGATCCGGGCGGCATCCTCATTGGCCAGCCCTTTCACCAGGTTCATGCCCAGACGGACGGCAAACAGCCCGTCATCCCGCTCCGGGCCTTCGAGCGTGCTGTCCCAGCGCGAGGCGTTGATGCAGACTGGCCGGATCTCGACCCCATGCTCGCGCGCATCGCGCACAAGTTGTGCCGGGGCGTAGAAGCCCATGGGCTGGCTGTTCAGGAGTGCTGCCAGAAACACATCAGGATGGGTGCATTTCATCCAGGATGACGAATAGGCAAGGATCGCAAATGAGGCAGCATGGCTTTCGGGAAAGCCGTAACTGCCAAACCCCTCCAGCTGCTGGAAGATGCGCTCGGCAAAGGTCTCGGGATAACCCCGCGCCGTCATACCTTCGATCAGCCGCGTGCGGAAACGCGAGACCGTGCCGGTATTCTTGAAGGTGGCCATGGCGCGGCGCAGCTGGTCGGCCTCGGACGCCGAAAATCCGGCGCAGACCATGGCCACCTGCATCACCTGTTCCTGGAACAGCGGAATGCCCAGCGTTTTTTTGAGCACCTTTTCCAGTTCCGGCGTCGGGTAGACTTCCTTTTCCTGCCCGGCCCGCCTGCGCAGATAGGGATGCACCATGTCGCCCTGGATGGGACCGGGCCGGACGATAGCCACCTCGATCACCAGATCATAGAACACCCGGGGCCTGAGCCGCGGCAGCATGGACATCTGCGCCCGGCTCTCGATCTGGAACACCCCGATCGTGTCAGCCTTCCGGATCATGGCGTAGGTGCGTGGATCCTCGGCCGGGATGGTCTGCAACGTGTAAGGCTGCCCCTTATGTGCGGCCAGAAGGTCCAGCCCCTTCTTCATGCAGGTCAGCATGCCCAGCGCCAGCACATCGACCTTCATGAATTTCAGGACATCGATATCATCCTTGTCCCATTCGATGATCTGCCGGTCATTCATCGCCGCCGGTTCGATCGGCACCAGTTCGTCCAGCCGGTCACGGGTCAGGACAAACCCACCGGGATGCTGCGACAGGTGCCGCGGCACGCCAATCAGGCAGCGCGCCAGATCCAGCGTCAGCCGGATGCGCCGGTCGGACAGGTCGATCCCCGTTTCATTCAGCGCGTCATCATCCAGCTTGCGCCCCCAGCCCCAGATCTGGCCGGACAGGGTGCGGGTCAGGTCTTCGGGCAGGCCCATGACCTTGCCGACATCGCGCAGCGCCCCCTTCGCACGATAACGCGTAACCACGGCCGTAAGAGCGGCGTGGTTCCGACCATAATGGCCGTAAATCCACTGGATCACCTGCTCCCGGCGGGCATGCTCGAAGTCCACGTCGATATCAGGCGGCTCGCGGCGCTCTTCGGACACGAACCGCTCAAAGAGCAGCGACGTCCGTGCCGGATCGATGGCGGTAACGCCCAGCACGTAGCAGACAGCGGAATTGGCCGCCGATCCCCGCCCCTGGCACAGAATGCCCTGTGATCGGGCATGGCGGACGATACTGTGAACGGTGAGGAAATACGGCGCGTAATCCAACCGCCCGATCAGGGCGAGTTCATGACTGAGGGTTTTCCTGACCTCGGGCGGAATGCCTTCGGGATAGGCTGCGGCCGCCCCTTCCCAGGTCAGGACTTCCAGCGCCTGCTGCGGCGTCTGACCCGGGACGGAGACCTCGTCAGGATACTGGTAGGCCAGATCATCAAGGCTGAAGCGGCAGCGCTCCACAATCTCCGTGGTCCGGGCCACCGCCTCAGGATAGCGGCTGAACAGCCGCGCCATTTCCGCGGGCGGCTTGAGGTAGCGGTCCGCATGGCGTTCGCGCGCGAACCCGGCCTCGTCGATGGTGGTGTGGTTGCGGATGCAGGTCACCACATCCTGCAGGATGCGCCGGTCATGGGTATGGAACAGCACGTCATTGGTCACGACCGCTGGCACCCGCGCCTGATGGGCCAGGTTCGCCAGTTCATACAGCCGCATCTGGTCATTGGGGCGGCGCAGCAGGGTGAGCGCCATATAGGCCCGGTCGGCAAAGGCGTCTTTCAGCTTGCGCAGATGCAGCGCGCACGCATCATCTGCCGTGTCCGGGATCATGATGGCGATTAGACCTTCACCCCAGGCGACCAGATCCTCCCAGAGCAGATGGCATTTCCCTTTTCCGGCACGAGCCTTGCCGATGGTCAGCAGGCGGCAGACACGGCCATAGGCAGCCCGGTCCATCGGGTAGACCAGCACTGGCGCGAAATCGACGAGATCGAGACGACAGCCCACGACCAGGCGGATGCCGGTCTCTTTCGCGGCAACATGGGCCTGCACCATGCCCGCCAGGGAATTGCGGTCGCAGATGCCCAGCGCTTCAATGCCAAGGGCTTTCGCCTGCTCGAACAGCTCGATCGGTGAGGATGCGCCGCGCAGGAACGAGAAATACGTCGTGACCTGCAGTTCGGCGTATGGCACGCTCATTCAAAGAGACCGTGCAGGAACCAGCCCTGGGAACCGGTCTCGCCATGTTCGCCATCCCCGGTCCGATAAATCCAGAATGTCTCGCCGCTGGTGTCTTCCACCCGAAAATAGTCCCGCACGGTGGTCAGTTCGGCATCTCCCTTCCACCATTCGCCAAACACACGCTCGGGGCCATCAGCGCATCTGATCCGGCGGCGGATGCCACGCCAGATGAAGAAGACCGGCGGATGGTCGGGCAGCACGGCCATGGTCTGGATCGGCTCGGGATAGGGCAGCAGGCGCGTGGGACGG
Organism: Komagataeibacter diospyri; assembly: GCF_006538165.1. Lineage (GTDB taxonomy): Bacteria > Pseudomonadota > Alphaproteobacteria > Acetobacterales > Acetobacteraceae > Komagataeibacter > Komagataeibacter diospyri. The sequence goes on from NZ_BDLU01000052.1 coordinate 5,930, forward strand.
GGCCAGTGATCCGGCCACTCCCGTGTATCTTCGGGAGCGAGGGCTGGTACGCGGCAGACGGCCCGTTCGGGCACGTCGCTTTCCACCGGGGCGAAGCGATACAGGGCCTGCGTGCCGACGCGGTTGGCAAGGGTATCGATCAGGTCGGAAACATCAGCATCTTCTTCCTCGATCAGGGTGGAAACACCCTGGCGGTGGAGGATCGGCTCGGCCAGCGAAGCGGTCAGCACCATGCGCTCGATCCCGAATCCTGGATCGATGGTCTCGATCCTGTCACAGAGCAGACGGGTCAGGCGTTTGACGTCCCGTACTGGCACTGCCGTCGCCACACGGATTGCCTCGGTGCGGCTGTCCACCCGGTGCAGCAGCAGGTCGAGGCGACGAACGCCCTGCTCGCGTTCCTCCAGCCCGGCGCACAGGGGCGGCACGAGTCTGGTGATGTAGCGGGCAATGGTCTCGGCGGCACTGATCGGTTCGGCAAAGTTTCGGCTGACCTGCACCGGCGTCTGCAGGCGGACCGGAATAATGGCTTCTGCCTGCCGTCCGAACGCCTGGTCCAGCCTGCGGGCGACATCCGGGCCGAAGCGCAGGGTCAGCGGCGCGCGTGGCATGCCGGCCAGTGGGCCAATGCGTGACACGCCCAACCCATGAAGGCCGTCAATGATATCCGCTGGCAGGCGCATGGCCGCGATCGGCAGGTCGGTGATTGCTGCTTCCGTTTCACCGGGCGGTACAATGGTGATACGCCTGCGGCCATAACGTGCCAGCGCGTGGGCGGCACCCCACGTATCAGCGATAGCGGCTCTGGCCGTAATCCCGGACTCCTTCAGGCGCGTAATCATGTTCTCTAGCATGACGGCCTCGCCCCCATGCAGGTGATCGGCACCTGTCGTATCCAGCACGATGCCATCTGGCAGATCGGGTGCCACGATGGGGGCTATGCGGTGCTGGAACCACAGCGCCAGCCGCTCCAGTCCTTGCCGGTCACCCTCAGGATCGGCGTCCATGATGACCAGATCGGGATGGAGCGCCTGCGCTTTCGCGACAGGCGTGCCGGGGCGAAGGCCCAGCCTGCGGGCGGCGAGATCAACCGACAGCACGAGTCGTCGCCGTCCTTCCCGTCCGGCCAGGACCAGCGGACGATCAGGCGCGGGCGCACCAGTCCCCAGCCGCTTCCTGATCCGGTCTGTCGGCCAGATCGGCAGGTAGAGTGAGACGACACGGTGCCAGTCTCCCTTTGGCATCACAGGCCTCCACTTCGAAATCGGCGCATTCGCCCGCGCGGGCACGGATCAGTTCCAGCAGCCAGCGGGACCGGCCGACGCCGGAAACCGGCAGTGGCACCGATGGCAGGACAGAGACACGCCACCGCGTGACTGAAGCGGTGGGCTGGCCGAAATCCGCCGCATCCGTCTGCCGTCGCCAGCGGCGCAGTGCGATGCCCAGCGCACCGGATGTCTCGGCTGCCAACTGCAGACGGCGCGAGGCGGTCATGGACAGGCGTGCCACCTCGGCCACGACCGCCCCCAGCCCCTGATGGCGCAGTGCCTCCTCAAAACAGGCCAGGACATCGGTATCCGAACTGGCCGCGACATAAATGGTCCGTCGTGCCGATAGTCCGACATGCTGCAGGGCCGGGGCGTACAAGTCCTGACGGGTGGCGATCCACAGCACCTTGCCCCGTGTCCGGGCTGCGATCCCGGCGGAAAACAGGCCGGACGCCGCAACATGCAGGGCGTCATTGCCACCACCTGCCACCTCATGCAATGCGCCCAGCGCCAGTCCGCCATCCGGCAGGCGACCGTCAATCTCGGGCACACCGAAGGGCAGCACACCCCGCCTGCGCCGGCTATGGCCTTCGAGGCGGCTGACCTGTGCTCTCAGTGCCTCCAGCGCGGGGCGGGGTTCGGGTGCGGGCATGGGGTCGGACAGTCCATTCGGGTGTTTCTGGCACGGGATCAGAGATTGTGTTCGTTATTTGTTCTAGTACGGTGACGAATGTCAACCCACTCTGGAGAAGCGGCTGTGATCCGGACGCGGGCACAGGCCTGCCGTCTGATCCAGGTTTGATGAAAACTGTCTGAAGTACAGGGATTTATCAGGAACAGTCCGGCCATCCCCTTCCTGCAGGGTGGATACCGCCCAACATGCGGTAGCCACTCCATTTTTAGTGGGGCGTTGAATGAGAATTCAGGCAGCTGTTTTTAGGGCCTGTTAGATCTTGAAATTTTTCCCATATTATAGAGATGGGAGAAGAAGACGGAACAGGGACTTTTACGAACGAGACGTGGGCGATCTGGGAACCTCTGATCGAGGAGGTTCGCCCGAGGGGCAAGACGCCGCCACATGATCTGCGGCGGACGATAGCAGCGATTTTCTGGCGTCATGAGAATGTCGCGAAATGGCGGAGTATCCCCGCTGAACTGGGACCTTGGTGGCGGGCGGCACAGCTTTTCATCCGCTGGGCGAAACTGGGTGTGTGGGAACGGCTGCTCGAACTGGTTCAGGACCAACAGGGAGTGGCACTTGGTATAACTTTTCTGGATGGCACAAACATCAGGGCTCACCACAAAGCGGCGGGAGCCCAAAAAAAGGGGCCTCTTTCGAAGAGCGAGACCATCGTGAAGCGCTTGGCCGCTCTCGCGGCGGCTATGGCACAAAAGTCTGCGTGATTGCTGATGGACATGGAAAAGCCTTCGGTTTTGCGCTGGCCCCCGGACAGGCTCATGAACTGCCTCTGGCGCCAGCCATGCTCGACAGCCTTCCCGCCATTCCCCTGTGGGTCGTAGCGGACAAGGGCTACGCGTCGAACGCCATGCGTGAACGGATATGGGACATGGGAGCCCGACCGGCCATTCCCGCGAAACGACGGGATGGGTCGGTCGCCTGCCCCAAATGGGCCTATCGGTGTCGGCATCTTGTCGAGAACCTCTGGGCTCGCCTCAAGGAGTAGCGCGCTGTCGCAACCAGATATGAAAAAACAGCAACGTCGTTTCTCGCAGTCATCCACATCGCTGCGGCAGCAGACTGGATCAAACCCTAACGGGCCATAGTGTTAGTGCGAATTCAATTCATTGCAGCGTATGGCCAACATGAAAGCGGCAACTGCCCATCCTCTTCAGGGTCATTACGCAGATAGGCGGTTTACACGGAAGACAAGCTATCGGAAGGCAAGATTGGAAAAGAAATCATTCCTGTAGATTTCTGCAGATATAGCTATACCCGGCGAATAGACATTTGAATGTCAGTCTAATCCAGTTAACTTCCCAGCAGGAAGATCGACGCCGCCGATCTTCACGTGCGTGATGCCCTACGAAAGCTCTGTTGTCACCACTCCCAGACGACAGGTTCCCAAGCGTAACCAGTATGTTCTCTCCGAATGTGGCCTACACCAGGAAATGGAAAATGAGGAACGTGGACAAGAGGCGCTCCGTCAGCTGTGATTTTTTCAAGAAGTCTCATACGAGTGACTACAGCTTCCACCGGATTATTGTCGACACCAAGCTCCCAGTCGGGTCGAGCAAGCGTAACTGCAAAATGATGTAGTGCATCTGCAGTATATATGAGGCTTTTACGATTTGACGTAATAATAAATGCCATCATGCCTGGGGTATGGCCAAAAGCACGTATGGCACGAATCTCAGGAGTGATTTCCTGTTCGCTATCAATAAACGAAACACGATCCTCAATGGCCTTCAGATGACGTTGCGCACCGAGGATAGCGGCGCGTGCCATCTCTTCACCGAAGGGGCTTGAAATCTTGACATTCGGGTCGGTCCAGAAATCCCACTCTTTTTTGCTGATCATGTAGCGTGCATTAGGAAAAACATGCTCGCCGGTCCGCGTTATCGTTCCAAAAATATGATCAGGGTGAGCGTGAGAAACCAGCACGACGTCTATTTCAGAAGCTTTCACTCCTGCATTGGCCAGATGTTTTACGAGCGCTCCCGTACCTGGACCAAAACTGTCACCGCATCCATTGTCGATAAGAATCTTCTTCCCATTACCTTCTATAAGCAACGTATTGATATGCGTGTATGCAACGTCAGAGGACACGAATTTCTTGCTTAGGATGGCGGCAAATTCCTGACTGTTTGCCTTCGGAGCAAGCGCAGCCTGAGGATCATCGAATACAAGAAAGCCATCACTTACTGAAGTGACTGTGAGATTTCCTAAAGCGAAGCTATAAAATCCTTGTCCCTGATGGAGACGGGATGCACGCTGGTTCGAACTCGATGTGGACATGCTGCGACTTTCATCTGAATTCTATATGTGATCCGAAAACCCAACGGCCTCATATAGTTAAAGAATGCCTTCGCTATCATCGTACCAAGTTCCACATTTTTCCCAACGTGTAAGATCTGCCATATTGAAACTCAAAAAATCGCGTGCAACGCTGTCGCCTTGGCTACCGCCTGAGTAATATTGCTGGCATTCAGCACTGAACGGGCTCCAGTCAGATGTGCACGTACAGCTCGTTCTGTAACGCCGATGATAATCGCTGTTTCTGCAGCAGTTTTTCCAAGAGATGCCCATTTCAGACACTGCTTCTGCCGCGCCGTTAATGCCACTTCAGCTTGCGGAAAATGGCCGATGGCAAGGACATTTTCATGTAACTCATGCGCCAACTGGATAAATTTGGTCTGCAATGAAACAATAGTAGAATTCCATTGCTCTGGCTTTTCAAGGTTAGAAAAACAGACCATTGCCCGGTTTACGAGGGGGCCTCTCAACGGAACAACAAAGCCACTTTTGAAAATACCTCGTTCTGCAGCACATGAGCGCAATTCTCTCGATTTTGCATATGATAATGGTATATCAGAGAATAATGCAGGTTTTATGGAAGAAAGTCCATATCCAATTACTGGATCGATATGAATGTATTCATTCCGATGATAATAATCTAGCCATTCTTTAGGCAACGTTGTAAGACAAAATGGCACGTCCAGATCCACTGAAAGGATACATCCTGATACATAGGTTACGTCAGTGCCGTTTAGTATTTCTTTATAAAAATAAAGTTTATTACGAAGATCAGTGACAGACAAAGATTTATTATACATTTTTTCACTTATATATTTGACATTTCCAGGCAACTTGGATATACGTTTTTATAGGAGATTCTGCCTATTTATATACAGATACAGTCAGACCTCTCGATATAACGCCACCTATCACAATTGGAAGCAATTCTGATATCGTAGCATGAGGTATACGTGATGTCCGCTTCGTGGACCAGCGTTCGCCCGTTAAGTAGCTTCCATGAGGCAGAAGCCGACATGAAGGCATCGCTCCATCATGCAATGCTACCCACAAGCCAATTCCTGAGTTTCGACCATCGCCGCCTTCCGCCCTGATTACGCACGGCGATGGCCAGCGCCTTCTTCTGGCCCACCAGCACGACGAGTTTCCGGCCACGTGTCACCCCCGTGTAGAGCAGGTTCCGCGCGAGCATGGCGTAATGCTGCGTCACCAGCGGGATGACGACAGCCGGATATTCCGATCCCTGGCTCTTGTGAATGGTCGTGGCGTAGGCCAGCACCAGTTCGTCCAGCTCGCCAAAGCCATAAACGACCTCCCGTCCATCGAATGAGACCGTCAGTTCACCCTCTTCGATATCGATCCTGTCGATAACGCCGAGATCGCCATTGAAAACATCCCGGTCATAATCGTTGGCGATCTGCATCACCTTGTCGCCCGGCCCATAGGTCCAGCCAAACCGCTCGACCTTCACCTCGCCTGGCACGTTCAGCGCCTGCTGCAATTCGATATTCAGCGACCGTGCGCCAAGTCCACCCCGGTTCATCGGGCAGAGCACCTGCACGTCCCGAACCGGGTCCAGCCCGAACCGTGCCGGAATGCGGTCCCTCACCACAGCCAACAGCTTGCGCAGTCCGATCTCTGGGTCGGCGGCCTCCACGAAGTAGAAATCCGATCCCTCTTCCGCGCTCAGTTCAGGCATCCTGCCCTCATTGATCCGGTGCGCGTTGGTGATGATCCGGCTCTGCGCCGCCTGACGGAACACCTCGGTCAGCCGCACCACCGGTACGGCGTCTGAGCCGATGATATCGGCCAGCACCTGCCCCGGCCCGACCGACGGCAACTGGTCCACATCGCCCACAATCAGCAATGCCGCGCTGTCAGGCAACGCGCGCAGCAGGGAGCGCATCAGAAGCACATCGACCATGCTGGCCTCGTCCACGACCAGAAGATCGCAGGTCAGCGGGTTGGTGTCATCCCGCTTGAAGCCGCCAGTCGCCGGATCCATCTCCAGCAGGCGGTGAACGGTCTTTCCTTCCAGTCCGGTGCTTTCCGACAGGCGCTTCGCAGCGCGACCGGTCGGCGCACAAAGCTGCACATCCGTACCCTTGGCCGTCACAATTTTCAGGATGGCGTTGACCAGCGTGGTCTTGCCCACGCCGGGACCACCGGTGATCACCAGCACCTTGCTGCACAAGGCCAGGCGCACCGCCTCCTGCTGACTGGAGGCGAGCGCAAGCCCGGTCTTTTTCTCCACCCAGGTCATGGCTTTCCCAGCTTCGATGTCCGGCCAGGGCGGTCGACCGATGGCGCAGGCACGCACTCGCTCCGCGATGCTCTGCTCAGCGCGATAGAGACCAGCAAGAAAGATACAGCCCGTCTCGCCAACACTGTCGGCAATAACGTCGCCCGCTTCCAGCTCCAACGCGAGGGCCGTCTCGATCAGAGGGACGGCAACCTCCAGCAGTTCGGCCGTGCTGGTCAGCAGTTCCCCGACCGGCAGGCCGCAATGCCCTTCATCCATCGCCTCGCCAAGGGCGTAGGAGATCCCTGCCCGCACCCGGATCATGGCATCGGGCGCGATCCCCATCTTCCGGGCGATCTGGTCGGCGGTTTTGAATCCGATTCCTCGAATGTCCTTCGCCAGCCGATAGGGGTTCTCGCTGATCAGTCTGACCGCGTCCTGCCCGTAGGTCTTGAATATCCGCACCGCCCGCGACGTGCCGACACCATTGCTGTGCAGGAACAGCATGATCTCGCGGATCACCTTCTGATCCGCCCAGCCGGCGACGATCCGTTCAGCGCGTTTCGGGCCGATGCCCGTCACTTCCCGGAGACGGCCGGGCTCCTGTTCGATCAGATCGAACACGGCCTCACCGAACGCTTTCACCAGCTTCTTCGCATAGACGGGACCAATGCCCCGGATCATGCCCGAACCGAGATAGCGTTCAATGCCCTCAACCGTGGTGGGTGGGCTGGCCTTGAGGAACTCGGCCCTGAACTGCAGCCCGTGGGTATGGTCGTTGAACCAGCGGCCCGACATCTGCACGAACTCGCCTGCCGAGATCATGGCGGCGTGGCCGACCACGGTGACCAGATCGCGCTGCCCCCGCACCTTCACGCGCAGGACGCAGAAACCATTTTCGGCGTTGTGGAACGTCACCCGCTCCACGAGGCCGGCCAGCGCCTCGGACGACGCAGCCGCGCCGCTCAACGGGACTCTCCTGCCAGCACGGAATCGAGAGGATCAGACACCATGATCCACCGTAACATGGGATCGCACCACTGACCGTAGCCGGATTCCATCACACCCAACACGCGATCGTGAAACACCTGCGATCAGTCGTCTCTACGCTGCGCTTTCACTCCCATTTGCATCCTATGTGCATCCTGCGGGGTGACCTGGGCACAAAAAAACACCCTGAAGGGTGGCTTTTCCTCAGTCTTTTCGGACGGATACGTATGGTTGCGAGGGCAGGGTCTGGCCGATATCAACACTCATTAGTTGTTATCATCTAAATCGATTTAAGCTCTAATACCTATAAAGAAGCTGAGCGCCAATGTCACGCCAACCACTTCGACGGTAGTGTCCCAGTAGAATTAGACCGTGCCGGACGTGCATTTCCGGCCAGGACGCCCTATGCTTAGCGGAAAGCATAGGAGGCCAATATGTCTTGGAATTTTGATCCAGCTTTGCATGATTCACTGATCACAGTGGTGAACCGGATCGATAGTTGGGGGACATTTGAAATTCAGTTAGGCAGCATTCCCACGATTGTTACAATTGAGTTGGGGCGCCACATGGATACGAATGAGACAAAAGTCTCGCTGAGTCACGTCATCCATACCCCTACGCAATTAGGCCCCTATAGAACCAGCAGGCCATATTGGGATGATCCTGAGTACGCTTTGCAGCAAACGATTTCTTCCTTTACGCAATATTATCAGGAAGCCGTTAAAGCGGGCCATACTCCTGATGCTAGTTGGTTGATTAAAAACTAATTCCTAAAAGCCCCCGCGGCGAGAATCGGCTTGCAGACGTGATCGGAAACGCCGTGGAGGTCATGCGAATTGCCACCGGCGAGGAGCAAGAGGACATCGCGCCCACGTCCGCTACGACTACTTTTGGGAAGCTGGTTGGGAAGGCCCGCGCCGCGAAGCCGAACCGCCCGGCGGCCTACAAGAAAGCCGGATATGCGGAAATTTCAAACTGAGACACTACGACTTCGACCACATGAGAGAAACCGGGTATACGGTTGATTGGATAGATTGTCGAAGATAGGGGCCGCGTCGCCGGACGGAGAACGAAAGCAGCGATGAACCCGTTGGACGATTTCCTACCGCGCTTCAATTTCCACGAACGACACAGCATCGATATCTGTGCCCCGGCCAGTCGAATCATGAACGCGGTGACCGCCTGGCGAAACGAGAACGATCCGCTGGTCCGCGCCGCCATCCGCCTGCGTGAGATGCCCGCCCGGCTACTCGGCCACGCGCGGCAACAGCATCTGGACCTCTCCGACTTCACGCTGCTGGAGCGGCGGGGCGACACATCACTGGTCTATGGTCTCACCGGCACATTCTGGCAGACGGATTACGGATTGTGCGACATTCCCTCGACGGAAGCTTTTCTCGCCCCTCGCCATGACGACGTCTGCAAGCTCACCCTCGGCTTCACCGTCCAGCCGGGTTCGAAGAACACCCATCGTCTGGTGACGGAAACCCGGGTGCTTTGTGTCACGGACCGAGCCGCGCGTCGCTTCACGCCCTATTGGTATCTGATCCGCCCGGTCAGCGGCCTGATCCGCCGTCGCATGCTTGCGACCATTCGGAAGCAGGCGGAAACTTCGTCCTGTCAACAGCCCCAGGCGGCATTGCCATGAAGCTTTATGATTATCCCACCGCCCCCAATCCAAGGCGTGTACGCTTCTTCATCGCCGAGAAAGGGCTGACGATACCGACCGTTGCGGTCGATCTTGCCAAGCGCGAGCAGTTCGCGCTCACGTTCCGCGCCCTCAACCCCTGCTGTACCGTTCCCGTTCTGGAACTGGATGACGGCACCGCGATCAGCGAGGTGCCTGTCATCTGCCGCTATCTGGAAGACCGGCATCCCGACCCCCCTCTGGTAGGTGACACGGCAGAACAGCGCGCCATTATCGGCATGTGGGACCGGCGTATAGAAATCGACGGCTATCTTGCCGCGATGGAAGCCGTGCGCAACAGCCTGCCGGAGCTGTCGGGGCGCGCTCTGGTCGGGCCACACAGCTATGCGCAAATCCCCGAGCTTGCCGTGCGCGGTCGTCAGAGGCTGGCCGACTTCATGGCCGATCTGGATGCCCGGCTGCACAATGTGCCTTATATCGCAGGTGACACCTTCTCGATCGCCGACATCACCGCGTTCGTCACCCTGGACTGTGCCCGTAGCCGACTGAAGCTGAAATTGCCGGACGAAGCCATCGGCCTACGAGCTTGGTACGTGCGCGTCGCCGAACGGCCAGGAGCGCAAGCGTGATTATAGGCCTCCATCTCCGCGACCTATTTCCTCCGCCTGTTCCCCCATCTGGTAGGCGGCAACGCGATAATAGAAGGAAAGACCGATGCAATATATGATCGAATCTATCGGATATGTACACGGCGGCAGAACAGACCCGACTGACGATAATTGGGGGCAGTCACGCTCCACCATAGAGTTGGACCCGGCGAGATTTGGACCTGATGCACTTGCCGGTCTTGACGCTTTCAGTCACGCGGAAATAATCTTTCTTTTCGACAAAGTCACTCAGGAGAAGATCGAGACCGGTGCCCGTCATCCTCGCGGGCGGCAGGATTGGCCATTAACCGGAATTTTCGCACAACGTGGCAAGAACCGGCCCAACAGACTTGGGGTGACTGTATGCAGAATCCTCACCGTCGAAGGAACGTGCCTCGAAGTCGAAGGGCTCGACGCTATCAATGGTACACCTGTGATCGATGTAAAGCCGGTTATGCGTGAATTCCTGCCTCGGGGAGACGTCCGCCAGCCAGTATGGGTATCAGAATTGATGGCACAATATTGGTGACCACAACGGAATACCTAGAGGGTGTTATGTACTTTTCTGTGTAATTGTTGCAGAACATGTGGATGAATACTGCTCGCAAACCGTATCCGTCTGATATCAGTGACGAAGAGTGGTCTCTGATTGTTCCCTATCTCCTTCTGATGAAAGAGGATGCGGAGCAGCGACATCATGATCTGAGAGAGTTGTTCAACGGCCTGCGGTATGTGATCCGTTACGGTATAGCATGGCGCGCGATGCCGAACGATCTGCCACCGTGGACTGCGGTTTATCAGCAATCCCGGCGCTGGATGGACGCAGGATGTTTCGAGGTTGTCGTCCACGATCTCCGGGCCGTGCTGCGTCTGGCTGCAGGAAAGCAGGCCGAGCCGACAACGGCGATTATCGACAGCCGGACACTGCGCTCAACCCCTGAGAGTGGTTCACGCGCCGGGTATGATGGCGCGAAAAGAAAAAAGGGATCGAAGCTGCACATGGCGGTCGACACCCTGGGGCATCTTCTGGCCCTGCACGTCACCCCGGCAGACAGAGACGATCGGGTAGAAGTCGCTCCGCTCGCGCAAGCCATTCAGCAGGCAACAGACGGTAGCGTTGAACTGGCATGGGCTGATCAGGGCTATACCGGATCAAAACCGGCGAAAGCTGCCAGAGAGCAGGATATCACCCTCGAAATCGTCAGGCTGCCTCAGGCAAAGCGGGGTTTTGTGCTGCTGCCCCGACGATGGATCGTGGAGAGATCGTTCGCGTGGGCGACACGGTGCAGAAGGCTCATAAAAGACTACGAGCGCTGCGCCTCAATCCTCGCCGCAATGCACACCATCGCCTTCGCTGGCTTCATGCTCAGAAATGCCGCTAAACTGCTCGCCCAAAGTGCATAACACCCTCTAGTAGAACAGAAATACTGAAAGATGGATTTTTTAGACATGAAAGACCAATATCTGACAGAGGAAAACATCAGGGATCGGTTAACTTTCCTAGAAGAAGCCTCACGGCTGAAGGATGTCCTCAGGTCGTCTTTTACAAGAGAAGCAAAACCTGAAAGTACTGCGGAGCACTCTTGGTCACTGTGTCTTATGATCCTGTGTTTCGCCGATCAGATGGCAGGAATTGATCTTCTAAAGCTGCTCAAAATATGCATTCTTCATGATCTCGGTGAGGCCCTGAATGGTGACATCCCGGCAATTGGGCAAAACGCAGCACACCCAAAATCTGCTCAGGAGCGAGCAGATCTTGAAATTATCATGCGCTCTCTGCCTTTAGACTTACGAAACGAATTTTTGGGTTTGTGGGACGAATATGAAAATGCAGTTTCTCCAGAGGCCCGACTGGCAAAGGCATTCGATAAACTGGAGACAATTTCGCAGCATAATTCCGGGCGAAACCCGCCTAGTTTCAACTATACTTTTAACCTTTCTTATGGTCGAAACTATACAGATCATTTCGATCTAACAAAAAATATCCGCAATATTGTTGATCACGCCACTCTGGAGAAAATAGGATTAAAGTAGGTAGTCCGATCATCAAATATCTGCTGTTAATATGAACGGGCAGAATGTCTGATATCTGGACTCCAACAAAAGCCGCCATCACAATCCAAGCTGCGAGTCGCCTCTGAAATCATTTCTCACCAACTTGTGATTCTTCAATTTGCGAGCAAAACACCGCCACCTGTACGCCTGACTACGCCCAGGTACGCAGGAACTGATACACGCCGACAATCCATTGGAATGGCTCGGTTTTTTTCGGTTGCACGGCAGTTTTCAGCGCGTGATGCTGCTGTCCTCTCCAGACGGAAAGGGCAGGACGATGACGGACGAAAACCGCATATCGAACGCCGGACCGAATTCTCCGGCCAACGATAACAAACCCACGGACAAGATCCAATCTGCGCTTCCCGATCCGGCCATGAAGGCGCGAACGGACGCATTGATCCTCGTTCTGGCGCGCCTGCTGGAGCGGCAGATTGCTCGTGAGGAATTCGAGCAGCGGTTGGGCCAGATCGCCAACGACAACAATGCCTCTAGCGGAGACAGGCCGGGGCAAGAAGAATGAGATTATCCTTGAGAAAGAGGTATTATACGTATAATTTGAACGTCACCAATCCACCAGCAGGATGCCCCGCTCATGCCCACCGTCGGCGCCCTCGAATTCCAGCGCAAATTCGGCGAATTCCAGCATCAGGCCCAGCGTGAGCCGGTCGAGATCACCCGTCACGGCCGCCGCGAATATGTGCTGTTGTCCGCCGATCATTATGACTGGCTCCGCGCGGCGGCCCAGCGAAGCCACCGGACGGAGGATGTGTCCGACGTGGTGCTGGCCGCTGTGGAGCGCGCGGAAATGGACCCCGAGCATGCCCATCTCGACGAGTTGCTGAAATAAGGGCCACTCGTGTCGTTTCCCGAACCCAAACCGGGCCTCGTGGTCCGTTACGATTATTTGTGGACGCATGAAGCCGCTCGTGGACAGAACCAGGGCAAGGATCGTCCCGCCTGCCTCGTCGCGGCCAGCGACAGCGTGCTGCGCCCCCGTTATGTTGTGCTTCTGCCAATCACCCACACGCCGCCTTCCGGCGATACGGTCGGGATCGAGATACCGGCGAAGGTCAAGGCGGCGATCGGACTGGATGACGTGCCAAGCTGGGTGATCGTCTCGGAGCACAACGTCGATGAATGGCCAAGCGGCGGCGTGTCTCCGGTCCCTGGCAAGGCGGGTGTTTTCGCCTACGGTTTTATTCCGCCGGGCCTGTTTACCAAGATCAAGTCGGAGTTTGTCGCCCTCGCCCGACAGAAGAAAAGCGCCGCCGTGCGTCGCTGATCGTGGAGAGCCTATAAGGATAAAGGAAATAAGGTCATGACCCGTGTCGCGCTTTATGCCCGCTATTCCTCGGACAACCAGCGGGCAGCCTCTATCGAGGATCAGTTCCGTCTCTGTGAAGAACGCGCCACGCGCGAGGGCTGGCAGGCAGTCGATTACTACCGTGACGCGGCCATTTCCGGGGCCAGCATGATCCTGCGTCCCGGCATCCAGACCCTGCTGCGCGATGCTCAGGCCGGGCAGTTCGATATTGTGCTGGCCGAGGCGCTGGATCGCGTCTCGCGCGACCAGGCCGATGTTGCCACCCTGTTCAAGCGGCTGCAATTCGCAGGAGTGACCATCGTCACTCTGGCAGAAGGGGAAGTCTCGGAACTGCATGTCGGTCTCAAGGGCACGATGAACGCCCTGTTCCTCAAAGACCTCGCCATGAAGACCCATCGCGGCCTGCGTGGTCGGGTCGAGGCGGGCAAGTCCGGCGGCGGTCTTTGCTACGGTTATCGCGTTATCCGTCAGCTTGATGCCCACGGCGAGCCGATCCGGGGCGACCGCGAGGTTGACGACGCACAGGCAGGAATCGTCCGCCGTATCTTTCGCGAGTTCGCCACCGGGCGCAGCTCGCTATCCATCGCCAGCCGCCTGAACGATGAAGGTATCCCCAGCCCCACGGGCGGCAAATGGAACAACACCACCCTGCGTGGCAATGCCCTTCGTGGGACCGGCATCCTCAATAACGAATTGTATATCGGACGTCTGGTCTGGAACCGGCTGCGCTATCTGAAAGACCCGCAGACCGGTAAGCGCGTCTCGCGGCTGAACCCTCAATCGGAATGGATCATCACCGATGTTCCCGAGTTGCGGATCATGGATGATGACCTGTGGCAGTCCGTCCGTGCCCGGCAGGCCAGAATTGCCGAGAAGGGGGCGAACATCAGCGCGGGCATCCGGGCATCCAACAGCAGGCTTAACGGTCAGCGCCGCCCGAAGTCACTCCTGTCTGGTCTGGTGTTCTGTGGCGTGTGCGGTGGCCCCTGCTCGATCCGGGGTGGCGACCGGTTCGCCTGTTCCACCCATATGAGCAACCGGTCCTGCACCAACAAAGCCACAATTCGCCGGGAGGAACTGGAAGAGCGGATGCTGTCCGGTCTGAAAGACCGGCTGATGACCCCGGAAGCCGCCGCCGAGGCGATGCGCGCCTATGTCGAGGAAACCAATCGCGCCAATCATGAACGCCGCGCCAGCACGGCGGCCTGGCAGGCGGAACTGACGAAGCTACGCAAGGGGCTGAAGCAGATGCTCCAGGTGATCGAAGATGGCGGCTACACGCGCGGCATGGTCGAGCGCATGCGCGAGATGGAAGCCCGCGAGGATGCGCTGGTCGCTCTGCTCGCCGCCCAGCTCCAGGATGTGCCGGACATTCACCCGAACGTCGCCGGAATCTTCAAAAGCAAGGTCGAGCGGCTGGCGGAAACGCTGAACCATCCCGAGGACCGGCAGGAGGCGTCCGAGGCCATCCGGGCACTAATCGAGAAAATCGTTGTCGTACCGGGCAAGGTTCGAGGCGAGATACACGCCACGTTGCATGGCGAGCTTGGGACGCTGCTCGACTTTGCGGCTTCTCGTGGCAACGGAAAGTCGAGCCAAAAGAAAAACACTCCCGAAGCCGGAGCTGCGGGAGTGTCGTCATGGGATATTGCGGGGGCTGGCAACGGCCTTTGTCATAAGGGCGGAATATTCCGCCTTTGCGCCGTTCCCGCCTCGGGTGCTCTGGGCCGCGCTCCCGTTCGCCAGATCGAGGATCGCCACGAGTTCGCCGCGTAGGCTCGCGTGAACCTCGCCCCGGTTCGGGCCGGGCGTCAGCACAACGCCGCCAATCAGGGCACGAATGGCCTGCGCCACCTCCCTGCCCCCTTCCGGGTCGTTCACAGCCTCGACCAGTCGCGCGGCCTTCGCCCGGTAGAGTTCCGACACGTTGGGATTCACATCGGGCAGGTCCGCCGGGACTTCCGCCATGCGACCCATGATGTCGGCCTTCTGGCGTTCAAGCTCCTGCATCCGGGCCTTCATAGCGGGCTGATACATCCCGTCCTCTATGGCGGTGATGATGCCCCGTATCGCGCGGTCGATCCTGTCCAGCGCCTTGCGGTCCGCTGTTGCCTGCGCCCGGCGCGCCTGATTCAGCCGGTTGTTTTCCTCGTGATAGGCTTTGACGGCCTTCGCCACCGCATCGGGTGAGGCCATACGTTGGGTCAGGCCCGACAACACGCGGGCTTCGATCACGTCCCGCCTGATCGTGCGGTTATTGACGCAGAGCATCCCGCGATGATGGTTCAGGCAGCCGAACCGGCTGTTGACGATGATCCCCACCTTACCGCCGCAGCACCCGCAGGTCATCAGCCCGGACAGCAACGAGGCGGGCCGCTTCCCGGCATGGATACGGCGTGCATGCGCCTTGCCGTCATCATTGGCGGCCTCACGCGCCGCCATCGTCCGGGCGATCTTTTCCTGCTGGATTTTTACACCCTGCCAGAGCGTGTCATCCACGATGCGCAGGTGCGGGACTTCGGTCCTGATCCACTGATCCTCAGGATTGACGCGCGACACCCGTTTGCCGGTGTTGGGGTCTTTGATGTAGCGCAGCCGGTTCCAGACCAGCACACCCACGTAAAGCTCGTTATTGATGATCCCGGTTCCGCGTGAGACATGCCCCCTGATGGTCGTGCCACCCCATGACCGGCCCAACGGTCCCGCGATGCCGTCCGCATTGAGGTCGCGAGCGATGCTCTTCGGCCCCTTGCCGGAGGCGAACTCCCGGAAGATGCGGCGAACGATTTCGGCCTCGGGTTCGTTGATGGAGCGTTCCCCGGTGACGGGATCGCCATTGGTGTCCAGCCGCTTCACCACGTCATAGCCGTAGCAGAGGCCGCCGCCGGAACGCCCCTTCTCGACACGACCGCGCAACCCGCGATGCGTTTTCATGGCGAGGTCTTTGAGAAACAGGGCATTCATCGTGCCTTTCAGGCCGACATGCAGTTCTGAGATTTCCCCTTCGGCCAGGGTGATGATCCGCACCCCGGAAAATCGCAGATGCTTGAACAGGGTCGCCACATCGGCCTGATCGCGCGAGATGCGGTCCAGCGCCTCGGCCAGCAGCACATCGAACGCGCCATTCCGGGCGTCTTCAAGCACAGCCTGAATGCCGGGCCGCAGGATCATGCTGGCCCCGGAAATGGCGGCGTCCCGATAGGTCTGCACGACGGGCCAGCCCTCACGGACGGCCATTTCATCGCAAAGCCGCAACTGATCCTCGATGGACGCCGCACTCTGGTTATCGGACGAATAGCGGGCATAAAGAGCTACGCGGGTCATTCACTCTCCCCTTTCCGGCCTGTCCTTCCCGTCCGGGCGATGGCCGGGAAGAGGAAGATTGTCGTTGGCGGCCCGTCCGTGTTCCCGGCGGGCGAACTCTTCACGGGCAATCTGGCGGCCCAGCGCGCTCGCCAGAGCAAACACCAGTGCGTCAACCCGCGCCCTGGCGTCAGGATCGACCGGACCGTTATCGTTGGCCGGGACAATGCCGCCGGGTTCCGTCTGCGTCATGGTTGCGCCCTTTCCTCGCTGGAAAGAACAAACCTCAATGACACAGCCACTTTAACGCAAGAACTCCTGCAACACATAGAAAAACCGTGCGGAGTATTACGGCGTGTCGTCAGTTAAGCCCTGAGTGTGGCACGTGAGGGTTGTACTTTGTGTCTGAGTGTGCTGACTGTTTTCCCGTTTTTTTAGGGGAGACAGACAGATGCGGCGCTATAGTTTACGCGATGACCAGTGGGAGCGGATAAAGGATCTTCTTCCCGGTCGAGAAGGCTATGTCGGCGGCACTGCGGCGGACAACCGTCTGTTCGTGGAGGCGGTGCTGTATCGCTATCGCGCGGGTATTCCATGGCGCGACCTTCCTGCCCGTTTCGGTGACTGGAGAAACGTGCATCGGCGTCTGCGCCGCTGGTGTGAAAG